>DASZPM010000019.1:0-115128 GCA_035550215.1 Chitinophagaceae bacterium | reverse complement strand
GTGCTTTGCCAATGCCAATGCAGGTTTATTAAAATACAGGCACAACATAGTAGCGCAGCCTGGTTCAGCGCCCACGTTCAGGGTAGCGGAAGATGCCAACAGCCGTGCAGTGTTTTTTAATGCAGCATACCACAACGATTCGGTAAACGGTACAGGCAACATACTTGTTAAACCTTACGATTTTACCAACCCTGACTACAGGCCCACAGCCAACTCAATCGCATTGTCTAACTACGACTTTAACGATGAAAGCTTGCCTGTTACGCTTACTTCATTCACCGGTAACAGCGCTAAAGGCGATAACATATTATTGTGGCAAACAAAAACAGAGGTTAACAACAGTGGCTTTGAACTGCAGCGCAGCATGAACGGTATTGACTATACAACGCTTACGTTTGTGCCTTCAGCAGCGCCAAATGGTAACAGCACAACAGAGCTTAACTATACGTATGTTGACCACAAAGCTTCTGCCAGCACTTTTTACTACAGGCTGAAACAGCTTGATAAAGACGGCAGGTTTATGTTCTCCCGCGTTGTTATTTTGGTTAAACAGGGCACATTAGGCTTTTTGCAGGCTACAGTTTATCCAAACCCCGTTGCCAACCAGGTTAACTTAAGCGTAGTTTCTTCTGAAACAAAACCGGTTACCGTGGTAATAAACGATATATACGGCAGGGCGATGGTGAGGAAAGTATTCAACGTTTCACAGGGTGAAAATAAATTGAGCATCGATATAACATCATTGGCTAAAGGCAGCTATTTCATTAACATGATATCATCAGACGGAAAAGCGCAGTCAAGCCAGAAGATTATTAAGAATTGACATAATTCAAGTTTTAATTGAATTATTTTAGGGATAAACCTCCTGTTTCCACAGGGGGTTTTTTCGTTTATCCCCTCAAACTAAAATAAAATCAATACGGTATTTATCTTTTGCTGCCTGAATCCGGTATGCCCGACGAGGTAGATTTTCCCCCTGCCACAGTATCCAGCGCCGGTGCGTTGGGCGGCCGCGTACTGTCAGATGTTACGGCATTGGTATTATCAGCCGGGTTTACAACACTGTCAACTTTTATGGCCCCGTCACTTCTTCCGCTGTTGCCGCAGGCGGTAAACCCGGCTGCAAGCAGCGTTATTGCAGTGGCAATCACAAAATTCTTCATGGCTAAACTTTTAATAGGTTTTTACAAAGGTGGTGCCATACCCGACCGCTTAACAACACCTTTCGTTAAAAACACTGTATTATACGGCAGAAAATATTTGGTATTCTTTTGGTTAGCTGAAAGGAGGGAGGAGAGGGCAATTGTGTAAGTTCATTCTTCAGAAAGTCTACAAAATGTACTGTTATCTTACGCCACATTTCAAAATATTCGCCATGAAAAAATCTATCTTTTTGTCCGTTGTAATTGTTTTTGCCTGTGCAATAAGCGCCTTTTCGCAGGGCGCGAGCGGTTATAAAGTAGTAAAAACATTTCATATTGCCAGCAGCGGCGGGTGGGATTATATTGCCGCAGACCCTATGAGCAATAAGCTGTATGTTTCACACGGCACACAGGTTAATATACTCAATAAAGTAACGGGCGACTCTTTGGGTGTTATTCCAAATACTACCGGCGTGCACGGTATTGCGTTTGTGCATGCTATCGGCAGGGGTTATACCAGCAACGGCAGGCTGAATGATGTAACCGTTTTTGATTTGAAAACAGGGGCGGTAACGGGCCAAATAGCAACAGGCCAAAACCCTGATGCTATTATGTACGATGATTACTCAAAAATGGTAATTACCTGTAATGGCCGCAGTAACGATTTGAGTGTGATTGACCCCGTTAAAGGCGAGGTAGTAACCACCATACCGGTGGGTGGCAAACCTGAAACAGCCGTTAGCGATGGTGAAGGAAAAATATATGTAAACATTGAAGATAAAAGCGAGATAGCGGTAGTGGATATAAAAACCAAAGAAGTAAAAGCCCGCTGGTCAATAGCACCCGGTGAAGGGCCTACGGGGCTTGCCATTGACAGGAAGACCCACCGCCTGTTTGCCGGCTGCGACAAAATGCTGATTGTAGTAAATGCTGAAACCGGCGCTATTGTAGCCAACGTGGCCATTGGCGATGGTTGTGATGGTGTTGGGTTTGATGCAGACCGTAAGCTGGTGTTTGCTTCGTGCGGGGAAGGCGTATTATCGGTAGTGGAAGAAGCATCTGCAGATAAGTTTAATTTGCTGGATAACGTGCCTACCAAAAGAGGCGCGAGAACAGTTACGGTTGATGCTGCAACGCACGCGATATATTTACCTACCGCCGATTTTGGCGCAGCCCCTGCTTCAGGTGGCAGGCCGCCAATGGTACCCGGCAGTTTCCAGGTATTAATGGTTCAAAAATAAACTTCGCGTCCTGTTATAAAGATTGAGGGGAAGGGAAGAAGGCCTTATCCCGCAAATTCGGTTTTCTTCCATTCGTCAACTTCCTGTAAAAACTCCATGGCTTTAATAACCTGTGTCCACTCCGGGCTGCTGAACAAAATTTTAAACCATTTTTTGTGCATATTGCGGTAGTGTATGTTGCGGTACAGCCAAATGGCCGCAGAGGTTAACAGCCCCGTAACCGTAAGCTCAATAACCCAGAATGCTGCACCGGCATTATGCAGCATGGCAGGGGTAATAAAAAAAGTTGCATAAAAAGGCATTTGCAGCCACCCTATGCCGGCTATGCGTATGGTGGATGACTGCAGCCTTGCCAGCGTTTGCTGCGTTTCGGCAATGGTGTTGCTTTCATCAACCTGCTTTAAAAGCACAATATGCCATATATACACTACCACGGCTAATATGGTAAGGGCCGCAATAGTCCCGGCGGAAATATTAAAAAATATGCCCTGCCACGTTAAATGGTTAAAAACAAGAAATAATAACAGCGCCGCCCACACAATGCCAAGTACAACAGCCCATAGTTTAAAATGGGTAACCCTGCGCAGCCTGTGTTGCGCTTTAGCCATTTGCTGCGCCTCTTTATTTTGCAGGTTAAGCGCCCATGATTGCAGGTTAAGCAATTTTGCCTGCTCAAGTTTATTATCAATTTCTGCCCATAGTTTTTGCAGTTCAATATCTTCCATCGTATTATTTTTTTATGCCTGAAAATTTTTGTTTCATCTTTTCTTTAATGCGGCTGATTTTTGTTGCCACGTTGGTTTCCGTAAGGCCTGTTACTTCTGCTATCTCGCTGTAAGCTTTGCCATCAAGGTAAAGTATCATTAATGCGCGGTCAAGCTCCTTTAACCCTTGTATGTATTGCTGCAGCAGCGCTATTTTTTCTTCCCTGTCATGCACATGTTCGGCTGTATCTTCTACATCAATATTATTCCCGTCTATGGAGATGGTGGAAGAGGCTTTACCCCGCCTTCTTGAAAACGAAATGGCAACATTTAGTGCAACGCGGTACATCCACGTAGTGAACTTATAGGTGGCATCATAGCTTTTGCCCGATTTCCATAACTGGTATATAATCTCCTGGGCAAGGTCTTCCCGGTCGTTCCTGTCAGTGCAGTACGTGTAGCATATTTTATAAATTATGCCGCTGTTTTGCTGTATAAGCCGCAAAAAGTCTTCATTAACACCCGGTGGGTTACTCATTTACCTGTTGCCTGTTTTACAATACTATTATTCGCAGAAGGTCAACAAAAATCACAGAACAGGAAAATTATTTTTCTACATTGGCGAGGTGTAAGGCCGTGAACCCGCGTGTTGCAGGTAACCTGCAGGATAAAAAGTTTTTTGGCTAAGACTGTAACTATAATGGGCGGCTAACCACGGGCATGCTTTGCCCTTAATACGTAAGCACCTGCAGGTTGTCGTTATTTTTTGCTATAAGCAACAACTTTTTTGTGGGCGTTTTTACAGCCACAATATCCCTTACAGCCCCTTTTACACAAAGGTTAGTTTGCTGCATTGGCAGGGCTGTAAAGTTACCCTTGCCATCGCCCTGCAGCAATACACCATAGCTGGCATCATTTATACCAACCTCGGGCTTGCTGGCGTAAAAATTTCCACCCAATAAAATATCGGGGTTTCCGTCGCCGGTAAAATCTTCCACCGCTATGCCATACACCGGCGAAAACTGCGCGGGCGCAGGCAGCGGCTTCATTAAAAAATCGCCTTTGGTGTTATTAAGCAACACGCATGTTTGCAGGGTATAGGCATTCAGCTTAACCACTTTGCCGAGTTGCTCTGCTGTAAAAATTTTATCAATTGTTTTACCCTGGTAATCACTGTAATGGGCAAATGTTTTTTTAAGGCCCGGCAGTGCCTCTACAAACGTATGCCGCAGCGCCATGGGGTATTGTTTGTCGCCATTGTAGGTACAAATAACCTGTTCAACCACGCCATTGCCGTCAAAATCGCCGGCGTACATGGTTATGGGTTTACCGGCGCTGGCTTTAAAGCGCGAATTAAGCCCTTCATTACCCGCAATAATATCAGGATAACCGTCATCATTCACGTCAGCAACCAGCAACTTATTCCACCAGCCATTGCTTTTCTCCAGGCCGGGCATGGCGGTTTTTACCAGCTTGCCACCCTCGTTATGAAAAACAGTCAGCGGCATATATTCTCCTGTTACAACAAGGTCGGGCCGCCCGTCTTTATCATAGTCAAACCATTTGGCGTCGGTTATCATTCCTGATTGTATAAGCCCCGGGCATACACTGCCTGTAACATCGGTAAAATAGCCGCTGCCGTCGTTTTGCAGAATATAACTTGTGCAGGCATAACCATACTGGCCGGGCTTAACGCGGGTGCCCACAAAAAGGTCAACATCACCATCTGCATCAAAATCAGCAGCCGAAACGCAGGAGTGGTCGTCAAAAGAGGTTGTGGTGGGCAGCACCTGTGGCGATTTTGTAAAATTACCTTTACCGTCATTAATATACAAGCGGTCATATAAGGTGTGTTTGTCAGCAGTATATTCATTGCCGCCGCTGCAAACATACAGGTCTAAGTCATTGTCTCCATCAGCATCAAAAAACACTGCCGCGGCATCTTCGCAGGTAGCATCGGCGGCAAAAGCCTGCTGGCTGCTCTTAATAAATGTACAGTCTTTTTGCTGTATGTACAAAGCGCAGGGCTGCCCTTTTGCACCGCCTATAAAAACATCTTCCAGCCCGTCGCCGTTAACATCCGCCTTAGCCATTCTTGGCCCTTCGCATGAAATCATTTTAAACGTAAGGGGCTGCTTGTCAAAATCGTTATAATCATTCTCTGTATGTTTATAGTCAATGCCGAAATTGCCCGGGCTTTCGCTGAATATACCCGGCTGCAATGTTGACGGAGCTACTTCGTAATTGGCAACATTGCTTTTTGCAATCGCCTGCGCTTGTTGTATAACAAACGTTTGGTTAGGTTGCACATTCATAATAACGCTGGTACTATTGTTAGGCCATACGACTACGACAGAATCTATTTTTTTGGTGCTGCCCAGGCCAAAGTTCAGGCGTGAATCTACGCAAGACTCAAACCCCCGGCTGGGCATCTCTTCCTGGTAGGCAAGTATGCTGTCATGATACACTGTAACTTTTGCGCCAAAGCCAAAACGGTTATTGCCTTGACCCTGCAAAACAACTTTAAGGTATTTGTTATTGGGGTACAAATCTTCTGCATTGTTGCGGTACACGCCTGCAGGCCCGTTCATGTCATTGGTAACAATATCAAGGTCGCCATCATTATCAAGGTCAACATACACTGAGCCGTTGGAGAAGCCGGGCTTACTAAGCCCCCACTGCGCAGACTTATTGGTAAACGTAAGGTCACCGTTATTATGAAAGATAAAATTGGGGATAGGGGACGAAGAAAGTTCATCAATCATCTGTTTCATGCCCTTGCCCCCGCGTGCACGCATACCCAGTGATTGTATAAAATCCTGGTCGGTTACATCTTTGTACATACCGTTGGCAACAAAAATGTCTTTATAGCCGTCATTGTCAAAATCAGCCACAAGTGCGCCCCAGCTCCAGTCGGTAGCCTGCACGCCTGCGTAGCGGCTTATCTCGCTAAAATAATATTCGCTGCTGTCGCCGTTTTTATTGGCGGCAGGGCCAAGGTTTAACTGCAATGTATTGCGCAAAAATTGTTTGTAATACCCGTTTTGCAGAGCCAGTTGGTAAATATCCCAACTGTCAAAAGATGTTTTGGTTTTTATGCGCGCCTCATCCTGCGGCAGCATATCAGTAACAAAAATTTCGGGATAGCCGTCGTTGTTTATATCAGCAATATCAGCGCCCATTGAGTACTCACTTATTTCCTGCACATATTTTTCCAGGCATTCCTCAAATGTGCCATCATGTTTATTCAGGTACAGATAATCCCGTTCAAAGTAATCGTTGGATATGTATATATCTGGCCAGCCGTCTTTGTTTATATCTGCGACAGTTATACCCAGCCCAAACCCCACCTGGCTGCCGTAAATACCAGCCTGCGCGGTAACATTGGTAAAGTGCCCGCCATCGTTACGAAGCAGCTTGTTGCCGTTAACAGTGTCTAATATTTTTCGCTGGTCTTTTTGAAAATCGTAAAAGCCAACCGGCCTGCCTGAGTTGTTCAGCAGGTAACAATCAAGGTCCCCGTCGTTATCATAGTCAAAAAAAGCAGCCTGTACAGATGCGCCGCCGGGGTTATCAAGCCCGTATTTGGCAGCATCTTCCTTAAATGTTCCGTTGCCCTGGTTAATGTATAACTGGTTGCCCCGCCAGCCCACTTTGTAATCGGCAATGCGGCATACATACAGGTCAACAAGCCCGTCGCCGTTTACATCGGCAAACGTAGCGCCCGATACCCACATGCCGTCTGTATAAATACCGGCTTTCATGGTAATATCTTCAAACCTAAAATTGCCTTTATTCAAATAAAGTTTGCTCTGGCCTTCGCTGCTGCAAAAGAAAATATCGGGCAGGCCATCGTTATTAATATCTCCAACGGCTACGCCGCCGCCGTCGTAAAACGAGTGGTTGGTAGAGGGGTTTTGCGTGGCAGTAACCGTTACCATGTTGGCAAAGTCAATACCGGTACGGCTTGCGGGCATTAATGTAAATAATGTATCGCTTTTGTAACAACCAAAAAATACCGTGCACACCGCAATAAATAATAGCGTGTACGGCCGGGCAGGTACCTTTTTTGGGGTGGCAAGTATGGCTGACATTATGAAGGACGACGTTTGGGTATTTCAAATATATGATTTTCTTAATAAAGTGTTAATGCGCTGGCGGTATAGAAGGATGTTTAAATGAATTTTAAGTTGGGAGAAGAGCGCCGGCGAAAATAAATTATGCGGGACTGAAATATTTTAATGCCTGCCCGCATTAAACTTTTTACTGAACATGCCATCTGATACAAAAAACCATTGTATGAAAAAATGCTTTTCCATTGCAGCTTTATTAACGCTTTTGAGTGTTGCAGGTGCGCATGCGCAGTATGGAGGAACACGCATTTATGTGCAGCCCGGTTACGCCCGGCCCTACCAACAACCACGCAGAATTGTACGAGGCGATAATTTTCAACCGACATTAAATTTCAGCATCGGCTATGGCTTTCCAAATCTTGACAAAAATGAATTTGCGGAGTTCTCCAATGCTTATAAGGGAACATACTCGCAAAATGGTCCGGTAACAGGCGCGGTTGACTTCCAGTTCAGCCGTTATATGAGCGCCGGTGTTATGGGTACCTATGGAAAGGTTACCATGCCTTATTATGATTATAACTCACAAAGTACAACGCCCGCTTTTACCGGTAAACTTGAAAACTGGAGCATTATGTTTAACCTAGTTAACTATTTTCCCAGCTATAACAAGGGTTTTTCTCCTTACCTGCGCACGGCAGCAGGTGTAAATAACTGGACACAATCTTACACCGATGGGGATGGCAAAAAAGTAGCCGATGTGCCCGACCCTAATTTATTCAGCTACCAGGTATCGCTGGGCGCAAGAATAAACCTATCGCCCAATGCGGGTATTTATATGGAAGCCGGTTATGGCAAGTACATACTTAACGGCGGTTTAACCGTAAGGCTGTAAAATAGCTAATGCACCATACAAAAAGCGCGGGCGTAATGTCCGGTTTTTTTTGTATTGACGGACAGAGATTACTTTAGTTTTTGGCCAACACATGCGAACGTTAAAAGCCCTCGCAGTGACGCGAAGCAGCTACATCTTTCTCCGTCATAGCGGATGCGCATAGCAGGGCACTGCGGGTTGCATGCGCTGTGGCTATCTCTTGCCAATGGTTTTATTATGTTCTTTTGGCTTGACCAAAAAAAGTAAAGGCTGTATAACCCATTGCTGACTTGCGCTCTCAGCAGTAAGTATAGATAAAACATACGCTGTACACCAGCTAAAAATAATGATTGTGAAAGAGTATGCAGTATCGCTCAACGTGATAAAAAATAATAAAGTGCGCAGTAGTGTAAATGGAGGCGTGAGCAAGGCTCCCGTACTTTGTGTGGGACGGAACGTTTTGGCCCGCCCTTGAATTTCTTTGCTTCTTTCTTTTTTCAAGAAAAGAAAGAAAAAAATATAAGATGCGACATGCCGGTGAGGAATGAGAAGTTTTACCACAAAGCGAAAACTTTACAAAAAGAACAAGGGAATAATTTTCTCACTCTTTGCAAGTCGTTGCAATTGCATACCTATGGCATGCAGGGGTAGGTGAAATTTTTTGCTACCGGTATTGGGTTACTACGGAACAATAAGAATTGCGATAGTATTTTTCGTTACAGGTGACAACACCTGCAACTGCGGAAATCATAAGTATGAAAAAAACACTTGCCATCATTACCCTTTTACTGTGTGTGTCTTTTACTTTTTCTTTTAGGTAAGGGGACAGACAAAAAAAAATATAAATACAAAACCCGTCTGCACACTTGTGTTACCAACGCTACACGATTCTTATAGTGGCAGTAATACTATCATTACCTTAACCGGTGGCTCCGCCAACAGGTTTACAGTAGGAGGTTATTATTCCCAAATAATGTACGGCACCTTTCATTCATGCCCTGCCGGCAGCACCACTACTATACCCACTCTAAGTGGCGGCACATTCAGGGTTACGGCTTGGTGCGGCAGTTGCCAGAATGCCCCTTCTTCTATTGTATCGGGCCATATACCTTTCAGATACCACTTTAAAAAAACATGCAATAATCCTTTGGCGGGCCTTATTTAGTAATACAAACGTTTTTGCAGGTATATAACTTTGTAAAGCAGCGTTTGCTAACCATGGTTATCATAACCGTATAATATTACAGTGTTACGCCTGCAGCCAAAAAAAGCAACCATTACGGCTGCTTTTTAATTTGATTCGATGCTATATATTAAGTTATTATTGCTGGCGGTTACTGAAATTTAATTGTACCTGCATCGGTAACATCACCGGTAGCAACTGCTACATTATTTACTGTTAAATCACCCAGGCCAATATTGCTGTGTATTACAAGCGTATAGCTGCCTGCTGCAAGCCCGTTTACCTGGAAATAGCCGGTTTGAGGATCGGGCATGGCTGTTGCCACGGTATCAGTAGCCGAAGCCATAACATATACTGATGCATCTGCCGTTATCGGTAGCACATAACCTTTTACTGCACCGGTTTCAGCTTTTGTATAAGCCCGTATCACCGGTTTTAAAATATAGTCGCTTCCAGACTTAACAATTGATTTTCCGGCATCAAAATCAAGCCACAGGCTGTAGCTAACACCGGCATTTAATGTTTGGTCTATATTAAGTTTAAGGCCAGATTGTTGTGCTGAAGGTGTAATGAGTGTATGCTCAGCACCATTGGCTGTTACGCTGTTGTTGCTGCCAAGCACAAGACGCATCTGTGTTATTTTGCCCGCGGGTACGTCGGCACTGGCGAGCAATGTATCTTTACCGTTACTTAAGTCAAGCAGGTCGTAAACACCAGCTTTTAAAACATGAACTGACTGCCATGAGCCTTCCGACGTATCTCCGTTTACGTGTACCTGCACATCCTGTACATCCACTTTAACGGAACTGTATAATGCGGGGTCATCGGTCATGTAAACATTCATGTGAGAGGTGCCTGAACTGCTGCCACTATCATTTTTACTGCACGAGGATACGAATACTGCTGCTGCGGCAAGCGCCGGAATGAAGAGTGCTTTCATAAGTTGTTTTTGTTTTATAGTAGCAGCTTTTCCAAATAGCGTGCCAGTTGCCTGTAAGTAATGCAAACCGGTCATCACTAAATACAAAGTGTTAAGGTTATTTAACTAATCTTTACTGCATCTTACTGTACATTTATGGGGGTGAAACTTCCTGCATCCATATTGCTGGTTACATTTATGGCATTTATTGCACAAACCATCTTGCTGCCCGGAAACTGTGCGGCAAAGAGGGGGGAAGACCAGTGCGGCACCTGCCCTATGATGGCTATGCACCGCGCCTGTATGCAGCAGTATAATGCAAAAAAACAGGACAGGGAAAAGAATAGCCACCAGACCTCACCAAAATGCACAGACTGCCCTTTATGCACAGTATTACAATACACACCGCTGCATAACTTAAGCAGCGTTACAGTATATACTAATAAAGAATATGCCGTTGCTGTTTCAGGCAACCTGGCAGGGTACAGCACCGCACAGTGGAAGCCGCCCAACTACAAATTCTTCTCCTGATTTTATTAGAAAGTAATTATTTAATGTAAAAAGATAATATGAAAGCTATAGCAAGAATAGCAATGGTAGGCCTTTTGGCCATTAGCACCGTATGCTATGCCGAAGGCAGCAAAAAAGACTGCAAGGGATGCACACAAAAAAAATGCACCACTGAATGCCAGCATGTTTGCGGAAAAACAAGCTGTAAAAAATCATGCTCAGACAGCACAAGTACAGCTACCACGCCGCAATGCGCCAACCCCACATGCGGTATGAAGAAGAGTTAATGCGTAAGCAATAACTATTACGGCCCCCTGTTGCAAAATGGGGGGCTTTTTTATGGCAATCCGCTTCGCGGATGGCTAATAAAACACGCTTTCACCATACGCTCCTGCGGAACATAAGACAAATTGCTATGGTATTTTTCGTTCCGGCGGAACGGCTGGCTTCATCATCCTGCCGTTCGCAGCGGGCGAATCCGCATCTCCTCGTATAAGACGGGAAATCCGTAAGACGCAGCTACAGATCCCCATAGGGGCATAATATTGGTAAGAGAAAGAAGATGGTAACAAAAACTGTTGCATGCTGCCGCTACTGTTGTATGTTCTTTTGGCTTGACCCAAAAGAACCAAAAGGTCAAGGCTGCAGAAAAATGGCTAAAAATTTGTTCGCCGGGCTACAATGAAATAGTTCCATCTTTTGAATAAAGCCGGCCGTGAGTGCAACTTTTGGGATAACAATACTGCCTGGCTACAGGGAATGGATTTCATTGCTTAACGCCCGTCTCATAAATTTTATTAACGCCATTTTTCTGAGGCCGGCAGTACCCGGTGGCAGTCTTCAAAACTCAACGTTTTATCGTAGCATCTGCTTTTAGAGACAACGGTAACTAAAATAATGTTAGAAGTTGAAAGCGGAAAACATACATAACCCATTGCTGACCTGCGCTCTCAGCAGTAAGTGCAAATAAAACATACGGAGTACACCAAGCAAAAATTATAAACATGAAAGAATATGCAGTATCATGCAACAGGATAAAAGTAAGCAAGTGCGTTGTGGTGTAAATGGAGGCGCGGGCAAGGGCGGTACTGCGGAGCGTTTTGGCCCGCCCTTGAACTTTTCTTTGTTTCTTTCTTTTCTTTCAAGAGAAAAGAAAGAAAAAGCATAAAATGAGACATGATGATAAGTGAGAAGCTTTACCACAAAATGCACAAAGGTGAAAGCCTCACAAGTAGCGCAAAGGAATAATTTCTTATTGCTCATTGCAAGTTGCTGTATGTGAAGAATATTTAGTATGTTCTTTTGGCTTAACCCAAAAGAACCAAAAGGTCAAGGCTGCAGAAAAATGACTAAAAATTTGTTCGCCGGGCTACAATGAAATAGTTCCGTCTTTTGAATATATCCCAACTTTGGTGCGACATACGAACTAAAAATATTATTGTGCACCTGTGCATAGATTTCATTGCTTAACGCCCATCTCTCAAATTTTATTAACGCCATTTTTCTGAGGCCGGACAGCACGTGGGCGCAGTCTTCCGGGTTTTGTTTATTGTTAAACTAAATGGAGGAAATTAGAGACAGAAAAAATATATAAACCATTGCCAGTTTGCACTCTCAGCGGTAAGTATAAATAAAACATGCGAAGTACACCAGGTAAAAATAATGAGCGTGAAAGAGTAGGCATCATTCATTCGTTACAACCTATACGTTCCTGCGGAACAATACGAACAATGGCTGATGACTATTGGCCAATAACTGTTGACTATTATCACCTGACATTCACCCAATACATCTTATTTCACCCTGTCTTTTTCATCATCCAAATTGGCTTTGTGTGCTTTCTGGCTGTTGCTGCCAAATGTGCGGGAATAGGTTAGGCGTATAATGGGAAATACGTTTGTTTCCGCGTGCCAGTGTATATACACTTTTGTATCAAAGGCTTCATGCGTGAAGCCGCCGCGGTTGCTCCTGAAGCCGTTGGTGCCTGATATGTCTTCCGCCGTTAACTGTATGGTGCCTTTGTTGTTGCCGAGTTCTTTTTTAAAGCCGATGTCTATTGAGCCGTCCGGTAATATTTCGTCCGACGCGTAATACCACCGGCTGTAAAACTGCGCGCTTAACTCGGCAGAGAAACCTTTGGGTAATGTAAATGTTTGCCGCATGTTGCCAGACCATGATACAAACGCTTTTTTTGCCGGTTGCAGCGGGTAGGTTACTTTATATTGTTTCCATGCGCCAAGTACGCTGTAGTTCATGCTCCACCAGTTGTTTACTTTAACGGGTATGGTGGCCTGCAGCAATACACTGTTTTGCCATGCAATGTTTTGCGGGGATATTAGTACAATATAACCCGAAGGGCTTTGTGTAAGCTGCCCCTGTGCAATAAGGTTATTATCGCGGCTGAATAGTAAGGAGAAAAGGTAGCCGCCGTAATTATAGCCAAATTTTATATTGTGGGTGATGGTGGGCTTTAGCAACGGGTTACCGGTGAAGACGGAAAGGGGGTCGTTATAGCTAACAAAAGAGGCAAGGTCGTTATACGAAGGCCTTGTGATACGTTTGGTATATGAAACCTGCAGGGATGAATTGTCGCTGATTTTTTTGGTGAGAAAAACACCGGGAAACAACTGCCCGAGGCTGCGCTTAAAAACATTCACCCCCGTTTGCCCGTTATTGGCGCGTGTATCATAATACTCGTACCGCAGCCCTGTTACAAGGTTAACGGTTGGTGTTATTTGTGTGTTGAATGATGCGTATGCAGCGCCAATGCCTTCTTTCATTACTATATTGTTCACTGTTTCCGTGGTGCTTACCCATTGCCCGTTTATAAAGCTTTCAATGCCTGATGATGCATCACTGCGGGTATAGCTGCCTTTTATGCCCGCATCCATTTTTACTTTTTTACCCAGCGGTTTTGTATAATCGGCCTTAAATACGCCAACCTGTATAAGCGCGCTGTTATACCCCCGTTGCTGCGGCGCAAACAGGCTGTCGCCGCTTAAGCCGGCTGCGTTGCCATCTTTATCATTAAACAACCCCTGTACGGTAGCAGGGCTGTTAATGTTATAACGCAGGTAGTCTGCATCAACAGTAAGTTTTTCTTCTTCATGCATTTGCTTTTCAAGGTATACAGATGCTATGGTATTGTGCCAGTGGCTAACGCTTTGTATGGTGCCTTCAAAGTGCAGCGTTGAGTCTGTGCCCAGCGTGTACACATCCCGGTTAAGGTTGCTTGCATTGGTAATGCTGGTGTTATAATTTACACTGGCGCCCACAGTTAGTTTTGGCGTAAGGTACACATCAGCGCCGGCGTTAAAATTATGACTGCCGGAGCGTGATTGGCCTATGCCCTTATAGGTAAAGCCGGCCTCACCATTAAGCGCGGGTACATTTTCACTTCCATAAGCATCCAGAAAGCTGTATGTTTTATTATGATAAAATGCGTAGGATCCGTTAACCGCAAACCTGCGCGTGTTATGGCTTATGCGTGTGCTAAGCGATGCCTTTTCATATTTACCATAGCCTGCCGTGGCGGTAATGCCGCCGTTGGTGCCCTTCTTCCTGGTTTTCTTAAGCACAATGTTTATAATGCCGGCATTACCTTCTGCATCGTATTTTGCGCCCGGTGTGTTTAACAGTTCAATGGTGGCAATATCATCCGCGCTCATACCGCTTAAAAACGACAGCAGTTGCTCCATGCTCATGCGCTGCACCTTACCGTTTATCATCACGTTCACCCCGCTTTTCCCGTTTAATAAAATGCTGTTGTTGTGCCTGTCAACGATAACCCCCGGGGAGTGCTCCAGCACCTCCAGCGCGCTGCTGCCTTTGGCAAGCAGGTTATTCTCCACGTTTACCACAATACCTTCCGCGCTTTGCCTGTATGGCGGTTTTTCTGCGCGCACCACCACACCGTCCAGTTGCTTTACTTCATCTGCCATTACCAGTGTACCCATGGCAACAATGGTATGCGTTGCATCTACCGTAAAAGGGGGCGCCTGCAATGTTTGGTAACCTATGCTTGTGCAGCGCAGCGTATAATTACCGGGGGCAACATTATCAATCTCAAACAATCCCTTTTCATCTGTTACAGCACGTTTGGTAAAAACGGTGTCGTTGTTTTTAAACAACAGTATATTGGCAGCCGCTACTGGCCTGCCGCCGGCGTTAACCAGCGTGCCGGTAACCTGGCAAAAGCAGTGCTGGCATATAAGCAGCAATAAAAGGCCGGTTAGCGTATTCTTCATAATAAAGTGGTTTACGTTTACAGTTTTATAAAGGCAAAGAAAGCAGCCGTGTTAAACGTAAAAAAGTGTAAGTGACAAGCCGTTATACATAATTGACCACGCGCATGGCGCGCGTAAAAAGCTTATGCAGCGGCTTATTTGGCAGCCTGTAAAACCTGTTGTATATGCAGGCATGCAACTCGTCAACCAGTTGGTGCATTTTAAATATTATTGGCAAAGCGTTCACCAAAACTTATCTAACTTCGGCTTAAAGCTATTAAGCAATATTTTGTAATGAACACCCGCACACAGGCAGCCGTAAAGCAAAACCCGCTTATTAAATACAAGCTGTATCATATACCGTTTTGGCTGTTGTATAATTATACATGGTGGGCGGTGCAGAGCAGGAACCCCGTGGTCATAATGCACGACGCGTTCTTCTCGCCCTACACCATAAAATTCCTGTTCTATGTCATCTTCCAGGCGGCGGCAGCCTACTTCAACCTTTATTTTCTTATGCCGCGTTTTTTGGAGAAGGGTAAGTACATTCAATATATTGTTTACCTGCTGCTGTCAATATTTTGTGCGGCATCGCTTATTGTACCTGGTTATTACATAAGTTCGGTGGTGTCGGGCATCAGCTTTAGGCAGTTGTTTGGCGGCGATTTTGACTTTTGGTCCATGCTTGTAACCAACCCCCTGCAAACCACTGTTGCCAGCACAACATTGGCCATGAGCATAAAGCTTACCAAAAGCTGGATTGCCAGCAGGCGCAGGCAGCAACTGCTGGAAAAAGAAAACCTGGAAACTGAACTGAAGTTTTTAAAATACCAGTTTAACCCGCATTTTTTGTTTAACAGCATTAACTCCATTTTCTTTCTCATACATAAAAACCCTGATGCAGCTTCATCATCGCTGGCAAAGTTTTCTGACCTGCTGCGCCACCAATTATACGAGTGTAACGACAACCAGGTACCGTTGAGCAAGGAAATAACGTACCTGGAAAATTTTATTGAGCTGGAGAAACTGCGCCAGAACAATAACATACAGGTACAGTTTACCGTTAACACCAACCAAACAGGGCATGTACTGATAGCGCCGTTTGTATTGATGACGTTTGTAGAGAATGCTTTTAAGCATGTATCGCGGCACGCGGATAAGCCTAATACCATACGCATACAGCTTGAAGTGAAAAGAACAGAATTACTGTTAACGGTAGAAAACACCTCTTCCGCGCCGGGTATGAACAAAGATGTGATACACTATGGTGGTATTGGCCTGCAAAACGTACGCAGGCGGCTTGATTTAATATATGGCGGTAACTATACCCTTAGCATACACGACAGTGGGAGCAGCTTTGAAGTAAAACTAGCCCTGCACCTGGTGGAGAGAGTGATGACACAAACACGCGAGCCTGAAGACGTGGTAATGTTTGCAGGAGCATAACTTTTAAACGGGATGTACATAACATGATAAACTGTGTAATTATTGATGATGAGCCTTTGGCAAGAGAAGGCATAGCCAACTATGTAAGGGAGATTGATTTTTTGCACCTGGTAAAAACCTGCGAAAACACGCTGGAGCTTTCTGCCCTGCTGGATGAACATGCGGTTGACCTTATTTTTTTAGACATACAAATGCCGAAAATGAACGGCATAGATTTTTTGAAGATTGCGCAAAAGCTGCCGATGGTTATTATTACCACCGCTTTTCCCACTTACGCGCTGGAAAGCTTTCAGCTAAATGTGCTGGATTACCTGCTTAAGCCCATAACATTTGAGCGCTTTTTTAAAGCGGTAAATAAAGCAAAAGATTATCACCACCTTGTTACACAGCGCAGCAATGCCGCAGCAGGCAAAGTGCCGCAGGAGGCTGATTACTTTTTTATAAAATGCGGCAACAAGTACGAGCGCATTTATATTAACGAGATACTGTACATAGAAGGCATGCAGAATTACGTGGCCATATATACCCATAAGGGCAAATACATTACGCTGCAGCAATTAAAAAGCTGGGAGCAGCGGCTTGACAGCCATTTGTTTATACGCGTGCATAAATCGTACATCGTATCAAAAAGCAAAATTGACCGTATTGAAGGCAACGAGCTGTTTATACAAACCCATACCGTGCCCATAAGCCGTAACTACCGGGAGCAGGTGATTGAGCAGGTGGTTACCCATAAATTATACCGGTAAAAGGCCATTTTTTTGCCCGCCATTACCACTTTTTTAACAGATTATAGGAAAAAAATGCAAAAAATAACAACTGGTTGTTAATTCAATATTTTTACTGTTGAATGCTGTAAGAAAGCACTAACTGCCAACCATATATCCTCGTATGTCGGAGAAGAAAGAGAACTACAAAAAAAGCATTATCAAGCAACTGTATTTCGGCAACGTTATGTCATGCGCTGAAATAAGTGAACGGATAAATAAAAGCTTGCCGCTAACCAACAAAATTTTACAGGAACTTATTAAGGAAGATTATATTGACGAAACAGGCCTTGCCCCCTCAAGCGGCGGGCGGCGGCCGGCAACCTATTCGTTAAGGCCGGGCATACAATATATTGTTTCCGTTGCCATGGACCAGTTTGTAACGCGCATTGTTATTATGGATGTGCACAACAAATACGTTACCGGCGTAGAAAAGTTTGAAATGGATATATGGAATAACCCCAACCCCATATTTGAACTGGCGGAAAAAATTGAAGAATACATAAACAGCAGCGGCATACCCAAAGCCAAAATTGCAGGCATTGGTATTGGCATGCCCGGCTTTGTTGACAGTGCCAAAGGCATTAACTACTCCTTCCAGGAGCCGCTGTACAACATACCTGAATACATATCCGCAAAAACAGGGCTTGATGTGTTTATTGATAACGACAGCAGCCTTATTGCCCTTGCAGAGCTGCGCTTTGGCAAAGCCATTAATAAAAGCAATGCCATGGTGCTTAACGTTGGCTGGGGTATTGGCCTTGGGCTTGTGTTAAACGGCAACCTCTTCAGGGGATATAACGGGTTTGCAGGGGAATTTAGCCATATATCGCTTTTTACCAACGACAAAATTTGTACGGTATGCGGTAAAACGGGTTGCCTTGAAACAGAAAGTTCGCTTACGGCCATGGTTGATAAAACAAGAAAGGCCATAAAAAACGGCAGGACATCCGCGCTGAAAGACCAGGTGTTTGATACCGAGATAGAAGATGCTTTTGGTTATATAATGAAGGCCGCGCAAAAGGGCGACCAGCTTGCTATTGAAAATTTTTCAGAAGCGGGGTACAACATTGGTAAGGGCGTAGCTATTTTAATACACCTGCTTAACCCCGAAACTATTATTTTAAGCGGGCGTGGCTCACTGGCCGGTAAAATATGGAAGGCGTCCATACAGCAGGCGTTGAATGAGCATTGCATACCACGGCTTGCAGCAAGTACGGAAATTGAATTATCATCCCTGGGGTATGAAGCAGAACTGATTGGCTCGGCAGCACTGGTGATGGAGAATTACGGCAACGGCCAGTTGAACGATGTTATGCAGGCAGAAACAGAAACACAGTTACAGCCGGGTGATATGGCATAGCAGCACAAAGCAGTAAGTGTAATAACCTGATAAAGACAGTTTTTTGTTTAAAAAACGACGCGAGAAGGCCCTCTCCATTCCTGGAGGGGGTTTTTTATGGGGTGATAGCCCCGAAGGATGAAACGCGCCCCGCCCGGCTATACGAATTATTGTGCAGGATTTTTTTTGCCCGTAAGTACATGATACCGGTAGCAACAAATACGTATGTATTATACAGCGTGACACAGTACGCAATATCGCACATCATCATTTTTTATCATGTTCTTTTGGCTTGACCCAAAAGAACCAAAAGGTCAAGGCTGCAGAAAAATGGCTAAAAATTTGTTCGCCGGACTGCAATGAAATAGCTCTGTCTTTTGAATAAAGCCAAGCTTCGGTGCGACTTTTGAGCTAACAATATTGCCCAACACCTATGCATGGATTTCATTGCTTAACGCCCGTCTCTCAAATTTAATTAACGCCATTTTTCTGAGGCCACACAGCACCCGGTAACAGTCTTTAAGGCCGCTTTGCGGATGGCTCAACATAAAAAATATCACACGTTCCCGCTTGCATAAAATTCCCACAAACATAATTGTGTAATTTTTATGGTACAATTTTAGAACAATAGGTTGTATGAAGAAAGCCATCATCATCACCATAACTATTGCGGCGCTAATTGTTCTTGGTGTTTTTATTTACCTTAAAAAGCGAAAGCTGGCAGATTTTGAGCCCGTTATAAAAGACAAACTGCAATCGCTGGTAATAAAGGCCACAGACAGCCTTTACAGGCTTGAATTTGACACGCTTGACGCTGATGTACTCTCCTCAAGGCTAACGGTGGTAAATGCAAGGCTTTTGCCTGATAGCACGGTAATAACCAAAATGAAGGCGGCGGGCACACTTCCCCCCAACATATTCAAGGTGAGTCTTGATACCCTGCTGGTAACCGGCATTGATTTGAACGACTTTATTTCTAACAAAAAAATTGACCTGGACACCTTATACATCAACCAGCCTTACGTAGAGATATTTCACATGGGGCAGCACGCACCGGTAAAAGATTCCACAACAATACAGGGCCTGTACGATAAAATGGCCAAACAGTTAAACCGCCTTTCCATAAAAAAACTGTTTGTAAAAAACATGCACATGGAGCATGAAAACAACGCGGGTGGTAAAACGGGTAAAAAAATAGCGCTGGATAATGTAAACGTTTTTTTTGACGACATATTAATGGACTCAACCACCGCGCATGATTACAGCAGGTTTTTGTTTGCCAAAAACGCGGTAGCATCATTAGCCACTATGCGCATACCCACGGCTGACAGCCTGTACTACCTTGTGGTGGATTCCGTTTCGCTAAACGCAGTGCATAACTCCGCCAACATTGGCCGGTTTACCGTACAGCCACGGTACAGCAGGGCAGAATTTGAACACCGTATTTCTCGCCAAAAAGATTTATACCATTTAATCATTAACAACATACACCTGCAAAACATAAACTGGGGCCACATTTTAACAGGCGAAGCGTTTACTGCAGACACCATTGCTATGAACGGCGGCACACTGGATATTTACACAGACAGGCGCTTGCCAACACCGCCATCAAAGCTGGGTAAGTACCCACACCAGTTGCTTATGAAAGATTCAACGCCTGTAAGCATACGCGCTATTACGCTGCGCGATTTTGATATTAGCTACAGCGAGCTTAACCCCAACAGCGGCAAAACAGGCACCATAACCTTTAGCAATGCGCATGGTGTTGTAACCAATATAGCCAACACCAAAAGCAGCATAGCGCAAAACGATGTAATGAAGATAAAAGCCGAAGCCATTTTTTTACACAAGGCCAATGTAACCGCAACATTTATGTTTAACCTTGCCAAAGCAAAGCAGGGTGTTTTTAGTGTTGACGCAGCCATGGCCGGTATGGATGCCACGCAATTGAATGCCGTGGCCGAACCGCTGGGCAGGTTTAGCATACAGCAGGGCAAAATAGAAAGCCTTACCACGCATATAAGCGGCGATAATTACAATGCCAAAGGCAGCATAACATTTTTGTACAGCAATTTAAAAATAGCAGTGCTTAAAAAAGACCCCGCCGACACTATGCAGTTTAAAAAGCGCGGCCTGCTGTCATTTATAGCCAACACATTTGTTATTAAAAATGCCAACCCCACCCCGGGTGGCGATGTACGAACATTGCCCTGCAGCCATAAAAGGGATATTACAAAGTCGTTCTTTAACCTGGTATGGAAAACCGCCGAAGATGGTATAAAGAAAACAGCGGGATATAATAAATAAAAAAGGCAATGCAAGCTGTTGTTAATATTACGCCACTGCAAGGCTTACATCTTCTTAAATGCGAAATATTAAAATACAGGCTTTACCCGGCACAGTAATTAATTCTTTACAGCAGTATAATTCATAACAATTTGGCAAAATGCTTTAACACCTGCGTCAAAGCCGCTTTCATCAATATAAAAACCCGCGGTGTGGTGCGGTGGCGCCTTGGCCGGGTCGCCGCCTTTAGGCAGGCCGCCTATAAAAAAGAAAAATGAAGGCGCTTTTGTTTGATAAAATGAGAAGTCTTCCGCACCGGTCATCCAGTTTACCTGTTTCACCTTGTCTGCGCCAACAGCCGCCTGTAAAGAAGGTAATGTTTTTGCAACAAGCGATGAATCATTGTACGTAACCATTGTTTTGTTTTTTATATCCACCGTAGCGCTGGCTCCTGCGCTGGTGGCAATATCTTCAGCGGTGCGTTTCATACGGGCGTAAATATCCTGCTGCATTTTGCTGTCAAGCGTACGTATGGTGCCAATCATAGTGCACTGGTCAGGTATAATATTACTTCTTATACCACTGTTAATAGCGCCAACGGTAATAACGGCGGGGGCTATAGTAAGGTCTTCCTGCCGGCTTACAATGGTTTGCAACCCTTCAATTATTTGTGCAGAAACCACGATAGGGTCAACACCTTTCCAGGGTTGGGAGCCATGGCTTCCTTTACCTTTTACGGTAATGGTAAACCAGTCAGAAGAAGCCATGAACGAGCCAGGCTTGTAAGCTATTTCACCGGCAGGTATATAATCCATAATATGAATACCAAAAACAGCTTCAGGCGCAGGATTATCAAGTGCACCTTCTTTTATCATCAGCGGCGCGCCGCCTTCTTCATCATTGGGTGGGCCTTCTTCCGCTGGCTGAAATAAAAACACCACCGTGCCGGGCACCTCGTTTTTCATTTTACTTAAAACGGTTGCAGCACCCATCAGCATTGCCATGTGGCTGTCATGCCCGCAAGCATGCATAACGCCCACTGTTTGATTATTAAACGTGTCAACCTCCTTAGAATAAAACGGAACATTAGGTAACTCTGTTATCGGCAATGCATCCATATCAGCGCGCAGCGCAATTACAGCGCCGGGTTTACCGCCTTTTAATACTGCCACAACCCCGGTTTTGGCAACCGGGTACCTTACCTGTAAACCAAGTGATTTTAAATATTCTGCTATAAACGCACCAGTTTTAAACTCGTGGTTTGACAATTCAGGATATTGGTGAAAATGCCTGCGCCATTCCACCACTTTTGGCATTATATCCTGCACACTTCTATTAATCCCCGCGGTTGTGTTTTGGGCCGGGGATATGAAAGGCAAAAACATTACGGGCAGGGCCATAAACGCCGCTTTTTTTGCCACATATAGAATTGAGTGCATATTTATTGTTTTATAAAGGTGTAAGGGTCAAATTCCACAAAATCATTTGCTTTAATATCAACAGAAACCACTTTGTTGCCTTCTGTTTTAAACTGCAACGGAAAAATGCCAAAGGCGGGGTTACTATAAGTTATCAGCCATTCATCGCCATCCATATACTGCAGCTTAGCCGTTAAATCACTATGGCCTTCAAACTTGATGGAAAGGTCATTTTTATTGGTGGAGATTGTTATAGGGCCATACAGCTCATTTGTATAAGTGCCGGTATAACTGGCTAATGGTAATGGCGGTGTTGCGCCTTTTACCCTCGCCTGTAAATTATTGGTAGCCGCTATGGTTTTCTTTTCTCCGGCAATAAAATGCGGCAGTTGTTGCGCACTGTGGTTTACATATTTAACGCCTAAATAGGCATCTAATATTTGATAGCGCAGATCTTCAAAAAAATCCTGGTTATCATTGTTGGTAAGTATTGTTATCGCCAAATTTTCTTCGGGCACAAAGCATGTATTTGTTACAAAGCCAAACGCACCGCCTGTATGCCAAAATACCTGCCGCCCGGCATAATCGCATTGAAATACCCCAAGACCGTAACCAACATAATGTGTTGATGAATTGGGGTTCTTCCTGCTGCTGATGACGGTATTTAAATCTCTTGTACGGCGTATAACCGGCCAGGGTATTATTTGCCTGCCTTCATACCTGCCGCTGTCCAACTGCATCGTAAGCCATTTGGCAACATCTTTTACACAGCTAACAATACTGCCTGCGGGCGCAAGGTTATCCACGCGGTCGTAAGGCAGTTCGGTCAATTTGCCGGTAAATACATTGGTATAGGGGGTGGCAGCATCGGGCATCTCGCCCATATTCGCGCCCAATGTGTGGGTGTTTTCCATACCAAGCGGCTCAATAATGCTGTCGTACACATACACTTCCCACGGCTTGCCCGTAACAAGCGGTATTATTTGCCCTGCAGTTAAAAAGCAACTGTTGCAATAACCAAATGATTGCCTGAAGTTTTGCGATGGCTTAAGCAACTGCATTTTATTCATTATCTGTTCACGGGTTAGTTTTGAATCCCAAAAGGTAAAATCGCCCTGGAAGGTCTTGGTGCCCAGGTGGTGCGCCAGCATATCGCGTATGGTTACCAATGCAGTTGTATTGGGGTCATACACTTTATAACCGGGGAAATACTTTGTTATTTTATCCTCCAGCGAAAGTTTATGGTCGTACTCAAGCTGTGCCAGCGATGTTGCGGTAAACAGCTTGCTGTTGCTGGCTATCATAAACAGCGTATTTTCATCTACGGGTTCTTTGGTCGTTACATTTCTTACACCATATCCTTTCATCACCACAACTTTTCCGTCTTTTACAATAGCAATGGCAAGCCCCGGAATATTCCAGTCAGCCAATCCCTTATTTATATAGCTGTCAAGGCTGTCGGTAATAAACGAAGGCGTTTGACAAAGCCCCCTGTTTGCTATAAAGCAGGTAGTGAAAACGAGAAACAAACATATTTTTTTCATTGTTTCAATTTGAACTTGGAAGTTAAGCAAATGATTGATAGATTGTCGAAAAATTGGTTGACCGGGCAATTGGTTTATTGGTAAACAGAAAGCGTAATATATGGAACAAACATTAAGCGGCTACTGTGGCGTTGTGGTAAAAATGGACGCAAATAACGTGCACAAAATTTACCATGATAATGAGTATGGTTTTCCGCTGGAACATGATGATGAGCTATTTGCAAGGCTTGTGCTGGAAATTAACCAGGCCGGCCTTAGCTGGGATACGATTCTGAAAAAGAAGGAAAACTTTTTTAAAGCGTATGACAACTTTGAAATAAAGAAAGTAGCAAAGTATGATGACAGGAAAATAGAAAAACTGCTGAATGATGCAGGCATTATACGCAACAGGTTAAAGATAAATGCTGCCATTGAAAATGCAAAAACTATACTGGCACTGCAAAAGGAATACGGCTCATTTAAAAAATGGATAGAACACCATCACCCGTTAACAAAGGACGAATGGGTAAAGTTGTTTAAGAAGCACTTTCGCTTTACGGGCGGGGAGATAGTAAACGAATTTTTGATGAGTACCGGTTACCTGCCGGGTGCACATGACGAGGCTTGCCCGGTATTTAAAAAAATAAAAAAACTTAAGCCGATATGGATGGTGGAGAAGTAAATGCGGCCTATTTTTCTACCCTGATGTCTTCCTCTGCCAGTTTTTTAACCTGTTCTAATTGCCCGGGTTGCTGCAGGTACATTGCCCGCATATCGCCGGTATTTATTTGCCTTGTAAAGTAGTTTTTTTGCTCAAGGGAATCAATGCTGTGCAGAAACCCTGCTGAACGCGCTATATATTGGGTATTTACCAAAAACCAGCCGGGGTGAAATTCAATCGTATCCATTTTTTCATAATAGATACTGAATATTTTAAAGGGATCGGCATCTAAATCATAGCAATGCATGCTGTCGTTAAATTGATGAAGCAGTTTCCAATGCATCATATTATCATGATCAGGAAAATAGTAGTAGTTGCCGGTAAGTTCTTTGTTTAGCTGCTTCATATTATTAAACCAGTTACTGTTTCCGTAAAACAGGGGGTAGGGCATGCACATCCATAAAACGGCAGCAAGGGCAAGCGCTTTCGCGACTGCTGAAGTTTTGCCGGCCAACAATTTTACCAATATAAAATAAACAACAAACAGGCACCACATCATCCACTGCCATTTGTCAGTTGTGGTAATAACACAAATTGCAAACATCACCGCGCATATAAATGCCCATTTAATTGTTTTGCTGTTTTCAATATTCGCGGCAATATACGGCGCTGCCGCGCAAACAGCCAGCGGTAACAGGAAAAGAAAATGCCTTACATCCCCGCAAAGCGGCTGGTAGCCTTTAAGGGAGAAGGGAAAATATAACCCTGTGATGAGTAATATGAAAAAACAAAGTACAAAGGGGTTTTTAAAAATACTGAATGGCTTGTATAAAAAGAGGTTGTATATTATTAAGGCCGCGGCCAGTATAACCGGGTAAAAGCCAAAGCCGGTAAAATCTCTCCATGGCTGGTAAGTTAAACGCGCGATAATATATGATGCCGGCAAATCATTATAGCTGCAGGGGTTATAATATGTGCTGTCTGCTACCTGCACAAAACGGAAGAAAATATTGCCCGTGTAATAATAATACCATGCAGCTATTAATAAGCCACTCAATAAAAGGGTGCCAAGCATTGCAAGGTTGGTTATAGCTGATTGCCTGGTGCGGTAAATGAAGGAGAGGCATACAATCAGCAGGAAAAAAACGAGAATAGTTTCTTTGAAAAACGCGCCTGCCGCCAGCAGCAAACCGATATAAAAGCCATACAGTATATTTTTTTTTGCTGAAGTTTGCTGCTGCGCTTTACTCCATAATACTACAGCGCTTACACCGGCGAGCACAACATATATATCAGGTAAAATGCCTTTTGAAGCACCGGTAAGCACGGGGTTAAAATAAAACAGGGCGGCAGCAATGCAAACTAATTCAGTGGTGGAGGCACGCAACAAATAAAATACGGTGATATAACAAGAAAGCAAAACTGCTATAAGTGTTGTAACCTGCGTGGTAAAAACACTTATGCCGGCTATATGGTAAATAAGCGCCTGCCACGCAATAAGCAGCACGCGCCCGCTAAAAATATCGCCCTGCACAAAAGGGCTGTACGTGCCTTTAACCATGCGGGCTGCAAGCATGGCATAGTGCAGGTCGTCAGTGCCGTTAAAGCCTTTAAAAATAATAAGCCGTGTAATAAGATACACCAGTGATATAATGCCAAATAAAAAGTGCAGCTTATATTTTGATGTGCTTGTTTGCATGGTGCGAGGATGAATGTACGGCTTATTGATGATTTGCCGGCAGAACCGGCGCATAGCCTACTGCCAGTCCCACGCTACTACGTTCCATTCATCGTTTGCATCGGTATAGGTGTAAATTGTTTTAAAACCTACTTTCTCATGAGCGCGCTGTGAACGCGGGTTTGATAGTGATATTTCAGTTATTATCATGTCAAAATCATGCGCGTATAGTTTTTTATGATGCTGGTACAGCATGTTGAAAACGCCTTTGCCACGCCATGGCTTATCAATACATACCTGCCCCATGCAGTAAATGCGGTAATCTGTCAGTGGTTTTCCATTGCATGTAACAGGTTCAAGGTTATCAAACATTAGCTTGAGGTCTGCGTGAATTAAAGCTGCTTCCCTTAATAAAGTAAGTGCATATCCAGCAACAGTATCTCCTTCTTTTACTATAACGTGCGGCGCGAGTTGCTGGGTTTGCTGTAACAGTTTCACCGGGTAAAACCAGCTTACAAACCCTTCATTATCCCTTACCTCTGCACTTACGTGTTGCCGGTAATTTGCCTGGTTAAGCAGGTGTATCTGCCAAAGGTCATCATCTGTAGCGGCAACAGTAGCGTGTAGCATGTATGTTTGGAAGGATTTATTAACGGAAGACAGCGGCCCTGGTATTAAAGAATAAGCGCCATTACTTACACCCAGGTGAATGGATTACCCGATGCGATATGAGTTACAGCAAGGCCGGGTACTTTTGGCTGCAGCCATTCAACCAGCCACTCCATACCAGGCTCTTCACTAACGCTGTGTCCCAATACCACCAGCGATGTTTTTGTACCTAACCGCAACGAATCCCTAATATATTCAGCAGTTTCCCATTCATGCACCTCTCCGACAATCAACACATCGGGATGTTGCTTTTCCACAACCCCCATTTGCATTTGACCACCTGCAGCGCCGGGCATCAAAACAATCCTTTTACAACTTTGCGCCAGGTTGCCGATAACCCTTACGTGTTCAATGCCTAAAGATGATTTTAGATGTGTTATAATATCTTTCAAACTTGCAGCAGGTACTTCAATCACCGGGTTGCCGGGTGTATAGTATTGTGTCCATCCTGTTTTTTTAAGTACGCCATACAGAATGCCATCGGGTCTGTGGGAATGCCACTGGTCGTGAAAGCGCCACACGGCGATGCCGTGTTTTTGCAGCAATGCCTGCTTTTGCTTTACTGTTTCGCTGCCGGGCACCCAGTTAACATCATCTGTATGGTTGTAAAAGGTAGGCTCATGCGCTATGATAAAATTGGCTTTGAGCCTGGCAGCTTCTTCAATAATTTTTACGGTCGCAAACATTGTAGTAACAATGCCTGTTACTTTTTGGCTTGCAGTACCGCTTTTAAGGGTATCAACTGTTTGTTTAAACGGCGCACCTGGAATTTCTTTCAGGATGATGTCTATTACGTCCTGCACCGTATATTCCTTATCGGCCGTATTAAAAGAAACCGCGTTGCCACTCCCCGGCAAAGCTATAAATGCGGTTATACCCGCTGCTTGTATTGAATTTTTTATAAAGGCCCTCCTGGCTAATTTACCTTGCATGCTGGTTATTTTACCAGCTAAAAGTAAGTCTTAAAAAAACATGGCCAAAGCCTTGCTGTTGTAAAAATTCAAAAAGGGCACGCATGCACGTGCCCTTTAGTATTTACCCCGCTGCCAAAAATATTATTGTTTGCCTGCAATTGCTTTTATGCTGTCTAAGTGCATTTGTAGTGTAGGTAAAGTGCTGGTAGCCCAATTTTTTAAGTCGCTGTCTTTTGCGTCGTTAGCTTCTTTTTTAAACATATCAACAGCGTTCTTATGGTCATTCAGCATTAAATTAACATACGCTTTGTCAAATTGGGCCCCGGTCTTTTTGCCGAGGTCGTCAATCTTTTTTTGATTCTTGTCGCTAATTGCAGCAGGCAGTGTAAGCCCTTTTGCCGTGGCTAATTTTTTAAGTTCATTACCTGCCTTTGTATGATCCTGCACCATCATATTGGCGAAGTTTTTTATTCGGTCAGTAGTAGCGTTATTTTGCGCCAGTTGGCTGGCAGCTACTTCAGTCATCCCGCCATTAGCAGCGTCAACTACAAAATCACCATCCGCTTTTTCCAGCGGTGTTGTGGAATAATGCATACCACTGTCCACAGCAGATGCAGAATCCTGCATGCTTTGTATGGTGCTGTCGTTCATCGCTTTTGCACTGTCTGTGCTATCCTGGCTTCCTGCCCCGCCGCCACATGCAGCAAGCATGCACATTCCGGCAGACGCAATCAAAGTGCTTAATAACTTCATACGTTAGTGTTTTTGTTATGGAATTTGTTTCATGCAGCAAATCATAAGCCAGTATAGTAATTTGCTGAATATGTGGTAATTAAAATTTTAAGCCGGGTAGTATTGTAGATTTTAATACCCTTGTATAAACTTATTGCTATTTTCATACAAGCTTTTGATGGCATTATTTTAGTATTATTATATAAAATTAATTTTATGACTAACCTTGATGCAAACGACTTAAAGGATTCGCCCGAAGACGCAAAGAAACTGGCTTCAGAAACTGCAACGCTTAACCTGCCAGATGTTTTTGATATACCGGGACAGGAACATATTCATGTACCGCGGATGGCTGAATTATCGGATACTACTATTTCATCATCCGATGAAGAAGGTGATACACTGTTTAACGAAAAAGACGACAGTGATGTTAGTGATGAAGAAAAAGAGCTGCTGGAAAGAACCGATGAAAGTATGTCCACGCCTGAAGATGAAGATGTTTTTAATGCTGAACTGGATAAAAGAGACGACGACGGCGAGTTATTAAATGAAAGCATTGATACCACCGGAGAAGACCTTGATGTGCCAGGCAGCGGGGAAGACGATGCCGACGAGGAAATAGGAGAGGAGGATGAAGAAAATAATAATTACAGCTTGGGTGGTGACGACCATAACCTGCAGAATTAAAAAGAATAATCGCAGAATAAAATCCCTTCGCCCGGCGGAGGGATTTTTGTTTAAGATATGGGCACAAAAAATCCCGCAACTACAGCGGGAAAATTTGCGCCTTAATCACCCCATAGATTGTTGGCTTCGATATTATTTTGCAAAATGCCTGCCAGTTTTAGAATCCATTTTAATGTATGCGTTAAATTAATTTTATATTTAATGCCTTTGGGTTAAAAGCAAAACACGCTGTGGGAAATATTATTGGTTGCTGTTTATTCTGTTGCAAGTGTTTATGCCTATGCAAGAATTATTAACGGGTTTATAAAGTATTAATAAGATTTAGTTTATAGCAGTGTATTTAATTAATGTTAATATTTTATATTACACCTGTGTTGTTAAGTAAGAATAAAAGAATTAACTACATGGTGAAAAAAATAAACATTTCCCACCCCAACTTTAAGCAGCCATCAGGTTGTTTCCTTGTTTATCCATTTGTTTACTTCAGGCGCTACATATAATTTCATTTTTTGCAGCAGCATCTCAATATTGTCATCAGCAAGCAGCATATTTCGGTCTTGCTGCTTTAAAAACCCCTGCCCAACCATATTATCGGCAAGAGCAAGCAAGCCATTATAAAAGCCACCAATGTTTAATATAGCTACCGGTTTTTTATGCAGGCCCAATTGTGCCCACGTAAGCAATTCAAAAAACTCTTCCATAGTACCATAGCCACCGGGTATGGCAATTACGCCATCGCACAATTCATTCATTTTGGCTTTACGCTCGTGCATGCTGTTCACCAATATAAGCTCGGTAAGGCCGGTATGCGCAATTTCTTTGGTACTTAAAAAGCGGGGCAGCACACCAATTACTGTTCCGCCTGCATCAAGGGCCGCATTGGCCAATACACCCATTAACCCAACTTTTGCGCCGCCATACACCAACGTTCTGCCTTGTTTGGCAAGGGTTTTACCCAAAAGCGCCGCATGCTGCGCAAATACATCATTATTACCGAAGCTTGAACCACAAAAGACTGCTACAGATTTCATGCAGCGAAAATAAGGGTTTGATTGCATGACGAACATTCTCAACCACAGGCTTTATTACAGAATATTCAAACCCGCATGGTGGCAAAAAAAGTGCATGCTGTAACCGAAAATTTACAAAAAAGCCCAACCGTTCTGTAACAGTTGGGCTTTGCTTATGAAGTAAGGCTTTTTTTTGTACGTCTTAAATCTTCTTATTAATACCTGTAATGCTCCGGCTTAAAAGGACCTTCCTTGCCAATGCCAAGGTAACCGGCTTGTTCATCAGTAAGCTCATCCAGTTCAACACTTATTTTAGCAAGGTGCAGGCGTGCTACTTTTTCATCAAGGTGCTTAGGTAATATGTACACCTTGTTCTCGTAGTTGTCATGATGGTTCCACAACTCTATTTGTGCCAGTACCTGGTTGCTAAAGCTGTTACTCATTACAAAGCTGGGGTGTCCTGTAGCGCAGCCAAGGTTAACCAGGCGGCCTTCGGCAAGTATAATCACATCTTTGCCATCAATGTTGTACAAGTCAACCTGCGGTTTAATAGTATCTTTTGTATGGCCATAGTTGTTATTCAACCATGCAATGTCTATTTCAATATCAAAATGGCCAATATTACAAACAATCGCTTTGTCCTTCATCGCGCGGAAATGTTTCTCCGTAATCAGGTCGCGGCAGCCGCTGGCAGTAACCACTATGTCAGCTTCTTTAACTGCATCAACCATCTTTTTTACCTCAAACCCGTCCATAGCGGCCTGCAAAGCACAAATCGGGTCAATCTCGGTAACAATTACGCGGCAACCAGCACCTTTTAATGAGGCTGCACTGCCTTTACCCACATCACCATAACCGCCAACAACCGCTACTTTACCTGCCAGCATAATATCCGTAGCACGGCGTATAGCGTCAACAAGGCTTTCTTTACAACCGTACTTGTTATCAAATTTTGATTTTGTTACAGAATCATTCACATTAATGGCAGGTACCGGCAATGTGCCCTTGGCCATCCTCTCATACAGGCGGTGAACACCTGTTGTAGTTTCTTCACTAAGGCCTTTAATAGGCTGTATAAACTCGGGATATTTATCAAATACCATATTTGTAAGGTCGCCACCATCATCCAGTATCATATTCAGCGGCCTGTCTGTGCTGCCGAAAAATAATGTCTGCTCAATACACCAGTCAGCTTCCTCCAAAGTCTGTCCTTTCCATGCAAACACTCCCACGCCGGCAGCGGCAATAGCGGCGGCGGCATGGTCCTGTGTAGAAAATATATTACAACTGCTCCATCTAACTTCAGCACCCAGCGCAACAAGTGTTTCAATCAGCACGGCTGTTTGTATGGTCATGTGCAGGCAGCCTGCTATGCGCGCGCCTTTTAAAGGCTGGCTTGCGCCATATTCTTCGCGTATCGCCATAAGGCCCGGCATTTCAGCCTCTGCAAGGCGAATTTCTTTACGGCCCCAGGCAGCGAGGCTGATGTCTTTTACTTTATAAGGAAGACTTAAATCAATCTTCTGTGCAATTGTTGACATATTCTTTTTGTTTGAGCAGCAAAAATACAGTGGTAGTATAAAATAACAGGCAAATAATAAAATTTGGAATAAAATGATATTTATTGTGAATTTCGCAGAATAAAATATATGCTGGATATGGCAAAAGCTTCCCAAAAAGACGAAAATGCTGTGCAACACCCCGTACTTGATGAAAAGGATATGGCCATATTGCGCCTGTTACAGCAAAATGCACGGATGACAGTGAAGGAAATATCTGATACCATACATTTAAGCACCACGCCTGTGCATGAGCGTATAAAACGTATGGAAGATGCAGGCGTAATTAAACAATACGCGACGCTTGTAGACCATGCAAAGGTTAAGAAAGGCCTTATGGTAATTTGTTATGTAAGCCTTAAACAGCATAACAAAAGCGCCGGGCTTAAATTTATTAAGGCCATACAGGAAATGAATGAAGTGACGGAATGTTACAATATTAGCGGGGAGTTTGATTTTATGCTGAAGGTAATGGCTAAAAATATGGATGCCTACTACGATTTTCATGTGAATAAGCTTAGCCAGGTGGAGAACATGGGCCACCTGCAGAGCGTGTTTGTTATGGGGATTATAAAGCAAACACACCAGTTGGTGTATTAGCGAGAAACACAGTTTAGCTTAATAGGTATTATTGACGAGGGCTATAGAAATGATCATAAAAAAATCTTTACACGTTGGTGTAAAGATTTTTTTAGCAAATCGCAATCGAAGGTTTAGCGGGAAGAAGAACCTCCACGGTTACCGGTGCTACCGGTATTGCCGCCACTGTTACCGCTTCTGCCGCTGTTACCCCTTGTTGAATCATCTTCGTCATCCCTCATCTTCGAACTTCCGCCCTGGCTGGCACTGTTGCCTGTTTTGCCCTGGCTGCCTTGCTGGCCTGAAGTGTTTTTTTTGTCCTTCATGTCGGTGTCTTTGCCACTGTTTTGATTGTGACCTTGTGAACCATGTTTTGTGTTTTCCATGACCATGATGTTTTAGTTATGAAATTATAATGCACAAAATATTATGCCAGAACGGGGGAGCGATGCAGGCATAACCTGCATTATATCAATTATTTAATTCTTGTTTTAGCAATGCGCTGTAAAGGTTAAACTGAGCCGGCAGCCTTGTGGAGGGCGGACAAAAAAATGTGTAGTTTACTATACAAACTGAATAGACTAATGTGTGGGTGCAGGGCTTTCTTTTTCCTTGGTAAAGCTTTGAAAAAGCAATATTATAACCGCAGTGGTAACGCACATATCCGCGAAGTTGAAAATGCCGGTACGCAGCGTTCCTAAGCCAACATTCATAAAGTCTGTTACATGCCTGTCGTATATAAGCCTGTCAACTATATTGCCGGTACCACCTGCAAAAATTAAGGCAAAAGGTAACAGCCTGGCAAAACTTAATTGCTTTGCTTTTTTTATGCAATACACAAAAAAGCCCAGCAGCAACAAAAGGGGTATAACACCAAAAACCCAAAAACTCACCGCGGCTGGCCAATCAGCGCCAAAGCTTAAAAATGCGCCGGTATTTTCAGCATATCCCAGCCTTATAGTGTCATTTAAATAGCTTTTTGGGTCACTGTTTTGCAGGTATTCCTTTGCAAGGTTTTTCGTAAGCCTGTCAACGCCAATAAGGGCAATGCTTAAAATACAAAACATCCATATTTTTCGTGAAGTGTTCATGTAATTCTGGTCTTAAAAATTGTGGTCAAATATAAAGGTATTTGCAGGGTTATTCATGGTAAAACGGCCTGCTTTTATAAACTTAGTTTGTATATAACAGATAGTGCGTATATTTATATTGTAATTATCCAATATCCGTATATGTTTTTAAAATCCATTCCCTCTTTTCAATGGGCAGTTGCGCTGCGTTGTAATTTTCTGTGTTGCCTGTACAAACCTATCCTGCTGCTATTTATTGCGGCATTTGCACATTTTACCAGCTGTAAATTATTGCTGTTAAAGGTTGATGTAACGCTTTTTTGCCGCTATAATTTATTATCCATCAATGTAGCAGGAAGGCTCCGGCCACCCCTTTTTCTTAAAAAATATTTTAAATGCCAGCCACTTAAGGTTTCTTTAATACGGCTTAAATATTGTTTTAATTACGCAAAAAATTCTCATTTTTTATTAAAGGCAATTATGTATTTTCTACATAGTCAGCAACATACTTTTACCCCATCGTATAAAAATTTATCTTATGAAGAATCAAATCTCCACCCTGTGTTTAGCTCTTTTAGTAATTGCATTTAGTTGTAAAAAAAACAGCGACCAGCCGGGCAATGGCGGCAGCGGCGGTACAACAGTTGAAAAAATTGCCCCTGACGGTTTTACCTTTGCTACCACCAAAGCGGTGTCAGTAAACATACAATTGCTTGCACCAGATAACAAACCCATTAGCGGCGCGCCTGTAAACCTTTACAGCGGCGATGTGCAATTGCAGGAAAATGGCAATGCGCCTGCCGGAAGTGCATTATTTACAGGCTTCAGCGACAAGAGCGGCTTTGTAAAGGCAACTGTAAACCTGCCTGCCACTATGGATACGCTTGTGCTTGACGCAAAATACACCGGGCTTCCGCATAATATAAAGGCCTATGTAAGTGGTGGCTCAGTGAGCGCAGTAATAGGTGGCGCCGATGGCCTCAGCGGTGATGTGGTGGCTGACCTGGGCGTACCCAACAGGTACACTCCCCCGGTGTCAAACTCTTTTTTACCCACAACTACTTATGTAAGCATGGGTAAGACAGATAGTTATGGAAGACCTAAGTATTTGGAGACATCTGATGTTATAAGCAGCACACTGCTTTCGTATATAAACGCATCGTTGCCTGAAGGCGTCCCCCTTCCTACAACACACCCTCAATATCTTACCAGCGCGGCTACGGGTACGGTAAATGTAACCGACAAGTCGGACGTGTGGATTACGTTTGTGTCAGAAGGCGCTGGCTATTATAACTCTGTTGGCTATTATACTTACCCTACAGGTAACCCGCCGGCAAAAGTATCTGATATATCTACTGTTTATATTGCTTTCCCCAATGCATCATTGTATGGTTCAGGCGGCACAATGCGCAGCGGCGATAAAGTAAAACTTGGCACTTTTGAGGCAGGCACATCAATAGGCTTTGTACTTTTTGCCAATGGTTGGGCTGGCAGCAACCAGGTAAATACAGACGTGCAAAAATATTATTCTGACCCCCAGTATAACCCTGAAACCTCTGACACTTATAAAAAGCACAGCGTATTACTGTACGACGCAGCTGATAGTTTATACCTGGTTGGTTTTGAAGACCTCCCCCGTCCAAGTGGTGACCAGGATTTTAATGACGTGGTATTTTATGCTACATCAAACCCTGTAACAGGTATTTCAAATACAGGTGTTGCACCCATAGATAAGCCGATTGACACTGATGGGGATGGTGTATCTGACGTGTTTGACCAATACCCGAACGATGCTACCCGCGCTTATGATAACTATTATCCTTCGCAAAATACCTACGCTACACTCGCTTTTGAAGACCTTTGGCCCGCTACCGGTGATTATGATATGAATGACCTTGTGGTTAATTACCGTTATAAATTTGTAAGCAACGCTGCAAATAACGTGGTAGAGGTGTACGGGGATTTTGCAGTGCAGGCAGCAGGCGCCAGTTTCCAGAATGGTTTTGGTGTGCAGTTTCCTTTTGCCGCAAGCGCAGTTAAATCAGTAACAGGCCAAAAACTTAAGTCAGGATATATTTCAACCGCGTCTAACGGTGTTGAGGCCGGGCAATCAAAAGCAGTTATTATTCCGTTTGATAACCACCAGGATTTAATTAATAACTATGCCGGCGCTTACTTTATTAATACAAAAAATGAGTTACCTAAAGTAACCGGAGATACTGCGCATGTGTACCTGCAGTTTACCTCGCCCATAAGCAACAGCACATTAGGTGCCGCACCGTTCAATCCATTCCTCATCAGTAATATGCGCAGGGGCTATGAAATACATTTGCCCGGAAATGCTCCTACTGATAAGGCTGATACAAAATTGCTTGGCACAGGCGATGACGCTTCAGTGCCCGCATCAGGTATTTATTATGTATCTAAAAATAACTGGCCCTGGGCTATAAGCTTCTCCGGCGCATTTACATACCCGCTGGAAGGTGTGAATATAAGCAATGCATACCTGCACTTTTTAGACTGGGCGAAAAGCGGTGGTGTTAGTTATACTGACTGGTTAACCAACACGGCGGCAGATTACCGCAACAACAGCAATTTATATACTAAATAGGGGTTTGGTTTTGATTCATACGATAAGCGCTTCTTTTAAGAGGCGCTTTTTTTATGTTTGATTGTTTGACGGTTCAAAAGTTTGAAAGTCCACATGCTCGTAAGTTTACTAATTCCAAAGGTTTCAGCGTTTCAAAAGTTTAATTGTTTGCATAAACAACTTCCTGGGCAATGTCCTGGAACTCGTGAAATTCTCAACTTCTGAAACTACTTATCCAGCCATACTACCTTCTGTTCGCTTGTATGATCTGCACCTATAATGTCTTTGTACAAGCCCGGCCGGCGGGCTTTTTTATAGCGGTAGCCGCCTGCATCGGTTAGTTTGGAAGGAACGATGGTTGCCATGGTAAAATCGTCACCCAGGGCACGGCACTCGGCTATAATATCTCCAAAAGGGTCAATTATCATACTGCAACCATTTTTTAACTGGTCGTCGTCCATGCCTATGGCGTTAGAGAATACTACATAACAGCCATTGTCATACGCGCGGGCAGGCAACCATTTCATCAGCCAGCCACGGCCTTTCATACCGTCAAATTCAAGCCGCAGGCTTGTAGGGTTTTCCTGCCTTTTTTCCCAAAGCGCTGCGTCCACAAAACCGGCCCCTGGCCTGGTGGAAGGGGTACACATAGTAACATGCGGCATAAAAATAATATCCGCCCCCAGCAGGTTAGTGGCGCGTACATTTTCAGTAATGTTGTTATCATAACAAATCAATATCCCGCATTTCCAGCCATTTAGTTCAAATATGCAGTATTTGTCGCCCGGTGTAATGTTCGGGTTTATAAAAGGGTGCAGTTTCCTGAATTTGGCTACCAGGCCGGCCTTATCTACGCACACATAAGCCTTGAACAAATTGTCTTTTTCGTCTTTTTCAAACAGACCGGCAAGTACGGCAATATTATGCCTGTAGGCTATTTGCTTAAGCTCCTGTATGCTGTTACCTCCCGGAATATGTTCCGCCAGGGCCAGCATCTGGGCTTTATCGAGTTTTCGGGCAAAGGCATAGCCGGAAATAGAACATTCGTGAAAAGCAATCACCTGTGCGCCTTTGGCAGCGGCCTCGCCGGCCATTTTATCTATTACGCTTAAATTGTACTGTTTATCGCCGCTTTTGTGTTCAAACTGCGCGGTGGCTATTTGTATGTTGTTCATATCCTTTATTTTATTGACAGCACAAAAATAGGGTGCTATAAACCAGGTAAATTGTACAAACCCGACATGGAAATGCGGGCCGGGTTAATTTCCATAAAATTGGTCGCCAGTTTACTGGTATCCTTTGCATATTGTGTTGGGGTTATACCTGTATATTTCCTGAACTCTTTGATTAAATGTGATTGATCAGTATACCCGGCCTCGTAGCATAAAGTGGTTATGTTGTTTTGTGCCCTGCTGTATTTAAGCAGGTTTAAAAAAGCGTGAAGCTTTATTATGTTTCCAAACTTTTTGGGATTAATGCCAATACTATCGTTAAATACTCTTTCAATATGCCTTTCGGTATACCCGGTGTACTTAACTAATTGCTGTATTGTTATTACGCCTTTGTTTTTAATGATAAAATGTAACGCCGCATCAATAAGCGTATGGCCTGGTGTTGCCGCCCCAGCAATTAATTGATGAAAAAAGCCATCCAGGTAATGCAGCCTGTTTTCAACAGCGGGTTCATTATACAAACGTTCATAAATCAATACACCCGGCAGGCCGAATATGTCTTCGCTGCTCACGATTGTATCTTTTATTTCATTTGCGGTTATTCCCAATAGCCGGTTTATTCCATTGGGTTGAAAAACGACAATTATTAAAGATGACCCGTTGGCAATGTACAGGTCTTTATATGCGCTTACCTGCCCGTAAATAAATGCATTTGGCAATGGAGTGGAACCCTTTATCTCATGCGAAACAAGGCTGTTCCCGAAACAAAATACCATGCCAGGGTTGCCATCAGAAAACAGGCGGAGCTTTTTTATGCCATGCCCCGTTGTTTCTAAAAAGAGGTAGTGTTTTATATAGCCTGATAAATGTTTTGAAGGCTGTACTTGCATTATTGCCTATTTAAAATAACCAGCATACTCTTTTTCGCACCAGCTAAATTAAACAAATAAAAAAACGCCTACAACTTGTAAGCGTTTTCCTTAATGACTTATGACCTGGTGACTTCTTACGCCACAGCCTTCTTCACCAACTCGGCAGCTTCGCTCAGCAATATGGCGCTTTGCACTTTAAGCCCGCTTTCGTCAATTATTTTTTTGGCTTCTTCTGCATTGGTGCCCTGCAGGCGCACAATTATGGGTATATCAATATTACCCAATTTATTGTAGGCTTCAATAACGCCATTGGCAACCCTGTCGCAACGCACTATACCGCCAAATATGTTTATAAGAATGGCTTTTACATTCGGGTCTTTCATAATAATCCTGAAACCGGCCTCTACTGTTTGCGCGTTGGCGCCACCGCCTACATCCAAAAAGTTGGCAGGTTCACCACCGCTTAATTTAATCATGTCCATAGTTGCCATAGCAAGGCCTGCGCCGTTAACCATACAGCCAACGTTGCCGTCTAATTTTACAAAGTTCAGGTTGTACTGGCCTGCTTCCACTTCTGTCGGGTCTTCTTCTGTAATATCGCGCATGGCGGCTAGGTCAGGGTGGCGCATCAGGCTGTTTTCATCCAGGTTCATCTTACAGTCAACGGCAATTATCTTGTCGTCACTGGTTTTAAACAGTGGGTTAATTTCCAGCATGCTGCAATCAAGCCCTACATAGGCATTGTACAGGTTGGTAACAAACTTTACGCAGTTTTTAAATGCCTCACCGCTTAGCCCGAGGTTAAAAGCAATTTTGCGTGCCTGGAACGGTTGCAGCCCACCGCTTGGGTGTACCCATTCCTTATAAATTTTTTCAGGTGTATCGTGGGCAACTGTTTCAATATCCACGCCGCCTTCGGTGCTGTACATTACTACGTTTTGCCCCTTGGCGCGGTCTAACAATATAGAAAGGTAAAATTCCTTGGTAGGCTTATCACCGGGATAATAAACATCCTGCGCAATTAATATCTTGTTTACCTTTTTGCCGGCAGCCCCGGTTTGTATAGTAACCAGTGTATGACCAAGAATGTTTTTGGCGATGGTGCTTATGTCTTCAAGGCTTTTACCTACCGCAACACCCCTTTGCTCGCTGCCCACAATTTTACCCTTACCGCGCCCGCCGGCGTGTATCTGGGCTTTAACCACCGCAAAGTTGTTGTTGGTTTGATTTTTTATTTGCCTGTAAGCTTCTTCGGCGCTCATAACATTGTCAACGGCAATGCCTTCCTGTACGGGAACATTGTATTTCTTCAATAATTCCTTAGCCTGGTATTCGTGAAGGTTCATAGATATAATTTGAGGGCGAAGATAAATGATTAGTTTAAAAGTTGGGAGGATTGATTATTGATTACCTCCTGGCTGCCATCACACCACAGGATGGTGGTTACAGTATAAAGGTTATTTTTATTACACCAAACTATTCTGCTGTATGAACAAAAATATACTGCCCGGCCTTGTTGCATGCATCCTTCTGGCATTGCCCGTTTTGTTATTTGCACAGGAATCAAATAAAGGCGAAGATTATACCGCTTATATGCAGGAGGTAAGGCAATGGAATAAACTGCTGGGCAGTGGCCCCAAACCTGCATCATTGCTTACCAAAGAGGGGCTGGAGGCCTCCCGCAACGGTATGAAGGCCTTTATTACCAAAAGCACCGGCATACAGCCAGTGATAGTAAATATTGCCGGCCCCGGCGGTGATATTCCTTTGCGAATTTTTAAACCTGACACTATTAAGGCCGTAATGCTTGATATACATGGCGGCGGGTGGATACAGGGTATTGCCGCCAGCGATGATGCGTTTAATAATTTAATGGCCACCACCTGCAAGGTGGCTATTGTAAGCGTTGATTACCGCCTGGCGCCCGAAGCACCTTTTCCCGCCTGTATTGACGATTGCAAGGCAGCGGCAAGATGGTTGGTACAGCACGCAAAAGCAGATTTTGGTACAGACAAGCTGATGCTTACCGGCCAGTCGGCAGGGGCCCACCTGGCTGCATTGATGGCGATTTACCTGCGCGACAGTCTTAACGCCGGCAGCTTAATGAGGGGAATAAGCCTGCAATATGGCTGCTTTGACCTTGGTGGCACCCCGTCTGAAAGGCAGGCAAGCGACACGACGCTTATATTAAGCAAAACAGGCCTTGGCGAAAACTTTCAGCTTGTGTTTGGCGGCTGGAGCACAGATAAGCTTGAACAACCGCAATATTCACCCCTTTTTGCCGACCTGAGGGGACTACCGCCGGCGTATTTTATGGTAGGTACCGCTGACCCATTGCTGGATGACACCCGGTTTATGGAAAGCCGCTGGCGCAGCGCAGGCAACAAAACCTATCTTGCTGTATATCCCGAATGCCCGCATGGGTTAAACATCTTTCCCACGAAACTGGCAAAACTTGCCAACGAAAAAATGTTCGCCTGGATGAGACAACAAATAGAGTAAGGTCTTATTACCGCAATATTTGTACCCAACCGCTTAATTTGGGTAAGCCATTCTTTAAGTCAATTACGTAATAATAAGTGCCAACCGGCAGGCGGCTGCCATTTAATGTGCCATCCCACGGTTTGCCTGAACCCTTGCTGTGATATACGGGCTGGCCAAAGCGGTTAAACACATAAACATCCGCTTCGGGGTAAGTGATTAGCTTCTGAATATTCCACGTATCATTTATACCGTCGCCGTTGGGGGAAAAGGCATTGGGTATGCGTACATTTTGCAGCACACGCACAAATACATCGTCAGTGGCGGTGGCACAACCAACCAAAGAAATAACAGACAGGGTGTAGGTTGTGTCATGGTCGGGGTTTACTGTTGGCTGCAGGTTACTGTCATCGTTAATGTTATAAACGGGTTTCCAAACATATACCACGTTAGTGCCGGAGGCAGAGCCGTCTAACTGCACATTCTGGCCCTCCATAATCCTTTTATCAGGCCCGGCATCAGCAACCGGCACTTTCCAGACATTTACGGCAACGGAGTCTTTCACCGTGCAATTATTGGCGTCAATAACAGTAAGCGTATATAATGTAGAGTCAGCGGGGCTGGCTAACGGGTTGGAAATACCCGGGGATGATAAACCAGTTGCCGGCGACCAACTATAAGTAACGCCGCCGCTGCCCGTTAGCTGTACGCTGTTGCCCTGGCAAATTGACACATCCGGCCCGGCAGATGCCACTGCTGCCTGGGATACTTTTACTATAATAGTATCGGTGATCAGGCAGCCTTTGTTTGATGTTGCCCGGGCATAATAAGTGCCTGAATACGAAACAGGCGGGCCAAGTACGGTGATAAGTGAGTCGCCGGAAGAAAAGCCGTTTGGCCCCGTCCAGTTATAGGCTTGACCACCCGTTGCTGAGAGAATGAGTGTATCGTTTGTGCAGAGCGTATAATTTTTGGAAACGTTTATTTGCGGCAGAGCATTTACATCAACCCCCACAATATTGGAGTGAATGCGGCATGCGCTGTTATCAATATTTCCTTTTTCCGCTGCCTCAATACGGTAAAGATATTCGCCCGTTGCAGGTGTTTCAGGCTTGGTGTATTGCGTATTTTGGGCGCTGGTAATATCGCTCCACGTAGCGCCTCCGTCCGTGCTGCTTTGCCACTGGAACACGGGATTATGATAACCGGCAGACACCTGGCTGCTGAAGGTATAAATATTATTTTGGCCGCTGCATGTGCTGGCTGTGTCAACTGCCTCGCCAGCAATGGAAACATTAAGTGTCGGCCCGCAGGGGCGAAAAGTAATATCGTCCATTGCAAGGTCATTGCCACAGCCGCCCGGTGCATTATTGGTCATTCTTATCACCACATCCGGCGTACCCGTCGGTGTGGTAAAATACAGGCCGTATTGTTTCCATACGCCCGCGCCTGAGCCGGTTTTTGCCGGTGGTATATCCCCTGTTTCGTAAGAGCCCAGCACATCGCCCTGCAGGTTTTCAATATGAAAGGTTATGTTAGGCATTATGCCCGCACCGCCGCAGGCATAGGCCCGCAGCATATTGGTTATCCAGGCTGCAAATTCATACGTAGTGCCGGGGCAAAGGCCTTTAACGGTGGCAACATAAAAGTCTCCGGGTTCAAGGGATGCATTTACCAGCATAAAATACCCGTTCGGGTCGCCGGTATGGTCGGCATCTAAATAATTCCAGGTATCGCCAAAACAATCGTTTGTTTTATTGCGAACGGTATAATATCCATCCTGCGGGCAATCGTTGGTAACGTATTTGTAGTTTGTAGTAGATAGTGGCGGGCCCGGGTTTGTGCCTGCGCCAAAGGTAAAATTAATCACCGGGTCGCCAAGGCTGCCTTCGCATAGCTGCGCATGCAGGCCTGCAGCCAATGACAGGCAATATACCAGTGCCAGATAGTTTTTCATAACAAAATTTCCTGCCTTTTTTAATAAAACCTCCTATATACCAACGCCGTGCTGTAAAATGTATTGCTAATATACGCAATAACTGCTTTAGCACCGCTCAAGCCGTATATTTGCGCTCTTTTTAATGTTAAATTATTTGCCCAACCAAATACCGGGTGTTTATGGCTACAACAACTATGCAGCAATTGGCTGACACTGTAGGTTATATCAAAAATATTTATTCTGCTGCGCCCATTGCGGGTATCGTATTGGGCAGCGGTTTGGGAAACCTTGTAAACGAAATTACTGTTGAACAGGAAATATCTTACAGCGATATACCGCATTTTCCCGTATCAACCGTGCAGGGGCATGGAGGGAAACTGATATTGGGTGAGTTGTGCGACAAGAAAGTTGCTGTAATGTCAGGCAGGTTTCATTTTTATGAAGGGTACACGGCGAAACAAATAGCTTACCCGGTGCGTGTATTAAAGATGCTTGGGATAAAAACGCTGCTGGTTTCAAATGCCGCGGGCGGAGTGCATCCAGGCTTTAAAGTGGGTGATTTAATGATTATACGCGACCACATAAGCCTTTTTGTGCAAAACCCTTTGATAGGGCCTAATGAAGAGGATATAGGTACCCGTTTTCCTGATATGAGTGAGCCTTATGATAAAGAAATAATAGCCCGGGCAAAAGAGATAGGCACACAATATGGCTTTGATTTGAAAGAAGGCGTATACACCGGCCTGACCGGGCCATCATTTGAAACAAGGGCCGAATACAAGCTTATAAAAATATTGGGTGGTGACGCTGTTGGCATGAGCACGATACAGGAAGTTATAACAGCCGTGCATGCCGGGCTTAAAGTGTTTGGGGTAAGCGTAATTACCAACATGGGTATACGCGAAGAAGAAAACGCAATGACGCATGAGGAGGTGCTTGCCTTAGCCAAAGATGCCGAACCAAAGCTGAGTTTATTGTTTAAAGAAATAGTGCGCGTGTTGTAATTTTTTAACAGGGCGAACGGCTATTGCGAAGGTTGTTGCAGATGTTTTATCTTTTCATTCACAGCTTTCAGTTTACTTTGCACCAAGGCAGGTTTACATGCAGTTGACATTTTTTGTAAGATATTATTTTGTATTTGCATTTTTGATGCCGCTGTTTGCGGTTAGCACACAGGCGCAAACAGGTGAACCATCCGGCAACAATGTATTAAACCAGGTGGGCTTTGACAGCCAGGGCCGGCCTATGCGAAAGCAGGGCGGTAACGACTCGTTACAGCACCGCAACCCGCTGGAAGACTCCATTACGCTTACTTATCGCTATTACGATTCATCCGTAAACCATAAACTTGATTCATCCATCAATAATTTTTACACCCGTTTTCCCGTGCCCGACAGTTATGTTGATTTGGGAAACCTTGGAACGGCGGCCCACTCGCTTATCTTCAGCCCATATATGAAGCCGGGGTTTGACGCGGGGTTTCATGCATACGATATTTATAATTTCACCGTAGAAAATTCGAAATTCTATCAAACAACGCGACCGTACAGCGAGCTGGCATACCTTATCGGCAGTAAAACAGAGCAGTTTATACAGTTACAGCATACACAAAACAGGAGCCCGGATTTTAATTTTGCTTTTGATTTCAGGTTTCTTAATTCGCCGGGCGATTTAAAAAACCAAAACACCAATCATAATAATTTAAGGCTAACATCAAACTATATAAGCAAGTACCGGCGGTATGGTAACTTTTTTATTTTCATCAGCAATAAAATACGCGCCTCTGAAAATGGCGGCCTGCAAACCAATGATGAATTGCAAACGCTTAACTCAGGTTCGTCGCTGGGCAGTGTTTTCCAGTTGCCGGTTAAGCTGGGCGGCGGTACGGCATACCAGGGCAACTTTTTTACGTCGGCCTTGTCAACAGGTACTTCGTATGACGAAAACATACTTCTATTCCGTCAATACTACGACCTTGGCCAGAAAGATTCGCTGGTAAAAGATACCATTACCTACAGGTTATTTTACCCGCGTATACGGTTTCAGCATACAATTGAATACAGCAAAAACTCATACTCGTTCCAGGACCGTAACCCCATTGACAGCCTTTACCGGAAATATTATAATTACATATTAACCAATGATACGATAAGGTATAAAGATGTTTGGCAAAAGCTGAGCAACGATATAAGCATCATTTCTTTTCCTGAAAAGAAGAACCTTAACCAATACCTGAAACTTGGGGCAGGCATTGAAATGCTTACAGGTACTTTAAGCCCTTACGAAAAAAAATATACCAACATATACGCTGAAGCGGAATACCGTAACCGAACACGTAACCAGAAATGGGATGTGATTGGCAATGGCCAGTTATACCTTGCAGGGCCTTTTACGGGCGATTACTCGGCATATATAAGTTTAAAACGTGAATTAAGTAAAAAAATAGGCTCTCTCGAAGTTGGGTTTAATGATGTTAACCGAACGCCTTCTTTTGTTAACGACCAGTCTATTTCATCCTTCCCATCGCTGCCTGAGGGTAATTTCAACAAAGAAAATATCGGGCGGCTTTTTGCGAATGTGTGGCTGCCAATTGCAGACCTGAGGCTTACCGGCGAGTATTACGTAATTACCAATTACACTTATTTCAGCAGCGATTTTGTATCAAAGCAGCAATCTGCCATTTTTAATTTGCTGCATGTTGGACTTGAGAAGAAATTCGCACTCAGCAAGCATATAAACTGGTATACTGATGTTGATTTGCAACAGGTGGCAGGAACATCGCCGGTACATGTACCCCTTTTGGTAACGCGCAACCGGCTGGCATTTGAGGGTAACTATTATAAAAATCTTTTCCTGTCAACAGGTATTGAAGTGCGTTATTATACTGCTTACAAGGCAGACGGTTATTCAGCCATTACCGGCCAATTTTATTCGCAGGATTCTATCACGGTTTCTAACAGGCCGGACATAAACATATTTTTTGATTTTCGTATTAAGAGCTTTAAAGCGTTTATACGGTTTGAAAACCTCAACACACTTGATTTCTCGTCCGGTTCGTTCAACCAGCGGAATTTTTCAGCGCCTTATTATCCAACAAGGGCTTTATGGTTCAGGATAGGGGTGTGGTGGAGCTTTGTTAATTAATGCCGCATTATGTATTTGCTTTGTAAAAGGCAACCACCGTTTTCAAAATGCTTTTTATCTTTTTTTCGGGAATGTCTTTTTCTGCATCAACCAATAGTATTTTCATACGGGCCCGTTTTTCCTGTAAAAGGTCTTTATCATGCACAATGCTGCCTGCTACAATGCCAAGATAGGGTTGCCGCAATTTTTTGTGCACCCACAGGTACAGGCACATTTTACCCTTGTAATAATAAAATGGCATACCATACTTCCGCTCCTCGGTAAAATGCATATCGTATGAAAGTATTAGTTGCCGCAACGCGATCAGGGCGCTTTTTACCGGCTCCTGCTGCTGCTCAAAATATTGTTCAACTGGCTTTAGCAAGTAAGGTTATTTTTTTACTGTGTTTAGCGCCCGGCTAAAATCTGCTGCGCTTACCTGGCAGGTGCATGCAACGAAATTAGCAAAATTTCGCCGCTTTTTGCAGTGGGCATATAAACACAATACGCGGCTTAATACCGCGCATTGTGCATGATAATACAGGTATGCAGTAACGTTACTTAGCCTGCCATGTGTTGTTGCTTTCATCAGCATCAACATAAATACCACCGTCAAGCGTTATGCTTTTCACTTCTTTTTTAGCGGATACTTTTATAGTGGTTTCTTTCTGGTTATCCTGCCAAACCGCCGGTGTTTGGTGCACTGAATCACTGGTGCCATCAGTGTAGTTAATCACCACATCAAACGGGTTTGCCATACCGCCTATGTTTTGTACGGTAAGCGTATAATTGTTGTGTTTTTTAGACACCTTTGACAAAGAGAGGTCAATATAATAGTTGGAGAAATACCAGTTGTTCCAAAACCAGTTAAGGTCTTTACCTGCCACGTTGCTGATGGAGTTAAAGAAATCCCACGGCAGCGGGTGCTTGCCATGCCAGCGGCTCATATAACCCTGCAGGCATTTTTTAAATTCATCATCGCCCAGCAGGTCTTTTACCGCAAGGTAACCCAGCGACGGTTTGCCGTATTCATTATTACCAAGGCCCCTGCCGCTTTGTATATCGCCGGGTGTAATAATCGGTATATCTTCGTCGGGCGATTTATCATATATCCAGCCATTTACCCTGAACTGCCTGTAAAACCTGTCTGCGCGCGCCACACCAAGGTCTGCATGGCCAATCAATAATTCAAAAGTGGTGGCCCAGCCTTCATCCATAAAACCATACCTTGTTTCGTTTATGCCCATATAAAAAGGCATATAGGTATGGGCAATTTCATGTTCAGCCACAAACCTTGAAAATAATGTATCGCTGTAGGTTTCATCATTGGCCATCATCGGGTATTCCATACCGGCATAGCCCTGGAAAACGGTTGTTTTTTCGTAGGGGTAGGGTATGCCCGGCCAGTTGTGGGATAACCAATCCAGTGCATGCCTTGCATATCCTGCCACGTGGTGATAATCGGCAGCGGTATCGTTGTACGCGGCCTGTGCACCGGCACGGCGCCCTGTGGCATCATCAACCACAACGCTGGTGGCATCCCATACAAAATGGTCGCTCAGCCCAAAGGCCATATCTGGAATATTGGTGGCCGTAAACTGCCAGCTATTCATGTCATTTTGCGTAGTTATATCTTTCGCGGCAAGGTCTTCTTTTGTAACTACGTGTACAACATCGTCAGAAGTAAGCGACTGGTTAAAGCGCTGCAGGTATTTTTGCTGCAACATTGTTTCAGGATGCTGCAAAGTGCCTGTGCCCCATACAATATAATTTTTAGGAACGTTTACTGTAACAGTGTAATCATTAAAGTCGCTGTAAAATTCCTGCGCGTCAGTAAAAGTCATCCTGTCCCAGCCATTATAGTCATCGTACACCGCTATACGTGGATAAAAATAAGCGAGAAAATAAGTGGTGGAATCAATCATGCCCTCGCGGCCGCTTTGCAATGAAATTTGATAATGCCAGTCAATGCTTAACTGCACCGAATCATGCGGCAGTAATGCTTTGGGTAACCGTATAAGCGTATTAGTATAGCGCGGCAGTTCATCATCCCACGGCTGCTTTTGCCCCCCAACCGAAACAGCGTCAATATGCACGCCGCTGGTAAGGTAATCTTCTGCAGCAGGGCTTACCCTTGGTGCGCCCGGTTTGTGAATGTTTATAAACAGTTTAATGCCCAGGCTTTTTAAGGTGTCGGGGCTGTTGTTGGTATAACTAATTTGTTCGCTGCCTTTAATGTTCCTGTCCGGCGGCATTGCCGTTACTGTAATAGTGTACCTGCCATAGTTTTGCCAGTAATTTTTACCGGGCATGCCGTTAAGCTGCCTCGTTTCATTTTTAAAGGCCTGCGCTACGCCGCGGGGCGTATATAGCTGCTGGCCGTAAACTGCTGAACAGGCGCCCGCCATAAAAACAGCGGCGAACAAATATCTCATCATATCACTTTAATTTAATCCGGCAAGGTAAAATAAAAGAAACGGGGTGTTAAGATATTTTTGATGGATGGTTGACGGAGGGACAATGAATAACGTAACTTTATGCTGATACAGCAAGAGACATTTATAATAGAGTTTTATTAGTATTCCTGCCTTAAAAAACGATTGTAAACCCATGCGTATAAATACCGGTAAAATAAAAAACTGGGGTGTTTATTTTCTTGCAGTGCTGGCTGCAGTATTTGTGCATGAGTTGGGCCACTGTGTTGTTGCGTGGATAAACGGCATTAAAGCAATACCTACGCCCGCTAAAGAATATATAACGAGTGATGTTACGCCTAAATTAGACCAGTATATAGCGTTGGGAGGAGTAGCCGGTACCATTGCAGCATGGCTGGCAGCTACTGTGCTGTTTGTGCGGAAGCCCTCTAAAACAAACGCGGCCATATTTGCCGGCACCCTTGCTTCGCCCGGCCTTTACACGTTTCTTTTTTTATTGAAGGGGAGAGGACATGATGCTACCGAGTTCCAGGATGCGCAGGCAGCCGCAGGCTTCAGCTATTCAGGCCATTCGCTGGACTGGCTTTTTCTAGCCATCTTGATAGCCGGTATTATTTTGTGGAGTGTAAAAACAAAGCCATCCCTAAAAGTTATTCCGGCACTGGTAGCGGGCGCTGTGGCTACCATTATATTTATTGCCGGGTTGCAAAGTATAAACAACGCAATATTCGATCCCCTGTTCAATCCTGCAGCAGCGGCACCTGCCAAAACCCTGCAACCGGCAAAATAAGCAGCTAACCTGTACGCGTTGCGGGAAAATACTGTAAAAAATTACGCTTTGTTTTGAACGGCCCGTGGCTGGCTTGCCAGGCGCTTCATATACAACAGCAGCCAGGCAATAATGAAAGGCAGCGGGCTTGCCAGCACCTCAAACACCGACATAGTGTTAAGATAAGTTTGGTCTGCCCAGCCGGGGTACAGGAAATGATAGGCATATTCAGCTAAAATAAAAATACCGCCCAGTATGTACACAATGCCCCAAACGGTGCCTATAAACGCGCCATTATGCTGTTTAATATACCAGTAGCCCAGCAGGGCAACACCAAGGTAGCAGCCCGCGTTTAAAGGATATTTAAGCAGGGCAGGGGCGCTGTTTACATAGTAGTACCCCCTGTAATAAATAATCAACTGCGGCAGTGCCGCGCATATTAACAGGCCAATTACGGCGGCGCTAAGCAGCCATTTATTTTTTTTCATACAGCATCCATTCCTTAATTAACCGTTTCCAGATAAGAAACACGATAAGATAAATTGCCAGTGTAAAAAAGTAGTGGTGCGCAAAAGGGAACACGTTTGGAAAATCAATATACACATATATTAACCCAAGGCACCGCAGCACATTGGCGGCAATAATAATAAGCAGCCCTGTAAACACGTAAGGCAGTTGCCTGCGCAGGGGCACGGGAACGGAAAAAACAAAACCCGCGAATAATACCATTAATTGCAGCGCATTGCACGCGTCTGCCACGCTTATTACGGTAGTATGCGCACCGTTTACCAGCGCGGTAATCAATACATCGTGCCCGGGTACGGTTGCCGGCTGCATTTGCGGGGACAGCAGCCCAAATACCCATGCCGTTAGTTTGGCGGTAAGAGAAGTTAAAAACCCGTCTGGCTGGTGCGCGGGCCCTAACCAGAGCCAGTAGAGGCATTTCCAGCCCACCAGTATACACGCTCCCCGGAGGAGGAACACCTGGAGCGGCCGCGGAATACTATTCCACCCGGTGGATTGCCGGCCCAATATTTTTGACAGTGCCATAATTTTAATTAAACAACTATGTAATAAACAGGCTTTATGCCTTTGCTGACGTTTTCCTGTATTTGGTGTACATTTTAAAACCGGCGTAGCTTATCCCCGCAACGCCAAGCAGTATAAGTCCGCTGTTAATGGGTACGGACCCGCCGCCGCCGTTACCATTGCCGTTGCCGTAGTGATTGCCATTGTCATTATGGCCATGCCCGGCATGTGCGGCAGCCGGCAACAAACATGCACACGCAAAAACAACGGGAAGTGCCATTTTCATAAGCGGGTGGATAATTTTCATAGTCATGGTTATTGGTTTAAGGGTTAAAAATACTAATATATTTAATTACTTTTATATGTATTTTTGAAACTCCCTTCCAAACGAGGCTTGTACCACATTAAATTGTAATACAGCCGTGCCCGGTATTCAACAAACTGATTATACATTTTTGAGAGCGTCCATGAGGGTTCTCTCATGTGCATACGCCGCTTTTGTCTAAAAGCGGCTTTTTTGTTTTAGGCCTCGCGCTTTACTATTCCGCAAGAAACACTTCCCTGTTGCTGTACTGGCCATTTTTAAATTCCCATACTACGGTATAAGTGCCCGCACCATCACTGTTTTGTGCAGCCAGGTATATTGTTTTACGTGAAGTATCTATAAAAGCGTTGGTCAATGCCAGCGAAGGTTCAAATAAATCAGCCCAGCAATTTTTATCTATGGCAATCGAATTGCCATTTATATGCACATTAATTAGCTTGTATTGCCTGCGCGGTAAATTGCCGTCAGTTCCATACGGAAACTTCCCGTTAATGGACTTAACAAAAACATCCCTTTTCCCGTATTGAATTGTGCTTTTGTTTTTTTCAAACTTACCTGTCGCTATAATAATCTTCATGCTGTCAAAACTGAGTATGATGGTGGAGTCATTCACACTGCTTTTTGAAAATTTTGTCATGTTGTTAAAAAATGTGACTCTTAATGCAGGTATATGGCCTGATAAGGTTTTGCCATGCCTGCTATAGTCAGCAAATAACCATTTCCCGTGTACGTCAAAACTTAATACAACCCTTCCATTATGCAGCGTGTCTGTTATTTTTGATTTTGCGTCTACGTTTTCCCTTACGGCAACAAATCCAGCAGAATCATTCACCACGGCTAACTGTGCCCATACAGAATAACAGGAAATAAAAGACAGGAGCAAGACAAAAAGTTTTTTCATATAAGGTTGAAATGAAAAAAGGTTCAGGACGGTAAATTAAGCGATTTATGGGACATGCTGAGTTTCGTGCTGCGCCCCAAAAATTTCACCGGACACTTTGCCCTTTTTGCTATATATAGTAAAGCAGCAGCGATGGATACACAGGTAAGCGAACACAATACCAAGCGCGGCAAAAGGGCGCGCATAAGCCATCAAAACAAGGGTGAATTTTTTAAGAAGTTTATTAATTTTTGTTATATTTATTTGATAATCAATATTTTAGTTGTTTTTGTATTCCTCCCTCGTCCTCCTTTTCTACTGGTTTTTCCTCCCGCAGGGCGGCCTTTTAACCTGGTTACCTGCGTGTTATGGCGTATTACAGCGTTATTAACACTACCTGCTAAAAACGTTTTTTTACTTATGAGTACACAACCGATATTCGCAGTTGGAAAGTTGCTTAATATGGAATTGTCGTTTGATAACACTGAAGTCGCGTTTGCCTACAAATCAGATAAGGAATTAAAAAGCGCCCGCTGGCTGTTTAAAACCATGGATTTTTCGTGGTTTGTGGCCGTAGGTACACGCCTTACACCGTTTTTAATGAAAACCGGGTTGCCGATACACGGCATAATACGGGCTACCATTTTTAAACAGTTTGTGGGTGGCGAAACGCTGGAAAAAACCAAAGACACGGCGGAATTACTTAGCCGCTATAACGTACAGGTTATATTAGACTATGGTGTGGAGGGCAAAGAAGGCGAAGCCAATTTTGAGCACGCCGCCGATGAATTTATTAAGGTTATTAATTACGCGGCAACACAGCCGAATATACCGTTTATAAGCGTAAAGGTTACCGGGCTGGCAAGGTTTGGGCTGCTGCACACGCTTAATGACGCGCCGCGCCTGCGCAGCGGTATTCACGACCACGAGGAGGAGGTGGACGAATGGGACAGGGTACGCGAGCGTATGTACCGCATTTGCGAGGCTGCCGCCGAAAAAGGCATAGGCGTACTGGTTGACGCCGAAGAAAGCTGGATACAAGACCCGGTTGACAGGCTGGTGATGGAGATGATGGAGGTATTTAACAAGGAGAAGGCCATAGTGTACAACACCATACAACTATACCGCCACGACCGCCTGAAGTTTTTGAAAATGAGCCACCAGATAGCCCGCAGCCAGGAATTTTACCTTGGCGTTAAGCTGGTGCGCGGCGCCTATATGGAAAAAGAGCGTGACAGGGCGCAGTTGATGAACTACCAGTCGCCCATACAGCAAAACAAGAGTTTTACTGATGGCGATTATAACGCGGCGGTTACCTACTGTGTGGATAATATTGAGACCATTGCCTTTATAGTGGCCAGCCACAATGAATACAGTAACCTGTTTACCGCCGAAATGCTGGATAACAGGGGCATACCGCATAACCACCCGCATGTGCATTTTAGCCAGTTGTACGGCATGAGCGATAATATAACATTCAACCTTGCAAAGGCGGGCTATTCGGTAAGCAAATACCTGCCCTTTGGGCCGATACGCGAGGTAATACCTTACCTTATGCGCCGCGCACAGGAAAACAGCAGTGTAAGCGGCCAGACGGGTAGAGAACTGATACTGATAAACAAGGAACTGGAGCGGAGGAAAAAAGCGAAGAAGGGGGCGTAGGTTGTGAGCGCAACAAATTTTATATGAACATGCCTGTAGCTGTTGTGAAGAGCGCATTTAAAGTTACAGGTTTCGGGATGATATTTTTTTTGAAGCACCAACAGGTGGGTCTTAGACCTGGAACAATACTCATTTCTAAAATATCGGGGTTAAAATGGAAAGTAAAGTGCCGCGTTTTGGCGGTACATGCATTTGAGATTCAAAAAATATTTGAAGGAGAGGATAAGGTTTTTGCACATTATTTACTGGGGGAAGTGACACTAGAGGAAGCGAGGTTGAAAATAGTAAAAGAAGAAGAACAACACATTTACCAGTACATAATAGAACCATTCAGCCATCAGGACAAACCGGGTGAAAATGAAGAATTGGTAATTGAGGAGGCATGACACCTGTCAACATCTTCCTCACAATATTAAAATCCACGAAAATCGTGGGACATACATAATTAACTTGCAGGCATGCAACAGTATAAACAGTTATTACAGCATATTTTCGATAGCGGCGTTAGCAAAACAGACCGTACAGGTACCGGCACCACCAGTTGCTTTGGTTACCAGATGCGGTTTAACCTGCAGGATGGCTTCCCCATGGTTACCACCAAAAGGTTGCACCTTAAAAGCATTGTATACGAGTTGCTGTGGTTTTTGCGTGGCGACACCAATATTGCCTACCTGAAAGAACACGGGGTAAGCATTTGGGACGAATGGGCAGATGAAAACGGGGAGCTTGGCCCGGTGTACGGCAAGCAGTGGCGTAGCTGGCAGGGGGCGGATGGTAAAACCATTGACCAAATTAGCGATGCTGTTAAACAAATTAAAAACAACCCCGACAGCCGGCGGATAATTGTAAGCGCCTGGAATGTGGCAGAATTGCCGGATATGGCGCTGATGCCCTGCCATGCGCTGTTCCAGTTTTATGTGGCGGAAGGTAAACTTAGCTGCCAGTTGTACCAGCGCAGCGCTGATGTGTTTTTGGGCGTGCCTTTCAACATTGCATCTTATGCTTTGTTAACTATGATGATGGCGCAGGTGTGCGGGTTGCAGGCGGGTGAGTTCATCCATACCTTTGGCGATGTGCACCTGTACAATAACCATATTGAGCAGGCTAAGCTGCAGTTATCGCGCACGCCGTACCCGCTGCCAACAATGCGTATTAACCCTGTAGTGAAGGATATTTTTAGCTTTACGTTTGAGGATTTTACGCTGGAAAATTATCAATATCACCCGGCCATAAAAGCGCCTGTGGCGGTATAAAAAGTGAAGAGTGGGCCGTTAATAAACCCTGCAATCTAAAATCTGCAACCTGTAATTGTATGCTTGTATCGCTGGTAGTTGCTGCTTCTGAAAATAATGCCATTGGCAAACAAAATAAACTGCTGTGGTATTTGCCGAATGACCTGAAGTTTCTGAAGAACCTCACCTGGGGCATGCCGGTAGTTATGGGGCGCAAAACATTTGAATCTGTTGACAGCAAGCCGTTAAAAGGCCGCGTAAACATCATCATCACGCGGCAGAAAGATTTCGAGGCGCCGGGTATTGTGGTGGTAAACAGCTTAAAGGACGCGCTTTTTTTTACGGCTGAAAACGATTATAAAGAACTGATGGTGCTGGGCGGCGCGCAAATTTATGAAGAGGCTATGCCAAAGGCGGACAGGATTTATTTAACGCGCGTGCATGCTTTTTTTGAAGAGGCTGATGCATTCTTCCCGGAGATTGAAGAAAAAAAGTGGAAGCTTGTTTCAAACCGGGATTTTCCCGCGGATGAAAAGCACCAATACCCGTATAGTTTCGAGGTGTGGGAAAGAAAATAAATTTGTCATTGCTAATCATTAATTATCCATCATAGGGTGTATTCTAAATTCCAGGCCGCAAAAAAATATTTTCAATATTATATAAACGCCTATAACGGCAAAGGTCACGGGGTGCACTCACCATTTGTATTTGAGTTTATCACCAGGGTACTTAACGACAAGCGGGTATATCCGCCCTTTAAAAATATTGAAGCACTGCGGGCCCGGCTGAAACAGGACGATACGCTGCTTACCATAGAAGATTTCGGCGCGGGTTCAAGGGTTAATTCAAATATTCATCGTACAGTATCATCTATTGCAAAGTCGGCGCTCAAGCAAAAAAAATTCAGCCAGTTGTTTTCCAGGCTGGTTAACTATTACCAGCCTGTTACTATTGTTGAGCTGGGTACTTCATTAGGTATCACCACAGCGTATATGGCAAGCGCAAAGCCCGGCGGACAAGTGATAACCATGGAGGGCGCCACACAGGTTGCTGCGGTTGCCCGTAAAAACTTTGCCGCGCTGGGGCTGAACAATATAACAGTAACCGAAGGCAATTTTGATGACACCCTGCCGGGCGTGCTGCAAAATATTCCACAGGTTGGGCTGGCCTTTGTTGACGGCAACCACCGTAAACAACCTACCCTGCAATATTTTGAACAGTTACTGCAAAAAAGCGGTGATGACACCATACTGGTTTTTGATGACATACACTGGAGCGCCGAAATGGAAGAAGCGTGGGAAGTTATTCAGCAGCATGGGCGCGTAACACTAACCATTGACCTGTTTTTTATAGGGCTGGTGTTTTTGCGGAAGGAGCAAAAAGTAAAACAGCACTTTGCGGTAAGGTTTTAACCGCTTGTACTGTATTTACCGTGTAAGTGTAAAACTATGCCGTTTATTTTTTGGGCAGATGAAGAAAACAAGATAATTTCATTCCATACACAACTATTAACCGCATGATTACAGGCGTATTGCTTGAACCTGCGCCGGAGCGAAGAGTTTCTTTATTGCCGGAGCAGGCCGAAACACTCGTTAAGAAAAATATATCAGTTTTGTGCGAAACGCACGCGGGTAAACAGGCAGGGGCTGTTGATGCAGCCTATACGCAAAAAGGTGTTTCAGTAGTTGGCAGAAGCGAGGTATTACAGCAATCAGACCTCATATTATCTATCCACCCTCTTTCCGAACACGACCTTACATTAATAAAACCAGGCGCTGTTTTAATGGGGGTTTACCAGCCACTGTATAAGTACGCTACTATTAAGCAATGGGCTAATAAAGGTTTTACAACTTTCAGCCTCGATATGATACCGCGCTCCACCCGCGCGCAAAGCATGGATGTGCTAAGCAGCCAGGCCAACATTGCAGGGTATAAAGCGGTGTTGCAGGCGGCATCCATCTACCCAAAATACTTTCCCATGCTTATGACGGCGGCGGGAAGCGCAGCGCCCGCAAAGGTGCTGATACTTGGCGCAGGCGTAGCCGGTTTGCAGGCGGTTGCAACTGCCCGCAGGCTTGGCGCGGTAGTGGAGGTATTTGATACGCGGCCTGCTGTAAAAGAAGAAGTAATGAGCCTGGGGGCAAAATTTGTAGAAGTGGAGGGCGCTGCGGATGCCTCAAAAGCAGGCGGCTACGCGGTAGAGCAAACGGAAGAATATAAACAAAAGCAGCAGCAGCGTATTGCAGAGGCTGCTGCCAAAGCAGACGTAATAATCACCACGGCGCAAATACCGGGCAAACCAGCGCCATTGCTGATAACTGAGGCAATGCTGGAAAGTATGAAGTACGGCTCGGTTATTATTGACCTTGCTGCTGCCACCGGCGGCAATACGGCAAAAACGGTGAACGAGCAGACTGTTCAATATAACGGCATTACCATTTTAGGCGATAGCAACCTTGCATCATCTGTTCCGTCTGATGCCAGTAAAATGTATGGTAAAAATGTGCTGAACTTTTCGCAGCTTATTCTTACCAAAACAGGGGAATTGAATTTGAACTTTGATGATGATATAGTAAAAGGTACCTGCATGACATACAATGGGGAAGTGGTGAATGAAAGGGTGAAAGCATTACTGAACGGTCAATAAAAATAATTTAATCATTCTTCATCTCCTCTGGAGCTGAAGCCTAAGCGGAGGGTTGTTTTATGTTAGACTGGATAAACGCGCACCAGGAATACATCTACATAGTGATACTGATGATATTTTTGGGTATAGAAGTAATCGGCCGTGTACCGAGTGTACTGCACACGCCGTTAATGAGCGGCGCCAACGCTATACACGGCGTTGTTATTATCGGCGCTATTATAGTAATGGGCAAAGCGGAAAGCGATGACTACGTAGCATTAACCACCGGGTTTCTCGCGGTTATACTCGGCACATTAAACGTAGTTGGTGGTTTTGTGGTAACAGACAGGATGTTGCACATGTTTAAAAAGAAGAAATAACCAAACACAACGGCATTATTGCTTATGCAAAATATATTAACCATTTGCTACCTTATTGCTTCAGTAACTTTTATACTCGGGCTTAAAATGCTGTCTAACCCGGCATCGGCGCGCAAAGGCAATTTGATAGCGGCAGCAGGCATGACCATCGCTATTATCGCCACCATTTTTTTGTATAAGGATGATGCCGGTAACAACCTGCATAACTACGGGTGGATATTCGGGGGTATCGTCATCGGTGGTATTGCCGGCACACTGGCGGCAAAAAAAGTTAAAATGACGGCCATGCCCGAAATGGTGAGCATGTTTAACGGCATGGGCGGCGCGTGCGCTGCGTTAATTTCTATTTCTGAATTTCACCACCTGCATAACATAAGCAATACTGATTTTGAAGGCAATTTCAGTATCGGCAGTATTATTAATGATGTTGTAAACCCTTCCAACTACATTCTTACACTTGTAGTTATAGTGGCGGGGTTGGTTATAGGCTCCGTATCGTTCGCAGGCAGTATAATTGCCTGGGGAAAACTGAACGGGAAAATTAAAGACTTTACTTTTAAAGGGCAGCATATTGTTAATCTTATTGTGTTGTTCCTGGTAATAGGCCTCGCGGTTTATTTTGTTATTGAAGCGCCAGTGCGCATAAGCTTTGATGAGGAGAGCAGGGTTATTCCTTTTGTAAAACACAGCATCTCGCCCATATTTTTTATTGTGTTTGGCCTGGCGTTGTTATACGGTATATGTTTTGTGTTGCCTATCGGCGGCGCTGACATGCCCGTGGTTATCAGTTTGCTTAACTCGTTTACCGGTGTGGCCGCTGCATGCGGCGGTTTTTTGTATGATAATAAAGTAATGCTTACCGGCGGTATACTGGTAGGCGCAGCAGGCACACTGCTTACTATCCTGATGTGCAAGGCAATGAACCGTTCATTAAAAAATGTATTGATTGGCTCGTTTGGCAGCAGCGGGGTTGCTGCAGGCGGCAGCCAAAAAACCGGCGGCGCCTATAAAGAAATTACGGTGAGTGATGCCGCGGTTACCATGAGTTATGCCCGTAAAGTAATGATTGTTCCCGGCTACGGGCTTGCGGTAGCACAGGCGCAGCATACGTGCCATGAACTGGAGAAAGTACTTACAGAAAAAGGGGTTGAAGTGCTGTATGCCATTCACCCGGTGGCAGGGCGTATGCCCGGCCACATGAACGTTTTGCTTGCAGAAGCTGATGTTAGTTATGATAAGCTGCTTGAAATGGAACAGGCCAATGAAGAATTTAAAACCACGGACGTAGTGCTGATATTAGGCGCGAACGACGTGGTAAACCCCGCAGCCAAAAGCGACCTGTCTTCACCGATATACGGCATGCCGATACTGGAAGTGGAAGAAGCCAAAATGGTGATAGTAAATAAACGCAGTATGAAGCCCGGGTATGCGGGTATTGAAAACCAATTGTTCTTTCAACCCAAAACATCTATGCTGTTTGGCGATGCAAAAGCAGTGTTGCAGCAATTGATAGCGGAAGTAAAGGCGCTGTAGCCTTTTATTTCATTGGGAGCATGTTTAAATTCATCGTAGTGTTTTGTTAGCCTTAACACGATAGTATTTATGCAGATTGACAATAACAGGCAACCATATCTAATACCATTCAGCCTCATGGTTATTATCACGGTTGTTATGACCTATCTTAGTTATGTTAATTTGTTAGAGACGCGGCTATTGGCTGAAACAACGTTAAGCCCGCTTGCATACCTGGATATTTTTGGCTGGCCCATTATAACTGCTGTTGAGGCTGTTTTGTATTGGATTATACGTTATAAGGTAAAAAGCAGCCTGCCTGTATGGGTGCATCTTTCCTGCATGTTATTCGCTTTTATATTGCTAAATATGGTTTGGGTTATACTTGACGATACGGTTGAAAAAAGCACTATCAACATGGAAACTGCTATGAAGGCGCTTAAAGTGCGGGTAATATTATTCTGGATAGCTTTTTTTATCGGCCACGTTTTTTTTATTACCGTGTTAATAAAAGGGTTCAGCCGTACGAAGGAAGAAGACAGCGCTGAAACAACCATATTTAACGAAGTGGCCGATATAGAATAACGTCTCATTTTTTTGCCATTGCTTACACATCTATAGCTTTACATTTGCAGTTTGCAGTGTATTACTGCAAAGCTGTTACAGGTATGATTGCACTTCCGAAAGAATTAATTGCATCATTAACGAATATTAAAGGCTTTAATAAAGAAGCCTTTGAGCAGGTGCATGCCTCCGGTGAGCAGGTAACTTCAATACGGCTTAACCCGGTCAAAAGCCGGGCACCCTTACCAATCAACCAATCAACCGGTCAACTGGTCCACCAGTCTGCAATACCATGGTGCCCGTACGGCTATTATCTTTCACAGCGCCCGTCCTTTACTTTCGACCCGCTTTTTCACGCCGGCACTTATTATGTGCAGGAAGCCAGCAGCATGTTTTTGTGGGAAGTGTTAGCGCAGGCCATTGGTAACAATACAGCCGGTGTAAAAGTGTTGGACCTTTGCGCGGCTCCCGGTGGTAAAAGCACTTTGCTCGCCTCGTATTTTAATGATGGCCTTGTTGTCGCCAACGAGGTAATACGTTCAAGGGCGGCTGTGCTTGCAGAGAACATAACCAAATGGGGAAGCGCCAACACCGTTGTTACCAACAACGACCCCAAAGACTTCGTGGAATTGAAAGGCTATTTTGATGTAATGATAGTTGATGCCCCCTGCAGCGGCAGCGGTTTGTTCAGGAGGGATGAAGATGCCATTGATGAATGGAGCGAAGAAAATGTAGTACTGTGCAGCCAGCGCCAGCAGCGTATTTTAGCCGATGTTTACAGCACCCTTAAAAATGATGGGTTGCTGGTGTATTCTACCTGCTCTTATTCAAAAGCGGAGGACGAAGATATTCTGGACTGGATATGTGCGACGTTTAGTGTTGAAAGCCTTGTACTGCATGTTAAAGAGGAGTGGGGTATTATAGAAGTGGAGAGCGATATACATAAAGCAAAAGGGTACAGGTTTTACCCGTACAAGCTAAAAGGGGAAGGTTTTTTTATTGCAGCCTTCAGGAAGAGGGATGGAGAAACACAGGATTACCGCGTACAGGGCCTGCAAAAAATTTCAAAGGAAGAGGCTATTGCTGCTGAAAGTTTTATTAAAAGCGGGGAGATGATTTTTTGCAGCCAGGCAGAGAAAATTATAGCCTTGCCGGCAACATATAAAACGGACGTGGCCATATTGCAAAAGCACCTGTACCTGCGCCAGGCAGGTATTACCGTTGGCGCGTTAAAGGGCCGTGACCTTGTGCCTGAACATGCGCTGGCAATGAGCACACTGGTTGCTGAAAATATTCCGCGCATACCTTTAACAAAACAACAGGCTATACACTATTTGCAAAAGAAAGATATTGAGCCGGGCAATTTTGATAAGGGCTGGGCGTTAGCTACTTACGAAAATGTTAACCTTGGCTGGATGAAAATATTGCATAACCGGGTGAATAATTATTACCCTGTTGAATGGAGAATTTTAAAAGAAAGCATTGCCGGGTAACATAAACTTAAGTTATGCAGGTATGGGAATAAAATGTAAACCCATTTTATAGCCCAATGTGTAACTTTATAATTGATTGGTGAATTTATAGATTTGAGTATGAAAAAGTTACGAAAAATATTAACAGGGGTATTTTTATTATCAGCAACATTTACAGTAACCGCGCATGCCCAGGATGATTACATTGTACACACCATAAAAAAGGGCGAGATACTTACCGTGCTGGCGAGGAAATATGGTGTTACCCCTGAAGCCATAGCAAAGCTCAACAATTTTAATACAAACCATATTCTGCATGTGGGGGATAAGGTGAAACTCCCGGCCGGTGCATCATACCGCGAACTGCCAGATACCAGTGCTGCGCAAAAGCCCGAGCCTGCTGCTGAAGTACAAAAACCGGAACAGGCAACACAAACACAGCCTGCTCAAACCGGTTATGTAACACATGTTATAAAGCATGGGGAGGTGTATTCAGTACTGTCAAAAAAATATAATGTACCCGTTGATGAAATATTGCGGATAAATAACTTTAAGGGCAACCACGTATTGCATGTGGGTGATAAGATAAAGCTGCCTGCAACTGCCGTTGCGCAACCAGAAGCCGCAACGCAACCGGCACAGCAGGAGGCGCAGCCCGCCGAAAATGATAATGCTGCCAATGCACAGGGCTCAACAATTCACGTGGTGCAGAAGAAAGAAACACTTTACAGCATCAGCAAAAAATATAATGTTACGGTAAATGAAATAAAGGCCTGGAACAACCTTAAAAGTAACAGTATTGATGATGGTCAGAAGCTTGTTATACATACACCGGTTGCCAATAACAATACTGCAACTGAGGTACAGCAGGAGCCCCAGCAAAAAGCTACCGCGCCACCCGTTGTAACTTCAAGCCCGGCCGAAAAGCTACCCGTGGAGGAGAAAAAGGCTGTAACGCCACAAACACAACCCGTAATTAAAGAAGAAAACATTCCGGAAACGGGTTATTTTTCTCCCATGTTTGGCGTTGATGTTGCTGGGAGAAAATTGCAGACAGCCAACGGCATTGCCATGACATTTAAAACTGCCAGCGGCTGGACAGATAAAAAATATTATATCCTGATGAATGATGTTCCTCCCGGCTCAGTGGTGCAGGTAACCAACCAGGACGGCAAGGCCATTTATGCAAAAGTGCTGTGGAATATGGGGGATTTAAAAGACAACGATGGACTGAATTTCCGCATCAGCGATGCTGCTGCTTCAGCGCTTAACCTGAAGGACAATAAATTCCAGTTGGCAGTAACTTATTACGAGTAGGATATTTTTTTATACGTGCTGCTGCATGCCGCCGATGCGGTAACCACGCAGAAAATCTTCAACAGGCATTCTTTTCTTACCCTCTAACTGCAGGTCAAGGGCATGTATAAAACCCCCGTTACACGCGAATTTTAAGAAGGTCTTTCCGTCTGATTGTATCGTGCCGTTTTCAAAAGTATGGGCAGTAATTTCCTTTTTGCTTTTGTATATCTTCAGCATTTTTCCGTCAAGATAGCTAAACGCCGCGGGGTAAGGTGACAAGCCCCGTATAAGGTTGTGAATGCTGTCAGCATTATTGTTCCAGTCTATTTTACACGTCTCTGTAAATATCTTCGGCGCATGGTGTAATGCTGTTTGTTGTTCTGCTGCAACAGCATCCTGTGTTGTTTCCTGTAAAGTTCCATTAGCAAGCTGTTGTATTGTTTTAACAAGCAAAGCAGCGCCCACTGTTTTCATTTCATCATGCAGTTCGCCCGCTGTTTCATCTTCCCCGATATTTATTTTTTGCTGCAGCAAAATATTGCCTGTATCAATGGCATGCTGCAATTTAAAAGTGGTAACGCCTGTTTGTTTTTCACCGTTTATAACAACCCAGTTTATGGGCGCTGCGCCACGGTATTGCGGCAGCAGCGAAGCGTGCAGGTTAATGGTGCCCATGGGCGGCATGTTCCAGACAACTTCCGGCAACATGCGAAAAGCTACCACCACCTGTACATCAGCCTGCAGCGCGCGCAGTTCTTCTGTAAAAACGGGGCTCCTTAATTTTTCAGGTTGTAAAATAAATAAGCCCTTTTCCACCGCGTATTTTTTAACCGCGCTTTCCTGCAGTTTCATGCCGCGGCCTGCGGGTTTATCCGGGGCTGTAACAACACCAGCAATAGTAAACCCCGCCTGTACCAAAGCGTCTAACGATGCAACCGCAAATTCAGGCGTGCCCATAAAAACAATGCGCGGGCTGGCAATTTTTTGCATGGCGCAAAAGTAAGTAACAGCGTCTAATAAACATTCACTATGTATTCGGGCGCATTTTCCCAGCCTGTAGGCGCATCGGTCATAGCATCCGGGTAAACCAGGTAACAGGCACCGGTGGCCACATGCAGCGAAAAGTTACGAAGTGTGTAATATGAATTGATAAAGCTTGGCGCAACAACCAGTTTGAATGATGCAACATCAGACGCTTCAAAGTACCCGAGCGCAAGTTCAGTACTGTCGTTTAAAGAATAAATATTGCCCTGTATGCTGGATGGGATGGGGTCTAATATGCCACCCGTAGCAGTGGTTTGCTTGCCATACTGGTTCCAGAATTCGTAGGCATTTTCGGTAAGCGATAATTGTTTCATCTCAATATAGTGCTTGCCGTAATAGTAATAAGGCGAGATAAGCGCTGTTTGATAGCGAATATCAGCACCGTCCAGCGCTGCATCAGAAAGTATGTATGTATTCTGGTCAGTAAACGATTGAAAGCAATATTGAAAGCATGGCGGTACAGAGCCGCAGTACACACCGGTTGCTTTACGGGGCATATAGTCAACGCTTGTCCACCTGTAATAGTTTCTTACACCGGCCGGGTCTTTGGTGCGTATTTTAATATCCGCACCATACAGGTCATTAAGCCCAAAGGGTACGCTTTCCCCAATAGAGTCAAGCGAAAAATCTTTTGAGACCGCTGCAATTTTTTCAGGAAAGGACGCATACCTTTTGCCGTTGGACAGGGTGATGCTTAGTGAATAGCTATGCCCAACCTGTGCATGTACTGCGCCGTCGCTTTGATACAGGCCGTTGCCCTGTGCCGACAGTTTTGTGCTGTCGTTCGCGTCGTCCTTTAAATACACGGTAGCATCGTTAATATATGCCGGGTCCTGGTAGCCCTGTTTTATAAACAGGCCTGAGTAGGTTAATGTTACTTTACACGGTGTAGAATCAGTAAGCAACATGCCTTCCACAACAAGGTAGGGCGTTGGTGTGCGGTAATTAAGGTTAGCATATTTTATGCAGCCGCTTAACAATACCATCAATAATAATATGCCTGTTTTGTTCTGCATCACTTGCGGTAGATTTTTTTGTTTTATCAATACACTTTAACAATATAATTTGGCGCATTCTCCCAACCCGGCGGCGCGTTCTTCAGGGTGTTTGGGTAAACATCCTCGCACAAACCGTCATGGGAAACATATTGCGGTGTATTAAAAAATGTAATATAAGCGTTAATAAAGGCAGGAGACATAACGAACTTGAAAGAGCCAACATCCGACGCCTCAAAATATCCCAATGCCAGTTCTGTACTGTCAGTAAGGCAATGTATATTTCCCTGTATGGGTGCGGGCAGCGGGTCTAAAATACCACCGGTACGTGTTGTTTGTTCCCCGTATAACCGCCAGAATTCGTATGCTTCTTTTGTAAGCGATAATTGCTTTATATCTATATAGTGGTTGCCATAATAATAATAGGGGCTTATAAGCGCCGGTTGATACCTTATCTCGCTGCCGTTAATAAGGTCATCTGATAAAACGTATATGTTTGGGTCACTGTATGCCTGGTAGCAATAGTAAGTACAGGGTGGCTGGTTAAAACCGCAGGAAGCCATGGAGATACGTGATATATAATCCACGCTTATCCACCTGTAGTAATTTTTTTCAGCCGGCGGGTCCTGCGTACGTATTTCCACCACACCGCCATACAAGCCCTCAGGCCTTTGCATAGTTGTTTCATCTACTGTATCAAGTGACAGCTTTTTTTGTACGGGTACTATTTTTTCAGGATAGGAGGCGTATTTTTTACCGTTGGCCAATGTAATATCTACACTGTAACTGTGGCCTACCAATGCCTGCCAGTTGCCTGCTGAAACATATACGCCGCTGTCAGCCAGGTTAAGGGGGTACTTGTTACCCATATCATCTTCCACGGTAACAGTGGCATTATCAATATAATTTAATTGCTGCGCGCCTGCTTTATTAAACAGGCCGGAATATGACAGTGTAACTTTGCAGGGCGTGCTGTCAGTAAGCAAAAGCCCTTCCACTACCAGCAGCGGCGCAGGCTCACGGTAGTTTAGCGACACCTGTTTTATGCAACTGTTAAACAACAGCAGGATAGCAACTATGATAAAAAAATTTACAGTAAACCGCATTGTTTAAAAGTTATAATTCCAGGAGATTGAAGGGATGATAGAGCCCAGTAACGAAAGCTTATAGGCTGTTATCTGGTCTGCATCACGCTTAAAATATACAGAGTATACATTCTGCCTCATATACACGTTGTAAAAGGAGAAGTTAAGTACGCTGTACTTGCGCTGCTGCGGGTATCGCCTGGAGTCATACGCAAAAGCAATGTCGAGACGGTTGTAGGATGGCAGCCTGTCCTGGTTTCTTAACGAGTAATTGGTAACAATGGTGCCGTTTATAATGTAAGAACCGTCGGGGTAAGTTGCAGGCCTTCCGCTGGTGTATACAAAGTTTGACGAAAAGTTCCAGCCCTTACCCAGGTTTACAGAGGTGCTGAATACAAAATTATGCGGCCTGTCAGCATTGCCCGGAAAATAAGCGCCGCCGTTAACCTGCTCCTGTATAAACGGCGAGAGTATTTTTTCAAATGTGCGGGAATACGTGTAGGATGCCTGCCCGGTGACAATTCCTTTATTCTTCCGCACGCTTAATTCCACACCGTAAGCATATCCTTTGGCGGGAAGCAATTGTGTTTCAAGCGCGGGGTTTAACGACAGGTCGGCGCCGTTTTTGTAATCAATAAGGTCTGTTATGTCTTTATAATAACCCTCAACAGAGGTTTCGTAGTTATTGTTGCTGAAATTTTTAAACAGCCCCACAGCATATTGGGTCGCTTTTTCCGGGTGAACGTAATCATCGCTCAGCTTCCAGTAATCAACCGGTGTTATGGAAGTAGTATTGGTGATAAGGTGAAGGTTTTGTACCGTTTGATTGTATGATACTTTGATGGATGTGGAACTGTTCAGCAAAAATCTCGCGGCAAGCCTCGGCTCAAAATTGCGGTATGTTTTAATGGCCTGCCCCGCTGAATAATGCAGCGTATCGTAAGCAGATTCCGTGGTCATCGGCTCACCGGGCGTGTACAGGTACACAGTTTTTGGGCCTAAATATTGGTATTGGGTAAAACGCCCGCCAAACTGAATCTCGAGGAAATTGGTAATCTTATTCTCGGTACTAAGAAAAGCGGTTATCTCATTTGCATTTTCTTCTTCTATTTTATTATGTACGATGATGGAAGAAGTGCCTGACGGGTTTATTTCACCGGGTGCAATTGTGTAGTGTACAAACCCGCCTCCGAACACCAGCCGCTGGTCGGGATTGAAATCATAATTAAAGGTAGCCTTTCCTTCCTCCTGCTGCACAGATGATGAAAGCGAATAGCCGTAAGTTTTATCAAGCCCATTAATATAAGAAATGTACTTGCTGTAATCACCGAGCAGGTTTAATGTAAGGTGGCTGGTAATGTTACTTCTCCACTGCACTGAACCAATGTAATTCTTCCAGGCATAAGAGGTATCACCGGGAAATTTATATTTATCGTAGCTGTTATAAAAAGTAGCGGTTATGCGGTTTTTGTCATTAGGCGTATAGGCGAGTTTGGCAATAGCGTCGTAATAAAAGGCGTTGCTTGACTGCACGTTGCTGCCTGCGGGAAAAACATTCATCATAACCTTGGGGTAGGCAATCCTGCCGCCGGCCATAATAGACAGCTTCTTTTTAACAACAGGGCCGTTAATAAAAAAGTGGCTGCTTACAAAGCCAATGCCCGTATTATACCGCATGGTATCGGGGTTGCCTGTTTTTATGTTCATCATCATAAATGATGACAACCGGCTGCCATACTGTGCAGGTACACCGGCCTTCATAAAGTTTACATCCTGCACTGCATCGGCGCTTATGCCTGTATAAAAGCCTAACAAATGCGCTATGTTAAACATGGGCGCCCCATCTATTAAAATAAGGTTTTGGTCTGCACCGCCGCCACGCACATTATAGCTGCTTACTGTTTCACCGGTGGTAATTATGCCCGGCTGCAGGGTTAGCGCCCTTATAATGTCGGTCTCCCCAAATACAATAGGCGTTTTCTTTAATTGTGATACATTAACCCGCACATTATCCTGCTGAATATCTTTTATTGCTGCATCCTTTTTCACCGTTTCAACGGTAACTTCCTGCAACTCGTTTGGCGGCAGTTTTTTCAGGTAAAATTTGTCAGATGTTTTATCTAAGATGTAGATAGGATACGACGACTTGCCATATAGCAGCGAAGAGAAAACAAGCGTGTAATTGTCAACTGGCAGCAGGAAGGAAAATTGCCCTGACGAATCTGTTACAGTAGCATATTTTTTACCTTCAATGGTAACGCTCATATTTCCAATCGGCTGGTGGCTGTCATAGTCATACACAACCCCGGTGAATTTTATTTTCTGGGCCTGGGCTTTAGGGCAAACAGCCCCGAGGAGAATTGTAAGTAATAAGCAGTGTAATGGCAGGCGCAACTTTGTTGTTTTAAGCATAATGACAAGCAGGTTTAAGAATGTCTTGCGGCTTTTATACCGGCAGTTTTGTTTTAAAGGTTATAACCCATTATAAGTTTTGTAAGACCATACATAAGTGCTTTATGTTGCATGGTACTTTATTTATTCAAAATCAGGGTATAACAAATATTTTTTTCTAATCTTTTTAAATGCATTCAGTTTAGGTTGCCAGCTTTGCCTTATCTGTGCTTCAGTTTTCCCCTCCTGCAATTGTTTCATCAAATCTCCGCCGGCAAGTATATTAAAATAGTATTTGTTTGGTTTGTCAATTTTTGGGGTTATAAAAAAGCCGTCCTTGTTCTTAAATAACTTGTATGCCATCATCACCCATTTTAGGTCTAACCGCCCGGGCGGTGGTTCCTGGCTTAAATCCCACCCGTAGCAAATGGTATATTTAAATTTGGGGTCTTTACTGCCTTCTGTTGGGCGGGGCATGAATGAAAATAATGTATCGGGTAGTGAAGGATGGCCAAATATGGCAAAAGGGTGGTCTGTTCCGCGCCCTTCACTCAGGTTAGTGCCCTCAAAAAAGCAGGTTGAGGGGTACCAGTAAATACAACTCATATCAGGCAGGTTGGGTGATGGTTTTACCGGCAAAACATACCTGCTGTTGTGGGTGTAGTTCTTACACCTTATCACGGTAAGTTTAAAGTTGGTATCTTCTTTATCAAAGCCAAGTAATTCGCTAAGCGATATTTTTTTGTCCTGTTTGCGTACCAGGCGCTGTGGCAGCCATTGTTCGCCCAGCAGCATACCGGCATATTCGCCCAGCGTCATACCATACACTACAGGAACGGGCTGCATGCCTACAAAACTTTTGTAGTTACTGTCTAACACAGGGCCATCAACATAAAACCCATTTGGGTTGGGCCGGTCAAGCAATATCATCGGCTTGTTGTTTTCAATAGCGCTTTCCAAAAACTCCTGCATTGATGATATGTAGGTATAAAAACGCGCGCCTACATCCTGTATGTCAAAAAGCATTATATCCACGTCCTGCAGATCGGCTGCATTAGGCTTTGTTTTTTTCCCATAAAGAGATACAACTGTTACCCCCGTTGCTGAATCAACATAGCTGTCAACTTTTTCGCCTGCATCCGCCTTGCCCCTGAAGCCATGCTCAGGCCCGAATATTTTGGTAATGGTTATACCAAGTTTTTGAAGCGTATCTACAAGATGTGTATCACCAATCATTGAGGTGTTATTGGCAAACACACCTACGCGCTTACCTTTTAATAAGGGCAGGTATTCATTCATTTGGTATGCACCCGGCAAAATGGGTTGTTCGGCAATGCTGCTTTTATCACCTGTTTGTGAAGGATTTTGAGCTGAAACCGGCAAAATAAAACATATATAACAGGCAGTTAGAACAAGCAGTTTTTTCATGAAGCTATACTTAACAAAGTGGAAAGTTAGTCAAAAATACTTGGGCGCCCAACCGGATTGCGTTACCTTGCCGCCATATTGCAACAGGTTACCGAAAATTAAGGCAGTTGCTGTTGAGAATAAAAATATTTCATCTCAACTTTTTGTATTGCCTGTTGTAATAAATATAAAAATTACATTATGCGCGAAGTAAGAAATGGCGATACAATTAAAGTACATTATCGTGGAAGGCTTGATGACGGAACAGTGTTTGACAGCAGCGAAGGCAGGGAACCATTGCAGTTTGAAGTAGGCAGCGGTATGGTTATACCCGGTTTTGACAGCGGTGTTATGGGAATGACTGTAGGACAAAAGAAAACAATTACAATACCTGTTGAAGAAGCATACGGCCCGGTACAGGAAGAAATGTTTATGGAGTTTCCCATAGAGCGTTTCCCGGAAGATATGAAACCTGAAGTAGGGATGACATTAAATATGAGTAATGGCAGCGGGCAGGCAATACCCGTTGTAATTGCCGAAGTGCAGGATGAAGTGGTGATACTGGACGCGAACCACCCGTTAGCAGGTGAGGCCCTTACATTTGACCTTGAGCTGGTTGATATATCCGGTGGCAAGCCACTTATTATTATGCCGTAGTTTTTGCAGCGAGGTAAGGAATGGTTATTACAAAGCATGAATTATACCAGGTTCGGGAAAGCTGTTTATGGCAGCATTCCCGAACTTTTTTTTTGCTTTTGTGCATAAATACACCCGCCTTAAAAATAGAGATAAACGTATAACTGGTTTACCTTCTTCTCATCCACCACCCAAGCCAAATGCCCGTTAAGCCCCACTCGGCGCCATAATCAATTATATAGCCCAACTGGCCTGGCGTTTGATACCAGATGTGATAGGTGTATGATGCGTTGAGATACACTATAACACCAATAAAAAGGCTGGCAAGAAACACCGCGCTGAACGATGGGGCGTTAAACTTTCCTATTATCCAGCATAAAATCAGCACCACCACCAGGTCTATCACAAATGCCCGCAACATGCTTATGCCCATACTTACATTAAGCGAACGGTGATAAGCGATAAGCGCCCACGGTTTGCCTTTGCTGGCATTGGTAAGTTTGTTTTGGGCATCCATCGAAGAACCTTTCGGCAGGGAAGGCATAAAGTACTGCCCGGTTTTAAGGTCCTGCGTTTTTAGAAATGCTAAGATGCTATCCTGTTTTGGGGTATATGCCTGCGATTTATAATGCAGGTTCAAAACTGTCCAGGCAAGAAACTGGACGAAGAAAATAATGAGGCCGCCAACAAGGGCGCCAATAATTGTTTTTTTCATACAGGGCTCGTTTAGTTTATGGTAAGGTAGAAACATTTGCTAAATTGCCGCCTTAATTTTTTATTAGTATGCTAACAGGGTACCATTACACGGTTGCCGGCCGGTTTACCAGGTATGTGCAGGTTGATACACAAAGCGACCCGGCTTCAGCAACCTTTCCTTCCACCGAAAAACAGAAAGATTTAAGCCTGCTGCTCGCAAAAGAGTTATTAGCAATGGGTTTAAGCGATGCTCACATGGATGAATATGGCTATGTATATGCAACTATTTCTTCAAACACAACCCATAAAGTGCCGGTAATATGCTTTTGCAGCCATGTGGATACAGCGCCTGATTGCAGCGGCACGGGAATAAAACCCCTTGTACACAAAAATTATAATGGCAGCGATATTGTGTTGCCTGACGATACAACACAGGTAATATCAGCCAGTAGCTACGCCTATCTTGCCGAAAAGAAGGGGGATGATATTATTACAGCGAGCGGTACAACATTATTAGGCTCAGATGACAAAGCAGGTGTGGCAATTATTATGGATATGGCTAACTACCTGGTGCAGCACCCGGAAGTTAAACATGGTGAAATAAAAATATTGTTTACACCGGATGAAGAAGTGGGCCACGGCACTGCAAAAGTTGACCTGCTGAAACTTGGCGCAGACTACGCCTATACCCTTGACGGCGGCCCGGTTGGGTCGTTTGAAGATGAAACTTTTAGCGCCGATGGAGTGCGTATTACAATAACCGGTGTTGCTTTCCATCCCGGCTACGCGAAAGACAGGCTGGTGAATGCCTTAAAAATAGCCGGTGAAATATTGGCGGCATTGCCAAAAACCGGCTTTAGCCCTGAAACTACCAGCGGCCGCGAAGGTTTTGTACATCCTGTTGCCTGCAATGGTACTGCTGAACAGGCAGTTATTGATTTTATTGTGCGTGATTTTGTTACCGCCAGCCTTGCAAAGCACGAGGAAAGATTAAAGGCGGTTGCCGAAGCGGTAATGAAGCAATACCCGCAAGCCATAATGCAGTTTGATGTACACGAGCAGTACCGCAATATGAAAGAGGTTATTGACCAGCACCCGCAGGTAACTGCTTTTGCCGAAGAAGCGTATAAACGCGCCGGCCTTACCGTTACAAAAGAGCCTATAAGGGGAGGAACAGATGGCAGCAGGCTAAGCTTTATGGGTTTGCCTGCGCCAAATATTTTTACTGGTATGCATGCCATACACAGCAGGCATGAATTTGTAAGCATACAGGATATGCAAAAAGCCGTAGAGGTATTGGTAAACCTTGTACAGGTTTGGGAAGAACACGCCGCTAACTAAAAATAGTAATCACGGTATCCTGCAGTACTTCATAAAATTGAGGCCTGAATCACGGTTTAGTGTTACATTGGCTGAAAATTTCAACTATGGACCTTCATTTTTTTAGCGACCACCCGGGTTTTACAGCTTTGATAATCTTAGCCCTCATTATTTTTTTCGGCGGCTGGGTAACCGTTAACCAGGGATATATTACGGTGATAACCATGTTTGGTAAATACAGGCGTATTTTATTACCGGGCCTTAATTTTAAAATGCCACTGCTTGAAAACGTTTACCGGCGCATCAGCATACAAAACCGCTCGGTTGAACTGGAATTCCAGGCGGTTACGCTTGACCAGGCAAATGTTTATTTTAAAGCCATGCTGTTGTACGCTGTGCAGAATGCTGAAGAAGAAACGATAAAAAAAGTAGCCTTTAAATTCATCAGCGATAAAGACCTGATGCAGGCGCTTGTGCGTACCATTGAGGGCTCCATACGGGCATTTGTTGCCACAAAAAGGCAGGCCGAAATACTGTTGCTGCGAAAAGACATTGTTGAATTTGTGAAAGAGCAGATTGACCACACCCTGGAAGACTGGGGCTACCATTTGCAGGACCTGCAGATTAACGACATTACCTTTGACCAGGCTATTATGGACAGCATGAGCAAAGTGGTGGCAAGCAACAACCTTAAAGCAGCGGCGGAAAACGAAGGCCAGGCTTTGCTGATTACAAAAACAAAAGCTGCCGAAGCAGAAGGCAACGCAATAAAAATTTCTGCTGAGGCTGAAAAAGAAGCGGCAAGATTACGTGGGCAGGGTGTGGCACTCTTCAGGGAAGAAGTTGCCCGTGGTATGAGCCAGGCCGCCGAACAAATGAAACAGGCTAACCTGGATACTAACGTAATTCTTTTCAGCATGTGGACTGAGGCTATTAAAAACTTTGCCGAAGTAGGCAGGGGTAACGTAATATTTCTTGATGGCAGCCCGCAGGGGATGGAAAAGCAGATGCAGCAAATAATTGCGCTGGCAAAACAAGACCAAAACAAAGCACAGGGTATAGCTAAATAGCCTCTCAAAAAAATTAGCCCGCCCGGTACCAGGCATAGAAAAACCCTGCCAAACGGCAGGGTTTTTCATATCACCTTCAGCTAATATATATTCTAACTACTTTGTGCGTTTATCTTTTATTGGCCGCCCTGGTCGCTATTGCTGTCGCTGGTATCATCAAGGTTTAAAGGATACCCATATGTACCTTCATAACCGGGATAAACACCTTCCAGTCTTACAGTGCCGTGGGCATTTGCCAAAGCTGCCTTAAAATCATCCAGGTTATTAACCGCCTGTCCGTCAACACTGGTAATTACAAAGCCTTCCTGCATGCGTGTGCCTTTCAAAATACCATCGCCCAGCTTCTTTACCAAAACGCCACCGCTTAAGTCGTTCTTCTTGGCAGTTGCTGCGTCAAGTGTCACCAGTTCGCTGTTGCCTAGTTTATCAAGCACCGTTTCTGTTTTAACTACACTGTAGTTACCTGCCCTGTTTTTTAGTGTCAGGTTTACGGTGTTTTCTTTGCCGTTTCGGGAATAGGAAACGGTAATTTTATCACCAGGTTTGTAGCGGGCTATCTGTTCCTGTAATTCAGGGCCGGTTGCCACGTCAGTGCCGTTTACTTTATTAATGAAATCACCTTTTTGAATACCTGCATCTTTAGCCGCGCCATCAGGTGCAACACCGGTTACAAATACGCCATCGCCGTCTTTAATGCCATATTTCGCTTTGGCCTCATCGCTAAGGTCTTCCTGCGGGTACTGTATGCCTATATAAGCCCTTTGCACAGCACCAAATTTCAGCAGGTCGTTCACAATCTTCTTTACTATGTTAACAGGTATTGCATAGGAATAACCTGCGTAAGAGCCTGTTGGAGAAGCAATGGCTGAATTAATACCTATCAGCTCACCATTAGTATTAATTAACGCGCCACCGCTGTTGCCCGGGTTAACCGCGGCATCTGTCTGGAGGAATGATTCAATTGGGCGGTCGCCTTTATTAATGCCTATGGAACGTGCTTTGGCGCTTATTATGCCTGCTGTTATAGTAACATCAAGATTAAGCGGGTAGCCAACTGCCAATACCCATTGGCCAAGCTTTGTATCATCACTGTTGCCGTACACAAGGTATGGCAGGCCTGATGCTTCAATTTTAATAACCGCAAGGTCGCTGTTCGGGTCGGTACCAATCACCTTTGCCTTGTATGATTTGCGGTTGGTGAGGGTAACATTAATTTCATCGGCGCCGTCAACCACGTGGTTGTTGGTAACTATATAACCATCGCTGCTTATAATTACACCACTGCCGCTTGCACGCTGCTCAGGTATTACGCGCGGGCCGTTAAAGAAATCGGAAAAAGGGTCGGTATCACCAAAAAAGTCTGAGAACGGATTTTTCTGCCTCGGCAGGTTATTGCTAACCTGTCTTTGCTTGGTACGGGTTTTAATATGCACTACTGCAGGCGCGGCAGATGTCGCCGCCGCGGTAAAATCAACCGGGCCGGCATTGTTATTATTTTTGTCGAAAAAACCGGCATAATTCACGGGAAGTTTTCCGGCTTCCTGCACCCCGGCGTACTTGCTCTGCATCCAGCTACCATATCCCCACATACTCAATAGGGCAGTAGATGCACTAATAAGCACTACCAATAAAATGTTCTTGAGTTTCATTGCACTTTAAATTTTAATAAAACAAATATGTCAAGACGTACGTCAAATAATATGCCCGTTGCTTACAAAGGAACGAAGCCATTTAAATGTAAAATAGTTAAAACCGTTCATTTAACAAATGTTTGACGAAGCTCATCGTAGAGTATGGCAAAATTACACATACCGTTTTGTTTGCATGACAATTCTTTCGGTAAAACTGTCACACTTGCGGATGAATGGCAATTTGCAGTGATGAAAGTTCCTGCAAAAATTTCATCGTGTCTGTTCCGTCTGCGTAATCTGTCAGCGAAGGCCGCTGTGCATTGCCAAAAGCAATGTGGCCGTGGCCTGCAATACATTGTATGTCTTCATTACCCTCCAGGTTTTTTATAAAATTTTTATCAGCATAGTATTCATAATGCACCTGGCTTACCGGCGAAAATGGAGAAGAGTTTTCTGCCAGGATAACTGACTCATTGCTCATGTAAAACTTGTTGTTCATTATCAGCAGGGCAAGGTGATAATCATAATTGTTTTTGTACTTGTGCATGTCAGCAAAATAGCTGTACTTTTTCAGCGCCTCCAGCAACGGTATAAAATCATAATTCTCCGGCACGTACAGCTTTGTTATATTACGGCAGCCAAGCCCAAAGTATAACTGTATATCGTCCGCTAAAAAATTCAGTTCTTCTGCTGTTTCCAGCCCGTCAAGCACTGCGACTGACGTTCTGTTCCTGCGGATGATGTTAGGATATTTGCCAAAATAATAATCAAAGTACCGGGCGGTATTGTTGCTCCCGGTGGCAATATAAGCATCGCAGCCTTTAAGGTTATCCGCCAATAAAACCAGCGACGGAATTTCATCATTCCATTCAGCCAGCTTTTTAATTATATGGGTTACCAGTACTGCGTCTTTTGAAGATGGCTTCAGCATTGCCCTGTGGCCCCAAATAAAAACACATAAAAGGTCGTGAAAGCCCACCAGCGGTATGTTGCCCGCCATAACAATACCCACTGTTTTGGGGCTGGTATTGTCTGCGGGTATATTGTATTGCTGTGCCCATTGCTGCAGTTTCGGGCCATCTAAAAAGCTGTCAGCAATATTTTGCAGCGCCATGCCTGTAAACGTTTTGGTAAACCAGCCGTTTTGCCTGTTTGCCTCAATTTTCACCCGTTCCAGTTCTTCTGAACCGCTTTTTAAATAAATACCCAATTTTACCAATAAATCAATTCGTTGTTGTAAGTTCATCTTTTCGACCTTATTTTTACACGGCAAAAGTATTTTATTAGTTGCAAGTTTCCAGTTGCCTGTTAACGCTGTAACTAACAACACCAAACTATAAATTGTTTCTATGGCAATTAAAATAACCGAAGAATGTATTAATTGCGGGGCCTGCGAACCGGAATGCCCCAATAACGCTATTTATGAAGGCGGCGTAGAATGGTCTTTCGCTGATGGCACAACCGTAAAAGGCCCCGTGACTTTGATGGACGGTACAGTGGTTGATGCCGGTGACAAATTCGATCCCATCGCTGTAGACACCTATTATATTACACCCAACAAGTGCACTGAATGCCAGGGCTTTCATGAAGAGCCGCAATGCGCTGCTGTTTGCCCGGTAGACTGCTGTGTACCCGACGAAATGTACCGCGAAACAGTGGAAGAGTTGCTGGCTAAGAAAGAAAAAATGCACATTTAGGGTCATCAATTTTTTTTGTGGCTATAATTATTAATGAAGAATGCATTGTTTGTAATGCCTGCCTGCCCGAATGCCCGAACAACGCCATTTATGAGCCTGGGGAAGAGTGGGCATTTGCTGACGGTACTAGTTTAAAAGGCCCTGTTACTTTAAACGATGGCACAGTGGTTGATGCAGGCCAGCGCAATGCACCAATAAGTACGGAGCTTTATTATATTGTACCCAACAAATGCACTGAATGCCAGGGTTTTCACGAAGAGCCGCAATGTGCTTCTGTATGTCCAGTGGATGCCTGTGTGCCCGACGAGATGTACCGCGAAACCGTGGAGGAACTGCTGGCCAAGAAGGAAAAAATGCACATTTAACGCACATTTGCCTGTGCGAAACAAAACTTGGTTTACCCACCGGCAATGGTGTAACTTGCCTTAAATGATTGTTGCTGTATAAGCGACATTTTATAAACGGGTGATATTTCCCGTAGTAAAGGTGAAGGATGAAAATGCTTCACCTTTTTCTTATGCCCGCCTGGGAGGAAAACCTGTCCCGCAGGGAGGATACAGTTGGATGAGGGAGGAATGCGAATTTTTATAAATTATTCATATTCAAATAATTACGTAAAAAATTGTCGAAAATTTTATTTTTATTCCCCCGTTTTGATACTTCAGCAATTATTATTTAAACCCAAACCTCAAAGAGCTATATACCTGCGTATATACCTAAATAGCAAAACCCGGTTTTTGTCCGGGTTTTACAGGAGAATTTTTAAAAATTTTTACGCTTCCGGAATACTTTCCTCCAGCATTTTGTTCCCCGCCTTGCCATAATAGGTGCAGGTCATAGCCGCCAGGTCAACCACCCATTTTTCAACCCCGGCTGCCGCGGCATCGCTGCAAAATGTTGGGTAGTCTGTTAAACCTTGTTGGTGCAACTGCAGGCATGCAATAAAAGTATCGTTCTCGCTTTTTGCCGCAATTTCTCTTATAAATGTACCGGCGAGTGTTTGTACGCTATAATTGTTTTCGCCATAATACACCGTATGCCCGTCGTATAAAAAAGTACTGTAGCCGGTAACGCCTAATTTAATTAATGCTTGCACATAAGCCGGGTAATCCGCGCCGCTTTTTACTTTGGCGTGCGCCTCTTTAATTTCATTAATGGTGAACATAATTTGCTGTTTTTTTTTGATACAGCAAAATTCAAAAACACCACAAAGATGAAATTGTAAAAAATCGTTTTATGCAAAAGCCTATTTAATCCCGGCCCAAAGGGCATTTCATTCCTTTCCAAAAAACTCCGCCGGTGTTTGGCCTGTAAATATTTTAAATTCTTTTATAAAATGTGCCTGGTCGTAAAATCCTGCTTCGTAGCCAAGGGCGGTTAGTGATGTTTCGTTACCACGGTTTGTAATAGCATTTTTGAGCCTTACTATGGAAGAAAATTTTTTTGGAGAGGCGCCTATGGCTTTGCGAAACTTTTTTTCAAGCGGGCTTTGGCTTGTATGCAGTTGCCCTGCTATTTCCTCTATACGCAGCGTGCCTTTGGCTTTGTGAATTAATGAAAGTGCACCAACAACCAGTGGATCAGGTGGTAAAAAGTTAATGCGGGATAACAGGAATTTTTCTACGATGGTAATCCTCGCCCCGTCGGTTTTTGCGCCGCATAATTGCTCTTCCAGCAGCAGCAGTTCCGACCGGAGTATAAAGTTATCCAATGAAATACTTTCCCTAAAAAGTTCATGCAGGGGTTGTTTAAAAAAAGCAGCAGCGCCCCCATCTTTAAAATATACCAGCACAGTACCGGTGCCTGGCTGGGTTTTAAAAACGCTGTAACTGTCCTGCAGGCCCGTTATGCCTGATGTTGAGAGAGGGCTTACCACTTCATTCTTTATGCGGGATAGCCTGCCTTTAAACTGAAACCCCAATACCATACCGGTGCCGGGTATTACCCTGTACACCTGCTCATCTGCTTGCTCGTGTATGGCAAAAGACTGAACAAATGGCTTCAGCGCGTCGCATGGTATATAAGTGGCCATTGGCGCCAAAATTAAACAGTTTCAATGTTGCAGTTACACCTCATGGTAGTTAAATTCAGCAAGGGGCTTTAATTTCTCCAACAATGCTACAAGGTTTTTAATCTGCTCGTTTTTTGTCTCTCCCAATACGTCTGTATTCTTTAATCGCACAGCCGTGCCGGCTATACACACCATTATCATTCCTTTTAACCCGCCTAATTCCGAATAGTCAATATCTGTAGCTATAATGGCATTGCCACCCCAATCAACCGTCTGTTTTCGTAATTGTGCAAGGCAGAGCTTTTCGCCAACCTTTAATTTATTATTGTAGCGTATTGATTGCATGCCGAAAAAGTCGGTAATTGAGCTGCTTATTTCACTCACAACGCCGGTGCCTGTTACCGATTGCCCGGTTACAAGCCCCAAAATATCATAATCCCAGTTTAATGGTGTATGCGTAGTAACTACCGGGATAGCGTCAATTAAATGCTCAGCTTCTCTAATCAGCGCATCCTTTTCTGTCATAACCATTATTTTATATTTGTTATAAAGTGCATGCCCGCATTTAGTACAATATGAGGCCATTTTCGGCTCGTGGTAGTAGTTAATAATCTTTATTTTATTCTCGCTTAGCGGCTTTGCGTGTATCCTTAAATCTGCATTGCAATTAGGACAGTGTGTAAGTGTTTCCGGCATATTTTTTTGTTGTGCGGTTGGTTACAAATAATTTTACCTGGTAATTTCCCCAGCAAAACCCAGGCATCAATCACCGCTTTTATTACGGCTAATATCATGGCCGCGGCGGCCCGGTAAAATCCGTTTTCATTGCCCGCGAGGCTTATAGTCCCTCCAATCATATATGGCAAAAATGATAGCTGGTTAAGTATAAAATTAAGGTAAAGTGGTTTAAATTTTTTTGGTTTGCTGCGGTAAACGCCCGCGTCAAAAAATGTTGACATCGCCCAAAATAAACTGCCGGCAATAAGTATATAACCCCTTCTTTTAGTCGCTTCGCCCGGCAGCAGCATTAAAAGTGAAATTGTTACTACACCCAGTAGCAGTATAAGGGCAATGGAGGCCCGTTTGTCAAGCCCGGGCACGGAAAGAACGGCTTTTAGGTTGATGGATATGCCAACGAATATTAAACCCAGCAAAACTGCCGAGGCCCCGGCAGCCGCTGCGTAAAACTCATTCCATTCAGCCATTAGTGTGAGTTATATATTAAAAACGTTGTTTAAAACAATATAGGCAACCAGGTAATGGTGCAACCGCTCTACAACTTAACAAATTTCCCGGTTATTATTTTGCCGTTTACAAGTGCTGAAATAATGTAGCTGCCATTGGCAAGTTCCGGTATATCAATCATCGTATTGCCCGCTCCGTCAATATAGGTAACCGTTTGCTGCAACCCGCGGCCTGCCATATCAAATATGCTTATGGCAGCTTTGCCTGTATAATTTGTTACGTGCAGGTTTAATTGATTATGCACCGGGTTAGGAATAACTACCAACTGAATACTTTTCGTTTCCGGGCCTATTTTAACAGTCTTACTTAACGTTACCCTGCCGTCTTTGTCAACTTCACGGAGGCGATAAAATAGCACGTTCTCCGCCAGGGTTGTTGTTTTGCTTATAAAATCGGTATAACCGTAGTAGCGGGGCCGGTTGCTGTTGCCTGCTGCATTTACGTGTGCAAGGGTGCTAAAATGCGTGCCGTCTCTACTTCTTTCCACGGCAAAATAATTACTGTTCACTTCGCTGCTGGTTTGCCACTGCAACAATACGCTGCCGTCTTTTTTTGCTGCGGTAAAAACTACATTGGCTACGGGCAGCAGGTTTGCATTGTATAATGCTGCATAAACATGCGCCACATAAGTGCTTTCCGGCTGGCCGCTGGTTTGGTACAGGTATGCATCGCCTGCTGTTATAAATCCTGTGTCACCTGCAGGTTGTATATCGTACAAACCATTCGCACGTTCAGGCATTGTAATGCCAATAAAATTGCCCGTGCTGTCAATCCTTGTAATCCAGGCTGTTACAAACTCGTGCTCAAATCCCGCTATGGGCACATAGCCGGTAGTAAGGTAATCGCCATTTGCGGCTGCTGTCGTGTTTTGGGCAAGTGTTGACAGTGCTTTGTCGTTGCTGGTCAGCGGTATATTGAATGTATCCGTTACCCGCCACAACTCATTTCCATTAATATCAAGCTTTATGAGTTCAGGCGCAAATCTCGGCCCCGGGTATGGCGCCGTTTCATTTTTTGCAATCGTGGTATTGCCCGTAAAAATATACCCGTTGTAAACAGGTTTAACCGTAACTGCAATATTATCGGTGCTGTCCCCTATAATTTTTTGCCATTCCACCTGCCCGGCGCTTCCAAGCTTTAATACCATATAGTCAACCCCGCCGTGATTACCCGGCACAGTGCTATCGCCCTGTGCTGATATAATGTATCCGCCATCCGGTGTATTTTCTATGCGCGATATGTTTAAACGGTAATACTGAACAGGCGGGTAAGCATTAGAAGTGTATGGTACCGCATTATATGCTGAGAGTGAAAATGCTGCACCATTAAAACATTTGCTCCATTCAATGTTGCCTGTATTATCAATCCTCGCGCACCAGTAGCATGTGTCTGCATGCCCCCCGCCAATATCGCCGTCATTTGAATTGGTAGAAGCTGTAAAAATATAACCTCCGCCGGGCGTAACCTGCAGGCTGTTGGGTATATCAATATTTGTACCTCCAAAACATTTTTGCCATGTAATACTGCCTGTATTATCAATGTTCACTATCCATATATCCGTATCGCCGTTGTTACCTGTTACGTCTCCGTCAGTTGAGCTGGTAGCCGCTGCTATAACAAACCCGCCATCCGTTGTTTCTTTTATATCGTATGCAAAATCATAACCACTGCCCCCAAAACATTTTTGCCACATAATATTACCGGCACCATCTAACCGCATCACCCATGCGTCCATGCCGCCGTGGTTGCCGCTAACATCGCCATCGTTGGTCATGGTGCCGCCTGCTGCAATATACCCTCCTTCTTTTACAGGTATAATAGTATTGCAGTGGGTATCATAAGTACCCCCGGCTATTTTTGTCCATGTTGCAGTAGTATTGTTTTGGGCTTTTAGTAAAGCCGGTAATATACAGGCAAAGTAAAGCAGGTGAAGCTTTTTCATAAGCTGGTTTTGAGTTGAATTAAGGCTATGGGCTACATTTTTGGGGTATGATATTCTATGATGACTTAAAGATACATTGATATTTGTATTTTGCTAAATTTTCTGCCCGCCTTTCTTTTCATACATTTAAATCTATTTCTTTGCATTGCCCAAGCAAAACAATATGAAAAAAACTATCGCGCTGGTTACCGGCGGTTACAGCGGCGAGGCGGTGATAAGCTACCTGAGCGCCAAAACTGTAGAGAATAATGTTGACAAAGAAAAGTTTGATGTATATACCATTGACATTAACCCGCAGGGATGGGTATATAAGGCGGAAGACGGCACTGCCATTGCGGTTGACCGGAACGATTTTTCCATAAACCTTACCGGAAAAAAAATAATGTTTGATGCAGTGCTGATGTGTATTCATGGCAACCCCGGCGAGGATGGTAAACTGCAGGGGTATTTTGATATGCTTAAAATACCTTATACCAGTTGCGATGCAGCCTCATCCGCGCTTACTTTTAATAAACGTTATACGGTGGCAGTGGCTGCGTTTAATGGCATAAATGTTGCACGCAGTGTGTTACTTATTAAAAACAGTTTTACAAATGCGGATGAAATTGTATCAAACCTCAGTTTTCCCGTATTTGTAAAGCCTAATAACGGTGGTTCAAGCATAGGTATGTCGAAGGTAAACCAGCCTTCGGAGGAATTGGGCGTAGCCATTGAAAAAGCGTTCAAGGAGGATGACCAGGTGCTGGTGGAAGAGTTTATTAAGGGCAGGGAATTAACCATAGGGGTGTTTAAAACAAAAGGCAGCATAATTACGTTACCTATTACGGAAATAAAGAGCAAAAAAGATTTTTTTGATTACGAAGCAAAGTACCATGGGGCCAGCGAAGAAATAACGCCTGCTGAAGTGGACGAAGAAGTTGTGGAGAAAATTAGGGCCGCAGCAAAAAAAATATACGCGTCATTAAATTGCCGCGGCGTGGTACGCATAGATTTTATTTATAATGAAGAAAAAGCACAGCCTTTTATGCTGGAAGTAAATACCGTACCCGGGCAAAGCGAAGCGAGTATTGTGCCGCAGCAGGTTAGGGCAATGGGCTGGACGCTGAAAGAATTTTATACAGCGCTTTTGGAGGAATGTTTTACTGATGGGCAATAATTTGTATCTTAACGGGCATATAACCGGCCATAAAACAATTAGTTAGTGTTTAAATTTATTACAGACAAGCCTTTATGGGTAAACCTGCTGGTAATGCTGGGGCTTATATTTATTATTTTCATCCTCTTTTTTAGTTCACTGGGTATAATTACCCGCCACAGCTCGCTTGAAAAAGTGCCTTCCGTTGTAGGAAAAAAAACGCAGGATGCAACTGAACTGCTTGAGGCAAACGGTTTTGCCGTATCAATACAGGATTCCGTGTATATTGATACCGCGGCCCCCGGTTCTGTAATACGGCAGTCGCCTGAAGGAGATGCCACCGTAAAAGTGCACCGTACTATTTACCTTACGGTGAACAGGCAGGTGGCCCCGCTGATTAATATGCCTGATTTAAGGGGCTTTTCATATAAAAGCGCGGAACTTTACCTGCAAAGTCTTGGCCTTAAAGTGGGGGACACTACCTACACGCCTGATATTGCACGCAATGCCGTAAGGGAACAGCTTATTGGCGGTAAAAATGTTGACCCCGGTACTAAAGTAAACATGGGCACCGCTATTGACCTTGTTTTGGGTAATGGTGAAGGGGAAGACGAAATAAACGTACCCGATTTGGTGGGCATGACGGTAGCGGATGCGCGGTTGTACCTTAGCAATAAAAACCTTAACCTAAGCGCCATAATAGCTGTAGGCCCTGTAAGCGATACGTCGGGCGCTTTTATAAGTAAACAAAGCCCGTTACCATTTTCAACGCTGGCGCCTGGTGAAATTGTCGCCAACAAAATACGCCCCGGCCAGCTAATTGATATATGGATAAGCAGCACGCCGCAACCGAGAGATACCACTGATATATCGCAATAGGGCTGCTAAATCATTAAAGAAGTAAATAAATATTCTCTATTTTTACCGGTACTTAATAATGTAAAAAATATGAAGACCATTACTGTTGAAGAACTGAAAAAGCGCCTTGATAACGGTGAAGACGTGCATTTACTTGATGTACGCGAAAACCATGAAAGGGCCGATTATAATATTGGCGGCGTACACATTCCGCTGGGCAAAGTACAGGCTATGCAGCTTGACGAAATTGAAGACTGGAAAGACGATGAGGTAATTGTTTATTGCAGAAGCGGCAACCGCAGCGGTATGGCTGCTATGTTTATGGAGCAGGCAGGGTTTAAAAATCCTGTAAACCTTACAGGCGGCATGCTGGCCTGGCGCGAAAAATACAGTTAGCCTGTTAGTTATTATATCACCTTGCAAACTGCAGGTTACAATAACAGTGGGTGTCAATACCTATATAAAAACGGTGGGTTAACCCGCCGTTTTTCCGTTTGGTAAATAAACGCCGCCGGTTATTAAACCGGCAAAATTTTCTTTCACATTTCTTTTGCAATTTCACAGCATATTCTCTACCTTGCTAACATAATCATATATCCCCCTTATTTGATTACAGCAGCTAACCCGCAATTATCCTGACACGCTAAATATTAAGAGCATGAAAAAGTTCATTTTTTCAGCGTCTGCCTGCATAGTATTACTATGCTTTGTGCAAACGCAGGGGCATGCACAGTTATTAAAAAAATTAAAAAACAAACTTGCCCAAAAAGTTGCGGATGCGGCCGGTGTGCCTGCAAGCAGCAACACCAACACAACTACCGCCAGCCAGCCCGGTATGCAAAATAACCAGGGTGGCCCGGCAAACACCATGGGCGGGGGCCTGCACAATACCCCGCCGCCCGATGTAAACAAAAGCATTGATGATGCTGAAAAATCTACCACGGCCGCGGACTACAACAATGCCCGCTATGCTTTACAGCAGGCAATGACCGGCCTGGAGATAGAGTTAGGCCGGCAGCTTATACAATCGTTGCCCGCAACGGTAGATAACCTGGCTAAAGACACCACTAAAAACCTGGTGCAGAGTACGCAGTACGGCTGGAGTAACCTTATTATTCAAACAGTTTATTCGGATGGCAAAGACAAGCAAATGAAAATGACGATAGGTAACAACCCGGCGCTTTCGGGTGTTATGAACCTGTATTTTAATAACGCGGCAATGGTGCAAAGCAACGGCACCAACAGCCAGAATATGAAACAGGTGCGTGTTAAAGGCAACCAGGCATTGATACAGTTTGACCAAAGCACAGGCTACCAGGTAATGATGCAGTTGGGGCAAAGCTCAATGATTACGTGGGAGTGCGTTAATTTTCCCACCGAGGATGAAGTGATGGCTGCTGTAAACTCATTTGATATTGACGGTATTAAAACTATGATGGGAGAGCAATAAAGCGAAAGATGAATACTTCCACTGAATTACCGGAACAATTACAAAAACATTTTATGAAAAAAATATTTTTTCTCATTTTGATGATACCTGCCGCCATAGCGGCAAAATCGCAGGATTTTAAAACAGATTTAGCCAATGCCCGCACCAATTATGCTGCCGGCAAATTAAGCGATGCGCATTTTAATGTTGAGCAGGCCATGCAGGAACTTGACCTTATAGTAGGTAAGGAAGTATTAAAAATATTACCGGCTAAAATGGATACGATGAATGTTACTGCTAATGATGACCATGTAATGAGCAACAGTGGTTTTTTAGGAGCGAATATTCACCGCTCTTACGGAACAATAACAACAATGAATGGTGCCGGAAAAATGGCCGACATTTCCATAGTTACCAACTCCCCGTTAATTACCAGTCTCAACGCGTTTTTAAATACACCCATACTGGGTGGCATGATGAGTAGCGATAACTCAAAGTCAATAAAAGTGCAGGGGTATAAAGGCAGGCTGGAAAAAAGCAGCGGCAACATGGGGCAAACCGATTATACTATAGAAATTCCGCTGAGCAATACGCTTATTACCTTTAAAGTAACCAACAGCACCGATACGGAAATACTGGCCTTGGCGAATACAATACCCCTTCAACAGGTAGCAAAGCTTTTGCAGTAGTTTATAGCAAACCTGTTTGCGAAAGACAGAATTTGGCGGTGGTTTTAAAATTTATTTATCCAGTTTTCGCCGCCAGGTATTACATTTGCAGCGGCAGGTCTTACACGGCCAGCTCCTGCCGAACCCTCCCAGGGCCGGAAGGCAGCAAGAGTAGGCGGTTGTAGCGGTGCGATGTAATAAGCCTGCCATTTTTTTAAACCCTTTAATGGGTTTTTTTGTTATACCTGTAGCATTACATCACTTCAAAATATCCCTTTCGGGGAAATAAAACGTATGAAATTTTTTATTGATACAGCCAACCTCGCACAAATTAAAGAAGCTAATGACCTTGGAATTTTAGATGGTGTAACCACCAACCCGTCACTAATGGCAAAAGAAGGCATAAAAGGCAAAGACGCGGTAATGCAGCACTACAAAACCATTTGCGAAATGGTAAACGGCGATATCAGCGCCGAAGTTATTTCCACTGATTTTGACGGCATTGTGGCAGAAGGCAAAGTGCTGGCGGCTATACACCCTAACATAGTGGTAAAAGTGCCGATGATTAAGGAGGGCGTAAAGGCCATAAAATGGTTTACCGATAATGGAATAAGCACAAACTGCACGCTGGTATTTTCCGCCGGGCAGGCCATACTGGCTGCTAAGGCAGGCGCAAAATATGTATCGCCCTTTATTGGCCGTATTGATGACAGCGGTTGGGAAGGCACTGAACTGATTGCCCAAATTGCGCATATCTATTCACTGCAGGGCTTTGAAACACAAATACTTGCCGCTTCTATACGTAACCCCAACCATATTGTAAAATGCGCAGAATTAGGCGCAGATGTTTGTACCTGCCCGCTGGATTCAATCCTTGGCCTGTTAAAACATCCTTTAACCGATATTGGCCTGGCCAAATTCCTGGAAGACGCGAAGAAAACAGCGTAATTATTAAATAATAGCAATAATAGTTAGCCACCGGTAACGGTGGCTTTTTTGTGCATCCTCTGGTTGATGTTAGCACTGCAGTACAAGTGTGCGACGCAACCGGGGATAGGAGAAGTACGGGAGCTGGTCAATAAAAACGAAATCAGTATATTTCGTAACAAAATCTTAATACTGCCGTAACATTGCTTGTAAGGAGTTTTGCAGGGCAGATGAGCCACTTACTTTTACCCGATAGTGTTAACGCGAAAGCCTTTGGTGATGATTTTTTATGGGGTGTTGCTATTTCAGCGGCGCAAAACGAAGGCGCACATAACCTTTATGGGCGCGGAACCTCCATTTGGGACACATTTAGCCGAAGGGCCGGGAAAATAAAAAAAGGGGCTAAACCTTATACCACCTGCGATTTTTACCACCGCTATAAAGATGATTTGCTGCTTGTTAAGGGATTGGGATTCAAAGTGTTCCGCTTCTCAATTTCCTGGTCGCGCATATTACCTGACGGCGCCGGTCGTATTAACAAAGAGGGAATTGCATTTTATAACCGCCTGATTGACGAATGCCTGCAATTAGGGCTTACACCATTTATTACCCTGTACCATTGGGATTTGCCGCATGCACTTGAAATGGAGGGCGGATGGACGAGTTACCGCATGCTTAAATGGTTTACCCGGTTTACAACTGTTTGTGCGGAGGCGTTTGGGGACAGAGTAAAAAATTGGATTATTTTGAATGAACCTATGGGTTTTGTTTCGCTGGGGTATATGCTGGGTAAACATGCCCCTGGTAAAATGGGGCTGAATAATTTTTTACCGGCATTGCACAATGCTGTGCTTGCCCAGGCCGAGGGTGGCCGTATCATCCGGGCGCTTGTGCCGGGCGCCTATATTGGCACAAGCTTTTCATGCAGCGAAATTGTTCCTTATTCACAAAGAGAAGAAGATTTACAGGCCGCGAACAGGATGGATATTTTAATGAACAGGCTGTTAATTGAACCACTGTTGGGCTATGGTTACCCGAGGGATAATTTTAAACTGCTGGAAAAACTGGAAATGCACAACAAAGCCTGGAAATACACCGAGCGCATGAAGTTTGATTTTGATTTTATTGGTATTCAAAACTATTTTCCGCTGGTAGTAAAATATAACCCCGTTATACCAATTGTGCAGGCAAGCGAGGTAAAGGCAGTTAACCGGGGTGTTCCCCACACCGGTATGGGGTGGGAAATTAGCGGTGAAAGCTTTTACAGAATTATAAACCGTTTTTGGCAATACAAAGGCGTGAAAGAAATAATAATAAGCGAAAGCGGCGCCGCCTTTAAAGATACCATGGTTGACGGGGTGGTAAACGACGAAAACCGCATCTGCTACTTTAAAGAATACCTGGCCGCCGTTTTGAAGGCCAAAAAAGAGAATATTCCGGTAAAAGGTTACTTTGTATGGACCCTAATGGACAATTTTGAGTGGGCTGAGGGGTTTAGTGCCAGGTTTGGTCTTGTTCATACCGATTTTACAACACGTTTAAGAACGGTTAAGGCATCCGGATACTGGTTCCGGAACTTTTTTAATGCCCGCTAAAGGTTTTTTCTCTATTTTTAACACCAATTTAATATTAAAAAGATTTTTCGGCTCAAGCAACCAAACTTAATTCTATACGTATTCTTTAGTAAACAACTCAATTGAACACACAGCTTGAATTCATTAAGCCATATAATCGAAGGGTGCAAAAACAACAACAACAGGTACCAAAAGGTGTTGTATGAACAGTTTTACGGGTACTCTTTGAAGGTGGTTTTCAGGTACATATATAAATATGAGAATGCGGTTGATGTGGTAAATGATGGATATGTTAAGCTTTTTAGAAACCTTAATACCTTTAAGTGCGAGAATGAGGAAGACGTATCAAAGGTGTTTATGGGTTGGTTGCGGAGAATAATGGTGAATACGGCAATAGATGAATTGAGGAAGCTGAATATGATGCCGGATATAGGGGCAATACCCGATGATATTTGGGAAGAGCCGGATAAATCAGCCAACGCAGACCAGGCGGTTTTGTACAAGGAATTGATCACCCAGGTAAAAAAACTGCCGCCGTCGTACCGGGTTGTTTTTAACATGTACGTAATTGACGGGTTTACACACCAGGAGATTGCTGAGCAGTTGGGAATATCGGTGGGAACCTCAAAATCCAGTTTGTCAAAGGCGAGAATACATTTACAAAAATATATCAATCAAGATACCCAGGAAATAGATGCAGCATACAAATGACGATATTGATGAAATGTTTAGAAATGCCGCAGATAGCTATCCTCTCAAAATAAAAGGTGCGGATTGGGATAGTGTTGCGGGCAGGTTGCTGAATGGCGACAAAGGAGATGCTGTATCGCCCGTTATTCCTTTGTCTTCTGCAGGTTCAAATAAAAATTACCGGTACCTTTTACTGTTACTCCTTTTACCGGCCGCTTTTTTTACCGCCAAATATGCAGGATGGATGGATAGCGATAACCATGCGGCTCAACCCGTGGTTAATACCAGTGCTTCAACGCCTTCAACCCCAGGAGTTTCAACGCAAAAACAAGCGGATGCACCGGCTGCTGACGCTTTAACAGGCAATAACAATGCCGGTAAAAGTGCAGCAAATTCAACTACGGTACAACCCCGCACAGCCAGGGCTAATGCTGTAGCCAATATGTCTTCAGGCCAAATTGCTGCCAGCAAAAATAACGGCGGGAATGTTAGCAGGAACGACAACGGCGGCATTCCTTCACTTAGCCAGTTAGGTCAAATTGAAAAGCAAAACCAGCTCGAGCAGTCGTTAAGCAAATTCCAGAGCAGCACGGTTACGCGGGACGTTAATGCGTCAAAAGCAGAGAAAGAAGAGATTACGCAGTCTGCTAATCCCAATGCCGGCGGCATAGCTATAGGTAAACCTATCGAAGACAAGCAGGTAAACAATGCAGACGGTATCGTTAAGGAGCCTGCAACAAGCGCTGCACAACCTGTTACCGGAGATAAATTACCGGTTACTGAACCTGTTGTTATTAAAAGAAAGCATAATTTTTATATAGGTGCATTTGTAGCGCCTGATTATACCACTATAAAATACCAGCCGGGAAATAAAGTTGGTTTTGACTTTGGTGGCCTGGTGGGCTATACACTGTCAAAAAGCTTTAGTGTTGAATTTGGTATTTCGCTTGATAAAAAATATTATACCAGTGATGGGCGTTATTATAACAGCACAGAAAAATGGTTTCAAAACGCCGGCAAGTTGCTTACGCTTAGTGGTTATAGCAGCCTTACCGAATTTCCTTTGAATGTGAGGTATAATTTTAAACAGGATAAAAATAAAGCAGGTAATTTCTTTATCTCTGGCGGCCTTGTTTCTTACATCGTACATTCAGAAAATTATAATTACGAGTTTGACAAGAATGGATATATATACCAAAGAGACAAGTCGTCAAAGAAGTCAACAACTAATATGTTCGCCAATTTCAATATCAGTGCAGGGTATTCAAGTTCACTTGGTAACAATGTAAACTTCAGGATTGAGCCTTATTACCGCATTCCTATATCAGGGATAGGTTTGGGGAGCTTACCTATAACCAGCATTGGATTAAATATTGGGATTGTTAAAAAATTTAAATAGTAATAAGCTATAGAAGTAATTTGACTTTTGTTTTGTTTTTTATGTTTCCCGTAAGTTTAGCCTTGGAAAACACGATCTTTGGGGGTTCTTTAGAGTGGTAAACTCAAGCCTCGCCTCTGGCGGGGCTTTTTTATTGCGTATTTGTTGATAATAATAAAATTTGTTCAAATCATAGCTTCCCTTATTTTTGCGGCATGAAAATAACAATGTACATACATCACCACCATCATTTCCTGCCAAGCAGGTAAGCCGGTGTTGTGTGTGCATACACTTATAAAACGTATAGGGCTTACTAAACAGTAAGCCTTTTTTATTTAATACAATTTATAATAAAATGAAGCTGAAAATAGCTGTTCAAAAGTCAGGCAGGCTGCACGACGATTCAATAAAGTTGCTTAAAGAATGCGGCATTGATATAAGCAACGGCGTTAACAAGTTAAAAAGCGAGGCCAGTAATTTTCCGCTGGAGGTATTTTTTTTGAGGGATGATGATATTCCTCAATATGTAGAAGATGCTGTGGCTGACATCGGGTTTGTCGGCGAAAACGTGGTGTATGAAAAAAAGAAAAATATTGAGGTGGTTGAAAGGCTGGGCTTTGGCAAATGCAGGCTCTCAGTAGCAGTAAGGCGCGGGGACATATACGAAGACGCGCGTTTTTTACACGGCAAACGCATAGCCACCAGCTACCCTGTATTGGTGCAGGAGTTTTTGGATAAAAAGGGGATTGCTGCCGAAATACACGAAATCAGCGGAAGTGTTGAAATAGCGCCGGGCATAGGCCTTGCCGAGGCTATATGCGATTTAGTAAGCAGCGGCTCAACACTGTTTATGAATGGCCTTAAGGAGGCCGAAACAATACTGCAGTCGCAGGCAGTACTTATCAAAAATAAGCAGCTTGCCGCGCCGTTGCAAGAGATACTGGCGAAACTGCTTTTCAGGATACAATCAGTAAAAAAAGCGAAGAATAATAAATACATTTTGCTAAACGCGCCTAACAACAAACTGGATGAAATTATAGGCCTTTTGCCCGGCATGAAGAGCCCGACAGTGTTGCCGCTGGCAGAAGAGGGCTGGAGCAGTGTGCACAGTGTGCTGAGCGAAAATGAATTTTGGGATATTATTGAAAAATTGAAGCTGGCAGGGGCACAGGGCATATTGGTGGTGCCGATAGAGAAGATGATTGTGTGACAGCCAGCAATAAAATGATTAATAAAAATTTGAACGTTTATTATGAAGTTGTTTACATACCCCGGTAAAAATGAATGGGGGCAAATAATAAAAAGGCCGGTCATTAATACGATGGAACTCCAAACTAAAGTAAGGGCAGTGCTGGATGATGTAAAGCACAATGGCAATACAGCCGTAAGAAAATATACCAGCCAGTTTGAGAGTATTAGCCTTGATGATATTGCCGCGGGAGCGGATGAACTTGCGGAAGCGGAGGGGCTGCTTACAGACGAACTGAAAACTGCCATCAGCACTGCAGCCGGCAATATCAGGGCTTTTCACAAAAATCAGTTTGAGCAACCAGTAATAATTGAAACAATGCCCGGTATTGCATGCTGGCGTAAATCTGTAGGTATTGATAAAGTGGGCATTTATATTCCCGGTGGTACTGCCCCATTGTTTTCTACAGTATTAATGCTGGCCATACCTGCTGCCATTGCGGGCTGCAGGCAGGTGGTGTTATGTACCCCGGCCCAAAAAAATGGCAAAGTGCATCCGGCAGTTTTATATGCCGCTTCCATTTGCGGGGTAACGCAAATATTTAAAGTAGGCGGGGCACAGGCCATTGCCGCTATGGCCTACGGCACTGAAATTATACCCAAAGTGTATAAAATATTTGGGCCGGGTAACCAGTATGTTACCTGTGCAAAGCAACTGGTGCAAATGGAAGGTACTGCCATTGATATGCCCGCCGGCCCCAGCGAAGTATGCATATTGGCAGATGAAACGGCGGATGCCGGTTTTGTGGCAGCCGACCTATTGTCACAAGCGGAACACGGCACCGATAGCCAGGTATTGCTGGTTACAACGGACAATGCACTTGTTGAAAAGGTTAAGGCAGAAATAAGCAGGCAGTTAAAGGCCCTGCCGAGACAGCAAATTGCGTTAGGTGCGCTGGAAAACAGCACCATTGTTCTTGTTGAAAAGATGGGCGATGCCATTGAACTTGTAAATGAATACGCCGCCGAGCATTTGATTATCGCCTGCCGGGATGATGAAGAAATTGCTGCTCAAATTATTAATGCAGGCTCTATCTTCCTTGGCAATTACTCGCCGGAAAGTGTGGGTGATTATGCCAGCGGCACCAACCATACATTACCTACCAATGGCTTTGCAAAAATGTACAGTGGTGTAAGTGTTGACAGCTTTGTTAAAAAAATCACTTACCAAAAACTTAGCAGGGAGGGATTACAGAATATTGGAAAAACTGTTGAAACTTTGGCAGAGGCGGAGGGCCTGGCAGCGCATAAAAATGCAGTGAGTGTAAGGTTGGCCAACATCAATAATGAGGGCTGATATAGTACGGTACAGCACCTGGAAAAAAATCTTAAAAAGAAATGAGGGGTCTAAGCGTAAATGATTCACATTTCACGAAAAACTAGCAATGTTTAACCTTGATAATTTAATAAGAGAGAATATAAAAAAGCTTGTTCCTTATTCATCCGCGCGTGATGAATTTAGCGGGGAAGCAAAAGTGTTTTTGGATGCCAATGAAAACAGCCTTGGTTCGCCGCTGGCTAAATGGTATAACAGGTATCCAGACCCTCACCAGCAGAAACTGAAAGAAGTTATCAGTAACATAAAAGGCATTGCACCCGAACATATTTTTTTGGGTAATGGCAGCGATGAGTGTATCGATTTATTATTCAGGTGCTTTTGTGAGCCGGGTAAAGACAACATTATTATTTGCCCGCCAACGTACGGCATGTACGAGGTTAGCGCGAACATTAATGATATTGAAGTAAAGCGTGCGCCTTTACTGGACAATTTTCAGCTTGACCTTATTCACCTCGAAAACCTGGCGAATGAACGCACCAAAATTATCTGGTTGTGCAGCCCCAACAATCCAACCGGTAATTTATTAAACCGGCAGGATGTTGAAGCGGTGCTTAACAATTTTAACGGCATCGTGGTAATTGATGAAGCATACATAAATTTTTCGCGCCAGAAAAGTTTTATACAGGAGCTTACCGAATACCCAAACCTGGTGGTAATGCAAACCTTCAGTAAGGCGTGGGGGCTCGCCGGGCTTAGGCTGGGGATGGCATTTGCTTCAACCGCGATTATTGATACAATGAACAAGGTGAAGCCACCGTATAACATAAGCCAGGCTGCACAGGAAATTGCTTTACAGGCATTAGAAAACGTAGGCCAGGTAAATGATATGATACTTGAACTTGCCGATATGCGGGATGCGTTGGCGGAAGTGCTGGCACAAATGCCGGGTGTGCAAAAGGTTTATCCTTCAGATGCCAATTTTTTGCTGGTAAAAATAAATGATGCAAGAAAAGTATATGATTACCTGCTATCAAAAGCAATTGTAGTGCGCGACCGCAGCCGGGTTAAGCTTTGTGAAGATTGTTTACGCATTACCGTTGGCACAGAACAGGAAAACACCAATCTTGTTGACGCATTGTATGAGTGGGCGCAAACGCCTGCACAAACCGCTTGATTTTCGTAACAACCATAAATATTAAACGTATGAAAAAAACACTCCTGCAAATTATTTTACCTGGCGCGTTATTGCTGGCAGCCGCCAATTTTTTTGCCGGTTGCAGTAACAACGGGCAGAAGGGTACGCCTGCGGCAGAGGCGCCCGTGGCTGATTCAAATAACGCCGGCCTTAAGTTGCCGCAGGGTTTTGCTGCCCTTGTGGTTGCTGACAGTTTAAAAGGCGCGCGCCATTTGGCAGTAACAAAAGAAGGCGATATTTATGTAAAGCTCGCTAACCTGAAAGACGGAAATGGCATAGAATGGCTGCATCCCGGCCCTAACGGTAAGGTGGCCGAGATGAAAGGCTTTAGCAATTATACCGGCACCGGCATGTATGTAAAAGACGGCTACCTGTATGCCTCTTCCGACGAAGAAGTTTTTCGCTATAAGCTCGACTCTGCTGGTAAAGTAATAGATGGTAATTCACCCGAAAAAATAGTAACGGGCCTTCTTTCACGCCACGAGCATGAAGCAAAAGCAATAACACTGGATGATAACGGTAATGTGTACGTTAACATAGGCGCATACAGTAATGCCTGCCAGGTGCAGGACCGCCAGAAAGGTTCCCCGGGCATGAAGCCCTGCCCTATACTTGATTCTGCAGGCGGTATCTGGCAGTTCAAGGCAAGCGGCCAGAATCAAACCTACGGCGATGGTGTGCGGTATGCTACAGGCCTGCGCAACGTAGTTGGCCTTGACTGGAACAGGGATATTAATACGCTGTTTGTTATGCAGCATGGCAGGGACCAGTTGCACGACCTTTTTCCCTCTATCTGGACTGACCAGCAAAGCGCTGAATTACCTGCCGAATGTATGTACGAAATACATAAGGGGGATGATTGCGGCTGGCCATATATTTTTTATGACGAGTTTCAGCATAAAAAAATATTAGGGCCGGAATATGGCGGCGATGGCAAAAAAACAGCCGGTGAAAAAGCGATAGACCCGGTAGTGGCTTTTCCCGGTCACATGGCGCCTGACGGCCTGCTGTTTTACAGGGGCACCATGTTCCCGGAAAAATACCGGCATGGGGCTTTTATAGCATTTCACGGTTCATGGAACAGGGCTCCTGAACCCCAAAAAGGATATTTTGTTGTATTTGTGCCGTTTAAAGATGGAAAACCAAGCGGTGATTGGGAGATATTTGCGGATGGGTTTTCCGGCACTGATAAAGTTGTATCGCCCGATGATGCAAAACACCGCCCATGCGGTCTTGCAGAGGGGCCTGATGGTTCTATTTATGTATCAGACGACCAGGGTGGAACTATTTACCGGATTATGTATAATGGCAAATAATCAATTTGCAAAAAACAACGCTTAACAGCAGGTTCATTGCAATAATAACAGGACAGGTACGCGCATAAGAATAAAATTTTTATACCGTGCCTGTTCGTATTTTCGCCGCCACAACAATCTTGCAATCAATAATGGCTGAAGAAATAACTATACAAAAACGCGTTTTGTTTATTGACAGGGACGGGACACTGATAAAAGAAGCCCCGCCAACGTACCAGATTGATGACTGGAACAAACTGGAATTTTACCCGGAAGTTTTTCAGTATATGTCGAGAATTGCCGCGGAGTTTGATTATGAATTAGTGATGGTGAGCAACCAGGACGGCCTGGGTACATCCCTATTCCCGGAAGATACCTTCTGGCCAATACAAAACTTTGTTGCTAAAAGTTTTGCAGATGAAGGTGTACATTTTTCAGCATATTATTTTGACAGGACATTTGCAAAAGACAATGCGCCAACACGAAAGCCCAACACAGGTATGCTTACCGGGTACCTGGATAACCCGGAGTATGATATTGCCGGCAGCTATGTTATTGGGGACAGGATAACAGATGTTCAGCTCGCTAAAAACCTTGGATGCAGGGCTGTTTGGCTGAACAATGATGAAACGCTGGGCGCCGGTGAAATAAAAGACACCGTTGAAGCACTTACAAACACCATCGCACTTGAAACCAAAGAATGGAAAAGCATTTACGAGTTCTTTAAGCTTGGTATGCGCAAAGTGGTGCATGACCGCAATACCAGCGAGACAAAAATACATGTAGAGCTTAATCTTGACGGCAGTGGTAAAGCCAGTGTACATACCGGGCTTGGCTTTTTTGACCACATGCTTGACCAGGTTGCACGGCATGGCAAAATGGATGTTACCATTGAAACAAAGGGTGACCTGCATATTGATGAACATCACACCATTGAAGATACCGCCATAGCATTGGGCGAGGCATTTGCAAAAGCCCTGGCTGATAAACGTGGCATGGAGCGTTATGGCTTTGCGCTGCCTATGGACGAGGCTGAAGCAAAAGTGCTGATTGATTTTGGCGGCAGAAACTGGATTGTATGGAATGCCGGATTTAAGAGAGAGAAAATAGGAGACATGCCGACAGAAATGTTTTTTCATTTCTTCAAGTCATTCAGCGACGCCGCTAAATGCAATTTGAATATTGAATGTAAAGGTGAGAATGAGCACCATAAAATTGAAGCGATATTCAAAGCCTTTGCAAAAGCCATAAAAATGGCGGTAAAGCGCGACCCTCTCAGTAATTACTTACCAAGCACCAAAGGGGTATTATAGCCTGAACGTAAACTATCGGGTGTTAGTTTTAGGTTAGTTAGTCCTATCTTCGCACAAATGCATATTTATGTGGCTAAATAATATATTGGAAACGATTGGCAATACCCCGTTGATAAAGCTCAATAAAATCACTAAAGATATTCCTGCAACAGTTTTGGCAAAGGTTGATTATTTCAACCCCGGTAATTCCATCAAGGACCGTATGGCTTTAAAAATGGTGGAAGTAGCGGAAAAAGAAGGTAAGCTTAAACCCGGCGGTACCATTATTGAATGTACCAGCGGCAATACAGGCATGGGGCTTGCATTAACAGCCATTGTAAAAGGGTATAAATGCATTTTTACTACAACTGATAAACAGAGCAAGGAAAAGTCTGATATATTAAAAGCAGTGGGGGCTGAGGTAATTGTGTGCCCCACAAATGTTGAGCCGGATGACCCCCGTAGTTACTATTCTGTGGCAAGAAGGCTGGAAAAAGAAATCCCTAATTCGTTTTTATGTAACCAGTACGATAACCTTGCCAACCGGCTGGCGCATTATGAAACTACCGGCCCTGAAATATGGAAGCAAACAGGCGGTAAAATAACCCACTTGGTTTGCACGGCAGGCACTGGCGGCACCGTAACAGGTACGGCAATGTATTTAAAGGAGCAGAACCCTGCAATACAGGTATGGGCGATTGACGTTTACGGCAGCCTGCTGACAAAATATTTCAAAACGGGCGAGGCAGACATGAACGAAGTTCACCCGTATATAAGCGAAGGTTTTGGAGAAGATTTTGTGCCGCAGAATTATGACATGAGCGTGATTGACCATTTTGAGCAGGTGACGGATAAAGACGGCGCTGTAATGGCAAGACGCCTTGCTAAAGAAGAAGGCCTGTTTTGCGGGTACAGCGCCGGCAGTTGTTTGCAGGGCTTGATGCAGTTAAAAAGCCGGTTGAAGAAAGATGATTTGGTAGTATGTATTTTTCATGACCACGGCAGCCGTTACGTAGCTAAAATTTATAACGACCAGTGGATGATGGAGCGCGGCTTTTTGGAAGTAAAAACTTTTAAGGACATTGTAAATACAAGGGCAGGTAAAAAATTGATAACCGTTGAGCCATCGGCAACGGTAGCCCAGGCAGTGGAGCTGATGAAAAAATATGATATTGAACATATTCCGGTTATGCGTAACGGAGACTCAATGGGTGCTGTAAGTGAAGGCGGCCTTTTTCAGAAGGTGTTTAATGATGGCGATATAAAATCTGCCGCCGTTGAAACGGTGATGGAGAAACCTTACCCTGTTGTTGCTTTTGATACCCCTGTTGAACGGCTTGGCAGTTTGATGAACAGGGAAAATGGCGCTGTGCTTGCAAAGGATGAAAAGGGCGACTACCACATAGTAACCAAATATGATGTAATACAAAGCCTGGCAAAATAAGTTGAGTGCCTAGTTTTGTAATGCTGCATACTCTTGTATGCTTTGTTTTGAAATTGCCATTTAATAAATTAGAATAATTCTCCCCAAACAAATCCTTGTCGCAATTACCCCTGTAATTAGTCACATCCGGGCGTGGCAAAGGCCTGTACTTAAGAATATTTTTGTATCGGCTATGCTATAACAACACAGATGCAGAAACAGGCATGCATGCGAAAAATAATTGTATCAATGAATATTACGCTGGACGGTTTTATGGCAGGGCCGGGCGGCGAACTTGACTGGCATTTGGAGAAATGGACGGAAGACATGGCTGAATGGTTTGGCATGCAATTAAGTAACGCTGATACGTTGCTGCTCGGGCATTATACCTATGATGCCATGGCTGCATATTGGCCGGCCCGCTCAGTAGAAATAGCCGCTAACCGTGGGGACATTGCTTTTGCGGACATGATGAACAACTATACCAAAATAGTTTTTTCAAGAAAAAATATGCCGCTGCAATGGCAAAATTCAACACTGGTTACAAAAAACGTGTATAAAACTTTGGCCAGCCTAAAACAAGGGCCGGGTAAAAATATGATGGTATTGGGCAGCGGGAAGCTGGTTGAAAGCCTGGTGAGTAATGCACTTATAGATGAATACATTTTATGGCTTCACCCGGTAATATTAGGAAGTGGAAGAACTTTTTTTACCGGCATAAATAACCATGTGCACCTGCAGCTTAATAAAATAAAAACATTTCGTTCAGGGGTTATCGCGTTTTGCTATACTGTGCTAAAGGATTAGCATCAAACACTGCTTTTAAATCGTTTCACACACCACGAAAAACTTTTACGGGTAATTTTATTTTGTTTTCCCGCCATGTATTTTTTATCTATCTTGTTTTGCCACCGGCATATCGTTTTCAAAATTGCCGGCATACATAATTGTTACTGTTTATGAAAGAAAACGCGATACTGCTTACCGCCGGTATGCTTGATACATCCAATGCAAAAACAGCGCATGGGTTAATACGCACCTCCGCCCGTTACAATATAACTGCGGTTATTGACAAACCCTGTGCAGGCAGGGATGCCGGTGAGGTGCTTGATAAAAAAAACAGGAATATACCTGTTTTTGCATCTGTTGAAGAATTTGCAGGCGGTAGCCATCAAAAAGCCATGTATGCCATCATAGGCATTGCTTTGCCCGGTGGCGTTTTACCGCCCGAAATGCTGGAAGATATTAAAGCCGCCATTGCTGCAGGAATGTCAATCGTGTCTGGCCTGCACCGGTTTTTAAATGACATACCTGAACTGGTGGAACTGGCAGGCAGGTATGATGTAAAATTGATTGACATTCGTAAACCACGCCCGAAAGAACAGCTAAAATTCTGGACTGGTGAAATTTATACAATACCTGCCAAAGTGATTGCCGTATTGGGTACCGATTGTGCCATTGGTAAAAGAACAACCTGTGTACTGGCTATGGAAGCCAGCCGTAGCGCAGGGTTGAAGGCGGAAATGATTTTCACTGGCCAGACAGGCTGGCTGCAGGGGCACAAATACGGTTTTATACTCGATACAACGTACAACGATTTTGTTTCGGGGGAATTGGAGAATGCTGTTGTTACGTGTTACAAAGAAACAGGGGCGGACGTGATATTTATTGAAGGGCAATCCTCTTTGTGCAATCCCAGCGGCCCATGCGGCGCCGAGGCATTGCTATCGGCGCAAAGCAAAGGGGTGGTATTGCTACACGCGCCTGCAAGGATTTATTTTGAAGGCAGGGAAGAGGAAAAAATTGAAATATCGCTTGAGAGGGAAATCGGCCTCATACAGTTGTATGGCTCAAAAGTGCTTGCTATTGCCTTAAATACAGAACACTTAACCATAGAAGAGGCACTTGCATACAAAGAAAAATACCGGCAGCAGTTTGGCATACCGGTAGTATTGCCATTGGAAGAAGGCGGGGCAGAACTGGCAGGTATCATCAAAAATTATGTGCGCCCATGAAAATAAAATCTGTCAATATCGCAAAGCGAAACTTACGCTTAAGTAAACCATACTCCATTGCTTTTAAAACAATTGATGTTGTTGAAAACGGCATTATTGAAATAACGGCTGATGACGGCAGCATAGGCTATGGGGCATTTAACCCGAGTTACGAGGTGATGGGTGAGACACTTGAGCATGCAATGGAAGCATTTGAAACCGGTAAAGCGGAATGGTTATGTGGCACGGATATAAGCAGCCGCAGCGTTTTTGACGAGGTACTGGCTAAGGTGGCAATTGTGTTTGCAGGAAGCCCCTCGGCACGCATTGGGCTTGATATGGCCCTGTACGACTTATACGCGCAATCGCTTGGCATCCCCATAGTGCAGTTATGGGGGCAAAAAATAATTGAGATGCCCACTTCCATCACCATAGGCATTAAGGGAGTAAACGAAACCCTGGAAGAAGCGGGGGATTATTTAGGCCGCAAGTTTAAAATTTTAAAAGTAAAGCTTGGCGTTGCACCGGAAGAGGATGTGGAAAGGCTGGTAAAACTGCGTGAGGTGTACGGTTATGGGGTTGATATTATCATTGATATGAACCAGGGCTATTCAGGCCCGCAAATGCAATGGTTTTATAACAGGGTTAAACACCTGGGCATCAGGTTGATTGAGCAGCCCTTTAAAAAAGGGGAGGAGGCTTTGATGCGCGCATTGGATGAGGATATAAAACAATTGGTGGCTGCAGATGAATCATTAATTGATGCGGGAGATGCAGTTAACCTGGCGGCACAGCCAAAAGCCTGTGGTTTCTTTAATATCAAGCTGATGAAATGCGGCGGAATACAGGAGGCGTTGGCCATTGCCGGAATCGCACAAAATAATAATATCGGTCTTATGTGGGGCTGCAATGACGAGAGTATCATCAGCATTACAGCCGCATTGCACCTGGCATTTGTTTGCCCTCATACCAAATTCATTGATCTTGACGGTAGTTTCGACCTTGCCGAAGACGTGGTAACAGGCGGGTTTATATTGAAAGATGGCGTGATGTCTATTCCACCAAAACCTGGTCTTGGCCTGCAAAAAATTTGAGTAAGATGTATAATCTCATCATCATTCCGGCGGCCAATATAGTTGCCGATATTTTCTTACTTATTCGCAGAAAAGAATCATATATTTAAGCTTCATTCAAAAATCACCTGCTTTTAGTTATATGAAAACTGTAAAAGAAAAAATGATGAGCGGTGAGTTGTATGATGCGTATGTGCCTGAACTGGTAGCGGAAAGGGACCGGGCAAAAGAACAGATGCATATTCATAACCACCTGCTTCCTTCACAACTTGCAGAAAGAGGAAAAATCATAAAAGCAGTGTTAGGCACTGTTGGCAAAAAGTTTTTAATAGAGCAACCCTTTTTTGTTGAATACGGCTACAACATACACCTTGGCGAAAATTTTTTTTCCAATTTTAATTGTGTCATTCTTGATGAAGCGCCGGTTCGCTTTGGTGATGACGTATTGCTTGCCCCCAACGTAAGCATTTATACCGTTAACCATGCTTTTAACCATGCAAGGCGCAAAGCCGCCCTTGAATATGCGCGCCCGGTAACGATTGGTAATAATGTATGGATAGGAGGAAACACTGTTATTCTGCCGGGGGTAACTATTGGCGACAATACGGTTATCGGCGCGGGAAGTGTTGTTACGAAAAATATCCCGTCGGGGGTATTGGCTGCCGGTAACCCGTGCAAAGTAATAAGGGTTATAGGGGATGATGAAATTTAAAGGATTTATTGTTTTTAGACCGTCTCTTCCCGGGAAATTGCATTGATTAAAGGCGGCCTGTTACTTAACCACTCATCTTTTATCAATCAAAATAAAACATGAAAAGCAGCATACACTGGGGTGGAGTATGCATAATACTTTTTGTTTATGCCATTTTTATTTATATAGGATGGTTTGCATCGCGAAAGATGAAAAAAGGCTCGGCGTCAGACATGATATTGGCCGGGCGCGGCGTACCCCTGTGGCTGGCTGTGATGACCATGACCGCAACATGGGTTGACGGGGGATACATTCTTGGCACTGCTGAAGGTGCCTTTAACAGCCTTGCTTCTGCCATACAGGGTGGTGTTGGTTTTGGGTTGAGCCTTATTTTGGGGGGTATTTTTTTTGCACGTATAATGCGGGCACGCGGTTATACCACACTTATTGACCCTTTTGAAGAAAGGTTCGGTAAAAAATGGGCGGCTGTGTTATCATTGCCGGCGTTATTGGGCGAAATTTTTTGGAGCGCTGAACTGCTCGTTGCCATGGGCGCCACTTTCGGGGTATTGCTGAATATTGACTTGGCCACGTCCATATTAATTTCAGCGGCCATAGTTACTTTTTATACTATGCTTGGCGGTATGTGGGCAGTTGCTTATACTGATGCGTTCCAGCTTCTTTTTATTCCCATAGGGCTTGTGGCAGGGCTTGCGTTTATTTTTAAATTCGCTGGTGGTATTGGGCAGGCGTGGAGCCAGTACCATATTATTAAAGGAGAGGCGGCAACGTTTTTACCACCGCTTCATACAAACAGTTTCTGGACCGTGGGCGGCATTAGTGGCTGGTGGGATACTGCCGCTATGCTGGTGTTTGGCGGCATACCCTGGAACTGTTACTTTCAGCGGGTGCTATCCTGCCGCACCCCGCAAAGTGCAAGGCAGCAATCTATTATCGCGGGCATTGCCACTATTGTACTCACGGTGCCGCCATTACTATTTGGCATTGTTGCCGTAGTGTACTGGAAAAGCGGGCTGCCAAACCCATCTATGGCGGTGCCCCTTATGTTTCACCAGCTTGTGCCGTTTTGGGCAGGTATGCTTGGGTTAGTGGCCATAGTGGGTGCAGTTACGTCCAGCTTCAGTTCCTCTATTCTTTCTGCAGGTTCTATGTTTACATGGAACTGGTACCTGCGGCTTATTTCACCCGGCGCGCCTGTTGAGCGGCTGCAAAAAATAGTACGCATCTCTATCATTACATTGGGCATCGCGGCTACCTGGATGGCGCTAAAGGTGGAGAGCGTGCAGGCATTATGGTTTTTCACCAGTGACCTTGTATTTGTAATACTCTTTCCTCAACTTGTAATGGTACTGTTTCATTCAAAAACCAATACAACAGGCTCTGTTCTTGCCTTTTGCGTTTCCCTGTTCCTGAGAGTGGGAGCGGGCGAACCATTATTCAACTTGCCGGCGTTCCTTCCATACCCGGCGTGGTGGCCAGTGCGGACTATTGCAGTAGCAGCAGGTTTTATATTGCTGTTTGCAGGTTCACGCATAAGGCTTAAACCACAGCAGGCCGGATTGAATCTCTCGAACCAATAGTCGCCAGTTATAACTTTTCTTTAAATTTTGGGTGTATGTTAAAATCAATATGGCTGTAAATTCGCAGTGCATTGGTATATGAAAACTTACTAATATGAGATACCTGGCTTTAGCAGGCATTATATCTTTTTTACTAACTGCCTGCGGTTCTGCACCTCAAAGCAAAAACAAATTAACTGTAAGCGATTCCACCCGGTCTGTTAAACAAGGAGCATTTGACACTAACTGGGTAAATCTGTTTGATGGCAAAACACTTAATGGCTGGCACAGCTATGGAGATAGTTCGGCGGGTAATGCCTGGAATATTGATGACGGCGCTATCCATCTTAAACCGGGAGAAAAAAAGGGTTACCAAACACAAGGCGGTGGCGACCTGATTTCTAAAGACACCTTCGGCAATTTTGACCTTACCCTGCGCTGGAAGGTTGCTAAAAATACCAACAGCGGCATTTTATTTTATGTGCAGGATGATAAGAAAAAATACCCGGAGACATGGTACACCGGGCCCGAAATACAGGTGCTTGATGTAACCGGAGCTGAGGACGCGCACAGCCCTAAACACCAGGTAGCCGATTTATACGACCTTATAGCCTGCAAAACACATCCCGGTATGCCACCAGGGTTGTGGAATGAGACAGAAATAATCAGCGACCACGGTAAGCTGGAAGTTATACTCAACAGGGTCAGCGTATTAACAACCACTTTATGGGATGATAACTGGAAAAAACTAATTGCAGGCAGTAAGTTTAAAAATATGCCGGGCTTTGGCACTTTCACGTCAGGGCATATTGCATTGCAAGACCATGGTGGGGAAGTTTGGTATAAGGATGTACAGGTAAGAAAATTATAATGTGGTGTATTAGCACGGTTCGGTCATACTAAGGCAGGCTTAATTGCCTTTTATCATCTTTACAACAATTTTGTCAATAGGCAAACTTACACTGTCCTCAGACAGGTCATCCCATTCTATCCACCGTAAAACTTCGCTTTGGCCGTTGGGGTCACTCACCTGTTCCGGTGTAAAGTCAAAAGGTATTGTTTTGGATACCACGTTTACCGGCTCTTTAGCATGGGCGTAGTAATAAATGGAAACTATCTGGTTCTTTTTATTGAAAGCCGATATTTGAAAATAATCCGTGGTATAAATATGTTCGCCAATGGTAACATCAAGGCCTGTTTCTTCCATAAATTCCCGCTTCAGGCAATCCCTCGTGCCTTCACCAAATTCCATCCCGCCACCCGGTAACTTGGTGAAATAATCGCCCCTTATAAATTCATCGCTTAATAAAACGCGTTTGTTGCTGTCCATCAAAATGCCGTACACGCGTATGGTAAAACTGTCAACGGTTAATTTTTTTTCTATGCCTGCGTCAACAGGTGTATGCTCATTAAATTCCATAATAGTACATTACCGGGGGTATTGTTATGCTATGTCAACTTCCCCTTTAAATACAAATTCAGCAGGTCCGCAAAGCCAGATGTTTTCAAAATCTTCTTCGCCGGTTTTATCAAATTCCACTGCCAGGTGGCCGCCAAGAGTTTCAATTTCAACCCTGTTAAACCCATTGTCGTTGTGGGCATTTACCAGCGCAGCAGCCGTAACACCCGTGCCACAACTCAGGGTTTCGTTTTCTACGCCACGTTCATACGTGCGTACAAAAATGCTGCGGTCATCATCTTCCACAAAATTTACATTTATGCCTTCCTTACCATATTCTTCGCTGTAACGAATCAGCTTTCCAACCCGTACAACATCATAATTTTTTATGTCTGCCACAGGCTTAACATAATGAGGTGAGCCCGTATTCAGCACGGAGTCATTATAATGTTTGGTAATTCCATGCACGTCTTTCATTTTCAGGTTTACCCAGCCACGGTCAGCCATTACCGCCTTGTGCTCTCCGTCTATTGCCAAAAAGTGATACTCAGATTTGTGTATGCCAAGGTGATGTGCAAACTTAACGGAGCACCTGCCACCATTGCCGCACATACTCTGGCTGCCATCAGCATTATAATAAATCATCTCAAAATCGTAACCGGGCTTTTCGGTAATCATAATTATGCCGTCCGCCCCAATGCCAAAACGCCGCTCACAGAGGCGGCTTATCTGCCGGCTTGTTAACTCTGTAGACCGGTTGCGGGCATCAAGCATTATAAAGTCGTTGCCGGTACCCTGGTATTTAAAAAACTGGTATGTCATGAATATTTATCGTCTTTACTCAATATGCTGTATGTAATGTCAAACTTACGCAACAATGCTTAAACAAATGTTTATTGCTGCGTGAATAATAAAAGAATAATGGAAGCAATCGCGCCGGGCAATCATAACCAATAATCCGCCTTCAGGCATAACCTTTACAAATAGCTCAGGTTAGTTTGGGGCGTAAGTGCCAGCAGCGTTTCATACATCAACTGGATGGTAGTTTCAATGTCGCTTTTGTGAATCATTTCTACCGTGGTATGCATATAACGCAGCGGGATTGAGATGAGCACAGAAGGGCACCCGTCATTTGCATAAGCAAAACTGTCTGTATCAGTGCCGGTACTGCGGCTTAATGCCCGCCATTGCACCGGTATTTTATTTTTCTCTGCAACTTCCTCTACAAAATGTAATAGCTTGTTCTGTATTGCCGGACCGTACGCCAGCGAAGGGCCTTTGCCACAGGCTATATCGCCCTCAACCGCCTTGTTTATCATCGGCGTTTGCGTATCGTGTGTTACATCTGTAATTATGGCAACATCAGGTTTAATGCGGCGCGCAATCATTTCAGCACCCCTAAGCCCAATCTCTTCCTGTACGGCATTTACCACGTACAGGGCATAAGGCAACTTCTTTTTATTCTCCTTAAGTAATCTTGCAACTTCAGCAATCATAAAACCGCCTACACGGTTATCAAAAGCACGGCCTATGTAATAGTCAAAAGCCAGTTCATCAAAACCTTCTTCATAAGTAACTACTGCGCCTATATGTACGCCGAGTTCTTCAATTTCTTTTTTGCTGCGTGCGCCGCAATCCAGGAAGAGGTTATCCACTTTGGGTTGTGTTTCTTTCTGGTCGGTATTGCTCAGCCGTGTATGTATGGCCGGCCAGCCAAACACCGCTTTTACCGGGCCTTTTCTGCCGTGAATGATTACACGCTTAGCCGGTGCAACCTGGTGGTCAACACCGCCGTTTCTTTTAAGATAAATCAGCCCCTGGTCGGTTATATAATTAACAAACCAGCTAATCTCGTCTGCATGTGCCTCAATCACAACCCTGAATGGTTCCTGTGGATTTATCACACTTACCGCGGTACCGTAGGCATCGGTAAACTGTGTGTCTGCATAAGGCTTCATGTAATCAAGCCATAACCTTTGACCGCCACTTTCGAAGCCGACAGGCGAGGGGTTGTTAATGTATGATTTAAAAAAAGCCATTGATTGGCTTGTTAGAATAGATTTTTGTTTCTGCTTTGCTTTTTTTTCTTTTGCCATGACGAAAATTTTAAAATTACCCGTGAAACCAACTAAACTGGTGTATTAAATTTAAAGCCTGCAATATACTCAACTTATACGTTTTGTGCGCTGCTATCACCTTCTCAATCACATCACCGGAGCAAAATTACCCGATTATCTCCATGCCTAAAATGCCGCAAATGGCTTTTAACAGCATTAAACCGTCTATTACTACAAGATAGTACATTATGCTTCTGCGCTGGTGCATGGAATAACCTACCCACAGCAGCAGGATAAATGGCACCGAATTAAATAAAATACGTACCCACCCGAAATGATTAAAAAATGCAAATACCGCGAAGCTTAAAAACCCTAAAGCCGCGAGAGGCAGGATAATATAAAAAAGCGTTTTACGAAGGCCTACGCGCACCACGAATGTTTTTAATTGCCTGTTGTGGTCTGCAGCATAGTCCTTAATGTCAAACATGATGCCCAGTACAGATATGTACATCAGGTTTTTTATAAAAAGCAGCAGGCCAATATAAGTAATGGTGTATGGGTAACCGGTTTCAACCTGGTAAAATATAAGCGGGTAAATGGTGGTAGAGCCTGCCCAAACATAGCCTATGATGAAAGGCTTAAGCCAGCCGGTCTGCCGCAGGTTGTAGTGCTTAAAGCTTTCAAAGGGCGGCCCGTAATACAGCAGTGCTACAGCGGGTACTGAAGCTATTACTAACCATTGCCAAAATTTTATTTTAAAAATATTGCCGCCAAACTTGTAAATAATAAAGGCTGCGCTGCAGGCGGTGATGATGTAAAATACTGTTCTTGCAACAGATATAGCACCGCGGTTTTTAATATACCACTGGGTGCGTTTGTTTAACGTGTCATGGGCGCTGGCGGGAACATCGCCCATGTAAGCGTAAGTGTAATAAACAACTGACGCGGAAAAAACAAAAATGTACCACGCAGGGTTGTTTAACGGGTAATACTGTTGCAAACTTGCTTCTATTGACAATGCGACTGTGCAAATGCCATAGAAGTAATTGCCAAAAAAAATGGAGATGCCTAAGTTTTTTAAAAAGCGCATTATTTTATCAGCACAATCTTTGGTGATTCTACTGTATCGCTCACGTGGCCGGCATTGTCTTTAATCCAGAACCTGAAATATGCTGTGTCGGTTTTTTGGCTGCACGCTTCAAGTTGTGTATGATACCCGTCAGGGTTGCCATAGATAAATGTAACCGACAGATCAGCCTTAAGGTTGGCTTTTTTTACGTTTGTGGGAATATCATAGCCCTGGGTAAAGTTAAGGTCAGGGCAAACAAGGCTTACCCTCTGCACAAAAATCATACTGTCCTGCAGGTCGCCCTCTTTATCAGTAACCTGCAAATCAAAATTTACAAGCTGGTTTTGCACAAACTCGTTTCCATTTATGCCTTTAAAAACCAATTTTGGTGTGGTAGCGAATGTGTTTTTATTGCATGCTGCCCAAACAACTGCGCCTAATATTACCGCTGCTATCAATACTTTTACTTTCATCTTTGTTACTTTCGCCATCAAATTTAAACAAAACAAATCATCGCCGGATGGAACAGCATGAGTTTGTTAACAATATTTTCACCGGTAACCTGTCGTTTAAGGAAAAAGCGCTGTGGCTTTTCAGGCACCAGTATCAGCATAATAACGTGTACAGGCACTGGTGTAGTATTTTAGGTATTGGGCCGGGTAAAATAAAATCAGTTGCCCAAATACCCTTTTTGCCAGTCTCTTTTTTTAAAACACACACCATCACCACAGGGCAGTTTGAATCCGAAACCGTTTTCACAAGCAGCGGTACTACACAAACGGTAAACAGCCATCATTATGTAAAAAGCATCAGCCTGTACAGGCAAAGTTTTATGAAGGCTTTTGAACTTTTTTACGGCAGCATTAAAAACTGGTGCATTTTAGGATTGTTGCCCAGCTATTTGGAAAGAACGGGCTCATCCCTTGTGTTAATGGTTGATGATTTGATAAAGCTTTCCGGTCACGCGGAGAGCGGCTTTTACCTGTATGATTTTGACAAGCTGGCTGAAACGCTGCGTGAACTGGAGGAAAAAGGGCAACCAACTTTATTGATAGGGGTAACTTTTGCCCTGCTTGATTTTGCAGAGAAGTACCCTATGCAGTTAAAACACACAGTGATAATGGAAACCGGGGGCATGAAGGGGAGGAGAAAGGAACTTACCAGGCAGGAAATGCATAGTGAACTGGCGGATGCTTTTGGGATGAAGCATATTCATTCGGAATATGGGATGACTGAATTGCTCAGCCAGGCGTATTCAAAAGGAGGGGGGCGGTTTCACTGCCCGCCATGGATGAAGGTGTTGGTGCGGAATGAAGAGGATCCTTTAACGGTAACTGAAACGGGTAAAGGGGTATTAAACATTATTGACCTTGCTAACATTGACAGTTGTGCATTTATTGCGGTGGATGATGCGGGAATAATTTATGATGACGGCAGTTTTGAAATATGGGGCAGGCTGGATAATAGCGACATAAGGGGCTGCAGTTTAATGATGGTGTAACGAAAACCCGGCATTCCGGTTGATTTTATAGCTTTATATAGCAGATGAAGCATCCCTGAATTTTATTCCTGTACCTGCATTTTCTTTTTATGTGCATATTCGGACGGGACGATATTAAATTCAGCCTTAAAGAATTTTGAAAAATATTTCGGATTATTAAACCCAACCTCGTATGCAACCTCAGCAATACTCATATCACTCTTGTAAAGTAATTGCGCTGCCCTTTCCAGGCGTATAGAACGAATGAAATCAATAGGTGATTTACCCGTTAAAATAAATATCTTTTTGTAAACAGCAACCCTGCTCATGTATAACTCCCGGCTAAGCGCTTCAACAGAGAACCCCGGGTTTGATAAATTTTTTTCTACTATCTCAAGTACATGCTGCATAAATTTTTCATCCTGTGTCTGCACCTCCACCACAGGTGATTTTATTTCAACCTGCTTGTTATAGGCTTTTTTAAGATTTTTTTGCTCCATGAGAATATTTCTTATTCTTGAGAGCATAATTTCAAAATTAAATGGTTTGGTTATATAATCCGATGCGCCTGTTTCCAACCCTGTAACATGTGCTTGCTCATCAGCCATCGCAGTAAGAAAAATTACCGGTATATGTCTTGTTCTCGGGTCGGCTTTTATCTTTTTACAAAGAGTTATTCCATCCATAACCGGCATACTTACATCACTTACAACAATATCCGGGTGTTCTGACAGTACTTTTTGCCAGCCTTTTTTGCCATCAGTTGCATCTGCAACGTGGTAAAATTCATTAAGATTATCTTTCAGGTAAAATAAAAAATCCTCATTGTCTTCTACTAAAAGTACAACCGGCCTTTTCTTTTGTGTTGTTTTATTTTTTGCTGCGTGGGTTTTTAAAGCCCCGTTGTTACTCCCATCCAAAACTTCATCATCTTCATCTTCAAGTAATTTAATACCGGTGCAATTAGCAACTTCCGTTACTTCTTTTAACGGCAGTACTACGGTAAAACAGGAGCCCTTATCAACTTCGCTTTCAACAGTGATGGCGCCACCATAAAGCCGCACAAATTCCCGCGTTATTGCAAGGCCTATGCCGCTGCCCTGGTTAAGAATCGTATCAGGTAATTCATCCTGGAAAAACCGGTCAAATATCTTTTCATATTTTTCCGGTGGAATGCCAATGCCTGTATCTATAACTTTTATTTCAGTATTAACAATTGAATCTTTTACCGTAAAAGCAATGTTTACGGATATGCTTCCTTTTTCCGGCGTGAATTTAAAAGCATTTGACAAAAGGTTAAACAATATACGCTCAAGCTTGCCGGTATCAAACAATGCTATACAGTTTTCTTTGTTTGATGTATAGTTAAATTGAATGTGTTTTGTTTCAGCTATATCAGTAAAAGAAAAGGAAATATCCCTGATAAATCGCGCCACATTCCCCTGTTGTAAATTTAGCTTTAACTCCTGCACTTCAATCTTCCTGAAATCGAGTAGCTGGTTAACCAGGTTAAGCATGCGTTTACCATTACGCTTTATAAGCTGCAATTGTTTTTTTTGTTCCGGCTCATTAGTGTTCCTTATAATTTTATCAAGCGGCGTTAATATAAGCGACAACGGGGTTCTGAACTCATGGCTGACATTTGTAAAAAATTTTATTTTTAACATATCCAGCGCATGCAGCCTGTGCGCTTCCTTTCTTTCCTGCTCCAGGGCAAAGCGGGCATGTGTACGGTTTATTACAGCCTTACGGGCTAAAAACAGCGCGCCCATAAATAACAACGCATAAGTAATATATGCAGGGGTTGTTTTCCAAAAAGGGGGTAACACCGTTATAAGAACTGAAGCACCCGCGTTATTCCATAATTCGTTGTCGTTTGACGCCTTAACCCGGAAAACGTATTCACCTGCATCAAGATTGGTATATGTAGCGCGGCGGGTTTTGGCGTTGGCAGTAAGCCATTGCTTATCAAATCCCTCCAGTTTAAATTCATACTTGTCTTTTTCTGTATTATCAAAACTCAGGGCAGCAAATTCAATTGAAAAAACGTTTTCATTATAGTTTAAAGTAATTTTTTTTGTTTCTGCAATGGCTTCGGGTAAAATAATATGCTTTTTTACCTGCTCACCTACTGACAGGCTTTTATTAAACAACTGGAAGTCAGTAAACACAACAGGTGGCACATACTTATTTTCTTTCAGGCTGGCGGGGTCGAAAATATTAAAGCCTTTTGCGCCGCCAAAAACCAGTTCCCCTGCACGTGTTTTATATGCGGCATTCTCATTAAAGTCGCGGCTTTGAAGGCCGTCCATCTCATCGTAGTTTTTACATTTTATTTTTATTGCATCATCAATATTTGTAAATGTAATTTTACTAAGCCCGTCTGGTGTACTTACCCATATTTTCCCTGCGTTGTCCTGTATAATATTCAGGATGCTGTTATCGGGCAGCCCGTCCTGGGTTGTAAAGCATTGAAACCCTGCTTTTTTTGCATTAAATACACAAAGGCCATTGCGGGAACCAATCCAAATATTATTGTCTTTATCATGCAACAGAGAAATAATATCATTATTAATAAGTGCGCTGTTGGCAGTAGAAAAATGGACGAATTTGGCGGTCTGTTTTTGCAACACATCTATTCCCGCATCCGATCCCACCCATAAATTACCCTGTGCATCTTCAGCAAAACAAGAAATGTAATTTGAAGAAACTGAATTTGGCCCTTTGGGATAATGATAAAACACTTTTTTGGCGCGGTTAAACCTGTCCAGCCCGCCGCTGAATGTACCTACCCAAAGGTTTAAATCTTTATCCTCGTATATTTCCCACACCCTGTCTTCTGTCAGGCTTCCCGGGTTTTTGTCGTCGTGCCTGTAGTGTATAAAATTTTTTCCGTCAAAACAATCAAGGCCACCGAAATATGAGCCAATCCATAATTTCTTTTCGTGATCTATCCACAGGCTCACAATAACATCATTCGATATTGTATTAATATCAGACGAGTCATGCTTATATTCAGTAAATTTATTTTTCTTTCTGTCGAAATACAGCAGGCCGCCACCATTAGTGCCTATCCATAAATTACCGCTGTCATCTTCTACAAAACGGTTAACATCATCGTAACTAAGACTATTTTTGTCTGACAACAAATGTTTGTATAACGGAAACCTTGTAATGTTTTCATTATAGTAGTTAATGCCTCTTTTGTATGTACCCAGCCATATTATCCCACCATTGTCATAATAAAGTGTTGTTATAACATTTTGCGAAAGCGTTGTGTTATCGTCTTCCCGGTTCTTAAGATAGTCAACTGCTAAATTTGTTTTATTTACAAGGTTAACGCCACCGTGATCGGTGCCTATCCATATTCTGCCGCGGTCATCCTGCACAATACCACTTATGATATTGTTATTTAGCCTGCCATTTTCTTTTGAAAGTTTTTCCGCCCTGTTTGCTGCGCTGTTATAATAAAAAGCGCCAACGGGCATTGTTGGTACATATAGCCAAATATCATTTTGCCTGTCGGCGTATACCGAAAAACTGTAGTTATGGTTTTCCAATTGTTTTTGAATACTCTCTGTGTAAAAAACAATTTTATTGGTTGCCGAATTAATGCTTTCCACTGTGCCGTTGGCAAATACCGCCAGCACATTATTAGTCGCGCCTGCTGTAATATTGGTAATACTGCTTTCGTTTAGCTGAGAGGCTTTTTTATAGTTAGTGTTAATATGAACTACTTTTCCTTTATCATCCAGCTTATACAAAGCGCCATTAGCATATAAAAACCAAAAACTTTCACCTGTTTTAATAATACAGTTTACCGGCCATGCAGGCAGCCCATATTGGATTAAAAAGCTATTTGCCGGGGTAAATTCTTCTGTCGCGGGGTTGTAAATACTGCTCACATCGCGGCTTTGTATAAAAAGCCTTTCGCCCGGCAATTCATATATATGTTCAATATAATTATCGGCCAGCGAAAGCGAATCTTGTGTGTCGTGAGTAAAAACTTTAAACACATAACCATCATACCTGTTTAGCCCTGCTATAGTGCCAAACCACATAAAGCCTTTGTGATCTTTATGAATACACGTTATTCGGTTATGTGACAGCCCCTGGGAAATATCAATACGGGAAAAAGGGTAGGAGGTTTTTTGTGCCGATAGTTGTATTGCATAACAGTATAGCAGTATAGTGCATGCAATTTTGGTTTTGACAAGCATACTAGCAATCTTTATGAAGGAGTGAAAATGCAGTTCTAATCACCTGTAAGGTAATATAATTAATTGTATTTTTTACTATTAATAATATGGTTTTTGAATTATAAGCTCCCTTTTTTTAATTCACTCACAGCAAAATCCGCTGCTCTTGCTGTTAAGGCCATATAAGTGAGTGAAGGGTTTTGACAGGCTGACGAAACCATTGCCGCCCCATCTGTAACAAATACATTTTTCGCGTCCCAAATCTGGTTATGAGAATTTAAAACAGAGGTCTTTGCGTCCGTACCCATTCGCGCTGTGCCCATTTCATGTATGCCTTGTCCAATATAATACGCACTATCCCACGTAGTAATGTTTTTTACACCGGCCGCCTCAAACATTGCAACAAGCTCTTTCACTATATCCCTGCGCATCTTTAGTTCGTTTTCTTTTAACTCCGCATCCATGGCTAATACGGGCAGGCCCCATTTATCTTTTACATTTTTATCCAGGTAAATTTTATTTTCATGGTAGGGAAGTATTTCACCGAAGCCCGTTGCGCCAATGCTCCAGCCACCGGGTTCTGAAATGGCTTCTTTATAATCACCACCAATACTTAATTCAGCCACATCGTGCCCCCAACCCTGCCTGCTTGCGCTGCCCTGGTAGCCGAAGCCTCTTAAAAAATCACGTTTATCTCCAAATAAATTGGCAAAGCGCGGTATATAAAAACCATTAGCCCTTCTGCCGTAATAATACTTATCCAGGTAGCCGTCAACAGTGCCTTGTGCACCCAGCATATAATGGTGGTCCATAACATTATGACCTAACTCTCCACTGCTGCTGCCTAAGCCTTCAGGCCACACTTCTGTTGCAGAGTTCATTAATACCCATGCGGAGTTTAATGCAGATGCATTTAAGAAAACAATTTTTGAGTTGAATGTGTATGTTTTATTTGTCTCAGCATCCAGCACTTCAACACCGGTGGCTTTTTTGGTGTCTTTGTTGTACAGGATTCGTGTTACTATGCTCCATGGGCGCACGGTTAATTTTCCTGTTTTCATGGCAGCAGGCAATGTTGAAGACTGGGTGCTGAAATACCCGCCAAAAGGGCAACCTTCCCAACACCTGTTCCTGAACTGGCATTGCGTTCTGCCCGGGATGGCTTCTGTTAAATTTGCTACGCGCCCTATAAACATGTGACGGTTACCCTTGTAATATTCTTTTATTCTTGCGGCAACATCTTTTTCAACACAGTTCAAATCCATCGGCTTTAAAAAATGGCCATCCGGTAATTGCGGCAGCCCTTCTTTTGAGCCGCTTATACCTGCAAATGTTTCTACATAATCATACCATTTTTCCAGGTCTTTATAACGAATTGGCCAATCAACACCAATACCCTCTTTAGCGTTGGCTTCAAAATCAATATCGCTCCAGCGGTAGCTTTGCCGGCCCCATAAAATTGAACGGCCGCCTAACTGGTACGCGCGCCACCATGTAAATGGCTTCACTTCCACATAAGGGCTTTCCTTTTCGTTCACCCAATATTGCGCAGGGCCTTCCTGCGCTGCCGTACCATACATTGCCCAATCCCTCGATATTACGGGATTATCTTTTTTATATTGCTGTGTTTCCCTGCCGCGGTGAGGGAAATCCCATGGGTTAAAGTTGGCGGTTTTATAATCTTTTATATGCTCCAGGTTTCTTCCACGCTCAAGCATCAATACTCTTAAGCCTTTTTCAGTAAGTTCTTTTGCTGCCCAACCGCCGCTAATGCCGGAACCGATAACAATTGCGTCGTATGTGTTTTGCTCAATCGCTTTGGTATTTACGTTTAGTGTATCCCCCGCCATAATAATAATGTTTAGATATTTATAAAATTGTTGATACTGTTTCTTGTCGAAAAAATAAATTTGACGCCTGTCATTCTATTTTTCTTCAATGAGTTTTACCGTGCTATTATTTAATGCAATAAGCATTAATTTCCTATTCCTGCTTTTTATTTCTTTTATATCCCTTACCGCGCCGCTAATAAAAATGCCGCTTAATTGTGTTGGTATTGTATTAAAAGTTCCGTTGCCGTTGCCTTTCAGCAAAACGCCATAACTGGCATCATAAATACCCACTTCAGGTTTGCTCTCATAAAAATTACCCCCCATAAGAATATCCTGCTTGCCATCCTTATCAAAGTCACCCACCGTTATGCCATACATAGGCGATAACTGCGCCTCCCGCGGTAATGCCTTTCTTTCAAAACCGCCCTTGCCATTGTTGATAAACACACTGCTTTCCATGGTATATGCCTCCAGCTTTACGGCATTTTGTAACTGTTCCGCGGTAAAGATGTCTTCCACTGTTTGGTCTTTATAACTTTCATAGGTCATATACTTCTTTTTCAGGTAGGGGAGGGCAGCCACCAGGTCATGCTTTAATACCATAGGGTAACTGCTGTCACC
>DASZPM010000018.1:0-3104 GCA_035550215.1 Chitinophagaceae bacterium | reverse complement strand
ATGTTTTATATAAAATGAATACCCACGATGTAAATAAACGATTAAACATCGGCGGCATACCTTTGCCCGGCTTTTGAATATACAATCATTTATTTCCATCATGAACAATATTTAAATTTGGATTTCAACATAGAAGGGTCTTCATCAATAGACGTGCGTGTTGGCCATGGGACTGGGCGAAGAAGGTAAATGTCGAATACGAAAACGACAAAATATGAAATTTAGTCAACTAATTTTGACCAAAGCAGGCGGGATATTTCAAAAACATAAATTTCAAGTTGGTGAGCCAGGGCGGGACTATTTACAATTACAATCTGAATATTTAACTATCATTATCGCGCATGACTTTCGTGATAATTCAAATACCCTTTTTTGGGCAGAAGTGATGCAAAGGCACATAAAATTGAAATAGACAATGAAATCCTCACCCAATTTTTTCAAAGCGATTTACGGTTAAGCAATGTACCGGCAAATGATTTCGTTGATAATCTTATCTTGTTCTTTAAAAAGGAAGCAATATTTCTATCAGGTGGAGATATGTCAAAAATTTACGAGTTGGAGAAATTTGATTTGGAAAGGGCACAAACATACACCACGGATTTGCTGATTAAACAGCAACTACCCTCTATTGATATTGCATGGAAAAACAAAAATTATAAAGCGTTTGTTGACTTAGTAAACCAGGTTGACAAGCGTAAATTACCACCGTCCTATTCTATGAAATTAAAAATAGCGGCTGAGAAAGTAAGGTGAAGTGCGGCACTCGCAGTGAGTGTTCGGAAGAGGAGTAGTCCAAGTTTTAAATGGGTTTGTATAGTTGTTATTAGTTTTACATTGTATATCAGCAAAGCAATTTGTGTTGTTGCAATAATAAGGCAATTACGTTTATCTTTGCCCAAACTTTTTATAACTTAACTCTTATTATGGTAAAAAAAGCATTGGTTTGCGGCGCTGGCGGTTTTATTGGCGGCCATCTTGTAAACAGGCTAAAAATCGAAGGTTACTGGGTTAGAGGTGTTGATTTAAAGGAGAATGAATATGGCAATGGTAATGCTGACGAGTTTATTATCGGCGACCTGAGAAACCCTGCAGTAGTGGCGAATGTAACAACTAGTGATTTGGATGAAATATACCAGTTAGCCGCAGATATGGGCGGGGCCGGGTTTGTTTTTACAGGGGAGAATGACAGCAGCATTATGCATAACAGCGCCCTGATAAATTTGAACGTACTTGAAGAGGCTAAACAAAAAAATATACAAAAGATATTTTATTCATCCTCTGCCTGCATGTACCCGGAATATAACCAGCTTGACCCTGATAGCCCTAAATGTTCAGAAGATTCAGCTTACCCCGCAGCGCCAGACAGTGAATATGGATGGGAAAAATTATTCAGCGAGCGGTTATTTTTGACCTACCAGCGTAATCATGGCATACAGGTTAGGGTTGCGCGGTTTCATAATATTTTCGGCCCCATGGGTACATGGAATGGGGGAAGGGAAAAAGCCCCGGCTGCAATTTGCCGTAAAGTAGCTGAAGCGCCCGACGGCGGTGTTATAGAAATTTGGGGCGATGGCAGGCAAACGAGGTCATTTCTTATTGTTGATGAATGCGTCGATGGCTTACGCCGGTTAATGGAAAGCGATTTTACAGGCCCGGTTAATATAGGGTCAGAAGAAATGATATCCATTAATGATTTTGCAAAAATGGTTATTGATATTTCCGGGAAAAACCTTACTATAAAAAATATACCCGGCCCTACCGGTGTGCGTGGCCGAAACTCAGATAACGCTTTGATAAAGGAAAAACTTGGCTGGGCGCCTTCGCAGCCATTGCGAAAGGGTGTTGAGGAAACCTTTGACTGGATTACAGAACAACTGGCAAAAAATAACAAAATTGCAGCAACGGCAGAGGAAAAGATATTGCAACATTTAAACACCATGCAAGCTCAAGTTACTGCACACGGCCAGGGAAAAAAATATGTTTTCCTGGCAAATAACGAAAGCACTACAGCGTTAACGCAATTTGCCTACGGCGAATTTTTGCCCGGTGAAAACTGTGCTGAACATTTACACCCTACAATGGAGGAGTGTTTCTACTTTATTAAGGGAAGCGGTATATACATTATTGACGGAATTGAGTTTACTATAACCCCCGGCAGCTTTTTAAGGATACCGCCCGGCAAACTGCATTCACTAATGGCTACCGGCGATAAAAAACTCGAATTTGTTTATTTTGGCGTAGCTACCCAGTAAAGATTAATGGCAAAAAATTGCTACGGCTAATAAAGTATACAACCGCCCGTTTATTACGTTTATGTATTACCTAGCATTACCCTGTAACAACGCCTTTTGGAACGTTGGGTACGTTAGTATTTAAACAACGGGCATTTGTGCTGCCTGTTGCTGAATAATTATTTACTACCGGCTGCATTAATATTTTGTTACTTTGTAAGATAAATCCCCTTAAATGAACGCCATTATCAGCCCCGTATCCGACGAACTTATTGACAGTAATGTAAGCCGGCTTACTGTATTTTTAAATGTTGTGCTTATGGCATTGTTCATAACAACTCTTAAGACGATTTTTATTTATCTTGTTGCGACAGATTATTTTATAAGGGCGGCATTAAAGGTACAATATAGCCCGTTAAGGCTGGTGGCATTAACTGCAATAAACTGCCTTAGCCTGCAAAAAAAACCCATAAACCTTGCCCCCAAAATATTCGCTTCACGGCTGGGCTTTTTATGTGCCCTCGCGTCGTCAGTACTTATTTTTCTTGGTTTTCCTGTTGCCGCCGCAATTGTCGCGGGTTTTCTTATGATACTGTCGGTGATGGATTCCGTGTTCAATTTTTGCGTAGGCTGTATTATTTATAATTATATCGTTTACCTGTTCTATCACAAAAAATAGGCCCTCCATTTTAATTTAATGTACAGCTTTGTTGGGCTGAGATGCCAGTGATGCCGAAGTTAGTATGTTTGAAATCCGCGAATGAAGTTTAGTAAATTTAATCAGACTAAATTTTATGGAAGCGATATCAAAAAAGCCAAGGGACTTCAGTGGGCAGAATATTTATGTAGGGATGGATGTACACCATAAAAGCT
>DASZPM010000017.1:0-28506 GCA_035550215.1 Chitinophagaceae bacterium | reverse complement strand
ATGTTTTATATAAAATGAATACCCACGATGTAAATAAACGATTAAACATCGGCGGCATACCTTTGCCCGGCTTTTGAATATACAATCATTTATTTCCATCATGAACAATATTTAAATTTGGATTTCAACATAGAAGGGTCTCATGGCCAAAACACAAGGCTATGGATGAAGACCCTGCGAAGAAGAAATATCAAACGAAAACTCATAAGACTGATTACTGATTACCTTTTGGGAGTACTTCTCTAATTCAAGTAAATTAGCCTGATCAGTTTACCATTTTGGCGAAATTTTATTGTTGAAAATTATACTGATTTTGCCAAGTGAGAATTGGGTCAATGGTCTTTTGGCGGGTAAATTATTGTCTTTGGAGAAGGATTGGTGACCTGTTTTATATAATTGTCTAAGTCCAAAAGCAACGCAGTTTGCATTTTCTTGTCTACGAAATACCCCTTATTAATAATGCTTTTTCCCATTAATAGCTTGAGTCTATCTGGTTTTTCAATATCATCGTTAAGCGCAACAGAAAAATAAAGCATTTCAAGTTCCATCACTATCAACAATGACATTAAAAACATAAAATTCATTTTAATGTACTTTGTTTACTTGCAACTGCAGCACAATGATAGACAGCGTGGGCGCTGTATACATAAAATGCCTGCTGACACCTTTAAAAATAGCAGTAGCCGGGATAATTTTCTGCGGGTCAGTAATGGTGTTGGTATCTCCCGGTTTATTACCTTTTATTGTAATAACCGTTGCATTTGGTAAAACCTCTGTTACGCCGTCTATAGCTATTTGTACAGGTTGTTCTTTCATTTTGGTATTAACAATTTTTAAATAAATGACCCCCGTTGTATCATTCATTGTTGCCGAATAAAAAAGTGTTGGGACCTGTTTTATTTTTATTCCATCAATGCTATCTTTTTTTGTAAGCGGCCGGCTTTGAACAGGAACATGTTCAAATGTTGCAGGAACAATTTTATTACCTAGATAATGGCTGAAGGTTTTTTGTACGTAATAAGAAGGCGAACCGTAACTGTTCAATGCATCATAGCCTACCAGGTCAGAATCCCATTGCCATGCTTTTGGTGCTGTTGCGGTAGCCTTGTTTACATTTACAAAGAGTGGAGCATAACACGACATGACAACAAGATCTGCGTTTCGTTCCATGCCGGTCATCCATGCAGCATCACCCAGGGCGGCGTTTAAATTGGTTGTGGGCGCTCCTTCTCGTGTTGCCCATTCGCCTACAAATATCTTAGGGCCGTTGCGGTCATATCGATCATATTGTGAAGCGTTTGCCCACATCTCCCAAGCATCCCTGTAATAATGTTCATCCACTATTTCAGCAGGTTTGCCTGTCACCTTCATCGAAGGATATTGTGCATCGGCAATCGTTGAAATGCACGTCAAGTGTGGATATTTTGCTTCTATGGCTGACCTGAATTGCTTAAACCGGCCGTCATAACTATTGGAGCGGTCAAACCAATCTTCATTGCCAATTTCAACGTAGTGAAGTTTAAATGGTTCAGGATGACCGCCGGCCGCACGTTTTGCACCCCAGTATGTTGTGGTATCACCTGTTACATATTCTATTTCGTCAAGGGCATCATCCACATAAGGCTTAAGTAATGGCCCGGCGTTAACGTGATCACCGCTTAGTGAGTAGCCCGCGTACACAGCCAGAACAGGCTCTGCCCCCATATCCTCGCACCAGGTTAAAAATTCCAGCAGGCCCATACCATCTGAAGGCCGATAACCCCAGGACCCTTTATGGCCTGGCCTGCTTTCCAGCGGGCCCAGCGTAGTTTTCCATGGAAAAGCGTCCGTCAATAAAGGGCCTTCTAAAAAATTTCCTCCAGGAAAGCGCAGGAATTTTGGTTTCATGTTCACCAGCATTTGCATAATATCCACCCTGTTACCGTTGGGACGGTTGTTATACGTTGTTGGAAACAGGGAAACGAGGTTGAAATAATATAAACCGGTGCGCGTGGTAGAAATTACAAAACGCGCATCTTTTGTTGGCTGAATGTTAGCGGATGTCGTCAAGGTAAGTTCATACTTTTTCCATGAATCGTTTTTTTCCAGGTTGATGGTTCCTGAGGCAAACACCGTTTTACCATCGTTACTTTCGATTGACACTGTTATCGGTCCGGCTGTATTGTTTTCTATATCAGGCAGCGGAGGCGTGGCCGGTTTAGGTTCCCAGGGCCAGCGGAAGGGCGGTTTGCGTGCTGTTCCTTTTATATAAAACGAAGCCCTGTAACTGGCAGACGGTTTCACAGGAATTCCCCAAAAGCCTTCATTGGCAATGCCAACCCTGCCGGAGACTTTTTCAACGGTAAGCCGCAGGCAGGTAGAAAGCGCACCATTGATAGAGAAGCCGCGTTCGTCAATGGGTATATGCTCTTCGTTTGCTGCAATAAGGTGGATGGATGCACTATCAGCCGAATGATCTTTTACCAGGCTCCATCCTTCAGGGGCTGACTTATTATCTTTAAATATCCTGTTGCGAATCAACTCCGCATACAAGCCCCCATCGTAGGAATGATTGATCTCTTCGGTCATCAAACCGTATAATGTCGGGCTTACGTTTGCGCCGGGCTGGTTAACATGTAAAGTGATGGCAGGCGTTTGCGCCCTCACTTTTATAAACGACAACAGAAGCATCAGTGCTAAAAAAATAAGGCTCGTTTTTTTCATTTGAATTGGTTTACCAAGGTAAGTTGATTGAATAGCTATTGTTCTTCAGAGATACTCTTGCTTATATGGAAGTAATCAAAATCAGCAAAACCGCCGGTTTGTTTTGTTGCATAATTGAATAACCCGAAACGGTAACCCATAAAGTGGGGAAGCGTATATTTCATGTTCAGGACCGATCCAATTGGCCGCCATATTTTACCATCAAGGCTATAATAAAAGCGGGCGGTATCTGTAAGTTTCCTGAAATCGCAGGATGCTTTAAACCATACAGTGTTTTGATTTAGTAATACGGGATCACCATTGCCTGGAAGACCTGGTACCGCGTTTTCAATTACTATATATTTTTGACCGTTTTTTACCTGAACCCCTGCCAGTCCATACAGCTTCTGCAACAACGCCAATCCGGCAAAGTCACCTTCTTTCATGCCGCTAACATCAAGCTTGATTGTACCGGAGCAAACCGGGCCGATGGTACGTTGCGTAAGCGTATTACGGGCCAGTAGAAAGGATGTGTCCAAGCGCCCTGTACTAAGACGCAGAAACCCTTTTCTCTGCGTGACGGACCATAGGTTATTATCAGGGTTATGGTTCCATTGCCATACCATTGGCAGGGCGGGGTCCCCTTGCCTGCGGCTAAATTCATCCGATGCTGCAATACCAGGTATCAGCCCGGTACCGGCCGGTAATTGCAGTGTATCCGGTGCATGCCCCTCGTTGCCCAGTTCAGGCCAGCCATCGTGCCAGCTTACGGGCACCAGCCAGGGTATACGGCCCACAGCGCCGTTATCACGGAAGAGATAAGCATACCATTTGCCTTTTGGAGTGTTTACGATCCCTCCCTGGGCAATACCTCTGTCTGCAAGAACTACTTTGCCCTCCCATGGGCCTGTTATCTTATCAGCCCGGTGTACAATAACGGTGCGCATGCCGCCTTTTGGCCACGTAATATTAAACAGGTAGTATTTGCCGTTTATTTTAAACAACTGCGACCCTTCTGCACCCAGCCCTATATTAGGGCCTGCCGGGGCACTGGCATTGTCTATCAGCACCTCATCAAGACCACCCGGCTTAATGCCTGAAGCATCTTCATCCAGTTCAACGATTTTCAATTTGCCATTACCATAAACAAGGTAAACCCGACCATCGTCATCAAAAAAAAGTGAATGATCATGGAATGCCGGTCGAAAACTAGCCTCCTTCCAGTGGCCTTTTTCAATACTCCTGGTAGTAAATATATAGGTCTTCCCGGTTGTTTGAGAAAACGTTGTAACATAAAACAAGCCATTATGGTAACGCAGCGAACTGGCCCATGAACCCCGGCCATAAGCACTTTTGCCATTGGTCAAATTTAATTCGTCCATGTTGGCAAGCGTATCGTATGCGTAACTAACAATAGTCCAATTTACCAGGTCTGTTGAACGCATGATGGGCAAACCCGGGCTCATGTGCATGGTAGTGCTGCTCATATAATAATTGTTGCCCACCCTGATAATGGACATGTCCGGCACGTCTGCATAAATCACCGGGTTTACAGCCTTCTGCGCCGCAATTTTTATGGTATTCGCCCAAAGCATGAACAGCATTATTATCAACCGGGGGCAATCTTGCTTTCTCATGGTTTTTGTTTTGTTTTGAGAATGGCATAAAAAGCGGCTTTAGGCTTGTTCTGCCGGTCAAACGGAAGGGGATAATTAGTTCTGCCATGCACCGGCCAGTTATTCAGCCAGGACTGCCGGTCATTCACTCCCCAAAAGGTTATGCGGCCCACACTGGATTTGTATTTAAGAAACAGGCGAAAAAGGCTTGCATAAGCATTTGCCAGTTTAACCTGCATTGAATCAGGAAGCCCATTTGCAAAAGGGTTTGACTGTTTGCTGTAAAGAGCCTGCTGGTTAACGTCAGCGCCGGCCAGGTGCGGGGGATCGGGAAGCACACTGATGTCCAGTTCGGTAAACATTACCTTGACGCCCAGCGATGAAAATGCCTTTATGCTTGCCTCAATTTCCTGCAAAGGCAAATGACGTATGTTCCAATGGCCCTGTATGCCTATCCCGTCAATTCTCACACCAGCCTTTTGAATGTTTCTAACAAGAGCAATAGCGCCCTCCCTTTTTTGTGGTTGCTCAATATTGTAATCATTATAGTAAAGTTTGGTATGCGGTGCTGCTGTCTGTGCAAGGCGGAAGGCTTCTGTAACGTAGCCGTTTCCTAATTTTTGACGGAATATCGTGTTGCGCAGGCTGCCGTCCTCATTTAATGCTTCATTCACCACATCCCATGAGTATACCTTGCCGTCATACCTGCCCGCAACTGTATTAATATGGTTAATAAAATATTGCCTTACTGAATCTGCATCCTGCATTCTCCGCATAAAACCAGGCAGTTGGCTATGCCAAATTAAACAATGAGCATTTACGGCCAATTTATTAGCCGCGGCAAATGCTACCAGGCTATCCGCCTCACCAAAATTATAATTACTCCATCCCGGCTGTATAATACCTGCCTTCATGCAGTTTTCAGGTGTTACTGCATTAAACTGTTGCTTCAAAAGCGCAGCAGCAGCGGTATCTTTTTCTTCAAACTGGGCGGTATTTACAGCAGCGCCAATCATAAAGTCACCCGCAAATGCCTGGCTTAGTGTGGTGTGGAGTGGTGCGGCATGTTTTAATGTAACACAGCTTCCAAACACCATTAACAACCAACCCGCAGTAAACAATCTTATTTTGGTCATGTTTACAATTTTTTATCAAGTGGTTTAAATAACAACTGCGAAAACATATATAACCCGTCTTTCCACACCTTAAAATCGTGTATGCCGGGTTCGATATAGTAAATGTGCGGAACGTTTTTATGCAAAAGGTACTCGTGTGTACGCCGGCTAAACGACAGCAGTCCGTCGCCTGCGCCGCAGGATATCCATAAAAGTTTTAGTTTATCCGCGGCTGCCTGCGGGTCAGGCACCAGTTCTTCGGGCCGTTTGGTATTAGGCGCTGCAGAAAATGCGCCGACCCATGCAAATTTATCAAGGTGGGCCAGGCCAAAGTTGAGCGACTGCCCGCCACCCATTGACAAACCGGCTATAGCGCGTTGTTCCGGGCGGGTATACGCAGGGTAGTGTTTTTCAATATAAGGTATTAGGTCATTCAGCAGGTCCTGTTCAAATGTTGCAAAAGCTTTCACTTTAGCGCTGTCAAAAATGTTACCTGTAGCACGGTCATCTTTCATAGCACGGCCATTGGGCATCACCACTATCATTGGGGCTATTTTCTTTTCCGCATACAAATTGTCTAAGATTGCATCCGGCCGTCCACCATTAAGCCATTCCTTTTCATCACCGCCAATGCCATGCAGCAGGTAGAGTACGGGGTATTGTTGCTTTTTTGTGTAACCCGGCGGCAAATAAACCAGGGCTTTCCGGTTAACCCCAACCGTTTTAGACGGGTAGGATATTGTGTCTATAATTCCATGAGTGATGTTATTGTACAGGGAATCAAAACCCGGGGCCGGGCGGCGCATAGCTTGCTCCATAGCTCCATCTTGTGCAAGTAGCGGTTGCATGGCTGCCGCATAACGCCGGCCTAATTCCCGGTAACCCGCTGCATCAAAATGAAGATGATCAGGCCCTGCCGTGCAGCCCGCCGAAGAAATAACACGGGCAGTAGTAATTACTTCCGGCAGCCGGTCAATAATATTATTCATGCCCGCGCATACGCCTCCCTGGTCAGCGTTCACAACCTCACCGGCCAGCAGGGGCACGGCAGCAGCGTCCAGTTGCAGGTCCTTCAGCAAACTGTTATATACGGTCTTTACTTTAACAGGCCAGGTACTGTCATTGGTATTCGATTCGCCCTGGTGCAACAGTATTCCTTTTATCACACCGTCTTTTTTAGCAAGCTTCGCTATCTCTACCAACCTCTCATAAGGGTTACCGCCATATGATGCTATAATGTTCTTCATCCAGCCCGGAGCGGTTGCCGCATAAGACGGAAAGCTGTCTTTTTCAAAAAGCTCTATTTTACAGCCTGCTACAGCTACATGAACTATGCCGATCTTAATACCTGCAGGAAGCGTTGCAAGCAGTGTTCGTCCAAAATAATCTACCGGTGTCAACCCGGTATTACAGCGGCATAAAGGCGGTGTCGCAGTATACCAATTTCCTTTTTTCCTGTTTAGTCCGGGGCAATCTACAGCTTCCATCACTTTGAAGCGGCTATCGGTCACGGTATCCTGGTGCTCATATTTCGCATTACCCTCCATATTAGACTGTCCGAAACAAAGAAATATGTAAAATTTCTGGTCCTGGCTTAAAGCCATACTTGTTAAGAGTATGTTTGTCAAAACAAGCAGTAATATTTTTTTGCGGCAGGAGGCAAATGTATTTTTCATACAACAAGGCATTTTATTATTTGTCAATATGACTTTTATTATTGCGGCTAAAATTATTGCGGCCTGTGAGCAGACCGCCTTGAGGTTTTAGCAACACTAATATAGCGCTAAAATATTCAGTTTTGCAACCGATTGCATAAATTTCGGTAAATAATCACTTTTTATGAGGAAATAATTTTGTCTTTACCTATTTAATTGTCAAATTTACACTTACCGCGAAGGCCTTGCCATATTCTTTCATACAAACTATTTGTACGGTAAGGGGTTGACGGGACTGTGTACCATAAACATATTCGTATGAATAAAATATTTTTTTTATCAGTAATATTGATAATAAGCCTTGTTGTGGAGGTACCGGGGCAGGCACCTGCTTCCCTTAAGCTTTGGTACAGGCAACCGGCAGGTGATATATGGGAAAATGCGCTGCCCATAGGGAATGGCCGGCTTGGCGCTATGATATATGGAAATACAGATACTGAAACCGTGCAGTTGAATGAACACACGCTATGGAGCGGTAGCCCCAACCGTAATGATAATCCAAATGCACTGGATGCTTTAAACGAGATACGGCAATTGATATTTGCGGGCAAATACAAAGAAGCAGACGCCCTTGCGGGAAAGACGATTATTTCTAAAACATCGCAGGGGCAAATGTTTGAGCCTGCAGGCAGCCTTAGGCTTGCCTTCTCTAACCGGCCACCCGTTAGCAATTACCACCGGGAACTGGATATTCAGCGGGCTGTTTGTAAAACTACTTATACTGCCGGCGGCATTACATATACTACAGAGGCAATAGCTTCTTTTGCTGAACGTGTAGTTGTTCTGCATTTAACCGCCAGCAAAACAAACAGCCTTTCTTTCAGTGCTTTTTTTACGACACCACAACCCAATGCCGTCAAAACAGCGACAGGCAACGAATTAGTCATTACAGGTACTACGCTTAGCCATGAAACTGTACCTGGCGGCATCCGTTACAGGGGCATCGCCCGGTTCAAAGTAAACGGCGGCACAGTTGCCGCCTACGACAGCCTGCTGGATATACGTAACGCCAGCGAAGTGACCATTTTTATTTCGATAGCCACAAATTTCAATAACTACCATGATATCAGTGGCGATGAACACCAAAGGGCTGAAGCATACCTTACCCACGCCTACCCGCAACCATTTTCGCAATTGCTTTCGAAGCATGTCTCAGCCTACCAGCATTATTTCAACAGGGTAAGCCTTAATCTCGGCGTAACTGCGGCGTCAGCGGAGCCAACCGACGAGAGACTCAGTCATTTCAGGACAGGTAATGATCCTCAACTCGTGACGCTTTATTATCAATATGGGCGATACCTGCTGATCTCGTCGTCGCAGCCTGGCGGCCAGCCTGCAAACCTGCAGGGTATCTGGAATAACAAGTTATACCCGCCATGGGATAGTAAATACACGATTAACATCAACGCTGAAATGAATTACTGGCCGGCGGAAAAAACCAACCTGGCTGAATTGCATGAACCTTTTCTCCACATGGTGGAGGAGTTAGCTGAAACCGGCGCCCAAACAGCCAAAAACATGTATGGCGCCCGTGGGTGGATGGCGCACCACAACACTGATATTTGGCGAATAAATGGAGCCGTCGATGGCCCGCTTTGGGGAATTTGGAGTAATGGCGGCGGCTGGGCGAGCCAGCATCTTTGGGAGCATTACCTTTACAGCGGTGACGAGAAATACCTGAGATCGATATATCCCGTTTTAAAGGGGGCCGCCCTTTTTTATGTTGATTTTCTTGTTGAGCACCCGGTGTATCATTGGCTTGTAGTATGCCCCGATATGTCGCCAGAAAATTCACCGGCTAACCATGAGGGGGCATCCATTACAGCAGGCAGTACCATGACGAACCAAATTGTTTTTGATGTATTCAGTAATGTCATACGGGCATCAGCTATTCTTAATACAGACGCTGCCTTTGCAGACACGTTACGAAAAATGAGGGACCGGTTGCCCCCAATGCATATTGGAAAATTCGGCCAGCTACAGGAATGGCTGGAAGATCTTGACAACCCGGAAGACCATCACAGGCATATTTCACATTTATACGGCTTATTTCCTTCCAACCAAATATCCCCTTACCATACTCCTGCCTTATATAGTGCCGCATTAACAACACTGGAAGAACGCGGCGATATATCAACAGGCTGGAGTATGGGGTGGAAAATCAACTGGTGGGCGCGCATGCTGGACGGTGAACATGCTTACAAGCTTATTCAAAACCAGCTTTCACCATTGGGAACAAATGAAGGTGGCGGAGGAACTTATAATAACCTTTTTGATGCACATCCGCCCTTCCAGATTGATGGTAACTTTGGCTGCACTTCCGGTATAACGGAGATGCTGATGCAAAGTGACGATGGTTTCCTGTTCCTGCTGCCTGCATTACCAGCCGCCTGGCCGAACGGTAATATAAATGGCCTTCGCGCCAGGGGTGGCTTTGAAATTGTGAATTTGCAGTGGCTGAACGGGAAAGTGGCTAAAGCAGTTATACGCTCAACGCTTGGCGGAAACCTGCGGTTGAGGGTGCCCAATACACTAATACGTGCTGACGGAAAAGCGCTGAAGGTGGCCAGCGGCGATAATACAAATATGTTTTACGCGGTAGAAAAAATACCCTCCCCGGTAATAGCGCCCAAAACAGCAATAAAAACGCTTGGCGTTAAAGCAACCATAGTATATGACATACCGACAAAACCCGGTGAGGTATTAACATTTGACATGACGGATGCTACTCTTTCCAAATAAAAATTATATCAATGAAAATATTTCTTTCAGGCCGCTTGGTGGTAATTGCCGTGTGTTGTATTTACTATTGCAGCTACGCACAAACTGCTGAGCCTGCACCCCTTGGCCCTCTACCGTCGCAAAACCAGTTACGCTGGCAGGAAATGGAATACTATGGGTTTATACACTTTTCACTCAACACTTATACTAACCAGTCGTGGGGCTATGGCAATGAGGATGTGAAATTGTTCAACCCAACTGCACTGGACTGCAGGCAATGGGTTCGTACCTGTAAAGAAGCAGGCATGAAAGGGGTTATTCTTGTTGCCAAGCACCATTGCGGTTTTTGCCTGTGGCCTTCAAAATATACCTCGTACTCCGTGAAAAACGCACCGTGGAAAAACGGCAAGGGAGATGTGGTGAGAGAGATGGCTGATGCGTGTAAGGAATACGGGTTAAAACTGGGATTATACCTTTCGCCCTGGGACAGGAACCGAGCTGACTACGGCAAGCCGGAATACATTACTTATTTCCGCAACCAGCTTACTGAGCTACTGACCAATTACGGGCCGATTTTTGAAATATGGTTTGATGGGGCGAACGGCGGGTCAGGTTATTATGGTGGCGCCAATGAAACACGCACTATTGACCGCAAAACATACTATGATTGGCAAAACACCTACAAACTTGTTCGCAAACTGCAACCTGGTATTGTGATCTGGAATGATAACGGCGACCGGGCAGACCTGCGCTGGGTAGGCACCGAAGCCGGTAATGTTGGAGAAACCAACTGGAGCCTGCTGAATGCCACCGGTGATGTACCCTATGATATGCTGCACTTCGGAGTGGAAAATGGCAATGCCTGGGTACCGGCAGAGGTAAACACCTCCATCAGGCCCGAATGGTTTTATCACCCGGCAGAGGACCAGAAAGTGAAAACCGTGCCGCAATTGATGGACATTTATTACAACTCCATTGGGCACAACGCCACCTTGCTGCTCAATTTTCCTGTAATGCCAAACGGCCTGATTAACAGTAAAGATATTGCTGCCGCCAAAGGTTTTGCCAAAGCCGTTAAGGATGCATTTACAAAAAACCTTTCTGCAAACAAAACTGCCACCGCGTCTAACGTGCGGGGCGGTGATAAACGCTTTGCCGCATCAAATGCCACTGATGAAGACATGGCCACTTATTGGGCGACAGACGACAGTGTTACGGCTGCCTCCCTGACAATAGACTTGGGACACAGTAGCCGGTTTAACCGCTTTGTTGCAGGGGAATACATCAGGCTGGGGCAACGGGTAAAAGCCTTCGCAGTAGACGCACTTGAGGACGGACGATGGAAAGAACTATCGGCAGGCACCACCATTGGCTATAAACGCATCCTTCGTTTCCCTACTGTTACGGCCAGTAAAGTGAGGCTGCGCATAACGGCAGCAAAAGGCTGTTTGCTTATTTCCGGTATAGGGGTTTATTATGCCCCGCAAATATTGACTGCCCCGGTAATGACCCGCAACCAGGCAGGAGAAGTGACTATAACGCCCGCGGATAACGAATCTGTGATTTACTACTCAATAAACGGTACTCCTCCCGGTCCGGGCTCCATAAAATACAACGGCCCGTTTTTAGCCGACGGTAAGCCATATATACGTGCAGTCGCTTATGATCCATCCACAAGGCAAACCAGCCCCATTGCAGAGGAACATTTTGACATTTCCAGGAAAGAATGGCGTATTGAAAGTACCGGTGACGCTAAGGCGTCGGCAGTACTGGATGGCAATCCTGCAACAGCATGGCATCAACACATGAAAGAGAATGCTCCTGCGGACATTGTAGTTGATTTAGGGAGACCGGAAAAGCTTACAGGCTTCCGTTACTTGCCCGATCAAAGTCCCTGGAATCCCGGCATTATCGCGGCGTACGAGTTTTATGTTTCTGCCGACAGCCAACAATGGAACCTTGTTAGCAAAGGAGAATTTGCCAACATTAAAAATAACCCGCTTTGGCAAACAGTAACATTCACTCCTGTTAATACACGATATATAAGATTCCGCGCTATAAAAAATACCGATAATACCAACGAAGTAGGTTATGCCGGTATTGATGTTTTGACAAGCGATGCCGGTAACCATTAATGAATGCATGATTCTTCAACAACAGGCTTTCTAATTTAAAATGCCGGTCCAGTCATACCGGCTGAAAAGATACTTGTCTGATTTTCGGGAGAATTTACAGGTTCAATCAAAAGCTGACGTTAAATGTAGTCAAGAGGTTACTCCCCTATCTACTTTTTCTTTTGTTCTGCATATTCAAAATGAATGATGATAATCCCTTAAAATATACATAGTATATGAGTTTTGCAATGGGTGGAGGCAGAAAGAAATTTGGGGATATGCCGGAGGCGGGCGTGAAAGGGATAGTTATTCCTGGGCCGGGCGCGTGACTTGATACACATCACCTGTGCAATACTTTTAAGTATATAACAGGTCACAGGTTAGCCTTCTTGGTTTCTTTTGACCGATGTACAGGCTGCCCAGCGTGCGGCAGGCTTAGGTATATGGTCGGCGCCTAGCCCCTTACGAACGCTTTTGAACCGCAGCCGCCCCTTTGTCTCGCCTCTCTCCTGCTGTTAACCATAAATTCCACCAACATTGCCGCGCCAAAAAAAGTGATACGCCGCCCCAAATAAAGCCAAAGATTCATTTTATACCTCTTACAGCAATACTTTCTTTATGCTTACCAATAGCTCTTATTAACTGCATGGGACATTACTGGTGTACGCAATACCATTATTAAAATGTGTAAGGCAGTGGCAACAGGGAAATGCAGGAGGCGGGCTGGTAAGTTGTGGGGGGTAATGGCGGGGAAAGGAAATGGATTGGGGGATAAGGCAGAGGGATACTGTGTAGCGTGAACATAAGTGATTTCAGGGGTTTTAGGGGTATTGTGGGGCAATAGGTGTTGATGTAATTGGATAGTATGCAGTCTGAACATAAGTGATTTCAGGGGTTTTAGGGGTATTGCGGGGCAATCGGTGTTAATGTAATTTCAGGTCATAAACAATATAATTATGACAAATACAGCAAGCCCGCTATTGCCTGAAATACATGAACTATTGCTGAACTCGCTAACAGCTAAGAGAGACGAAGTAACAGCGTACTTAAAGACTTTAGATAAGGCAATTAAAGGCATGAAAGAAGGTAATTATTCCACATTGCTAAATGATAACTTGCCTGTTAGTAGTATTGAATTAGTTGAAATGAAAGTACCTGAACTAAGCTATGCACCATTCCCCACTAAGGCAAATATTAAAGTGCAATTATTAACCATTATTGATATGATAGGCAAAGCCTGTAAGATGAAAGATATACAAGCTACACCCATCCTTAATTAGGCTACAACAGGAAGAAACGCCTGGCAGACCTTTGCCTTATAAAAATCAGTTATGGCACATCAACAAAAAACATGGTTTATTACCGGTACATCAAGAGGATTTGGACGGGTATGGGCAGAAGCAGCATTAAAACGCGGCGATAAAGTGGCAGCAACAGCACGGTCAGTGGAAAGTATTGCCGGGCTTAAGGAGCAGTATGGTGAAAACGCCCTGCTACTGGAGCTGGATGTAACAAATCCAGAACAGGTAAAAACAGTGGTAGCGCAGGCACATGCGCATTTCGGCAGGCTGGATATTGTACTCAACAATGCCGGCTATTCACTCGTTGGCACGATTGAAGAAGCAAAAGCAGAAGAGGTAAAAGCGATGTACGATACCAATATCTTCGGCACGCTTTCGGTTATTCAGGCAGCGCTGCCACTATTACGTAAACAAGGCGGCGGCCACATCATCGGCGTCTCCAGTAACCTGGGCCATATCTCCATGCCGGTAATAGGCTATTACGCTTCTTCCAAATGGGCTTTTGAAGCCATCCATGAAAGCCTTGCCCTGGAAGTAAAACAGTTTGGCATCAAAGTTTCTATCATTGAACCGGGCGCGTATGCGACGGAGTTCGGCAGCCAGGAATCCTTAAAATTTGCCGCCGGCCTGGACATCTACGCGGCATTCAAGCAGCAATTTTTTGACCGCCTGCAAAATTTAGAAAGAGGTAACCCCCAGGCAACGCCCGGTGCGATTTTCAAATTGGTGGATGCAGAGAACCCGCCGCTCCGCCTGTTGCTCGGCAGCCACAACCTCGCCCACCTGAAAGAGGTGTATGCGGAGAGGATCAGCACCTGGGAAGCATGGAACGATGTTTCCATCGCAGCACAAGGCACATCAAACTAATATACCTTTGGGTTATCATGGAACACCAGAAATTTAATTCCATCACCGAAGCGCACAGGGCTTTTGGCCTGCCAAACCCTGTGCACCCTTTAATAAGCTTTATCAACGGCGTCAGCCTCCTGCAGGATAATATGCGGGCCAGTTCGCATGTACTGGGCTTCTACAAAATATCCTATAAGCCAAAACTCAGCGGCCGGTTGAAATACGGGCAGGGTTATTACGATTTTGATGAAGGCGGGTTGTTGTTCGCGGCGCCGAACCAGGTGCTTGGCAACCAAAAAGAGGATGATGGCGAACAGGAGGTTTGTTCATTATATACGCTGCTGATACACCCTGATTTTTTCCTGCAATACCCGCTGGCCAAAAAGATCAGGCAGTATGGGTTCTTCTCTTATGCGGTTAATGAAACCCTGCATCTTTCGGATAGTGAAAAAGAAACCGTTATCGGAATCTTTAAGATGATAGAAACAGAACTGGCCAGCAGGATCGATGATTTCAGCCACGATGTTATCATCACACAGATCGAATTGCTGCTTAATTACGCCAACCGTTTTTACAAACGCCAGTTTATTACCCGGAAAGCCGTGAACAGTGGTTTACTCGAACAGCTTGACCTGTTGCTCGACAACTATTTTGATAGCGAAGCATCTTTAAACAAAGGCCTTCCCACCGTTCAATTCCTGGCAAGCCATATCAACCTTTCTCCCGGTTATGTAAGCGACATGTTACGCTCACTCATCGGGCTAAATGCGCAGCAATACATACATACAAAACTGGTTGAAAAAGCAAAAGAAAAATTGTCGGCGACCTCCTTAACTGTAAGCGAAGTCGCTTACTCATTGGGCTTTGAACACCCGCAATCTTTCAATAAACTTTTTAAAACAAAGACAAACCTGTCGCCCCTGGAATTCAGAAGGTCATTTAATTGACGCTGTGCCTTGTTAAGACATTAGTATTTTTATACCCGGCCAGTTACTGCACTTGAACGCCAAACAAATAGCCAACGAATGCAGAAGCACCCATCGCCAGGGTTCCCCAGATACTGATGCGTAACATTGCTTTCCCAACCGGCGAACCGCCCGTTCTTGCAGCGATAAACCCAAGCACGGCCAGGAAAATAATGGAAAAGCCATACAGCGAATATTTGACATACGCGAGTGGTACTAAAAATGTGATCAGGAGCGGCAAAACAGCACCTGCAGTAAATGAGGCGCCCGATGCCAACGCTGCCTGTATCGGGTGCGCCTGGGTGATGTCATTGATACCAAGTTCTTCCCGCATATGCACAGCCAGGGCGTCTTTTTCCGTCAGTTCTTTTGCCACCAGTGCAGCCGTTGCCTTGCTGAGCCCACGCCTTTCAAATAACACAGTAAGCACGGCCAGTTCCTGTTCCGGGTTATGCTGCAATTCCCTTGTTTCCCTCTCTATATCTGCATGCTCAGTATCTGTTTGTGAACTAACGGAAACATACTCGCCTGCTGCCATGGATAGAGCACCGGCTACAAGCCCGGCGAGCGTGGCCAGGATGATGGCCTCCTTTGTTGTACTGGCAGCGGCTACGCCAATAGCAATACTGGACACGGACAGGATGCCATCGTTTGCACCAAGTACAGCAGCCCTTAGCCAGTTGCTTTTATGCATGTAGTGTTTATGCAGGTAATCTTCAACGTTGATCATGCCTGATGAAGTTTATGTTTTTTATGTATGTGCTATAAATACAGGTAACCTGTGCCGCTGCAAAAGCCCTGCAATAAAGCTTTTCCTGAAAGCAGCGGGTACTAAATGCTTGCCGTAAGAACCGCACACAATCAGGGTATCGGTTTCATGTTCCAGTTCGTGCAGCACTGTTTTACTGCTGCCTTTTGGCAACGGCACGATAGACAATTTAGGAAAATGCAGTTGCAGCAACTCTTGCAGGTTTTCAGCCAAAGGAATTTGTTCGCCATTACCAAAATACAACAATTTTGTTTCCAGCGCACACCATTCCGGGAACAGGTACATAAACTGCTTAATGGCAAAAGCGGACGGCCCGTTGCCATCGTACAGCAGGACAATCTTTTTTATATCCGGCACCTCTTCAGGCGCAGCGATCACCGGGCACTCTGCAGCATGCAACAGGTTGCGGGTGTAAATATTTGGCTGGGTTTCGTCCATGTTTTTATAAAATGATCCTGCGCTAAAAACCATCAGGTCGGAAAAGCGGCTTTCGATGGCGGGGTCGAATACCATATCTTCTTTATGGCTATGTACCGAATATGGGATATGATGGCCCCCACATTCAGCAGTAAACCGTGCTACAGTACGTTCTGTTGCGGCAGCATTAACATCCAGAACCGATGCATGCGCATGGCTGTAAGCAGGATCCGGCAGTATGCCGTATTGGTCAAACTGGGTACCGTGCAGAAAGATGCCCGTTACAAAAAGAGGTGAGTTTTCATGTATTCTTTTTACAAGGCCAAAGGCACCGTAAGGAAAATGGCCGCCGTCACAAACAAGGGCTATTTTTTTCATATTGATGATCAAAGTTACCTGTATTGATTTTAATAAAAGTATTACCTGCGTTTGCGCGGCACATGACATATAACAACGCATAAGTTGAGCATTGTCATAGTATGCAGGCCTTGCATCAACTACCTTTCCGTAACATTTTTTTTACATGAAGCAAATGCCATCTACTGTAAAACGGGCAATAGAACTGGTCGGCCTTTTTACTGCCGGCGCAATAATAATGTTGGGCAAAATCATTGTCATGCCCCTGGTGCTGGCTTTTTTTTTAAGTATCCTGCTGATGCCGGTATACAGGCTGCTTAGAAAGGGGCGCATGCCAGAAATAGTAGCAATTGCTCTTTCTATTATATGCCTTGCTGCTTTCGTTGCTTTGGTAGGATGGCTTTTTTACAGCCAGGTGGCTTCGCTGCTGGACGACTTTCCCGCCATCCAAAAAAATACTGTTCTGCACCTGGATAATTTAAGTGCCTGGGTAAGCCGGTCATTTGGACTATCACCAAACGAACAGCTAAACTTTATCAATGAGCACAGCGCCAAGTTTTTTGGTGTCCTGGAAACCGTGTTACAGCGTACTGTGAATTCAGCAACGGATTTCCTGATATTCTTTGGTCTGATGCCGGTCTATATTTTTCTCATTATCTTTTACCGGCACCTGTTCCTGCAGTTCATCATAATGTGGGTAAGCACCGCACAGCAACCAAAACTACGGGAAGTGGTACCGCAGTTAGAACAGGCCGTAAAGCACTACCTGCTGGGGCTGCTCATCCAGTTTACTTATATCATCCTGTTACTGGGCGGGGCGCTTGCTGTCCTGGGCATAAAACATGGGCTGCTGATAGGGATACTCTTTGCATTCCTTAATCTCATCCCTTACATGGGGCCGCTGATTGGTAATATACTGGGCGTCCTGATAACGCTTGCCGCTTCAAGCAGTTTAGGCGACATCCTGGTAGTATTTGTGGCTATCACCATAGTTCAGTTCCTTGATAACAATATTCTGATGCCGCGCATAGTAGGAGGACAGGTAAAAATAAACGCACTGGTGTCAATCGTGTCAATCTTTATCGGTGGTGCATTGGCAGGTGTTACAGGTATGTTTATGGCAATGCCGGCCGTGGCTGTACTAAAAATAATATTTGACCATTCCAGTAATTTTAAAAAGTGGGGGCTCTTGTTTGGTGACGCAAGACCTTTAAAGAACCCGCTTTTTTAAACAAAAACATATATATGAAAACCATACTCGTTCCCACGGATTTTTCAAAAAATGCTAATACCGCCTTACGCTATGCCATCCGGCTTGCAGGGGTAACAAATGCAAATATTTATGTGCTGCATTGTTTCCAATATTCATCTTATAAACACCTGGTGAGTGAAAGCGAAGAACAGCGCAACCTGATCATTGAGCAAACCGGGAAAGAGCAATTGGCAAAGCTTCAAAAGCACGTACACAAAGCATACAAAAACCTCGGACTGCCGGTAAACCCGGCAACAAAACTACAGGCGGTGTTTAATCCTTTTGTCGTGGAAGAGTCGATACACGTTGCCAAAAAGATCAAGGCAGGATTGATCGTGATGGGCACACACGGTGCAACCGGCGTTCAAAAATTTTTATTTGGTTCCAATACAGCCAACATGGTGGCAAAATCACCTCTGCCTGTGCTGGCAATACCCCAGGCTTATCGATTTAAGCCTTTAAAAAAAATGCTTTTTTGCAGTGATCTCGCGCATGTCAAAAGCGAGCTGCAAAAAGTAGTCGCATTCGCAAAAGAATGGAGGGCAGTTGTTGAGATACTCCACATTGATTATGAAGGCGATGAACAATTGACAAAGGCCGCACAAAAGGTAATAAAGCAGAACAGCGATATTAATATAAAGCTGGTGATAGAAAAAGCACAGCCCGAAAACTCATTGTTGGGCGAAATTCGCAGTTATGTTACCCAAAACCGGCCACATTGCATGGCCATGTTTACAAAGGAACACGGTTTCTGGCACAAACTGCTGGTAGGCAGTATAGTGGAAGATATCACCAGCACTTTGCCGATACCCTTATTGAGTTTCAGGAGAGTATGACCCTATGGAAAAAAATCTTTACACATTACCGGGGATACCGCTTACCCGGGAGGCTGCCAGCCAGCACTCACTGAAAGTGAACTCGAAGGCTGTATAAGGATAAATACTATTGGTAACCCCCGTTTAGTTTTTACATTTGTACATACGCATAATACACCCGGACACCAGGGCTGTTGAGATTCCATATTCATACCCCCAATGGCCCGTGACGTACATATACTAATTGCCGCTTATTGAATAAAAGGGTTGCTTTTTCATTTCAGGCGCAACTTTTTCAGGCGCCAAAACTTCATTGCCTCTAATACCAGCAACAGCAACATTGATCCCACCAGCGAGGGTATGAAATGCTTAAATCCCGGGAAATGAATAGTAAATAACACGCGCAGTTGTGGTACAAGCAGTATAAGCTGTAACACAATAAAAGCTGCTGATAATAATCCTACTACCGCTATGTTCTTTTCGAGTACTACAGAAATGGCGCTTTTAGATTTGGACAGTGCCGTAAGGATCAGCAAAATATTACTGGTAATCAGCGCAGAAAAAGCGATAGCCCTTGTTTCATTGGCGGTATGTCCCTCGCGGGAAGTGATTATGTAAACGGTGATCACCATGCAAAGCAACAGCGCCCCCTGGAGCAGGCTGTAGCCGATCTTGCGCCAGCCAAAGAACCTTTCATCCGGTGACCGTGGCGGCCTTTGCATCAGGCCCTGCTCCTCCTTTTCCGATTCAAAGGCAATCGAACATACGGGATCTATGATCAGTTCAAGAAACACAATATGCAGCGGCATTAGCAGTACCGGCATGGAAGTAACAAATGCAGGTATGAGTGTAAGGCCGATAACGGGTATGTGAATAGCCAGTATGTATGACATTGCTTTTTGCAGGTTATCAAAAATTCGCCTGCCGGATCGGATGGCGCCCACTATAGAAGCAAAATTATCATCGAGCAAGACCAGCGATGAGGCCTCCCGTGCTACGTCAGTACCGCGGTTACCCATGGCAATACCGATATGGGCAGCTTTTAATGCCGGAGCATCATTGACACCATCGCCCGTCATCGCCACTATCTCACCATTAGCCTTTAGCGCCTGTACAATCCGCAGCTTTTGTTCAGGTACAACGCGCGCAAAAATATTGATGCCACCTATGTTTTTTTGAAGGGTGCTGTTATCCATTTTGTTTAATTCTTCACCTGTAACCACCATTTTGTCGGCTTGCAGGCCCGCCTGTACAGCGATACTTTTTGCAGTGGCAGGAAAATCGCCGGTTATCATGATAACTTTTATGCCTGCGTTGTAGCATTCTGCAATGGCGGCCGGTACTTCAGGCCGTATAGGGTCTTCAAAGGCAATCAGGCCGAGGAATGAAAAAGCAAAGCCATTCTGTTTCTCCGGCAATGAAGCAGGCATCTGTGCAGACGCAACGGCAATTACACGGTATCCCCTTCCTGCAAGCTCTTGCCCCACAGCCCAATACTTTGCCTGTACATCAGCGGGCAGCCGGCACAAACTGAATACTGCCTCGGGTGCACCCTTAACGGCCACAGGTGTGTCACCGTCACTGCCTTGCATTACCCGTGTCATAGCAAACAGGTCAGCGCTTAAAGGGTACTCTTTGACCAGCGAGTAATCTGTAGCGGGCAAAAGGCTCAGTGCATGCCCGGCCTGCCTGATTGCTTTTTCCATGGGGTCCACCGCATCTTTTTGCGATGCATGTACGGCCGCTGTGACCAGCGGGGCAAGCTTATGCGGGGCCAGGTGAAACCCGTTTTTCTCGTACACGTCATGCCCGTCAAATATAGCGGCCACCTCCATTTTATTTTGTGTAATTGTGCCCGTTTTATCCGTACACAAAACTGTGGTAGTACCTAATGTTTCAATCGCTGAGGGTTTTCTTGTAAGTATATTTTTCCTGGACAGCCGCCATGCGCCCAATGCCAGGAACAGGGTTAGCACTACCGGGAATTCCTCCGGTAGTATTGAAATTGCAGCGGCCAGGCCATTTAACACCGATTGGATAAAATTACCGCGCGTAAAGTAGAATGCAGCTACAATACAAATGCAAATGACCGCACCTGTTATAAATAACACCCGGATCAGCTTTTTCATTTCCTGTTGCAGCCTGGTACTGTCTGCGGTAATATTTTCAAGCGAAGCGCCTATTTTGCCAATTTCAGTTTGCAGGCCTGTAGCAGTAGCTTCAGCGATAGCCTTGCCCTGCACTACCAGTGAGCCACTAAACACGCACAAATCGTTGTTGGCGGCGGATTTATTTACTGCAACTGATTCACCGGTAAGCATTGACTCATCTACAGCCAGGCTAACCATGTCCACAATGGTGGCATCTGCCGCTACCCTGTCGCCTTCATTTAATACCAGCAAGTCCCCGGGCACTACTTCGCGACCCGGTATCCGCGATTGAATGCCATCCCTTATAACAAGTGCCCGCGGGGCAGACATTTGTTTTAACGCATCAAGCGCGCGCTCGGTTTTTTGCGACTGGTAAAATGTAATAGAAATAATAACAAGAATACTCGCCAGCATAATGCTGCCTTCACGGTAATCACCCAGCAACATATACAATATACCGCAGGTTACCAGCAGCACAAACATGGGTTCCTTTACCACCTCAAGTACTATTTGCAGAATAGTTTTTGGTTTTGCAGCAGGCAATTCATTGTAGCCAGACTTTTTTAACCTTGCCTGTGCTTCGTCCTGGCTAAGCCCGGTTTGCTGTGGCATCTCTTGTCAATTTAAAAGTTAAATGATAATGAGCGCGCCTCAAAATATTCACACGCATACCAGGCTGGTAAAGAGGTCACCAGGAGGTAGTCCCGGTGACCTTGTTGATAACCCAATTTTTAAGTACGCACTCTATTAAATATAAGCTTATTCTTCTGATCGGTTCTTCAAACTCATTAATAAGGAATATGCACCTTTCGTAACAATACCGGCCGCTGTATATTTTTCTGCACCCAGAATTTCGATAAACCCATTTTCTGTATTACCTGCATTTACTTCAGTCATTTTAAATTGATTATTTCCATTATTAATAAATATGTAGTACTTATTATCAAATCTTACAACTGCATCTTCTGGCAATACAAAAGCTTTATTATTCTTTACTTCAATTTCTGCATTCATGTACGTTCCGGGAATAAGTGTTTTATCGTAAGTCTCAAAATGACAGTGCACATCGGTATTCCTGTCTGCGGACAGATCTTTGCCGATCAGCAAGATTTCACAGGGATATTTTTTAGCCGGCTGGTTATTAGTGTACGCCGTCAGTTTCTGGCCGATAAAAAGTTTGCCGGCATCTTTTTCATATACTTTTAATGCGAGGTGAATATCTGTAGGGTTCACCAGCTCAAACAATACTTCTGTAGGCGACACATACTTACCAATATTGACGTCCACTTTGGAAACATAGCCATTGATGGGTGAGTAAACATTGATGCTTCTTAGAATATTTGTCTCCCCTATTTCACTAACATTGATACCAGCCAACTGGAGTTTTGCAGCAAGGGAAGTTATCAACACATTTTGGCTGTGGTAATCTGCTTCAGCCTGCTGATATACCTTATCGCTGCTAGCCTTGCTTTCGTTCAGGTCTTTTTGTCGCTTGTACTCATTTTCAAGATAATTGATTTTAGCCTTAGCCGCTAAGTAGTCCTGCTGTAATTGTATATACTGCTGGTCTTCTATTACGGCAATAATGTCTCCCTTGTTTACATGCATCCCAGGCAGCAGGCTGGTTGATTTTAAATATCCACCCAGCGGAACGCTGACGGAAACCATGTTTTGCGGCGGCACATCAACAACACCATTTAATTTTAATATAGATGAAATTACTTTCTGCTCCAGCTTTCCGGTAACAATACCTGCGTTTTTTACCTGTGCATCTGTGAGCGTGGCAATATTTTGTGTTCCGGTTGCAGTTGTAACTTCTTTTTTTGTATCCTTTCCACCGCAGGAAAACAATATTAATATTAATACCGGTAAAAAAATTATATGTTTCATTATTTGATTAATTATTTGTTGATGAAATAGTTTAACTGAATAACCGCTTCATTCAGGTTCCTAACTGCTTCCATGTATTCATTCTTAACAGCGGCCGCCTGGCTAATAAGCTGTACCCATTCAAGATAGTTGATGTTGCCATTAGCCAACTGCAAATTGGCTGTTGTTGCAATAAGGGCGGCATTGCTGAGCGCCTTTGTTTCATAATATTGAACGTTTTGCAGGAACTTATTGTATTGTGCAACAGCGGCATCGTATTCAAACTGCATTGCCCGGAGGCTGGCCGAGTAGTTACTTTCCGCTATCCGTTTGCTGAATTTTGCACTGCTGATTTTTGCCCTTTGAGACTTGGCAAAAATGGGGATGCCGATACCCGCCTGTACCGCATTGAAGCGCGAGGAACTGCTATACAACTTATCGTCAGCCCCTATGCCTTTTATACTGGTGTTGCTATAGGTAAAAGAGAGGTCGGGCAATAACCTGCTTTTTTCCAGTTGTACCGTGGCATCAGCTATTTTTTGTTGCTGCCTGATAAGCTGCATAGAAGGATGCTCCGCCAGGGACGCCGGATCCACAAACGTTTCTATAGCTAATTTGCCGTTATCCATCGGAACAAAAGCAGCGGTAGTGTTGAGTAAAAGCTGAAACTGTAACTGCAGGATCGCAGAGTCTTGTTTCAGTTGCCCCAGCTGAATGTTAATTTGGCCAAGTTGGGCCTCCGCACTTGCCTTTTCAAGCACATTACTTTCTCCTTTTTCCAGGCGCAATGCTGCCTTATTATAAAAAGCCGTATAGAGACTATCCGTATATTCCAGTAACAGTTTTTTTTGCCTGGTGTATAATATCATGCTGTATACCTGCGCTACCTGTTTTTTTAGTTGGGCCTCCTTTACGCCAACAGCCAGCAAGCTGTTTTTCCATTCCTGCTGCAGCAATTCTTTTTGCCTGGTGTAAACTGTGGGAAAACTAAAGGATTGGGTGATGCTGAATTTGGTATCAGTGTAGATGCTGTTTACCTGCCCGGCTTCTGCAAGCAGGTTTGCCTGCGGTATATTAGCAGAAGTATTAATAAGCATTTGCCTGTATTGGGCTATAAGCTGCTCATTTTTTATTTGAAGGTTATTCTTTAAAGCAGTATCTATTGCAGCCTTAAGTGTAATGGGAGTTTGCGCTGAAGACAGGTTGGCAGTGCCGGTAACTATGATAATTAACAATGCTGCGATAACCTGTTTGCTATGCTTTTTTGTTCCGCTAAAACCCTTTTCAAAAGTTACATACAATACAGGTAATACAAACAACGTAAGAAAAGTGGCAATAAGCAGCCCGCCTATAACAACGGTTGCCAGCGGGCGTTGCACTTCCGCACCAGCCCCGTTGCTTATGGCCATGGGGAAGAAGCCAAGGGATGCAACAAATGCCGTCATCAGCACCGGCCGAAGCCTTACTTTTGTACCCATCAGCACAATACGCCTAACGTCATTCAACCCTTCTTTTTTTAACAGGTTAAACTCAGCAATCAATACGATGCCGTTTAATACAGCAACCCCAAACAAGGCAATAAAACCCACCCCTGCGCTTATGCTGAAAGGCATGCCGCGCAAGGCCAGGAAAAATATTCCGCCTATTGCAGACAAAGGGATGGCAGAATAAATAAGCAACCCTTGTTTAATGGAATTAAAGGCAAAATAGAGCAGCAAAAAAATAAGCAGCAGCGAAACAGGAACAGCAATCATTAACCGTTGTTTTGCTGCATTAAGGTTTTCAAAAGCGCCGCCATAGGTAACATAATAGCCCGCAGGAAATTTTAATTGCCTTTCTGCTTTTGCCTTTAACTCCCTTACTATGCTTTGCACATCCCTGCCACGTACATTAAAACCTACAACTATCCTTCGTTTTGCATCTTCGCGCTGAATTTGGTTGGGCCCGTCTTTTACTGTTACCTCAGCCAGTTGGTATAAGGGTATTTGCGTACCCTGCGGGGTAGGTATCAACAGGTTTTGAATATCCTTCACATCTTTTTTTTGTTCGCCGGCCAGGCGAACTACTATATCAAAACGCTTTTCACCTTCGAACAACATGCCCGTACTTTGGCCGGCAAAAGCGGTGTTTACTATCCTGTTAATGTCCGCAATATTTAAATTATATTGGGCAATAGCATTCCTGTTATATGCAATTATCACTTGCGGCATCCCTGCCACTGCCTCCACATACAGATTTTTTGCACCTTCCACCGTATTTATAATGGCCCCTAACCTGGCTGCATACGCGGCGAGTGTATCAAGATCCTCCCCGAATATCTTGCAAACAACATCCTGTCTTGCGCCGGTCATTAATTCATTAAAGCGCATTTGTACGGGAAATTGAAAGCCTGCCGTTACGCCGGGCACGGCTTCCAGCGCCTTGCCCATCTTTTCACTTAGCCCGTTGAAGGTTTTGGCGGAGGTCCATTCTTCTTTGGGCTTTAAAATCACCATCATATCGCTGGCGTCCATGGGCATAGGGTCCGTAGGTACTTCGCCGCTGCCAATCTTGGTTACCACTTTTTCAACTTCAGGAAACTGCGTTTTTAAAATATGGGCAGCCTTTTGGGTGTTGGCTATGGTGGTACTTAAGCTGCTGCCTGTTAAAACCCTGGTATCTACGGCAAAATCGCCTTCTTCCAGCGCCGGTATAAATTCGCCGCCCAAAGTACTTAACACCAGTGCGGCAATAAAGAAAAGGCCTGCAACGGATAGCAAAACAGTTTTTGGGAATCTCAGCACCTTGCCTAATGCAGACTGAAATACCCTTTCTACGCGAACCATGAGTTTATCTGAAAGGTTAGGCGTGTGTTTTATTTTCTTGCCCAGGAAAACAGTGCTCATCATGGGGATATAAGTGAGTGACAATAAAAAAGCACCCAGCAAGGCAAATGCTACAGTCTGTGCCATTGGCTTAAACATCTTTCCTTCAATGCCCTGCAGGGTGAAAATAGGCAGGTATACTACCAGGATGATGATTTGGCCAAACACGGCGCTGTTCATCATTTTGCTGGCAGACTGGTTAACTTCTTCATCCATACCCTGCTGGCTTAATTTAGAGATATTGTTAAAATGTTTACTGTGGCTTAAACGGTGCATAACCGCTTCTACAATAATCACGGCCCCATCTACAATAAGCCCGAAATCAAGCGCACCCAGGCTCATCAGGTTGCCGCTTACACCAAACAGGTTCATCATAATTACCGCAAAAAGCATAGCCAGCGGGATAACAGAAGCTACAAGCAAGCCGGCCCTGAAATTGCCTAAAAACATCACGAGCACAAATACAACAATCAGCGCACCTTCTGCCAGGTTTTTTTCTACTGTACCTATGGCATTATTTACCATTTTAGTACGGTCTAAAAAGGGCTCAAGCACCACGCCTTCGGGCAAAGTTTTTTGTATTTGCGCAATTCGTTGTTTTACATTTTTGATCACTTCACTGCTGTTGGCGCCTTTTAACATCATTACTACAGCACCTGCTACTTCGCCCTTATCGTTATAGCACATGGCACCATACCTTGTAGCATTACCAATGGTAACATCAGCAACATCCCTTATAAAAAGCGGCGTGCCGTTGCCTGTGGCCTTGATGATAATATTGCCAATATCATCTATATTGCCTATCAGCCCCTCGCTCCTTATATATAAAACTGTTGGCCCTTTTTCAATATAAGCGCCGCCCGTATTTTGGTTATTGTTTTCCAAAGCTTTGAAGACTTCAGTGATGGTTATGCTATGCGAAAGCAATTTGTTGGGATCCACTTCAATAGAATATTGTTTCAGTTTCCCGCCAAAGCTGCTTACCTCAGCTACGCCCTTTACACCCAAAAGCTGCCGCCGCACCACCCAATCCTGGATGGTGCGCAACTCTGTTTCGTTGTATTTGTTTTCGTATCCTTCTTTTGGCCTTACAACATACTGGTATATCTCGCCAAGGCCCGTGCTTACAGGGCCTAATTCAGGTGTGCCAATGCCCTGCGGTATGACTGATTGTACCCTTTGCAGCCTTTCAGCAACCTGCTGCCTGGCCCAGTACACGTCCGTTGCATCATCAAACACTATTGTTACCAGTGATAATCCAAACCTGGAAAAACTCCTTATTTCTTTTAACCCGGAGATATTGTTATTCGCCTGTTCAATCGGAAAGGTGACTAGTCGTTCTATGTCTGTAGCGCCAAATGAAGGGGCGATTGTTATAACCTGTACCTGGTTGTTGGTGATATCAGGCACTGCGTCAATCGGCAGCTTTGTAAATTGGTAGCTGCCATAACCAATGAGGGCAATGGTAAACAAGCCAACGATGAGCTTATTCCTTACGGAAAAGCTGATGATCTTATTAAGCATAATAATCTTGTTATAAATGAAATGATCAATAGGTGCAATAATGCACAGTGGCCGTTGCCCAGGGGGCACGGCTAAAAAGTTAATTAACGGTAATTAACAAGATTTGGGAGGCTGCCAGATAGCAGAAAGGTAAGCGGATAGCAAACATTGATGCTTTATAACATAATTTTTCTTACCTGATATTTTTACGGGAGCCATAATGGAAACCTGCGCAGTTAAAGGCACAAACACCGGCGCGATAGCAATACAGTCGCCTGTAGTTTTGAAAGGCAACTGCATATCGCGGTCATGGTCTTTGTCCATTGGGCTGCCATGCATATAATGCATATCCAAAAATTGCAGGAAAGAAATATTGCGGTTTTCCTTTTTGTGTTCAGCGAAATGTTGAAAAACAACAGGCAGTTTGAACAACTGGTGGGCTTCCGTTGATGATAGCAGGTACACTGCGAAGAAAAATATGGCTGTTATTTTTTTCAAAACTTGTACAAAGGTAATAAAACCAAAGCAATTTTTAACCGCAAGCCCTGTAAATCCATTGTCATAAATAGGGGATACTTCTTTGCCCAACGGGCCGCTGATGAGGTCTCCAAAATTCACCTTATCGGCGGAGATAATGAATACCGCGCTGTAGTCACCTTTACTTAGCTGTACAGAGAATCTTTGCTATTGTTCATGCTGGTGAAAGACGGTGCCGCATAATATTTGTTCCATAGGCCGCTAATGCAAAAATCACCCCACCAACTATTTATCTTTGTTTTATCTGAACACCATCCCTACTTTGCCGGGCGTATCTTCTTTTTTTCTCCGCGAGTGCCTCGTAGCCAAGCCTTATGCGTGGGTATGGCACTCTGCGGCATGTTTATTACAGCAATTAAAGCTTCATCCTGCTGAAAAGAAAAAAACAGCCACCTGGCTTTTATACCAAACGGCTGTTTATAACATTTTACTTTAGCTCTTTTAATACCTGCCAGAGGCGTTTGTTGTTTTAACTTAAATAGCCGTACCCAAAGGAGAGCCAATAATGCTCTACGATTACCTGGGCAGCTTTACTCTTACTTACACGCTACCGATGGCAAGTGCAAAGGACAGCCAAACAGCTTTAGCTTATAATAACAGCCAGGAAAGTAAGATCAATGAGTCTCTTTTTGCAAAGAGCCTTACCTTCCGGAGGGAACCTGCCTGTAAGATTACTTTAAGGATGCAGTTAATATGCTATACTTCTCCCGTGTTTTGTTCAGTAGGGGGCTGTTTTGTTTTTTTTCGTGCATCGCGGGCCTTTTTGGCTCCGTAGCCTATACCTGCTGCTACCAGCAGGCTTATGCCGCCATCAATGGGCGCCCCGGGGTCTCCGCCCGGGCCGCCGGGACCGGCCATAACATAGGCCGCCGGTATTACCAGCAGCACTATAAGA
>DASZPM010000016.1:0-95305 GCA_035550215.1 Chitinophagaceae bacterium | reverse complement strand
CTTTAGCGAAATAAAGGCTTTGTTCTTAAGAAAAATACATGCAGTAACCTTTAAAGGGTTCCTGATAAAACTGGTGATGTTTATTTTAGCTTTTACGCTTAATAAACTCACCAATTAACTGGCAACTTGAATTAATTAAGTGAATGTTGCTTTGCATTTGAAGTTGCAAATCAACTGCTCCGTCAATCGCAGCCTCCATCACATTTCTAAAGTATGTTTTAAACCTATCTATATTGGTCTGTCCAAACTCATTTGAAAAAGAAAAAGCAAGTATTTTATCGAAGATTGTTCCAGGATTTAGCTTAAAAGACGGAAGATTGCTTAAAAGTCCGCCATCCACAAATTGCATATTGTATGGTTGAAAATAAAACGGAATCGAGCAGGAAGTTTGAACGGCAAGTGCAACCTCTGCGTCAGGATCATTATCAACATCCCAAACTTTAATTTTCCTGTTTTTTATATCTGTTGTAACAACTGAAGTTGGGATGTACAAATCCCTAAACTTAATCGGCGAACCACGACCAAGCAGCTTTCGAAGTTCTTCATCCAACCATACCCTTATATAAGAAGCGTCATATTCACCAAGATACCGCATGTATTTTTTTACAGTCTTAAGATCAGAATGAAAGAAGTTAGGAATATAATCTATTACCTTACTATATTTTATATTCTCTAATTTTAGTGGAGGAGACAAGAAGCGGCTAAAATCTAAATGCGCAAGAATTTCGTTAAGCTGATTCGGGCTCGCACCTGCGCCAATTAACGCTGCGATTATAGACCCTGCAGATGTACCAATCAGTTGCGAAAAAAATACGCCGCGAAGGATGGCTTCTTCATAGGCTCCAGCAAATGCTATAGCCTTGACTCCCCCACCTTGAAACACTCCTAGGCAATTTTGAAAGTATTTAGTTTTTGAACTCATAAGACAACGTTTGCATCAAGTTATTTATAAAAGACGCCATATTCAAATATACATCACTGATTAGGGCACTTAATGTTCTGGCGTTATTTTCCTTTGCGCTTTCGAATATATTTTGATAAGCTTGATTTTTTGAAATGCCATCAGATATCCGGCAAAATTCAAATTAATAACGTGATTTGTAATGTAATAAAGCACATGAAAGGTAAACAAATGCATGAAAAGGCAAGTGAAATCTATTGATTACCAATATAAACGCTGTATAACGCGCATTATTCGTGTTAGGGCTACTTCCCAATACAAAAAGTAATTAACGCTGAAAATCAATACATTATAAAATTTAGGTACAAATAGGGTACAAACTACGTTGAAACGTCAACTTTTACCCTGTAAAGTTGCCGCGCAAAACATACGCTGGTAAGGGCTTGTAAATCCCCTGAAATAAATATAACTTGTTTAAAAATCTTGCCACTATGTCAACCAACCTAATGCTTTACTCCGCTGTTGTTTTTATTGTAGGCGTGTTTGTTTGTACGAGATTATCAACATGGCAACGGCAACCCGTAAAAAGCTATACAACCAAGAACAACAAATTTACCTGCAAAACAGGATTATAAAATTGTTAGAAGGTGAGCAAAAAACCGCAGCAACTGTAAATAGTGAAGAAATAACAGATTTGAACAACCCCGGCGAAATGGAAAAGCTGCTAAGCCAATTAAAGAAATAAGCCGCTGGCACCGTACCAACTCCCGCGCGCGTGTACGGGTAAGAAAATTCATGTACCCGGCTGGCGGCCTATAATAATCGCGCGCGCGTACGCGTGCATTGTGTAAGAAAACTCTTTGCCCTTTGTTTTTATTAATATCTACCTATCACCTACGCGCGCGTAAGTGATAAGAGAAAAACCTTCCTGCGCGCGCGTACCGATACGGAAAATGTCTTAGGCTAATAGCAGGTGGGCAAGTTCCTGCGGGATAATTCCAGCTTGTTATTTAGCTTCTTTTGCAGTTTCAGCACCCGCTTTGTTTCCTTGCCCCGGTAGTGCTTTTTAAAATGTTTGGAAAAAAATTCCTTATACACAATATCTTCAGCAAAGGCCCTTTCATATAAAGCCTCGTTTGCCCGCGCTTTATGGCTAAGGGTTTGCTTTTGGTACATGCAGCCAGTAAACGCTTCACGGTGCAAAAACCTTTCATGCCCTAAATACAATATTCTGCACCGTTTGCCGGTTACGGGGCATTCAAAAAACCAAACAACCCCTTTACCTAAATTTGAGGGCACCGTTACTAAGTTAACGCGGTAATTGATTAATTTTTTAGTGGCCGTTATGTTATAGTCAAATTCAATATAGGGTTCTTCACTATTCGTGTCAACTACAATACCTATCCAGCTATATGCTACACCGTTGCGGCTCCAGGAAATAGTACCCCTGTTAAATTGCCCCGGCTTTAAATATTGGTGTTTTCGTAAAAATGCAATTGAAACGGTCTTGCATTCATCGAATAAAGTGGGGAGTGTGGGAAATTTTGGCATCGTGTAAATTTTATAACCTAAATTATTAAGGAAGTTTTGGCGGGCGTTGGGCAATTTCTGCCTTTAAAGTTACCCTAAACGTTTGGTTATCAAAGTAGAACAATCCCCCGTTTGGGTTATAGCAAATCCACCTTTCAAAAGCCAAAAATGCCCTGTTTTCAACCTCTTTTTGTTGTTTTCCGCTGGTTTCGCCCTCAATATCGGTCGTATTTTGGGGTAAAAAAAAAGCAGTTTCCGGCGCTTGCCCGAAATTTGTAGTAAGTCCAATTTTTGAAACAGGTGGTAAAATGTTAGCTTTTGTTAACTTCTGCGATTGTTCAATAGGTATTGAAATGTTAGGTTTTGTGAGGTTTTCAATAACCGGCAAGGTATTGACGGCATCGCTTTTTTGGGTGCCTTCCGCGGTGTTTGGTAAATAACCGGGACGCTGTTTATAAAAAATACCAAACGCTTTGCAGGCATCGTAAAAAGCTTTAAGGCCCGGTTTAAGGTTCGCCCATTTTAAACAGGCTTTAAATTGGGCACTTGTTTTTGCTTCTGTGTAACCGTCATAAAATTGGCTTACGTGCTGGTAATAGTCTTTACCCTCAATGCCGTAAGTACCGGCAAAGCTACAACCAATGGAAAACCATGTACCGTACCTGTCAAATTCCCTATTGCCCATTTTAATTACCGTTGTAGTAATATCAATTTTCAACCTGCATATTTCGCTTATGCAATATTCAACATTTGCGCGCTCCCCTTCGGCATCGGTAGCCAGGGTAAAATCACCTACCGTTTTTTCTTTAGGCTGCGGGCAATAATCAAACCTTACTGCATTGTGGTTAAAATATGTTTGCTCATCGTAGGACACAAACCGAAAAGAAGACGGGTTACCCGGCTTTGTATCAATTTTTAACCCCTTAAATTCAAAAAAGCCAGTTAGCCATTCAAAGTACAGTTTATGTTTTTCAGGGTCTTCAATGGGTATAACTAAAAAGTAACCGCCCCCCCGGCATGAAGATTTGCAGCAAGCAACAAAAGGTAGTTTTTTAAATTCATCCTTTAACTCAAAAAAGTTCCTTACATCAATATTATCTTTCCTGTCTATATCCACACACAAAAAGCCGCTATGCCGGTATATTGCGGCCTCGCTACGGGTTACCCCCGTGTGCATCCGGGCGGACGGTGTAAAGCCAGGCAAGCCCTCTTTTAGTTGGCTTTGCTCATCTTCGTTAACAATTGCCCGCAGTCGCTCTATAACGCCTTTATGCTTGCCGCTGATTAGCAAAGCATATAAAGTAATCGTTGCCGGTTGCATATCCCCCACATGCCTGTAATAGCTAACAAACACGTTTGCGAAAACTGAATTAAAAGGCAATGCCGTTTCCATACTGCCGGTGAAAAATGTTTGTAAATTGTAACCGTTTATATATGGCCATGCAATTTGCAAGCGCCATTTCCATCTTTGCAAAAATTCTTTGCAAACAAGTTTGCAAGTTTGCAAATAAGCAACTTTAATCCGGGACGAAAGGGGTAAGCCTATAGTAAAGGATTTTATCCCTTGTCTCTTTTACAAGGCAGCGCGGTTTCCCTTCACTATCGGGAATTTCCATTTTACTATCAACCATTTCTTTAAGCCTGCTTTCAATAGTTCGCGCGCTCGCTTCAAAATCAATACATAATTTGTCAATTAAATCCTTTCGCTGTATTTCGCATACATCGCTTAAATACAATTCAATAGCTTCTGCAATATCTTCAATGCCCGCTTTATGCTTTCGGCTGTTTATCAGTGCAGAAATCTCACTGGCATCTGCTAATACTAACCCTTTCGCTTTGTCGCTGTACTTTATGTAAATCGGGGGAAACTTCGCGGTGCTGCGGCATTTCAAATATTTAACCCGTATCAAATCTGAATCATTTTGACTTGCATCTTTTTCAAATCCTACCTGCATAACGGTAGTTGCTTTGTTCATTAGTTCAGTACCAAAATGCCCCCTGGCTTTATCACTTTTTGGGTTTTCGTGAATTAAACAAAGAAATATTACATCATACTCGTTAATAGCCATATTCATAAGGTCAATTAACTGCATGCTCTTATCTGTCTTATTAAAATCTTCGATACAATCCGTTGAAACATCTAAAACAATAAACAGCGGCTGAACATTGGTTTTACGGAAATGGTTAAGAAACTCATTTAGTGTATCAAACCTTTGCTTTCTGTCAATTTGTAATAGCGAAAAATAATCAAAATTTGGCGGGTCTTCGTTCTTATCATATCCTGCCTTTTTTAATATTGATTGCAAGGCATAGGGGAATTGCTCTTTTAAATTCCGCTCCGTATCAACATAGATAACCGTGTAGGGGCGGTCGCTGTTTACCCTTTGAAAATTTAATAACTCAAAGCTGCACCCTTCCTTTTTTAACAAGGCTGAACACATAGTTTCAGCTAACCTGCTTTTGTGTACACCCGCCTGGCCCTGTATAACGTTAATTGAATGCGGGTAAATAATAGGATTTTCCCCTTGCCTCAATACTGGCTTGCTAAAAATTATATCCGCGCTTTTTAACTGTTTTAATAACTGCCTCGTCTCTAAAACCGTTTTCAAATTTTCTGAAATAGCATGTTGGTTAATTTGACTTGCATGAAACTTGTCGGCATCATCAGCGGTGAATGTTACGCGCTTTTCGTTATCTTTATCCTGCAAAGGTTTTAAAGATTTTTCAGGGAGTGTGTTCATAGCGCGCTCCCTTTCTTTTTGTTTTGTAAATAATTCTCGGCATCCCTGGCCGCTTCTGCATTGGTTTTTTTGCGCCCGGCCTTTACCCATTCAGTTAATTCAGCTTTAGAAAAGTAAAGGCGTTTGCCTTTTTTGCTTACCGGTATTTCGCCACGGGAAACAAGCCCGTAAATAGTGGGCACCGATAGTGTGAGAAATTCGGCGGCCTGTTGAATAGTTAAAAAGCTATCTGCCGGGGTTTCATTCTCTTTTGCAGATAAAAGCCGCTCAATGTTTGTTAGCTTATCAAAAAGCTGCGTAACGGCTTTGGGCAGTGTTTCAAAAGTAATTGCTTCCATAAATTTATTTTATGGTGCAATACTATATGGGTGTTTAGCAGGGTTACAATACGGTAACTCAAAACCCGTACAAAACCCGTATAAAATTTTATACTTTAGTTATTAATACTTTACCAGTGAGCTTATCAGTTTTTACATCTAAAATTGGCTTTTTACACAAATCCTTGTCCGTTGAAATAATGTCATTTAAGTAACGTAACTTAAATATTTTAATTTGGCCTTTGCTTTTATAATTGAAATTTTTTGAAATCCATTTTTCTAATTCTTTTTGGGTACAACCCCCTATTATGTCGCTTTTTTTTAACTGCTTAAAGGCATCGGCTAACCGGTTACCATTATCCAAAAAAGTTAAAGGCTTAATACAATCGTCACCAGTCTCCAAAACATTTAAAAGATAAGGGTGTTCTTGTGTGCTAAAAAATACTTTAATATAATCAAAAATGAGGCCTATGCTATCGAGCTTAAAAATAGGTTTTGCCTTCAAAGTAACAGGCGAATTTTGAAGTTTACCCTCAAAAGGCTTTTGTATAATTGTTTTAATTGACGGTTTTGGCGTAACAATATCCTTGCCATCAAAACCAACCATAAAAAACTCATGACTTTTACGCCAATATAAGTTGCTAATCTGGGTGCAATCACTTACAAATTCTTTGTTTTTATACGCACACATATTTGCAAAATCACCCTTGTCATAATCATGGGTTATTTGCTCAATAATGTCAAAATAATTATCAAATAAATTTACATTTTCAGGTGTATGGTATTCTGGTAATTTTACTTTTGTAAACAACACAATAAATGCATATTCAAAGCCAAAATAGAAATAATCAACAGTGGTATCATTCATATAACTTTCTAAGCGGTAAAAAGCCTGGTTGATTGCGTTGACATTCTCATCAAAAGAAATTTGCTTTTCCGCATCCGGTAGTCCAATTTCAAGGATTGTATATTTGCAATACTTACAAAAATTTTCCCTTACGGGTATTAATGCATCACAGTTTGGGCAATTCTTTACGACCTCAACACCATCAATAAAAACAGGTGGAAAAACTCTTTGCGGACGTTCCAATTCGGGGTCGTCAATTAAATTTAAATATGTACGCTTTGCAGCATCAAACGGAGCTTTCTCAAAATTTTCAATAAGTTGCAATAGTTCTTTTTGCAGTAGCGACCGGAATATTGGCGGGCACACATGGGCATTATTGTCTAATGTATTGTAAGTACGATAAAGCCAAACCAATGGTTCCCCACCGCTATGCCTATAACTATCAAAAGGTTCATGCACAAATGCAATAAATTCTCTTTCGTCCTTTATTTTTCGCAAAAATGAAAAAAAAGCCGTGCTATCGAAAGAATCTAATTGTTGTTCATGTGTTTGGTCTAACTCATATTCGGGATATTGCTCAAAAAGTTCATCAACCGTAACGGGTTTTCCGTCCACCCCCGTCCGAAAATTATGGCCAAATAAATGTCCATATAGCGGCTCATAGTCCTTTACTCTCATTTCTTTTCTGGTTTTGCTTTCTTCTTCACCTTTTCCTTTGTAAACAAATCCGCTGTGTACTTTTCGTACAGGTCAAATAAAAACTCCATACGGTTTGCATCGCTGGTAAAGGGTGCCTGCCGGTAGCATAAGTCAACCGCCTTATCTAAAGCATTGTGTGCCTTAACCAATACAGGGGGCATTGCAAGGGGGTTATACAGGTCTGCAAGGCTGCTATCGGGGTATTGCGCACGCGCGCTTAAAACTGCCTGGGCTGCGCTTTCTACTGCCTGCTTTTGCTTTTCTGTGGGTTTAAGAGGCCACGGGTAGTTATTATAAACAATTGAATTAGAATAACGAAAATCGCTTTTAAGGCGACCGCAAACGTATTTAACCCAAATTGTGTGCATAACAGAAGATAGGACACCAAAATGATAATTTGTTGCGTTCGGCAAGGCAATACAACTATCATTTACTATGTACGTTTTACTAAAAAAGCCCAGTGGCAAATATTTTCGATTTTCAGAAGATGTTCTTGGAATTAAGAGATAGTCGTTTTGTGGTTGCCTTGGCTCTGCAAATAAAGTAGGAGTATTTGCAAATTCTCTTGTTTGCATTTTTGCGCTTACTTGCCTAAATTTTTTTACTTCCTCAATTCGTTCTTTCACCAATGGCAGGCCTCTAATTTCATTAGGTGCAGCATCAGCTAAATATAGCACCCACCTGTTTTTTCCGTTTATAAATTCATCGCCTGATAATATTGGCAAAAAGAATTTCGCTGAATAAGGCTCTTGCCTAATAAATTCGTTCTTTTCTTTATCCGTAAACAAATAATGGCCCCCATCTACTATTTTATTACCATAAATCATTTCAGGAACAGCACAAATTGGCTTATTTCTTGACGACAATGCAAAGTCTTTTCCATCAACCAAATATGGATTTATGTTCTTAACCTTTATTTCGTGGGGCTCGCCTTTTATATCTTCATATTGGTAAATTGTTTTGTTGGTGGCATCGTAATTTGCAAATCCTATAATTACCACGTGCACCGCTGCATTCCCTTTGGCTTCATTGCTCCAGCTAAAAGTCGTATGAGCAAAATGTATTTTAATCGCATAGTGATTGAAAAGCAAATTCCATAAAATTCCAACTTGTTCACCCTGCACAATAGAATTTGTAGAAACAAAGGCAACCTTTATCTTAGTTCTGGCAATAAATTTAGCAGCACTTAAATACCAGGCGGTAACATAATCCAACACACCAAAACCTTTATACCCTTTAAACACTTTCTCCAAATCGGCCTTTTGATTTGCAGTTTGCAGATGTTTGCCTATAAAAGGCGGATTACCCAAAATATAGCTTAATTCATTCTTCGCCACAATTTCGCCCCACTCAATTTGCAAAGCATTTCCATGTATAATTTTCGCTGCTTTCTTTAAAGGCAGCCTTACAAAATATTGGCCAAATTCGCTACTTACCGCCATATTCATTTGATGGTCTATTAGCCACATGGCAACCTGTGCAATTTGCGCGGGAAATTCTTCGTACTCTATGCCGTACATCATATCAACATCCAGCCAAATAATTTCGCTAACATTTAGAAAGCCCTGCCCGGTACGGTTCATTGCCCGCAAAATTTCTATTTCCAGTAAGCGTAATTCCCGGTATGTAATTACCAAAAAGTTACCGCAACCGCAGGCAGGGTCTAAAAACTTTAGTTGGCTAAGCTTTTTATGAAAGTCGGCCAGCCGGTTACGGTTGCCTTTTACGCTTTCAAATTCCTGCCAAAGCCCGTCTAAAAAGAGGGGCTTTATCAATTTCATTATGTTTTTTTCACTGGTATAGTGCGCACCTAAATTGCGCCGTTCAACCGGGTTCATTACGCTTTGAAACATGCTGCCAAATATTGCCGGTGAAATGGTGCCCCAATCCAGCGTGCAGCACTCCAGTAATGTTAACCGCATACTGGTATCAAAGGCCGCCGGGGGCAAGGTTTCCTCAAACAGTTTACCGTTTACATAAGGAAAGGCCTTTAGGCTTTCATCCAAATACTTCAGGCGCTTGTCTTCAGGGGTATTAAGCACAAAAAACAATTCGGACAACCGGGCGGCAAGGTCGCTGCCATCGTCCGCGGTACGGGTGGTTATAAATTCGTAAAAAGCACCTTTGTTAAAAATGGTGGTGTCTTCAGCAAAAAGGCAAAAAAGCAGGCGTACAAGGTACAGTTCCAGCGGGTGCCCGGTATAGCCTATATCTTTTAACCTGTCATGCAATTTACCCATTAACGCAGCGGCCTTTATGTTTACCGGGTCTTGCTCTTTAAACTCCCGTTTTATATAGCCCGCTATAAAACCAAAGTGCTGTACATTATTTACCAGGTCTTTCAGCAAAAATTGATAGCCTGTGTCCTTCTCATAATCGTACAGCCGGAAAGTTTCAAAATCGCAAATAAGAATGTATTGGGGTAATTCGTGTATGGGTACCGTTTGCAAATATTCCCTTGCCTGTTTATAGGCTTTGTCAAGGTTTTTACCCTTGCTTTTCATTTCAACCAAAAAAACACCCTTCCAAAAAAGGTCAATATAGCCGTCGTGGGTGTCTAACTTTTTTACCTTGTGTTCAAAAGTTGCAATCTTTTTGCGGGTAATACCAAACACATTAAAAAAAGCCTCTAAAAAGGGCTTTGCTTCTGCATCTTCGTTGTAAGTATCTGCCCACTCTTTCGAGAAAGCAAGGGCGCGGTCTTTTATTTCATTCCAGCTTAAAGGCATGGGTTATATTTAAGCTTACAAATTTACCCTTATTTTGTTTTATTACCGGTTTTGTAAGTATAAAGCATCGTGCCTTTTTATAACAATTGTGTATAACATACCTGTTAAAATGTTAATTGAATAGCGTTGGCAGCCGCGCGTTTGGTTTCGTTAATAATTTTTGCATACACCTGCGTAGTTTTTAACTCGCGGTGCCCTAACATTTTGCTAACGGTGTAAATGTCCGTGCCTTTGGTTAGCTGCAATGTGGCAAACGTATGCCTGAAACAATGAAAAGTTATTTGCTTTGTAATACCGGCGCTTTTAAGCCATTTTAACAGGTGTGCGTTTACCCATGCCGAATATATCAACCCGCTAAAAACAGGGGCGGCAGGTGCCTGCATAGCGCCTAATAAGCTATATGCCTGCATACTTATGGGTAACATTTCAGCGCCTTTTGTTTTTTGCTGCGTAAACTGTATAAAATGGCCGCTACCTTCAATGTGCAAAACTTCGCCCCAAACCATTTTTTGTATATCGCTAAACCGCAACCCGGTAAGCGCCGAAAATAAAGCGGCCTGTTTTAATACCGGCAATGTGCAATCTGTTTTGGCAAGCTGGTTAAGTTCTTCAATTGTTAAAAAATTCCGTTGCGTTTCGGCTTGTTTTACGGGCGCTATTTTGGCGTTTAAGTCCGTTGGCAGGTAACTATCTTTAAAAGCCTGCTTTAATGCAGCTTTGAATTTATTAAAATACGATACGGCAGAATTTTGCGCCAATAGGGCCTTGCTGCTTTTATTGCTTTTGGTGGTTAACAGGTAATCTTTAAACTCATTGCAAAACCCTTCATTAAGGGCTGCAAACTTAACGCTGCCGCCGGTGAAGGCTGTTAAGTAGTGGTAAGCAGATACCCAATTATCGTGGTTTGAGGCTTTGCGCTTATCCGCCAATTTTTTAAAATATTCCACAAAGTTCACTTCACCGCGCTCTTTAAGGCGTATTTGCTCGCGCTCAAACGCGGTGTATATTTCGGGCTTATTTATTTCATTGTCCCGTTTTTGCCGTATTTGCTCCGCTACCTGCATAGCTTCTTTATTGTGCTGCTTATCTACCGGGCTTTTTGCTTTATCGTACAGGTACATTTTTAAAAATTCGCGGCGGGTGGGCTCGCCCGTTTCAGGGTTAACAATAGCCGGGTAAAAATCTAAATACAGGCTTTGGCGGTTGCCTGAAATTTTCTTTTGCCTCAATTTTACTTTAATAGCCATATACGGTGGTTTTAAAAGCACTATGCAAATAGTTTATCAATATCTGAACGTTTTACAAGCGTTTTTCTTTGGGCCAGGTTTACACCCTTTATACTGCCTTGCTTAATAAGCCGGTAAGCCGTGCGCCGTGAGCATGTTAAAAGCATTGCCACATCGGGTACGGTTAAAAATTCCTTTGCCTTAATCATTTCAACCGGTTTAAGCTTTATAGCCAGGGTTTGCTTATCGCTGTTTTCAATGTTGGCCGCGCGCTTGTTTTGCTTGTAAAGTTTTTTAGCGCAATTATCGGAGCATGTTTTTGTTGTGGTTTTGCGGGCCTCAAATTCTTTTCCGCATTGTTGGCATATCCGCTGCACCCTAATATTTGAGCTCATAACCTATTTTTTATAAAGGTAAGGGTATTTAAGTATATATAAGTGCATTTAAGTGCCATTATTTCGCCAAATATTGGCGTTTTTTTATTAATAACCTGTGAGGTACAAATGAGGTACAAATATTTGCAAAATAAACCTATAAAAAAACAAAGTAATAATAAACGCTCCGCGCCTGTACTATTGGTAAACAGGGGGTTTTAGGTAGTTTGTTGCTTAGTTGTTAGTAGGTTGTTTTGTGGGGTTACTTTCCAATACAAAACTTGCTGAAAATATAGTCCAGTTGGTGTTCGTTCGTTATTTCGCCGGTTATTTCACCAAGGTAATGCAGGCAGGTGCGTATATCGGCAGAAAGCAGGTCGCCGGGGAGTTTATTATCAAGCCCCTGTATAATATCGTTCATCGCTACGTCTACTTTTTCCAGCGCGGCAATATGCCTGGTATTGGTTACCAGTGTTTCCTGCGACAGTGATTGTTCCTGCACCGCTGCATTAAATAGTTTGTCTTTCAACTCGTCAATATTTATATTATTTTTTGCGGAGATATACACGCTGCCGCCGGTTTGCTCCTTTTGAGTACCTGCATCTGCCTTATTACCCACAAGCAAAAACCGTATACCCCGCTGCTGCATATCTTCCATTACTTTTTTTAACTCCTCTCCGCCGGTTTCGTTCACATCATACAGGTAAATAACAATATCGGCATTACGCATTTTTTCCATACTCTTCTCCATGCCCAGGTTCTCAATTATATCTGCACTGTGGCTGCGTATGCCTGCCGTGTCGGCCAGGCGAAACAATATACCTTTTATATTCAGTACCTCCTCAATAGTATCGCGGGTAGTGCCCGCAATATCGCTTACAATGGCGCGTTCTTCGTTAAGCAGTGTATTAAGCAACGTTGATTTACCTGCGTTAGGTTTGCCTATAATGGCCACCTGCACGCCATTTTTTATAACGTTGCCAAGTTTAAACGACAAAAGCAGTTGCCGCACCTTTTCCCCTGCAGTATATAAAAGCGCATAAAGTCTGCTGCGGTCAGCAAACTCAACATCTTCCTGGGAAAAATCCAGTTCAAGCTCAATCAGTGCAGAAAATTGCAGCAGCTCATCCCTTACCTGTTGCAGAGCATGCGAGAACCCGCCGCGAATATTTTGTATGGCCGCCCTGCGACTGGCCTCAGTATTGCTTGCAATAAGGTCTGCCACTGCTTCGGCCTGGGCAAGATCAAGCTTACCGTTTAGAAAGGCACGCTGGGTAAATTCGCCGGGCTTTGCCGCCCTTGCACCGCTTTGCAGTAAGGCCTGCAGCACCTGTTGCTGAATGTATGGTGAACCGTGGCAGGAAATTTCCACCACATCTTCACCTGTATAGGAACGGGGCGCTTTAAAGAGAGAAATGACCACTTCGTCAAGCACAACGTCCTCAAACACAATATAGCCAACATGTAATGTATGGCTTGCCTGTTTGCCCAGGTTTTTTGACGGAAACAATTCATCAACTATTTCAACTGCCTTTTCACCACTTACCCTTATAACGCCAATAGCACCTATACCCTGCGGTGTAGCCAGCGCAGCTATTGTATCATCCCATCCTGAAAATTTACCGTGCATTGCCTTATGATAGTTTGCACAAAAATAGCTTAATAACCCACGCAATAAAAAGCCCCGCTTGCGCAGGGCTTATACTATAGGCTAGGGCTGTTGATTATTTGGTGCTGCATTTACTGGCTGTCACTAACACGAAATGTTATGGGTTGCTGTTGCCGGTATGTTACATGCCGGCCGTTTTGTATAGCAGGCATCCATTTACCGCTTTTTTGTATAACCCTTATTGCTTCTGCAGCAATTCCATAACCAGGGTCATTTTCAGCCTTTACATCTGAAAGGCTGCCATCAGCGCTTACAATAAAAGAAACAATCACTTTGTAGTCACCAGCCGGTGCGCCGTTGTCAACCGGTATGTTCTGCCGCAGGTTGCGCTCAAGATATTTTACCCAGGCATCGGGCCCTCCGGGAAAACTAGCCTGCACCTGTACTATAACAGGGCCTGCCGGTGCATCATCTGCTTTTATTTCTTTTGCTCCAGTACCATGTTGTTCAGGTGGAGGTTGAAGGCCAACATTTTTATCTCCATCAATGCTTGCATTTCCTATTGTTACATTTTCCATCTCAGGAACTGAGGGTGGTGGTTCAGTTACAACTGTGTTGACAATTTTAGGGGCGGTAAACTTAACCATTTCAGGTTGGCGCGGTGGCTTTGGCGGTGGTGGGGGTACAACCGGCGGCGGTGGCTCCTTCACATCTGCCAGGTTGAACGTATCTGTTACAATCCAGGGTTTCTTTATATTTTGTGTATTGCTGCCGGCAAATACGCTTCCTATTATTGCCAGCAAACATATAACCATCGTACTTATCAAAGCTACCATCAATCGCCTGTTATATGTTTTTCTTAGCTGGTAAGCGCCGTATTGTTTATTGCGCCCGTCAAAAATTATGTCGAGCACATCCGCCTGTAAAATATTATTTGTATCCATTTTTAAAGGTTTTTTTATTTACAAGAGTATAACACGAAGGGGTTGAACTGTTGTTAATCTTTACCAATTATTGGTTATCGTCAATAAGGAAAATGATAGACTGTTTCTGCCTGAATATTACATTTCTGCCGTTCTGTACTGCGGGTATCCATTTTCCGCTTCGCTGTATTACCCTTACCGCTTCTGCAGCCATGCCATAGCCCGGGTCGTTTTCGGCCTTTACCTCAGATACGTTTCCCTGCTTATCTACAAGGAATGAAACCACAACCGGGTATTTTCCCGCAGGCGCCCCATTATCGGTGGCTACTTCAGCACGTAAATTCCGGCGCAGGTACTTCACCCATTCATCCATACCGCCCGGAAATTGTGCCTGCAATTGCACTGTTTTAAATTCATGGTCATAATCCTCTTCAACTTTGGGCGCCACTACCGTACCAGTGCCTTTTTCTTCAACTGGCGGCGCAACCACATCACCCTTAATCCCTTCAATATTGGCAGTGCCGATTTTTACATCGTCCTGTTCTGCCTGCGTGGGCGGTGGTTCCTTAACCTCTTCTTTTACTATGCGCGGCGTAGTTGACTGAATGGTTTGTAATTGTGGTTTTGGCTTTGGGGGCTCCACCGGCGGGGGCTGAACCGGCTTGTCGTCCACGGAAGCCAGCGATACTTCCGACACTAAAACCTGCACCGGTTTCCTGCCGTTTGAATTGTTTGCGAATACACTGCCAAAAATAGCCAGCAGGCAGGTGCCAAACATAACTGATAGCGCTACAACAAGTCTTTTGTTGTACGTTTTGCGAAGCTGGTACGCCCCATACTGTTTGTTGCGACCATCAAAAATAATGTCGAGTACATCGGCATCAAGAATTTTGTTTGTTTCCATTTTAAGGTTTTTTCATGTGAGAAAACTATGTGCACATGAAGGGGTTGCTATAACAAGTATTAGTGAAGCTGTTATTGAGATTCAGGAAACATAATATTCCATAAACAATTTTTTAATGCGGTGTTTTTAACTTAACAGGGCGTACCGCTTTAAACAATAAAAAAGCCCTCCTGCAAAAAACAGGAGGGCTAGTATAAATAATTGGCTGAATGCTAAACTACCCTTCAGATATTGAGAAGGTGATAGATTGCTTTTGGCGATAAATTACTTTACGGCCGTTTTGAATAGCGGGATTCCATTTAGGCCCTCTTTGAATAACCCTTACGGCCTCATCTGCTGTGCCATAGCCCGGGTTATTTTCGGCCTTTACTTCTGATATATTTCCATCTTTGTCCACAAGGAAAGAAACTACCACAGTATAGTTGCCGGGAGGCGCACCATTATCAGAAGCTACCTCTGCGCGCAGGTTACGCTGCAGGTATTTAGTCCATGCTTCAGGGCCGCCCGGGAAGGATGCCTGTATCTGCACGGTTTTAAATTCCTTATCGTAGTCTTCTTCAACTTTTGGCGCTTCTACCACACCAGTACCCTTTTCTTCAACTGGCGGGGCAACCACGTCGGTTTTAATACCTTCCTGGTTAATGGTACCAATTTTAGTATCTTCCAGTTCTTCCTGTTTGGGTGGTGGTTCTTTTACTTCTTCTTTTACAATTTTAGGAGGAGTAAATTGTTTAATTTCTACTTTCGGTGGCTCCTTTGGTGGAGGTGGCGGAGGTGGCGGAGGTGGTTCTTTCTTCTCCTCGTGCATATCTGCCAGTGTTACATCCTGCACAAATACCTGCGCTTTTTTGGGGCCGCTGCTATTATTAGCAACCAGCATACCGGTAACCAGCAGCACACAAACAGCCAGCATTACCAGCATAGAGATGGTAAGCCTTTTGTTGTAGGTGCGGCGAAGGTCATAAGCGCCGTATTGCTTGTTCCGTCCATCAAAGATGATATCCAGGATGTCGGCGTCAAGAATTTTGTTTGTTTCCATTACTTTGAATGTTTAATAATAATATGCAAAAACGTCAAACTTATTTTTTGCCTGGTGCCGCGCCTGGTGCTGCCGTGGCAGGTTCACCTTCGCTTACCCTAACAAGCTGGTCTTCAATTGGCGTAATATCAACCAGGGCATAACGGCTAACCATGTTGATTTTCATCTCGTCCATAATGTCCACAAAATTTTTATAATTGCTTTCATCATTGGGTTTAACAATAACCATAAAAGTGGTATCCGTATTAGCCTTCTTTTGCAATATCACGTCCCTGATATCCTTAAAATTTGAAGACTTGAAATTTGTACCGTTTGGTGCAAGTTCCCCTTCGTAGTAAAATACATTATTATCCTTACCTAACAATATTGTTAAGGCTGATTTTTCATTCAGCTTATTTTGCTGGTTAGGATCTTTTGTATCTGCCGGAAGGTTTAGTTTATAAGCCGTAGGCTTACTCATGGTGGTGGTGAAAATGAAAAAGGTGATAAGGAGAAATCCCAGGTCAACCATTGGTGTAAGGTCAACCCTGGTAGAAAGTTTCTTTCCTTTTTTGACCCCAGGCCCCTTTTTATGTTTCCCACCTCCACCGGAGGTATCCATTTCTGCCATAACTGCAACTTTTTAGTTTATTTAATTAATTTACTTATTCGGCTGCCTTCAAATCACCATTTTTAATAGCCTGGAACAGGGTACTGCCTGCAGGTATAGCTTCGGGGTTGGTAACCATTTGAAATTTAAGCAAATCGTTCTTTTTTAACGCCGTAACTATATTTTTAAACTGCGGAAACTGTGCCTGGTTATCGCCCTTTAACAAAATGTTGGGCTTACGGCCTGCATATACCTGTGCTACTGCACGCATCCAGTCGGTCATCTCATTATTCGCTGTATCTTTTACAGGTATACCGGGCAATATTTGGCCGGTAATCTGGTCTGATGACATTCTTGCCTGCTGTTTAAGCTGGGCAAGTGATGAGCCGATAAAAGGCTGCGCTTTTAAACGAGCAATTTCCTCGGGAGATAATCCTAACCCCTTGTTGGTATTAACAGTTTCAATTATCTGTTGTTTTGCATCTTTATCAGCCTGGTCGTCGCCGGTTGACAAAAATGCTTTACCATCTTTATTCAGGGAAATCATCACCAGGTCCTTTTCGGGTGCAATCTTGGCAGCTACCGAAGTAGGCGTTTGAATAGGCACAGCTTCGGATGGCTTGGGCTTTGTTGTAAGAATGAAGAATGACAACAGCAAAAAAGCCACATCACACATAGCCGTCATGTCAACGGTGGTACTTTTTCGCGGTATTTTCGGTCTGGCCATTGTTTAAATTTTTACTACGAATAATATAAGATGCATGTACGATGAATTTCCATACCAATTTACAAAATTATTTGTAGTTGGCGGCAAAGCTTTGCGTTAAAGTAAAGCCCGATTCATCAATACCGTAAGTAATCGCATCAATTCTTGTAGTGAAAACGTTATACATGATAATGGAAATGGCTGAAGTACCGATACCAAGAGCGGTGTTATACAGGGCTTCGGAGATACCTACAGACAACTTTTGAGAAGCTTCAGCACCACCGGCTTCACCAAGAGAAGCAAATGAACGAATCATACCCATAACAGTACCTAACAAACCAAGCAATGTTGCGATAGAAGCGATTGTTGAAAGGAATACGAGATTTTTTTCAAGCATTGGAAGCTCGAGCGCGGTAGCTTCTTCTACTTCTTTCTGAATATTAAGCACCTTTTGCTCGGTATCCAGTTCAGTGTTACTAATCATTTCTTTGTACTTGCGCAGGCCTGCTTTCATTACATTACCTACTGAGCCTTTTTGTTTGTCGCATTCTGCAATGGCCTTATCAACATCTCTGTTGGCAAGGTTAAACTGCACTTTGCGGATAAATTCAGCTATGCTGCCGGTACCCTGGGCCTTGGTAACAGTAAGAAAACGCTCAACAACAAAAGTTAATACTGTTAACAAAGTTCCTATCAGTATTGGTACAATAATGCCGCCTGTGTACATACGGCTCCAGTTACCTTTAGGGCCTTCATGAGATGGCCAGAAACCACCTGACAGATCGGGTTTTTCAAAGTTTGAGGGATTACCAAGAAGGAAACGCCAAACGCAATAACCGATGATAATACAAACTAGGGGGGCAAGCCATGAAACGGAGTTGCCCTTTTTCTTGGGTTGTACGGAAGTTGTGCTCTTTGATGCTGCTACTGTGGCAGTTGGTTTAGTTTCAGCCATGACGCAATTGATTTTTTAGGTTTTTAAAACTAGTGTTCAAAAATTTGATTCAGCAATTCTAAGGAAATTTCGTTTTAATAAAAAAGTATTTTCAAAAATTCTCCTGAAGGGGCGCACAAATTAGATATTTCTTTTAATAATTCAAATTGCTTTCCGGCTTTTTTTTTTATTGGAAGGCTTTTTCGCCGGTTTCACCGAAAACCTGTGTACTTCTGCCTTTCAGTGCCCGGCGTCTTTATAAATATTTGATTTTTCCAATTGGAGAATCCCTGTTTTTCCACTGTTTTCATAGCAAATAATTTTAATAAACGGGAGAATGAAAAAATTGTTAACACAGGCGCTTTTAACAGCTGATGTCAGTAAAAACAGGAACTTGTAGTAAAGCACGCCGTTAACCTTGTTTTTAACTGAGCAATACATACATCGTAATCATAATATGTTTAATAATCTAAAAGCGTGGCCGGGTGATTTATTTGTAATAGCTTTAATTAACCTGTAATGTTTAACCATTTTACACGCAGCCAAATATGTCATCAAACAGAAATGAGTACCGGTTAATTGACCTTAGCCATACAATTCATAATGGCCTGGTAACATACAAGGGTTTACCTGCCCCGGTTATTTGCGATTATTTAAGCAGGGAAGAATCTAAGAAATTTTATGAAGAAGGTACTTCGTTTCAAATTGGCAGTATTGAAATGGTTACCAATACAGGCACTTATATTGACTGCCCCTTTCACAGGTATGCCGACGGCAAGGATACGTCAGAAATACAGCTTGACGATGTGGCTGAATTGTCTTTAACAGTAATAAGCGTTCCATATACCTGCACACTTGCCGTGGATGCCAGCTATTTTAAGGGCATTGACATAAGAGGTCACGCTGTACTGGTGCATACAGGATGGGATGTGCACTGGAATACCGAACAATATTATGATAACCATCCTTATTTGACCAAAGAAGCCGCCGAATACCTTGTTAACAGCGGCGTAAAAATTGCAGGTATCGACTCCCACAATATTGATGATACACGCGCCAACAGCAGGCCTGTACATTCCGCCCTTTTGGGCGCAGGCGTATTAATTGTAGAGCATCTTTGCAATCTCGGCAGTTTACCACAAACCAGCGCCATATTCAGCGCTGTGCCACCAAAGTTTAAGGGCGCGGGCACTTTTCCTGTACGGGCATTTGCTAAAGTGCCGCTTTAATCCCGGTAAGTATAGTATGAATTTGCCTGGGCTGTACAGGTAATTACTAGGTCGTTAATACACACATGCTGCGGCAAGGTAGCGCAATAATAAACGGTGGCCGCAATATCTTCTGCATGTAATGGTTCAAACCCGTCGTACACCGCTTTTGCTTTTTTCTCGTCACCTTTAAACCGTACAAGCGAAAATTCAGTTTCAGCAGCTCCAGGATGTATGGCTGTCACTTTTATTTTATGGGGGAGTAAATCAATTCGCTGGGCCTTGCTTATTGCATCCACTGAAAATTTTGTGGCACAGTACACATTTCCATTGGTGTACACTTCCTTTCCGGCTGTTGAGCCTATATTTATAATATGCCCTTTTTGTTTACTGATAAAATAAGGCAATACGGCTTTTGACATATACAGCAGCCCTTTAATGTTGGTGTCAATCATTTGCTCCCAGTCTTCCAGCAAAGCATTTTCAAAGCTATCCCTCCCCGCTGCGAGGCCCGCGTTATTTACCAGTACATCAATATTTTTCCACTCTCCCGGTATATTCTCTATTTGTTCAAAAACTTCTTCTTTCACCTGCACGTCAAAATACAGCGGCAATACTTTTACATTGTATTGCGAAGTTAACCTGCCAGCCAACTCTTCAAGCCGCTCCTTTCTTCTCCCGGTAATTATACAATTCCAACCTTGAGAAGCAAATTTTTCGGCAATGGCTTTACCAAACCCGGCAGTTGCGCCTGTTATAAGTATAATATTATTCATAATGCTAAAATAGTTAATACGCAACAGGCTATAAAAGATTTATATCGAAAAGCCCGTTAGGAATAACCCGTAACAAAATGCAGGTTACCGTATAAGCACTACAGTTCCCTTCCTGCTAACCTGGTGCCCCATGTAATCAATACCCCTGGCTACAAAAACATAAGTGCCGCTTTGTTGTTTAGCGCCACCGTAAGTGCCATCCCACCCATCCGATGAGTTGCTGCTGCTAAATACCAGGTTGCCCCAACGATTATATATTTTGAAATAATCAAATTCCTTAAGCCCGGCAACAATTGGCCTTAATATGTCATTATGCCCGTCGCCGTTTGGAGAAAAGGCTGTAGGCACAAAAATCTCCGGCTGGGTTTGGTAAATATTTACGGTTACATTAGCATATGCTGCACAGTTGTTTGAATCTGCCACTTTTACTGTATATGTTATAGAAGTTATACCTGCAGGCGGCAGCGAAATGGGATTGGCAATATCAGGATTATCTAACCCGGTTACCGGTTGCCAGGTATAAGAGCTACCCCCTGTTGCATTAAGTTGCAGCGGTTGGCCTACAACTATACTTGTGTCATGCCCCGCATACGCCTGCACAGGTGGAATTACTTTTACAGTTACATAACTTAATGCCGGTTTTGGGCAATTGGGTTTATTTAATGTGTCATACACCGTGAGCAGGTAAGTTGTTGTTGTTTGTGGGCCTGCGTAGGGCGCCAGGGTATTTGCTTTATACAGCGAATTTGATGGCGTCCATGCAAAAGAACTTCCCCTGATTGAGGCGGATAGCTGCACCGTTTTACCATAGCAAACACTTACATCAGGCCCTGCGTTGGCCTGCGGGTAGGGAATTTCATTAATCACAATATCATCACTTGCTATACAATGCTTGCTTATTTTGGCAACCACCACATAATTGGTACTTGTAACAGGGGCAGTATAGGGACTTTCTGCAGAGGAATTACTTAATGCAGCCGCGGGTGACCAGGAAAAATACAATGCATTGGTACTGGGCGCTAACTGCACAGTGTCTCCAAGGCAAATGGTAGTGTCGTTACCAAGATACACAAAGGCACTGTCCACAACATTTACCGTTACCGAATCACTGTTAAAACAGCCTTTGCCATCATTAAAAGAAACAATATACTTAGCCGTATCAGTTGGGAATACCATGGGTTGAGCGGTGTTGGCATTTATTATATTAACATCGGGTGTCCAGGTATAAGTTCCCTGCACAGTTGTACTGGCAGAAAGCTGCAAAGTATCTGAGTTGCAGACAAGAGTATCCCTGAACGGCAGGTTAATCAGCGGCCTGTCCCGTATTTCAACCGGCTTAACAACAGTTTTTTTACATCCTTTTGTATCGCCGGCCGTAAGAGATACATTTTTTATTCCCGACGATGTATAACTATGTAATGGGTCTGCTGTGTCAGATGTAGTGCTGCCATCCCCAAAAGCCCACAACCAGCTATTTACAGTACCATACCGGCTAACCGTTGAGTCAATAAATTGATAGGGGGTCTGCAGGCAACTGCCCTGTACGCCAAAATTGGCTGCAAAGCCCGGGTAAGTTTCTACCAATGCAGTGGCGGAATCACTGCATTGCTGCCCCTTATTCACAATAAGCTTTATAGTATATGCCCCTGTGTCCGGGTAAGTATAGTTAGGCGTAGGATTCAAAGAAGTATCAGCACTGTTGTTTTTATCTCCAAAATCCCAGAAATATGATTTGATGGCAGAAGAAGTTGAATTGTTTTGAAAGTTGAAGCTAAGTGAGTCACAGTTCAAATATACAGGGTCAAGGTCTGCGGCGGCAAAATCACAGGAGGTAACACGCAATAAAAAGTCTTTACGGTGAACACCAATTACTTTGCCGTGCCGCCATTCAGCTACACATACGTTTACAACATACCCCCCCGCAGCCCCGATAGTTCCTGTAATAATGCCTGTTTTAGGGTCAATGGCAACATCTGTTCCCATAGGAAATTCCCCGGCATAGCCTCCGGCATAAGAAACACTTTGATACGGAGGAGCAGATGGCAGTACGTTGCCGGAACTGGTTGCAACACCCCTGTTATAAGCATCGCAAAAGGAATAAGAAAGAGAATCACCGTAAGCAGGATTTTCACTGTCCGGGTCGGTAGCACTGAAATCGAGCCTTATTTTCTTTTGCTGGCAAACAAGCACAGTATCCTTTACATCAAAAACAGCGCTTGAATTAGTTTCGTTATTACCCAAAATATTTGTGCCCGGTATTACGCATGCATAAGTTGCGCCTTCACCAGAAGTGGGCTGACCGGGAATATTAAAAAACTGGACGTTGAGAATAATAAAGGAGCGGCAACAGGTTTGGTAGGCAACAGTATAACCGTCTGCTGACTTAGGCAGGTCCATTGTAAAATTAAAGTACCCTATCTCGTAACAAATACTCGGGGGATTTACAATACAAGTTAATGGGGCCTGCAAGCTTACAACATCTTTCTCCGACCGCTGTACAATAATATCTTTGTAAAGGGTGCCTGATGTTCCGCTGTTGCTGAAAACGCCGATTTCCACTTCTGACGGCATTGGCGCAGCGGATTGCCCTGGTGGAGTTACGGGGTTACACTCCCTGAACAGCCGTAACGTTATTGAATACCGGTCGCTGTTGGCCGCTGTGCCGGGGCCAACGTACCTGTAAAACAATTCCCCGCCAGCTATGTGTAATGCAAAGGATGGTATGTATAAAAAAAGCAGTATTACAAGTGCAATATTTTTTTTCATCACTCAATGCCCTCAATAAATTGCAAAACGTATGTATTTACAGCTTCGGTTGCCTCCCACATACCCATGTGGCCGGTATTTTGCAAAATGTGAATATATGATGTTTCAGGCAGATGTACCTGCTTTAAAACATCATTTAACGGCGCTGCAACATCCTCCTCCCCGGCCACAAACAAAACAGGTAACCGGCTATGCTGCAATACACCTGACCTGTCCGGCCGTTCCATCATTGCATAATAATATTGTTGCAAAGCCTCCTTTTTAAAATTAGCGCCCTTTTCTATCAAAGCGGTTATATTATCGGCAAAAAGTTGTTTATACACGACCGAAAAAAGATTTGGCGTAGTATTCTTTATAAAAGCGTAACCGCCGTATTCCTCTATCACCCTTATGCCTTTCAGGCGATTTTGTTTTTTTTCATCACTGTCGGCAAAAGCGGTAGAATTTATAAACCCGAAGCCAGAAAGGTATTCGACATATTTTTCGGCAAAGGCCAGGGTTATGTACCCGCCCATGCTATGCCCAAGCATTATACATTTTTCAATCCTTTCTTCCTGTAAAAGGGCAAGCAGGCAATCTGCAAAATCAGCTATACTTTGTAAAGCCGGTGCATAGGCTGATTTACCGCTACCCGGGAGGTCAGGCACAATAAGCAGGCAGTGTTGCTGTAAAAAGGCAATTTGATAACGCCACACATCACTGTCTTCGGCAAAGCCATGCAAAAGCATAACCGGCGTACCGTTACCGGCTATATTGTAATACACGTCACTGCCCTTATAGTCAAATTTTTTCTGCATTTTTCTACCGTGCCAGCTTTTTCCTGATTATTACTATAATGTTCCAGCCAAAAAACAAACAACCCAACGCAAGCACCGCTTTTGAAATAATGTCGCCGTGTTTTACATAAAACGTTTCTGTTGCTGAAACTGGTATATTATATTTTATTACCGCTTCTTTGTCCCACGGCTGGCTGGTAATAAAATCGCCCCTGTTATCAATTACCGCGCTTATACCTGTATTGGCGCTCCTGGCCACCCATTTTCTTGTTTCAATGGCCCTTAACCGCGCATAAGCCAAATGTTGCTTATGCCCCGGCGTATTGCCCCACCAGCCATCGTTGGTGATAATGGTTAACAGGTTGGCGCCTTTTTGTACATAGGTTCCAACATATTCCCCATAAATGCTTTCATAACATATAATAGGCGCAGTAATATATGGCTGGCCGGCTTGCTGAAGTACCGAAGATGAATCCTGTTTGCCATAACCGCCTGTAGTGCCGCCAAATTGTTCAAAAACGGGAGCCATCCAGTCCAGGAATGAAGGCAGTGTTTCCACACCTGGTACCAGCCTGCTCTTATGATAATATTCATCTTGCGCACCGGCTTTAATGGCAACGGCAGCGTTAAAATCGTCAATATATGCCCCCCTGATATTTACCGCAGTGCGGGTCGCTTTTTCTGGCCCGTAGTTTTTTAAAATTTCTATACCCGTTTCAAATGTTGTGTTAGGGTGCTGTTGCGCGAACATGAATATTTGCTGATATTCAGGGTACTGTCTTATTTGCCCTTCAAAAGACCAGGGCCTTGTCAGGGCGGTTTCCGGCCATACAACAAGCCGCGTGTTGGAGTCAATAGCCGTCTGGGTCAATGAGAGCAGCAACTGTACCTGCGGCCCGGCTTCACCTGCCGCAAATTTGCCGTACGGGTCAATATTGGGTTGAACAATTACCACGTTGGCATTTTTGCTGTCCGGTGTGCGGGCAGGTATCATTAAGAATGAAAGCAGCAACGGTAAAATAATTACGGCAAGCGGGTATATTAATACAGCCGGTTTAAACCGCCTGCTCTTTCCTTCCCTCCAAACTTCAAATAGTAAAATATTCGCCAGCAATACCCACAGGGTTCCCCCGCTTGTACCGGTAAATTCATACCATTGTACCCAGTAAGGGTTTGATGCAAAAACATTTCCTAATGTAAGCCAGGGCCAGCTTAGCTGCCAGTTAAGGTGAATATATTCAAACGTCATCCAGAATATAACCAATGAAGCATAGCCTATCCTTCTTCCAAATTTTCTTTTAAAAACCCTGTAACCCCACCAGGGCAGGCACATAATTAAGCTGTTGGCGATAATAGCTGCCACAGCCCCCGGCCCTGTTGAGTTCCATATCCACCAGGTGGTACAGGCATTCCAGGTGAGGATAGTAATAAATGTAAGCAGGAAAAAAAATCTGCGGTGTTCAACTTTATCAGCCAGTTGCAATAAAGGAACAAATGCAACAAAAACCAGGAAAGTCAGCGGCGATACGGGCCATGCCGCCCACAATAAAAAGCCGGATAAAATACTAAGGCCAAAAGAGGATGATTTTTTCAAGCAGTAAAATTTTCAGTGCGGAAGGTCGGAAATATTATGATTTAACAGGAAATCAGCCTGATAAGAAATAGTAAAATAATTATTCAAATCATTCAAACAAGTATTAGAAGTGTCCTGCCATAGTATCCTGCACAAAGAAGAGTACCAGTGCAAGAAAAATCCATATCCCCATACCAATCAGCGTAACAATAACAACCCTTACGGGCGGGTAAAGCTCTCCGCCTTTATCAATATGAGCATTAATTGCCGCCAACTGGTAGTGGCGACCTGCCCAGGTTACAATAAGGGCGTTTAATATCCAATAAAAAATACCCGGGATTTCAGCAAGGCGAAAGAAATACAGGCGCAAAATATTTACTAACATAAACAAAAATATACCCACTATCCAGGTGAAGTATGTTGCGTGTGCTCTGCCCAATTTTCTAAAATTTTCAGCTAAAAGATAAATTCCGACAATTGCACCACCAAAAAAAGCAGCAAGTGTTATATTCCCCGTTTTATATAGTTTGCTTTCGGGTATTTCTTCGAGTTGAAAATCATCCATAAGCACTAAAATAAATAAAGCCTGTCACATCGCATCAAAAACCATACTTTTCTTTCCATCTCGCTTTCAAAAACTTCCGTAATTCTTCCTCCCTCGCGTTTTTGCCGGGTTCATAAAACTGTGTGCCCGAGATTGCATCCGGCAAATATTCCTGCTCCGAGAAATTGCCTTCGTAACTGTGGCTGTATTGGTATCCCTTGCCGTAATCAAGGTCTTTCATAAGCCGTGTGGGCGCATTGCGTATATGAAGCGGCACCGGCAGGTCGCCATGTTCTTTTACAGCGCCAAATGCTTTGCCTATAGCAGTTGTGGCGCTGTTACTTTTGGCGCTGGCTGCAAGGTATATGGCGCATTGCGATAATATAAGGTTTGCCTCGGGGTACCCTATTTTGTTCACCGCATCAAAAGTTGCATTGGCAAGCAGCAGGGCATTGGGGTTGGCATTGCCAATATCTTCCGCCGCCAATATAAGCATACGCCGGGCAATAAATTTAACGTCTTCCCCTCCTTCTATCATACGTGCCAGCCAGTACACGGCTGCATTGGGGTCGCTGCCGCGCATGCTTTTTATAAAAGCTGAAATAATATCGTAATGCTGTTCACCCTGCTTGTCATAAATGGCAATACGTTTTTGCGCAACCTCCATTACAAGGTCGTCCGTTATTTTGTTTGCCACCCCATCTGAATCTCCCGCTACACCCGACATTTTAAAGCTGCTCGTCACCACCAGGTCCAACAGGTTTAATAATTTCCGTGCATCGCCGCCGGAAATATTGATGAGGGCAGCAGTTTCTTTTAATTCAACATTATACTGTTTTAAAACATCATCAGTCTCCAGTGAGTGATGCAGCAGGGAAACCATATCAGCTTCACTCAACGGTTTTAATACATATACCTGGCAGCGGCTAAGCAAAGCGGAATTTACCTCAAATGAGGGGTTTTCAGTTGTGGCGCCAATAAGGGTGATAATGCCCTTTTCCACAGCGCCCAGCAAGGCATCCTGCTGGCCTTTGTTAAACCGGTGAATTTCATCAATAAACAAAATAGCTTTTGACTGCTGCCTGGCGGTTTCTATTACTTCGCGAACATCCTTAACGCCACTGCTTATAGCGCTTAGCTGGTAAAACGGCATGCGCAGGGTATGCGCAATAATATTGGCAATAGTTGTTTTGCCGGTACCGGGCGGGCCCCACAATATTATGGAAGGAATGTTGCCCTGCTCAATAGCCCTGCGTAAAATACTTCCCTTGCCGGTAAGGTGCTGTTGCCCTACCAGCTCGTCCAGTGTATTGGGGCGCATTCTTTCAGCTAAAGGCGATTGTGCGTTCATACTGCAAAGTAACTAAAATGTTTAGTACGATTATTTTCTTCGCTCCAATCTGCTTATTACTATATTTTTACCGCCTGTAACTAATAATATGGAAATAGCTCTTACGTATATTTTGATTGGCGTCACGGTAGTCACTTCGCTTATAGCGTTTTCAAACATACAGGTGATGAACGACCTGATTTTTAACACGGCAGCGGTGAGCCGGAAAAACCAGTGGTGGCGTTTTATTACCAGTGGGTTTATTCATGCAGATTACCAGCACCTTGCTTTTAATATGTTCTCCTTTTTCCTTTTTGGCAAAGTGGTAGAGGACGCCTTCGCTTATTTTTTTAAAGAGAAAGGCAAACTGCTGTTTGTCATCCTGTATTTTACGGCGTTGGTTATATGTTTGCTGCCCACTTACTTTAAAAATAGAAATAACCTTAATTACCGGGGGCTGGGCGCATCCGGCGCCGTATCCGCAATGATTTTTGCCGGTATTTTTATTGACCCGGGTATGGGTATAGGACTTATTATCTTACCGGGTATTTACATTCCCGGCTTCATTTTCGGGCCGCTGTACCTTGTGGGATGTGTAATTATGGATCGCCGCAAACGCGACAATATAAACCACTCTGCGCATTTTTGGGGCGCTGTATATGGCATTGTTTTTTTTATAGCCGCCGGTTTTATTTTTTCTGACATCAACCCCTTTACATGGTTCACCAGCCAAATGGCAGCTTACTTTACTAAACATTTTTAACAACACTAAGTTTTAATACCTGCTGCGTAGCAGGCATTATTTTAAACCTGTCATCAATACGCAGGCCCACAACCCAAATAATTTTTTTATTCATCTCCAGCACCCATACTTTTTCTTTCTCAAGGGGGGAGAGTTTTTGGTCAATAAAAAAGCGGCTTAGCTTTTTTTTCTTTTGCATACCCAGCGGGTAAAAATAATCGCCCTGCTTCCATTTACGCAGCAATAATGGAAAATGTATATTCAACGCATCCACCATAGCTACAGAAGAATCAGCAGTTATTTTAGATTGAGCCGCAGGAATAGTTTCCACCAGTAATTTACCGTCTTCAAATATTATTTTACTGTCTTCCTTTTCAACCAGGATATGCCCGGTCGCCGAGGTTTGCAACGGGGCTATGATAAGCCATCCGCGGTTGTTAATAATGCGGTGCGTAGAGGACATTATATAACTTCCGTTTTCAGCCGGCATTAATTTGATTACCTCTTCTGTTTGGGCCGCCGAAAAATTAAAGGCTTTAATAATCTCCCATACTATAGTGTGTAAAGGGGTTGCTTTTTGCAGTTTAAGTATGGGTATATGCCATTCGTTTCCCTTTTGCTCCAATAGCTTTTTTTTGTGTAGGCCAAGCGCCTGGGTATATAACATCTCCGCCTCTTTAAACCGTTCTATGTTCTGCAGAAGATTAGTCTCCGTATCGGCAAATATTTCTTTTGCCAAAGGCACTAACTGGTGCCGGATAAAGTTGCGGGTGTATTTATCCGAAGCATTGGAAGAGTCCTCTACCCAATGAAGGCCATTTATAGTGGCATACTCGATAATTTCCTCTCTTTTGGCAAACAGCAGCGGGCGGATTATATCACCTTGCCTGGGTGGTATTCCATGTAAACCGCTGATGCCGGTACCACGAAATAAGTTTATCAGTAGGGTCTCAATATTGTCATTGGCGTGATGGGCAGTAACCAGGTAAGCAGTTAGTGGCGACGGACTATAACCCGTATTTAGTTCATTAGTTTCGCCTCCATTGCCCTTGTTCGGCTTTAAGCTTTTCTCACTTTTCAATACTTCCTTAAACCAGCCATAGCGTAATTTCCGCGCGGTTTCCTGTATCGAAAGCTTATAGCGTTGCGCATATTGGTTTGTATCAAACTTTTTTACAAGTACCGGCTTATTATATACTTGTCCTAACCGTCTCACAAACACCTCGTCCCGATCACTTTCTGTACCCCGCAACTGAAAATTACAATGCGCAATAATAAAATCGTAACCTGCTTTGGCAAACAGGTCAGTTAATACAGTACTGTCCACACCGCCGCTTACTGCCAGTACCGGCCTGCAGTTAGATGAATGGAGAAAAGGGAATTCTTTCTGAATATGTTGTTTAAACCGCTGTAATAAATCCACAATTTATAAGATATTGTGAGGTGCGAATATACGATGAGTATAACTGCCAAACCTACAAAGCATGGCGAATAACCCCGGGTTGATTGCATGCGCGTAAAGATTCCTTTTATCACCATACAGCAGGCGTTACCACTAAAAAATATTTTTCTGCTTAGCGGCCTTTCACTATTTTACCCTTTTATACAAAATAGTACTGCATGAGCAATTCACTATTCCGCACCAAATCAATCAGCAAAATATTAGGCGACGCCGAAACCATGCAGGACGACCCGCATGCAGGCGGCGGCCTTAAAAGGGTACTAACCCTGCGAGACCTGACCTTTTTTGGTATAGCTGCTATTATTGGTGCGGGCAGCTTCAGCAGTCTTGGTGAAGCCTGTTTTAAAGGCGGCCCGGGGGTGGTCTTCCTGTTTATTATTTGCGCGGTAGCCTGCGGTTTTACTGCATTGTGCTATGCAGAATTTGCCAGCCGTATACCGGTAGCAGGCAGTGCTTATACGTATGCTTACGCTTCATTCGGGGAGTTATTTGCCTGGATAATCGGCTGGGCGTTAATAATGGAATATTCTATTGGTAACATATACGTGGCTTTTTCGTGGAGCGATTATTTTACCTCGTTTTTAAGCCGTATAGGGGTACACATACCTGCCAACCTTACCTGCAGTTATATGGAAGCCCATAAAGCTGTTATTGAAAATTCAGGCGCTGCGTTTAACACGCTTACATCATCAACCCAGGAGTTGCTTACTGCGTGGAAAAATGCGCCCGTTATAGGTGGCCTGCGTATTATTTTTGACCTTCCGGCCCTGGTTATTAATGTACTTATTACCATGCTGGTGTATATTGGCATAAAAGAGTCCAGGAATTTCAGTAACATAATGGTTGTGCTAAAATTGTGCGTGGTAGCACTGGTGATTGGTGTAGGCGCTTATTATGTTAACCCGGATAACTGGCTGCCTGTAAACGACGCCGGCGTAAAGGCTTTTATGCCCAATGGCTTTAGCGGCGTGATGACAGCGGTAAGCGGCGTTTTCTTTGCTTATATAGGGTTTGATGCGATAAGCGTAATGGCAGAGGAAAGTAAAAACCCGCAGCGCGATTTGCCACGGAGCATGATACTGTCGCTGGTTATTTGCACAGTGGTATATATACTGCTTGCGCTGGTATTAACCGGTGTGTTAAACTACCGCAGCTTTGAAAATGTGGGCGACCCGCTTGCTAAAATATTTGAAGATACCCATGTAACATGGATGCAGTTTCTTGTGTCGCTTGCAGCAGTGATAGCCATGACAAGCGTGCTGCTAGTTTTCCAGATGGGGCAGCCAAGAATATGGATGTGCATGAGCCGCGACGGCCTGCTGCCACCGATATTTGAAAAAATTCATCCTAAATTTCAAACGCCTTCATTCTCAACCATTATTACCGGCTTGTTTGTAGGGGTACCTATTTTATTTACCGATAAAACATTTGTACTCGACTTTACAAGCATAGCTACACTTTTTGCATTTGTGCTGGTGTGCGGCGGCGTGCTTTTGATACCGAAAAAAGAGAAAGTGCCGGGCAAATTCAATATGCCTTATATAAATGCGAAAATTATTTTCCCGCTGCTTGTTATAGCAGCTATCATTCTTTTACAGCTTAACAACCCGCATTATTTCGCTGACTTATTTAATATAAATTCGGACGACGCCTCACTTAATATTTCCACAATAATATTGTGGATAATATTGGCCGCCCTTTCTGTAGCAGCATTCGTAAAAAACCTTTCACTCATTCCGCTAATGGGCCTTTCAACCTGCCTGTACCTGCTTACAGGTATGACGGGGAGTAACTGGCTGTGGTTTGGAAGCTGGCTGGTAATCGGGCTTGTAGTTTACTTTATGTATGGTTACAATAAAAGCAAATTGGCTGCAACAGCGGGTTAAAAATAAAATATTCCTGAACCAAATTAAGCTGGCTTTTTAAGCTAACCACTTATAACAAAATGCTATTTTTATAGCAGTCATTTATTATTCGCCTTTTAAAACCAACAGTGCAACACAACGGTGGATGCTGTTGCAGTACAGTCTTTAAAAAAACATGCATGAGAAATATTTCATTACTGCTGCTATTGATTGCCGTAACGGGCATTGCAACTGCCCAGAAAAAAGCAGTACCCGCACAAATTGACAAACGTTTTGAAGGCCTTGATACTGCTTTTGCCCGTATTTTGAAAGACTGGCATGCTGTAGGTTTTGCAGTAGCAGTAGTGGAGAAAAATAAAGTGATATATGCAAAGGGTTTTGGTTACCGCGATGTTGAAAATAAAAAGCCGGTTACTGCCAATACCCTTTTTGCCATAGGCAGTTGCACCAAGGCTTTTACCGCATCACTCCTGGGTATGCTGCGTGAGAAAGGCAAAGTTGATTTTAATAAACCAATAAGAAATTACCTGCCCGAACTGAAATTTTATAATGATAACATGAATAATAATATTCTTGTTAAAGACCTGATGTCCCACAGGACGGGTTTACCAAGGCATGATCTCTCCTGGTATTATTTCACCACAAAGTCAAGAGACAGTCTTATACAGCGTATTCAATACATGGAGCCGACATATGGCGTTCGGGAAAAATGGCAATACAATAATTTTATGTTTTTGGTGCAGGGTGTATTAGTGCAAAAATTAACGGGAGAACTATGGGAGAAAAACGTAAAAGAAAAAATATTACAGCCGCTGGGTATGGAGCGCACCGATTTTTCAGTAGATACTATGGCTGCAGACAGTGATGCGGCTATTGGGTATTACGTTAAAAAAGACAGTATAATTCATAAGCTGGATTATTATCATATTGATGCGATGGGGCCTGCCGGCAGCATAAACAGCAGCGTAACCGAAATGGCCAAATGGGTAATTACCTGGATAAATGATGGTAAGTTCGGGGAGAAACAAATCATTCCCGCAGGTTATGCCACCGAAGCAATGAGCCCGCAAATGATGATTGACGGAGGCTTACCAACCAAAGAAATCCCGGATGTCTTTTTTTCGAGTTATGGATATGGCTGGATGCAGGCATCCTATAAAGGGCATTACCGCGTAGAGCACGGCGGTAATATTGACGGCTTTTCTGCAAGTACCTGCTTTTTTCCTTCTGACAGTATAGGTATTATTGTATTAAGCAACCAGAATGGTTCGACGGTTCCATCGGCAGTACGCAATTTAATTGCCGACAGGATGCTTGGGTTAAAATATTATGACTGGGAAACCTACCTGAAAAGCCGGGCTGACTCGGCAAAAGCCGCTGCCAAAAAAGCGGAAGCGGCACAGGTATCAAGCCGCAAGTTAAATACCGTTCCCTCCCATCCCCTGAAAGACTATGAAGGTATTTATACCAACAAAGGATACGGGGCGATAAATGTTTCTCTTGAAAGAGATTCCCTGTTTGCCTTCTTGCCAAATGCCAAATGGTGGTTGATGCATTACCATTACGACATGTTTGAACCTTTTGATGATAACATTCACGACGGAATAGACACAAGTGATAAAAGTGACCCGCTCCAGTTTAATATGAATATGGCCGGCGATATTGAAAGCCTCTCCATCACTATGGAAGGCGGCCTTAAGCCAATTGTATTTGACAGGTCGCCTAAACCAAAAGAGATAAGTAAAGACAGCCTGCAAAAATATACCGGCGAATACGGGCTGGGCCCTGTTACAGCAAAACTGTATATTAAAGATGATAAAACACTTTACCTGTTTGTACCCGGCCAGCCGGAATATGCGCTAGTACCGGTGGATACAAATAAATTCTCTATAAAAACACTTACAGGTTACACCCTTCAGTTTAACGCCGATGATAAAGGCAATATTACTGAAGTGCTTTTTATACAACCCAATGGCACTTTTAAAGCCACGAAGAAAAAATAATATCCCGCCCGTTAATTAATCAACAAGGCAACTAACTACTATTTTTGCGGCATGGGTAAAAAAATTGCTGTTATTGGCGCGGGCATTAGTGGCATGAGCAGCGCTTATTTGCTGGCGGCACAGGGGCATGAACTGCATATAATTTCAAAAAGTTTTTCCCCGGACATCACTTCTAACAGGGCTGCTGCCTTTTGGTTTCCATACCATATAAGGAATGACCGGCGGGGTATTGACTGGTGCGTTAAAAGCTACCATTTTTATGAAGGCCTGTGCGGCGAAGAAACAGGCATAAGCATGAAGAAAATTGTAAAGGCAGTAAAAAATAATACCGGGGATGAGGACACCTGGCTTGATTTTATGCCGGGTAATACTTTGGCGGTATTACAGGAGGATAAAGCGCCTGCCGGGTATGATAAAGCCTACGAGGCTTATGTGCCGCTGATAGAAACGCAAATATTTTTGCCCTGGCTGTATAAACAGGTAGAGGCTAAGGGAACTACTTTTAAACACCAGCAGATATTTGACCTGCACGATTTGAGCAGCGAATACGATGCCATCATCAATTGCTCGGCTTTGGGCTCAAGGGAACTGTGCAACGACAAAACGGTTATCCCGGTGCGCGGGCAGGTAGTATTGCTGGAGCCGGGGTTTCCCGACCATATATTTTTGGACAACCAGACACCTGCATACATAGTTCCGCGCAAAGATGCTACTATAGTTGGCGGTACTTACGAGGAAAATGTGTATGATGAAAAGACGGAACAGGAAAGCCTTGATGACATTTTAAGAAGGGCTTACAGCGTTTTTCCCGGCCTTGATAAAAGAAAAATTATCGGTAACTGGGCAGGGTTACGGCCATACAGGCCGGAAGTAAGGGTGGAAAGGGAGAAAGGCACTAAAATAATTCATAACTACGGCCATGGCGGCAGCGGCTATACGCTGGCGTTTGGCTGCGCGGAAGAAGTGACAAGATTAACGGAAGAACTATAAGAACAAATTATTCAGCAACATGGCAATAACAATACGCAGGGCGGAACGCAAAGACTGCCCGAGACTTTTAGAGCTTGTAAAAGAACTGGCTTTATACGAAAAAGCGCCGCAGGAAGTTACTGTAACGCTTGAACATTTTGAAGAAAGCGGCTTTGGTGATAACCCGGTATGGTGGGCTTTTGTGGCTGTTGAAGACGAAACAAATATTATCCAGGGGTTTGCCCTGTATTACATACGTTATTCTACCTGGAAGGGACAACGGATGTACCTTGAGGACATTGTTGTGACAGAAGAAGCGCGGGGCAAAGGCATTGGCAAATTGCTGTTTGATGCGCTGATTGAAGAAGCTAAAGAAAGAAAATTCTGTGGCATTGTCTGGCAGGTGCTTGAATGGAACGAGCCTGCTATAAATTTTTACAAAAAATACAACGCCAATTTTGACCCGGAATGGGTTAACTGTGCCCTTAACTTCTAACTATTGTTCTCTTGCCTCTTTTTTACGGTAATAATATTTGATGGCCTTGTCTTTGCTGCCACAGGTCTTCATACTGCACCAGTGCCGTTTGCCATTTTTTGACGTATCCAGAAAAAGCCAACCGCAGTTATCGCTGCCGCATTGTTTTATTTTTTCCAGCTTTCCGGACAGCAATAATTCGTGGGCGCTTTTTATAATGGGAACTGTTAATATATACAGGTCATCTTCCTCAAGGGCGCATACTTCTTCAAAACCGCTTCCTTTTTTTTGCAGTTTTGTATAAGGTATGTACTTTTTCAGTATTGCATTAAACTCATTTAATTGCCCTGCGGTTATATCTTCATTCCTGCTAACCCTGTAAAACATGGCGTATATAAGTTCCCTTAAATCAATCGCTTCTTTAAAAAAGCCAATTGCCTTTGCCGGGTTTTCTTTAATTGTCTTTTCAAGCAGCATTGCCTCTCTTTCGGTAACAATTCCCGCTTTATTTGCCGCCCAATACAAAAATGCATAGATATCAGTAAAATAGTCCTGCACAGGTGTTAGCCTGCGGTCACTTACCGTATTCGCAAAATCAAGACATAAAACCCCGCCTTCAAGGTCAAGAGAGTCTATTAAAATATTTTTTACCATTAAAGTTTGTTTTATTGGTAAAGTTTATTAATTTTACCACCTAATTACATTTAGACGGTAAAGCAAATATACAACAAAAACAATACGCAATGCAACATCAACAAACACCCGGTTATATAGAAAAGGATGTTGTGGATTTCAATGGCCTTTTCACTAAGCCGGTAAAGGGGTTAAACATATTGGTAAACCTTGCAGCCATTTTAAAGAAGCTTAAGCCAGGCAGGATGAGCCATAACGCAGCCTGTAAGGCATAACCATGGCCGGGCAGCGTGCTGCCCGGCAGTTTTTTCACTTCCGCAACCCAGTCCTTTTAGTAAATCAATAATTAAGCAATATGCTTTTTAAGCTTATCACCATGGCATACTTTGCCATTGGGTTGACATTGTTTTGCCAGGCGCAAAGCGTTAAGGACAGTATTGCCAAAACTTCGCCGGCGCTTACGTGGGGGTTGTATTCACAGGGTTTTATACCCTTTAGCGGCGTGGTATTAAACCACCATACCACGCTGGAGGCTTCTTTTTCGGCGCCGGCAAAACCGGTTACCTTTTTTCTCTATAAGTCGCTGGATACGTACGATTATACAACAGGCCTTAATTATATCACCACAGGCTTTTTAAAAACCGTGCCTGCATCTGAAAAACTGTCATTTACAGTAGCTGGCTATTACTGCATTTCTCAAATGGGCAGCTTTTGGGATTCCACTTCTGATGCCGGCCTTCTAGTAAAAAGCAACTGGAAAATAAGCAACAGGCTCTCGGCGGAGTTATTCGCTATGGCCGGCAACCTTACCAAAAAATTCCTGCAAAAAAACCTCACTAACCGCGCCCAGCTAAGTTATCATGTAAAAAATATTGACATCAATCTTTTCGCCTGGTATTTTGCGCCGTTATGGCATAACAAGGCCTATACAGCAGTGTCACCACAGGTAACAGTTAACCGTGTGCCTGTTACAAAAAATATTCGCCTGAATACTTCTTTGGCGTGGTTTAACATGATTAAAAAAAGTCAGGGTTGCGCTATACAAAACAGTGTTATTTTAAGCATTAAATACCCTGTAAACTGGTGATGTTGGCCCATACCAAAATTGTTGAGTATTTTTATTGCAGTTACAAAGCAAATGAAAAACATCTCGGCAATAATATCATCCAAAACAGGTAATGATGAAATACTGGACAAACTATCGCAGCTACCCGGCACAGAACTAAACAGTATACTGCTGGAGCTATTCAGAAGAAGAACTGCACAGCTTTCACCCGCCGATGTGTTGCAGCAGTTTGAAAAGAACAGGTTTGTAATGCCATCTTCCATTGATGTCATTAATTTCAGGAATTTAGAAACAGCGTGGCTGAAGGAAGCTGCGGCCCGTGAGTTTGACCCGGTAATGTTATCGCCGCTGGCACCACTCGGCACATGTTCGTCTTTCAAAACAATTGACCAGAATAATGTGGTAAGCGCACTACGGGGCACCGAAGTAATGAGCGATGCTACCAATATGCTTGCTTTGATTATTGCCCAACAGTATAAAACATCAAAAACCAGGCAAGCCATAAAATTAGTGGCTCCACAAAGGCTGGTACGGGCCCAGGGATTGGCCCAGCCCGGGCATACTGCCCATTTTGGCATTTTCTGTATGGCGACAGGCGGCTTTAATACCGGCGGGTTCCGGTTCGAAATGAAACAAATACAGGAACACCTTAACCTTCACCTTTCACTATTATCATCAGCATGCAAAAAGGAAGGCTTATCCATAAGAATATTATTGAAGGAGAAAAATAACGTATTAGAAACGGCGGTACACACAGCGCTTGAAAAAATTTCCGCCGAATATGCAGTAGAAATTTTAACGCAGGAACAGCCCAATAATTATTATAATCTGGTGCAGTTTAAAACATTCCTGCGCTACAAAGGAAATGAACTGAATATGAGTGACGGTGGTTTTGTTGACTGGACACAACAACTGCTCAGCAATAAAAAGCACAGGTTATTAATCAGCGGGATAGGCCTGGAACTGGTGCATAAAATAAAATTGGGCATGATTTAAAATAGCCCGGTTATTTGCCCTGTTTGCCTTAATTTTAGAAAGCAAAATTATACTTACCTGTAAACAAGCTGCATGAGAAACGTTTCAGGCATTTTATGCCTTATAAGCCTTATTTTTTCCTGCTCACAAAAACAGCAATACGACACTATCATCCGCAATGGCATGGTTTACGATGGCAATGGCGGCGACCCGTACAAAGCTGATATAGGCATTAATGCGGATACCATTGCCTTTATAGGTGATTTATCAGGCGCATCGGCTACAAATGAAACTGACGCAAAAGGTATGGCTGTAGTGCCCGGTTTTATTAATATGCTTAGCCAAAGCGATGTAGCCTTGCTGGAAGATGGCCGCAGCCAGGGCGATATAAGGCAGGGGGTAACGCTGGAGGTAATGGGAGAAGGGGGCAGCATGGGTCCGTTAAACCCCCGCATGAAACAAGAGATGCAAACCTACCAGGGTGATATAAAGTTTGATGTGGCATGGAACACACTCGGCGAATATCTGAACTACCTGGAAAAGAAGGGTGTTAGTTGTAACGTGGCTTCGTTTGTAGGCGCTGCACAGGTACGTGATTATGTAATAGGGGAAGATAACCGCGCCCCGACACCTGCCGAGTTAGACAGCATGAAGGCACAGGTTGATAAAGCCATGAAAGAAGGCGCAATGGGTGTAAGTACCGCGTTAATATACCCGCCCGGCTTTTTTGCCAAAACCGATGAATTGGTAGCGCTGTGCAAAGAAGCATCCAAATACCACGGCATGTATATAAGCCACATGCGCAGCGAGGGCAATAAATTACTGCAGGCAGTGGACGAGCTTATCACTATTTCAAAAGAGGCTGATATACCCGCCGAAATATTTCACCTGAAAGCAGGAGGAAAAGACAATTGGCCCAAAATGGACAGCCTGGTTAAAATGGTGGAAGCAGCCCAAAAGCAAGGGCTGCACATTACGGCAGATATGTACACTTATCTTGCCGGTGCGACAGGTATGACGGCCGCATTTCCGCCTACCCTGCAGGATGGCGGCTTTGGCAAGCTTTGGCAGCGATTGCATGACCCTGCGATAAGAAAACAAATGGCCAAAGCCATGAACACCTCTTCCAACGATTGGGAAAATTTATACTACGATGCAGGCTCACCCGACAAGGTGCTGCTCCTAGGCTTTAAGCAGGACTCCCTCAAAAGGTTTACCGGCAAAACACTTGCAGAGGTAGCAAAAATCCGCGGCACGTCGCCGGAGGAAACTGCTATGGATTTAATAGTGCAGGACAGCACCCGTATTGAGGTAGTGTATTTTATGATGAACGAAGACAATGTAAAAAAACAAATCGCCCTGCCCTGGGTAAGCTTTGGCAGTGATGAAGGTTCCTATTCCATTGATGACAGCGCCTTTTTAAAATCAAACGCACACCCAAGAGCGTACGGAAATTTTGTACGCGTGCTTGGTAAATATTCCCGCGATGAAAAGGTACTTACTTTGCAACAGGCTATTTACAAGTTAGCCAAGCTGCCTGCAACCAACTTAAAACTGCAGAAACGTGGTGAACTAAAGGTGGGCAATTATGCGGATGTGGTGGTGTTTGACCCGGCAACAGTTACAGACCATGCCACATACGAAAAGCCGCATCAATATGCAACAGGTGTGTTACAGGTTTTTGTAAACGGAACACAGGTATTGAAAAACGGCGAACATACCGGCGCCAAACCCGGCAGGTTTATTAAAGGCCCGGGGTATGGGCTTTAAGTTTGCTTACGCCCTCTCCTTCTGTTACTGTTTCATCAACGTGTTTTCGCGAAAAGCATTCACTACTCCATTATATTGCCGCATCTTTAAACATAATACAGGTGCCGGGTATCTCCAATCCACTTGTTAAATAGCTTCCGCCACTTATAAAGCGGCTTCACAGCATGCCGCTATTAATGGCTTATTTTAAGCTGTGTAAGCATACCCCACTGATATCTTTTTTTCATTATCCTGTGATACAACACAAGCCACTAAAACCATTCTTAGATATGAAGAAAAAGATACCCGTATTAACACTTATCGCATTATTAACCTGCATACAAAGCTTTGAACAATGGAACGGTGATTCCACACAAAATACGCCTGTTTGTAACGCCGCAGGCGCACAATCATTCCCCCGCAGTGTGCCGGATGGGGCGGGCGGTGCTTTTATTTGCTGGCAAGATTACCGCGACGGTAAATACCTCGGCAATATATATGTTCAGCACCTGGATGGTAAAGGCAACGCAGTATGGGCGAAGAACGGCATTGCCATAGACACAGGTAACCAGTCAGAAAGGCCGCGCATTGTTACAGATAACGCGGGAGGAATTATTGTAGCCTGGATAGACCACCGTTATGCCACCCAAACCAATAATGAAGAAGCTGATATTTTCGCCCAGCGTATTGATGCAGGCGGCAATGCGGTTTGGGCCGTTAACGGGGTAGCGTTAGATTCAAACGCTGACCCCAAAGCCCATATAGCAATATTGGCAGATGGCAAAGGAGGGGCGTTCCTGGCATGGGATGAATATTACCAATCACGGGCTAACTTAATTTTCGGACAGCACGTAGACGGTAACGGCAACATATTATGGGGTACATTACCCTACGCGCCAAAAATTTGTTACCCTTCCTCGGGCTTTGCTTACGAGCCGCAGGTTGTAACTGATGGAAGGGGCGGTATGATTGTTTGCTGGTATGATAACAGGGATGGCTCGGATGATAATATTTATGCCCAAAGGCTGGACACAAACGGAACAAAGAAGTGGAACTACAGCGATTTAATAGTTTGCCAGGCTGACTATGACCAGGAATACCCGCGCATGATTCCGGATGGCAACAAAGGCGCCATCATAGCTTGGGATGATAACAGGACGGGCTACTTCGGCCCCACGTTTGACGTGTATATTCAAAAGCTCGATTCATCCGGCAACAAAAAATGGCTTAACTCTACCGACCCGTGGTACAACAATAATGGCATAGCCGTTTGCACCGCCCAATACAGGCAATTCTTCCCGCAGCTTACATCGGACAGTGCAGGGGGCGCGTATGTTGCATGGTGCGATGAAAGAGAGTCGTTTGCCCTGTATGCCCAGCGTATAAACAATAATGGCGATACAGCATTTAAAGCCAATGGCATCCGTATTACACCAAGGCTTTCTTATTCAGGCGCTGTGTTGTTTGCCGAAGACGCTAACATATTGAGCATGATGACAGATAATAAAGGCAATGCGCTTATAGCATGGCCGGATGTACGAACAACGGATGCCCACATTTACGGCCAGGCGATTGATACTTCCGGAGCGTCCCTGTGGACGCCTGGCGGTGTTGCCATTTCAGTTGCACCGGGAACACAACAAAAACCCGAAATCATACCTGGCAGCACCGGCAATGGTATTGTGGTTTGGGAAGATAACAGGAACACAAACGCCGCCCCGGATATTTATTGTTCACTGCTTACATCTTCGGGTACATTGCCTGTTGAAATGTTGCCGTTAACCGCGCAATACCTTAAATCGGGCATAATGCTGCAATGGCAAACACAAACTGAAACCAACAGTAAATACTTTGTCATTCAAAGAGCTGTAAACCCTGCTACATTTGACTCCATTGGCGTTGTTGAAGGTGCAGTGCATTCATCCTCTGCCCTGCATTATTCATTCTTTGACGCATCCCCGTTAACAGTCGCTAACTATTATCGTCTTAAACAGGTTGATGAAGACGGCAGGTACAATTATTCAAATATCGTAGCTGTTAAGACCATGGGGCAAAACCTGGCTGTAACAGTATATCCCAACCCCGCTGCAGCCTTTATTACTATTAACATGCCGGGTATAACAACTGCAGACAGGATAGTAATTTACAATATGCAGGGGCAGGCAGTAAAGCAATGGCAGCATGTTTCTGTAAACAACAGCTTTGATGTTACCCGTCTTGCAGCAGGACAATATTTTGTGTCAGTAGTCACCAACAAAACATCAACTACAACCAAAATCATTATTAAATGACAGATGCGCACAACATTAGTTCACATGCAGGGTGCTCTTAAGCCTTATGTCACGGGACGAAGCGCCAATCATTATCCTGAAGTCGCCGGGCTCAACTACCCACTGCATCTTCTCGTTCAGCATTTTTAATAAAGCCGGGGTGATGGCAAAAGAAACCTTCTTTACTTCACCCGGCTTTAACCGTATCCTTTGAAAACCTTTTAATTCCATTACCGGCCTTGACACCGATGCAATTTCATCGTGAATGTATAATTGCACAACTTCGTCCCCTTCTCTTGCGCCTGTGTTCTTTACATCGCATGTTACAATTGTTGATGCGCCAGTATCAATATTGTTTTTTTCTACCTGCATATTACTATACTCAAATGTTGTGTAACTGAGGCCGTAACCGAACGGGAATAACGGCAAACCTGTAAGGTTGTTATAATCATCCCCCCTGCCGGTTGGCTTATGGTTATACACCAGCGGCAACTGCGCCTCATTTAGGGGAAAAGTAATAGGCAGCCTCCCTGCAGGATTGTAATCCCCAAACAATACATGGGCAACAGCATGGCCTCCTTCTTCACCCGGGTACCAAACATCAACAATGCCTTTTACCCTGTTAATCCAGTTATTCATTACCACCGCGCTGCCGCCCACCAGCAAAACCACAACCGGCTTGCCCGTTGCCGCAACACGCTGTATCAATTCTTCCTGGTGGCCGGGCAGCGTTAACATGGCCCTGTCCTGGAACTCACCTTCAATAATACCCGCTGCAATAACAGCTACATCTGCTTTTTGCGCTGCAGCCACCGCTTCGTTTATTTTTGTATTCCAGTCATCATTCACTCCAACATTCCATATTAGTTTTATATGGGCATTTCCGTTGGGTTCAAAAAACTCCACCCTAATGTTATATACCTTGTTTTTCTCAAACGAAAATTCAGCCAGCTTTGTGCTGTACGTTTGCTTTTTCCAGTTATCAATTAACAGTTTGCCGTTAATGTACAACCGAAACCCGTCATTACCGTCAAGTCCAATCTTGTACGTACCCGTAACTGGCGATTTTAATTCACCCGTCCATCTTACAGAATAAAAGTCAAGTGGCAACGAAGCGTCCGGCGGAAATAATGTCCATCCAAAATTTATTTCCCGGTCATCCCTAACAACTTTAGGCGTCCCAGTAAGGGTTATATTATCAAAATACTCCCCTTTCAATCCTTCTTTCACAGCATTATTTATGTTGCAGGTGATATACTTTGACGGTACAACAACCCATTCCTGCGTACTTATACCACAGCCTGGTGTATAACTCACCTGTATGCTGTCTGCCGCTCTTTGTTTTATGCCATCCAGTATGCTAACCTTACCGTTACCGGGGCCGCTGTAGCCCCCTAACCGTGCATCAACGGCATCTTCACCAATAACTGCTATGCTGTGTATATTACTACTGAAAGGCAATACACTTTTTTCATTTTTCAGCAACACGATTGATTCAAAAGCCGCCTTCCGCGCTAAATATTTACTCGAGTCAGTGTGTACCCATTTAGCGGCGTCCGCTTCAGAAACATAAGGGTTTTCAAACAGCCCCAGTTCAAATTTTGCACGCAATACACGCGACACCGCATCATCAATTCTTGCCTGCGGGATGCCGCCATTAAGAAATGGCGGTATGAACAGCTTGTAGTGCTTATACGCTGTTTGAAAAATAACATCAAGGCCGTTGGTAATAGCCTGCTGACCTGCCTCCGGGTAATCCTTCGCGGTGTAATGCAGCACATTTGCGCCGCCTACTGCGCTTGCATCTGAAATTACAAACCCTTTAAAGCCCCAGTCTTCTTTTAATTTTTTATTCAGCAGCCAATCGTTAGCAGAACAGGGCGAACCGTTGAGAGAATTATAGGCTGTCATTACTGACCGTGAGCCGCCCTTTTGAAAACTCGCTTTAAACGGCGGAAAGTACACTTCATCCAGCAGCCTTTCATCATAGTCAATGGGGTAGCTATCTCTTCCACCCGCGCCAACGTTGGCAATAAAATGCTTTGGCGTTGTTATGATGCCCTTTCTTTCAAAAGCGCCAACAAATGCTACTGCCATTTCAGATGCCAGGAATGGGTCTTCGCCGTAGGTTTCTTCCGTTCTTCCCCACCGTACGTCGCTGGCTATATTTATTACCGGTGATAACACCTGGCGTATGCCGCGCGCTTTTGTTTCATCTGCTATTCTTTCCGCAACGTTATGCATCATCAAAGTGTCCCATGTTGCCGCAAGGCCAATAGCCTGCGGAAAAGAGGTTGCACCGCTAAGCACGAGGCCATGCAGGACTTCATCAAATGGAATTATTGGTATACCCAGCCTGCTTTTCTCAACAAAATATTTTTGTATGGCATTTATTTTTTTAGCAAGGCTAAGCGCATCTTCTGCAGTGCCGTATTGCAGCATTTGCGCTGCGGCATTATTTCCCTTTGAAGCAGCGCTTACCTGGAATCCAAAAATGCCATGCTTATATTGATTGGAATCCACATTATCCAAATCGCCCGGTATCATAAACAACTGCCAGAATTTTTCTTCAGGGGTCATGCGCTGCAAAAGGTCTTTAACCCTTTCATCAATGCTTAACTGCGGGTTTTTATACGCCGGTATTGTTTGGCTTAATGCATGGCCATTTATAAGTATTATCAACAGCAATACCTGTATAAGCGTTCTTAAAAATGTTTTTCGCATAAGGGCAATGTAGTAAATGTGCGAATAATAAGCAGTAACTTTAATTGTTCATTTTTACCATAATCAGCAAATATTTTAGCCGTGGCACAAAGTTATCATTACGCAACCGTTACAGAGGCATTACAGCAATTACGCGCTCAGGGTTTTACGATTGATTTTAATATAGAACAAAATTGCCTTTCCTCTGCGGGTGGAAAATTCAGCCCCGGCGATTTTGATATTGTGGATGTTTACCGTTATGAAGGCAATTCAGACCCAGCGGATGAAGCCACAGTATATGCCATACAATCAGCATCAGGTATAAAAGGTGTGCTGGTTACAGGTTTTGGTGTGTCTGCAGAGGATGTATCCCCTGAAATGCTTAAAAAGCTGCACATGCACACTTTGTAATTCTGTCAACAAGCGGGCAGCACTAATATAAATTCCGAGCCCTGGCCGGGAGCGCTTTTAAAAAGTATTTTTCCATTCTGCATATCAATTAACTGCCTGCACAAAAACAAGCCGAGCCCTATGCCTTTTTCCTTGCCTGTGCCCTGTGCAGAACGGATTTTAAGCGAAAAAATATCTTTCTGTTTTTCCAGCGGAATACCAACGCCGTTATCTTTTATGCTGATAAAACATTCATCCTGTGCAGGTTGCGCCGTTATGGAAATTTCTCCTTCTTTACCCGTAAATTTTATGGCATTATGTACAAGGTTTCTTACTACCAGTTGCAGCATATCTGCATCTGCTTTTACCTGCACCTCCGGGCTTATATAGTTGTTAAGCGTTATGCCTTTTTTGGTTGCAACAGTAGTCATCATATCTAATGTACCGGACACCGTACGATAAAAATTAAGCGGCTGTAAATCAGCATTGCCGCCTGACAATTGTGTTTTAGACCATGATAACAGGTTAACAAGCATATCCTGTGTTTGCCGGGTATGGTTCAGCAGTTCTCTTTCAATTTTTGCCTTTTGTTCTTCCGGCAATGAGCCGTCTGTCAGCAGTTCAAGATAGCCCTGTATAGAATTGAGCGGTGCTCTCAGGTCATGTGATATCACAGAAAACAACCTGCTCTTCTCCCTGTTAAGGTTTTCAAGTTCAGCATTCTGCACCTCTATGGCCGCTGCATTTTTTTGTGCAAGATTTCTCTCCCTGTTATAATTGTTAAGTGTGTAACGTATTACAAAGTACATACACACCAGCAGTACAAGGTAAGTGCCCCCGTTGTCAGTAAACTGGTCTTTCCTGTCGTGGTATGAATAATGAATGCCTTTATTCAGATACTCCAGCATAAGCAACCCGCAGCCAATAACAGCATGCAACATAAGCCACCATTTATGCCAACGCGGCGGGGTAATGGCAATAAATAAAATAAAGGCCATAACAAAACCAAGAATAGTTGGCCCGCTGATACCCGAATTGAGGTAGTAGTTGGCAATAAGAAAAGAATAGGCAATAAAGCAGTAAATGATAGACGCCGTTAAAAACTTCTTCTTATACCGCGACAGGTAATAAAAGTACGCCTGTATTATGCAAACCACCATAACCATCAGGCTTATATAGGGCAGCCCGATAATAAAATTGAAAGGTATAAGAAGAATTAATTCCGCAAGGGTAATAATGCTCACCGCGTTAAACAGCCGGTTTTCAAGCGAAAATTCCGTAGGGTCACCGACAAGGTTTTTCCAGTAAACGGTTATGGGCTTAATATATTTTGACGGGGACAGCATACCGTTTCAAAAATAGCCGCTTTTTCCTAATAAGCGTTTGCTTTTAAGGTACTCTAAACCTCTACTAAGGCTAATTTAATGTTACCGTTGGTTAACGGGCTGGCCGGCATCGTTGTAAACTGGCTTTGGTGTGGGCACCTTATCGTCGGTTTGCTGGCTGCTGAAAATATCATCAATATGCACCCATTTACCATCTTTCCATTTAAAGCCTTCGTAATCGCCGTCAGGAATTAACGTATATTTTTTTGACTGCTCGTGGGTTTCGCTCATAAGATGGTCAAATACAATCATTCCCATATCAGGATCATATACCAGTTTCGCCCGTGCGTCTTTTTTAAATTCAAGTAAAAACCGGTATGCCGGCTGCGGCGGTTTAAGACTGTCGGCTTTGTACTCAAAAATATCCGCGCCAAAAACCGGCTTGCCATCACTGCTGAATGTAAGCACGTCAGCCCATTTACGTGTACTGGCAAAATCATTGTCATCAAAGCCAAGCAGGGTGTAATATTTTTTACCCCTGAACTCTGTTGTAACTATGCTATAGTAAATAGCGCCAACCCAGTTTTGGGGTCCCCGGGCCGTACCCGTAAGGTTGTCTGAAAAATCACTCTGGTCTATTAGCGGGTACAGCTTTAATGAGCCGTCTTTTGTCTTCATTTGTATGGCACCCTGCTGCCGGTAATAACCTTCATCCCTTTCCAACTCCCATGTAAATACCCTGAACGAACTGTCTTCCGGGTAAATTTTTGACACCGTAGTAATCGAATCAAAGGGGTAATTAAACGACCCTTTTACCTTTAACGCCTTAACAAACAACTTGATAAAAATGCTGTCTGCTGTAAACCGCCTGCCCGGTATGGTATCAAAAATCATTTGGCGGGAAACCGGTTTTATTGAATCTTCTTCCAGCTTTTGCAAATAAGCAAAGTCAGAAGCCGCTAATCTCTGCGCTTTTGCCGCAACACAAAATAATACACAACAACTGAGAAAAATACTTCGCATATCAACCGGTCAACTTAAAGCATGTAATATACAATGATGTTTACGTTGAAAAGGGGTTAATATTTCCCTCACGGCAAACTTTAGTGTTTTGTTAATGCAATTTTTTCGGCAAATGCAATTAATGAGTCAAATCTTTCATCAATCAGCGGGTGTGGAAAAGCCGTTTCAGGATGGGTGGTTGCCAAAAAAACAGTGTACATGCCTGCGTTTTTGCCAAACTCCATGTCACTCAGCCGGTTACCCACCATTATGCTTTTGGCCAGGTTAATTTCAGGAAAATCAGCTTTGGCTAAATATGCCATACCCGGCTGGGGTTTCCTGTTAGGATGGTTATTGTCAAGTGACGTGCAAAAGTATACCTTATCAATCCTGGCTTTTTTTTGTGCCACCTGTGCAGCCAGCAAGCTATGTATTCCCTCAAGGTCTTCCAGGGTCATCAGCCCCCTTCCTACCCCTTTTTGATTGGTGACAATAATTGTTCGTCCAAATATGTTGTTCAGCATAAAAATCGCTTCCGCCACGCGTTCAAGCATTACAAATTCACCGGTATTGCGTATGTAATCGCCCTCTTTATCCCTGTTAATCACCCCATCCCTGTCTAAAAATATTGTCCAGCTTTTATTAATGGTCTCAAAAGGTATCATGTGGCAAAAAAAAGCAATTAAAGGCATACCTGCAAACGTTTATTTACGTTGGACACTCCCCCTGTTTGGGGGAGGAAAATATTCATAAATAGCGGGCAAAAGGAGGAAAAAGGGAGGAATCAAAAAAGTTACAATATATTAATTTACAATGTTTTACGGTTTTTTTGTTCACTTTTTTTATAAATTCAACACCGGTATATTTTCGGTATTGCCTGTTATTAAAATCCCATTTTTGTCAAAGATCTTCTGTATATAAATAGGCAACCCATCAAAATGTCCGCAAAAACGGCTTACTTTAAGGCATTAAATTTTGTCAATGAAAAAGCTTCTTTTATTTGCCGCAATTATTATTACAGGCGCCTCATTCACACACAAAGACATTAGCTGGGTAGCCATCGGCGACTCTATTACCTACCTAAACGAACACCCTGACGAATCGGGCAACCGCATTACCAAAGGCTATATGACAAGAGTGGTGGAAGCGCTGCCTTATATTCATTATACCAACGAGGGGTATAATGGCTGGACTTCCGGCGGCATTGCCGAAAACTTTGACAAACTTGGCATTAAAAAGGCGGATGTTTACACTGTATTTCTCGGCACAAACGATTGGTGGGGAGGGCGGCCTTTAGGCACCCTTGACGATTATAAAAATAATACGGGCAATAATACGGTATATGGCTCTTTCCGCATCATCTTCAATAAGATGCGGGCGCTTAATCCCGAAGCAAAAATTATTTTAATCACACCCATGCAGCGGGCTGATTTTGTGTACTGGAGAGACTACAAAAACAATGCGTGGGGAAGCTATAAACCCAAAAACAATCAAACGCTTGAGCAGTTTTCAGATGCTATTAAAAGCATTGGCAATTATGAACATTGCACGGTTATTGACCTGTACCATAATAAAAGGCTTTCACTGCCAAACCTGGTAAACTTTAAAAGGCTTAAGGACCCGGCAACAGGTGAGTATAAAAATTACCCTTACCCGCAATTTATCGGCGTACCTTTTAATCCTGCCACAGACGAGTACCCTTACCCTGACGGGGCCGCTAACATGGCCTATGACGGCCTGCACCCCTCAGATAAGGGTTTTGAAGTAATTGCCGGTTTGCTGGAAAAGGTAATGAAGAAATATTAGAATGCAACAGCGGATCTATCGCAATTCGGCCTGCGCGCGCATGTAATCTTCCGGTATGCCTATATCAATAAAGTAGGCATCCTGTATTATGCCAAACATCCTGCGTTCGGTATAAAGTTTTTCCAGGTAATCTTTTTCAAAGCTGAATTTGGCGGGCAGGTCTTCCTCCAAAAACCTGGGCGCATTAAGCACATACATACCGCCATTAATAAGGCCTTGCGTATAATGCTGCTTTTCTTTAAAGCTTTGTATGGACGAATCGCTGTTTAAGGTAACAACGCCATAACGGTCAAAATTATGCATGGGCTTAAGGCTTAATGTGCAATCCGCCTTACCCGCAAGATGAAAGGACATTACCTCTGCAACATTTATGTTAAACATGGTATCGCCATTGGTAACCAGCACATTAGTATCGGTAGCCCGGCAGCAGGCGTATTTTATAGCCCCGCCGGTACCCAAAGGTTCCTCTTCAATTACAAAATCCACGTTTAAAGCCGGGAATGCTTTATTAACATACGCTATCAGTACTTCGTGCATATACCCGAGCGATAAAATGAATTTCGTAACTCCCTGCACGGCAAGATATTCTATTACATAACCTATAAACGGCCTGCCCTTAACCGGCGCCATGCATTTGGGCAAATCCGGCACAGCACTGCGCAGCCGGGTGCCAAGTCCGCCGGCGAGAATAATGGCACAAAAGTTTGGAGAAATATTTTTATCGTTTACCGGTGAGGACATACACAAAAAGAGTTAGATGTGCCTGGCAATTTTTAGAGGACGGACAATTATTTGCCGCCAAATATCTCCTCCTCCACTAACTGGCAAATAATATGACCTATCAAAATATGGCTCTCCTGTATGCGGGGTGTATCGGTGGAAGGAATGTTAAACAGGAAATCGCTGTACGCCTTCATCAGCCCGCCCGTTGCACCGGTAAGCCCAATAGTTATCATACCTTTTTCACGGGCGGTTTCAAACGCCCTTACAATATTGGCCGAGTTGCCCGAGGTGCTTAAGCCAACAAGCACGTCGCCTTCGTTACCCGTACCATCAATTATGCGGGAATAAACTACGTCATAGCTGTAGTCATTGGCAACGGCCGTAAGGTACGATGTGTTGCAGTGCAACGCATCGCTGGGCAGCGCCTTACGGTTTATATAAAACCTGCCGGAAAATTCAGCGGCAAGGTGCTGTGCATCAGCCGCGCTGCCGCCATTGCCGCAAAACAATACCTTTTTACCGTTATTAAAAGCAATAGTTATAACAGCCACCGCTTCGGCAATTCTCTGCTGCATCATTTCATCTTCAAGCACCTGTTGCTTTACCGCTATTGAGGCGGCAATAATATCGTGTATCTTCTCTTTCATAAATAAATCACTGTGTTGTCCAGGATGTTACGCCCTGTTTTGTAAACTGGTAGGGTTTTATTTCGCCGCCAAAAGTATTTAATGTTTCTATTACTTTATACCGTGTATTGCCGGGGCAATAAAATATCATAAACCCGCCGCCCCCAGCGCCGCTTATTTTACCGCCAGTGGCGCCTGCTTTTTTGGCTGCATCATAAATCTCCTCAATACTGCTGTTGGATATATTATGCGCCATTCTTCTTTTTTGTTCAAAACCATAATCAAGTATCTCGCCAATTTCGTGCAGCCGCCCTTTCAGCAACGCTTCCTTCATCATGCGGGCCTGCTCTTTCAACTGGTGCATCGCCTCAATTGACTTCTCATTTTTGGTGAGCACATTTTTTTGCTGCTCTTTTATAATAGTGGCGCTCTCGCGGCTGGTTGAGGTAAAATACAAAACAAGATTATTACCTAACTCGTTAAGATACTCCTGCTTTATCCGCAGTGGGTTTACTATTACTTTATCCCCTGCGTAAAACTCCATAAAATTCACCCCGCCAAATGTGGCAGCATATTGGTCTTGTTTACCACCGGCAAGGCAAAGGTCTTTACGCTCTATCTCGTAGGCATAATGTGCAATGTCATATTCTCCCATTGGCAACCGCAGCATTTCAACAAAAGCGCCTATAACAGCTACTACCAGGGTTGACGAAGTACCCAAACCACTGCCCGCAGGTGCTTCAACAAAAGTTGATAACCTGAAATTACTTAAGGGCACCCCATAGTCTTTTTGAATACGGTTATATACCCCTTTCAATAAATCAAGTTTGCCGTTAATGGGTAGCTGTGCGGCCCACTCAAACCTTTCTTCTTCCTTACGGTCTAATGCCTGTATAATAATTCCGTTTTCTTCCATCGGCTCAATGCTCGCCAGCGCATATTGCGATATTGTCGCATTTAATATTGCGCCGCCAAATTCATCGCTGTAGGGACTAACATCTGTCCCACCGCCTGCCAGGCCAATTCGCAAAGGCGCCCTGCTTCTATATATCATAATTCCTGTATTCTGGTATCTGTAATCAAATCCTTAAAAAAATAAAAGTAACAAATTCATTACTTTGCCTGCTGTTAAACATTTTTTATCTATCGCCTGCTGCAAGCTTTTTTATTGTGTTCACCAATGCCTGCCAGCTATATTTCTTTTTTTCCTCGCGCAGGTAAGGCAAAAAATGTTCTTCTCCCAATGCATACAGTTCTTCAATTCCTTCAGCAATTGATGCCGGGTTTGCCTCACACACTACGCCTACCTTTTTGTCGGGCACCATATCGGGCAGGCTGCCCACGTTGGTAACAAGCATAGGCTTCTCAAAATGATACGCCAGCGGTGTTACCCCGCTTTGTGTTGCGTTACGGTAAGGCTGCACCACAAAATCGGCTGCAGACAGGTAGTATTTTACCTCGCTGTCAGCAATAAAGCCCATCCTGTCCGTTACCTGCGCTGTAATACCCAGGCTAACAATTAAATCATCATATATTTTCTTATCCTCGTAACATTCGCCCGCTACCACCAGCCGTATGTTTTGTACTGCTTTATCATCATGCTGTTTCAGCAATGCCATTGCCTCAAGCAAAATGTCTAATCCTTTATATTTCCTAATAAAGCCGAAAAATAATATCATCCTTCCATCAGCCGGCAGCCCTAAATATTGCCGTGCTGCGGTTTTCGCAACATTCTCTCCAAAATTGTCGTATAAGGGATGTATTACTTGCATGGCAGGCTTCTGCGTAAATTGCTTCAGGTCCTTCATCACTTTTTCACTCATCGTAATAAAAGCATCGCAGGCAGCAAGAAAGTATTTGGTAAATGCCTTGTCCCCTGGCCTTTTTTCATGGGGCAATACATTGTCGGTAATCGCTATAACCCGTGTGTGCCTGTTGGCCCTTACCCGGCGAAGTATTGTACCCAGGCATGGCCCCATAAATGGCAGCCAATAGCGTACAATAACTATATCCGGCCTTTCGCGTTTTAGACGATTACCTATTTTTACCCAGTTAAGCGGGTTAATGGAATTAATGCAAATTTTTATACTTATATCCTGCGGGGCGGGTTCTGAAGAATATTGCGTAGTACCCGGGAAAAGAAAAGAGGGATATTGAAGTGAGAATGTATAAATAGTTACCTCGTCACGTTGCTGCTGAAACGCCCGCGCAAGCCTTTCATCAAATGACGCTAAACCACCGCGCAAAGGATGTGCAGGGCCTATTATAACCACTTTTTGCATCCGGCAAATATCATTGAATATTCGCTATTACAATCCTAATTTTTTCTCAATAAGATATGCGTTTCTTTCTGCTGAATTGCGGCCGATAAGCTCGCCTATAAAACCGGCAAGAAATAACTGCATGCCTATTATCATCGCTGTAAGGGCTATGTAAAATGCAGGCTTGTTGGTAAGGCCAAAGTGCGCCGTTGTAAATTTTGAAACAACAAGATATATTGTGCTTATAAAACCCAATAAAAAAAACAATGTTCCGTACAACCCGAAAAAATGCATGGGCCTTTTGCTGAAACGCCCAACAAAAGTAACAGTGGCAAGGTCTAAAAAACCGTTTATAAAACGGTCAAGCCCAAACTTGGTAACACCATATTTACGCGGCCTGTGTATAACAACTTTTTCCGTTATTTTCCTGAAACCTGCCCACTTTGCCAGCACTGGTATATTGCGGTGCATTTCGCCGTACACTTCAATGCTTTTTACCACTTTTTTACGGTAAGCTTTAAGGCCGCAGTTAAAGTCATGCAGCTTTATGCCTGATACACGGCGGGCTAAAGCATTAAATACTTTTGAAGGAATATTTTTGGTAAACGTATTATCATAACGCACTTTCTTCCACCCGCTTACCATATCATAGCCATCTTCCACTATCATCCGGCGAAGTTCAGGTATCTCATCCGGCGAGTCCTGCAGGTCTGCATCCATGGTAATAACCACGTCACCCTGGGCTGCTTTAAAACCTTCATTCAGCGCTGCTGATTTACCATAATTACGCTGAAACTTTATGCCTTTTACATGATTATTATTAGAAGAAATTTCTTCAATCACTTCCCAACTGTTGTCAACACTGCCATCGTCCACCATTATTATCTCGTAGGAGATTTTATTTTCCGTAACCACACGTACTATCCAGTCGCACAGTTCGGGTAACGATTCATCTTCATTAAAAAGCGGTATAATTATAGATACATCCATTATTTGCTGGTTTCTGTATCGGCGGGTTTTCTTTTTCGCATAATCAGGGCTATAAAAAATGCCAGCACACCGCTTACCGCCACATACGTAAAATAACTTTGTATAACATTGCCCACCTGTGTTGACTGCCGCAAGCTATCTATAGCCTGCAGGGTTGACTTTTTTTGCTCATCAGAGATTGGCACCGTGCTCTTATCAAACATAACCTGTGTCGCCTTCCGCATCCTGTCAATCACGCCGGGGTCAATCCATTTCAAATATAAAAAATCAAAAAGCGCATAAAATAACTCAAACAACAACACAGATATGAATAATGTTTGAAAAAGCTCTTTCAACTCTATAAAACCACCTGCAGATTTCTTCCTGTAAGCGGCCTCAACAAAAAGCAGCCCAAGAATAAGCAGGTAGTTTATAACAGCCAGCAAGGCATAAGCGGCAATATTTGTCGCTGCGCTCCATCTTAAATAGAGGAACAGGCAATAAATCAGCCCCAGTATAACACCCCAGGTTAGGCCGGCTGAAACATTTTTATTTTTGACCATGTAATAAATTATCCATTTATAATAACATTCCCCTTAGCCACAATGCCGGCAACTTTACCTGTAAGGCTCATGCCAATGAAAGGAGTGTTGTACGACCTGCTTTTAATTGCCGCTTTTTGAAGCATGAACCCGGCTCCGGGTGCAAATAAAGTTAATTCGGCTTTTTCGCCTTCATTTACAGTAGCCAAAGGCAGGTTAAATATTTTACGCGCATTTAGTGAGAACAATTCAGTCAGCCGGTTGCCGGTTAGCCCGGGCACAGCGGTATTAACTGCCGCAAAAGCTGTCTGCAGGCTTATCATCCCGTTTTTGGCATATTCAAACTCGCAGGTTTTACTATCCCAGTTTTGAGGAATGTGGTGAGAAGCGATACAATCAATCAAACCGCTTTTTACCCCTTCTCTTAAAGCCATCATGTCAGCCCTTGTTCGCAACGGCGGGCTTAGCTTTAAATTGGTATCATATCCCTGCAAATCTTCATCACAAAAAAATACCTGGTACGGGGCAATACTGCAGGTTATATCAAGCCCTACATCTTTGGCAGCCTGTATAAGTTGTAACCCTTTTTCTGTAGACACCCCGGTTATATGAAGCTTGCTGCCTGTATATTTTAGCAGTTCAATATCACGTTGTATAATGAGTTCTTCTGCAATAGCAGGTATTCCCGGCAACCCAAGCCTGGTGGAAATAATGCCTTCGTTCATCAGCCCATGTTTACCTATGCTTTTATCAAGGGGCACCTGTATAATTACGCCATTAAAAGCTTTTACATATTGCAGCGCTTTAAGCATAAGCCCGGGTAACTGCACGGGATTTATACCGTCGCTGAAGGCAACCGCGCCACTCGCCCGCATGTCATACATTTCAGCCAGTTCATTCCCTTCCAGTTCCTTTGTAACTGCACCCAGCGGGCGCACGGTTACGGGAAGGGAGGCAGATTTTTGAACGATATATTCAACCTGTGATTTGCTTTGAATGGCAGGGTTGGTATTGGGCAGGGTAAACACCTGCGTATAACCACCCGCCGCCGCAGAAGCGGCTCCCGACTCAAGCGTTTCCCTGTATTCGAGGCCGGGGTCGCAAAAATGGCTGAAAATATCCACCCAGCCCGGTGATACTGTTAACCCGGTGAGTGTTGCGGGCAAGCCGGTTTCCTCCAATGAATCGGCAATTTTTTCAACAGAACCATTGGAAATTAAAATGTCTTTTACGAAACCATTGTGAGGCGAAAGAGGATCGGCAATTGTAACCTGCTTCAGTAAAATCTTCATGTGAAGGCAGTAAAATTTTGTGCAATATAGTGCGATTTTTACAAATGGCGGTTGGAGGCCTTTTTTGAGGACAAAGTTGCCTCCGTTGCAGGCAGGCACCCCGGTACCCATTTTTATCGTTTCAACAACCGTTGCTCCACTACCTGCATTACGTTGTCGCGGTAATTTCGGCTAATAGGCAATGCGGCATTTTTCATCACAACCTGGTTTCCTTCAATGGCATTTACCCTTGAGAGATTTGCTATAAAAGATTGGTGTATTTTAATAAACTCACCTGCCGGCAGTTGACTCTCAATGCTTTTTAAAGTGAGGTAAGCGATTATTTTTTTATGCTCTGTACAAATACTTACATAATTGCCGATGCTTTCTACGTATAATATGTCTGTAAGTTCAACCTTTTCTATTCTTTTATCGCTGCGAACAAAAATGTAGGAAGAAGTGCCCGCAGGTAAGGCCACGTTTTTCATTTCGGAGTATTCTTTAGCCTTTTGCACTGCTTTTAAAAACCGGCTGAAGGCAAAAGGTTTTAAGAGATAGTCAATAATATCCAGCTCATACCCTTCCAGCGCGTATTGAGGGAAAGCTGTTGTTAAAATAACCAGCGGCTGCACCGAAGTGGCTTTGAGGTATTGCAAGCCGGTTAGCTTTGGCATTTCAATGTCAAGAAACATAACATCAACCCGGTTATCCTGTAAAAAGGCATCCGCCTTCAGCACATTTTCAAATTTGCCTGCAAGTTCCAGGTATGGCACCTGCTCGCTAAATTCCTGCAGAATCTTCCGGGCTACAGGCTCATCGTCAACAATTATACAGCGTAACTTTTTCATATTGTTATCGTTAATTCAACCCGGTAAACATTATTCTCACTGCCTATGTGCAGGGTGTATTTGTCTTTATACAGTAACTCAAGCCTGCGCATTACATTGCTTAAGCCTATGCCCCTGGAAAAACTTTGTGTTGGTTCAAAAGTATTTGAGCAGGTAAAATACACTTTATCACTTTTTTGCCGCAGGTAGATAGACACGGTATTTTCCCGGTTGTCCCTCGTAGTGTATTTAAAAGCGTTCTCCACGAAAGCCATGCATATAAGGGGGACAATTTTTACAGTGTTGTCCTCAACATCAATCATAAGTTCAATCTTCATATTATCATTGCTCCTGGCCCGCTGTAATGCCACATAGTTTTGCAGAAATTTTGTTTCCTGCTCCAGTTCAACCATATCCACATCAGCTTCGTACAGGTTATACCGCAAAAGATCGCTGAACTGTACAAGAATATCCCTTGCCTGCTGGTTGTTAATGTCAATATAGCCGTAAATGGTATTAAGCCCGTTAAAAAGGAAATGCGGGTTAATCTGGGCACGCAGGTATTTAAGTTCCGTTTGCAACTGGCTTATCTGTATATTTTTTACCTGTTGCCTTTGCTCGCTCCATTTTTGTGTGTACAGCAGCATGGATGAAATAAGTATAAACCAAACGCCGTAAAATAAGTTCCACTTAAAGTAATCGGGCAATTTCATCACTTCGTCGGGCCAAACCACTGCATCCCAATATAGTTGCACCCAGCTACGCAACAACGTGAACGATATTATCAGCAAAATGATGCTTACAATATACAATACCACTCTCTTTTTTTCCAGCAGGTACGGTATAAGTACCAACGTATGCGTGTACACCAAAAAAGCCATCAATGCCAAATGCACAAACAATGGTTCAAGACTGAACGCAAAACTTTTTTTCATGATATAGCCCTGTGAGTCAAGAATCACAAACAGGCTGTACATGAGCCAGAACAGCACATGAAAAATATATCTTCTCTGAAAAATTTTCCCCAAGCGCGATTGTTTTAGTTGTAAAAATTTCCGTTAACTTTTTTGCTGTTCAGTGTACTTTGTTATCAGTTCTATTATCTCCTTACGCTCCAAATAATATGCCCATCCCAGGGGAATTCCGTTGTGCCAGTTATCCTGTATGGTAATATCAGGCCTGGCCGCTAATGCCAGTTCAGCCAATCCTATATCATTTTTTTCGGCAGCAATATGCAACAAGGTTAAACCTCCTTCACCATATTGCTTATTCACCAGTGCAGCATCCTCTGCCAGCAACGCTTCTGCCCTTAGCTTCCACCCTAACCGCCAGGCGTCAAGCACAGTGTAGTTCGCACCATGTTTAACCAGCCATTCAGCAGACGCGGGTTTTCCGCAGTATGCGGCTAATTCAACAAAAGTCATTTTGTTCGTCATGGGTACATTAAGTATCGCCGGGTCAACCTTCTTTATTATTTCATCCAGCATCGCAATATTTCCTGTCCCGGCAGCCTCGGCCAGCAGTACCTGTGCCCGCGAAGGCGGGTTAGTAATATAGTTATTGTTTGCCCACCATGTGCGGCCGTAACCGATATGTACAAAGCCCACCTGCTCATACATTTTCTTTCCTGTTCCGTTTAGTGTGGCATAGCGGCATCCTTTTTCTTTGGCGTACAGGCACGCCGCTGTAACAACAGCCTTGCCAATGCCACGTTTACGTGCCGCCGGCACCACCCCTACTTCATACAGGCCACAGGCGTCTTCACCACCCGGTGGTATAAATACAGCGCTCTGCCCTACAATCTCCCCGTCAAGCCGGGCAATAAACCGTTGCACCATGTCTGGGTGTGCCGTTAATGAATTTGAAGCCACAGCGCCCCTGTCGCCGGAATAGGGTAAATCTGTCATCCCGTGCGTTGAAGTCTCATTATCCGCTTTAATTTCCAATCCCGGCGGCACATTATGACCCGTATTTATTTTATCAAGGTCAAGCGCCATCCAGTTGGGCTTCCAGCCAAATTGAAAACCGCGCGCAAGCAATTTTACCCCCATGGCACGGTACGGCAGTGGCTTACGTGACCAGCAACCTACATCAGCCACTTTCTTTTCGCGGTAATACTGTATTATTTCATCCAGCAGGCTGCCTGCATTTTCTTTTGTAAGTACGGGAAAAGCAATATTGCCCTTGTGCTTGCCTGCTTCAAACGTCCATACAACCCCATCCTTTACGCAAACTTCACCACCACTGCTAATGGCGTTCATTTTAAATAGCTCGGTATGGTTGTAAACCATAAGCTGTTCCAGGTAATCCGTGGTAACATCGCCAAAACGGGTGCTGTTTTCTATTGCATTTTCCATAATAAGTACAGTAAAACTAACGGATATTTTATATTTAGGTTACACCGGTATTGTACCTTTAAATGCTTTATGCAGTATGCCGGTAATAACAGTTAAATTACGTAGCTTTTAATACGCCATATCAAAAAAGTTTTTTATTGAAATGCAGCCATTGTATATTTTAAAAAGAATATTTATTACCACGCGGAATAACATATAACCTTACATGATTTTTTAAAAATCTCACGGCAGACGGCACAATTACAGGCATTTTTTTACCTGTTGTCAAAATTGTTTTGTAGTGTAACCCATTTAGTTGAAATTAACATACCATCATTTTCAACACAGTTTATGCAAACATCACAATCCGTTGCAAGCACCGCCTCAACCCAAACTACGGCAAGGGTTCAAAGTGTTGATATATTAAGAGGGGCGGTAATGGTATTAATGGCCATTGACCATGTACGTTGTTATTCAGGCTTGCCGGCAGGTGGTTCAACCGCCGGAATATTTTTTACACGCTGGGTAACACATTTTTGCGCACCGGCATTTGTATTTTTTGCAGGTACCAGCGCTTACCTGTATTACAGCAAAATTTTGAACAAGGGCAGGCTGGCATCCTTCCTGCTCTCGCGGGGCTTGTTGCTCGTTATTCTTGAACTGACTGTCGTCAAATTTTCCTGGGGTTTTAATCTCAACTACGCCAATTTTACTTTGGCAGGCATCATCTGGATGATTGGCTGGTGTATGGTGCTGCTTTCTGCATTTGTTCGGCTAAAGCCATTAACCATAGCCATTACAGGGTTAGTTATTATAGCGGTACAGCAGGTATTTCAATATGTTCCATTACTGTTTCCGCAGGCATGGCGTGAATATGTCGGATGGATATGGGGATTCTTTTACTATTCCGGTTACCAGGGCATGCCCCATATTGCTGTATTGTTTGTTATATTACCCTGGCTGGGTGTAATGATGGCGGGCTTTGGCTTTGGCAAACTATTATTGGGTAACCAGCGCTTTTTAAAAAAATTCTGTCTTTGGATGGGGCTTTCAGCCATTGTGGCCTTTTTAATTGCAGGCGGCATAATTGTTATAAAAAACCATTCGCCGCAGGACACAAGGCCATTTATTTTCAAATTACTGGCGCAGCAAAAATATCCCCCATCCCAATTATTTTTATTAATGACGCTGGGGCCTGTAATAGCGCTTGTGCCATGGGCGCAGCATGTAAAGGGATGGCTGGCCAATGTTTTAAAGCTTTTCGGCCGCGTACCTTTGTTTTACTACCTGTTACATATTTTGCTTATTCATATTTCTGCACTTATTGTAAATTTAATTGTCTCTGGTAACGCACACCAGGAATGGTATACCACGGCTCCTTTTACAGAGGTACCTGAAGGGCAACGGTGGGGCCTTGGTATGTTGTACCTGGTATATGCTGTTGATGTTGTTGTATTATATTTTGCATGCCGCTGGTATGCAAAATATAAATTCGCTCATCCCGGGAAAAAGTGGTTGAAATATATTTAGCCCCGGCGCAGCAAGTGTTTTATAACAGGTAACATGAAAAAAATAAGAACAGCCATACAGCGTTTTATTTTAAACCTCAAACGGCCTTCAAAAAGCAAGGCATTAAAAATGATGCGGGCACGCGGAGATACAAAAGAATCTTATACTATTCGCGAAGCTGTTACTGCCGATATTCCAAAGCTTTCCGCACTGCATGTAAAAGCCTGGATAGAAACACACTCATACGCAAAACGGCCTCCTGCGTATGCCATCCGGGAGCATCAATGGAAAGAGGAGTTTGGAATGCAAGATGGAAGTTGGTTTTGCTATGTGATTGAAGACACCAACGGTGAATTAATCGGCTTTGCAAAAGGTAAAAAATACGCTCATACGGATTTACCCGGCTATGCCGGTGAATTAAACAAAATATACCTGTTGCAAACACACCAGCGTATTGGTTTGGGGCGGAGACTATTATGCCAGGTAGCCCGCCGCTTTTTAAGTATGAATATATCTTCTATGGTCTTGTTTGGTGAAGCATCAAACCCATCCATCTATTTTCACAAAGCAATGGGAGGAGAAAAGTTATATGCTAAAAACGGGGAATTTCATGGAGGCTTCGGATGGAAGGATTTGAATACATTAATAACGTTATGTAAATAATAGTACACATGGCTGATAGTTCAAACAATAGGCTTGCAAATATGTGGCGCCCGGAGGCCCTGGCAAAAGATGAACCGCTGTTTTGGTCGGTAGGCAGTGGTAAAGATTTATGGCTGATGATTTGCGCGGCAGCGTCCGGGGATGTTGACACGCTGGAGAAATTACTCAACAAAGACCCCACATTGGTACGCAGCCATTACGACTATAGAAATGCCACGTTATTCGCGGTGCAGGAAAATCAAATTGAAGCAGTAAAATTTTTGTTGGGGCGGGGTGCAGACCCCGTGTCATCCGGCACAAACGATACACTTCTGACCATTGCAAAAGACAGGGGTTATACCGAAATACAGGCAATGCTTGAAACAGCGATTGCCGGGGATAATGCTGCGCCGGAGGAAGGGGAAAAGATAGCAGAAGCAATACGCAGCCGTGACATACCTGCAGTGAAAAAATTATTGGACGAATCACCATCGCTTGTAAATGCAAAAGATCAAAATACCAACCAGCCAATACATTGGGCGGTAATGACCCGGCAACCGGGTATGATTGATGAATTGCTTGCACGCGGCGCGGACATTAATGCAAAAAGAAGGGACGGCGCAAGGCCCCTGCAATTGGTAAATGGTGATTACGGATTTAGGGGATGGACAAAAGATTTCCCGGTAACCCCGATGCAGGTGTTGTTACACCTGCGGGAAAAGGGCGCGTATGTTGATATTTGCACTGCCTGTGCCATTGGAGATATAGAAAGGGTAAGGCAGTTGCTTGATGAAGATGCGACGCTTGTTAACCGCAACTCAGATTACATTACTTACTATATAGGCTCCGGCTCACCCATCAAAAATGCGGCTGCAAGGGGCCATATTGACATAGTAAAATTATTACTGGAACGAGGTGCAGATCCTAACCTGCCTGAAGAGCATATCGCCCCGCGTGGCCATGCGTTGCATTCCGCTGTTTTCTATGGTCATATTGAAGTAGTAAAGCTGCTGCTAAAACACGGGGCTTACCCCAATGTTCCTGTAGAAAGTTCGGCAGATACATTAAGTGCAGCAATTGCAAAAGATGATAAGCCAATGATTGAACTTTTGTGCACTTATGGCGCAGCAAGAGAAGTGAATTTATTAGCGTATATGGGCGACCTGCAAACCGGCGCCGCTGTTTTCGCGGCCAACCCTGCTATGGCGTGGGACCCTTATGCTCTTGAATGCGCGGCATCGCAGGGGCATGAATCTTTTGTACGGCTGATGCTGCTTTATCATCCCACTCTTGCAGAACATGTCGCCGTAGGCGTGAGAAGCCAGGGGCCTGACAAGAGTATAAAAACAAGAGCTATCGCCGACATATTATTTGTACATGGCATGAATGCCAATTATGTTGACTGGTTGGGTATACGGCCATTGCACCGGTTTGCACAAAGAGGTGATATAGAAAACGCGGCTCTTTTTTTAGAACATGGCGCAGATATAAATGCTGTTGACGGGGAGCTTTGCTCCACACCATTGGGATGGGCAGCTAAAGATGGCAAAAAAGATATGGTGCTTTTTTTACTGGAAAAAGGCGCCAGGATGCAGGTAGTTGGTGTACCGGCATGGGCTACACCTTTAGCATGGGCTGAACGCAGGGGCAACGGCGAAATAGCTGCTTTATTAAAACAATACAGCAATTATTAAAGCATGAATACAAATGTTAATATACAACAGGCTGTTCCTTTTTTTATAGTGAAAAAAATGGATGTATCCCTGCCTTTTTACATAAATGGGCTTGGTTTTACATTGGTTAATCAATGGCTTCCACGCGGCAAAATTGAATGGTGCTGGCTTACACGGGATAACGCTTCTATGATGTTGCAGGAGTTCAGGCCGCATGGCAACAATACATCGCCGTTTGAAAACGGGGTGGGCAGGGGTGTATCTATATGTTTTACCTGCGCTGATGCCCTGGCATTATACCACGAGTTTTTAGCGAAAGCCATACAACCGGCAAGCGAAGTTTTTGTAGGCAACAACATGTGGGTGGTACATGTAAAAGACCCCGACGGCTACGACCTGTACTTTGAAAGCTCCACAGACGTAGCAGAAGGAACAACATATTCGGCATGGCAAAAAGATAATCAACAGGTAAGTCAAAAATAATTGTCAAACATGCAGCCCCCCGAAATTGAAATACAATTAAAAGCCGCTGAACAAGCCGCTATTAAACAGGATAAAGATGCGTTTAAAAAAGCGTTTCCTGCTTTCAATGCTAACCCGCAAGCAAGTGATTGGGCCGGCGCCAACGGTAACCTTGCGTGGAATAAAATATCTAAAAGATACCCGCACACCATGCACAAGTTTTTGCATGAGCATCATTTTGACAGTTGGGAGAAATTCGTTCACTGCATGCAGTTGCTGGATAACCAAAATGTAGCAACAACCCAATTTGAAAATGCGGTTGACGCAATTATTTATGGTGATACTGAACGCCTGGGTAGCTTACTGCGCAACAACCCTTCATTAGTTTATTCCCGTTCAACAAGAAAGCACCGCGCCACACTTTTGCATTATACCGCCGCCAACGGCGTTGAGTGGTACAGACAAAAAACGCCGCTAAACATCGTTGAAATAACACAATTACTATTGAATGCAGGTGCAGGTATTAATGCCGTTGCGGATATGTATAGCAAAGACACTACAATAGGCCTTGCGGCTACCAGTGCGCACCCGTTTAAGGCGGGCGTTCAACAGAAGTTGCTGCAATTATTGCTGGATAACGGGGCTATTATGACTGCGCTCCCCGGAGAAAACCTGCTTGCAGCCTGTCTTGCCAATGGCAGGCTTGAGGCGGCCCAATTCCTTGCATCGCGCGGGGCTGAAGTTAATCTTGAAGCCGCCGCAGGATTAGGCATAACCGGTGAGGTAAAGAAATTTTTCAGGGAAGACGGCAGCCTTAAAGATGATATATCCGTAAGGCAATTGCAGCGCGGTTTTTGTTCGGCTTGCGGGTATGGGATGCATGAGACTGTAATATTTTTATTGCAGCGTGGTATTGATGCGCATTTCTTCCAGGAGGGATTGCATTGGGCTGCTGCAGGCGGACAGGCAAATGTGATGAAGGTGTTATTGGAATGGGGCGCTCCGCTGGAATCGAGAAATCAGCATGGGGGCACTGTACTTGGCGCGGCTTTGTGGGGCGCTTTCAATAATGATGCAGGAAAAGACTTTAAACCAATTATACGAATGCTGGTTGATGCCGGCGCTGATACAACGGTGGACGGCCTTGCCGGTTACGTTGAAAAGGTATTGCAATAATTTGGAATAATAAGTAAGTTGCATTGGTAACCCAAAAACACAAGCCTGTATGACTGCAAAAGAAATAATGGCCGAGCTAAAACTAAAAGGCGACGAAGGCATTAAAAAAATATTGCTGAAACACGGCGTTAAAGAACCGTTTTTTGGTGTAAAGGTTGAGCATCTAAAAACAATACAGAAAAAGGTAAAGACAGATTACACCCTTGCCAAAGAATTATACGCCACCGGCAATGCTGACGCTATGTACCTTGCCGGCCTGATAGCTGACGACGCAAAAATGACTAAGGAAGAATTGAATATGTGGGTTAAGCAGGCAACATCTAACAATATAAGTGAGTACACAGTGCCATGGGTTGCAGCAGGTAACGAACATGGAACAGAACTGGCATTACAATGGATAGACGCCAAAGAAGAATATATTGCCGCAGCCGGCTGGGCCACCCTTGGCAATATAGCAGCCCTTAAGGCAGATAATGAACTGGACATACCGTTGCTAAAAAAATTGCTTGACCATGCAGCTAAGAATATTCACAGTGCGCCCAACCGTGTATGTTATACCATGAATGGTTTTATTATCGCGCTGGGCTCGTATGTTGTGCCACTTTCTGATGCGGCTATCGCCACCGCAAAAAAAATTGGTATTGTAACCGTTGATATGAATGGCACCGCATGCAAAGTGCCATCAGCAGTGGAGTACATCAACAAAACCATAAACCGCGGCTCCCTGGGCAAAAAGAAGAAGATGGTAAAGTGCTAGCCATTATATAACACATTCATCAAAAGCTTCCTCCCTGCTAATATTTACTTCGCCCCGCATTGAATATTTTTTTAGCTTTGGTGATACGGTTGTTGCATACTGAGAATTCTCCGTCTTTTATTTTGGCAGCATTATAATAAAACCGGTGGCAATAAAATTTATGCCGGAGTGATATATTGAATTGTACCGGGGCAGTAACGTTTTTGCTTTTATATTAACAGCAAACCAATATTAACTTATATACTACTGTATGGAAACCCCCTGGCTGCAGAATTACGATCCCTTGCACAATACCGTCCTGTCAACCCTGATGGCGGCATTGCCGGTAATTATCCTGTTAAGTTCAATCACGATATTCAGGATGCGTATTCATTTTGCGGCAATAATTGGCGTAGCTGCAGCCGTTGGCATAGCCATATTTATTTATCACATGCCGGCTAAAATTGCTGCGGCCACCACTGCTTTTGGCGGTGCAAACGGGCTTTTCCCTATAGGATGGATAATTCTTAACCTTATTTTTCTTTACCAGTTAACCGTTAACAAAGGCCTGTTCAAAATAATAAGACAGCATTTAGGCACTATAGCGCCAGACCCCAGGATACAGGTTATCCTTGTCGCTTTTTCTTTCGGGGCTTTTTTTGAAGGCGCCGCAGGGTTTGGTACACCCATAGCCATTACCGCGGCAATTTTAATTCAACTCGGTTTCAGGCCGCTGGCCGCCTGCGGGTTATCGCTTATTGCAAACACGGCGCCCGTTGCCTTTGGTGCTTTGGGAACACCCATCATTGCGCTTTCTTCTGTAACGGGGCTTGACCTGCAACATCTCTCTGCTATGATAGGGCGGCAATTGCCTTTCTTTTCATTCATCGTGCCCTTTTGGGTTGTTTGTGCCATGTCAGGTTTCAGGGGCATGCTGGGTGTCTGGCCTGCGGCTTTTGTCGCGGGGTTGTTTTTTGCCATTCCGCAATTCCTTATTTCTAACTTTCATGGCCCTTGGTTAGTAGATACCACAGCCTCAATTTGTTCAATTGCTGCGGTAATTATATTGCTCAGGTTTTGGCAGCCCAAAACATTGTGGAAGTTGCAGAAGACCGGTGATGAAATACCGTCTGAAATACAAACTTCGGTCAGCGCAAAAGGAAAGTTGCAGGCCTGGTTGCCGTGGATATTACTTACCGTTTTTATTTTCATGTGGGGCTTGCCATTTGTTAAAAACGCATTTAATGGCATTGCTGCTCCAAAATTCAAATTTGCTTACCTGCATAATGCAGTAAGCCGCACTCCGCCAATAGTTCCTGCACCAACACCGGGAAACCCCACAAAGCCGGAAGAAGCGGTCTTTACCTTAAACTGGATATCTGCCACCGGCAGCGGTATCCTGGTTGCAGCAATAGTCGCCGGGTTTATAATGGGTTATTCAATAAAGCAAATGGTTAAAATCTACCTGCAAACACTGTGGCGTGTGCGCTTTTCATTAATCACCATTGCAGCCATGCTGGCGTTGGGCTATGTTACAAAATATTCCGGTGAGGATGCCACCATTGGCCTCGCATTGGCCCGTACAGGCACGTTGTACCCATTTTTTGGCACAATGCTCGGCTGGCTCGGCGTAGCGCTAACGGGCTCTGATACGGCCTCCAATGTTTTATTTGGCAGCCTGCAGGTTATTACGGCAAAGCAAACACATATAAGTCCCATTTTAATGGCTGCCGCCAACAGTTCCGGCGGGGTAATGGGCAAAATGGTTGACGCGCAAAGCATTGTGGTTGCCAGTACAGCCACCAACTGGTACGGGCACGAGGGCAAAATTTTGCGTTACGTGTTTTTTCATAGCCTGGTGCTGGCGGCGCTGGTGGGCATTTTGGTTACCCTGCAGGCTTATGTAATACCGTTTGTATATATGGTTGTAAAATAAATTGACAGGGATTAATTAAGATAAATAACTGATGACATGACTGTTGGCCTTTTTATACCTTGCTATGTAAACCAGTTTTACCCTGGCGCCGCTATAGCCACCTTAAGGTTATTACAAAAATTAGGTGTTAACGTTGTCTATCCGCCCAAACAAACCTGTTGCGGGCAGCCGATGGCAAACTCTGGCTATGAGCATCTTTCCCATGGTTGCAATGAATTGTTTGTGGAGAATTTTGCGGGGTTTGATTACATTGTTGCCCCTTCAGCCAGTTGTGTGCTGCATATAAAAGACCACTTGCACAGCGATGTTGCCCCGGCAGACGCTGTATTCATCCGTGAAAATATTTACGAGTTGGTTGAGTTTCTCACAGACATTCTAAAAGTAACTAAGCTGAATGCGCGCTTCCCCCACAAGGTGGGCCTGCATCAAAGCTGCCATGGCTTGCGGGGGCTTCATCTCGCAAAAATGAGCGAGTTGGTGGGCACGCCATTTTCAAAACCTGAAAAACTTTTGAGCATGGTTGACGGGCTGGAATTAGTGGCTCTTGAGCGTAAAGATGAATGCTGCGGGTTTGGCGGTACCTTTTGCGTATCGGAAGAGGCCGTCTCGGTAAAAATGGGTATCGACAGGATGCGGGACCATACCAAAAGCGGGGCGGAATATATTACGTCGCCCGACCTTTCCTGCCTCATGCATCTTGAAGGAATTTTGCACAGGAACCAAAGCCCGCTTAAGATAATACATATTGCCGAAATTTTAAACGCGGAATTATGAGAGATACCGGTACAAAGAAACACGCCACGCTGGCAGAAGAATTTATTCAGGATAAAGAGAAAGTTGACTGGCACGATGGAGCTTTATGGTGGATACGTCAGAAGCGCGACATAGCCGCCAACGGTACACCGCAATGGGAGCAATTGCGGGAAGCTGCCTCAGCAATTAAAAGTAATGTCGTCTCCAATTTACACGCTTACCTTTTGCAATTTGAAACAAACCTTAAAAAAAACGGTATTAATGTGCATTGGGCATCAAACGCTGATGAGCATAACGAAATAGTGTATTCTATCCTTAAAGCAAAAAATATAACCGAAATGGTTAAAAGCAAATCTATGCTTACGGAGGAATGCAACCTGAATGAATACTTGCAGGAGCGCGGCATTGGAGTGATAAATTCAGATCTTGGCGAGTACATTCAGCAAATTGATGGTGAGCCGCCAAGCCATGTTGTACTGCCCTGCATACATAAAAGAAAAGAAGAAATAGGGGCGCTTTTTCACAGGCATTTAGGCACCGAAGAAGGATTGTCAGACCCTACGGCTTTAACAAGAGCAGCCCGCAAACATTTACGCAACGTCTTTCTTACCCGCCGCGCAGCGCTTACCGGGGCAAACTTCGCTGTTGCTGAAACCGGCGAGTACGTGGTGTGCACCAACGAAGGTAACGCAGACATGGGGGCACATTTATCCGAGGTGCAAATCTGTTCAATGGGATTGGAAAAACTGGTGCCCGAGAAAAAGCACCTGGGTGTATTCCTGCGTTTATTGGCAAGAAGCGCCACCGGGCAGCCAATAACCATTTATTCAAGTCATTACAAAAAACCACGCCCCGGGCAGGAAATGCATCTTATTTTGGTTGATGCCGGCAGAAGCCGTTTATTGGGGCGCGAAGAGTTCAGGTCTTCGCTCAAATGCATAAAGTGTGGGGCCTGCATGAACACCTGCCCTGTTTACAGAAAAGGCAGCGGATTAAGTTATCACAACACCATAACAGGTCCTATCGGCGCTATTTTGGCGCCAAACCTTGATATAAAAAAACATTCTGACCTTCCGTTTGCATCCACGCTTTGCGGTTCGTGTTCAAATGTTTGCCCTGTAAAAATAAATATACACGATCAGTTGTATAAATGGCGCCAGGTTATAGCAAAAGAGGGATATGTGCCTAACTCAAAAGCACTGGCAATAAAAGCGCTTTCCGCCACGGTCTCATCTCCTGCTGCTTTCAGGGTGGCAGGCAAAACCGGCAGGTGGTTTTTAAATTACGCACCCTTTACAGTTAACAACAGGTTTAATCCATGGTACAAGCAAAGGGAGATGCCTGCCGGCCCAAAAGAATCGTTCAGCCAATGGTATATTAAAACCGAAGAGAAAAAAGAAGCATAAAATTACCTCATCAATAAAACGAAAAAGATGGACAGCAGGGAACTTATATTACAGGCAGTTTTACACAACCAGCCCGAATTAACACCTTTGCCTGATATTAGTATTTTCCAGCTTGAATTTGATGATGTCGTTCAAAAATATATAGACATTTTTACGTCCATAGGCGGTGAGGCTTACCCTGTAACCGGCCTCGACGAAGTTAAAAATTTTGTCCGTCAAAAATTTGCCGCTGATAAACGTATAATTACTACACTGCCCGAACTAAACGATATAGCAGAACTCTATTCCCCTGCCGATACGCCACATTCGTTTGCTGATGTTGAATTGGCAATTATAAAAGCACATCTGGCAGTTGCTGAAAATGGTGCGGTGTGGCTTACAGATGAGGCAATGGGCCAGCGTATTATACCGTATATCTGCCAGTATCTTATTGTTTTAATTGGCGATAGCACTATTGTTGCTTCTATGCATAACGCATACACACAAATCGGCCAAAGCGATTATGGCTTTGGCGGTTTCATCGGCGGCCCGTCAAAAACCGCCGATATTGAACAGGCATTGGTTTTAGGAGCGCATGGCCCGCTCAGCATGACTGTATTCATCATTCAATCATCCCAGCACTAAATAAAAAATATTCATTGTTATTATGGAGATACGCGGCAATGTACAACAGGTTTACAGCGATGTTTACACACCCGAAGCGCTCTCTGCGCTGCAGGCACTCGCTCCTTTCAATGCAATCGTCAAGGAAGTTATGGCCTCACGCATTCAAAGACGGAAAGAACGCTTTGAAAACAAGACGAGAATTACTTTCCTGGAAGCCGGAAGTTATATCCCCCGTACAAACATAAATGTACAGGATGCACGCGATGGAAAATTTGAGGGCTCTTTTATTCCCGCTGACCTGCAGCGTCAATGGATACAGGGCACAGGCCCTGCGGCAAAACCAAATGCGCCTGTTGAAACAAGCATACGCAATGCGGCCTATGCGCTGCTCTCAGGCGCTGACGGATGGATGTTTGACGGGGAGGATGCCTTGGGCCAAACCGATACCATGTCGCTGGATAACCAGCGCAACCTCAAGCTTGCAATAGCACGCGACCCCCTGTTTCTGAAGGTGGCGCAACAGGTTATGACGGAAATGAATAAATGGGCAATGGGTTTCCTCAATAAAAATATTATTACCAACCTGGATGAACAGCTAAACTTTACTACCATAATATTCCGGGCACGTGGCCTGCATTTAGATGACCGGCATGTTCGTGATGAGAATGGCCTGGGCATGGCCGCTTCAATTGTTGACACGGTTTTATATGTAGTAAACAACTACAGGCAACTTCAAGAAAAAGGTTGCTCTATTGTATTGTACCTGCCGAAAGTGCAAACGGCTGAAGAAGCAGCCGTATGGAATGAAATACTAACCGCGCTTGAAAATCATCTTGGCTTACCTGGTGGAACAATCAAAGTATATTTATTAGTAGAGCAATTAGAAGCCACTTACCAGCTAATGGAAATAAGGGCAGCGTTAGGCAAACATTTTATAGGGTATAACACAGGCCGCTGGGATTACATTAATAGCGTTGCAGATGCAATGGCATGGGATAAAAGCTTTATCAACCCAAACATTGAATCTGTTTTGATGACGTATGGCTATATGCGTAATTATGAAGACAGGGTACGCCGCGCAGTAAACACACCTGACATCAATGGCAACTTCGCTTTATGGCAAGGGGGTATGGAACCAAATATTCCCGTTGGCTCCAAGGAGGGTGTCGCAGCAAGTATGCATAAAGCTGTGGCAGGCGCGCAACGTGAGGAGCAGGCCGGCGCGAGCGGAAAATGGGTGGCCCACTGGAAAATGGTAAACATTGTAAGGCCGGTATGGGCAACAGCGGGCAAGCCCAATCAGTTAGGCAGGGCGTTCCCTCCTCTCACCTACAAGCAGGAAGATGCAAACGGGCTGATATTAACAGAACCGGCCCCTACTACTATACGCGGCGCCCGCAACCTGCTAAGCGTTGCTATGCAATATGGCAATGCGTTTGGACAGGGCATGCAGGCCGCCGCCCTGAAGGCCGCGGATTTTTTTGGCAATGATGATGTGCTTTACCTGATGGAAGATATGGCCACGGGCGAAATACGCTTAAGTATATTATGGGAATGGCTGCATAAAGGAGCAGTGTTTACAGAAGATGATGCGGAAACAGGTGTACATGCCGGTGACATGTTTACCAAAAAGATATTTGAAATGCTGCTGGAGGATGAATACAAAAAATTATTAAGGGCAGATGCCAGGGATGTGTTTGAGACATCAAAAACAACTACTTTGCCTATAGCCCGTGAAATTGCTTATGTGTATGTACTGAACGAAAGCAAATTACCATGGTTTGTTGATCTGCTGAACATCAACCTCAATAATACTAATCTTGAATTAGCCAGGCAACGTATTAAGTTGTATATAGAAACATTTACTAAAACCGGCAGGCGTATTACCGAAAACCTTGACTTTATGGTATGACGGCAAAATAAACAAGTGAAAAAAATTTGTGCAAAAAAACCTTTAAATATTGATTGAAGGTTCTCAAAAGGTTTTTAGTCATCAAACCGCGAAAAAAAGATTTGAATAGAATGCGACGTTGCAATGCCCAAAAGCATAAGAGCCGCATTTCTGCAGCTCTTATGCTTTTGTCGGGAAGACAAGATTCGAACTTGCGACCCCTTGCACCCCATACAAGTGCGCTACCGGGCTGCGCCACTTCCCGAACAATTCCCGCAATCTTTACAGTTACGGGGCGGCAAAAGTAATCAGCTTACCAGTAATTTCAAAATCTGGAAGAAAATGTTTTTATTTAAGTATGAAAATCAATCAATTAGCAGAAAGTATAGTCAAACTTTGCGGTCCAGGCAGCAATTGCCGGAAACCACTTTATTACATAAATGCGCCGGCAGTTACAGCTTGGGGGAAACTGTGCCACTTTACAGGTATATACAACAAATGGTATGGCGGGAAGACTGCAAAACAGTTTAAGGATATTTATTGCTACAGAGAATGGAAGAAGGAAAAATATCTGCCAGCTATCTTGGCGTAACTGCTGCCTGTAATTTGACGCAATTTTATTTGCAGGAGTTTTTAAAACTGTTTGCGCAGGTTATACAGATGCCCTATATTTGCACTCCCCAAAAAGGGAATGCCCAGGTGGCGAAATTGGTAGACGCACTGTGTTCAGGTCGCAGCGTTCGCAAGGATGTGCTGGTTCGAATCCAGTCCTGGGCACCAAAAAGCATATAAACCCGTTGATATTCAACGGGTTTATTATTTGACATACAAACACAAATTAGCCGGTATAAATCCTAATAAATTTAAAGCTCAGCAGGAGTTGACGCAGGCCGGCTTTTTCTTGTAGTAAAAACAGCATCATATTCAAACGCATGCTTGCAGCCGCAGCGGCGTTGCCCGCTAAGCAACTTCACCCATAGCACAGGTTTTTGTTACCACCTCACATTTCATTCTATCTCAATAAATTGCTCTTGTACATTCCATCCTTCAATTGAAATAAGCGGCTGGGCTGAACTATGTGCCTGTGAAAAATCCACTGTTATTGTTTTGCTTTCCCCCGGCAAAACTGAAATATAGTTATCACTGTAAAATACAGGCAATATTCTTTTATGATTGTCAGGGTCTACAACTGAAATCCTGCTAAAAAATGCTACAGGCCCGCCGGCAGGCGCATTAATGGTTACAGCAGCTTTTCCCGGGCCTGTTTTTACAGCCTTAACCGAAACTCTTGCAATAGCTATATGTTGCAATCCTGAATAAACGCCCGTGCTGTCGGGCAACCAGTATAAGTTATCACTAATGATTTCCTGCTTTTCATTTAATAACCGGAGCGATAAGAACAATCCATCGTTGCCGCCCATTTTTGCTAATACATTGGCAATAGGTATATAATTTTTCACGGTGGTTGGCCCAATCTCGTTAAACACATCGGTTATCAACCTTGATTTCCCCTGCATATCATACATCTTTACACGCATCATCAGGTTTCGCTGTGTAGTAAACGTGTTATTGGCAATCATAACCATACTGTCAGCAGCATTAAACATTATATGCAATGGCTCGCTGCCTTCGTGCAAACCGTAAAGACAGGCATTGGGGTCAAGGTAATAATCATACATCTGCCCTCGTAACGCTGTCCATGGGTTTTGTGTTTTCCATATAATAAAGCCGGTGTACCAATTCCACATATTTGTAGTAAAGCCTTCCACCAGGCCGCGGTACTGGTCGTAGTTTACCAACTGGGCTTTATTGGCAAAATCTTTAGTGTTTGATGGTTTACCGTATGCGTCAATAAAATCCCGGTAGCCAATGTATTTGTGATAACGCCAAACACTGTCGGGGTTGTCATTTGATGGAAAAGCTTCAAGGTCTTGCCGGGGCAAAAACCGTTCGAGCGAAGCATAATCTCCTACCCCTACCGAACCCACCTCTGAGTTAAATGGAAAAGTGCGTTTTGCGAAGAATGTTTTTATATCCTGTATGCCGTAAGGGCCGTCGCCATTGCCTCCAAGCGTATTGAACGACATGCTGTCTGAATTGGAATAGTCGAAAAAATACCGTGTTCCGTCAAGCGTTGCAATAATTGAATCTTTCAATGGAAACAAAATATCATCGGTTGGCGGAATTTCATTACCACCGCACCAAAAAGCAAGTGATGGATGATTACGTATTAATTTTACCTGGTCTGCTGCGCTGGCCAAAAACAACTGGTGGTCATCAGGATATTGTCTCCTTACCCATTGATTTTCTTTTTTCATAGGGTCCTGCCAGCGGCCATTACAATCCCCGCTGTTCCAAAAATCCTGGAAAACTAAAATGCCATATTTATCGCAGGCGTCGTAAAATTCAGGCCGTTCTGTTATCGCTCCTCCCCATACACGTATCATGTTCAGGTTCATGTCGCGATGAAACCTAACCTCGGCGTCATACCGTTCGTTTGAAAAGCGCAGCATTTCATCAGATATAATCCAGTTGCCGCCTTTAACAAATATCTTTTGCCCGTTTACCATTAACTGCATGCTGCCGGTACGCTCATTCCATTTTGTTTGTAATTGCCTTACACCAAACTTAACCGGCAGTTCATCACACAAAACATTTGTGCTGCTTACAAATTGCAGTTTAATGGAATACATGTTTTGAGGGCCATAACCATTTGGCCACCAAAGTTTAGGGTTTTTAAGCGTATCGTCAGGCATCTGAACTACGGTAAAATCGCCCGGTTGAAGAACTACATTTTGTTTTATCACAGTTCCCGCCAACTCATATTTTAGTACGCCCTTTACCGGCTTATTTAATGCATTTTTTATTTCAGCAGTAACTTTTATAACAGCAGGCACCTGCACACTTTCAGCGGGAAGCCGGGCACCGGCTACCAACGTTATAATATGCGGGTTTTTTATAATGATGGAATTTGTTTTTTTTATAATGACCTTATCCCAAATCCCCGTATTGCGGTCTCTTACAGGCTGTATCCAATCCCAACCCGCAACATATTGTTGAGTAATGCTGTGCGCAATTTCCCCGTCACCACCCTGCCCGCCGTTGGGGTTACCAACAGGGTCTGGCGGGTACACAATTACTGCAAGCCTGTTGTTACCGTCGTTTGCAAGGTATGGAGTGATATCAAATTCCTGGCGGAGGAACATACCAATGCAAGGTTGCGTATTCAGCTTGTGACCGTTCAGAAAAAAATCGCAGCTATAATTTATCCCGCGAAAGGTAAGCCAAACAAGGCCATCGCCCCCTGGTTTATGTTCTTTAAAATCTTTTACGAACCAATAAGTATAATACTCTCGCCCTGTGTTATAAATATCCGGTATCTTTTCATTATTCATCCCGTAAAAAGGGTCAGGCACAAGTTTATTGTTGAGAAGAGTGGTAAGTACCGTTCCCGGTACTGTTGCCTGCATCCACTCCCCGATTGTGTATGAGGGGTTTGACAATTTAATACCGTCATCCTTAACTTCACTGGCTTTTTTACACAACCAACCGCTGTTTAGTTCATAGGTATTTTGCGCAAATAATTTACTACACAGTAAGGCCACCAATAAAACAAAGCAGAATTTTTTCATGTTTAGTCATTAACAGTCAACAAAAATCATGTGGCTAAGCAGCAATCGGTTAGCAAAAGCGTCATACACAAATTGCATTCGGGTAATGTGCCCGCAACAAAGATATGGACCATCAAAAGGGTTGCAAAAAAGAAAAGCTTCTGTAGAAACAGAAGCCGATTATTTTTCAACCCTAAACCCTTAAAAACTAAAGTTAGTCAATTCCTGCAAAAAAATATTTTTTTTACATGAACAGCAGTTTCCTGCTTTTTTTAAGGATGATTAAGAGGTATATTGAAATCATATTCCGTCGCAGTTCTGTGCCTTCCAACTATTCCGGCAGCAGTTTACACATTCAGCTAACGGCGGGAAATTATAAAATGGTTTACATTCAGCTTTCCGTTCTTATCGCCAATTAGCCTGCCTTCACGGTTAAATGCCTGCACACTCCACACATAGGTTTTATTTTCACTGAATTTGGGAGCGGATGATGGGTATTGAACTGAAAGGGCACTGATGCTATCTTTCTCGAAAAAAGGCTTATTAGTTCTCAATGCTTCAACAGGTGGCTGTTTACCATTTGTTTCTACTATCCGCAACTTGTAAAAAGCTGGGCGCATGGTTGTATTCCTGGAAAGCTGCCATGAAAATGTCAGGGGTTTTCCTTCCGCCACACTGCTTCCATTTTCAGGTGATACAAGTACAATGGCATTTAGTGTATCATACAGTATAACATTACCACCCTTTTTATAGCTGGATGGTTGGCTTGTCCCGTTCTTACCTCCGACGGGTTTTCCCTCTTTATCAAATGCCTGCACACTCCACACATAGGTTTTATTTTCACTGAATTTGGGAGCGGATGATGGGTATTGAACTGAAAGGGCACTGATGCTATCTTTCTCAAAAAAAGGCTTATTTGTTCTTAATGCTTCAACGGGCGGCTGCTTGCCATTTGTTTCTACTATCCGCAACTTGTAAAAGGCCGGGCGCAAGGTTGTATTCCTGGAAAGCTGCCACGAAAATGTCAGCGGTTTTCCTTCCGCCACACTGCTGCCGTTTTCAGGTGATACAAGTACAATGGCATTTAGTGTATCATACAGTATAACATTGCCACCCTTTTTATAGCTGTATGGCTGGCTTGTTCCGTTATTGTCCCCAATCGGTTTTCCGTCACGGTTAAGTGCTTGTACAGTCCATACAAAATCGCATAAATAAGGCGGCGCGCAATCACTGTTATCGGTTATTATAGCCTGCGTTAAATTATCAATATCTTTTATAATGATAGGCTGATTGGATTTAATGGCCTGCCCGGCGTTTTGCCCCTGTGTAACTTGCCATATACGCAACCGGTATGTTACTGGCTCCTGCGGTTTAGGTATTACAGGTGTCCACCTGAATATAATTGGTTTCTTCGCATCAGCATCACTTAACTCCATGCCTGTGGGCGGAGCAACTCCTTGCGGTGCCTGGTAATTTTGCTGGTCGTTCGCGTGTATTGTAAACACTTTTGTGTGTTCCTCACTTAAAGCTACAGGGGCGGCGGCGCTGCTGGCAAAAAACTGTACGCTTAGTTCATAGTCACCTGGCGGCAACGTGCAATCCTTTCCCAATAACGCGGCGGCGTTAACACCACTCCATACTTTACTGGGAGTGCCGAAATTTGCGGCAGGTGCGGTATAACTGGTATAAGCGCCGCATACTTTAGCGCCGTCCTTTTTTATTACCACCAATATTTTGCTCTCCTCTACCGAAGGATCTACACGGCCTCCCGCGGAGCGTGAAACTGCGCTGATGGTAATTAACGATGTGCCGGTACCCCAGTTGGCAGTATTAGCATCAGGGGAAGCAGGCAATGATATGTTTATACTTGTTATGGGGTTAGTTTGAGCAACTATTTGAATAGTTGAAAATGCCAACAGGATTAAAAAAATATTTTTCATTTGTCAACCGGTTTAAAAGAAAATTCTTTTGGAGGCGCTTATTTTAATGTTTACAGAAAGGTTTTTGGAGACTAGCAACACTGTTAAGGTATGAAACTTTTGCATGCCCCGGGTTGTGCACGAGTGATAACAAGCTATGATTGCGCGAAAGACCCGTATGATTGATTTTGCGGCGGCGGCTACATCATCAAAGGCATTTTTTTCACTCAACCCGAATACATGAGAGTTGCTAAAATATTCTTTTATACCCTGTCCTCTTCTTTAAATGTTATTCGTCATTATAGTCAACGTTTTATTTAATTTAAAAATTTTAAACAATGACACCACAGGAAAATGCGCTTAACTGGTTTGAAATATCTGTAACAGATATTGGCCGCGCTAAGAAATTTTACGAAACAATATTTGGTATCACAATGCCTGAACAGGAAATGATGGGGATGAAAATGTCTTTTTTCCCGGCAGAGATGACCGGCAAGGTTTCAGGCGGCCTTGTTGAAGGCCCAATGCATAAACCCTCTGCAGACGGGGCTAAAATTTACCTTAACGGCAACCCCGACCTGCAAAATGTACTTGCAAAAATTGAATCAGCAGGAGGAAAAGTACTGATGCCTAAAACAAAAATTACTGACGAAATCGGCTATATGGCTTTTTTTGCAGACACTGAAGGTAACACTGTTGCTTTGCACTCAAACAAATAGCATTTGTCAAAATTGCTCATAAACAGGCCTTGCAGTATATGCAGGGCCTGTTTTATAATTAGGAGAATAAATCCATTTACAAGGTATGCCGGGGTGGTTATTTAGTTTTAGCCTGGCCAGTTGTTTTTTTAGCCGTTTTTGCCGCCGCCTTTTTAGGTGCTGCTTTTTTTGGCGCGGCTTTGGCCTTTTTAGGCGTAGCTGCTTTTTTTGCAGAAGGCACCGATAAGCCGTCGGCTACAATTTTCGCGGCTTTTTTAATATACTTTTTGAATTTTTTTTCGCTTACGCCTTTGGCAAACTCCGCCAAAGCGGCTTCAATCTTTGCCTGAACCTGTGCGCGAAGCTCTTTTTTGTCCATATGGCTTATTTTACCTGTTTACAATTTAATAACATAAAAATAACGGAATAAAATTCACCCGCATGTTAAGTTTTTGCCCGAGCAGGCATTGGCCGCTGCCTTGCATAAGTGAATATTCATCCGCTTCCCACCCATTTTCTATCTTTTGCAAGAATTTGAGCCTTTTGTGGTACTAATAAGCAAGTACATAAATTAACATCGTGACCAAACAGGAGCAGGAAAACATCTTTAGCCAATGGCTTAACAATTACAAGGCGCTCTTCTTCAAAGTAATTACCGCCTTTGCTTTTACACCTATGGACCGGGATGACCTTTTCCAGGAAATAACTATGCAGGTGTGGCATTCAGTACCATCGTTCAAAAGTCAATCCTCTGTATCTACATGGCTGTACCGTATTGCTCTTAATACAGCCATTAAATGGACGCAAAAAGAAAAATAAACACCGCGTTGTAAATGAAAGTCTTGAAAACGTTGATAATGTTTTGCTTGAAAATGGTAAACCGCTGAATGAACAACTGGCCTGGTTATATGAAAACCTGGTTCAATTAAATGAGATAGACCGCTCTGTTATTTTATTACTGCTGGATGGCCTGGGTTATAAGGAATAGCCGGTATCCTGGGCATTACTGAATCAAACGTCAGTGTCAAAATCAACCGCATTAAAAAAAACCTGGTTATTAAATCTAAAAAAATGGAAACTTATGGAATTTGAAGATCTGCAGAAAATATGGATTGCTGAAAGTCAGCAGTCCGTATATGTTATTAATGAAAAAGCATTGCATAACAACATTATGGCAAAAAGAAAGAGCGCGTTGCGTATAACCAATGCAAGGGAAATACTGCTTATCGCGGTAAATTTCAGCGCCGGGTGTTTCATTTTTATTATCAATTTCCGGGGCGGTACAACAAATCTCTTTATGCTGATAATGGCCGCGTGGCTGCTGCTTACTTCTGTATATGTTTTAATCAGCCACCGCCGCAGGTTACACCAGCAAACACAATTTGACTGCTCTATGCGCGACGATCTCCGGCATGCTGTAGCAACGGCCACATACCAGGTTTGGCTGTCACAAATAATGCGGTTTAATATTCTGCCCATTGCCTCACTTTGTATGGCGGGCCTGTTAGAAGCCGGCAAGCCTGCCTGGGCGGCTATTGGTGTTACGGCTCTTTTTATTATAGCCTTTTACATAGGTGGATGGGAACACCGTTTTTACAAAAGCAGGAAGAAAAACCTGGAACCGCTTCAAACTAAACTGGAGCAGTAATAGTCAAAAATATTTGAAATTCGTAATTAACAATTTGAAATTTATTATGCAGTTATAATGTTTCGTTCTTCTTTTGCATTGCTGGGAGCGGCATTTTTTCGGCAAGCCAGGTGATAATATTTTCAGATTTATTTACTAACGCAACCTGCCCGGCATTCGCAATAAATACAATAAGTTTGGGTTAATGAACAGGGTTGAAACCATAGAGGAATTTTACAAAAGAAAGTTTAACTGGATGCCTGAAAATATTCGCAACGATATAGGGCACTTTAATGTATTTAAACTGGAACCTTTTGTAGGCGATAAAGCTCAACCAATTCCTTATAAACGGCGTGATTATTATAAAATCATGCTCGTCAGGGGTGGCAGTAAAGTACATTATGCTGATAAAGTTGTTGAAGTGCAAAAGCAGGCCCTTTCTTTCTCAAATCCGCAAATTCCCTACAAATGGGAGCATTTAGAGAATATTCGTGGCGGCTGTTTTTGTGTATTCAACCATCATTTTTTTCACCAGTATGGCAACCTGAATCAATACGAGGTGTTCCAGCCCCACGGTACACACATATTTGAATTGACTGATGAGCAGGCAAACAGTGTGCAAACTGTGTATGACAGAATGTTTACCGAAATCAATTCAGATTACATACACAAATACGATGTATTGCGCACCCTTGTTTTTGAGCTTATCCATTTTGCCCTGAAGATGCAGCCCACTGCGCAATTTGCCAGACAACCAATAATGGCTTTTCAAAGAATTTCAACAATATTCCTGGAGCTATTGGAACGCCAGTTTCCCGTGGATGATAACCATCAAACAGTAAACCTCCGTTCACCTTCGGCTTTTGCCAAACAGTTAAACGTTCATGTGAATCATTTAAACCGGGCGGTAAAAGAAACAACCGATAAAACAACATCGCAAATTATCGCCGAGAGAATTTTGCAGGAGGCAAAAATATTGCTCAGGCACAGTACATGGTCTGTTTCTGAAATTGCTTTTGCCCTGGGTTTTAATGAAGTAACACATTTCAATAACTTCTTCAAAAAGCATTTGCAAACAAGCCCGCTTAAATTCAGGAATGTTTGAATTTTGTAATGCATTGCTTGTTTTTTGTTTGTTTTACCCCTTTTTGACGCTCTAACTTTGCCCTGTAATAATTTGAGCGGGTTCCAGGATATACGATCGCAGGATGTTTTAAATCTTCGACAGGAGCTATTATAAAAACATAAAAGAGTTGGTTATGAAAAAAAGAATACTTGGTAAAAGCGGGCTTGAAGTTTCAGCCCTTGGCCTCGGCTGTATGGGCATGAGTTTTGGCTATGGGCCGGCACATGACAAAAAAGAAATGATTGCTTTAATACATGCCGCTTTTGAAAAGGGCGTAACCTTTTTTGACACAGCGGAAGCCTATGGGCCATTTTTGAATGAGGAACTTGTAGGAGAAGCAGTTGCCCCATTTCGCAAGCAGGTGGTTATTGCCACTAAGTTCGGGTTTAAGGATGGAAATTCCCAAGCCGGGCTTGATAGCCGCCCTGGAAGAATAAGAGAAGTTGCCGAAGCAGCGCTTAAACGCCTGCGGACAGATGTAATAGACCTGTTTTACCAACACCGGGTTGACCCGAATGTACCGATTGAAGATGTTGCGGGAACCGTAAAAGACCTGGTTGCAGAAGGCAAAGTGAAACACTTTGGCATGTCAGAAGCAGGGGTACAGAGTATTCGCAAAGCACATGCTGTACTGCCGGTAGCGGCATTACAAAGCGAGTATTCGTTATGGTGGAGAGAACCGGAGCTTGAAGTGATACCCACCCTTGAAGAGTTGGGCATTGGTTTTGTTCCGTTTAGCCCGTTGGGCAAAGGCTTTCTTACAGGGGCTATTAACGAAGCCACAAAATTTGACACCACCGATTTCAGGAACATCGTTCCCCGTTTCTCTGAAGAAAACAGGAAGGCTAACCAAGCTTTGGTGGATTTACTTGGCAATATTGCAAAACAAAAGAATGCTACTACCGCCCAAATAGCGCTTGCCTGGCTGCTCGCCCAAAAACCATGGATAGTTCCTATACCGGGGACAACAAAGCTGCACCGGCTGGAAGAAAACCTGGGAGGAGCTTCGGTTGAACTTACGGAGGAAGATCTTGGTAATATTGAAGAAGCTGCTTCAAAAATTACAGTACAGGGTGCGCGTTACCCTGAACACCTGCAAAAAAGGGTCGGCCGTTGAGCCTGCAGCGATTTTTCCGGGCATCTCAAAAATTTCCGGGTGTATTCAATCTTTCAAAATCTTCCGGTGTGTCAATATCAATCGCCCCACCGGGAAAATTTATTGACGCCACATCATCAGCGAACTGGTGCAGGATTTTTTTTGCGCCACTTTCACCCTCTAATGAAACCAGTTTGTCAAAATATACTTTATCAAAAAGGGCAGGAACACCTACAGTACCGCCGTAGGTGCACGCCACAATGCCGCATCCAACCGATGCCCTGGTTTCTATTAATTTATGTAACACATCTGCCGTAACCAGGGGCTGGTCACACAACATAATTATAGCGTCGTCAACAGCGGGCTGCATATTAAGAAGGTGCAGCATACCTTTACTTATTGAGCTGCCCATACCCGCACGCCAATTCCCATTAATGGTAATTGAAATATTACAGCTCTTGATTAAAGGCGTTATCTTATCGGCTTCGTATCCTAATACTACTACCACAATGCCTGCATTAGCAGCCAAAGCGGTTGATACAGCATTTTCTAAAAGGCTTTTACTTTTATAGAGCAACTGTTGCTTTGCTGTACCCATACGCGCCGACCCGCCGGCTGCAAGTATAATAATACCAGTCATATTTATACTGCGTGAATATTGGTTGATTTACTGCGTAACGGCTCGCCTTCTTTTTTTTCAAGCGTGGCTTTTATTTCAGCCAATATGGATAAAGCAATTTCTTCAGAGGTTTCGGCGCCAATATCCAGGCCAGATGGTCCATGCACTGGTTGCCACAATTCATCGCTCCAAATAATGCCTTCTTCCTGTAATTGCTCTTCCATACGCAGCATCTTCTTTTTCGGGCCAAGCACACCTATATATGGTAACCGTTTCGGCACCAGTATTTTCAGCATCTCAAAATCGTAGTTATAATTGTGTGTGAGAAGTATTGCAACAGTACGCTCATCCGTACTGATGTTTGCCAGCGCTTCCCCGGGTTTTGCTACAGCTACAGTGCAGGAAGGAAACCTTTGTGGTGTTGCATATTGCCTGCGGCCATCAATTACTGTAACTTGCCATCCAAGAATATTAGCCATATCAACAAGCGGTATTGCATCATTCCCCGCCCCAAATATCAGCAATGAAACCTCAGGCGCAAGCACTTCAATAAAGGCAGTGTAATCCGCATCTGTTGTATATTGTTTTGTCATGCTCTGCCGGGTTTGAAGAGCAACGGTTGCATCTAAAAATAAACCGGCTGCATCATTTCTTTTTATAACATCACTGTTGGTTAACAACAGGCATGTTCCGGGTTGTATATTGTTATGTTGAACTGCGAACACAGTGGCAATTACCGCATATTGTCTCTTTGCAACAGCGGCTTTAAGTAATTCAATAGGATTGTCTCTACCTGCTGCCACAATTGGCTCAATCAAAATATGAATAATACCATTACAGCCCAACTGTACACCAAATTTCAGGTCATCCTCATCCGATGTGTCATATTTCACTATAACCGCCTGCTCCCGTATCATGGCAAACTGGGCCTTTCTTAATGCATCCCCCTCAAGACAGCCGCCACTAATTGCGCCTGTAAGCATGCCATCTTCTGTAACAAGCATACGTGCTCCCGGCCGCCGGTAAGAAGAGCCTTCCACCGTTACAACTGTGGCAAGGGCAGCTTTTTTGCCGGCTGCAGTTGCCTTGTCATACGCCGCTATTATTTGTTTAATTTCTTTCATTAACAAAGAGTCACATTTACTGTTATACCTTCTTCAAATATACTTTTTTCCGGGGGAAGGGTAACCAGCCCTTCCACTACAGCCAGCGAAGGTATATCGCCTGAATTATTACCGGGTACAGGGATTGCTTTTACCAGGCCTCCCTCATTAAGCAAAAATACAGGTAAGTGGTATGAGAGATTTGGCGTGAACGTGACCGTTTTACCAAGCCTTGCTATTGTTAGGGGAGCATTGTATTGCTGGGATTGATATAACCATGCTTTGAAATATACCTGGTAACATACAAATGTTGACATGGGGTTACCGGGGAAACCAAATATTAATGTACCATTAGGGCATTCGCCAAACAGCATGGGTTTACCCGGCCGTTGTGCAATGCGGTGAAAAATAGTGCGCATACCCAAAGATTTTAATACCCCGGGCAGGTAGTCAAACTTACCTTTTGATACTGCGCCCGATAATATTACCACTTCATGTTGTGCAATAAGCGCCGTGAGTGTTGAAGTCATAGCTGCTTCGTCATCCGGTATATGGTGAAGGCTTGCCGTAATGTTATCTTTTTTCAATAAAGCTGCCAGCATATAAAGATTAGACATCCTCAATTGGTGGGGTAAAGGCTGCTCATCTATTTCTACCAATTCATTTCCTGTAGAGCAAACAACCGTTGAAGGCAACCGCTTAACTGGCACACGGCCAGCGCCAACGGAGGCAAGAATACCTGCGTGTGCTGCGGTCATTTTTGTATTAGCATTCAACAGTACCGTATCCTGTACGCCGTCGCTGCCTTTTTTGTGCACATTTTGAAATTGCTTGATACTTGTTGCTTTGATTATTGCAGTATTACCTGCTATCGTCAACTCTTCATAAGGTACAACCGCATCGCAATTGGCAGGCAACACTGCACCCGTCATTATTTCAATGCAATTCTGAATGCCGTTAAGTACTGCAGGTTCATCGCCGGCCGCCTGTATCGACTGTATCACAAATTCATTAATATTACTTTCAAAGGCACGGGTATTTATCGCGATACCATCCATCATTACCCTGTCAAACGCAGGATAATCGCGGTCGGCTTTTATATCGGTTGCGAGAATACGCCCGGTGGATTGCAGAAGGTCAGCTTCTTCTATTCCATAATCTCTTTGCTGTTTCAAAATAAACTCAAGCGCCTCAGCTACGGCAATCATATATTAATGCCTTTGGTGTATTGTAAAATCAATTTTATACCAATGTAGGCCACCAGCACACCGGTTAAACCCTTTACAACACTGGCTTTTATTAGGTTCAAACTTAATCTCGTACCTAATTGTCCGCCGATAAAAACAGCAACCAGTAAAGGTAAAAATAATGTGCTGTTAAATTGCAGAGTGCCCCCGGCGAGTTGCCCTAATAATCCTGATATGGAATTGACCAGGATAAAAAAACTGGCAAGTGCTGCAATTTTTTTTGCGTTATCCCACTGCAGCAGGTTAAGTATGGGCGATAATAAAATACCTCCGCCGATGCCGACCATGCCAGACAGGAAACCGATGGCTGTACCTAATACTAGATTCATCCATGAAGGGAATGATTTACCGGGGCCGGCGGAAGGGCGCAAATAAATTTGAACGAGCAATAAAATACCGGCAAGGATTAGCACGCAACCCAGTGCAATAAAAAATGAGTGCTGTGTAAGCCTCATCATCGCGCCAAAAAATGCGGCAGGCACACTGCATATTACCAGTGGTATAAATTTTTTCCAGTCAAAAAAGCCCCGCTTATAAAAAAGGTAAGAGCCATTGGTAACTACCACAAGGTTACACAATAAAGCAATGGTTTTAATGGCGTGAAAATCTGTTACAAACAATGCCATTAGCGCAAGATAGCTTGAGCCGCCACCAAAACCAACTGATGAATACAACGTAGCTATTACAAAGAAGCCTGCTGCTATAATTAGTATCGTATTCCAGTCCGGCATAATGCTTTATTTAAAATTATTTGGTAACAGCAATCCAGTTATCAAAACCGCCTGTTAAATTGTACAGGTCCAGTTCATTATTTTTTTCCCTGAGCAGCGTAGCCGCACGCTGGCTTCTTGCGCCTGATTTACACATGGTAACCAATGGCCGCCCGGTTGCAAATACTTCACCGGGCAAAATACTTAAAGGCACATTTACAGCCTGCTCAATATGCCCGTTATTATACTCCTGCTCCTCTCTAACATCCAACAACAAAAACTCTTTTCCTTGCAAAAACCATTCATTCAATTCATACGGGGATAGGTTCTTATACACTGCCGCACATTCTTGCATCTCATTACCGGCTAATGATGTTATTTGCCTGTTGACAGGATTTGAAGTTAACTTAACGCTGTATTCAGCATCATTTTCAAAGTCAAATATTTTTAACCTGCCGGAAAGCGGTTTTCCAACGCCTGTTATAATTTTAACAGCCTCAAGTGCCTGCCTGCACCCGACAATGCCAGGTACAACACCAAGCACCCCTGCTGTATTGCAATCGGGTATTTCGTTCGTCCCCGGCGTTGTTGGATATACACAGCGGTAAGTAGGGCCGCCTTTATAATTAAACACGCTTAGTTGCGCCTCCCAACTTTGAATGGCTCCATACACAAAAGGTTTACCCGTTATTATACAGGCGTCATTAACAATATAGCGCGCGGTAAAATTGTCAGTTGCATCAATTACCACATCATATTTGCTGATGATATCAATGGCATTAGCAGCGGTCAGCATAGTATCATATATGTCAATACAAATATGGCTGTTCAGTTGTTTTAATTTAGCAGCAGCGGTAAAAGCTTTGCTTTTATTAATATCGGCTTCATCATACAGCACCTGCCTGTGCAGGTTGGTTATACTTACTGTATCCCCGTCAACAATACCTATTTTACCAATGCCCATACCGCATAAGTATTGCAATGCTGGTACGCCAAGCCCCCCTGCGCCCACCACCAGCACACTTGCCGCTGCAAGTTTTTGTTGCGCCGCAGTTCCAAAGCCCTGCAAATGCTCCTGCCTTATATAGCGGTTTATATTCATTGCTCTACCCTCCCAATACCGACATCGAATCGTACACTGTTTCATGCCTCAATGCCTCCGCTTCATTCCCGTCTTTTAGCCGGCTCTGCACGGCATCTGTTATAACATTTTCAATATCCTCTGAAGATGCTCCGTCCCTTAACACATCGCGAAGATTAGCAACCGGCGGCCCGTACAGGCATGTACGTAATTCGCCTGTCGCTGACAATCGTATCCTGTTACATGTTCCGCAAAATGTCCTGCTGAACGCTGGTATTATCCCAAAAGTACCTTTGTAACCAGGTACACAGTAATTGACAGAAGTTGATGCAGCTTCATCCTTTATTTTATGGATAAAGGCATAGTGTTGATTGATGTGATTATATATGTCGGTATAATTCCATTGCTCCTCATCAAATTGCGCACTCCCGTTGAATGGCATTTCCTCTAAAAACCGTACAGCAAGCGGGTAATTTTTTGTCAGCTCAATAAAAGGGATAATATCAGGCGAATTAATTTTTGAGGACAACACACAGTTCAGTTTTATTTCAAAGCCTGCTTTGAGTAATGCAAAAACATTTGCATATACCGTATCAAAACTATCGCGGCGGGTAATTTGAAAAAAACGGTTAGCATCGAGAGAATCGAGACTGATGTTTATCTTGCGTATGCGTGTTTGCAGAAGGTCATCAATATACTTGTCTATTAAAGTCCCGTTGGTTGTAATAAGAATATCTTTTAATTGAGGCAGTTGGGATAGTTGCTGCAGGAAGAGCATCAACCCTTTGCGCACAAAAGGCTCACCACCTGTAATACGTATTTTACTTATACCAAGCCCGCAAAATATCCTGGAGATATGCAGCAGTTCCTCAAATGTAAACAGCGCGTCTTTTTGTGCAAACAACATCCCCTCTTCAGGCATACAATACCGGCAACGTATATTGCACCGGTCTGTAACTGACAAGCGCAGGTAATTGAGTTGCCGGCCGTATTTATCTATTAATTTCTTTTCTGCCATAATTGTCAGGGGTGAGCGTTAATCCACACACTTTCGTCCCCGTAATATTCATGTTTCCATATTGGGACAGTTGTCTTCAATTCCTGCATTATAAAAGCAGTAGCTTCAAAAACTGCTTGCCGGTGAGGCGATGCTACACCAACCGCTACCACCGCATCACCTGGAAGCTTTTCACCTGTCGCATGTATAACGGTTATTCTCTCCAGCGGCCATTGTTGTTTAGCCAGCAAGGCAATCTTTTCAAATTCTTTCAATGCCATAGTTTCATAGGCCTCAAACACCAGTTTGGTAACTTCCTTGCCCCGTGAACGGTCACGAACGGTGCCAATAAAAAGATTTACTGCACCACAGGACGGGTGCTGTAAATAATTATATGCTTCTGCAATATCTATATGTTCAACAATCTTTAATAACATACCCTTATCCCCCACTTACCGGTGGTATCAATGCAATTTCAGATCCTTCTTTTAATGTTTCGCCGTCGCCGGCGTATTCATTATCAACGGCAATTGCCAGTGATTTCAGCGCGCTCAACGCGGGATATTGCAACGCAAGCCATTGCTTTAATGAACCAACGTCAGGTATGCTTTTATCTGCCGTTATTGTTAATTTACTTTTGCCAACTATTTCTTTTGTTACGCCGAATAATAATAACTCCATTATGCGTTCTCCAGGTTATTTAATGTAGTTAAGTAATCGCTGTAGTCATTAACATTATGCAACACTGCAGCATCTTCTATTTCCAGTAAGGCTATGCCTGCATTTATCAATGCCTTTCTCGGGCAGGAATAACCCTGGGCCAGCAATTGCAATAGCCATTGGTAACTTTGTGGCTCCCATATAGTGAGTAGCGGCTCAGGCCAGCCATTATTTTCGTTATTGCGAAATGCCGTAGCCATCTTAGCAATATTCCTGTTTTCCGTAAGATTATGAATCAGCCCGCCGGAGAGGTGTGGCATGTCGCATGCCACCGTAAGCCATGCAGCGTTAGGGTTATGCCTGAATGCCGACAATATACCGCCTATAGGGCCGAGCCCTGTAAAACTGTCTGTAATAAACGGCAGTCCTTCGGCAGTTACAGCGTCTTCTTGTGATGCATTGCACGACACAAAAACATCACCATTGCAATGTTCTTTAAGCAAGCTATGTATGTACTGCCGCTGGGTAAGTTTTGGATGATAAATAAGGCTCCCTTTATCGCTGCCCATTCTTTTGCTTTCACCACCCGCAAGCACAAGCCCGTTTAAAACAGGCGTCGCATATTTTATAAGGCTGTCAATAAATCTTATAATAGACTGGTTATCCGCAATAGAAAACACAGGTACATTCTTAATGCCGGGCACTTGTTCAGCAAGGAAGCCGGGTATAGTAGTTATACCTTCCTGCAACAGCACAAGGCATACATTGGTAAGCCTGTCAATTTTTTTGTGCAGCGGTTTGGCATCATCAATTACCACAACCTGCCGGGTAGCAGTAAAATGGTTGCCATTTACAAGCACAAATGTAGCGTCGTTAAATAATGTGCGTTGGTGTATATAATTGAAGGTCCCCAAAAAATCAACCTGGGTCGTATTACTTTTTTGTATAGTTGAGACAGAAGCGATTGAGGGGGCAGAATCTTCATTGTCATGGTGTGAAGCGTCTGTAAAACCAAATTTATATCCAGGTAACCCTTCAATAATTGTTTGTGCCAGGCGCTGAATATTCCCGCAGGATGTGCCCAGAATGGCCAACTCGTTACGACCAAAAATACCCAGTGCAGGTTTTGTTAGCTGCGCATGTTTAATATGCCCTTTAGTTTCTGTTACCATAATCACTCTTGCCACCTGTTTTAGCCACTAATTTTGTTTCGCTGATAATTATGTCGTGAGAAAGTGCCTTGCACATATCGTAAATTGTCAATGCCGCAACGCTGGCGCCTGTTAATGCCTCCATTTCCACACCCGTTTTGCCTGTAATAGTCACTGTACAGGTTATTATGATTTCCGCATCATTGCGCGGAACAATAGTGAGTTTGCAATTTTCTAATGCCAGCGGATGACAAAACGGAATTAAATCTGCCGTCTTTTTTGCCGCCATTGTTCCCGCTATTATTGCAGTTTGAAATACCGGGCCTTTTCGTGTATGAATGTCGCCGCCTTCTAATTGCTGCATTATACTTTTACCCAGCATCACAATGCTTTGGGCTGTTGCCTGTCGCCTGGTAATGGCTTTTTCCTGCACATCCACCATGCCGGGTTGCCCTGTTGTACTGTCAATATGTGTAAACTGTTCTGCCATTTTATAATCCTAACCCATGTTAAAGGTAAAACATCCCCGGGAAGCGCCAAGACACTTCTATGCTGGCATAGCAAAGCACTATGCGCTAAATTGAATTTAAACTAAACGGAAGCTTTCTTATCCGCTTACCTGTCAGGTCAAAGATGGCATTGGTTAACGCAGGTGAAAACGGTGGCAGCCCCGGCTCTCCTACTCCGCCCGCATCCGCATCGTTATCCATTACATATACATCTATCGGCGGAACATCATTTATCCTTGGCATGTTATACGCGTAAAAATTCTTTTCAACTGTAAGCCCATCCTTATAAGTTATTTCGTGCGCAGTTGCAGCACCCAAAGCCATAACAATTGACCCTTCCACCTGCGCTTTAATAATATCAGGGTTAACATACCAACCACAATCCATTACCGCCCATACATGGTCTATTTTTACCCTGCCTTCTCCGTCCCGCGATACTTTCACCACTTCTCCGACTGTACTTGAAAAACATTCGGTAATGGCCACCCCGTATCCCTCGTTTTTCTTCCTGCTTTTCCAGCCTGATACTTCCTCCAGCTTATCTATCAGGTCCTGGCATCTTTTATCTTTTAAATACTGTCTTCTTAACTCAAGCGGATCCTTTCCGGCTGCTGCAGCAACCTCATCCATAAAACTTTCGTAAGCAAAGCCGTTTGTTGATGCATATACTGAACGCCACCACATAATAGGCAGTGGTGTTTCAAACAACACATCCTTAAAACTCAGGTTTTTAATGGTGTCGAAATAAGGCGCTAAAAAGCTTTCAGCAGTACTCTCATTCGCTTTACTTTTATCTCCCCCGCTCCATAAATCCATATTTTGGCCGGTCATCTTGAAAGCGAGCGCATCAATATTTCCGCCGGAAATTGCAGCCTGGCACCTGTAAGACATGCCCGGCCTGTGGGGCCCCTGTGTCATATCATCTTCTCTCGTCCACATAACCTGCACCGGCGCCCCCACTTCTTTTGAAATAATTGTGGCTTCGTGCGGGTAATCAAGAAAAGCTTTTCTGCCAAACCCTCCCCCAAGAAACGTCATGTTTACTATAACTTTTTCTTTTGGCAAACCAAATTGCCCGCTCAGAAATCCCTGTACCCAATCTGGCGCCTGTATCGGGCCCCATATCTCCAGCTTATCTTTTTGATAGTGTGCGATGCAATTTAAAGGCTCCATACTGGCATGAGACTGGTAAGGCGCCTGGTAAATAACATCAATCTTATTTTCTGCCTTTTGAATAACTCCCTCGGCATCGCCCTGGTTTTTCAGGAAAACACCTTCTTTATTGTTGAGGTTGTCTTCCATTTGTTTATAGATGTCTTCTGTGTTTACATGCTCAAACCCACTGTCGTCCCACTCCACTCTCAATAATTTTCGTCCCTGCATAGCAGCCCAGCGCGTGTCTGCCACTACGGCAACACCATCACGTAAAGTATTAAAAACGCTCATTTGCACCTTAAAAACATGCTTTACGCCGGGAACCATGCGGGTAGCTGAATCATCAAAACTCTTTACTGTACCACGCAATCTTGGATTTCGCTCAACAAGGGCATACAGCATACCCGGAATTTTCTTGTCCAGCCCGAATATAGCGGTACCATTGGTTTTTAAAGGAGTGTCTCTTCGGTGAAGCGGTTTACGGATTAACTTATACTCCGACGTTTTTTTAAGCGTTACGTTAGCAGGTTTTTGCAGTTTAGAGGCATCAACCACCAGGTCGCCGTAATTAAATTTCTTGCCTGAAGGTTTATGATAAACGTGGCCTGATTCAGCATAACATTCAGTGGTTGAAACATTCCATTTTGCTGCGGCTGCCGCAACCAGCATTTCACGGGCGGTTGCGCTAAGGTTGAGCAAATTTTTATACGAGCTGCGTATGGTTGAGCTACCGCCGGTTATCTGGCTTCCATATTTTTTATCGTCACCAGGCGCAAAAACTATGTTTACATTATCAAGATCAACTTCCAGTTCTTCGGCAATTATTTGCGGCACTGACTGGTATGAACCCTGCCCCATTTCAGCACGATGATCAACAAGCGTTACCTTGCCCGCGGTGTCAATTGAAATCCATGAATTAAGTTCGACATTTAACACATCTGCTTCAATTCCGTCAATTATAGTCGGCTTTTTAGCCCCGGCGGAAAAATAAAACCCGAGACAAAGTGCCGTTCCGGATATGCCGGACATCTTAAGAAAACTTCTCCGGGAAACAGCGCCTTTTTTTATAGCAGTTGGCATATTTTTAAATGCTTTTGATTTGTTGGAGACAGTTAGAATTGCGCCTTTTTTATCTTTTAATAAATTGTGCGGTTACATTAAGGCACATAAGCACCTTTTTTTAACCAGGTTTCCCATGCCTTCTTAAATTCTTCATGACTTATTGGTGGCAGCGTACGTCCCTCGCCGGGGTGCCATGCACCAAGCACCAAAGTATCTGAAGCATGTGCAAGCAATTGCTCCATATTCTTATGGCCGTTTTGTGACGGGTCAATAATCTGCCTGGCTAATTGGGCTGGTGTCCTTCCCTGGAAAACCATCTTCATATCCGCAGGCGGCAAATGCCAATTAGGATTACCCGGAGGTGTATGTATGCCCGGCGTATTGGTGGCCTGGTGGCAGTTAGCGCACTTCATGGCATATAGCCCTTTCCCATCTTTACCTCTTTTAGGAAACATTAAATGCAGGTGATTGTCATCCCCCTGTAAAGGTATATCACCCGAAGGATGGCAGTTCATGCATCGAGGGCTTTCAAGCACTTTGTACACAGTAAGAAATGCTGTAACCGACTCAACACTATCCTGGTTTACGTTACCCGGTCCTTTGCCTTTTTTACCATCTCCGTCCTTAAATCCCGACGCGATTATGGAAACGGCGGAGAGGATGACTGCAAAAACAACAATCTTTTTTTTAGGGAGATAACGCATTTTTATGTTGGTGTTTTGCTCCATATATACAATAAGTTTATGGTAATATTAGGAAACAGTAATTTCTAAAGACGCATCCTGTTCTACGCCTGCCTGTTTTTGCTTCATTTCTGCAGCAAGATGAATAGCTTTCCTTATACGCAGGTAGGTCCCGCAACGGCAGATGTTACCAGACATTGCATTATCAATATCTTCATCCGTAGGGTTTGGGTTCTCCCTGAGAAGCACTGCTGCCGACATGATTTGACCTGAATGACAATAGCCGCATTGCGGTACATCAATTTCTGCCCAAGCCTTTTGCAGTGGATGGTCATTATTTTTTGATAACCCTTCTATAGTCACTATCTTTTGTCCATCGGCACGTTTAACTTTTGTAACGCAAGAACGGACTGCTTCCCCGTTCAGGTGCACAACGCAGGCGCCGCATTGTGCAACACCACAACCGTATTTGGTACCTGTCAGGCCAATAACATCCCTTATTACCCATAACAAAGGCATGTCAGGGTCAACATCTACCTGGTACGTTTTCTGATTGACATTTAAAGAAATCATACGAATAAAATATGTTATGAAAAATTAGGCTTATTTACTTCTTTTTGTTTCAGAGCGGTAATACCTCCAGTTATCCTGTGTAAGTGCCGGCACAACACAAATCTTTTTCCGCAGCCAATCTCGAGCAATTTATTATTAAAATCTCAACTACAAAAAATTCCCCTTGGCTAAATTACACGTTTGCCAAATCAAATGGCATTTTACGGAAACGGTTACCTGTGGCTGCATAAACAGCATTTGCTAAAGCGGGCGCAAACGGCGGCAAACCGGGTTCGCCAACTCCTTTAATCCTGGTGCCATCAGTCAGTATCAACACCTCAATTTCGGGGGCTTCGTTAATGCGCAACAGGGGGTTGTCATAAAAATTGTGCTGCATTACCTTTCCGTTCTGCAAAGTTATACCGGGCTTGGTAGCGGCAGTTAGCGCCATAATAATTGCGCCCTCCACCTGGTTTTTTACATTATCAGGATTTACTACCTTTCCTAAGTCAATTACCGCATACACCTTATCTACTGATACATGCTTGTCAGCATAATAGGTTACTTCCACCACCTGCGCGCACAAACCCGCAAAAAATTCCCATTGCGCCACACCCCTTCCGCTTCCTCCAGGCAATTTTTTATCCCAGTTGGAAAATTCCCTCAATTTAGTCAGCACTCTTTTCAAATCAGATGGTTTTGACAGCAAACCCAGCCGAAAATCAAGCGGGTCTTTCTTGGCTTTATAAGCCAGTTCATCTATAAAACATTCGTGTGCAAAAGCAAGTGTTGAACTGGTTACTGACCGCCAGGCCGCAAGTGGCACATGATAATCAGCCCTGACATAAGAAGTTTTAATATTAGGAATTTCATACGCCTGCTCGCCTATGCCTTCAATCATAGTGCCATCAATCTTGCTTGTGTCGAAGTCACTGCTCATGGCTTCGCGATAAGAGGGGCTAATCACTTTATGCTGAAACATCACCAAATCTCCATTGCCTGAAAAACCACCCTTTAGCTGCGAGAAAGTCATTGGCCTGTATGGCCCCAATTGCGTAGTGTCTTCCCTGGACCATATTAATTTAACGGGTTTGTCTGTTTGTTTGGCAATATTTACTGCTTCAATTACGTAATCTATGTTAAGTCTCCTGCCAAATCCGCCACCAACAAATGCCGCGTGAAGTTTAATATTCTCAGGCGCAAAGCCTACCTGCTTGTGCAAATCACTTCCCCCACTGCCGGTAAGGGTGCTTGGCACCTGTGTAGAAGTCCATATTTCCAGCATTTCTCCATTAACATGCGCTACGCAGTTTAATGGCTCTAATGGCTGGTGTGCAACCATCGGTGTTTCATAAAAAGCCTCTATTGTATTTTCGGGAAGTAAATTTAGTGTATCAACTGAGCCAACACTTTTGTCCGGCAAGCCATCCTTGCCTGCCATAGAGCGAAGGGTATTTTCATAATCTGCGGAACTAAATGTTTCATACCCTTTTGTGTCCCAATCTATTGCAAGCATCTTTCGCGCCTTAAGGGCTGTCCAGTAAGAGTCGGCAATTACCGCCACGCCAACTGAATGGTACCTGCCCATAATCCTCTCAACCTCCACAACTTTCTTCACTCCCTTAATTTTTAACGCTTCCCCGGCGTCAAAGCTCTTTAGCGTGCCGCCAATTACAGGGCATCTTTCAATTGTTGCGTACAGCATACCGGGCACCTGCACATCAATACCAAATTCAGCCTTGCCGCAGGTTTTCAGCGGCACGTCAGGCCGTTTCATGGATTTACCCAAAATTTTAAAGTCTTTTGGATCTTTCAATGTCGGCTCCTTCGGTATCTCCAATTTTGAAGCTGCTTCTGCTAACTCTCCGTAAGCAACAGCCCGCTGTGTAGGCTTGTGGAACACCTTCCCATTTTCTGCATAGCATGTTGTGGCATCCACCTGCCACTGTGCAGCGGCAGCAAGCAGGAACATTTCTTTTGCCGATGCACCTATTCTCCTGAAAGCATCATAACTGCCCCTTACCGAGGAGGAGCCGCCTGCGCGCTGCCCGTTACCAAATTCCTTCTCTCCATTGGTATTTTTTATGGTAACCTGGTCAAGAGAAACTTCAAATTCTTCCGCTATTAGTGCAGGGATGGACTGAAATGTACCCTGGCCCATTTCTGGTTTTATATTGAAGATGGTAATACCTCCGCCGGGCTCGACAAGAATATAGGGAGTAAAGTTTTTAGCCTCTGCTAAATCAATAGTCTTTTCGGGGCTGCCTTTGGCCGATAACCCAAGCCACAAAGCAAGGCCTGTGCCCCCTGTGTTCTTAATAAAATGCCGCCTTGAAATGTGGTTCATAATTCTTGTTATTTAAAATTTTAGGCGAGGGTTTCTTCGTATTGAATTGAACCAAAAGCATGTCATCTCCAAACCTGCTATAAAGCTACTTTAATTAGCGTACAAATTCCTACAGTTTTTCAGGATAAAACAACAAAAAACAAACAATGGTTTACGAAATTCAAACATGTATTAAGAAGCTATTTTGCCATTATCATAATACAAAAAGCCTGCAAATAGCAATATTTACAGGCTTTTTTCAACGATTTTATACGTTTCAGCTTTGAGCACTAAGAATTTTGTAAGTACCCTTTCATTAACGACTTTGGGATGTAATAGTAGGATTGGATGCGCTATACTTCTCCCGTGTTTTGTTCAGTAGGGGGCTGTTTTGTTTTTTTTCGTGCATCACGGGCCTTTTTGGCTCCGTAGCCTATACCTGCTGCTACCAGCAGGCTTATGCCGCCATCAATGGGCGCCCCGGGGTCTCCGCCCGGGCCGCCGGGACCGGCCATAACATAGGCCGCCGGTATTACCAGCAGCACTATAAGA
>DASZPM010000015.1:0-176720 GCA_035550215.1 Chitinophagaceae bacterium | reverse complement strand
TACGCATATTTCACGCAACTGCTTGCTGCTCATTTGCGCATTGGCATACATGCCCGGCGTTTCTTTATACCGCTCGGTCTGTATTTCGCGGGCTTTTATAACACGTTCGCGGATGGAAGAAGATGGCTCACCTTTTCCCTGTGCGCTTAACTCGCTAAAGGCTACGGGCGTAACCTCTACATGCAGGTCAATCCTGTCAAGCAAAGGGCCGGAAACCTTATTCAAATACTTCTGTACTGCACCCGGCGGGCAGGTGCACTCCTTGTCGGGGTGGTTATAAAAACCGCAGGGGCAGGGGTTCATAGAAGCAATGAGCATAAAATTGGCGGGGAAATCAAGCGCTACTTTTGCACGGGAGATAGTTACACGCCGCTCTTCCATTGGCTGGCGCATTACCTCCAGCACCTGTCGTTTAAATTCGGGTAATTCATCCAAAAACAATACGCCGTTATGCGCCAATGAAATTTCGCCAGGCTGTGGCATGCCGCCACCGCCAACCAGGGCCACATCGCTGATGGTGTGGTGCGGTGAGCGGAATGGCCTTTTGCTGATAAGTGAACTGTTTTCCGGCATTTTACCTGCAACGCTGTGTATTTTGGTTGTCTCCAGCGCTTCATGCAGGCTTAAGGGTGGCAATATGGTGGGCAACCTTTTTGCCAGCATTGTTTTACCCGCGCCGGGGGGGCCGATTAATATGGCGTTATGTCCTCCGGCAGCAGCTATTTCCAGCGCACGCTTAATATTTTCCTGCCCTTTTACATCATTAAAATCAACTTCAAATTCGTACTGCGACTGAAAAAATTCGTCCCGCGTATTTACCTCAACGGGCGTAAGGCTGTTTTCATCTGCAAAAAATTCTATCACATCTTTTATATGGCTTACTCCATATACGGTAAGGTTATTAACCATGCCTGCTTCCCGCACGTTTTGCTTTGGTACAATTAGCCCTTTAAAACCTTCTTTACGTGCCTGTATGGCAATAGGCAATGCACCTTTTATGGGTTGTATGCTGCCATCAAGACTAAGTTCGCCCATCATTACATAGTTAGCCAGCCGCTCCGGCTGCTCAATTTGCTCGCTTGCACCCAATACGCCTACTGCAATGGGCAAATCAAAAGCGCTGCCACTCTTTTTAATATCGGCAGGGGCAAGGTTAACCACCAGCTTGGTACGGGGCATGTGCAGGTTGTTTGTTTTTATAGCGCTTTCAATACGCTGCAGGCTTTCTTTTACGCTGCTGTCAGGCAGGCCTACAATAAAATAGCCCTGCCCGTTACTTACATTAACCTCAATGGTTATAGTAATAGCCTCCACTCCATAAACAGCACTTCCAAAAGTTTTTACAAGCATGTAATAAGGGTATAAGACGATAAAGATATTCAGGAAGAAACTAAATACCTAAAATATACGATGCCAAAAATGAAAATCACTTGTGCAGGAAACGAACATTTTTACGTATAACGGAAGTATGTTTAATAAAGAAATCGCGGGGCGCGAATGACAGTGCACGCAGTCAACACCAGGTATGTTCTTTTTAAAATCATTATTTCTTTCCTTGCTTGAATTCATGTTGTTGAGGGCTATTTGAAAAAGCCCCACATTTAAATGCAGAGCTTTTTCTCTAAGTACTCATTTATTGTTCTGTAACCGGTAGCGGAAACTCCGTCCATACGTCATCGTCCGGCCTGTCCAGCGGCAGTTCATCAAGGCGGTTATAGCGCCTCAGGTCAATCCACCGGTGCCCTTCAAAAAATAGTGAATATCTTCTTTGTTTTAGCATTTCTGTTATTAAAGCGCCCTGTGTTACATCACCACTGTATGCTGCAAGGTTATGCCCTTCACGTATTACATTTAACGCTTTAACACCTTCGGCAAGGTTGTTTAGTTGTATGTTGGCTTCGGCATAAATTAATATCAGTTCCTCGTTGCGTATAATGGGTATTGGCGCGGTACTTGACGTGTACACCCACACATCCCTGTTGGATGACAGCCCGTTAAGCGATGCTGCTGCGTTGCGCAAAGTGGCTTTATTTATCCTGTCATCACCCGCCTCAATGTCTGCTGCATAAGAAGGGTGCGCCAGCCTTACTTCGCCTGTTTGGTTTTGCGGTATGAACATGGGGTTTAACTGGTCGCCTGACCCAGCAGCAAACACGTGGTTTACACCAAGGGTAAAATCCTTGTTCAGTCCAAAAAAAGATGCATTTAAATCTGTTAATGCCTCTGCCCATTGCTGCCGGTACACAGCCACCCTTGCAGCCAGTGCGCGGTTAACTTTGGTAAGGCCTGCTGCATCATTAAAGCCGCTAAAGCCTGCCAGCGTAAATGGTATATCAGCGCTGGCAAGATCTGTTTTTGCAGAGTCAAGCAGTTTAGCAATGGCCGTAAGCCCATCGTCATAACTTACAATTGGCCCCAGGTTATCAGCATCCGCAACATCCACCCTGATGCCGTTGGTGTAAGTGAGATTTAGCGTTAATAAAAGCTGGTAGGCCTTTATGGTTTTTGCAAAACCTGTGTAGCCATTTTTTTGTGCTTCGGTTATAAGCTTTGAGTTTGTTGCTGCCTGTATAAGCGTATTGCAATTTTTTATAACGCGGTAGCGCGCAGCCCATGGGTTGGTAATATAAAAATTGCTGCCGCTTAATGTGGCATTAGCTGCGCCAAGCAGGTCAGTAACATATCTTGGCTCGGAAGCAGAAAAACGGTAGCCCTCACGGCCTATGGTGCCAACATCATCAAGGTAAAGATTAACGACGTTGCGCATACCCGATTCGGTACCGCTGACAAGGTTATTCAGTTCACTTTGCGAGGCATTGTTCAAAAATGCTTCAATGGTAGGGCTGTTAAGATTGCCATAATCTTTTTTGCACGAAGCATACCATGCAACTGCTGCAAGCAGCATCGCCCATGATATAATATTTTTTTTCATAACTAAAATTTTGCTGGTTAAAAATTAACGGAGAGGTGAAAGTCCGCGCGTTTGGTGGCAGGGTATGGGTCAACATCAACACCCGATGAAAACCCTGTGCCAAAATTGGATACTTCAGGGTCGTAACCTTTGTATTTTGTTATGGTAAAATAATTGTTTAGTGATGCGCCTACCTGTATACTTTTAATAAACCCAACAGGCAGCTTATTAAAGGTGTAATACAATCCAATTTCCCTGAAACGCAGGTAGCTGGCATCTTGCACAAACTCCTGCGCATTTACGCCTATTTGCATAATGCGGTAAATGGCATCAGGCACGCCTGCCTTATTGGTTACTTTATCGTAATCAGCGCTTGTACCACCAAAATCATTTTCAAGATTGGTCAGGTTGATGTTGTCCCCGCCGTTTTTCCAGTGAATTAAAAGCCGCAGGCTAACCTTATTAAAGAATGTTATTTCATTATAAGTACTTGCCTGGAATTTTGGCTCCGCATCGCCGAGCACACCCACGCCCTGGCCGTTTAAGCCGATAATCTGCGTGGCGGATTTACCCTCCTCCAACTGGAAAGACCCAAGTACATAGCCAAATGACCCCTGGGGTGTGGGGGGAATGGTTAATTTAGTTACCCGCGACCTGTTTAGCCAGAAATTAACAGAGGTTGTCCACGTTATATTTTTAGACGCAACAGGCTTCACATTCATACCCAGTTCAACACCCCTGTTTCGCAGGTTGCCCGCATTAACCCACTTGCTTGAAAAGCCGCTTGATGCAGGCAGGCTGCCAAGCATCAGGAAGTCGTCAATTACCTTGTTGTAATAAGTCAACTCAAAGCCAAGCCTGCCCTTCAACAGGCTAAAATCAATACCTGTTTCAAACTCGTTCTGCCGCTCGGGTTTAATACCGGGTTCTCCTTCCTGTGTATTTACCAGCACACCCGGGTAGCCTGCAATGTTTGATACTACCAGCGAGGTAAACTTGCTGCCATACGCAGGTACGTTATTGGCCTGCCCGTATGCTGCACGCAGCTTTATGTTGTCAAAAAAACTGTTTTGCAGTAACCCCATTTTTGTAAGGTTCCACGATATGCCCGCTTTGGGGTAAGTGTAATATTTTGCGGGGTCGCCATTATTGGATGACTCATCAAAACGCACACCTCCTGTAAGCGATACTATATCGTTAAAATTAGCTTCTTCCTGCACATAGATACCATTGTTTTGGTATTGAGCCCTGAACTGTGTGGCGTTCAGCGCCCCTGCCTGGTCAACATTGCTTTGGCCTGCTATAACTTGTGTTGCCACATCAAGCAGGTTATTATAATCGCCGTTCTCCTGCGTTACACCTGCAGATGATGTAAGTGTAAATTTGTCAGAAGGGGTGAAAGTATTTACCAGCGACGCGATAAAGTTTGTATTAAGATTTTTGGTAAACCCTTGTATGGAAGTGCCTTTGTTCACCGCCTGGAATTGCAGGTTGCCGGGAAATAAAGCAGTTGTTTGCAGGTTGTAAAAATCCAGCCCGCCGGTGGCTACAAATTTAGTGGTGCTTGCTTTGCTTTTTTGCAAAATGGCTTCAAGGTTAACACCGGTAATAAACCGGTTAACGGCCTCGTGGTTGCGCATCAGCGCAATGGTTTGTAAAGGGTTTGATGCTGCAAAAGGGTTGTTGGGATAGTTGCCCAGCGCATCCGGGTGCAATTGGGCAAAGCTGGGGGTGGAGGAAAGCGCAATACCGAATGATACGCCCGCATTGTCGTTGCCGGTAAGTCCCCTGTCATCCTCAGCATTGATGTAATTGGTACTGATGCCGATTTTTATGTTATTGTTAATGTGGTGGTCAACATTAAGCCGTATGCTGCTGTTACGGTAGCCCGTGTTATTAACAATGCCGCCCTCATCCCTTTGTGCTGCTGAAAAATAAAAACTCGTGTTTTCATTACCGCCGTTCATGCTTAAAACGGTATTCCTCGCAAAGCCTGTATTACCGTACACTTCTTTTTCATAATCGTATAACTGCCCTTTTGATTGTGCATCCAGGAACTGTTGCCGTAATGCTGCGCTCGTGGCGCTGTCACTGGAAAGGCTGGCAGCCCTGTCAGCCGTAAACGTACGCACGCCCAGCAATTTTCTTGCAGTGATGAAACCAACATCCTGTGAAACAGTAATGCGGGTTTTGCCCTGCCTGCCTCTTTTTGTAGTGATAATGATTACGCCTGCAGCCGCCTTTGAGCCATATACAGCGGCGGCTGATGCGCCTTTAAGAATTTCAATATGCTCAATGTCTTCAGGCCGTAAATCAGCAATGCGGCTGGAGGGGTTGTCCTGGTTGGATGTAGTTGCGCCATTGGCCAGCGCAGAAGTTATTACGTTAACCCCGGACGAAGTTGCTGTATTATCAATAAACACACCATCCACCACATATAATGGTTGCGTGTTACCGTATACAGAAGTAACACCCCTTAGTTTTACAGAAAGGCCGCCACCCGGTGCACCTGAGTTTTGGTTAATATAGGCCCCTGGTATTTTACCTTCAAGCGCCGCGTCAAATGTCTGCGCCGGCGCGGTACCGTTGAGTTCCTTTGCCGAAATGGTGGTTACCGTGTTGGCCAGGTTGCTTCTTTTAACGCTGGTAGCCAACCCCGTTACTACTACCTCATCAAGCCCGGCAACATCTTCCGCCAATGTTACCTGCAGGTTTTCTGTGCTGTTTTTTACAACAATGTTTTGTGTTTTAAATCCTGTTGAGCTTATGACAAGCGTAGCATCGGGCATTACGGCAATGGTAAAACTGCCATCGTTGCCCGTAATGGTACCTCTTGTTGACTGCTTAACAGTAATGCTCGCGCCCGGTACCGGTGCACCTTTGGCATCTGTTATTTTGCCTGTTACCGTGATGGCTTGCGCTGCGGCGAGGAGGGGCGTTAACAGGGTACAGATGATAAAATATAAAAGCAATTGCCTTCTCATATTTTTTTCGTTTTGGTGTAAACAATAATTACCCGTTTCCTGCATGTAAAAGTGTTGTGCAGGAAGAAATTTCGATATGCTGGGAATAGAATGCTATATGTTCAGCAATGCTCGGGAGGGACCTCTATCATGCAGGCAAAACCGGTGGACAGCAGCTTTTGCCTGTAAATATTCTGCACGATGACCGTGCCGTACGAGCCGGGTAACCGTGTTGATGTATGCAACAGGTAATGCCCGGAAAAAAACTTTAGCAGGGTGTCGCCCTGGTTATTGTTTTTGCCCTGGCCTGCCTGTTCAAGGTTATTTGCAAGCCTGAAGAATTCGTCTTTAGCGGTTTGCAATTGTGCAGTTTCCGGGTTAGGTATGCAATACACTTCAAGTGTATCATTATAAATACGCAGTTTTACATAGTTCAATATCCTGCCGTTTATTTCCAGTTGGCCGCATTTTCTTTCAAATGCGGTTGAATTGGTGTAATAAGGCAGGTTGCTGACGGGAATTTTGAATTGCACCAGGTTTGCTTCATCATACTTACCGGCGTCAAGCCGCTTTTCTAAGGCAGCATCGGCCCTTTCCTGCAGGTATGACATGAGTATTACATACCCGCCAAGGTTAAAAAGCAGCATGCCCAGCAGCAATATAGATGCAAGCCTGCGCAATGGTTACTGTACAGGTTGAGGCGCTGAATAAATATGGCTGCCATAGCCGTTTTGCGCGACCTGCCTTGCCCGCAGCGGGTATGATGAGAGGTCGGTTGGCGTTATTGCTGCCAGCCCGTCTACATACCTGTTGTACAAGCAAAACGCGGCGGCAATCAAAACTGTATCGTGAATTTCTTTGTCTGTTGCGCCCTCTTCACGCGCCCTGGTTATATCGTCACCGGTAACATGCTTGCCGCCTTTTTGTACTTTGCCTGCAATATTCAGTAAAGCCTTAAGCTTATTGCTTATTGGCGCAGCATTGTAGTTTTTGCGCACCTGCTCAACAATATCGTTATTGCCTTCAAGGTACACGCAGGCGAGCGCCCCATGCGAGTTGTGGCAATAAAAGCAATCGTTGAGATAGGATACATACGTGGCGATTAATTCGCGCTCGGCACGGGTAAGCGTATTATTTTCATCATGCAGCAATATTTCAGCTAAATCACTTAACGGCGCTGCGGTTTTCGGGCTAAAGGCCATCAGGCCTCTTATGCCGGGCAAGTCATTATGTACGTTTATATGTGGCATATATTATCTTTTATTGGTTAAGCGCTTTTTCGGCTAACGCTGTCCCTTCAACGCGGGCCTTTATCTTGGCAAAAGCAGTATCTCTCGAAGTAGATAAATCATCGGCAAAAGGAGAAAAACCGCAATCGTCTGTTGTTCCAAGCTGTGCCGCCGGGATGAAGGCTGCCGCCTCCAGGATTGTGTCCCGTATTTCTTCCGCGGTTTCTACGCGGGGGTTAAGCACGTCTGTAACGCCAAGAAAAACAGTTTGCCCGGGCCTTAGATTTTCTTTAATGCTTTCAAGTACAGCACGTTTGTTTGGCTCGCCTGCATATTCCAGGTAAAAGCTGCCTGCATGCAACTGAAAGAGGAGCGGCAGTAAACCAGCATAACTTATATCGGCGCTATGGGTAGAATCATGGTCGCCACCGGGACAGGAGTGTACGCCAATTTTCCTTCGTTCTTCTGTTGTAAACCTGTCAAGTACACTGTTATTAAGGTTAATAAACATTTTAAGTAATCCTCCTGATGGGTCAAGCTTTAATGCAAGCCGTGCTTCAGTAAAATCTACCTGTACATTATAAGCCCCTGCGTTAAGGCTTTGCCTTATATCAGCCTCTGCTTCATTCAGCAGGTCGCTGATAAACTGCTCCTGCGTGTACCCATCTATGCCGGTTTGTGGGTATAACAGGCTTATTGCAGAAACTGAAATTACCGCTTGCTTTACAGGCAGGCCGGTAAGCGTTTTTGCTTTTGCTACATAGCCGCTTGCGTAGGCCTGGTACTTAAAAGGCCCTGCCGTAATAACAGGCAACTGCCTTGTATGCCCGTCAGCAAACGGGATAACCACGCCATTCGGGGCAAGTGATTGCATGCCGCTTATTGGGTATGTGGCAAAACTGGGCTTGGTTTGTTCACCGTCGGTAATTACCGGCGAACCTGTTTCTTCAAAACGCTTGATGGTATCCCGCAAGGCTTCATCATACAGCGTTGAAAGTTCTGCTTCTGCTATTTGTTGCCCGGCAAATGCCTGTATGGCATCTACGAGGTATTTTGGCCTGGGTATGCTGCCAACAGGCTCGGTTCTTATTTTCATATTACATTATTTTGGTTAAATTATTTATACAGGTCAAAGTCAATATAACCTTCCTTCGCACGGTGTGGCGCCCTGTCAGTATAATACTGCCTGTCCTGCGGCGCCCAGGTAGCAAGGCCGTCCACATAACGGTTATACATGCAAAAGGCCGCTGCTATTAATACCGTGTCATGAATTTCCTTATCAGTCGCCCCCTCTGTTCTTGCTTTTTCTATTTGTTCGGCAGTAACATTTTTGCCCCCTTTTTGCACACTTGATGCTATGGATAACAGCGCTTTCATTTTGGCGGAAAGCGTTGTTGTTTCATATCGCTGCTTAACGGTGTCAATAAATTGCATATCACACTCCAGGTAATGGCCTGCCAGCGCACCGTGAACATTCTGGCAGAAAAAGCAATCATTTAAAGAGGATACGTAAGTGCCTATCAACTCTCTTTGGCCGCGTGACAGGGTATTGTCATCATCACGCAGCAATACTTCGGCAAGCTCATTTAATGGCTTTGCGGTTGCGGGGCTAAAAGCCATAGGGCCGCGTATGCCGGCAAGGCCTTCGGGTAAATTAATGTGTGGCATAAATAAAAATTGTATGTTACAAAACTGATTTTTTAATTATCGCTGGTTGGCTGGCGCCGGGGGTGTATACCCCTTTTCAGCCATGCGCCTGCCCATTTCTTCATAGGCGGCAGGGTCTGTCGGCGTCCAGCTTGCAAGGCCGTCCACATAACGGTTATACATACTGAAGGCCGCTGCAATAAGCACAGCATCGTGTATCTCTCGGTCTGTCGCTCCATACTTTCTCGCGGCAGCAACATCGTCTTCTGATACTTCTTTGCCCAGCACCTGCACTTTGCCCGCTATGTTCAGCAAAGTTTTCAATTTATCGCTTACAGGCGCGTTGGGCATATCATCCAGCACATCGTCCACTATGTCCCTGTCATCACCGTATAAACACCGTGAAGCTGCCGCATGACTCATCATGCAAAACATAGTATCGTTACGCTTTGACACGTATGCCGCAATCAATTCTCTTTCTGCTTCTGTAAGCGTTGATTCGCTTCTCAATAATGCCTGTGCAAGCTCATACAACGGCTTGCCTGTTTCGGGCCTGAACATTACCAGGCTTCTTATGCCCGGTACTCCTTCCGGAACTTGTATGTGTGCCATATTAATTGGTTATTTTGTTTTGATTGTGTGAAAAAAAGGTAACGGCAAACCCCACTATGAAAATGAATGAAAAAACAAAAACGGCGTTGCCATAGCCGCCCAGCAACCCTTCAAGCGCGCCGATAAAAAAAACTACCGAACCGGTAAAGAGCCTGCCTATATTATAACAGAAGCCTGTTGCGGAAGCGCGTATTACAGCCGGGAAAAGCAGGGGAATATATACAGACAACGCACCTTGGCTTATGCCGAAGAAAAATGCAAGCACGGCCATTTGAATAAACGTAGCAGTTGTAACGGCGGTGTTAAGCTTAAACACTACAAACGTCATTATAAAGCAAACGGCAAAACAAAGCATCATGGTTTTGCGCAGCCCGGCAAGATTTACCAGCCAGCCTGAGACGCAACTGCCAACAATGCCGCCGCCTGCCAATATCATCATTGTTTCCCCTCTTAGCTGCTGTGCATTTTCTGCGCCGGCTATGCTCTGTATCCATGTGGGCGCCCATAAAAAAATAGCCCAAAGGCCGATAAGCATTGCACCGAATATAAGCGACCCGGTAACGAGTTCTTTTTTATATTCTGGCGCAAAAATATTTTTACTGCTTGTGTCACTTTGATTGATGTTGTCTTGCCGCTGTGCAGACTCACGCAGCACAACCATTGCTATAAGGGCCAGGGCAAGCGGTATTATACCCGTTAAAAAAGCATAATGCCAGTTGCTGAACGCATTGTTCATCACCCCGGAAAAAATAAAGCCTATGGGCATGCCCACCCCTACAATGCCTAATGCCACCGCCCTGTTTTTTGCAGGCCATATTTCCGCAATTAATATGTTGGTAGTAACTATTACCCCGCCCACCCCAAAACCCGTAAAAAAACGGTAGGCGCTTACTAAAACCCACGAGGATGAGAAAGCGGTGAGCAGCGTGAACAGCCCATAACAGACAGTAGAAAGTATTACCGCTTTTGAACGGCCAATCCTGTCGCAGATAAAGCCCCATGTGAAACCGCCAAACATACTGCCAAAAACGAAGATGGCATTTACGTATGCGCTGATGTTTTCAAACTTTGCGCCGCTTACATTACCCAGCATATCTTTTACCGCCACCGGCAGGTAAACAGACATGAGCATTGATGTTACGCCGCTGAACAGTATACTTACAAAACAAACGGCGAACGCGGCTGTTAATATGGGTACTGACACTTTTTGCGGGGGTACGTTTATGGCTGCTGTTTTCATGATGTATGCAGGTTTGAGTTTTTTAAATGATCATACCCATGCGGCAGCCGGTTATACCCGTGTTGCTTAAGCCTTTCGCCCAATGCTGTATAAAATTCGGGGTTATGGGGTGTAATGGTGGCCAGCCCGTCCACATACCTATTATACAGGCAAAAAAGGGCGGCAATAAGTACGGTGTCGTGTATTTCAATATCCGTAGCGCCTTCCTCCCTGGCTTTTTGTACAGCACCCGGCGTTACGTTCTTTCCGTTCACCTGCACCATAGCTGCAATATTTAAAAGCGCCTTCATTTTGTTGCTTACAGGCGCAGTAGCAATATCCTCTTTCACCTTTTCGGTAGTTTCCTCTTCGCCAAGCAATACATTGGCAGCGGCAGTATGCGCAGTGGCACAAAACCTGCACTGGTTGCGGTGCGACACTACGGTGGCAATTAATTCTCTTTCTCCTTCGGTAAGGGTTGAAGCGCCGCGCAGCAGCACTTGCGTAAGTTCGCGGATCGGTTCAGCGGTATCTTTCCTGTATTCGAGCAAACCGGTAATACCCGGTAAATGCTCTTCCAGCGGTATGTATGGCATAAAATATATAATATTAATAATGCACAATGCAGTATGCACTGATAAATGCAATACCCTGTGCAGGTACACTAAAAAAGTAACAGAGACAGATGATGAGAAAAATTAAATTGACTGGGGTGGTTTACCCGGCATGCCGTAAAAATAATGCGCAGGTATTTGTTCGGCGGAAGATGTATAAGACAGCCTGCTTGCTGCAAAAGCATCGGGCTGCCATTGGGCCGGGCGCTGGTAATAAACAAACATCATCCCTTTAATAAGCAATGATGCGCCGGTATTTTTCCGGTTGCCTGTATTGCATTGTAAATCGTTGACAGAAGCGGTATATTTATTTTCTGCATCGCTGTAAACATCCCTTTCCCTGTTCGGCAGGCAATGCAGTATAAGTGAGTCGTCGGTTATTTTTCTTTCTACGTAATTGTAGTAAACGCCGTTTAACTGTATGGTGCCATCGTATCGTTCAAACCCGTTGGTATTGGTGGTGTAAGGCAGGTGGAGTGGGATTTTTATTTCAATAAGGCCGGTTTTTGCATACGTATTTTTATCTAACTGCTGCACCATGTCTGTCACTGCCTTGTTATTAAGATAGCTGAAGAATACTTTATACCCGATAAGGTTAAACAGCATAAGGCCAAGCAACAATATGGCAGAAAGTTTTTTCAAAAGCAGTCGATGGTTGAAACAAACTTAATGAATATTTCCAAAACATTGAAAATAAATATTCCTGCTATCGGTATTACAAAGTGGCAAAAGTTGGTATCAGAATAAAATAAAGCAATTTATAATACGCGAAACTTAAAGCTTGTAATAGCCTCCACTCCATAAACAGCACTTCCAAAAGTTTTTACAAGCATGTAATAAGGGTATAAGACGATAAAGATATTCAGGAAAATTTAAAATTAACGGCAAAAGGTTTTGGTGTTATTGCCGGTTATAGCTTTAAAGCGCCTCTGTGTTTTAGGTTTTGTGCTGTTGCCTTTAATGTATTTCCCAAGTTATTTTTGTTGAGCAGCCTTTGAGGCTGCCATAATAATAGTACGCCTATTAATAGTTGTATTCGCTTTCATCAAAAGTAAAATAGTTGCCTCTTCATCTTTTTTAAGCCATATTTAAAAAATTAAAAAAAATATTAATGTAATTTTACGCCCGAACAGTTTGACTGTCATTATTTTTGTTTGCAGACGCACTTTTAATTAATCCGTAACACCAAAAGCAAAGCTTTAACCAACATACATCAGCCTGTTAATGAAAAATATTGTTTGGTTTTTAAAAAAGCCTGTATTACCTTATATTATTATCATCTCATCTGTTATAATAAGTTTTTTTTATTATCATAAACATATTGCCGGCCTTCCTTCAAGTGACCTGGGGCCGAAAATAACTTCCGCATTAGCCATTGCACATAAACAACCAGCGTATTTTGAGGCTGATGGGAATATGCCGAAAGATAGCCTTACCATTGTAAACGGCTGCACCGTTACCCCATTTGTGCTATTGCTGCATTACCCGTTAACAGCACTGTCAAACTGTAGTACTAAAGAAACCTGGTTTATTATACAATACCTGCTTTTTGCAGCATGTGCATTATTTACCATCGCATTTACACCAGGCCCTGTAAGGCGGTATGTACAATGTTTTGCCTTTGTTGCCTTTTTTGTTTATTCCCAGTATTGGTTTATTCATTTATATGCCGGGCAGGTACACATATTGTATGCCTTCCTGTTTTTTTTAATGTATGCTTTAAAAGCACTAAAAAAAGAGTTTTTATTTGGGCTTGTTGTAGCTATAACCATAGCATGCAGGCCTTTGTTTTTGCCTGCCGCAATTATGCTGCTTATTTGGCGTAACCGAAGGTCATTACAGGGCCTGGTAACAGGTTTTGTATTGCTTTTTTTGTTTACCGTTTTTACGGGAAGTTTTTCTTACTGGCTTGAGTATTCAAAGGCGATGAAATTATATTCACTGCAAATGCCGGCCGCCGACAGTAGTCACCCCGAAATTAAATTCACTGCACCGGTTACGTATTTCCCGCCATGCGGTGCAGCCCAGGCTGATGATACCGTTATTTTACACAAAATAGCAGCGGGCAGGCCTGGCGGGCTGGCAAGACCATTACAATCATATTTGCTTCGAAACAATATTTTAATTACAAATACACTTTTTTACGTGCTTATTTCTTTTACAATTATTGCTATTATTATTTTCTTTTTACGACAGCGGAACAGGACTATATCGACAGAGCAATTATTGTGCGCCTTTTTTATTTTTTATATTATTACGGAAATATGTACGCCAGCGCCACGCGGCCCGTATAATTACATGCTGTGGCTATTTGGTTCGTTTTTAATTATTGCCAAAGGCAATTATGCTGAAGTGTTGCTTCTTCTTTTGGGGTTGTCGCTTAACAGCGACCACCCGTATATACATCACGGCAGGGAATGGGGCGAGGTTTTGATGATGGTTGCCGGTATTAGCCTAATATTAAGACGGCACAAACTGCCCCGGGAGAAAATGAATGTTAACCCCTTTACAATAAATTAAAATAGCGTTATATTAAACCTACGCAACTGTACAATTATGAACAAAAAAATAGCAGTAATTGGTGCTGGACCGGCCGGTCTTACGGCGGCATATATGCTGGTTAAAGCAGGGGAGCAGGTAGTGGTATTTGAAAAAGACCCTAATTATGTGGGTGGCATTTCCCGCACAGAAAGCTACAAGGGTTATCATTTTGATATTGGCGGCCATCGTTTTTTTTCAAAGAGCAAAGAAGTAGAAGATTTTTGGACAGAGATATTGGGTGATGAGATGCTTGAACGGCCAAGAAGTTCACGTATATATTATAACCATAAATTTTTTTCCTACCCGCTTGTTGCCTCTGAAGCACTGTTAAAGCTGGGCATTATTGAATCTGCGCTGTGCATGCTCAGCTATATGAAAGCAAAGGTATTTCCTGTAAAGAACCCCGCTAATTTTGAAGACTGGGTAAGTAACAATTTCGGCAAGCGCCTGTTTAATATATTTTTTAAAACCTATACCGAAAAAGTGTGGGGTATTTCCTGCAAAGAAATATCTGCTGACTGGGCCGCGCAACGTATAAAGGGCCTTTCAATGAGCAGCGCGATAAAAAACGCGCTGTTTAAGCCCAAGGCTGCCCCGGCAGACAAAGACAAAGTGATTAAAACATTGATTGACACGTTCCGTTATCCCAAACTCGGGCCGGGTATGATGTGGGAGGCATGTGTTAAAAAAATAGAGCAGATGAATGGCAAGGTGGTGATGGGCAATGGTGTAAAAGACATTTATAAGCAGGATGATGGCACATGGTCTGTTAAACTTGATAACGGCCAGGTGATGGAAGGGTTTGACCATGTAATATCCTCAGCCCCTATGCGGGAGCTTGTTACGCACCTGCATCCGCAGGTTTCAACAGAAGCGCTTAATGCAGCGGCAAAGCTGGGCTACCGGGATTTTATTACCGTAGTGCTTATACTAAAAGACCAGCAAAAATTTGCAGACAACTGGATATATATACACGATGCATCGGTAAAAGTGGGCCGCGTACAAAACTTTAAGTCGTGGAGCCCCTATATGGTACCCGATGAAACAATGGCTTGTTATGGCCTGGAATATTTTTGTTTTGAAGGAGACGGCATGTGGACGAGTACCAACAACGAGCTTATTGCATTAGGCAAAAAAGAAATTGAGCAGATAGGGCTTGCTAAAGCAGCTGATATTGTTGATGGTTATGTGGTGCGCCAAATGAAGGCATACCCTGTATACGACCAGGATTATAAAACTAATGTACAAACAATAAAAGAGGCTCTGCAGGAGTATAAAGGCCTGCACCTGGCCGGGCGCAACGGCATGCACAAATACAATAACCAGGACCACAGCATGATGACGGCAATGCTGGCTGCCCGCAATATTATTGCCGGTGAAGACCTGTATGACCTGTGGCGTGTAAACGAAGACGCGGAATACCATGAAGCCGGCGAACGCGGCGAAGAGCATACAGGCAGGCGTATGCCGGAAAAAGTAAAAGAGGCAGCGCATTAATATATTTTCCTGTTAATCCATTAAAGCTATCCCCCACAGCACCGCCGTGACTACCCGCCGGCGCCATTTGCAATAAATCAGCTTAAACGTTGATGATTATCATTTTGCCGGGAACAAATCCTGCGCAATTTTGGCCATGATATGGTTAATTATACCTGCATGTATTTTATTAATATTGATTTGGCTTTTGCTTTTACCCGTAGAATGTTTTGTTGACACGCGGGTACCTGTAATGACAGTAACATGGGCCATTGCAACCATAATGATTACCTATGATGGCAATGAATGGATGCTTACTTATAAAGCGTTGTTCTTTCAAAATACAATACCCTTAAAAAGAAGAGGCCGTCGCGTGCAGAAGAATAAAAAGAAAGCAATAGAAAAACCAGGCGCTAAAATGTTTGCAAAGATGATAAATGTGCTTAAGTGCATGCGGGTAAAGCAGTGGCAACTGGGTTTAGATACAGGCGACTATGTGTTAAACAGTTGGATATACCCTTTAAACTTTTTGAAAGCTTTGCAGCATCATGTTTTTGTGAATTTTAATGAGGAGACCTATGTTGTATTGTGTGCGAAGGCTGTACCGTTGAGAGCAATATACGCTTACATGAAATAATTACTTCATAACCTATAACTACATTTTATGTCAACAAATTTTGAAGAAACAGTAAAACAGCTTACCGATTTTTTAAAAACGGAAGCAAAAACTGAAACAGTTATCGGCCAGCAATTTCAGCTTGGCGAGTTTACCTGTGTGCCGGTAATTAAATTTGGTATTGGCCTGGGCTACGGCGGTGGCGAAGGCAGTGGCGAAATGCCCAACAAAGGCAAAGGAGAGGGTGGAGGCAGCGGCGCCGGTGCAGGCATGGGCGTAATGCCTATCGGGTTCCTGGTTACAAGGGCGGGTGAAATTTCATTTATTCACACCAGTACCAGTAAGGGTTTGGGCGCCGCTTTTGAGAAAGTGCCGGACCTGCTTGAAAAATTTATGAACAGAAAAAATGCAAACAAGCAGGAACCGGTAACAGCGTAATTGCACACATCCTGGTTAAACTTCATTGCCTGGCTTTTACCATGGCAATGAAGTTTTTTTATTGGATTGATAAATTAATTTGGTGTTAATGCACACATAACTTTTATATTTATCCGGTAAATACCGCATGTTTGCCTGCACTCAAAAACTATAAGTTATGTTACCAAAGCTAAAATTGCTCGTCATCTTTTTTGCATTGTTTGTATCAGTTAACGCCCAAAAAAGGCTTGGCAATGAAACGCCTGAACAGAAACAAAAACGCATGCAATGGTGGACAGATGCACGCTTTGGTATGTTTATACACTGGGGTTTATACTCCTTGCCCGCAAGGCATGAGTGGGTTAAAAATCACGAACACATAAGCAACGAGGGTTATCAAAAATACTTTGATATGTTTAACCCAGACCTGTTTAACCCCGATGCATGGGCTAAGGAGGCCAAAGCAGCAGGAATGAAATACGCGGTGCTTACCACAAAACACCACGAAGGCTTTTGCCTGTTCGACAGCAAATACACCGATTATAAGGCAACCAATACAGCGGCGAAAAGAGACCTGGTGCGTGAGTATGTGAACGCTTTTCGCGCGCAGGGGTTAAAAGTTGGCTTTTATTATTCCCTGTTAGACTGGCACCACCCGGATTATACCATTGATGAACTGCACCCGTTACGTCCGTCAGATAATATTGATTCTGCCACTTATGCCCGCATTAACAAGGGGCGTGATATGGCCAAATACCGTGAGTACATTAAAAACCAGATACGGGAACTGCTTACCAACTATGGTAAAATTGATATTCTCTGGCTTGATTTCTCTTACCCCGGTTATCATGGGCATGGTAAAGGGCGCGACGACTGGAATTCCGTTGAATTATTAAAGATGATACGCCAGTTGCAGCCTGGAATCATCGTTGATAACCGCCTTGACCTGAATGATTATGAAGACGGTTACGATTTTGTTACACCCGAACAGGTAAGTACCAAAGAACTGGAAAAATATAAAGGTAAAACCTGGGAAACCTGCCAAACGTTTTCCGGCTCATGGGGCTATTACCGCGATGAAAACACCTGGAAAACCCACAGGCAGTTACTTGACCTGCTTATAACTTCTGTTGCCAATGGCGGTAACCTTATATTAAATGTAGGCCCCACAGCGCGGGGTGAATTTGATTACCGTGCTACCAATGCTTTAGATAGCCTTGCCTACTGGATGCATGCCAACAGTAAAGCTATTTATAACTGCACGTATGCACCGGCAGGTTTTACTGTGCCGCAAAATACTTTGCTTACGTATAACCCCGCGATAAAACGATTGTACGTTCATTTGATGCAGTACCCGGATGGCAAGCTGGTATTACCAGGCTACAAAGGCAAAATAAAGTATGCCCAATTTTTAAACGATGACTCTGAGCTATTGTATAAGGAAGATGGTAACGACCTTGTATTAACATTGCCCGAAAAGAAACCGCCGTACGAAATACCGGTGATTGAACTTGTGTTGCAGTAGGACGAGGTGAGCGAAAAGGCAAAAGTGAAAGGCCAGAAGGAAGCCAGGGACAATGGTCATTCGTCAATCGTGAGATGCGAGACAGCAGACGTGAGAGTTACGAATTGTGAGGTGGTGAAAATTAAAAAGTGATGCAACTAATGGTAAATAGCCTCATCCCAATGCTGCCCTTAACTTGTTCCGGGATTATTTCAGTATTCCCCGACAGAAAACGGGAAGACTTACTATTTGAACATATCGCCTAAAGCTTACTGCTTACAGCGTATGACTTCTTTTTTACATCTAATAACTTACAGCGTACTGTTTCTTCTTTTACAACTTGCAATAGCATTAGTCACTGCCCTTTGCCAATAGCAGTATTACAATAACATATAAAAAAGATAAAATAAAATATGAACGGGACTGATTATCACGCGGTTTATGTACTTTCAAAGCCATAAGGGTAAAAAATTATGGGATATAAGAAAATTTTTTTTTCAAAAAAAATACTGTTATTTCTGGTAGTGTCTCAGTTTGAATTTTATTAAATTTTGATGCTTGACCGAATAAGCACTAAACTTTGTAGTTTTGCTTTATGGCAAAACAAGCAAAAAGACCAAGGGACGTTAACCAGTTAGCTAAATCAATATTAGATATAGTAACGGGAGAAAGTGAAGATAAGATAATTATACAAGATGATATAAGCGCGGCGGCTTCTGCTTTAGGTAAACGTGGCGGACTTAAAGGTGGCAAAGCAAGAGCAAAAGTATTAAGCCCTAAAAGGCGTTCCGAAATAGCTAAAAAAGCCGCTGCCGCAAGATGGAACAAAAAAAATTAACCAAGCATCGGCGCTTTTTGGGGTAACATCTTATTTGCATCAACTATAGGTAAAATCGCATTTTCATAAATAGTATTTTCAAGTTTCACTGAAAACATACCCCTAATATTAGAAAAAGCCATTCCAAGCAAAGGGGGTAATGCTTGTTCTGGTACTGCCATTCCTTGGTCTGTCTTAATAGCTATTTCATCAAAATTGGTCACCAAAAACGTGTGAATTGATTTAAGTTCCGCAAGTAGACCTTGAATCGAATCGCTATTTGCAGATAGAGTTGAATTTATTTCTATTGAAATATGTTTTTGCAGACCATCGACTTTAATAGTTAAATTAAAATCAAATTTGTATTTATCAAAGGGGATTATTTGTTTGTTCTCTATTGCAAAAGTACTCAAACTAAATTCTGTGCATTTGCAGCCCCTAATTGATACGGATACATTCACTGCCTTTTGAACGAATTGATTGCTCATAAAACTTCCAAATAAGAATTATCAATTTGATTGAGAACATAGTGAGCAGAAGAACCTCCAAATAAATCATAACTAATATTGTTGGTAAAAAACAACGGAGTTATATTCATTGTAATTGAGATTACTAAAATAACGGTCATGCTGCTTGACTCAACCGTTATCTCAATGTTTTTAGTTTCATTCCATTTATAGGTAGGGAATGAAATAAGCTCAACAGATAATGCCTGGGAAAGGTTATAAATAGTTTCTAAAGTTAAATTCTCTTTCCCTTTTACTATTTTACTTATATGTTGAGGGCTAACATTCAGCAATGCGGCTAATTTGGCTTGATTTAATTCCGGACTACCATCAATAGCTGCAAGAACCCTTCTTGCAATTTTTGAAGAATATATTAACCATCTGTTTTTATTTCTATATTCAGCACCTTGTCGCCATTTGGACGAAACACCCTTTGATATCTTTTTTAAATTTTCATTCTGGCTCATAGTAATATATTAAATCTTCAACAAATTGAATATCGTGTGCTCTCAAGTATTTTTTTGCTGTTTCTATCTTTTCTAATTCCTTTATTGTGTCCTCGTGTTCTTCCATTAAATGCGTTAATTTGATAGCTCCTCCTGTAACTATAAATGTGTTGTCACCTAAACGAATCGCATAAATTCGCAATAAGCCTCCTTTGGATGCTTTAGCTTTTGTTTTTTGATGAACTGGCAGAAGGTGTTCATTATTGTGCAACGGTTTAAAAATCATTTGAAGTTTGTCATCATTATTATTCCCGTCAGTTGCATAGGTGTATATCAATTCCTCAAGTGCGTTTGCTTCAGAAAGTACTTTTTCAATTAAGTCATCCATAGTTGACCCATTAAAATACTCCGTTTCGCAAAAAGATTTATTTTTAAGTAAATAATTAGATACATATTCAACATCAGTCCATTGTGAGAATAGTTTTTCAAACTCGCATTCTGGGTCATTTTCATGATGATTTTTGTCGCCGGGATTGGTTTCGTAAACGAAGGAATGCAATCCCTCGAATGTTTCATTATTAACGAAAATACCAATTATTCCCATATTATCAACTTATAGGTTGATTATTTAATTAAAATTTATACCTTTGCGCCCCTTAAGATAACAGGCTATAGCCATAACTACAAGTGTTAAGTATATTTTAACATTTAAAATGAACAAATGCTTGACCGTTTAAGCAAAAGAACATATATTTGGTATATGAATAAGTTACCATTACAAAAGAGAATGCAAATAATCAACATGCTTGTTGAAGGGTCAAGTATGCGTTCTACTTCACGGGTTTGTGATGTGTCAATAAATACAGTTACCAAACTTCTTGTTGATGTTGGGATAGCCTGCCAATTATTCCATAATAAAATGGTTGTTGACGTGGCCTCTAAACGGGTGCAATGTGATGAAATTTGGAGTTTCGTTTATGCCAAAGAAAAGAACGCACCTGAGAACATGGATAACGTAGGGGATGTGTGGACATGGACTGCGATAGATGCAGATAGCAAATTAATTATAGATTTTTTTGTAGGTCAAAGGGACGCTGAAAGTGCAAATACCTTTATGAATAATGTAGCCATTCGTTTAAAGAATAAAGTACAACTAACCACAGACGGTTTAAAGGCTTATTTAGAGGCTGTTTATGATAGCTTTGGCAGTAGGATTGATTTTGCCCAATTAGTGAAGCTATACGGTGGTAATAACGATAATCAGGGTACTACTGAAAAGAAGTACAGCCCCGCTGAATGTACAGGCGCAAAAAAAACTGTTATCATTGGTAATCCGGACGAAAATCATATAAGCACATCTTATGTAGAGCGTCAAAATTTAACTATACGCATGAGCAACCGCCGCTTTACGCGGCTTACAAATGCTTTCAGCAAAAAGATAGATAATCATTGCCATGCACTTGCTTTACACTTCGTTTACTACAACTTTGTAAGGCAGCATAAAACATTAAGGGTAACACCCGCAATGGCAGCAGGTCTATCTAAAAGGTTTTTAAGCATAGAAGACATTGTTAAATTAGCGGACTAATTTCTACTTAAATGCTTTAATTTATCCTTTTTTTACCCCATTTTCATCCAAAAAGGATTTTTTTTTAAGAAAGGCTTGCATTTATAGAAAACAATTATTATATTGATGTCAAATTAATAACAACACATCATTATCTTACGCCTCTTTCAATAGAATTTACTAAAACTATAACCCTATATTAACGGTATGCTTAGAGTATTATCAATTGGCAGAGCACTTTTGTGGCTGTTTTTTGGGACAATATTTGGTTTAGCTTCCCTTCTGTTGGTTTTCGCCTCTGCTGCCATTTTTACTCATCATATTAACGGCAAGATAATTGATGACTATGTTATAGTCTTTCTTTGCATTGCCCTTATGAGTGGTGCAGGGTCTGACTATTTATTATCGGTAAACCATCATATGGGATGGAGAAGTTTTGCTTTTTCTTTGATAATAATAGCTCTGGTAATTTCGTTTTATTTATTTAATCCAAATAATAGGATTACAGCCGACGCAGGTATTCTAAACGGATTTACTTACGGCTATGTGGGGTTTACAAGTATTTATTGCATCGGATTAAAAGGCGTGATATTTTATCAGGAAAGCGTAAACAAGCATAACTCTAAAAATAACTAAAAATGAACTCGTCTGTTCACATACCATCAGCGCTAATTTATCTTTCTATTATAGCCGTCGTAATGGTTGGAATTTTCGTAGTATTTATAATAAAATCCTTTATAAGAATCAGAAAGGAGGAGATTGCTAAAACAGGAATTGTACTTAAAAAGATAAAAATAGTGGAACATTATCATGTAAATGAAATCATAACATTTAACCCTGATAGGAAAGGAATAGACGTAATTAATTTAAGAAAAATTCAGACAAGAAGGAATCCCGCTAATGCATCATTTGAAATGTGTGATACTTATAATTACTATAGGTAATGGCAAAAGGCGAACAAAAACCAACTCGTAATAAACACTTAGCAGGCATTACATTCAGTATTGCCAGAATAGACTTAACTAACTCTGTTAAAAAAATCCCTTCGACTTTAAATTCTCAAGAATTTAAAGATTTTCGTTTTGAAGTTGAAACTGATTTCAAACTTTTTCCCACCACCCAAATAATACAAATTATAATTAGCTACGACTTTTATTTATTGGGCGATTTATTATTGTCTATGCAGGTAGAAAATGATTTTAAGATTTCCAATTTTGCGGATGTAGTAATAAATAATGATATACCCGACAAAGAATTTTTGATATTTTTAGTAGGGATTTCATTGAATCATTCAAGGGGGATTCAATCAGTTATTACTAAAGATACTCCAATTTCAAATTTTTATATCCCGCCTATCTCCAGGGATAAAATCCTAAATAAATTTAAAAAGTAATTTTTTCAAACCGACCTTCTCTAAAAATCAAAACAACATAAATATATTACCCGAAATGAAAAATTATTATATAGCCCAAGTACAGGTATTTATTGATGGAAAAGATGGTGTTATTATTCCCATAGGTGGACAAGGTTATGACCCAAATTTTGTAAAACGAGCAGCCGAAGAAAGAGTGCGAGAATATAATAAAGGTAAAATGATTACATCGGTGATTTTAAGCAAGCAATATTTAGATATTGAGGAGTACAGGGCGGCAACAGGTAATAACCCTACGTGGTTTGGTCCATTTGGAGGAAATTAAAAACCAAACTGAGACACTACCTTATTTCTTAGCATACTAATTTCATGTGCGGCTTGCTCCCAAATACCACGGGTTGATAAAGCTGTTGATTCCTGCATACAAAACGGGCACTTTAACGGCGCCATATTAATTGCAAAAAGCGGTAAAATTGCCTATTTAAAATACACAGGCCTTGCAAACAGGCATTATGATATTGGGTTTTCAGGCAAAACAAAATTTCATATTTTTTCCCTTACCAAAACTTTTACTGCGACATTGGTAATGCAGTTGTTTGAAAGAGGAAAAATCAGCCTCGATTCCACTATTTCTGCCTACTATCCTGCATATAAAGGTGAAGCTGCAAAAAAAGTTACTATAAGAAACCTGCTTACCTACAGCAGCGGCAGAGAAAATATTGATATGAGCTCTCCCGAAATGATACACAAAGCTTACGATAATACAATATGGGATTTGGACAGCTTTGTAAATACATTCCTATCGGGAAAATTAATTACTACGCCCGGCACTACATTTAACTACAACAATGGCGACTTTATACTGCTGGGTAAAATAATTGAAACCATATATCATAAACCTTATCAGCAGGTTTTAAAAGAGCAAATATTACAACCTTTAAAAATGATAAATACCGGTTTTTTGCACCACAACGATATTGTTAAAAACCTTGATGAAGGCTATTTTTATAACGATTCTGCCCATATATTTTATATGCCCACCAACTCCTATGTTGATAATTTGTTTTCAGCGGGGGCCATGTATTCAACCCCGCGGGATTTATTAACTTTCGACCAGGCTATTTTTAACCATACCATTATTAAAAAAAGCACTTTAGACACCATGCTTACCTCGTATGCAGCATTAGGAGATGTAGCTTTGGGGTTTTGGGTGTACCCTAAAAAGTTTGGCGCCGTAAACACGCTGTTTGCCGAGCGACAGGGCGAAGGTTACGGGCATAGCGCAAATTGGGTGCACCTGGTTAATAAAAATCTCACATTTATATTACTATCAAACAGCAATACTATTGAGGAATTGAATAAAATGCGTTTGCAAATAATAGCAGCTTATTTAGGGCAGTAGTGGGGGTTCAGCCCAATTAGTCAGTTATTATTAAGTCGATGTTAATAAATATTTATTTTATTTCCTTCACCGTTCCTTCAAACAACAAATTTACGTTAGGGTCAACATTTAATGTGGTTGGTTTAAATGCAACCGGCACGCTGAAGCTGGTGGTTTTATCTTTTACATCAAACGTTTTGGTGATTGATGATGATGAACCACCGGCAAGCGCTATCTCCAGCGGAAAATGGAATAAAACATCCTGTTGCTGTTGCACTGTAATATGTACGGCTTTTGTGCCTGCATCATATTTCCATTCTATAGCAAGCCCCGGCTGGCCGGGGGTATATAACCACTGCGTAAAAAACTGCGAAAGGTTTTTACCGCTCACGTTTTCAAATATTCTTTCCAAGTCTGTAGTATTGGCATTTTTGCCTGCGTAGGTTGCGTAATATGTGCGAATACTTTTCCAAAAAGTACTGTCGCCTAATTTGCGGCGCAGCATGTGCAGCACCCAGCCGCCTTTTTGGTAGCTGTTGGCATTAAGCAGTTGCATCATGTCGTTGCCATACGTTGTGTCAACAACTGGTGTGTGCCGTTTTTTGGAGAAGGCTATCACTGCCTTCCTGTCTGTTTCCATCCTTTTATTAAAGCTGTCAAGGCCGTATTTGTTTTCGTGGTACAGGTGTGTCATGTAAGTGGCAAAGCCTTCGCTTAACCACAGGTGCTGCCAGTTTTTTTCGGTAGCATTATCACCAAACCACTGGTGGGCAATTTCATGCGCCATCAATGCTTCTGCGCCGGGGTTACTTACTGACTTCTCATAATAAAAAATGGCGCTGGCATTTTCCATACCGCCAAAAATGGTTTTGCTCTGCACATTCGCCAGCTTTTTATAAGCATACGGCCCTATACGGCTTATGTAAAAAGGCAAAATCTCTTTCGCTATCGCGTAGGTAGCAAAGCCTGTATCCCTGTCTTCGGGGTACACCCAGCTATACACGGGTATATCGTCAACATTGCCAATATAATTCATTGCAAAATCAGCCACGCCAATTACCATTACCTTGGTGGGCAATTCAGCCCCGCTTACCCAATGCGACAGCCGCCTGTGGCCCGGCAGGTTTGTTTCTTCCGTTTGCACACCGTTTGACACTACCTGGTAATGTTCCGGCGCTGTTACAATAAATTCAACCGTGGCCTTGTCGCTCAAATGGTCTTTGCAGGGCAGCCAGTTATGGGCACGGTTAGGCCAGTTATCGCCAAAAAAGGTGCGGCGATGATAATAGTTGGTGGAGATGATGAGGCCGTCAGCAGGTATGCCGTTATAGCTTATTGTAAAGCTGCGCACCTGCCCCGCTTTGGCTTCGGCCTGTATAAAAACATGCTGTGCATCCAGGTTGTAGGGCAACAGCTTACTTCCTTCCATAACCGCCGTTACCAGCATGCCGGAGTCGCCGTTTTTTCTTCCTGCAAGGTCAAGCACCAGGTTCTCTTCATCCTGCAAAAACTTAACGGTAACAGTAGCATCGCCCTGTATAATATTATTGCTGTCGTTTACATCAATTTTAAAACTGTAATGCTGTACATCAATGGTAGTGTCGGGTTGCTGCTGCGCGAAAGCGATTGTATTAAAACTTATACAAAAAGCAATACCTAAAATCTTTTTAAACATTGTCATATTTACCAGGCAAAAGCAAAATTATTTTTCAGCAAGGGCTGATATATCATATCCTGCCGACTCGCAAAATCCTGCCATATTGTTATAAAATTTATGTACCCTGCGTTCCTCGTTGCCCCAGGTTACATTAAACATGCCTGAGCCGCCGCCACCCGCAATTATTTCCAGTTGAATTTCATTATCCCTGTCCTCCACCCTTTCAACCGTTATTACCAGCAGTAAATCATTGTTGGCCGCTACACTAAACTGTTCCGTACAGTATAAAATACCACTGTGCAACGGCTTTTCATACTGTATTTTATATTCATACTTTATAAAGCTGCACGCGGGTTCAAAACAATTATTGCCGCTAATAACAAAATAGCCTATTTGCATAGCATATATTTTTTATTTTCCCAATACATCAAGCACCACTGCAAGGGCAAACACCAGTAACCCTATATATACCAGTAACCTTATAAACACCGTTGGCCGCTGTAAAGTTTTAACGTCAACAGATGTTTTTACCAGCTTGTGCATTATTAAAAAAGCGTACACAAAGCCACCTAACAATAGTAAATGCCAAATTAATTCACCAAGTTTTTCATTCATAATACCTGTAATTATTCTTTCAAATTCCGCTATTCCCCTTTTTTAGTATTGGGGTGAAACGTACTCCACGAATGCCAGAACTCCTGGTACGCCTGCACCGGCTGCAGGGCGCTGTCTTTTAACGCGCCAAAAATACAAACACCATTTATACGCCAGGTTGAATTTGTTTCTTTATCCATCATCGTATGCGCTGTGCCGCCACCCGGTGCGGGTATATCTGCTATTGCAAAATGCAGCGCCCTGCCGCCAACATTCCTGTTAAGGGCGTAAAAAGTTTGCCCGTTGTTTTCCAGCGTAAGCAGTAACGGCACGCCTGCCACGGAATCTTCTATCAATTTATCCCTGTCTAACACATTCCAGTCGTAGGCTTTTGCCTCGCCGTGAATATTTACTCCAATAACCCAGCTTTTTAACGCCCACGATGCGCTGTCCCGCTTCTCCAGGCTACTGTGCAGCGTGTCAATATCATATCCCTTTAAATCGTCGTAATCAGCGGTATAATGGCTATCCGGCAGCAGCACCAGGCTGTTGGGGTATAAGTGCAACCAGTCGCCAAGGCGCATTTGCCGGCTGGGCAGCTCGGGCAGTTGCGTACCTTTTAACTTACCGGTAATGGCGGTGCCGCTCTCTTGCCGCCACCAGCTTTTGGTAGAGGCATCTTCAAACATAGCATTAAAATGGTCCATACCCACCAGCCTGAAGGTTTCGTATTTACCGTTTACAAACGGGCTGTACACCCGCCCCGTGCGGCATACCGTGCAATAGGTAACCATAACAGGCGTGCCGCCCACGGTATCTTTTACCTGGTGGTGATACCCGATAACCTCAATAGGGTAAGCCTTTGCCTGCCCATTAATGGCCACACCTATAATAAGCTGGTTTTTATTAATACTGTCGGCAGATGCTGCGGCAAACAATTTTTGCTTTGGCTGGTAAAACATTTTGTCTGCCAAAAATTTAAAATCAAACAGGTAAAAAATAAACTCGTACACCAGCACCGCAATAACCAATATAGTTTTTTGCCACCATTTACCCCTGCGCAGGTAGTACAGCAAAGGGCTTATAACAACAGCAACGCCCGCCAGCCGCAGCAGCCATATATAAGCATCAATAAAATAGGCCACACCAACGGTGTTTGACTGCTGGCTGCCCGGGAAAGGCATGATGAAATACACCCGCAGTATTTCAACCGCCGTTAAAAAAAGCAGCCCCGCAATAAGCAGCAATGGTTTACGCATACGCAATTATTGGCAGCCGAAAGGTAAACAATTAAACTGCGCCATACAAAATATGCGGCAGGGGGGATTACAAATACTTTAACAGGGCTTCGGCATTGCAAATGCCGAAGGGCAAAGGGGCAGCACGGCGCATTGTATGGCAATGCCGGTGGCGGCAAATCATCCTGTTTATCCCTTACATCTATCCATAGCGGCTTGTTGTATATTCTGCCCTGTATGGCGGCGTGCAGGCAAATAATTTTGATACCGGTAAGGGGTTACACCCATTTTTTGTACTGTAAATTTTGCATTATGCCTATTGTATTTTTTGTATTAACACGCGTGTTGTTTGCCGCCTGTATGGTGTTTATTATAGGGTACGTGTTTGGCGGGTTTGCCAAAAAACCGGCGCTTACCACGCTTGCAAGGGTAGCCTGCATACTGGTTATTGTTTTGTTTATTGCTACGGGGGCATTTTTCTTTCGCGGCGGCGGGTGGCACGGCGGGTTTTGCCATGGCTATTATAACGGGCGAAGCTGTGCAGATACCACCATGCACCGGTAAATTTTTAGGTAAGCCATAATAACAAGCAAGTGGCAGGGGGCAATGTCTATTGCTCCCTTTTTTTGTTTTACCATAGCCCCTGTACGGCTGTACGGGTGCTTAATATGTATAGGTAAAACCGTATACCCGTACCGTATGGGCAGCACTTTTCACATCGCTCTTCAGGATTTGCAATCCTGAAGCCCTATCACTGGTTTTGCAAACCGGAATAAAGTGTAACTTACCATGCAAACTATTTATAGTATTTATACATTGCCTGCATGAGCTTTGGGTATAACATTAAAGACCAGGGTGGGGTATATTTTGTAACTTTTACCGTACATCAATGGGCAGACGTTTTTACAAGACAGGTTTACAAGGATGAATTACTGAAGAGTATTAAATATTGCCAAACCAATAAAGGGCTTGAAGTGTATGCATGGGTTATTATGAGTAATCACCTTCACATGATAATAAGGGCAAAGAATGAAAACTTAAGTGACGTAATCAGGGATATGAAAAAATTTACCTCGAAAAGTATTTATAGAGCAATTGAAGAAAATGAGCGGGAAAGCAGGAAAAAATGGTTGCCCAGGATTTTGCATTACGATGAAAGGATATGGTTTTGGGAAGAGGGATACCATGGGGAAGAAATTACAACGAGAAATTTTTTTGAAACAAAACTGAAGTATATACACCAAAACCCTGTACGGGCGGGTATTGTGGAAAAAGAAGAGGAATACCTTATGAGCAGCGCAGGAGATTATTGGGGTATTCGTAAAGGTGCACTGGCATTGGCATATTTTGGTTGAATGGTAATATGGAAGGATTACAAATCCTTCGATAGGGCTTCGGGATTGCAAATCCCGAAGAGCGGGGTTTCAGCATCTCCTGGCCTATGTTCGGTTGCTTAAGAACATCAAAATCGGCTGTAAGTTTTTGATGCCCTTTGCAAAAGGGCTTTTATCCGCAAATCCAGGTGCCCCGCGGAACACCCGGAGTAACGAGGAATTGGTATATTTTTAATGAATTGATAATATGGAAGGATTATAAATCCTTCGATGGGACTTGGGATATTTTAGGGATTGCAAATCCCGAAGAGCGGCGAAATTTCGAAGAGCGGGGAAGAGCGGGGAAATAATTTATGTATCGCTTCTTCCTGCATTTCAAAATCCTTACAAACTCAATACTTCTCAAAATTTCCTCTAACTTACATTTAAATTACCCCTAATTGTATGAGCGACTTAGGTAAACTGATAGAAGCTGTAAATATTCCAAAGCGAGTTATAGATGGCGCTGAAAAATTCCTTGGTAAACTACTTGGCCCTGCTATTACAGAAACTGGCGAATTAATTAGCGATCAAATTAGATTTAGACGTTTTAAGAATCAAGTAACGATTTTTACAAAGGCAAATGATTTGATTTCAAGTCGCGGTTTAGAACCTACACAAGTTAATCTGAAAACTTTAGCACCTTTAATTGAGTATTCATCACTTGAAGAAGACGAGAAAATGCAAGTCATTTGGGCAAATGTTATAGCCAATATTTCTACAACTGATGCAGAACAAGCATTCGATTTAAAATGTATAGAAGTCTTAAAAGAAATTACACCGAATGAAATTCTATTGCTTGACCATTTATACACAAAGTTTAAGCATGAAGAAATTAGGAAACTGGAGAAATGGAAAGAAAGTGACCACCAAGTATTACGCGTAAAGAAATTTGTTCCTGTTGATTATATAACCTTCGCTCCAAGCGTAATAAGAAATACTTTGAAGTTTAGTGAAGAAAAAATGGCGCTATATGTCGACAGGTTGATTTCCTTCGGTATAATTAAATATGAACAACCAGAACTTGACGAGAGTAGTTCAGACCAAGTTATTCAGGATATTTTTTCAGGTACCAAGCAAAGTGTTTCAGTAAAGAGTTATGACCTCAATATCTCGGATAGCATACATTTCAGCAATTTTGGGATTTATTTTGTGAAGCTCTGTAAATTTAATCCTTCTTGATTGGATTGGTAGGTATGGGTTATAAATCAATAAGGACTTGGTTCAGTACAAGGGTGTATAAATCAATCTCTTGATTCGGCTTTCGATTGTAATAACAAAGCTGTAACGAACTGTGCTATCCATATCTATTCATTTTAGACCTTGCTGCTCCCTTTAGCCTTGTGGTTGGGTTTTGCGTGTGGCTGGCCAGCGAGGTGTAATAAAAAGCCCTGCTGTGCAGGGTAGCCGGCTGCAAAATGCTGACATATTATTCTGTTGTAAAACCAGGGCGTTTACCTTTTCACACAGGCTTCTTTCCTGTTTTCCTGCAGCCTTCCCATGTTTGGGGAAGCTTACATTCCCGCAACGTTGCCTTATGCGTAAAATATTGTAAAAACGATTACGCCCTTACAGGGCTGAAATAGTAGTGCGTTTATTACACAGGGCTTTGCCCTGTGCTGGCGGATTGCGGGGCTTCACCCCTTAACGGCACCGGGTATAAGCGGCATAATAACGCAAAAAAATCCTCAAAAAAAGTGAGACACCCCGGCCATTTTTATATATATAAACAGGATGGTACTGATTTTTATGCCATGCCTGGTGATTGAAACAGGGCAAATGTTTTGAAAAATGCGTAAAAATTTCAATAAGTAATTAAAAATGAATATATTATGTGAAATGCCATTCCTCCCTTACCACGATTTTGGCCTGATTTTTTTGATGCGCCGGAGCGGGGGCGTTTGCTGGTTTTTCTCCGTGCTCTTTGTGTTGAAAAATGGTACACCGCAAAGCGCACTAAAGGGAATTTTTAAAAAAATGCGTAAAAAATTTATAATATATTTAAAATCAATTAATTAAGATAAAATGTATTCCTCCCTCATCCCCCTTTATCCTGAATTTTCCATTAGAGATGGCCTCGAATTTGGCCAGCCAAAGGCCATGCAAAGCCCCGCCATGACGATAGCGTCGTACCGGGATTACCGGATGCGGGTTACCGGGTTTATGGTAGTAACCGCGGATAAACCAGGGTTGAACATTTTAAAAAAAATGTGTAAAATTTTTATAAACTATTAATAATCAAATAATTATAGTAAAATGCATTCCTCCCTCGTCCTCCTTTATCCTCCTGAATTTCCCATTAGAGATGGCCACGGCTTTGGCCAGGCAAAGCCCCGCCGTGACGATAGCGTTGTACCGGGGATTAACGGATGCAGGTTGCCGGGTTTATGGCAGTAACCGCGGATAAACCAGGGTTGAACATTTTAAAAAAAATGTGTAAAATTTTTATAATATATTAATAATCAGCTAATTATAGTAAAATGCATTCCTCCCTTGTCCAACTATGTCCTCCTTTTCTACACCTGGAACACGCCTACCTTAAGGTCTTTCATCTCGGGGTTGTGGTTGGCGGCGTTAATGCCCTCGCTTATGAGCATGCGGGTATCGGCGGGGTCAATAATATCATCCACCCACAGGCGGGCGGCGGCATAGTAGGGGGTGGTTTGGCGGTCGTAGCGGCTCTTTATTTCGTCAAGCAGTTGCTTTTGCTCTTCGGGGGGTACCTCCCTGCCCGAGGTTTGTATTTGCAGCAGCGTTTTGGCGGCCTGGTCGCCGCCCATAACGGCAATTTTAGCGCCGGGCCAGGCGTAAATAAAACGGGGGTCGTAGGCTTTGCCGCACATGGCGTAGTTGCCCGCGCCAAAGCTGTTGCCGGTTATAATGGTTATTTTGGGTACCACGCTGTTGGCTACGGCATTTACCAGCTTGGCGCCGTCTTTTATAATGCCGGCATGCTCACTGCGGCTGCCTACCATAAAGCCTGTTACGTCCTGCAAAAACACCAGGGGTATGCGCTTTTGGTTGCAGTTCAAAATAAAGCGGGCTGCCTTGTCACTGCTGTCGTTGTACAGTACGCCGCCCAGTTGCATTTCGCCCTTTTTGGTTTTAACCACCAGGCGCTGGTTGGCTACAATGCCCACAGCCCAGCCGTCAATACGGGCATAACCGCATACAATGGTTTTGCCGTAGTCTGTCTTAAACGGCTGAAAGCTGCCTGCGTCAACAATGCAGTCAATTATGTCCATTACGTCGTAAGGCTTTGCGTTATGGGCGGGCATGGCGTTGTAAATGTCCGCAGGTTGTTTAAGTGGGGGCACGGTCTCCACACGGTCAAAACCGGCTTTGGGTGTATGGCCAAGGCGGCCCATAATTTCCTTAATACGGTCAAGGCACTCGTGTTCGGTAGTGCATTTATAGTCGGCAATGCCGCTTATCTCGTTATGGGTGGCGGCGCCGCCCAGCGTTTCGTGGTCAACGTCCTCGCCAATGGCTGCTTTAACCAGGTAAGGGCCGGCAAGGTAAATGCTGCCGTTGCCTTCCACCATAAGCGTTTCGTCGCTCATAATAGGCAGGTAAGCGCCACCGGCCACGCAGGGGCCAAGCACGGCAGCTATTTGGGTAATGCCCATAGCGCTCATGCGGGCGTTGTTGCGGAATATGCGGCCAAAATGTTCTTTGTCGGGAAAGATTTCGTCCTGCATGGGCAGAAAAACGCCGGCGCTGTCAACCAGGTAAATAACAGGCAGGTGGTTATCCATGGCAATCTCCTGCATGCGCAGGTTTTTTTTGCCGGTGATGGGGAACCATGCGCCCGCTTTAACGGTTTGGTCGTTGGCGAGTATTACACACTGCCTGCCGCTAACATAGCCAACACCGGCCACGGTACCGCCGGCGGGGCAGCCGCCCTGTTCGGCATACATATCGTAACCGGCAAAAGCGCCAATTTCTATAAAGGGCTGGTCATTATCGCAGAGGTAGGCTATGCGTTCGCGCGGGGTGAGCTTGTTTTTTTCGCGCTGGCGTGCGATGGCTTTTTTACCGCCGCCCTGTTTTATTTTTTCAAAGCGCTGCTGTTTTTCGTACAGCAGTTCTTTCATCCATTCTGTGTTGGCCGTAGTGTTCATAAGTGCAATAAAAATCGTTACAGGGCAAAGATAGGTGATTGAAGCATGGGGGGAGGTTATGGGGAATAAGTTCTTTAAGGTATGGATACGGGAAAAGCAGGGGACACGGGCGAAATATGTTTCAGCATCACATTTACTTTTCTTTTCCTGACAAAAGAAAGTGAAGGCCGGGTAAAACCAAAACAGCAGCCTTTGATGACTGCTGTTTGGATGGATATATATTTGATAGTGGTTACTGAAACTTAAGCTTACCCTGGTAGTAGTCCAGGATTTTGGTACGCAGTATATAATCGTACTTGGTGGCTATAAGGTTTAGTGTTGCCTGGTCTGCACTGCTTTTGGCAACAATGTACTCAACCACGGTGGTAACGCCCTGGTTAAACCTTACCTGTGCTACACGGGCGGCTTCGGTAAAATCTGTTACCTGCTCTTCAATTTTCTGGTAGCTGTCGTAGCCTGCATTAACGTTTACTACTGCCTGCTTTATATTTTGCTGCAGCACGGTTTTATTGGTGGTTTCGTTAAACTTGGCCTGGTTAAGCGAAATCCTGGCAAGCTGCACGGCGCCTTTATTGCGGAAGCCGTTTAAAATGGGTATGCTGAGGCCGAGGCTAAAGCTTGAACCGAAGTTGTTACCCAACTGGGTAAAATAGGGTATTTTGTTGTGAGGCGCTACCGGCTCGGTAGCAAGGCTTGAGTAGTTGGAGCCTGCGCTGGGGCCAAAAGATAACTGCGGCCACAATTGGCCTTTGGCCGCTTTGAGGCCTTTTTCAGCACTGAGCGTTTTGAGATGGCCTGAACGTACCAGCGGTAGGTTTTGCAACGCCTGCAAATAAATATCATCGGCTGATGAACCATAGGACTCAGGGGTAACATTGGCACTAATTTTCTGCAGTTCAAAATTGCTGGTATAAGGCACATTAAGGTATTGCAGCAGGGTTATTTTTGAGGTTTCTACCGCGCGCTGGTAGCTTACCACGTTTAATTCCGCAGAAGCAAGCTGGCCTTTAAGGTTGGCGAGATCTGCCGGGTTTGACAGTGCACCGGCTTCGTTTAAATCAGTTGACTTTTGTACCTGTTGTTTTACCGCATCTACCTGCGATATTGCAGCAGCCAACTGCTCTTCATTACTCAGTACCTGCAGGTAAGCAAGTATAACGTTAATGCTTATATTGTCTTTCTGCTGCTGAACGTCCATGCGGCTAGCCTCTTCAGAATATTTGTATGCCGAAGCATTGTTGCGTATAGCGCCGCCGTTCCACACAGTAACGTTCAGGTTTAAGCCCCAGCTTGCGCCGGTTGAACTTTGCGTGGCATAGCTGTTATCGGCAGTATTAATTACCCTGCCCTCGCTAAGGTAATGGTTGATGTTGCCTGAAATGTAGGGCAAAAAATTACCGCGGGCTTCCATCAGGTACACCTTGCTTTGCTGCGACTGGAAGTTGGTTTGGTTAACCTGCAGGTTATTTTTAATAGCTATGGCTATACACTGGTCAAGGGTAACGGTGCCGGTAAGCGCAGTAGTGTCCTGTGCAAAACTGCTGCCTGCAATCATAAGGCCTAACATTATCATCCAGCGGGCTTTCTTGGTCGTAACACTTTTCATTTCCGTAGTTCTTTTGTTTTTGTTTTTGCCGGTTGTACACGGCTTTCGTGGTTTCTGTATAATTGGTCTTTGAAATAATTATTCCGTTCTTAAACTTTTAACAGGGTTGCTTAATGCTGCCTTTAGCGCGTGATACCCTACTGTAAACAGCGTAACAGCCATTACTGAAACGCCGGCGCCGGCAAAAATCAACCAGTTTATATTAATGCGGTAAGCAAAATCCTGCAGCCATTTTTGCGATACAAGCCAGGCCACCGGCGCAGCTATTATAAAAGCAATTATTACCAGTTGCAGAAACTCCCTGCACAGCAGGTTTATAATGGTTGCCACGCCCGCGCCTAACACTTTTCTAACGCCAATTTCTTTGGTGCGTTGTACAGTAGTAAAAGCGGCGAGGCCAAACAGGCCAAGGCAGGCCAGTACCAGTGCAATTACTGCAAACACACTGAAAATGTATGCTGTTTTTTGCTCGGCTTTATAAAGGTTGTTGTAATCTTCGTCAAGAAAATGATATTCAAATGCCCGGTCAGGCACGCGTGCCTTCCAGTAAGCGCCAATCTTGTTTATAGTGCCGGCTATGTCCGGGCTGTTAATACGTACAAAAGTGCTGTATAACATACCATCATTAAGAAACATTGCCAGCGGTTTTATGGTTTCATGCAGGGAAGTAAAATGAAAATCTTTTACCACGGCTTTTATGGTGCCGGGAAAATTTTTATAGATGGTTTTGTTAATGGCTTCCTCTGGAGTGTAACCCAATGCTTTGGCGAGGCTTTCATTGATGATGAAAGAATAGTGGTAGTTGGCGCCATCGTTTGATGTATCCATGGCGGCAAAATCGGCCCGCGTAAAATTGGTGCCTGCAATTATCGGTATCTTCATTGTGTTAACAAAGTCAAGGTCAACAGGCAGCGCATTTACACTGATACCTTTGTCTGACGACTCGCTTGTTTTCTTTATCATATCCCCCCAGCCAATATCAACCGGCGACTCGTATGCCGATGCCACATTCTCTACGCCCGCAATCTGCTTAAGGCCTGCTTTATAGCCATCATAATTTTTAAGGCTTGTTGCATCCAGCGGCAGCACAAGCACATGCTCCTTATCATATCCCAGGCTTTTGTGCTGCATGTAATGCAATTGCTCCTGCACCACTATTGTAGCAATGATAAGAAATACCGATATAACAAATTGTGCCACTATAAGCGACTTGCGCAGGGCATTGCCCGATTTTGAAAAACTAAAACCTGTTTTTAATATTTTTGAAAGGCGTGTGCCCGATAAAATAAACGCAGGATACGCGCAGGCGATAAAACTAACTATAACGCCAAGCACCAGCATTGATAGTATGGGCAGCGGGGCGAGAAGCGTGGTTGTTGTTAATGCCTTGCCGGTAATGCTGTTAAACAATGGCAGCAGCGTTGTACAGGTAACCAGCGCAAGTATTAAAGCAATAAATGTAACCAGGCCGCTTTCGCCAACAAACTGCCCAAACAGTTGCCAGCGCTGCGCCCCCATTACCTTGCGCATACCAATCTCCCCCAGCCTTGTGGCTGATTGCGCAGTGGTAAGGTTAGTATAGTTTATGCAGGCTATAACAAGTATAAGCAGGCCAATGGCCAGCATTATATATACGTAGTTTATGTTGCCATTAGGTTCCAGGCCATCATTGGGGGAGTGTAAATGCACTGTCAGCAAAGGCTCAAGGTTATAACTCAGGTAATCATTACCGTAGGTGCTTCCGCCCAGTTTTAACTCCCTCGTTACCGTACCGCGCATATAGTTATCTACCTGCTTTTGCGCATCGGCTATATTGGTTCCTTTATGCAGTAACAGGTAGGTGATATAATTCTGTGTCCACCACTCTTCGGTTTTTGATGCGGGAAGTGAGGTAAATGAAGCCACAAAATCAAACTGTATTTGCGAGTTGCCGGGCACATCTTTACATACGCCTGTTACAATATAATCTCCCCGCGTACCAAAATTCAGTGTTTTACCAACTGGGTTTTCACTGCCAAAATACTTATCGGCCATTGAGCGGGTTATCACCACTTCATTTGGCTGGCTAAGCACATCAGCGGCATCGCCCTGCAGCAGGCTAAAAGAAAATATTTTGAAAAACGGGGCATCCGCATACAAAACATTTTTTTCTGTAAAAAGCCTGTCTTTATATTTTACAACCCTTGTTGTATTAATAAGGCGGGCATAGTCTTCAACAAAAGAAAAAGTTCTCTTTAACTGCGGACCGGCTTTTGTACCTGTAACAGCGCCGGTTTCAACAGTGCCCTGGTGGGCAGACTCATGCACCACCCGTACAATCCTGTCGCTGTTGGTGTTAAACTTGTCGTAACTAAGCTCATCTGTTATATACAGGCCTATTAAAATACAGCTCGCAATACCAACGCTTAACCCAAACACGTTAATGAATGAGTACATTTTGTTGCGCTTAATGCTGCGCCAGCCGGTTTTAAAAAAGCTTTTTAACATAAACACATTTTGTTAAGGCAAAAAACACATTACTTTTCTTCTATTCTTTCTATCCTTCCGTCAAGCAGGTGTATGATGCGCGAACCGTATTCAGCATTCTTTTCGCTGTGTGTAACCTGCACTATGGTAACCCCGTCTTCTTCATTCAGCTTTTTAAACAGTTCCATAATTTCTTCGCCCTGCTTGCTGTTAAGGTTACCTGTTGGTTCGTCAGCCAGTATCAATTTAGGTTTGCCCACCAGCGCCCTGGCTATACCTACCAACTGCTGCTGGCCGCCCGAGAGCTGCGTGGGAAAAAGGTCCTTCTTGCCCACAATCTGGAAACGGTCTAAAATATCTGCTACAATGGCCTTTCTTTCCCCTGTTTTGCTGTCGCTGTAAATAAGCGGCGTTTCAATATTCTCGTACACGGTAAGTTCGTCAATCAGGTGATACGCCTGGAAAACAAAGCCTATGTATTTTTTATACAGGGCGCTGCGGTGTTTTTCCTTAAGTTTATGAACGGCCTCGTGCAAAAAATTATATTCACCTTCATCAAATTCATCCAGCATGCCCATCACATTCAGCAGGGTTGATTTACCGGAACCCGAAGGGCCCATAATGGATACAAATTCACCCTCTTTTATATTGAGGTTTACGTCTTTCAGCAGGAAAGTTCTTACCCCGCCAATGGTTATCCATTTCGATACGTGCTTTAGTTCTATCATAATGTTGTAGTTATTTCTCCCAATGTTACGCAATAATGGGTACAAATACATGCCAATACCTATTAGCATTGATTAGCAACCAGTTGCGGTTTATTCTTTTTTTAAAGTGTACGGTTTTGATACACTTGTTGTGTCATTTTGTTACAGGGTGTATCGTCCTGGTATAGCTATACAGGGTAAAAGCCAAAATGCCCGGAACAGAGGCTTTATGTTCCGGGCACCCGGTTGTTATACCCAACTTTAGCGGCGTCGCACTTTTGCGCTGTTTGTAAGCATGGCAGCCATTGGCAATACAAGTAAAATCCCCGGCTTATTTATAGCCAAAACCGCTCACTCACTTCTCAGGCTTTTAACCGGGTTGGCAAGCGCCGCCCTTATAGCCTGTATGCTTACCGTAACAAGTGCAATTGTAAGGGCCATTATACCTGCCGCCGCTAATATCCACCACGACACGCTTACCCGGTACGCGAAACCCTGCAGCCACTTCGTCATAGCCCACCACGCCACAGGAAATGCTATAACTGAACTTATTATTACCAGTTTTGCAAAGTCTTTGCTCAGCATACCTACAATATTGCCTGCAGTAGCACCCAGTACCTTGCGTATACCAATTTCCTTTGTACGTTGTTCGGCAGCGTAGGTTACCAACCCAAATAACCCAAGACAGGCAATTAAAATAGCCAGCACCGCAAACGTTATAAATATTTCACCAATACGTTGTTCGGCTTTGTAAATATTATCAAAATCTGCATCCATAAAGGAGTATTGAAAAGGCTGCCCCGGCGCCATTGCTTTCCACTTGTTTTCCACCCTGGCAACAATACTTGTTGTATTGGTTGTGTTTAGCCGGAAAGCAATGCTGCCGTTTTGGTCATTCAGCATTAATGCAAGCGGTGTCACCTCTTCGCGAAGCGAATTAAAGTTGAAATTTTTTACTATGCCGACAATATGATATGTCCCCACATCTTTATGCATTAAATCGAAATTCTTAATATAATAAAGCTTCTTGTCAATAGGGTCTTTAAACCCGAGCATTTTTGCCGCCGCTTCGTTTAGAATCACCCCTGAAGAATCGGTAAGCATTTGCCGGGAAAAATTGCGGCCTTTTGCCATTTGCATACCAAGTGTTGGAATATAATCGGCATCCACGTTCCATATCTGCAGGCTGATGGCTGATTTTTGGTCTAATGCCGGGTCTGCAAAAAGAGGGCTGTCGCTGCGCCAGCTTGCTGTGGGCAGAAAGCCGGTTTTTGTAGCGCTCGTAACCCCGGTAAGTTTAAGAATATCATTTTTAAAAGCATCAGCCTGGTTACCCAGCGCAAAGGTATTTTTTATAATAAGCATATTATCGCGCTTAAATCCCACGTCTTTATTGCGTATATAACTAAGCTGGTTATATATTACAATGGTGCCGACAATGAGCACAATCGAAATCCAAAACTGGAACACCACCAGCCCGCTGCGCAGCCAGCTATTTTTAAAGCCCGCAGCCAGTTTGCCTTTCAATACTTCAATTGGCCTGAAGGCTGAAAGATAAAAGGCAGGGTAACTGCCGGCGAGCAGTCCCACAACAAGCATAAGCAACGCCATTGCCAAAAGCAACCATGGATTGGCAAAGACTGAAAAGCTTATTGCTTTGCCTGCGAGTTGATTAAAGTAAGGCAGTAATAATGTTGCAAAACCTAATGCCAGCAGCAGCGAAATAAAAGCCACCAAAATGGATTCTGCAAGAAATTGGGAGATAAGGTTTGAGCGCATAGAGCCAAGTACTTTTCTAACCCCTACTTCTTTAGCGCGGCCTGACGAACGCGCTGTTGAAAGGTTCATAAAGTTTACGCAGGCTATCAGTAAAATAAATGCCGCTATAAGGGAGAAAATATATACATATTGTATATCGCTGTTGGCGCCAAGCTCTGCCGTTTTGTTTGAATGCAGGTGAATATCTGTTAACGGCATCAGGGAATAATGCAGGTAGTTGCCGCTTTTTTTAAAGGTCTCCACCGTCATATTCAATCCTTTTAGCTCAGACGTTATATACCTGCCAACCATATCATCAAACTTTGCCTCCAGTACTTTTGGGTCTGCGCCTTTTTTTAATACCAGGTAAGTATGCAGGTTATTGCTTGACCATTTGTTAACCTCCCACGATTGCAAAGAGCCGTTTAACGATACAAAGAAGTTATAATTAAAGTGAGATTGTTTGGGCACGTCTTTAATGACTCCTGTTATCTTAAGATAGCCAGTGTCATTCACGGTCAGGCTTTTGCCCACAACATCGGTGGTATTAAAGTACTTCATTGCCGTGCTTTCTGTAACAACTACAGATTTTGGATTTACGAGCGCCGTTTTGGGGTCGCCGGCAACCATAGGCAGGGTAAACACATCAAACAGGGTTGAATCTGCATATATCACTTTATCTTCCACCACGTTTTGGTCACCTTTCTTTACGCTAAAACCCCCGTAGTCGCGAAGCCGTGTCTCCTGTTCAACCTCCGGAAAGTCTTTCTTTATAGCTGCGCCCATAGGCTCCGGCGTAACGGCCATTATAAAATGATTGCCGCCAAAAAGTATATTGGCATCCACCCGGTATATCCTGTCTGCCTTTACATTGTATTTATCATAGCTCAGCTCATCCATCACGTATAACAGTATAAGCAGGCATGTTGCCAGGCCAACAGAAAGGCCCACAATATTTATGGCTGTAAAGCCCTTGTTTTTCCACAAATTGCGAAAAGCCACCTTAAAATAATTCTTAAACATACAGCAGAGTTTGCGGCTTACCACAATGGGGTAAGCCTTGTTATAGTTTTTGTTTGTGGCAGGCGGGGAGCATATAAGCCTGTAATTAACCAGGCATCAAACGCATAAACGTTGACACATGGTTTTTGTTACACAATATTTATAATTCTTTCCAAGCGATTTGCCGGCGTCTTTTTTTGCCCGTTTCTGCCACAAAAAATCGCTAAAAGGTAAACCCGTCAGCTTGCCATGTAACCTGCAGGCATACAATCAGCCGGCTGAATTTGGACGAGCGGCTTTATATACCAAAAAATATTGTTTACTTTTAAAGACCAAAGCTACATTGCCATGAGAAAAAATATAATACGCATTTGTATTATAGCAGTTGCTTTTCCTGTTGCATCATTCGCGAAAACACCGGGCCCGGGCGACAGCCTTGAGTCAAAAATATTAAACGCAATAAACGTATTTTACCAGGCTTACCCGCATGAAGAAATACACCTGCAGTTTAATAAAAATGCATACGCACCGGGCGAAGATGTATGGTTTAAAAGTTACCTGCTTCCATTTCATGACACCACGTATAACTCCATCAGCAAGATTGAATACGTTGAATTAATTGATATGAATAACCGCCTTGTTAAGCGGCTGGTGCTGCCGGTGATAAACGGAACATCAGAAGGGTATTTTAAACTTTCGGCATTTGGTGAGGGCGTGTACCACGTGCGTGCCTACACAGCCTGGATGCTGAATTTTGATACAGCCTTTTTCTTTAACAGAGATATACCGGTGTTTACACACAGCTATTCAGTACAAAATGTTTCAGCCGGTAAAAACTATGTTGTAAAGTTCTACCCGGAAGGCGGCAGCCTGGTAGAAGGCCTCACAAGCCAGGTTGCCTATAAGGCGGCTGACGAATACGGCAACCCGGTAAGCATCAGTGGTAAGATAATGGACGACAAAGGCAACACAAGGGCATTACTACAAACCGGGGCTGACGGGCTCGGCAGCTTTAACATGCATCCTGAAGAGGGGTTCAGCTATTCTGCTGTCACTCAATCCCAAACAGACACTACGCTCAAAACATTCGCATTGCCCGCTATTCAAAAAAGCGGCGTTGTATTGCATGTGGTGGATAAACCCGATTCAGCAGGCAACAGCAAATTGTATTTTCATATTGCCAGGAGTAAATTTCAAAAAGAGCTGTATACAAGCATTATTATCTGTGCGCATACTGCCAAATACAACAGGTTGCTTGCTATTAATTTCGACCCTAAATATGCCGGCGATTATAACGATACAATTTTGGTTGCAGGTGACCCGCTGGAACTTAAAAACGATGGGGATAATATAGCGCATATTACTGTATTTAACCGGGAAGGAGAGCCGCTGGCTGACAGAATCGTTTTTCTTCACAGCAGCAATGCTATCTCCCCTGCATCACTGTCACCGGTTACTATAAATGCAACCGGGAAGAATGAATTTTTACTCACGGTGCCGGGTGATGTACAGGGGCAGTATTCGGTGGCTGTAACAAAGGCTGACGGAAATGGCGGCAATAATGATGAAAGCAGTATTTTTTCTGACTTTTATTTACCGGGTATTCAAAACTATATTGCGAACCCTGCCGGCTATTTTACAGATACATCAAGCGCCACCCGCTACAGGCTTAACCTCTTAATGCTCACGAATAAATGGAATTACTTTACATGGAAGGCTGCGCTTGCAGGGAGGTTTATGGATGTTGCCTACAGGCCTGAACAAACACTCATTATAAAAGGCTCGGTTACTACAGAAAAATATGGAAAAAAAGGAACCTTTGATGAAAAGACAATTCCGTTGATGATACGGGATGATAGAGATTCAATCAAAACTTTTTTAAATATACCGGTAGATGAACAAGGCGATTTTACGGAAGGAAACCTTTTTTTTCATGATACCGCATCTTTTTATTACCAGGGCAGCGTGCAAAAGTCAAAAAAAACAGTCAGCGTTGTGTTTAATAAAACTGAGACAGACTCAATTTTAAGCCTGCCATTTTATTATAAACCTTACCGGAAAATTATTGTAACTGCTGCGGCTGTAAAACCAGCATTTAAACAGGGCAATGCGGAAGCCGCGCAACCGCCTGCGGCAGACAGCAGCACATTAAAAGCTGTTACCGTAAAAGCTGCGGCAAAATCACGCATCGACAGCCTTGATGCCGTATATACATCGGGTATATTTTCAGTGTCGAGGAATTTTATTCGGACATTCGACCTTACTGATGACGTTGTTACTGAAAATGACCATGTTCGCAATGTGTTGCAATTCCTGCAGGGGCGGGTGCCGGGTTTGGTTATTACCGGGGATATTCAAAGCACGCCTGAAATGTACTGGCGGCTTACCACAGGATTACTTACCAACAACCGGGCTGTTGACCCCATTGGGGCAACTATTTTAAATATGCCTGTATTTTTTATTAATGAAAGACAGGTTAACTCAAATGAGTTGATTGCCGGCGGTGGCAAAGAGCAATTGGCTGCCACCATGAGCCAGCTAATAAATTTAAAGGTAGCTGACATAGCCTATATTAAAGTGTATGAGCCGGGAACGTTTTATGGTGTTGAAGGCGGGGCGGCACACGGCGCTATTGCCATTTATTTAAAGCAGGGATATGATGAAAAAAGCAATATTAACTTGCTTAAAAAAGCCGGTTTTAGCCAAATGCCGGCATATAAAGACAACGAATTTAATGCAGTGGATAAACAAACCATTTACTGGAACCCTGCTGTATTTACCAACCCGGCGACGCATACTGCAACAATAACTTTCACTAACAATACCGGCGCAAAAAGAATAAAGATTGTGGTGGAGGGCTTTGACAAAAAAGGAAGTCTTGTGAGAATTGAAAAGATTTTTGAACAGTAACAATGATAAAATAGTTTATAAAAATACCTTTGTTTTAATATCAAAAGTTAGCCTTATGCGCCTATTACTTATTGCTGCAATATTGGTTATTACAGTTGGTGCAATTGCACAAACCTCTCCTGTAAAAGTTAACTACGGCGATAATAAGGCCGCAGGCCATTACCTGCACACCCGCGGCTTTAATATGTATTACGAGATATATGGTAAAGGCGAACCCTTGCTGTTTATACATGGTAACGGTGGTTCAATGAGCGCATTTAGTAATAATATACCCTATTTTGCTAAAAAGTATATGGTAATTGCTGTTGACAGCCGGGCGCATGGTAAATCCGTTGACCCATCCGATTCACTGACTTTTGAACAAATGGCGGATGATTTTAACGCCCTGCTGGATAGCCTGCACCTTGACAGTTGTTATGTAATTGGCTGGAGTGATGGCGGTATTAACGGCCTGCTGCTGGCCATAAGGCATCCAGATAAAGTGAAAAAGCTTGCTATAACCGGCGCTAACCTTACGCCAGATACGCTGGGGCTGATACCATCCTGTTACTATGGTATTGTAAAAACAAGTGAAGAACTGCGCAAAAAAGAACAAACGCCAAAAGTGAAAAACGATTTGAAGATTAACGACCTGGATTTATACCAGCCCCACATAACACCTGAACAACTGCATACCATACAATGCCCTACACTGGTAATTGGCGGCGACCATGACCTTATACCGGTACAACACACTGTATTAATCGGGCAAAGCATACCCAAGTCGTATATATGGATAATACCAAACAGCGGGCATCCCACGCCAATTGATAAAAAGGACCAGTTTAACCCGATGGTTGCCTGGTTTTTTGAAAGCCCGTTTCACATGATGAGCAACAGGTAAGGGTGATGTTTTAATCCTCAATTTTCATTTTGCCGCCAATCAGCCCGCCAAAGCCAAGGCGTACGCCAAACTGGCCGTATTTGCCGTTAAGATAGGAGCCTATAAAATCAACCCTGAATATTTTCAGTATATTTTCCATCCCGCCGAATATCTCCACGTAATTGTTATTTCCGTTTACATAAAAGGCGTTGCTGCCCGCAACGAGATACCAGTTAAGCCGACGGAAGAGAGGTATTTTATTAGTGAGCAACCCGTTAAAATGATGTTCAATATGGCCTACTGCATAAAAATGGGCGGTGGTGCTGTTGGCATAATACGGCGCAAGCTGAAAACTGTTCATATACTGGCTGGCAAATATGGTTTGGTTGCCATTAAAAAACTGGTAGTCCTGCACAGGTACTTTCTTGTTATTTAAAAAGCCTCCTATGTCAAAACGATAGCGCAGGCTGCCCAACAGCTTTAAATTCATTTCATCAAACACGGAAAACTTCCACTTGTCAAAATCAACATCGCTGCCGCCAATACCGGGAATACCTTTTTGATAATTCAGCTCAAAGGTTGGGTATTTTGACCCCACCGGCACTTTGATACGCGGGTATTGAATAAACTTTTGCCCCGGCTGGTATTGCAGGGTAACGCCTGCTATAAAAGCCTGGTGCCGTGTAAACTGCGAATCAAGAACTTCAACCGGGTAGTTAGGCGTAAACTTTTTAACGCTGTACCGTATAATTGAATAACTGGTACTGTTGTTAACAGGCAACCTGTCTTCGTATAAAACATTTAGGGTATAATGCAATCCATTTTCAGTTCGGTTGGTATAGTTTGCTTCCGCAAAATAATTTTCATACAGCTTCATATAATTTCGGTTAAGCCATAAGGTATAAAAGGCATTTACACCCGGCCCTATAGGATTATCTTTATTAAACTGGCTAATGCGTTTGCCCCCGCTGATGCTGAAAGAGCCTTCTCTTTTTACAGGATCATCATTACCAAAATTTTGAAAGCGTTTGTTTATGGCTATTGTGGCCCAGGTATTAAAATGATGGTCGCTCAATCCATACCTGAAATGGGGTATGAATAGCAGTTGCTTCCCTGTATTAAATAAATTTGAACGGATGGAAAAGGACGCATTAAGCGCGATACCCTCAACAGTGTTATACTCCATTGCCGGCAGCAGGGGATACCACCTTAATGTTGTACTTCTCTTTTTACTGATATTATAGCTGGTGCGTGTAAAGCCTGTTTGAAGCACTGACATTAACGTAACCTTCCCTCTTCGCCTGCGAAGCGAATCAATATAGCTTTTTGTCCAGATAGAGTCACGTTGGTATTGAAAAGCGCTGTCTTTTATTTTATAATCCTTTGCCTCTTCCGGCTCAAGTGGAACGGGCCGTATAGAATCCCAGTAAGCTTTTGTTTTTTTGTTTACACTGGTATCATACCGCACTATTACATTATTAAAATATTTTTTGCCAAACTGTGGGGTTACATCATACTTATTATAAACGTTTAAAAAATTGCCTACGGCGTCAATGCCAAATAGTTTAAAGCTAAAGTACATCACCTGGTTTTTTGTGCGCCATATACCTTTTGCCACCGGCGCCTGTATCTGTTTTATTTGCACCGTGTCCAATATTTCCAGTTGCGATTTTTTTGTAAGTATAAGGTCAAGGCTGTGTATACGCCAGTCACCTTCAGTTATATTGATGGTTCCGCTGAACAATGGCTCAAAGGGGCGGCGCGGTATTACCTGTATTTTATTTATCTCTATACCATCCTCAAAAAAGGAGCCGAGGTAATGATACTTGTAGTAATTAAGCGCGCCTTCTGCAATAGGCGATACAAATCCCCGTGGGGTTATTTGCGCTGTCAGCACATTAACATTATTCTCGTAAAAATTAATGAAGGTGGGGAAGTTAAAACCAAAGCCATTGCCACCGCTTTCCCTGCCGGAGAGTACTTCCAGTTTCACTTTGTCTGGTTTCTTAAAGGCAATCCGGGTAAGCGATTCTGACAGGTAAAGAATACCTTTGCCTGTTGAATCAAGTCGCATTTCTTTCCAGTCAGCCGAATCAATTTTTTGTCCCAATATTCTTCGTGGCAGGTGGCGTGTTTTAATAAGGGTTTTAATGTATGCTTCGCAGGTAAACGAGTCGACGGCCTCCAGGTAAGTCTTTCTTTTTTTTATGGCGTTTCTTATTATTTCATAAGCAGGGTCTTCTCCTCCGGCCTTTACTGTTACGGAAGAAAGCGTGAGTTGCTGTTCCTTTAATTGAAAATTTAGCTGCATGGCTGCATTACCAACGGTTATTGTTTTTTCCTGTGTTGCATAGCCTACGTATTGCACCTGTATGGTATAAGTGCCCGCGGGTAAATCAATAAAATATTTCCCTTCATTATTGGCGCTGGTGCCTTTGCCCATACTTTTTATTTGTATTGAGGCATAAGGTAATGCAATGCCCTGGGTATTGGTTATTGTGCCGCTTATACGTGCAGCAAAAGCATTGGTAATAAAGCAGAGGAATAATAAGATTAAGGGTGTTACTTTTCTCATAAGTGGTATGGCTAAAATAGACGCTTATTTGTTACCAATTTGTGAATACAGTAAGGATTAACAAATAGTTAGAGTGCATTAAACGTGCAGGAACACAATAAATTAACACAGTCATCTCTGTATTGCAATGATATTGAGTCAATAAGCAGTGATATGGTGATTATCTTTACTAAATGGACATTACACTTTCTATCCTGCTGAAAAAGCCTATGCCGGGTATAACCTATGGTATTCAAAAGGGGAGTGGCAGTAAATATGAAACCATACAGGCACAGCAAACAGGCGGGGCTGATATGCAGTTTAATATTACGCTACAATTAAAAAGCGACCCGGGAAAAGTAAATCAACCCCGCTTTACAGGGCCTTTTGCCCAGGGTAAACCTTTAGGCCAGTTTATTTATATTGATATTGGCCAGTTTGCCGGGCAAACAGGTGTTTGGGGAGGCAGAATTAAAATACCACTCACAGGTATTGGTTGGGATATGATAGCAAAACTGGATGCGGGCACATCCATTCTTTCAACAACCATCCCCGCAACAACAGAAGATGGCAACCCTTTATTTGCTACTGTAAAGAACTTTGAAGGCTGGAAAGTAAATGCGCGCGTGGGCATTGATGCGTTATGATGTACCAATGGCGTTTACGGAAGAAAATATTATACAAACAATCCCCAATCATCCTCAAATACATCTTTTTGGAAGGTGGCTACCCATTGTTTAAACAATTCCCTGAAGTTGTCTATTTCTGTGCGTATGGCTTCGCAGTAGCTGTCTTCCATTTCGCCGTCAATATTAAAAGTTAGCATGGCCGATTTTATCATTTGCGCGTTCTTGCGTATAATGGCTGCGTTTTCCATGCGTAATATATACATGTTACCAGTTTCTGAACTTCTTATTTTAGCGGCAACTTCAAAAGCATCGCCTAATATCATGTTTTTACGCTCCGCTATGAATGACGCGCTGTGTTGCCCGGGTTCATCCTCATCCTCTGCGTCTTCAAGCACACCATTAAGCATCATAATAACTTCATTCCATTTAGTGTACATTGCTTTACATGCTTCGCGCGTGGGGTTGGGCTTCCAATCTTCACCTTCTTCGTCGTTGCTCAGGCCTTTAATATAATCGTCATCCCAGTCGGGCAGGTCGTTTAGTCCGTCAAAATTCATTATCTTGTATTTTCAGGTTGTGTCTTTTTCTTGTCCGTTTTTTTGCCCAGCAGGGGTTGCATATACGATGGCATTAATTGCCGCCTCTTTGCTGTGCTGCTATGTGTTGCAGTAGCAGCCCGGGGGTTTTTCTGGTATTCAAAATAATATATTTTCAGTAAAATAAGAAAGTAAGAAATAAGTACAGGCCCAAATATCAGCCCTATAAACCCGAAATACCGCAACCCGATAATTACGCCTAATACGGTAACAATCGGGTGTACATCAGCCATACGTTTTGCCAGCATAAAACGTAAAACATTGTCTACGCTGCCTACTATTACAGCACTCCATATTAAAACAAAAACAGCCTGCCAGTTTTGCCCGGTGGCAAATAAATATACTGACATAGGCAGCCATACAATGGCCGAACCTACCACCGGCAGTATTGATGCAAAGGCAGTTATAACACCCCAAAAACCAGGTTGGTCAATGCCAACAATAGTATAGCTTATAAATGCACAAAGGCCCTGCGCAATGGCAATCATTGGTATGCCCACAGCATTGCTGAAAGTTTGCGCCACCAGTTCCTTGCTGAATATATTAATTTTTTCACGCTTAAACGGCAGGTAAAAAACAATGGCGGCTTCCATCCGGCCTCTTTGCTGCATCATAAAATACAGGAAGAAATACATCATAATAATGGTACTTACAAAACCAACCCCCTGGTTTAATATAACCGGCAGCAGGGCAGCTATATTACTTTTTATGGTGTCAATGGTTTTGTCAGAAATCAGTTCATAATGGTATTGTGCATTTAAACTGGCGTTTAACCTTTTAATGCCGTCTAAAATATTGTCAGGATGCGCCAGCACAACACTAACCTTGTGGTACAAAAGCGTAAAAAAAATTGTTATGGGCAAAAGAATTATAAAAAACGATAATATAATAACCAGTATAGCGGCCCAGCTTTTTCGCCATCTTTTTCGTTTTACCAGCCAGGTTGAAAGCGGCTCACTTAATATATAAAATATTACCGCGATAAGGAAAGCAGAGAAAAATTGCCATAATGCAGTGAGTAAAAAATAAGCGAATATAAAAATGATTGCAAGGAAGAAGTATTGTTTAATTTTGATATGTTGCTGGGTTTCCATATAGATTGTTTACAAAGATGGTATAATCGTTGTTACTATAATCAAATTATTCACCAAATTGATGTTTTATGAGTGCAAAATTTATAAGTGGTATTATATTGGGCGCCGCGGCGGGTGCTGCCCTGGCATTGTTTCTTACGAGTGACAAAGGGCGCGAGATACTGGAAGATATTTCTGATGCGGCAGGTAACGCGGCCGATAAAGCTAAGGATCAACTGGAAAACCTGAATGATGAACTGGCCTCTTTACTAAAAAGGGGAAAAGCTTTTGTAGAAGATTTGGAACAAAAAACAAAAGAAGCAACATCTTAAACTACCATTATGGGCAACGAGGAGAATTTTTTCCGGGAGTCGAAGCAGAAGGTTGAAGAGTATGTAAAGGACAGGTTGTTGCTTGCAAAGCTTGAGGCTGTTGAAAAAATTTCAAGGCTTACGGCTACCATGTTCACGGGCCTTATTATTGCCCTGTTTGCTTTTTTCATAATACTTTTTGTAAGTATTATGGCAGGCTATTTATTTGGTGAGCTTATACATCACATCTACTGGGGCTTCGGCATAGTTGCCGGCTTATACATTATTTTACTGGTGCTGATTATTATTTTCAGGAAACACCTTATAGAAAAACGGGTGACAAACATGGTAATTGACATTCTTTTCGATAAGAACAAAGATGATAATGACAGTGATAATATAGTTGAACAGGTTGATGCACTCAAAAACGCCCCTTCACCAGGCACAAAACAACAAACAGATGCGCAATAATAAAGACCTTTCTTATATTAACACGCTCGAAGACCTGCAGGCAATGCAGGTATTGGTAAAGCTTCGTATAAAAGAAAGAGAGAAAGACCTGGCTGAGCGGCTGCATAAATTGCCGCAGGAAACATTGAAGGCCGCTGTAGGCGCTGTAGTGCCCTCTTTTTTAGATAATAAAGTAACCGGCATTGCTATCAGCGTGCTAAGGGCTTCACTCGGTCTTATTTTTAAAAGAAAAAGCAGCAGGAGCGCCGTTAAAGAAAACATTTTTTCATCTGCCAAAAAGCTGGGGCTTTTTGCCGTGTTGCGGGCAGGTTATAACCTGTGGAAAAATAAATCATAAATATTTACTGTTTATAAGCGGTTGTTTTTTGTTTAATTAATTGATTTACAAATACTTAACAGGTAACTAACAAAATCTTCTCCGAAAGTTTGTATCAAAACTTTTTTACACGTCGTTTCCCTTACCTTTGCGGCAAATTTCAAAACCTTCATTAAATATGGCTAATACGGGTAAGATAAAACAGGTAATAGGCGCTGTGGTTGACGTTCAGTTTGACAGCACCCTGCCTGAAATTTATAATGCATTGGAATTAAAACGTGATAATGGCGATGTTTTGGTGCTTGAAGTACAGCAGCACCTTGGCGAAGACAGCGTACGTACCATAGCAATGGACGGAACTGAAGGCCTGGTAAGGGGCATGGCTGTTGTAGATACCGGCAAAGCCATTGCAATGCCTACCGGCGAAGCAATAAACGGCCGCCTTTTTAACGTAACCGGCGATGCTATTGATGGCTTGCCCGCTGTTAGCAAAGAAAACGGCCGCCCTATACATGCATTGCCTCCGCGCTTTGAAGACCTGAGTACAGCAACAGAAGTGTTGTTTACCGGTATTAAGGTAATTGACCTTATTGAACCTTACGCAAAAGGTGGCAAAATTGGCTTGTTCGGCGGTGCAGGTGTGGGCAAAACAGTATTGATACAGGAACTTATTAATAACATAGCCAAAGGTTATGGCGGTTTGAGCGTATTTGCCGGCGTAGGTGAGCGCACCCGCGAAGGAAATGACCTGCTGCGTGAAATGATTGAAGCCGGTATTATGAAATACGGCGACAAGTTTAAACACAGCATGGAAGAAGGCGGATGGGATTTAAGCTCAGTTGACATGGAAGGCTTAAAAGATTCAAAAGCTACTTTCGTATTCGGGCAGATGAACGAGCCCCCCGGCGCCCGTGCACGCGTGGCATTAAGCGGGTTAACAATTGCTGAGTATTTTCGCGACGGTGATGGTACCAGCAAGGGTAAAGACATCCTGTTCTTTGTTGATAATATCTTCCGTTTCACACAGGCGGGCTCTGAAGTTTCAGCGTTGCTTGGCCGTATGCCATCAGCGGTGGGTTACCAGCCAACACTGGCTACCGAAATGGGTTTGATGCAGGAACGTATTACTTCAACTAAAAACGGTTCAATTACTTCAGTACAGGCGGTATATGTGCCTGCGGATGACTTGACCGACCCCGCACCGGCAACAACTTTTGCCCACCTTGATGCCACTACTGTATTAAGCCGTAAAATTGCCGACCTTGGTATTTATCCCGCGGTTGACCCACTGGATTCTACCAGCCGTATCTTAACGCCGGCCATCGTTGGTGAAGAGCATTATAATACTGCAAACCGTGTAAAACTTATTTTACAGCGTTATAAAGAGTTACAGGATATCATCGCCATCCTCGGTATGGATGAATTGAGCGAGGAAGATAAACTTACCGTATCTCGTGCACGCCGCGTACAGCGTTTCCTGTCACAGCCTTTTCACGTTGCGGAAGCGTTTACAGGCTTAAAAGGTGTATTTGTTAGCATTGAAGATACTATCCGTGGGTTTAACGCCATTATGGACGGCGAGGTTGACCAGTACCCTGAAGCTGCATTTAACCTGGTAGGCACGCTGGAAGATGCTATTGAGAAAGGTAAAAAGATGCTGGCACAAGCGCAGCAGGGATAAAACCTTTTGCCCTGGAAACGCACAGGAACAGGCTTTTGGCACTGACGACTTTAGTAACAAGTTAAAAAATTCCCCTTTAAGGGTAGAGCCTTATGACTCTTGAGATATTAACACCGGAAAAGAAAATATATAGCGGCGATGTATATGGCGTACAATTGCCGGGCATAGACGGTTTGTTTGAAGTGCTGAACAGGCATGCGCCAATGGTAAGTGCCCTGCAAAAAGGCAACCTTAAAGTGCTGCAGGATAAAATACGTGCTACCAGCTATGCTATTGAAAGCGGTTTTGTTGAAGTGCTTAATAATAAAGCCACCGTATTGGTAGAAGGAGCCGTAGCGATAGACTAAAAAGGTGATAAAATAAATATGGCCTTTATTAAAGCACAAACTTTAATAAAGGCTTTTTTATGCAATCTATTCACAGGAGGATTAAACTGGTTGTGATGTTATTGTTGACAGCAATCGGTATAACGACAGTAATTTATCTTCGGGGCGGGTTTGGTATTTTTAGCGCAGGGAATGTTACAGCAAAGAATGGTTATGTGGCAATAATAGATTATCCTAAAGCAAAACCTGCATCGTCAAAACAAGCGGGCGAGGAACTTTTTAAGGCGAATTGCACATCGTGTCATGCAATGGAAACTGAAGTGGCTGGCCCGGCGCTCTTGGGTGTCCTGGAGCGAGTTCCATCCGATACTTTTATCGAAGGCCTGCTGCTTAATCCGGTCCAGGCCATAAAAAATGACCCGTACGCTAATGCATTGTATAAAAGGTATGGAAAAATGCCTCACCCTTCGTTTCAGAAAACACTCACAAAACAGGAGATACGCGATATTATTTCCTATTTAGATACATCTGAACCGATGATGATTCGTGAAAGCTAAAACTTAACCAAAGCAATTTCTCGGTTTGTCCAGTCATCAAAAAAAGTAAAATATACTGCTGCCTTTTTATCTTTCAGAAAGTTGGTGGGGGTAAGATAAAAAAGGCCCTTGCGCGGTATTGAGTCATACTGCATTATAATGCCCGTAGCCTTCGTAACATAATAGGGTATCTGGTAAGGCAGTAGTGGCGCCCCCAGCACGGAATCCTTCCCGGATGCCATGAAAAGAAAAGAGTTTACGGGGTAAGGCTGTGGGTAGCCTGTAATATACACTGGGCTGTTATTGGAGTAACGCAAAATCTTAGCAGTAAGCTGCCGGTAACTCGGAATCATTTTTAACTGGTAGGGTATGCCCCAAATATTATAACCAATGCGCAGCACGGCAAATGCACCAAATACAATAAGCAGGGTTTTGTAACCGGCAAGCCACCTGGACGGGGCCAGCACCGCAACAGCCTTTGAATAAACTATGGCGCCCATAATGGCAATAAACGGAAAGGCAGGATAAAGGTAGCGGTTAGCTGTTTCGGGCGACATAAAAAATATAGCGCAGATAATAATGGTAAACATAAGCGAGAACGCAAAAAGCCGCTCGCCTTTAAGCGCTGCACGTGCCTTTTTATTGCATGCGTACAATAACAGCGCTGTAGCCGGTAAACATATATAAAACAACTGCAGCGGGGATTGTAATATATTCAGCGCGATGCTGCCCCATTTATTTGTCAGGGCGCTCCGTTGCGCGCTTTCGGTAAGCAGTTGTAATATGTACACCATTACATCTTCCTGCTTACTGTATGCTATAAAATACCATGCTATTAAACCGGCAGAAACAACTATGCCTGTAAGATGCTGAATGGAAAACAACTTTTTCCATTGTTTAATGTATATAAGCCAGCATAACAATAAAAGCGCCTGTATTAATATTGAGGGAAGCCCCTTAGTTAACACACCGGCCGCCATTAAGATGTAGGAAATTAAAAACACCTGCCACCAATTTTGCCGCAGGCTGTAATAAAATACAGCAGCAGCCTGTAAAAAAATAAGCAGCGAAAAAAACAGGTCTAATTCGCCGGCATCCACGGCACCATAATATAAAATATCGGCAGATACCAGTAAAAGTAAAGCAGCAATAAAAGCAGTCTGTTTGCTGTAATATTGCTTTACCAGCCTGTACACAAAATATGAAGTTGCAAACAGGGATAGTATTGACGGCAACCGCACCCATACTTCGCTAAAGCTGCCCGAAGCATTAAACATCCATGCCAGCAGCCAGTTAAAGAGGGGAGGTTTGTTATAATAGTCGAAGCCGAATATTTTTGGCACGAGATAATTTTTACCCAATACCATTTCCATTGCTATCGCAGCTCTCCTCGGCTCTTCTGCCCTTAACTCCATTAATTGCAGACTTCCTGCTACACCAGCTATAATTAAAATGACCGTTAATATCTCGAATAATTGCAGTCGGGTTAATTGTTTCATGTTAGCAGTTTAAATATAAACAGGCTTTTTTCATCGTTTTAACACATGCGGTAAATTTTTCTTAAAAACATATCGCATTCAAATCAAACCCGGTATTTATCGTTTTAAATATGTTTCCGGCTTTTTATTTGTGTGATTTTTTTTAAAACAAGGAGTATATATATGAAAATGAAGAGTAGTGCACTCATCACCGCTTTGTTGGGCGGTGCCGTGTGGTTAAGCGGTTGCAGTAAAGATGCCCTGAACAATCTTTCACAAGACGAAACACGAATTTACATTACAGACCGTGATTCGTCGGTTAATTTTTCAAATTATAAAACTTTTAGCGTTTCAGACTCAGTGGCTGTTATTCATGACCAGCAATCAAACATGGAACTTACGGCAAGTGATTCAGCCTACATTGTTGCGGTAAAAAAGTACATGCAGCAGCGGGGATATGTGCTTGTTAACCGGAACCAAAACCCTGATATTGGTATTAACGTAAGCCGTGTTTACAGTACAACCGGCGTAATAAATTATTACGATTATTCGGATTACTACGGCGGTTATTATGACCCTTATTATTGGGGATATTATGACTATGGCTATTATATGCCATACGCCTATGATGTTTACCAGATTACCGAAGGCGCCATGAGTGTTGATATGCTGGATTTAAAAGATGCGTCAGGTAACAAAACAATCAACTTTATCTGGACCGGGTTAATACGGGGTGAAGGCATTTTTAGCGCCGGCAACGCGGATAGCCAGGTTAAAGCGCTTTTTGACCAGTCCTCTTATTTAAAAACAGGCGAATAAAAATAATAAGTATGAAAAGGAAATTGAAAATAATTATTGCAACCCTTGTATTGGGTGCGGTTTCGGCAACAGGGCGTGCGCAAAAAGGCGATGTTAAGTTTAACCTGGATTATAACTACAGCATGCCAATGGGTAATTTCAAAAACAATATTATAAGCAATGCGTCACCAAGGGGCGGTACAGGCGAAATAATGTATTCTTTAAGCAACAAAGTGGCCATTGGCGGCCTGGCCGGCTACCAGGATTATTATCAAAAATATCCCAGGGCTTTATACAAAACCGGCCCCAATGAAACTACTTCAGCAGTCTTAACCAATTCCATCCAATCTATCCCGGTAATGGCCAAGGTTAATTATATGCCCCTTGGCAGCAGTGGTGCACCTGTTCAGCCATATCTTTCCGGCGCGGCAGGGTTTACCTTTATAGGCTTTAAACAATACCTGGGTGAGTTCGGCTCTTCAGATAATGCCGTGTCGTTTGCCGCAAAAGCCGGTGCGGGTGTGTTTATTCCGTTTGGCAAACTCAGCGCTGCGGGCGTTAGTGTTGGTGCAGATTATAATTATGTGCCTTATAACAAAAACGGTTTTGGTAGCCTAAACAGTCTTAATGTACATGCAGGCGTTTATTTCCCATTACGATAGCGTTTAATAATATTATAAAGCAACAATGCCCGGCCCTGCCGGGCATTGTTGCTTTTATCAAGACCGACAATCGCGAATTAATTTAACTGCGGATCAATGGGATAGTTTATCAGTTGCTCATATTCGCCGCCCTTTTGTTTCAGTGCATCTTTCCATATCAGGTCGGTATTCCGGTGAAAAACCAACTGTTTCGTACCTTCTGATACAAGCCAGGTTTTTTGTTCCATCTCATTGTCAAGCTGCCCTTCTGACCAACCACTGTAACCAATATAAAAGCGAATGCTGTACAACGATAGCTTGTTTTGTTTTATCAGGGTTACCGCCTCCATAAATTCCCCACCCCAGTAAATATCATCGGTAATGTTTACCCCTCCATGAATAAGCGCCGGGCACCTGTGTAAAAAATGCAGTGTATCAGGTTGAACCGGGCCGCCATAGTATACAGGAAAATCACAACCTTCAAGATCACTCAGCAGTTCCCCGATTGCGTGGGGATATTGGCGGTTAAGTACAAAACCAAAACTTCCTTCAGGCTGGTGTTCGCATAAAAAAATCACCGACCGCATAAAATTGGGATCTTTCAAAAAGGGGTCAGCAATAAGTATTTTACCGGGTAAAATGTCTGCCATAGTTGAAATTTAGCACTTTAGCCGGAATAAAGAAAATTAATTGTGATATTTATTCCGTTAAAAAGATGGTAAACATTATAAAGAAAACTAAAAGCTCTTTATAGATTATATTTTTGTAAAGATGAAAAAAATAATTCCTGTCATAATTGTACTTATAGCGCTTTCTATTGTAGGGATTATTATTATACAACTGTCATGGTTCTCCAACCTTTTCCAGGTGACTGAAGAAAGTTTTTTGGATAAGATTGATAAAACCATGTACGACGTAACAAGGGAGCTTGCAAAACCTTCGGCAGGCGGCAACCTGATGAATATGCGGAAAAAGTCACAACTGTTCCCTAATAGCCTCGATTTTGGTACTGCAAGGCCTGCCCCAATATCCGAACACTTTACAACCACCGAAGTTTACAACAAGCTTAGAAGGGCACTTGATAAAGAGGGTTTAAGAAAGCTGCAGTTTGAATTTGCCGTTACATCTGAAGGCGACAATTATTTGCTGGAAATGCAGTCAAAGAGTTATATAGAAACATCTATTGACACATTACACAGCCTTCAGCGGGTAATGCCGGTATCAGCCCAGTTAAACCCCTTTATTGACAGCAGCGCTTATGAGCAACTGGTAGTAGTGATACCGGATTTCAGGACACAGGTGTGGATGTCGCTGGTTTGGATGGTTGCCGGCGCTTTACTGTTTACGCTCATCGTAATTGCTGCCTTTTATCTTACGGTAAGGACGATGCTTGTTCAAAGAAAGCTAAGCCTGATAAAAAGCGATTTCATTAATAACATGACCCATGAACTTAAAACGCCGCTCGCTACAATATCACTTGCTGTGGATGCCGTAAGAAATGAAAAAGTGCAAAGGGATACAGAAAAGCTGCAATATTTCAGTGGCATAATTAAAGAAGAGAGTAAACGAATGAACAAACACGTGGAGACTATTTTGCAGGCAGGCCTTATGGAACGGCAGGATATTAAAATGAATGTGGTGCTGGTGAGTGTGCACGATGTTATTAAGAAAGTGACCGACGGCTTTCAGCTACAATTGCAGGATAAAAATGGTAAAATTGAATTGTTATTTAACGCGAAAGATGATATGATTTTGGCGGACGAGGGGCATTTTTCCAACATGATAAATAACCTGGTGGACAATGCCGTTAAATATTCAAAGGAAAACCCGCTTATACGTATAACAACCCATAATACCTCCAGGAGCCTTGTTATACGGATTGATGATAATGGCATTGGAATGAGTAAGGAAACGGTAAAGCGTATCTTTGAAAAATTTTACAGGGCGCATACAGGCAATATACATAATGTAAAAGGTTTTGGGCTGGGTATGAGCTATGTTAAAACAGTAGTTGACGCGATAAAAGGAAAAATTAAAGTTGACAGCACTTTAGGCAAAGGCAGCACCTTTATTGTTGAAATACCCCTTGGTATGCAGCCCGAAGAAAGCTAACTATCCCGTTTAAACAGCAGGCTGCCGTCGCCATAGCTTAAAAAACGGAAATCATTATCCAGGGCATAGTCATATATTTTTCTCCAGTCCTGTCCAACAACAGCAGCAACAAGTAACAGCAATGTTGATTGAGGTTGGTGAAAATTAGTTACCAAACCTTTGGCAATTTTAAGGTGGTAGCCTGGCGCAATAATTATTTGCGTTTTAGTAATAATTTGGCTGGCTAATCTTGCATCCATCCATTTTAATAAGGCTTGCAGCGCATCAGCAGGCGTTATTTTGCCGCGTAAACCATACGCATCCCATTGATGAACGGATATTTCATCAGCCGTCACTTCCGCTAAAGGCCTTCCACCCAACGCTGTAATAAGTTTTACGCCCATCCAGTGCAGGCTTTCAATGGTTCTGAGCGAAGTTGTGCCCACCGCAATAATGCCGTTATCAAGGTTGGCGATGATGGTTTCCACCAGGCCCCTGCTCACTTCAAAAAACTCTGCATGCATCTCATGCTCATGCATTGTTGCAGCCTTTACCGGCTTAAAAGTGCCGGCGCCAACATGCAGTGTAACAAACGCGGTATTAATATTTTTCGCCGAAAATGACTCAAAAACCTGCGTGGTGAAGTGCAAGCCTGCCGTAGGCGCAGCTACAGAACCATCATATTTTGCATAAATAGTTTGGTAAGTATTTTTATCATTCTCTTCCGCAACCCTGTCAAGATAAGGTGGCAGGGGTATAACGCCCGCCTGGTGCAGTACTTCGGCGAACGTCAGGGTCTTATCATTCCACGCCAGTTCAATCAAAAAATAATCATTTTTTTGCTCAACTTTCCTGGCTGTTAATAGCAGGTTATTGCCTGCTGCATATATATGTTTTTCCAGCAAACCCTGTTTCCACTTTTTTGCCCCGCCCACCAGGCATTTCCATAGCACTTTTTCCTTTTGCAGCATCGCAGTGGTAATATCTGCATAGTCTTCGCCGGGCTCCAGGCAAAATAATTCAATTACGCCTCCTGACTGTTTTTCAAACAATATCCTCGCCTCAACCACCTTTGTATTGTTAAAAATAAGCAGGGTGTTTTCTGACAGTTCGTTAACAATATTGCGGTATAAATTCTCCGTAATCTCACCGTTTTTGTACACGAGTAATTTGCTCTCATCCCTTACCCGCAAAGGGTATTTAGCTATCTTTCCAGGTGGTAAATTGTAAGTGAAATCTTTTATGGCCAGTTGTCCGGGATGCATGCGTTTAATTAATCCGCAATGTTACGAACTTTATGCCGGGGCCTGAAACGGCACGTTAAACTAAAAACAAATGTTTATTTTGTGCCTGATTATAACCTGAGATGCCATGAAGCCCATTGTGCAAATTTCACTTGACCTTACGAATATTGATGAAGCCTTAGAAACTGCAGCACTTGCGCTGCGGGCCGGTGTTGACTGGCTTGAAGCCGGCACGCCGCTTATTCTCGCTGAAGGGTTGCACGGTGTAAAAAAACTGCGGGAAACTTTTCCCGGCATACCGATAGTAGCGGATTTGAAAACAATGGATGGCGGTTACCTGGAAGCTGAAATGATGGCAAAGGCCGGTGCAACGCATGTGGTTGTTATGGCAAGGGCGCATGAAGAAACAATAAAATGTGTTGTAAAAGCCGGGAAAGATTATGGCGTTAAAGTAATGGGCGATAACCTTGGTTGCCCTGATATGGTAGAGGCTGCCAGGTGGCTGGAAGAGTTAGGGTGCGATTATGTAATTCACCATATTGGTTATGATGAACGCAGGGGTATTGCAGCGCAGGGAAAAAGAATGCCCAGCCCGCTTGACCAGTTGAGAGAGGTGGTAAACGCGGTAAGGATACCGGTGCAGGCTGTTGGCGGCCTCACTCTTGAGCAGGCCATACAATGCCCGCTGTACGGTGCGCCGCTCGTGGTATTGGGTGCGCCGCTTACTATTGACGCTGACGCTTTTAAAACAGCCGATGGCAATCTTGAAGAATCGCTGCGGTTGATATGCGATAAAATACATTCGATTGCAGGTTGACGGTTGCGGGTTAATTGATAGGATTAAAACTAAACATGCTTAATACAATGTTAGCAGTAGTTAATTATGCGCCTGAAAAGGGCTCTGTTGAAATAAGAGAGATAGAAAAGCCAACGATTGGAGAAGAAGATGTGCTGCTGCAGGTTGCGAATGTGGGCGTATGCGGCAGCGACCTGCACCAGTGGACGGCAGACCATAGCTGGCCGGTTAATTACCCTGTGGTGTTAGGCCACGAATTTGGCGGGCACATTATAGAAACGGGCAGCCGTGTAACAGGCTGGAAAGAAGGTGACAGGGCGGTTAGTGAAACGGCAGCTATCATCAACCCAAATAATCCAATGTCAAAGGCAGGGCTTTATAATCTTGACCCTACCCGTAAAGGCTTTGGATATGGTGTTAACGGCGCCATGACAAAATATGTGCGCGTACCTGCCAGGTGCCTGCACCTGGTACCCGCTAACCTTGCATTTGAACAGGCATGTTTAACAGAGCCCTGCTGTGTGGCATATAATGCGGTGGTAAATAATACACGCATAAAACCCGGCGACAGGGTGATTGTACTTGGCCCCGGTACTATCGGTATTTTATGCGCCGCCGTAGCAAAACTATGCGGGGCGCAGGTAGCTGTAGTGGGCCTGGAGACAGACAATGGAAGGTTAGCCATAGCAAAACAATATGGATGCGATGTTATAACGGGTGATGCCACTGGATGGGCTGAACAGGCCGACGGCCTGGGCGTGGATGTGGTAATAGACGCAGCAGGGGCGAGCGCCACTTTAAAAATTGCATTACAGCTTGTGAGGCCTAACGGGCATATAACCAAAGTAGGCTGGGGGCCGCAGCCGATGGGTTTTTCGCTTGACCCCCTGGTGCAGAAGAACGTTACATTACAAGGCAGCTTTAGCCACAACTGGCCGGTATGGGAGCGTGTAATACAGTTACTGGCCACAGGGATGCTTGATGTTAAACCGATAATAGGAGGTGTATGGCCCGTGACCGAATGGCATGACGCTTTTGAAAAAATGCACAAAGGCATGGTAGTAAAAAGTGTTTTAAAACCCGTATAAATTATGAGGCTGCAAAACAAAGTAATCATTGTAACTGGCAGCACAACCGGCATTGGTAAAGCCATTGCCATGCGTTGCGTTGCCGAGGGCGCGCGCGTGGTTATTAACGGGCTGGAAGAAGCATGGGGCAAACAAGTAGTTGATACATTGGGGCAGGATAAAGCAGTGTTGCATATAGAAGACATTGCCAATGAGGGCGCGGCGCAAAGGCTGGTGCAACTTGCCATTGATATTTTTGGCAGGCTTGACGCTGTAGTGAACAACGCGGCTATTGTAGCCTCTTCAAACATTCATACTACCGGCAGGGCGTTTTTGCAAAAACTGCTGGCTGTTAATACCATTGCACCTTTTGAGTTAATAAAGGCTGCCTTACCTCACCTGCAACAGCAGCATGGTTGTGTGCTTAACATAGGCTCGGTAAATGCATACAGTGGCGAACCTAACCTTTTGGCTTACAGTATGACCAAGGGCGCGCTAATGACAATGACAAGAAACCTGGGTGATACGCTCTTCAGGGAAAACGGCGTACGTGTTAATCAAATTAACCCCGGTTGGGTACTAACAGAGACGGAACGGCAAAGAAAGAAAGACCACGGCCTTGCCGAAGACTGGTACAAAGATTTACCGGCGGTGTACGCACCTGCCGGGCGTATATTAAAGCCGGAAGAGATAGCTGCTGCTGCCATATATTGGCTGGACGACGAAAGCGGGCCCATAAGTGGGCAGGTAATGGATGTGGAGCAACATCCTTTTATCGGGCGTAACCCACCGAAAGACACGTCAACGATACTAAAGAGGTAGCTAAACAAACCAGCAGCTAACGGGAAACAATAAAACAAAAACATCTTCTTCTATGCCAAAACTCGCTGTCTTTCCTAAAGCATTTATGCAGGCGCTGTGTAAAGACGGCACCATGCGTGTTGCTGAATGGATAAACCTTGCAAGCAAACTGGATATTGACGGCCTCGAATGGTATGCAGGTTTTATTGAAATGCAGGACGAAAACAACTGGCGCGTGTTTCGCACGATGGTGGAGGATTGCGGCAAAACCATACCGATGATGTGCTGCTCTCCCGATTTTACCCACCGCGACAAAGCCTTCCGCACTAAAGAAATAAAGAAGCAGGAAAGGTGGATTGACATGACCTACGCACTTGGCGGAAGTTACTGCCGTGTACTCTCCGGTCAAAAAAGGCCTGAACTTTCTATTGAGGAGGGAGTTGAACTCGCGTCAGAATGTATTGAGGCATGCCTGTCTTATGCACAGGAGCGGGGGATTACCCTTATACTTGAAAATCACTATAAAGATGACTTTTGGGAATACCCTGAATTTGCCCAGAAAATGGAGATATTTTGTACGTTGGTAAACAGTATTCACCACCCCAATTTTGGCGTTAATTACGACCCCAGTAATACTTACCTTGCCGGAGAAGACCCTATTGAACTACTGGACAGCGTTGTAAACCGTGTGGTTACCATGCACGCCAGCGACCGTTATTTAAAATATGGTACGCTGGAAGATTTGCGTAAAGAAGAGGGTGGGACAACAGGTTACGCCAAAAGGCTAAGCCATGGAGAGATAGGGAAGGGTTTGAATGATTATGACGCGATTTTCTCCCGGTTAAAAAATGCAGGGTTTAATGGATGGATAAGCATAGAGGACGGGGTAGATGGCATGGAGCAGTTAGAAAGGAGTGTGGCTTTTTTGCGCAGCAAGATGAAAGAATACTGGCCATAGCAGGTAAACTGCGTGTAAACCATGCCGCCAGGCAGGCGCATGTAACTAAAAACAATTTAACTTGCCAAACGTTTTTATTTTACAATAGTGAGGCATATAACACATGAATTACCTAATTAAAAATGGGCAGGTTGTAAACGAGGGGCGCACGGTGCACGCGGATGTACTTATTAAAAATGGCCGTATTGAAAGGGTTGACCCTTCAATATCCGTAAAATACCAGGTAAATGAAGTAAACGCGGCAGGGCAGCATGTATTACCCGGCGCTATTGACGACCAGGTGCATTTTCGGGAACCGGGTTTAACACATAAAGCCACCATTTATACTGAATCGAAAGCAGCCGTTGCAGGCGGCGTTACCAGCTTTATGGAAATGCCTAACACTATACCGCCTGCTTTTACCCATCAATTGCTGGAAGATAAATATACCATCGCCAAAAACACGTCGCTGGCCAACTACTCGTTTTTCATGGGCACCTCAAATGACAATATTGATGAGGTGCTGCGTACCAATGATAAAAAAGCTGACGTGTGCGGCGTGAAGATTTTTATGGGCTCATCAACCGGCAACTTACTGGTGGATAACCCGCTGATGCTGGACAAAGTATTTGCGGGCTGCGAAGTGCTGATTGCAACGCACTGCGAGGATGAGAAAATAATAAAAGAAAATTTTGCCGGGCTAAAAGCAGAAAAGGGCACGTTAGAGCCATCCGACCACCCAATCATCCGCAATGAAGAAGCCTGTTTTGAATCGTCTTTCCGCGCCATACAGTTTGCCAAAAAATACGGCAGCAGGCTGCATATACTGCATATTTCCACCGAAAAAGAATTGCAGCTTTTTACTAACCTTTTGCCCCTGGAGGAGAAAAGAATAACAGCAGAAGTATGCGTGCACCACCTGCATTTTACAGCAGACGATTATGCACGGTTGGGTAACCAGATAAAATGTAACCCGGCTATAAAAGCCCCGCATAACAGGGAAGCGCTTTGGAAAGCGTTGCTGGATGACAGGCTTGATGTTATTGCTACAGACCACGCCCCGCACACATGGGCCGAAAAGGACGAGCCTTATGAAAAAGCGCATGCGGGCCTGCCGCTGGTACAGCATTCATTGCTGATGATGCTTAATTATGTACAGCAGGGCAGGATAACTATTGAGAAAGTGGTGGAAAAGATGAGCCATGCCGTGGCAAGGTGTTTTAGCATAGCCGACCGCGGATACATACGGGAAGGTTATTTTGCCGATATTGTGCTGGCAGACATGAATAAACCTTATACTGTTACAAAGAATAATATACTGTTTAAATGCGGCTGGAGCCCGCTGGAAAATGTAACTTTTCCGGCTACGGTAACAAATACTTTTATAAATGGGCACCTTGTTTATGGAAATGGGGTATTTGATGAATCTAATAAAGGCATGCGGTTAAAGTTCAACAGGAAATAAAACTATTAATGGCATTGTAAGTTGCCGGCAGTATTAATTCGGTACAAAAGCCCTATGAATTTGTGCACGTTGGAACAATTAAACTTTTTTGATGCAGGTAGATAAAACCACGCTTAACGACCTTGCGATATTTGCACACAGTGAAGAAAATTCTATTCTTCATCATCTTGATTTTACGGGTACCGTTGGTGGGCGCGAATGGCTTAAGTACCTGCTCGGCAAGCCTCTTAAAAGCATTAAGGAAATAGGCAATACACAGCGGCTTATAAAACGCATCATAAACATACATGCGCAATGGCCTAAAACCATAACAAACGGTACTATAATGGTGCTGGAAAGGTTTTACGATTCACCCATTGATGAAATGCCGCATCATGCTAATGCGATTAATGCCGCCACTTATAAAGTATTGCACGGACCGGATTTTGCACTGGTAAGGTATTCAGTACAGCATTTTGCCGAGTTTGTGAAAGGCCTGAACCTGCTTGTGCAGGTGTTGGATGATGCATCTAACCCGCCTAACCTGCAGGTATTGGTTGACAGGATAAAGATGATGCTGAACAAACCTGAAATAGTGGAAGTGTTGCAAACCGGTGACCCGAAAAATATTTCGCAGCAGGATATTTTGCAACGCGGGTTTTTCTTTCGCAGGCGTTTTAAGGAAGATTGTTTTGATTTGATTGAAACCTATAGCCAGCTTGATGCCTATTACAGCATAGCTACAGCGTGTATTAATTACAATTACATTTTTCCATCCCTTGCAGATGAGGAGGATGCCACACTGTCAGCTACAGGATTATGGCACCCGCTGTTAAAGGTGCCCGTAGCTTACGATCTTGCCCTGGAAAAACGGGAAAATTTTTTATTTCTCACCGGCGCTAACATGGCAGGCAAGAGCACGTTTATTAAGGCGGCGGGCGTAGCAGTTTACCTGGCGCATATTGGCATGGGCGTGCCTGCAAAAACATTCACCTTAAGCTATTTTGACGGCCTGCTGAGTAACATACAGGTTGAAGATAATATTATACAGGGCGAAAGCTATTTTTTTAACGAAGTGCAGCGGATACGGAAAACGATTGAAAAAATAAGTGATGGAAAGAAATGGCTTATTTTAATTGATGAATTGTTTAAAGGCACTAATGTGCAGGATGCCATGAAGTGCAGCACTGCTGTAATTGAAGGGTTGCTTAAAATGAAAAATGTTTTATTTATACTCTCCACGCATTTATATGAAATTGGGGAGAACCTTAAAAGGTTTTCCAATATCCAGTTCCGTTATTTTGAAACAGAAGTAAGCAACGGCCAGTTGCTGTTCAGCTATCAATTGAAGGAAGGTATAAGCAATGACCGCCTTGGTTATCTTATCCTGAAACGCGAAGGAGTGGTTGAGATGCTGGAAAAATTGTAGCTGGCGTTAGCGCAATTTGTCTTAAACTTTTGTAATGGCTTTAAATAATCATACAAAACAGTCGCTCTTTTGTAAGCGATATTAGCGTAACATTCTCCGAAGGCATCTCAGCGTATATAAATTTTATAAAATTCATACCTCATTACATGGGCGGTTTACTTAGCCTGGCTTAAAATAGTGTGTATTGTTTATATTGCAGGTTCTTCTGTAAAATATCTTAAAGCCACACTGTATGAGAAAAATAACCGCATTACTGGGTTGCAGTTTATTTGTTTTACAACAAACCTATGCCCAAATTGACGCAGGCCTTTTTCGTTATCCCGATGTTTCTCAAACACAAATTGTGTTTACTTATGCCAACGACATCTGGATTATTCCAAAAGAAGGCGGCACTGCTGAAAAATTAAGTTCCCCACCCGGTGTTGAAAGTTTTCCTAAATTCTCTCCCGACGGAAAGAGTATTGCTTTTACAGGAAATTACGATGGTAACGAAGATGTGTACGTTATACCTTCCACCGGCGGTGTGCCTTTGAGGATAACTGAACATGGTTACCCTGACCGTGTGGTTGACTGGACACCCGATGGCAAGCGCGTTTTGTTTGCTTCACTTCGCGAAAGCGGCAGAAACAGGTTTAACCAGTTTTACACTGTTGCTGCAGCCGGTGGCGCAGACGAAAAGCTACCCTTTCCCTATGCGGAATTCGGGTCTTACTCGCCTGATGGCAAAGAAATGGCATTGGTATTTGAAAGCCAGGCGGCGCGTAACTGGAAGAGGTACCGCGGCGGATGGAAGGCGGATATTCACATATTCAATTTTCAAACACAAACAGATCAAAATATCACCGCGCCAAACGACCCGGGTGAAGAATTCCCCATGTGGAACGGAGATTATATTTATTTCCTTTCAGACAGGGGGCCTGAAGTAAAAATGAACCTTTGGCGTTATAATACCAAAACAAAAGCGCTTGAGCAGCTTACCACTTTTAAAGAATATGATATTCATTATCCTTCCATGGGGCCTGGTGATATTGTGTTTGAAAATGGTGGCAAATTGTACCTGTACCAGTTGGGTAACGGGCAGGTAAAAGAGGTTACGGTAAATGTTGTAACAGATAAGTCAACGCTTAAACCCAGGAGGGTTTCAGCAACGGAATATATTCAGCACGTAGCCATAAGCCCGGATGGTAACCGGGTACTGATGGAAGCGCGCGGCGATATTTTTTCGCTGCCGGCAGAAAAAGGTTTTGTTGAAGATTTAACCAGGACTTCCGGCGCTGCAGAGCGCTATCCTGCATGGTCTCCCGATGGTAAATCTATTGCTTACTGGAGCGACCAGTCAGGGGAATATGAGTTGTACATTGAAGAGCCCGGCAGTACTTCTCCCCCCAAAAAAATAACTTCTTACGGCGCGGGTTTCAGGTACAATTTATTTTGGTCGCCCGACGGTAAAAAGCTTGCTTTTATTGACAAGGCAATGCGTATTAAGATAGTGGATGCTGCTACCGGCGAAACAACAGATGTTGATAGAGCGTTACGCTGGTCACACGGAAACCTTGAAGGGTTTTCGTGCAGTTGGTCGCCTGACAGCAGGTGGCTTACTTACAGCCGCGACCTGAACAATTATCATAACGCTATTTTTATTTTCGACACCAAAAATAAAAAGACTCAACAGGTAACTAATGGCTTTTATGATTGTATAAATCCCGTGTTTGACCCCGGCGGAAAATATTTATACCTTATAACTACGCAGGCATTTCAGCCTTATTACAGCGATATAGATAATTCGTTCATCTACGCTAATTCAAAACAACTCGCGGTAGTAAGCCTTACAAGTGACACCCCGTCGCCTTTAAACCCGAAAAATGATACGGTTGCGGTAAAAGAAGATGACGCGGCAAAAGCCGGTGATAAATCAAAAGCAAAAAAAGACAGTGCTGCTTCTGCAAAAAAAGGCAATGATACAGATGTGAATATTGACTTTGATGGTTTTGAATCAAGGTTGGTGTTGCTTCCATTAAAGCCCGGCAATTACAGCACTTTGAGCGCGGTTAAAGGCAAGCTTATTTACCAGAAATATGATAATACAGGCGCTGCCCAGAGCGGATCATCTGATTTGAAATATTATGATATGGATAAGCTGGAGGATAAAACCATTATGGAAGATGTTGATGGTTATATACTTTCAGCAGACGGCAAAAAAATGGTGGTGCAGAAAGGCCCTGTGTATGCCGTAATATCCCCGCAGGAAGGGCAAAAAATAACCAAGCCGCTGCGTATAAATGAAATGCAGATGATGGTTGACCCGGTACAGGAATGGCGGCAGATTTATCTTGACGCATGGCGTATTGAACGGGATTATTTTTATGATGCCAATATGCATGGCGTTGATTGGGTGAAAATTAAAAACCGCTATTTAAAAATGCTGGAAGGCGCCATGACGCGTGATGAAGTAAATTTTGTGCTTGGTGAAATGTTAGGTGAGCTAAACTCATCACACACCTATAAAGGCGGCGGCGATGAAGAGAATGGCAAAAGCAGCGACAGGGTTGGCTATTTGGGCATTGACTGGCAGGCAGACGGTGACTACTATAAAATAAAAAAGATTGTGCGTGGTGCAACCTGGGATGCGGAAGTACGCAGCCCGCTTGATATGCCGGGTGTTGATATAAAAGAAGGCGATTACATTCTTGCAGTGAACGGAACGCCAATTACCACTACTGAAGAGCCTTTTGCAGCTTTTGAAGGCCTTGCAAATAAAACGGTTGAATTAACGTATAACTCAACGCCGTCATTTACAGGCGCTAAAAAAGTAGTGGTACAAACCATGAGTGATGAAAGCAGGCTGCGTTACCTGGCATGGGTGGAAGGCAACCGTAAACGTGTTGCTGATGAGACCAATAACCAGGTAGGGTATATATATGTACCCAGCACCGGTATTGACGGACAGGACGAACTGATGCGGCAGTTTAACGCTCAATGGGATAAAAAGGCGCTTGTGATAGATGAACGTTTTAACAGTGGCGGCCAAATACCCGACAGGTTTATTGAAATGCTTAACCGTACACCGCTAGCGTTTTGGGCCATACGCGATGGCAGCCCCTGGCCCTGGCCTCCTTACGCACATTTTGGCCCCAAAGTTATGCTGATAAATGGCTGGAGCGGCTCCGGCGGCGACGCCTTTCCTGATTTCTTCCGTAAAAAAGGGTTAGGCCCGCTGATTGGTAAAAGAACCTGGGGCGGTTTAATAGGTATAAGCGGCGTGCCTTCTTTTATTGATAATGGTACTATTACCGCGCCTTCTTTCCGTATGTATAACCCTGACGGTACATGGTTTAAAGAAGGGCATGGCGTTGACCCTGATATTGTAGTGGATGAAGATTTAGGCGCGATGGCAAAAGGGATTGACCCTCAACTGGAACGCGCGATAACAGAAATAAAAGAACTAATGAAGAAAGGGTTTACAGCCCCTGCTACGCCAAAAGCAGAGAACAGGGATTAGTATTTTAAAAGAGGATAAATATAAAAACAGCGGCATTTGTGTGCCGCTGTTTTTATATTATTATGCCGGCATATCTTTTCTTTTTGATGGCATGCTGAAACCCGTACCAATCAGCCATACAAAAGCCGGGAAGCGCGCCAGGGGAATAAAGAAATAAGCAAAAGGAAAGAACATGCCCAGTGTTGACAACTCACCAAAAACGGCCGCTGTCATTCCCAGCCAAACAAGCCATTTGGGTACCAGTTTCATAAATGCTGAAGGTATAGATACACCCGCGAGTAAAAGACCGAGCGCAACTACGTGCGCAACACCACCGGTAATAAATTGAAATAGCTGAAAGCCACGCAGCAGCATGGTATCGTTAGCCATACCGGGATAGGTTAATACCCAGCCTGCCAATGCAGAAATTGCAATGAACATAGCAGCGGCATAACCCCCGAAGGTTGCAATATTAACGCCGGCTACCCTTGCGCCATGAAATTGTAATTTATTAGTGATGGCTGCCGTGAATATGCCTAATGGCACTGCCGAAGCAAACTGCAGCATAGTGTTAAACTTAATTATACCGGCAAACTGCAGGTAATAATTTTTTGCATCTTCAACAGGCGTGTATAGTGTTGGTATTGGTGTGCCATGCGTCATAATTGCTGATATTACCAGGCTTGCCGCAAAAAGGGCGGTTGCCACTATACCCAGGGCCCCGGTTGAAGGCCCGCGATAGGCAGAAGATACCGTTGTGTTCATTTTTTTTGCTTTAATACGGCTAAAATATAATTGCCTTGTCATAAGCAAATTGCTGTGTATAGCAAATACCCGTATGCGTAGACGAACGTGGTAATTAACGTGAGTTCGGGATAAGTGAGCGATTGTTTAATTTGTAAACTCAAGTTGTTTTGCTTTACTCCGTAGAAGTAAAAGCTTTGTAGAAATGTAAAATTACCTGGCAATTATTGCTCCGGCGGAGCAAAACTCTCAGCGTTCCGCACCTACGGCGCGGTAAAAAGAGGCGCCATCACTTTCTCTACAAAGCTTTAATCCCTTGGGGTATACCGTAGCGAAACATTATCTTATCCCGAACTCACGTTAATTAAGCTGATCAGCGTGGAAGCATTTTTTCCAGGTTAGGCTTATAGTTTTCGCTTAAGGGCAGTTCTGTATCGCCAATAACAATTAAATCACGTTTAATGGAGATTATTTTGTCAGCAGCTACTATATATGATTTATGCGAACGAATAAACCGAAAAGAATGAAGTTTTTCTTCAATCGCCTTCATACTCATCTTTGTTATAACAGGGCGTGCTGACGAAGCCAGGAAGATTTTGATGTAATCTTTCATCCCTTCTATGTACAAAATATCAGGGATAGATATTTTGACGAGATTATATTCAACATACACAAAAAAATAATTGGCCTTATCTTGCTGGCCAGACTGACCTTGTTGTAAATTGTACAATTCATTAGCCCTGTTGCAGGCTTTTAAAAATCTTTCGAACGACACCGGTTTTAATAAATAATCCACCACGTTTAAATCAAATGCGTCAAAAGCGTATTGCTTATAAGCAGTAACAAAAATAACCATAGGCGTGTGCTGCAATGACTGTACAAATTGCAACCCGTTCAGGCCCGGCATCTGTATGTCTAAAAAAACAAGGTCTATTTTTTCTTTGTGTAATACATCCGCCGCCTCCATTGCATTTTTGCAACGGGCTGCCAAATGCAAAAAAGGGATTTTTTGAATATTGTCAACCAGTAAATCAAGTACCAGTTTTTCGTCATCTACCGCAATACAATTCAGCATGTAAGAGTAAGTTTTAATTCTGCCTTAAAAATATTGCCGATGTCTTTAATACGCAGAGAATATTTACCCGGGTAAAGTAATTGCAGCCTGTTTTTTACATTTTGAAGGCCAATGCCGGAATTCCTGTCTTTGGAATTATTTTGCCGGCTATAACTGTTAATAACACTAAACAAAAGTTGTTGTTCCTTCACTGAAACAGCAATATGTATGTACGGCTTATGCACCATACCTATACCATGTTTAAAGGCGTTTTCCACGAATGGTATTAACAACATCGGCTCCATAAGGCAGGTCTGTTCATCGGCATCTACCTGCAACCGTATTTCCACATCATCCCCAAAACGCAGTTGCTGCAGCTCAATATAGTTTTTAAGATACGCAATTTCATTGCCAACATTAAATGTCTCCTCGCCCGGCTCATACAGCATATATCTCAATAACTCCGATAGTTTTATTAACGATGGCTCCAGCAGGTCAGATTTCTGTCTCGCCAAAGAAACCATGTTGGTCATGGTGTTAAATAAAAAATGTGGGCTAACCTGGTTGCGTAAAAATTTTAATTCACTGGCAAGGCGCGCTGCCTGTTGTTCCTTTTGCAGTTTGTCGGCATGCAACCTGCGTAAAATAACCTGTAAAATTATACCCGCGATAATAAATGGCACCGGCGGAAAAAATATGATACGATGGTTAAGTGAAGTTACCTGGAACGATGGGTCAGTAAGCTGTAAAAAAAATATCTTGATATAATAGGAAAACGCAAGCATGGCCGGTACTGACAGTATATAAAGCGGCCATTTTTTAGCAGTAGCAAGTTTAGGAAAAACAATATAGGCGTTAAAATAAAACAACGCCACATGATAAATGTTTGTATAGAGAAAATAATTTGCAGGAAGGCCTGTAGTTATTTTTATATCACTGAAGATGACACCCGCAATTATAAAAAACAACGTCCAGGTAATTATGTGAATACCTGCTATAAAATATGTTGATTTTATGCGCACGGCAACTTAAAACAGCTTTAAAGATAAAAGTTATGTGTATTGAATGCAATACTACAAACTGTGGCTGCATAATACCATATTGAGTAGACAAGGCGGGAAATTGAGTGGATAAACAGCGGGGCTTTATTCCATTTGTTATTAAATTGCCTGAAATTATACGGCGTTTATGGAGTTTACCGCTCAAATTTTTATTCTGCCCGGCCTTAATAATTCAGGCGAAGGGCACTGGCAAACATTATGGCAAAACAGTTATGGTTTTACACGCATTGAGCAGCGGGATTGGGATAACCCCGTTTGTGACGAATGGATAAGCACTATTGACGAGACTTTAGGCAAATATGATTTGCAAAATGTTATACTTATAGCGCATAGCCTTGCCAATACTACTGTGGCGGCATGGGCAAAAAAATATAACCGCATCATTAAGGGCGCGTTACTTGTTGCCCCGAGTGATACTGAAGCTGACACCTATCCCCCGGGTACAACCGGCTTTAAGCCAATGGCGCTGAGCAGGCTGCCATTTCCATCTATTGTTATTGCCAGTAATGATGATTACTATGTTACCCTGGAAAGGGCAAAATATTTTGCGGGTTGCTGGGGTAGTGAGTTTGTGAACATCGGCAGCGCAGGGCATATAAACCTTTCAGCCGGTTTTGGCGAATGGGACGCAGGCCTGCAATACCTGCAGCAACTGGATAAATTATAATAAACAGGATGAATGGGCGTGGTATTGCCGCAACGCTTTGTACTTTGCAAATAACCTAATGTTGGTTTGTATGAGAAGGCCCATATACGTGGTAGACGCTTTTGCGGAAAATATTTTCAGTGGAAACCCGGCGGCAGTATGCCCGCTGGAAGAATGGCTGCCCGATGATGTAATGCAAAAGCTTGCTGCCGAAAACAATCTTGCAGAAACGGCTTTTATAGTAAATGAAAGCGGGCAATACCGCATACGGTGGTTTACACCGGGCGCAGAAGTTGCCTTGTGCGGGCATGCCACGCTGGCAAGCGCGCACATATTTTTTAGTGAACTCGGGCATAAGGGGCTGGATATTGCATTTAACTCGTTGAGTGGTGTTTTACAGGTGTATAAAAAAGACAATGGGTTTTACACGCTTGATTTTCCGCTGGATAAACCTGTGCCATTTGAAGGCGAAGCGACGGCTTTATTACAGGCGCTGGGGGTAAACAGCCATACTGTGTACCAAACTGCTTTTGATTACATGGTGGTGTTACCTATGCAGAAGGAAGTAGAAGACGCATGCCCGGATTTTAAAGCATTGGCCAAAACGGGTGGCCGCGGTGTAATTATTACAGCGCCCGGTAACGAGGTAGATTTCGTTTCACGTTTTTTTGCGCCACAGGTGGGAATTGATGAAGACCCTGTTACAGGCTCGGCACATACTGCCCTTACACCTTATTGGGCTGAAAGGCTGGGCAAAACTTATCTAAGCGCCAGGCAATTGTCAAAACGCGGCGGGTACCTTGAATGTGAATTAAAAAATAGCAGGGTGCTTATAACCGGGAATGCGGTTACTTATATGAGAGGGGAGTATGTAACAGGTTAATTACAGTAATTTAAACTACATGCGTGCCTTCCAGATAACTTCAGGTACATTAAGCAGGTGGCCAATGTACCGCGCCAGGACGAACAGGTAGTCGCTCAGCCGGTTGAGATATTTAAGCACAAGGGCATCAACAAACATTTGCTGCTCATGCATGTTAACGCAGGCCCTTTCTGCCCGCCTGCAAACACAGCGCGCAATGTGCGCTGTTGAAACAGCCGGGTGGCCGCCCGGTAAAATAAAGTTTTTCATTACCGGCAGTATTTCATTCATCACGTCTATTTCTTTTTCCAGCAGCGTAATATCCTCTTCTTTCAAATCAGGAATTTCCATTTTGGTGTCCTTATCCGGGTCGCATGCCAGCGAGGAGCCTATGGTAAACAACCTGTCCTGTATTTCTTTTAGCACCACCTTGCTGTGCTCATCATTACAATAATCGCTCAACAGGCCTAAGTGCGAGTTTAATTCATCTACTGTGCCGTAACTCTCAATTCTAATATGGCTTTTTGGCACTTTAGTACCGCCAATTAAACTTGTAAGGCCTTTGTCGCCGGTTTTTGTATAAATCTTTGTGGACAAAATGATGTTATTTAGGCTATTAGCGGCATAAACTATGCAAATACAGCGCTGCCGTGGGGAGCATTTCTTATATCGGTTTCAATTAACCCATCTCTTAACCGTACAATTCTTTTGGCGTAAGCGGCAATATCTTCCTCGTGGGTTACCAAAACCACGGTATTGCCGGCAGCCTGTATGTTGCCGAATATTTCCATCACTTCTACAGAGGTTTTCGTATCAAGGTTACCGGTAGGTTCGTCAGCCAATAAAAGTGAAGGGTTGTTTACAATAGCGCGTGCAATGGCAACGCGCTGTATCTGGCCACCGCTCATTTCGTTTGATTTATGGTCGGTCCTGTCACCCAATCCTACTTTTTTAAGCGCTTCCACGGCTCTTTCCAGCCTTTCTTTCTTGGGTATGCCTGCATATACAAGCGGCAGCGCCACATTTTCAGCAGCCGTAAGCCTGGGCAAAAGGTTAAACTGCTGAAACACAAAACCTATTTCTGTATTGCGTATTTCGGCCAGTTCATCGTCGGCCATCCTGCTAACATCATTCCCGTTCAAAACATATTTGCCGCCGGTAGGCGTATCTAAACAACCCAGAATGTTCATAAGGGTGCTTTTACCGCTTCCGCTCGGCCCCATCAGGGCTACATATTCATTTTTAAATATATCCAGCGAAATACCTTTTAATACAGGTATAGCCTGACTGCCCATAAAATAGCTTTTCTGCAGGTTGTCTAAGTGAATAATAGATTGCATCATCTAAATACGCGTTTGTTTGTAAGCAGTTGCTGTGCAGCCCGTTATTTTTTTATAACTTTAGGCACTTTAAAATAAACCTTATCAGGTACAGGTGCGTTTAGCAAAGCTTCCTCATGTGTTATTGAATTTTTTACTTCATCCTCCCGCAAAACATTTATTTCGCTGCTCATGTGTAATAATGGCTTAACACCGGTGGTATCAATTTCGTTTAATTTCTCCACAAATGCAATCATACTTTGCAGGTCTTTCTGCAATTCAGCCTTTTCTTCGTCACTAAATTCAAGCCTTGCAAGGTGGGCAAGGTTATCAATCATGGCATTATCTACCTTCATAATAACAAAAATAAACCTTAACGGTCATTTGGCTCTAAAAAAAGTAACAGCGGCAAATACCTATTATAGCGGCCATAATTTATTGGAGCAATGTAATTTTATAATAAATTACGCCAAAACCCGATATTTACAATAAGTGTTTATTTCATGAAGCAAAAACCCATTAATATTTTTGTTGTTGAAGATGATGCCATGTACAGCGCGGTGCTGGCGCATTTTCTTTCGCTCAACCCTGATTACCAGGTAAAAAAATTTGGCGCGGCGAAGGAGGTGCTGGCATATATACATGAAAAACCTGATATTGTAACCCTGGATTATTCGCTGCCCGATGCCACGGGTGATAATCTTTTAACGCAGATACGTGAATTGAGCCCCGATACCAAAGTAATTATGATTTCGGGCCAGGAAGATATACGGGTTGCCATTGACCTGTTTAAAAAAGGCGCCCATGACTATATTGTAAAAGATAGCGACACGCAGGAAAAACTTTGGATGGCTATACAAAACCTGCGGGAAAATATTGCCCTGAAGCAGGAACTGGAAAGCCTGCAAAAAGAAGTTGAGAAGAAATATAACTTCCAGAAAATAATTATTGGTAACAGCCCGGCCATTAAAAAGGTTTTTACCATGATGGAAAAGGCTGCCAGCAGCAATATCACTGTCTCCATTACCGGTGAAACCGGCACAGGAAAGGAACTGGCGGCGAAAGCTATTCATTTTAACTCCGAAAGAAAGAAATTCAGCTTCGTGCCAATCAACGTGGCTGCCATACCCGGCGAACTGCTGGAAAGCGAATTGTTTGGCCATGAAAAGGGCTCTTTTACCGGCGCGGTATCCCGCAGGCTGGGTAAGTTTGAGGAGGCAAATAAAGGCACACTCTTCCTGGATGAAATAGGGGAGATGGATATAAATATGCAAGCCAAACTTTTGCGCGCCCTGCAGGAAAAAGAAATAACAAGGGTTGGCAGCAACGAAATAATAAAAATAAACGCCCGCATTATTGTGGCTACACACCGCAATTTGCTGGAGGAAGTAAAAAAAGGAAGGTTTAGAGAAGACCTTTATTACCGCCTGCTTGGCCTGCCGGTGCATTTGCCGCCGTTGCGCGAACGCGACAATGATATAATTTTAATAGCCCGGAGTTTTATTGAGCAATATTGCAGCGAGAACCAGGTAAGCAAAAAGAACCTGTCAGTAGAGGCAAAAAAGAAATTGATGTCCTACAGCTACCCGGGCAACATAAGAGAATTAAAATCTATCATAGACCTTGCCTGTGTTTTGTGTGATGACGATGAAATAACGGAGGAGCACCTGCAACTGCGTAATTACAGTAACGCCAGTACAGCCGGGGCATTTAGCATTATACAAAACGACCTGACTTTAAAAGATTATAATATAAGACTTATACAGCATTTGCTGGATAATAACAGCTACGATGTAGTGGAGGTGGCACGAAAACTGGATATTGGTAAATCCACCATATACAGGATGATAAAGAATAATGAGCTGACATTGGTTAAAAAGGCCGACAGAACAATATAGGCTTTTAACTGTTTAAATTTTACATTACCCTTCCGTACCCGGGGCAATTACTAATGGTATGTAACCGTACGGAGGGGTATTATTTTGATGCTATGGAAGAACATAAAGTCATGCTGCAGGAGAAACAGGACTTGTTATTAAATGCTGAAAGCATGCAGGCGCTTATTGAGAATATGCCATACCCCACCTTGCTGGTTACACATGAAAGAATTGTAATTGCCGCCAATGAAAAACTTTGCAAATTTTTAAATATACCATACACTACCACAGACGTAAGAGGAAAAAATACCATTGAAGTACTAAACCAGGTAAAACACCTTTTAAAAGGCCTGAAGATATTGCCAGGAGGGTATTTGAAATAACAAGCCTTCAGCAACCTGTATTAAACGACCGCATTGAAACTGTTGACGGAAGAGTGATATTTCGCGATTACACGCCGTTCAGGTATGGGGAAAGCGTTGTGGCAGACATGTGGATATTTCATGATGCTACCGAAATGGAAAGGGCTACAAGGGCTGTTGCAGAACAGAAAAGATTTTATGAAGATATTCTTAATAAAATACCTTCTGATATCGCGGTATTCTCGCCGTTATTAAAATATATGTTCGTTAACCCTGAAGCTATCAGGGATGATGAAACAAGGGAGTGGATTATAGGCAAAGATGATTTTGAATTTTGTGCAGCAAGGGGAAAAGACCTTGCTATTGCAGAAAACAGGAGAGAAAAATTAACAAAGGCCATAGAAGAAAAGGGCGAGGTTGAATGGGAAGAAAGAATGGTTAGCCGGGAAGGTAAAGTAAGCTATCATGTAAGAAAATTATCGCCGGTATTAGACGAAAACCAACAGGTTAAGCTGCTAATAGGGTATGGTTTTGATATAACGGAGCGCAGGAAATACGAAGAACAAATTGAGATAAGCGAAAAGAAATACAAAGATCTTTTTAATTACAGCCAGGCGTTAATATGCACGCACGATATGGATGGGGTGCTTATGGAAGTTAACCCCGCTTTTTGTGAACAAACAGGTTACCGGGCCGAAGAAGCTGTGGGTAAGAGCATACGTTGGTTTTTACCTGAAAGCGATAAACCGTTGTTTGAAGAAAATTACCTGACACCGGTAAAAAGTAATCAAAAAATTAAGGGCGTTTTCAGGGTTATACATAAAAACGGCAGCCTTGTGTATCTTTTATACCAAAATTTCAGGGTGGAGGTACAGGGCGAAGAGCCATATATTATCGCTTTCTCGCAGGATGTTACGGAGCGCATTGCAATGGAAAAAGAATTAAAAGAGGCGAAGAAAATTACCGAAGAAACAGCGAGGATGAAAGAGAAATTCCTGGCCAACATGAGCCACGAAATACGCACGCCTATGAACGGCATTATGGGTATAACTGCCTTATTACAAAAAACACATGTGAATAAGGAGCAGGCAAATTACCTGAAAATAGTGCAGGATTCTGCCCAAACCCTGCTTAACATTATTAATGATATACTTGACCTGGAAAAAATCAATAGCGGCAATATTGACTTTGAGATGATTCCCTTTTATGTTAGTGAAAAGCTGGAATCTATTATAAGCCTGTTTAAGCCGATAGCCGAAACCAAAAAACTGGATTTGCACCTGCAATTGAATATTGAAAAAGAGCTGGCTGTGTTGGGCGACCCAACACGTTTTACGCAAATAATGAATAATCTTATCAGTAATGCTATTAAATTTACACATGAAGGCGCGGTTGAGGTAACAGCGTCAGTTGTTGAAAAGGGAGAAGAAATAACCACTGTTCATTTTACGGTAAGAGATACAGGCATTGGTATTGCTGATAAGGGATTTGAAAAAATATTCAGTCCGTTTACACAGGCTTATCCCGAAACCACCCGCATGTACGGTGGCACGGGGCTGGGGCTGGCAATTACCAAAAACCTGGTTGACATGCAAAATGGGCGTATATGGATTGACAGTAAACTAAATATTGGTAGTACCTTTCATGTTGAAATACCTTTTAAAACATATAAGCACTCGATAGAAATGAGCCAGAAAACAGAAAAGCAAAGCAGGGTTATCAGTAAAAAAGTAAAAGTATTATTGGCCGAAGACAATGATATTAATCAACTGCTGGCTAATAAAATTTTACAACACTTTGGTTTTGAGGCAAAAACTGCCGGCAATGGCAACGAGGCAATACAATTGTTATTGCAGGATGATTTTGATGTTGTTTTAATGGATATACAAATGCCTGTGAAAAATGGTATTGAGGCGGCTTCTGAAATAAGGGCAATGACTGATGAAAAGAAAAGAAATATACCGATTATAGCACTTACGGCTAATGCGCTGAAAGGAGAGGAGCAAAAATATTTTGCAGTGGGCATGAACGGCTATCTTACAAAGCCGTTTAAAGAAAAAGAATTATACGAGGCAATTTCAGGCATATTGCCGGAAGACTATCTTGAGGTTGGCGAAGGTAACGAGGCAGAAGCAGGAGACGCAGAAGAGCCCGTTGCGGCAAAAGTGGAAAAACTGTACAATCTCGCAGATTTACGGATTATTCAAAAAGATGACGAAGGCTTTATTAAAAATATTGTGGGGCTGTTTATACAAAATGTGCCTAAAAACGCCGGAGAACTTGTAACAGCCTGTGATAATGGTGATTGGGAGCGGGTTTATTTTATGGCGCACAAAATGAAATCAAGCATCGACCTTGTAAATATTGATGCTATACGCGCCGATATTAAACGCGTGGAACTAAATGCAAAAACAAGGGAGAACCTGGAAGAAATACCTGCTAAGGTTGCCTATATTAACGAGATTGTTGAAAAGGCTGCCGCGCAAATGAAAGAAGAATTCAGCCTGTAATACATACCCCCTCACTGGGCATACAAACACCCAATGTTCACCGGCGGTAAGGCCCTGAACATTGGGTGTTGCTGTTTTAATAAATAATAAGCGCCTACTTCATAGTAAGGTATATTTTACCACCGCCGGCATCAAGCGTAACTGGTATGCCACCGCCATTTAAAGTTCCCTTCATGTGGCCATCTTCCTGGCTGCCCCTGAAATTGTCTAACTGGTTTACGTTTATTTTATCCGCGTCAAGTGTTAAATCAACACCCTTGCCCTGCGGTATTGTAAGGTTTATATTACCGCCGCCATTGGATATTTTAAGGTATTTGCCAAGCGAAGCCATTTCAACATTAATGCTGGCGCCGCTGGTAGAGGCGTCAAGGCTGCAGGATAGGTTTTGAAGCCTGATGCTGCTGCCGGAAGTATGTACGGCCAGTTCGCCGGAAATATCGCTGCCTTCCGCGCTGCCGCCGCTTGTGCCTGCACGGATGCTGCCTTTAAGGTTATAGAGATGCAGCGAGCCGCCGGAGGTTTCCAGCCTTATAGTGCCGCTGCAGTTACTTGCTTCAATACTTCCGCCGCTGGTTGAAAGGTCAATATCATCCTGTGAGTCAGAAAGATGGATACTTCCGCCGGAGGTACCGCCTACCACTTTACCGGAAAGATGGTCAACATGCAGGCTGCCGCCGCTTGTTTGAAATTTTTCATTACCGCTTAAATTTGAAAGCGAAATGCTGCCACCGCTTGTTCCCAGGTCTGTTGAAACATTTTGCGGAACATATACCCTGAAGGAAATGCTTACACCTCTTCTCCAATCAGAAATATTTCTCTTGTTTTTTGCTATAGCAGTAACCTTATGATTAACAACAGAAATTGTTATGTCATAATATTCATCCAGCCGCTGCTTAATTTCTTCTTTTGAGAGTGTCCTGTCATTATTGCCTTTTACATACATTTCAAGGCGTGCATCGGTTCCGCTGCCGCCTTTAACCATAATACTGCCGCCGGACGTTTGAACTTCAACAGACTGGACAGCTTCCCCTGACAGGGGTTTGGTAAGATAAGGCACATCATCATTTGATTGCGCATTTACTGCATACGTACCGCATGCAAGCGCAAAAAGAAAAAGATATTTTTTCATGTTTACTTTTTTTTTGTGTTTTTGTGTTGAACGTTGTGTTATTGCTTTTGTTACAGCTTTTAGTATTTTAAATTTATATGACAAGCTAATTTGATGATAGGTTATTAAGCGCTTTGGCGGCATGCTTGTTGCCGGGGTTTAGTTCGAGGGATTTGCGGTACATTTTCGCAGCTTCAGTTTTATCGCCGTTTTTGAGCAGTGCATCGCCGTAGCTGTCGTAAACATTCCAGTTTGACGGATGCAGAAAAATATTCAACTTAAATACTTCCATCGCTTTTTTAATATCACCTGCCTGCATTAATTCATAACCCCAACTGTTTATGTCGTCTTCAGAATGCCTGTACGCTGTTTCCTGCTTTTTAAATTCGTTCGCTGCCTGCAGTGTATAATTAACAGTACGGTTATTAATTTTTGCCGCTTCACTTTTACCTGCAATACCTGCGTAAGCTTTGGCTATAGCGGTAATTACCAGCGGCGGGTTATCTTCAAATATATAGTGGCCGCAGCCCCACGCAGTAAAACCTGTGCGGTTAGCTGCGGCTGCAACAAACTCTCTGTGGCAGCGTTTCCAGTCTGCAATATCAATTGAATCGCTAAAAGGTGGGTTGTCTGACACAAAATCAATAACCGGTATGGTGGAAGGGAATGGTGACCGGCGGACCACTTCAATGTTATTGCTAAAGTCAGCACCCTGGAAATATATGCCGGGATGCGTGTATCTTATTTTGTCATTACCCTGGTTGATAGATTGTTGTGTAGCTGCAAGCCTTGCCGGTTGGTAAAAGCAGGCGGTGGTTGCATCAACCAGTACAGCCGTTTTAACCCGGGTGGGATGGCGGTATGCAAAAACCTGGGCATAAATACCCCCCTGCGAGTGGGCCACGTACATAACATTACCTCCAAAACCTAATTTTGTAAGCGCGGTTTCAAGCCCTTGTATATTGGGTATTATACCATGGGTAATCGTATCCAACCCGCTTTTGCCAAACCCGGGCCGGTCATACGTTACCAGCGGCGCGCCGGTAATTTGCGATACGGGTTGCAAGATATTCTTCCATGCAGAAGCGTCATCGCCACCGCCTGCTTCAAAAAGAATAGGTGTACCCTTCCCCTCCACAATAACAAAGTGCAGGGAATAACTTCCAACATTTATTAATGTATCAATAGTGCGGGATTGCGCTGTGGTTTGGGTTGTTAAAATAACAGAAAGAAGGCTTAATGTAAACGCAGTTATTCTTCTCATCATGTTAAGGGCAGGGCTAAAAAAATGCCAAATTATAATTCATTGTTTTTCAAGGGGCATTTGTGCTGGGTACGGAGCAGATGTACGAATTTGATACAGGCACTGTACGTTTTTTTAAATTCAGTGTTTAAGCAAGGTTACCGGTTTTACGGCCATAGCGAAAACCTGTTGTAAGGCAATTTCAATAAAACCCGGGACGGGGATTTGTAATAATATGCTGTTGGTGAAAGTACAGCGGGGCTTTGGAGGTATGCCCTGGTGAGGAGAGGCATTGCCGGGGATATAAATATGGCAGGTTTCGGCACTGCCCGGCAAATGTGCCGGCAATGCCGATGCCATGTAAAACCTTACGATTCCTTAGCAGCAGCTTTTTTGGCTTTTGCTGGTTTTGCAGGGCGGCTTTTGCCGAAAGAACCTTTAAATATTTTTCCTTTTTTTGTTTTTTTATCTCCTCTGCCCATGATGATTTTTTTGAGTTTTTAATTATTTTAACAGGCTGCAAAGGTGCATAAATTTGTTTATTTAAGCACAATAAAAAAGCAGGAGAATTAAATTCCCCTGCCTTACAGTTTTTAGCGGCAAGCGATTATAACCTGGCTGATAATTCTTTACCGGCTTTAAAACGGGCTACTTTTTTTGCCTTTATTTTAATGGCTGCCCCGGTTTGCGGGTTACGGCCGGTACGGGCTGCACGTTTTGATAACGAAAAAGTGCCAAACCCAACCAGGGTAACTTTTCCACCACCTTTTAAGCTTTTGGTTACGGCCCCAGTAAACGAATCAATAACCGCGTTAGCCTGGGTTTTGCTAATGCCGGTATCTTCAGAAATTTTAGCTATTAAATCGGCTTTGTTCATAATGCGTATTTTTTCTATTACTTGTTAACCGCTTTGGCCAGGTCTGCACCGGCTTTAAATTTAGCCACCTTTTTTGCTTTAATTTTTATGGCTGCACCAGTTTGAGGATTGCGGCCGGTGCGGGCTGCGCGTTTGGATACAGAAAAAGTTCCGAAACCTACCAATGTAACACTGTCGCCTTTTTTAAGGGTTTTAGCTACAGCATCAGTAAAAGAGTCCACAGCAGCATTAGCCTGTGTTTTTGATATGCCGGCATCGTCGGCAATTTTAGCAACTAATTCAGCTTTGTTCATGGCTGTTTTTTTTAAAATGTGATGAATAGAAAACAAATATATTCGGTTTTGTTAACCGGCAAAATATTTTTAAGGTTGATGTTTAAAAGTTGTGCATCTCTTAAACCCGCATGAATAAAGGCATTGAGGGCTTTTTACTCAATTTGGGCACGCTTTGAATAATCGGGAAATTTTCTGAAACCATTACTGGTAAAGGGTTTCAGCTAAAATAAGGCTGAAATGCAGTATTGGTGCGGGTTTGAGGGAATATAACATTCTTTTTCGAATAGCAAAAAGCTGGTAAATTAAATTTCCACAATCAATTCACAACCTGCATAAGGGATGAAAAGCTGAAAATCCCATCGCCCCATTGCTCATTCTCCAGTTTTTTAAAGCCGGGCTGGTATAGCAAAAGGTAGTTGTTATACAATGCCTTGCTTTGCAGGTAATACTGCACCGCGTACACCGGCCCATCTGTTTCATCTGTTTCCAGCAGCCTTACCACCTGGTGTTTTATAAAGCAACCCGTGCCTAATACAGCAGGTATAAAATCATCCAGCATCCAGGCAAGCCATTTGTCATGAATGGCCCAGCTAACCTGCGTGGTAACATTATAAATAAAGTTACCTTCCGGCGTTGCCGCGGTTATATGCCCCTGGTCAGTAATGTTATTATCATAGTCAGTCATAAGTTAAATTAATTTTTTTTGAGGGTGCTATTTTGGCGGTGCCTGCTAAATTCCTCAACTGCATCTTTTCAGGTAGTTTTTAGTTCCATATACACAGGGCAGTGGTCGCTGTGTACCGCGTCGGGGTATATGGCTGCATCAACAATATGCCCTTTTAAATTACCGCTTACATTTATATAATCTATGCGCCAGCCTTTGTTTTGTGCTCTTACAGTGGGAAAACGCCTGCTCCACCAGCTATAACTGTGGGTCTTTTCGGGGTGAAGATGCCTGAAACTGTCAATAAAGTCGTTTTGCAAAAATTTGTCCATCCATGCCCTTTCTTCCGGCAAAAAGCCGGAATTTTTTTTGTTACCCTTCGGGTCATGAATGTCAATTTCCCTGTGGGCAATATTATAGTCGCCGCAAACAATCAGCCGGCTTCTTTCCTTGCGAATCGTATTAAGGTAATCTAAAAATTCATCCAGCCACCGGTATTTATATACCTGTCTTTCTTCGCCGCTCGTGCCAGAGGGGTAATAAGCATTTACAAGGGTAATGTCTCCAAAATCGGCCCTTATCACCCTGCCTTCAAAATCACTTTGCTCAATTTTGTTGCCCAAAATAACATTGTCGGGCTTTATCTTGGTAAAAATGGCCACGCCACTATACCCTTTTTTCTGCGCTGAAAACCAGTGTGTCTCAAACCCCAGCGCCTCAATCTGTTTGTAGTCCACATTTTCTTTTACCGCTTTTATCTCCTGCAGGCATATAATATCACAGGGGTCTGTTTTAAGCCATTCAATAAGCCCTTTGCTGATGGCAGAACGTAAACCGTTAACATTGTACGAAATAATGCGCATAGTACCGTTATAATGAAGCCGCAAATTAAGTATGTTATGATATGTTTTACTTTTATGCCATTGTAAAAAGGTAATTTATTTATGGAAACGAAGAGCCCGAGAATTATACCCGCGAAAGAAGCTATATACCTGGACGGCCCTAAAAGCCGATCATACGAACTGGCATTTGCCCTGAAAGTATTCAGGCAGTTTATTAATGGCTTTCGCACTATGCATTTTGTAGGCCCCTGCATAACTGTTTTTGGCTCCGCCCGGTTTAAGGAAGATGAGCCATATTACATTGCCGCGCGCGAGTTTGGCAAACGCATAGCCGGCCTTGGGTTTACAACCGTTACCGGCGGCGGCCCGGGCGTTATGGAGGCGGCAAACCGCGGGGCCTATGAAAGCGGGGGCATGTCAGTAGGGTGTAACATTGTTCTTCCGCATGAACAGAAAGAAAACCCGTACGTGAATAAATCTGTAACGTTTGAGTATTTTTTTGTGCGTAAAATTATGCTGGTTAAATACTCTTACGCTTTTATAATTATGCCGGGCGGCTTTGGAACGATGGACGAATTTTTTGAGACCCTTACACTTGTGCAAACCGCCATGATAACGCATTTCCCTATTGTGTTATATGGCAAGGAATATTACAAGGACCTTGTATTGACGATTGAAGGCATGGTGGCCGCAAAAACGGTATCGCCCGAAGACCTGGAACTTGTGTTGGCCACCGATAATATTGATGAAGCTATAAACCACATAAGTAAGTACATAACCACAAACTACAGTATAAAACACCGCAGGAAGCTGTGGTGGCTGTTTGAAAAGTTATAGATTGTTAAAATTTTTTTTGCAGGTTTTTATTGTAGCAAAAAGTGGTTAACATTACACTACTAAACCCCATAAAGCAGTCACATGAGCAACATAATGCGCTTTTTGTTCTCCATTGTATTTTTTGGAGCGGTTACAAGTACAGGTGCGCAATCGTTAGATTCAACTTTACAGGAGTACGGCACAAAATTCAGGCAGGAGCGTATCTATTTTCATTTTGATAAATCAGCTTATTTTCCGGGCGACACCATTTGGTATAAAGCTTATTTAATGACGGGCTGGTCAACCTCAGACATCAGCAAAAACTTATATACCGACTGGCTTGACGCCCATGGAAACCTTTTATTGCATGGTGTTGAACCCATTGTACTTTCAACCTCGTACGGGCAAATCGTTATCCCAAAAAATTATAAGCAAAGTGTATTTCACCTGCATGCATATACCGGCTGGATGCTGAATTTTGATTCATCGTTCTTGTTTGATAAAGACATTACGGTTATTCAGCCGCGTGGAACTGAAATTGGCGGGCTGCCGGCATATCACGTAAAAGTATCACTAATGCCGGAAGGCGGTAATATGGTGCAGTCTCTCACATCATTAGTTGCATTTAAAGCAGAAAACCAGTCTGGCCGCCCCATAAATATCACGGGCGCAATACGTAATAAAACCGGTGACATAATAGATTCAATTTTTACCGAGCATGATGGTATGGGCAAGTTTTTTCTCAACCCCGAAGCAGGGGAGTCTTATTCGGTTACGTGGAAGGATGATGCCGGTGATTCAGGTAATACGGCTTTGGCACCGGCGCTTTTAACCGGTGCAGTTTTAAAGGCCTACCCTGTTACAGGTAAAGTGAGCTTTCATATTGACCGGACCCCCGATGCGCCGGACAATTTTAAGAAGATGTACCTGGTTGGCTTAATGAACCAGGCGGAAGTATGTAAGCTTTCCATCGACCTTTCAAAAGTTGCGGGCGTTACTAATGCCATTGCTACCAACGACCTGCAAACAGGAATTTTACAGCTAACCTTATTTGATGCAAACTGGAAGCCTGTTGCAGAAAGAATAGTATTTGTAAATAATAACGATTACTCTTTTACCAGTAAACTAACCGCAACGAAAGAGAATTTAGGAAAAAGAGGGCGCAATGAAATAGAAATAGACGTGCCCGACTCTTTTCAAAGCACCTTATCCGTGTCTGTTACCGATGCCGGGTTAGCGTACGACAGCAGCTACAACATCATCTCACACCTTTTATTAAGCTCACAACTGCGTGGCCGCATAAACAATCCCGCTTATTATTTTTCCAGTGGCTCAGACAGCGTGGTAAGCGCCCTTGACCTTGTAATGTTAACCAACGGGTGGAGAAGGTATAATTGGGATGATTTGCTTGCCGGTAAATTGCCGGTTGTAAAGTACCCGCGCGAAAGCGTATATGTTAAGATAAACGGGCAGGCGATGTTTGCCGACAGCAACGTGGTTGACGGGGGAACGCGGATATTTTTAAACCTTACAGCTACCAACCCGGCTGATTCACTGCACATGGCATATACAACCGGCTTGCGGGACGACGGCACTTTTGCCATAACACCGGGGGCATTTTATGATTCCCTAAGCATCCAGTATAAACTTATAGGTACCAAAAAAACCGAGAATAAGGGCATTGTTAACTTCACGGGTAATTTTTTACCGCCAATGCCGGGCTACAGTACGGTGCCGATTATACCAACAATACAGCAGGACAGTCTTTCACTTGCGGCAGCGCTTGTTTTAAAAGCCAGGGCTGATGACCTTGCAAAGGCCCTGGGGCATTTAACCCTGAAAAATGTAACTGTTACGGCAAAGGCAAAAAGTAACGTGCAGGTAATGGACCAGCAATATGCCACGCCCAATTTTCAGAGCAGCAATACCGGCAATACTTACTCCTTCGATGTTGTGCATGACCCGGATGCAAAAGGGCTTTACAGCCTGTCGAGTTACCTGATGGATAAAATTCCCGGGTTACAGGTGCAAATGAATGGCTCACCGCCTGTGGCAACCTACTTCTACAGGCCTCACGTAAGCATCAGCGGCGGTGTTACCGGCCGGGTACAGGTGTACCTTGATGAACTGGCAACTGACGACGAAACGGCGTCAAGTATCCAGTTATCTGATATTGCGTATGTAAAATTTTATAAACCCGGCGCCCTGGTGCAGGCGCAGGACTATGCGTCGCTTGCCATTTACACAAGGCAGGGGGATGATGAAACCTCATCACAAGGCGGCACCACAAAAATTATTAAGATGCCGGGTTTTACGCCGGTGAAAGAGTTTTACAGCCCTGATTATTCAACCGAGCCGGATGCGCTTGGTGCGGATGTAAGGACTACCCTGTACTGGAACCCAAACATTTTAATGCGAACATCCAACAAGGCAAAGTTTGTATTTTACAACAATGATATAAGCAAGCGCTTACGCATAGTATTAGAAGGCATGGATGCTGCGGGTAAGTTAACAAGGGTTGAAAAAATACTGGAATAATTACAGCCCGGGTATTACCTAATATTCCGGCCATTTTTTTGAATAAGAAGAACTGTCGCTTTTTACCAGGCCGTCAATATACGCGGCTGTATTGCTGGCTTTATCTTTTTTTACATATTCATCAAAAAACAAACAGGTAAGCCGGTTGATTACAGCGTGGTAGTTTGAATGGGTATTTTTCGCGAAAGGCTCTGCCAGGGCGGCAATTACCGGCAGGCTGGAAAAGTCCTCATGAATTGCATCGGTAAACTTTACAAAGAACTTTTGTTGTGATGATGCGAGCGAGAGGCAACTGTACATAGAATCTATCTTGTTGGGGTGCTCGCTTCTCAGGTACATATACGGCACCTTAATATCCTGCATGTTGGCAGGCGGTATAGCGCGTATGGCGTTGTACTCTGAATCCCAGCCCTTGTCAGGCCCGTAGGCATGAATGTCCGTACCGTCGTATGATGCTATGGCTTTTATATCTTTTGATTGTAACGCTGCTTTTACGGCTGCTGTTCCGCCCATGCTCCAGCTTACAATCCCTATTTTTGTACTGTCAACCCAGGGCACTGCTTTCATTTGTTTTATGGTAAATAAAATATCCTGCACCTGTTCATCCATGTCCACCGGGTCAGACATATAACCGGGGTACTTACCCACAGAACTTACGCAGGCAACAACGTAACCGTTATTGGCCAGTGAGTCAAATAATACCGGGTTATCCCATGCGCTGCCGTTCATCCCGGCAGCGTAAATAATTAATGGCAGCCTGTGCCGGGGCATGGCAAGCCCTTTATAAATGGTAAGCCTGGTATTTAAATATTTGTCAACGGAGTTAATATGAAAGTAATTGCAAAAAAGCCGGGCAAGCTCAACGGTGGTTTTGTGGCAACTGTCAACCGGGGTATTAAAGTTAAACCGCTGTTCATACATATCCATAATATCCCCAAAGGTTAATCCCGGTGTTGCCGGTTTTTGTGCAGAGGGGTAAAACACATCTATCTTAACCGGGCGGTAAATATTTTTTGATTGTTTTGTAGTATCAAACGTGCGGGATGAATCGTAGGTTTTGTAAACAGCCAATCCCGCAAAAACGGGCTCGGCAGGTTTAGGCGTACAACCGGCAAGTAGTATAAAACCAGCTAAAGCGGCAGGTAGATATTTTGACATAGGCACAATTTTCAGTGTGGCTAAAAGTAGCCAAATGCTTTTGGGCCTGTTGCCACAAAAATGTAAATTGAAGAATAATTAACAAGGCGAATGCTGAAGTGAGCAACGTAGCAAAAAGACCTTGAAGGTTTGAGCCCCACTGCTGAAGCGCAGCAAAACCTTCAAGGCCTGAGCGTAGTTTTTCAAATACCCTTTACAAAAGGGATTTTATCCACAAACCCGGGTGGCCCTGCGAAACACCCTGATTTACAGGGGAGATGTTTTCGGGACACAGTCCCGAAACATTAATCGGCACAAGTGACCTCCGCAAGCGGAGAACACTTGCGCCAGAGGGAAATTAACAAGGCGAACAATACAAAAGGCTGTGTTGAACCGCTTATTTGGCGTAAAGATGTTCAACACTTTTTCAAATATTTCGAAACCAATGCTCTATAGCTGTCACCGATGGGTAATTCGGTCTTTCCTATCTCTACGTCGCTTGCGGTGAAGGCGGATACCTGTTTAAGATTGATGATGAACGACCGGTGAATGCGCAAAAAGCCCTTGCCCGAAAGCTCATTTTCCATATCGCCAATCCTGTATTTTGTCATAATATTACCGCCTTCCGTTACAATCTTTACATAATCTTTAATGCTTTCTATGTACAAAATATCATCCGTAGATATCTTTATATTCTTATAACCTGATTTGACATAAATATTTGCCGGCCCGGCAGTTATCATGGGTGATGGGGGAGCGGCTGACCGGTTGTCATTCCGCAGGTAGCGTTCAATCGCTTTAAAAAAACGGTCAAATGTTATTGGTTTCAGCAAATAATCAATAATGTCGAGGTCGTAACCATCCAGGGCATATTCACGATATGCAGTTGTGATGATTACTTTTGGAGGGTTTCGGAGCATTTTTAAAAAATCAATGCCGCTGATGGCTGGCATCCTGACGTCGAGAAACATCAGGTCAACCTCGGTTTTCTTCAATAACTCCAGCGCTTGCAGCGCGTTGGGGCAGGTACCGGTTACTTCCATAAAATCCAGTTGTCCAATATGCTTTTTCAGCAGTATTATAGCCAGGGGCTCATCATCAACCAACAAGCATTGAATCTTTCTCATGTTTAATGGCTTTCTTATTGAGCTGGATGATTAATTGTACCCTGAAATATTCATCTTCCCGGGTTACTTCAAGCATATAATCCTTTCCATACACCAGGTCAAGTTGCCGGCGGAGGTTAATCAATCCAATTCCTTCCCCCGGTGTTTTAATAAGGAGATCGCCCCGATTTGTTATCGTATTCGATATATTAAAGATAAAATTTTTCTCCGTTACCCGAAGATTGATGTCAATCACCGGCGCGCCGGCATCATCGCTTGCGCCGTGTTTAAACGCGTTCTCGGTTAGGGAAAGCAGTATAAGCGGCGCAATATCAACTGCTTTTTCCATATCTGCATTAAAGTTTACCGTCAGGCGCTCATCATACCGCAGCTTTTCCAGCTCAATATAATTTTGTATCAGTGTAATCTCCGCCTGCAAAGGCACAAACGGCCCGTTGCACCGGTAAAGAATATGGTCGAGAATATCTGCCAGCCGGGCGATGGACTTGGGGGCAAAGGGCGAAGACGACAGCGACAGCGCGTAAATATTGTTCAGTGTGTTGAAGAGGAAATGCGGGTTTAGCTGTGTTTTTAACAGCTTCAGTTCCGACTCTGCTTTTTCTTTTTCCAACTGCATTGCACGTTTTTGAACAATAAGCTGGTCCTTTAATATTTTGAAAAAAATGAAAATGGCAGCCGCAGATATCATGTCAACATAATAATTATACAGCAGTTTCGGTATATCTGTCAGTATCTCCTTGTAGGTCTCAAAAGCTTTTGGGGGTACCCCGGCCAGCGGTTCGCATATTTTAACAATAAAAATACGGCCGGTAGCAGAGGCGGTATAGCTTGCCACTAAAAAAACTGCCGCCGACAGCAGGTATCGTTTACGGTAAATAAATTGCGGAATAACAATATAAGCCAACGCATAGGCAAAAATCATCTCCGCAAACATGTATAAGGCATCGCTGGTAAATTCAAAACTATATGTACCCTCTTTGCCGTCGCGGTATTTACTGGAACTAACACCAACAAGCAGGTATGCCGACCAATAAATGAGATGGCTTAACCAGCGGTGCTTTTTATGAAAAGCCAGCAACCTGTCGAGTAAATTCATACAACAAGTATAACCATTTTAGATAACGGGCACGCGAATCGTCGACGAAAAGGCAAAACCGCACCCCGGACAGGTTCTTTTGGCAGCCGGGCAGGTTATATGGGTTTAAACAGCCGGTATAACACCAGGCCGCTGCTGCCTGCCTGCACGCGGGTATTTGAATTTGCTGACCCGCTAACATTGCAGCATGGTATTTAAACACAAGCCCATGAAGCAATATTTGCTACCACTTTTATGCATTTCTTTTGTTTATGCAACCAATGCACAAACCACGGTTACAGGAAAAATAACGGATGAGAAAAAACAGCCCCTGCCGTTCGCTGTTATGCGTTTAAAAAAGTTGCCGGACACCGGGTTTGTTAAAGTGACCAGCGCCGATACTGCAGGAAATTTTCTTTTTGGCGGCGTAGGGCCAGGAAGCTATTTGCTGGAAACAGAGCTGGTGGGTTACCAGCCCGCGGAAAGCAAGCTTATCGTTTGCCCGGAAGATACGCTTATAAACGCAGGCATAATCACCTTAACCATTTCGGCTAACATGCTTGGCGAAGTATCAGTAAAGGCGCGCACACCACCCATCCAAAAACAGATTGACCGAACCGTCATCAACGTAGAACAGAATATCGCCAATGCGGGCACCAACGCACTTGAATTGCTGAAGAAATTACCGGGCGTGCAGGTTACGCCTGGGGGGCAGGTAACGCTGAATGGAAAGCCGGGCGTTAACATTATTCTTGACGGCAAAACCACCTACCTGTCTGCCGAAGACCTGGCCAATTTACTGGCCAGCATGCCATCTTCGGATATTGCCAAGATTGAGATAATGACCACCCCCCCGGCGAAATATGACGCGGAGGGAACAGGGGGCATCATCAATATTATCCGCAAAAAAAACAGCAACAGCGGGCTTAACGGAAGCGCTATAGCCAGCTACGGCCTGGGGCCGCATTACGACAGGTACAACAGCAGCCTTGTGCTAAATTATAAAACCGGTAAGTACAATCTGTATTTGAATAACAGCTATGGGTACAGCAAGGGATATAACACGAGCAACAGTGTGAGCGATATCCTGGATGGTAGTGCCTTATCTTCTGAACAAGCCTCCACTAATACGGGTATAACAATTAATAAAGCATTCAATTCCTCGGCCGGGCTTGACCTTTATCTTTCCAAAAAAACAACATTGACGTTGACCGGCAATATTTCGGACCGGAGATATAATAATAACCTTACATCCCTGATGACCTTTGCTGACAGCAACCTGAATAAAACCGGCAGTGAAAATTTTTCGGCATTAAACGCAGACAAACCATTTAATTTCAGCACCGGTGCCCAGCTATTGTATCAACTGGATACGGCAGGCAGGGCCTGGTCGGCAGATATTGATTATGCCAATTACCGGTACAGGCCCGGGCAGTATAATACTGGTGTTAATTACAGTTGGGCCGGAAGCTTTTTGAGCCGGGAGGATGTATTTGTTGACGAGATGAGGACGCTGCATATTTTTGGCGCACGGGCCGATTATGTTCAACCCTTGCCGGGCAACGGAAAATTGGAAGCGGGCCTTAAATCAAGCTACGTAAAAACTTTTAATAACGGCACTTATTATAACAAGCTGGGTGGCCAAAATGTGGTTGATTCAGCATTGAGTGATTATAATATCAACAGCGAAAATATTAATGCGGCCTATGTAAACTTTAGCAGGCAATACGGGCAACTGGCGGTTGAGGCGGGTTTGCGCTTAGAGCAAACAGTTATGAAAGGGCAGCAGCTATTTACCACTGCCACAGTTAACGAAAACTATTTTGGCCTGTACCCTACGGTTTTTCTGCTTGATAAACTCAATGACCGGAATACATTAAATTTTCAATTCGGCAGAAGGACAGACCGCCCGGACTATCATGAATATGTGCCTTTCCGAAGGCCGCTGTCGGCTACAATTTCATTCCAGGGAAATCCTTATTTGAAACCTGATGTTAATTGGCACACAGAACTTACATGGGCCTGTAAAAATACATTCTTTATTACTGCGGCTTACGACATTGACCGCAACTACATGCGCACGCTGTATTACCTTGACACAAATAAAATAACCATTACACGAATGCCTACCAACGTGCAGGGGGCGCATTCGTGGAACGTGGATATAAGTTATAATAAGCAACTGGCCAAATGGTTTACAACCAACACTACCGCCACTATTTATCAAAACTCATTCAGCGGGACGGCGAGCGACGGTTTCAGCCTTGACGACCCCGGCTTTGCCACCATTGATTTTGTTACCAATAACAGTTTCCGCTGCAGCGACAAATTATCTTTAGAGGCAGATTTTGAATATGAATCCAAAAGACAGTTTGTAGGTTCTGTATTCGGCGCTTATTCAATCTTAAGCTTAGCACTCAGGCAAAAAATTTTGCATGGCCAGGGCACCATTACCGTAAATGCCAATAACGTGCTGAACACCGAGAGCTTTAGCAGCAGCGATCATTATCGCAACCTTTACCAATATGGTTATTCGTACTTTTACTCACGGGCAGTTATAGTAACCTTTAATTACCACTTTGGCAGGGGCAAAATCACCAAAATCCAAAACAAATCAGGGTCGCAGGAAGAACAGCAGCGGGCGGGGAATTAAACTGGCGGTAAGAAGAATCCTGAGGGTTTGCACCCAGGTCATTAACGCGCGGCAAACCTTCAGGGCCTACCAAAAAATGGGGATTACAAATCCCCTGGCAGGGCTTCGGGATGGCAAATCCCGAAGAGCGCGGGATGTTTTCGGGACACAGTCCCGGAACATTAATCGGCACAAGTGACCTCCGCAAGCGGAGAACACTTGCGCCAGAGGGTAAATTATTGAAATTCCCTTCCGAAGAATTCTTGCCTTTTCATTGTGTGGTGACAGCGTTACACCGTTATCTCTAAGAATCTGTCTAAAATTGGTTCAAAGAAAAGCGTTATGTGGGAAGTAGGCGATGGCTACCGAAAAAGCGAAGTGAAGGAAGGTAGCCAAGTCTTCAGCCCGAAGACTGAAACCTGGGTAAAAACGCAATACCAATACCGGTAAATTTAAGGATGGCAAAGCCGACGACAAGCCGTTTAAAGGCGGGTTCGTAAAGAAGATTAATGAACTTTACAAGATGGTTTCCCTTCAATGCAATGGAAAATAATATGTTGCGGAATGGACTATCACAAAAGTTGTAATGGAACCGGGCATTAGATGTCTGGTATTGACAGCACGTCATAAAACGGGGATGGGAAAAACGGACATAGTCTTCAAACAACACGCTTGCCATCAAATCAAAATAGACTAGACGTCCAACTCAAGTTGGTTTTTTACTAATTCAAAATATTTTCCTTTTAAGGAGCAGAGGGATTTATGATTGCCTTCCTCAATAAGCCGTCCCTTATCAAAAACAAATATCTTATCTGCATTCTTTACCGTACTTAACCGATGAGCTATGATAACAACCGTTTTTCCAGTAATAAAAGGCAATAGGTTTTCCATAATTTGTTTTTCGTTATTGGTATCAAGGGCATTTGTTGCCTCATCAAAAAACAAGTAGTCTGCATCTTTATAAATGCTCCTAGCGATAAGTAAACGCTGTTTTTGACCCTGGCTTAAGCTGACGCCTTCGGACCCAAGCCGAGTGTTAAACCCTGCGGGTAATGATTCTACAAAAGAAAGGAAATTCGCCATACGACAGGCTTCTCCAAGTTTTTCCCGGTCAACATCTCTTCTCCTTACAGTAATATTATTAGCAATTGTGTCATCAAAAATAAAACCATTGGGCAATACCGCACTGCAACGGCTTCTCCATAATGCGGGACTAATATTACAAAAGTCAATATTGTCAACTTTAATTTGGCCGGAATAGCCGTCAAAAAACCTCAATAACAATTTTACTAAGGTTGATTTTCCGCTGCCGCTCATCCCCACAATTGCAGATACTTTTCCTTCTTCAAACTTTAAATTCAAATTTTTCAATACATCGGTATCGCTGCCCAAGTACTTAAAATTCAAATTTACCAATTGTATGGTTTTACCTGACGGTAGCTTTGCAAAATTGTCCCTATTATCACTCTCTTCATCTGGCAGACTGTGAATTTCATTTAACCGTTCAATACTGATTTTGGTATCCTGGGTAGCCTGTATAAATGCAATAAATTGCTCAACAGGACTGCTGAGTCGCCCGATAATATATTGCACTGCTACCATGATGCCAAAACTAAGCGAGCCGTTAATAACCATTCTAGCCACAAGAAAAGTAATTAAAACATTTCTTCCCTCATTTAAAAATATTGCGCCGCCTTGCTGTAGTTGGCCATAGTACATACTTTTAAGGCTGAGCTTGTTAAATGCGAGTTGTAATTTGCTCCACTCATTCCGTTTATCCTCCACTGCATTATAAAGCCTGATATCATGCATCCCCTGCACCAGCTGCAGCGACAGATTATTTTCTCTCGCCGATACATTAAAGAGCTCATAATTAAGCTTTCGCCTTTTTCCCAAAAAAATCTTTATCCAAAAAAAATACAATGCACTGCCAGTGGCAAAAACAAGAAATAATAGCGGGCTGTAAAAAAAAAGGATTACAGAAAATACCAAGAAACTAAATACTGAAAAAACTGAATTAATTACGCTGCCAGTTAAAAAGCTTTCTATTTGACGATGGTCTGATATTCTTTGTAGCGTATCACCCGTATGATGATTTTCAAAATAAGAAACCGGGAGTTTTGTGAGCTTAAGCCAAAAATCAGCAAGAAGCGACAGATTAATATAGGTTGAAATTTTAAATAGAACATTGTTTTGAATGAATTCTATTATCGTACGGCTGAACATTAACACAAGCTGTCCCACTAAAATAAGTGCCACATAATTAATATCTTTCCCTTCAATTCCTTTATCAACAATACTTTTTGTAAAATAAGGAAATACAAACTGCAACACCGATGCAAGCCCTAATGTCATGCCAACTTTTATAATCTGGTGGCGCGAGTTTTTTAAATACCCAAAAACATGTTTCCATTTAAACGATTGCTCTGCTTCCTCTTGCTGCAAAAAAAAGCTTTCTGTTGGTTCAAATAGCAGGACGGTTCCTGTATTAAACAAAGTTTCGTCATGGCCGCTTAGCCAGTATTTTAAAAATTCATTTTTTTTATAGTTTACAAGCCCCTTGGCAGGATCAGCAATCTGCAAATATTCAGTATTGGACTTTCCCAGAAAACGGCCTTTTTGGAAAATTTTAACCAATACTACAAAATGGTTATTATCCCAATGAATAATACATGGTTGCCGGAAAATAGACTTTAATTCATCAAATCGCACTAAGACGCCTTGTGTTTTAAATCCAAGCTGCGCTGAAGCTGTTTCAAGGTTTAAAAAGGAAACACCCTCATGATTAAAGCCGGTTAATTGTTTTAAGGTTTTTGCGTTAAAATGCTTACCATGATATTTTGCTATCATCCTCAGGCAGGCAGAGCCACATTCCATTGTACTATATTGCGCGTAAAAGATAAATTTTTTCACTAAACTATTTTAGAAAAAGAGACTATACTTTTTGTATAGTCTCTAAACTACCTAAATTAATTCATTAATCAATCAGCCGCAGCCGGTGGTTTGGGTACATGCCACGTCTGTGTTCGTGCAGGAACTGTAAGAACATGCCGTGGTGGGGTCTGTCCTGCTGCAGGTGTAGTACGGGCCCGCCCCGTTCATGTCATAACATTTCCACTTCCAGATGGTCAGCCTTAAAGCTCCACCTTTAATGGACTTCATTTCCTCCCTTGTTAGCTTTTTCATACTTAAAGTTTTATGATGCATCATATTTATTTATTACACTACAGGTAATGATGCTTAACCTGTAATAGTTTTAATATTCTGGCGTTGACACTTCGTAGTCATTATATATAAAAAAGGGTAGCAGTAAAATCATATCATCTTGATTATATTGTTCTGGCAGCTTAAAGCCATTAATAAAAAAACTTGGGGTAAATCTTAGACCATTGCTATGGCACCAGCTAAGATGTTTTTGCGCCAATTTACTCATGTCATTTCCGCTAAAAACACCCCATATTCGATGCCAGTTATCAAAATTCATATAGTCAAACCAGTCGGCTAAAGATTGAGTCGCAGACTGTTGTTGCACTTGTGAATGAAATGCACTGAGTATATTTTCGATGGCTATAACATGCTTATCTGATTTATCTGAATATCCGCACGTAAAACGAACTATTACACAAACGTCATTTTCAAATTTGCGCAGAATTAATTTTAACTTCCTGTGAGCCGCCGCGCAGGGATAGCAGTATGGATTACTTGCAATGATTATTTTGAGCGGTGCATCAGCATTACCTAAAATAATATCATCAGGCCAAGTTTCCATATTGATTCTTTGCTCTTTATTTAATAAAGCTTTAAATACTGTTGGATTACGTTTCCATTTACTTAATTCAATATCAAGGCTTTCTATTCTACCTGTTTCTGTTAGCATATTTTTAAATAGAAACCAAAAAACGGAAACCATCAAAAGTATGCTTGTAATGAGTAATGCAGATGTTTTATATGATAAAAGATAGAGGGCCGTATGGCCAGGTGATGCGACATTAGAAAATCTACTAACTGCAATAATCGTTAACTGTAAAACTAAAATACCGGCCACAGCAAGGCACATTTTACACCATGCTTTTATAAAAAGCCATTGATACAAAAAAGAAAAAACGCTAAATCCTACAGAAATACATGCAGGTAAAAATAACGTCGTTAATGCAGTTGGTTGCGTATTGGAAAAGTTTGAAAAAATAACAAATAAAAAAACACTGATAAAATAAATAACCCCAATGTCTGCAAGGGAAACACTGTTAAAAAATGTAGCGGCAGGCGACGTTAGCACTTTGGAGCATCCGTTATTATTATCCTGATTACATAATTGCGAGGATATGCTGTTGTATTTTCCCGCATACATTAAGCTAAGTGAAAAAGAAAAAACTACACCAGCAATGCTTAATAAGGAAAATAATAAATCGTATATCGTAAAATATAAAAGTGAAATTATAATGTATAAAGCTGTACCGAAAATGTAATAGATTATTTTACTTTTATACTCTGCTCCCTCTCTTTTAAGCTGAACCGCATGTCCAGCATTTGACACCACACTATTTGGCTTGGCAGTAACAACCACTCCATCCCAAACATTGGCAAATTTTTCAAAATTCGCAAGCATTTGTGATTGTGATTCAAATATTTCAAAGTCATCCTTGTTCTTATTATGAGCTAATAAGGGAAAACATAACTCACCGATATGTTCATAGCCTGTTTGATAAACATCAAAGGGTATACCGAGTTCCTCCAGGGTATCAGTTAATGAAGTTAACGCCGGGTAATCAACATGCGATTCAATTTGTTTCCTGATAAACCATTCACTTATGTTTATATTGCAGGTATGCAAATACTTTATAACTAAGTTAGAAAAAATCATCATGTAATTTTGTAAACAGTTAAGTAGCAGGACTTAAGACAACTGTTGTTAGGTTATTTAACATTATATAAATTTTGCGCCATTTAAGAATGCGAATGTCATTACTTATTTGGCGGTTCTTTAACGCAACGGAATAAACTTTAGGGAAAGGATTTAGGCTTGCACAGGGAAGAAAACAAAGACCCAACAAATATAAAAAAGTAATATTTTATTTCCAAATTTTAATTGGCTATTCAACTGAAAGCATAGTTAGTGGACGGTGTAAGATTTTCGCATTAGACCAGAAGCGCAAAGTTTAGAGAATAATAATACGATATAAAACGTAGATTTAAATGGGTAACCTGCAGTTTCAGGCTGTTAATAAAAGAGCTTCCATACAAGGGATTTACAAAAAATCTTAATACAAACTTTATTACGTCACTGGTAAATTTTTTTACTCCTTCCGATAAGTTCAGGTTTACGTCATCAGCAGCCAGCAGTACCGTTGGTGCTGATGGCTTTACCGAGTTGGAAATCAAACTTCAACTATCCAAACAATAAAACTTATGCGCCGCTTACTAACTATTTTGTTGATGTTAATTGCAGGTGCCACCGGGGCACAGGCTCCTTATTCCTTACTGACAGACCGGTTCCTGCTGAACTTCTCCGTGCCTGATATGCCTGCTGCCAAGGCGCTCGGCTATTGCCCAATAAATTGAGCTGTTTTTATTAATATTCTCATTCACTCGATTTATAAAATTCCTTGCATAGTCCTATCGAAAGAGTTTTTTAGTTCGGAAATTTTGGCTGTACGTGGATTCTGATTTTGCGCCATATAGATGTCCATGGCTTTCCTAATATTTTCTGAAAAATTTTTCCAGTATTCCTTTAATGTAATGAATCGCAACACATATTCAGCATTTCTTTGTACGCTTTACTGGAATTTGATGTTATTTTAAGTTGTTACTTTAAAAATTTATTCTCGCCTAGTGTATATCCAGAAAGACTGCTTTTCAGAACAAGATATTTCCTTCATATTATTACCTATTGATAATAACCTTTCTGCCCTCCTCAACTTTTTTTTTAAAATCAATAGACACCACCCTAACAGGGGCAGACGAAAACAAATCTTTAAAATTGCTGGCAGGGCTACCAGTAAACCAAAAATCCTCATCCTTATTGTGTTCTGTCTCAACCACTTCAGATAATACTTCATTAAATTCAGTTGGCTGAATGTATTTATCTTTCATAAAACCAGTATTAATTATATTTACACTGGTTTGGACTACATTTAATTACCCCGTTACAGCGGTGTTTTTTATTTTCCCAAAGTTGGAAAAAATATTTTACTTAGGCTTGATTTTTTACTATTTTACCCCTATGACATTTTACGAAGCTTGCACAGAAGCAAATAAACCCGAGAACTTAAAGTTAATAAGCAGACCTTTAAAAGATATACGGGGTAATTCTTTAGAAGCTTATGGATTGTATGTTACAAATACTGTTGTTTGCCCAGAAAATGAAATATCCAAATACTTCGGATTAAATGACAGGGTGCAATACACTGAAAATCAAATTGTGGAACACAGGGACGTTGATAATAAATCCTATGAGGTTTATTTACTTGCTTATAATCCATTGGGAGAAATCACAAAAGCGTGGCTAACCATTGCTTCCTACAAAAAGCTTGCGAGGTCAAACGCTACACTTAATTCACCGCCCAAAAGGGTAATGTGTAGGCCGTTTGTAATATTATTAACGTTGCAAAAATCTCTTAAGGGTTTAATTAATTGTTCAACTTTTTTCATAGCCTCACCAGTGCTATTGATTTTTTCCTCCCGGTTTTGGTTCGGCTTGTTGATGCGCCGGAAGGGGGATGTTCAACCACAAAGGCCGCAAAGGCAAGAGGCGGACAAAGCTCACAGGGGTAATTTGTAAAAAAAATGCGTAAAAATTTAACTAAGTTATTAACAATGAATAGATTATGCAAAATAGTATTCCTCCCTCACCACGATTTTGGCCTGATTTTTTTGATTCGCCGGAAGGGGGATTGCCACAGGCTTTGGCCAAAGCACAAGCCCGGCAAATCCTTCGCAATGACGGGAATGTGGCGGGTTTTTCTTTGTGCCCCACCGTGCCAAACCTCTGTGTGCTTGGTGGTAAAATCTCAACCACAGAGAACACAAAGGGAAAATGCACAGAGTTCACTAAAGCGAATTTATAAAAAAATGAATAAAAATTTTAGTAAGTAATTAACAATGAATAGATTATGTAAAATGACATTCCTCCCTTTTCCCCCGATGGTCACGGTGGCGGGCTCTTTTCCTCCCGAAATATAGCAGGGGATGCTGAAACGAGTTCAGCAGGACGCTGCGGGAAGGATAGCCCGATTAGCTACGGAACAAGGATGTTTGCATATAAACGCGGTTTTTTGGCAGGGGTTTGACAGGGGTGGAAAAACGCTTACTTTTGCACGGCGTGTAAATTTGGGCGGGGTTTAAACATTTTACGTGCTTTTTTTTAATAGTTTTTTGGAATTATATGTTAGTTGCCCTACCTTTGCCGTCCCAAAAATTTAATCGGATAGAATGCCTACCATACAACAGTTAGTAAGAAAGGGCCGCGAGATAATAAGGGCTAAAAGCAAATCAAGGGCTTTGGACTCTTGTCCTCAACGCCGTGGTGTTTGTACCAGGGTTTATACCACAACACCCAAAAAGCCAAATTCAGCATTGCGTAAAGTAGCTAAAGTGCGCTTAACCAACAAAGTTGAAGTTATCGCTTACATTCCGGGTGAAGGCCATAACCTGCAGGAACACTCTATCGTGCTGATACGCGGTGGCCGTGTGAAGGATTTGCCGGGTGTACGTTACCACATTGTGCGCGGCAGCCTTGATACTGCCGGGGTGAAAGACCGTAAAAAGAGCCGCAGCAAGTACGGTACCAAGAAAGAAAAGGCAAAAAAGAAATAAAATAATTAAGTAATTGCTGGTTTAGTGATTTTGAGGATTGAAACAGGCCTCAGAATATCGAAACCAGAAATCTAAAAATAAAAAAGAACATGCGTAAATCGCAAGCCAAGAAATTACCTTTAGCACCCGACGGGCGTTTTAACGATAAAATGGTTACCCGTTTTATTAACAACCTGATGTGGGATGGTAAAAAAAGCACTGCAATTAATGCGTTTTATGACGCGGTTGATAAGGTGAGCAAGCAAACCGGTGACAACGGGTATGATATATGGAGAAAAGCGCTGGCAAACGTAACCCCTTCAGTGGAAGTACGCAGCCGCAGGATTGGTGGCGCCACCTTCCAGATACCTGCCGAGGTGCGTGCAGACAGGAAAATTTCCCTGAGCATGAAATGGCTTATACGCTACAGCCGCGAAAGAAACGGCCGTACCATGGCTGATAAACTTGCCAGCGAAATTATGGCTGCCGCTAAAGGTGAAGGCGCTGCATTTAAAAAGAAAGAAGATACACACCGCATGGCTGAAGCTAACAAGGCGTTCTCCCACTTCAAGGTGTAATCAATTATATTTTTAGTTAAAAACCTCCGGTCATTTTACTGGCCGGAGGTTTTTTTATTGCGCGGTAAACTGATAAAGCCGGCCCGGGGTAGCCCGGGCTGCCTTAAATAGTTGGTGCACTTAAGTATTCTGCCTTAATTTTAACCAGCTAATGCTTGTTGTTATGAGCCAGAAATCCCTCCACTTCTTCGCCGGTGTACTATTGCTTTTGCCCGTAGTAAACGTTTGTGCCCAAACGGGTAATATTAAGCAGGTACAGTTAAAGAGCTTCAGTTTACAGTCTTCAGCGGTAATTACAGATGATGGCAGCACAATATCGGGGGCCGGCTACACATCCGCCAACTACTGGTTTCCTGTAAAGGTGCCCAGTACGGTTTTAACGGGACTGGTGGTGAATGGTGTGTACCCTGACCCATACATTGGCATGAACAATATGCTGATACCGGACGCATCGGATTCCTTCAACCATGAATACCATTTGGAGAAATACAGTTTCCTTCCCAATGAACCCAACCCATGGAAAAAGCCCTATTGGTACAGAACGGCGTTTAACGTTCCCGCAACTGACAGGGGCAGGCATTTTCAGCTAATCTTTAAAGGCATTAACTACCGGGCAGACGTTTGGGTGAATGGTAAACAGGTGGCTGATTCTGCGCAGATGGCAGGCATGTTTGCGGAGTACAGCTTTGATATAAGCAGCCTTGTAAAGGCGGACGGCGCCAATGCCGTTGCTGTTAAAATATACCCGCTTGATTACCCGGGCCTGCCTGCGCACCCCCAATTAGACGCGCTGGGAGATTTTTATGCCAACGGCGGACCTACCGGCGATATTGGAAAGAATGTTACCATGCTCTGTTCTGTTGGGTGGGACTGGATGCCCGAAGTGCACGACCGCAATATGGGCATTTGGCAACCTGTTTACCTGCGCACAAGCGGTAATGTTACCATACAGCATGCGCATATTGTGACTGAATTACCTGGCTTGCCTGATACTAATACAGCGAAACTTTCATTGCAGCTTTCCCTTAATAATTTCAGCGCCTCTGCCCAAAACGGCAAACTGAGAATATCTGTATCGCCGGAGAATTTTAACGAAGTAGGGTTTAGTGTGGATAAGAACATTGCGCTTGAGGGCAATTCATCAAAAGAGGTAAGCTTAACAGCAAGCGATATACAGCAGTTTATTATACATCACCCAAAGCTTTGGTGGCCAAACGGCTATGGTACCGCCAATTTATACCGTATACGGCTGCAATATACAGACGGTGCCAGCGTACTTGATGACACCAGTTTTATTTTTGGCATACGTACAGTGAGCAGCAAGACGACCATTGTTGATGGCTGGGTACGGCGCGACTTTTTTGTAAATGGTGAAAGAGTGCATTTAGTGGGCGGCGCCTGGGTGCCGGATATGATGTTAAACCGTGACTCACTGCGGTACGATTATGAACTGCATTTGTGCCGGAACGCCAATGTAAACCTGGTGCGCATTTGGGGTGGCGGTATTGCGGAGCCAGACATATTTTTTGAACTTGCCGACCGTTACGGCCTGATGGTATGGCAGGACTTTTGGATAACCGGCGATACCCACGGCGAGTTTAAAGGGTCAGCAGAATACCCTTACCAGGGAGATGTGTATATACGTAACATCCTGAGTACTATTTTACGGATTCGTAACCACCCAAGCCTGCTGGTATGGACCGGCGGCAACGAGGGACATGCCCGCCAGGAATTGTATAATGCCATGCGTGATAACATAGCTTTGCTTGATGGTACAAGGCCTTTTATACCAAGTTCATCAGGCTTTGCAAAGCAACCGGCAGGGTGGAAGGGGTCATGGCCGGATGACCAGCCGTCAGGTGTGTACAGCGGTGGCCCATATTCGTGGCAGGACGCAGCGCAGTATTACCGGCTGGCTGACAGGGGAAGGGACTGGGTATTTAAAGATGAGACGGGAATACCTTCACAACCGCCGTATGCTTCTCTCCCCAAAATAATCTCCAATCTTGTGCCCGATACAAGTTTGCCTTACCCGTTAAATAATACCTGGGGTTACCATGACGCCTGCAGCGGCAATGGCCACTATGAATTGTATTATAAAGCGATGGTTACGCGTTACGGTGCGCCTGCAACCATGAAGGAATTTTGTGACAAGATGCAACTGGTAAATGCCAATGGCTACCGGGGCATTTTTGAGGCGGCAGGGCACAAGCTGAACGAAACCGGTGGTGTGATGTTATGGAAGCTTAATGCGGCCTTTCCGAGTGTTATATGGCAGGTTTATGATTGGTACCTTGAGCCGAATGCCGGGTATTATTTTATGCAGCGTGCATGTGAACCCGTGCATGTACAACTTAACCTTGACGATTCTGCTGTAGCAGTAATTAACCGCACTTACGCAGGTAAAACAAGCCTGACGGCAGAGACAGAATTGTTTGACATAAACGGAATGCCCCTGTATAAGCACAGCGGCAACGTATCCGTTGCGGCAAGCGGTGCCAAAGAGGTATTCAAACTGTCGGGTCAGCTAAGTAAAGAGGGAGGACTAGTATTTGTTGTGTTGCGGCTTAAAAATGCGGCGGGTAAAACAATTTCCCATAACGAGTATTGGATAGAACCAAAGCACAATTTTACCGGGCTGAATGGTATGAAAGCCGCAACCGTACAGGCGAAAATAATAAGCGCGGAAAAAGGAGCAGCCAATGAAAACTATACCATTCAATTCACCAATAAGTCGGGCCAACTGGCATTTTTTATTAACCCGCAAATAAGGGTAAATGGGGAAGAAGTGATGCCATGTTTCTGGAGTGATAATTACTTTTCATTAAAAGCCGGCGAAACAACAACTTTAACAGTAAGTTGTCCATTACAAAAACTCGCCGGCCATATACCCGCATTAACTTTGGAAGGGTGGAATATTACCCATAGTGAAATAACCTTAACTCATTAAAAAATATTTTATGGCAATCATAGTTTTTATATTGCTTATAATACTGGCAATAAGCGGGTTTTCGGCTTATTATATTGGTTTAAAGGTACATGGCAGCCTTGCTAAAACGGGCAATAAAAACGCAATGCTTTTCAGCATTATAACAGGTGTTGTTTCATTTTTAGTTATCCTGTGTGGAATTTCATTTTTAATTATTATCAACCTGGACTTTCACAGGTAGGATCTTTGATTTTACTGGCTTTGCAAGCGCTGTAGGCTTCTTTTTTGCAGGATTTTTTCTTATCAGCCATTCGGCAAAAAGCAGGTTGGGTACAAAACCCATCCATGCATCAATTTTATACAGTGTTGCGGGGTCAATAACAAAGCTATGGGAAAGGATGTATTGCCAGCTTCGGAGCGCTACTGCAGATAAAGTAAGCGCATAACTGCGCATCATAAAATGTTTGTGTGCAATAATTCTTCTATTCCTTATTTCAATAAATGCCTTTAGCGTAAACCAAAACCAAAGGCTGTCTAATATTATAAAAGCAATTTTTGATGTTATGCCGCCATTGGCATACACTGCCATTATCATTCCTGCGGGAAAATTGACGAGTAATACAGCAAATACATATATTTTGCCGATAGCCCGGTGCAGTTTTTTGTGCCGCCGTAATATATCATTTGAAAACTGTGTAAACCCTGCCAGTAAAGTAAATATGCTTGTAAATACATGGGTGTAAAAAGCGGCTTTCCAAGCCCTTATATGCAGGTAATCCTGTTTAAACCTGAGAAAGCCCACATCATCCCTCAATGCAAGATATTGTATGATGCCTTTCAGCATCAAAAAGGTGCCCATGCAAAGTATAAAGTAAACAATAAAGCTTCTGACGATATTTTTAGCTGTTTCCAGGTGTTTAGAAGTTTACGTACAGCAAAGCTATAAAAGGCAGGGTGTGGCAAAAAGAGAAAAAAATGATAAAAAAATTTTAAATAATATAAAAATGTACTATATTTGGTATAAATTTATATTTTATAGTAAAAGTATATGCAAACGCCCAAAAAAAGTGTTAACCAGCATAACGCAAAAAAGTACACGGCCAACCAGGTAGAGACTGCAGCCAGCGTTGTAAATGATAGTGGAATGGCCTATTCAGGCGCCATGCCCGGCCACTATCTTAGTGCAGTTGCTCAAAATATAGCCGGTAAGGTTAGGGCACTAAAAGATATGTTACAGGGCAACACCAGGCAGGTAAGCAATATTACGCCTTATGAAAAGATAGAAATGATAAACAAAGGAATTTCAAAAACCGATTTGGAGTATTTAAAACAAAAGAGCGGTTTGGGCTACGACCAACTTTCCGAAGTACTGGATGTTGCAAGGGCTACACTTATAAATAAAAAAGGCAGCGATAAATTCAACCAGTCTCTTAGCGAAAAAATTGTTAGCCTTGCCGATATATATTCCTATGGTTACGAGGTTTTTGAAGATGAAGAACGCTTTAATGCGTGGGTTTTCAGGCCAAACCAGGCATTGGGCGGCAAAGCGCCCTACAGTTTTTTAACTAACCAATACGGCAGGGAGGAAGTTAAAAATCTTATTGGGCGTATTGATTACGGCGTATATGCATAAAACTGCCGCCAATGATTGTTTACAGAATCGGGAAAACTAAATATGCATACGACCTAACAGGCGAGGGAGCCCGGCTTAACGGCGGACGATGGAACCATAAGCTAACGCCGTGTGTTTATACATCAGAAAGCAGGGCACTTGCATTACTTGAATATACTGCCAATGTAAATATTGATGACATTCCCCGGGCGTTAAGTTTTACTACAATTGAAATATCCTTGGACAACATACTTGAGGTAAAAATTGAAAACCTGCCCGGTAACTGGACTGCTTCACCTGCGCCGGGGTCAACAAGAGATTTCGGAACAACCTTATTTAAGAAAGGTGATTTCGCCGTTATTAAAATTCCTTCCGCTATAATTCCATTGGAATATAATTACCTTTTAAATCCACTGCACAGCGATATTACGAAGTGTAAAATACTTGCTGTGCATGATTTTGTTTATGATGTAAGGTTGAAAAAATAACCTTTGAAAAAAGCCAATGCAATCTAACTGGCAGTATTGTAGAATTATTATGACCGCATCAACACCTTCTTCTGCGCATACAAGATTATTACCTGACGGTATTCAGTGAATCTTCCCTTTCCTTGGCACGAAGCGATAAAATATATTCCGCCATTTTAACGGCATCGTTGTAACGTATATTGTTGTGTGGCGGCATAGCAATTTTAGTTCCCCATGCACCCTTGCTTCCGTAAAGTATACTATGTGCAAGATTTTCCGCAACACCTTCCCCGTTTGGGTATCTTCTCGCGATAGCTACGAATGAAGGCCCTGTTTTGTTGGTATCAAGGTTATGACAGCCGGAACAATTATAAATTGAGATAAGTCTTTCGCCTTCAGTAGTGCTGTCTGCAGGCTTTGCGCCCCCGTTTACAATAGGATTTGCCCCCTCGCTATTTTTGTCGGGCTTTTTAGATGGATTACATGCTGTTAGTATAACGACTGGCAAAATAAAAATTAGTTTTTTCATGTCGTCCCTTTTTCTATAAGGTACACATAAACCATTCCACCTTTATACTGCCCAATGTATAAAATTCAAAATAATATTCCGCATTTAGCAAAAACTGCCTGTGATGTTATTAAGCCCCACGGTGTAATTTTATTACCTTATATTAAAAACTAAAGCAAAGTATATGGCGGATCAGCAACTTTTTATTAAGATGGCATTAGACGCATGGAACACTTATCTCAAACGCACAGGTGACCTGTTTAACAGCCTTAGCGACGAGCAAATAATGCAGGAAACATCGCCCGGCAGAAATACCGGAACTTACTTGTTGGGGCATCTTATTGCCGTGCATGACAGGATAATTGAACTTTTTTTTCTTGGTGAGAGATTACATCCTGAATTGGATGAAGCTTTTTTAAAGAACCCTGACAAGTCAGGCTTTGACATGCCACCTGTTGAAACACTGAAACAATATTGGGCAACGGTGCACCAAACATTAGCAGGATACTTTGCTAACATGAAGGCAGATGATTGGTTTGCAAGGCATAGTTCAGTATCGCCGGAAGATTTTGAGAAAGAGCCTCAACGTAATAAGCTTAACTTATTAATGAACCGTACTAATCACCTGGCGTATCATTATGGACAGGTGATCTATTTAAAGAAATAATAATTTCAGATGGCTTGTGTACCGGCCGCTGTGTTTTACAGGCAGCCGGTTTTTTAACGCATGAATGCTTTAATTATCATTTGTTGCGAGTACGGGCTTAATATCAATTACTGGTGTACCATCAATTGCTTCAATAGCATCAATATGCAGCGTGGCTCCACTTATTGATAAAACCTTTGCACGGTGCAACCCCACAGGATTTGGACGGTCTGGCGAACGTGTAAGAAACACACCGGTAAGCGGGTTAGCAGCATTGCCGCGTGGATGCACTTTTAACACATTCCTGTTACCCTGGTGAAGCCATGTGATAACAATAATTTCATCTCCTGCCTGCATTTTATATAGGCCATCAGCAAAAGCCGGCAATATTTCAATAATGGCTGCAGGGGCGCCTTCGTTATAAAACTTGGGGGCGTCTTTAACATGTGTAAGGCCAGAACGGATAAAACCTATCGGCCAGGTTTGAAAATTATCCATATCTATATATTTTAAATAAGTGCCTCAATTTTATGTTGAATAAGGTTTTTTTCACTCTGGGTTTTTGCCAATGATTGAGCTGTTAGCAGGTGATGCTTTGCTTTATCAGCGTCAATGTTTTTATACAATTCGGCAAGCAGCACAAAATAAAAATGACTGCTAACAAGGCGCAGCTCTTCTGCTTCTGCAATTGCTTCTGCGTAACCATGTGCTTTATACAGGGCAAACAGTCTGTTGAGTGCAACTCCAGGGGAATAATTGATGCGTAAAAGCTGGTTATACAGGCGTAAGATATCCTGCCATTTTTCACCAGTGTCTTCTTTTATGCAATGCCAAAAAGCAATTCTTGCTTCCAAATGATACGAACTTATTTCATTACCCTCTGCTGATAAGCTTAAATAATGCAATCCCTGGTTTATTAGTGCGGCATCCCATAAGGCGGAATCTTGTTCCGCGTATAATATTAAGGGGTCTTCCCCGTTTTGCCTTGCATCAAACCGTGAAGCGTGAAAACACATCAGCGCAATTAGTGCATTTGTTTTTGGCAGGTTTGTCTTTTCGTAACCCGCTAACATTAAGCCAAGACGCAAGGCTTCAATACACAAATCTTTCCGCAGGATTTGATTTTGCGTTTTTGAGTAATATCCTTCATTAAAAAGCAAATAAATAATATGCAGCACATTATCCAGCCTGTTGCGTATTTCATTTTCCGGCGGCAGTTCCATCTTTATATTTTCTGTACGCAGCTTTTCCTTTGCCCTGGAAAGCCTTTTGTTAATGGTTTCTTTATTAGATAAAAATGCCTCTGCAATTTCATCAATACCAAAGCCGCATAATACACGCAGGGCGAGGCCAATCTGTGCCTCGCTGGCTATGGCGGGGTTACACACAGCAAACAGCATTTGTAGTTGGCTGTCTTTTATGTTTTGAGGGGAGAAATCAGGTTCATCCATGTTTTCCTGTGCTTCCTGGCCATGTTTAATTGCAGGAAATACTTTTTTATCATAAATATTATTTCGCCTGAAATACTGCAGTGTTTTTTGCTTTGCCACTAAATAAAGCCATGCGGTGGCATTTGCCGGTAAACCTTTAGCCCCCCAGGTTTCTGCAGCATGTAAAAAAGTGTCACTTACAATATCTTCTGCCAGTTCAATATGCTGCAACCCAAAAAGCCGGCTTATTACAGCAACCATTTTCGAAAATTCCTGCTGAAATAAATGCTTTAAATAGTCAAACTCGTTTTCCATACCTTAAAAGCAAAACCCGCGTTTTGCAGCGGGTTTTGAATGATAAATAATTCAATCAACTGCCAAAAATGGGGCGAATCTCAACACTGCCGCCGGTATCAAGCGCCGGGCAGCCGTGTGCAATGGTAGTAGCTTCATCAATGTTTTCAGCTTTTACAATAATTAAGCCCCCTAACTGCTCACGTATTTCAACAAACGGACCATCTGTAATTATACCACCGGCCCTCAATACTTTCCCTTCCGCATCAAGGCGTGCACCGTGGCTTGCCATCTTTCCCCCGGCTTCAATACCTGTAAGCCAGTCCTGCCATTTTTTTGCCAGCGCCTGCAAATCCTTCGGAGTAATGTTACTGGCAGCGTTGTGTGGCTGGCGAAATAATAATGCAAATTCTTTCATGATAACAATAGTTTTAAAATGTAAAATGTGTTGTTGCTAATTTGCTTTAACTGCATGCTGCCCCACCTGGTAACCCCCGGCAGGCGTGCGGAATGCAACGTTCAGCCGGTTATAAGTGTTGATGGTTATTACAGCCATAGTAAGGTCAATTATCTCCTCCTCTGAAAATTGTGACCTTACATGGTTATACACCTCATCAGGCACAAACCCATCCGTAACAACAGTAACTGCTTCTGCCCACGCTAAAGCTGCACGTTCGCGGTCAGTATATACCGGGCTTTCACGCCATGCGCTTATCATATACAGGCGCTGCTCGGTTTCGCCGGCCGCACGTAAATCTTTTGAGTGCATATCAAGGCAATACGCGCACCTGTTAATTTGCGATACCCTGAAATACATTAGTTCAAGCAGGTGTTGTTCAACAGATGCTTTTGATAAATACACACCCAGCGGGTATATTGCCTTAAATGCGGCCTGGCCTTTTTGCAGCATGTTAATTCTCTGTTCCATAACTCAATCTTAAAATGTTATTGAATGTTTTTATACTTCAATAATGATTGAGCAGAAACAAACAGGACAACTGAAAGAACAAATATTTTTCGGGTTCTCTCTTTTAGCTAAGCAATCAATGCTTTGCCTCTCCTGCAAATTTTCGTTCATCATTTGCGCTTCGGCGCAGTGTGCTTTGTTTAACAAACTGCAGCTTTATCGTAAACTTATCAAATGGTTTTTTGTATGGCCGCTTGTGTGGCTGTATCAAATACAATTATTCCTTCACTATTGTCATCCAGTTGCCTCAGCAGGGAGCCACTGCTGCCCCATGCACTTGTTTTGCCGCCACAATCAAAATTATCACAATGTCCAACACAGTTGCTCAGCAACACAGGTACGCTGTACGTTCGTGCGATGCCGGCAAGCGTAATAACAGCTTGTTCCATACCCCTGGTAGATTTTGCTACACTGGCTGCATAAATACCTGCGCCGTGGGCAAAAAGACTGGCTGCATGTTCTTGAACAGATATTTCGTAACAAATAGCAAGCCCGATAGTATAACCATCTGCCTGCAAAAACTCCTGCCCGTGGCCACAAATAAAGTACGGTAATTCATCCGCATGTAAATGTTGCTTGCAATATACCCGCCTCTCAACCCCGGGGCTAAAAATCAGCAGGCCAATCATAACACCGTTAACTGCCTTTATGGGCATGCCTGCACAAATGGTAATATTATGGGTATTACTTAATTGCTGTAACCCGTTAAACCGGCTGTTATCCTTAGTAGTGGCGAGTTCTTTTGCCAGTTCAGGCTCGTAGCCTGTAAGGGATAATTCCGGGAATACAATTATCCCGGCCCCTTCTTCTGCTGCCAATGAAATAAGTTTTTTATGTGCTGCAATATTTGCTTCAATATTCCCCTTAACCGGCTTTGTTTGTGCTGTTGCAATCTTCATAGTATTGGCATTTCGTACCATTAATTTACAAAGTATTTGGGTAAGCAATAATTATCTCGTTAATTATTGATTTCGTGTTGTAAAGCACAACGGGTGCCGTGCGTATTTTGTACTGCTAAATACCTGAGCTGTCATCTTGAAAACAGGCGGTAAGCTGGGATGCTGATGTTTTTGGGTGGAGGTAGTGGCTTATACCAGTACCAGCCCTTCCATTAACGCCTTTTCGTATATGGCTTCGTCAAACCGGTAGCAAACGGGGGAACGGTGGGCGCCAATGTTTCTTTTTTCATCGGTTTTTACTATAAGGCCAAGTGAAATTAATTTGCCGGTAAAGTTGGAGGTGTGCAACGTTTTGCCTGACATCACCTCGTAAAAAAGCTTTATTTCCTTAAGCGTAAATTTTTCGGGTAATAAGTTTTTACCGATTGGGAAATGGTAGAGATGTATGCGCATGGTAGCCAGTGCTTCACGCACCATTTCATCGTGGTCAAAACCCAGTTCCGGCAGTTTATCCGCTGCAAACCACCTGCATTCGCTGGACACTACGTCGGGTTGCGGGATTGCCTGCACAACATTTGAAATTGCGTAAAAACCAATGGTAACAGATTTGCCGGCCAGCCAGCTATCTGCCCCTATTCTTGCCCCTGTTAATTCAAAAAACGTATCCGGGTCAAAAGTTTTGTTATCGTTACGGCCAGGGTCGCCAAAAGCCTTAAACTGTTTCAAAAACAGGTTATCAATGCCTGTTCTTTCTGCCGTAAGCCTGGCAGCCGCTTTATCAAGGCCCTCGTCGTTTCGTACAAAACCACCCGGCAAACACCATTTTGTAAATACTTTATTTTTCATCAGCAACAGCTTCAATTCACCGTCGTGGTAGCCAAAAATGGCACAATCCACCCTAAGGTTCGGCCTGTAATTAAGGTAGCCTTTTTCTAAAAATTCACGCAGTTCCTGCAAGGTTTTCATCTAAACAGCATCGGTGAAAAATTATTTACTAAAATTCAGTAAATGTAAATTTAAATCACTTATCTTCATTTGCTGAATTTTAGCAAAAGTAGCCTATAACGCATAAACAGTTTCTGAATTTCTTTTCCCGGCAATCAATTTTTAAAATATAAATACTTATCTGTTATGAAAAAAGTAACCCGGTTAGTTGCAGCATTAATGCTGTTGGTTTTTACAATGGGCGCGAAGGCGCAAAAAACAGGCGCTGATTATTTTGCCGGTAAATGGAGCCTGCTGGTAAAAGGGCTGCCAAACGGAGATACGAAAATGATTTTTGTACTGGAGAAAAAAGACAGCACTATGACCGGTGCAGTGCAGGATTCAACCGGCACAGAAATAGCAAAAATTGACAAAGCTGAACTTACGGACACAACGGTTACCGTTTATTTTACAGCCCAGGGGTATGACGTAAACATGGTGATGACGAAAAAAGATGATGACCATGTAACCGGCAACATGATGAATATGTTTGATGCTGATGGCGAGCGGGTGAAGTAACGGGTATTAACCCTTCCTTTTTTATATGTCAACTCAAAATAATGGGTTGACATATTTTTTTACCGGGTTGATTGTGGGTAGTGCTTAGGAGGAAGGGCATAAAAAAGCCGCTCTTTCAAGCGGCTAAAGTGCCCCAGACGGGAGTTGAACCCGTACGACCGTTGCGGGTCACAGGATTTTAAGTCCTGCGTGTCTACCAGTTCCACCACCGGGGCAAGTGGAAAAAAAATCCCGCATGTAGCGGGATTGTGTTTCAGAGCGGAAGACCGGGCTCGAACCGGCCACCCCGACCTTGGCAAGGTCGTGCTCTACCAAATGAGCTACTTCCGCTTATACCTTGTAAGAACTTTTAATTTTTGGGAGTGCAAAAATAGCAATCTAAGCGGTATTGCAAAATTTTTAATGCTATTTTTTACTTGTACTCGGGGGTATATTGTGTATTTCCGGGTACTTCTACGTCAGGTTTTCCTTTGTAACGCTCCTGGTATAATTTATAACAACCGCCTATTGAGCTGGCTACGATGCAAAAAACGGACAGGTAAAAAATAAACCGTGATGAGTTAACCCAATTGTAACCGAATTCTTTTTTACCCCTGATATTTTCTGTTGCGCCTGACATGGTTTCCTGTGACATATTAAAAATTGTTACGCCGCAAAAATAAGGACGTAAGCATAAATTATAGCAACTTCTTTTTAACAATTTCTGAAAATGTTGTTTTATGCCTTACAAAATGTTGCCACACAATGCTGCTGTTGTACACTCCCGCAAGCTGTTTCAGCGGCCTTTTTGCTGGTGTATTATGGTTGTTTTTTTTGCTAAACATCCATCCAAGCAAGGCGAAATGCGCTTTAAATACCGCCCTGCAGGGGGCCGCTTGCCCTGATAAAAGGTTTTTGCATGCAAACACTATATCGAGCATTATCCTGAAGGGCAGCTTCCAGGCTTTCTCGTACAAGGGCAGGTTTTTGGCCATCATAATAAGGTTATTGCGAAAGTTTAAAAACACTTTCCGCGTATTGCCTTTAGGTAAGGTGCCGCCGCCAATGTGGTACACTACAGATGCAGGGCAGCATTTTATGGCGTACCCGGCCAGTTGCATGCGCCAGCAAAGGTCAATTTCTTCCATGTGGGCAAAAAAGTAGCCGTCGAGCCCGCCGAGGCTTTTGTACACCTCTGCCCTTACAAACATAGCCGCCCCGCTGGCCCAAAAAATACTGGCGGTGTTATCGTATTGCCCTGTATCATTCTCTATTACATCAAAAACACGCCCGCGGGAAAAAGCGTAACCAAATGCATCCAGCCACCCGCCGCACGCGCCTGCATACTCAAATTGCTGCCGGTTATTATATGACAATATTTTTGGCTGGCAGGCTGCAATTGCAGTATCGCTTTCCATCAGGTGTATAACAGGCTCTATCCAGCCCGGCGTTACTTCAACGTCAGAGTTCAGCAGGATAAAATAATCTGCCTGTATATTCTTCAACCCGCGATTATATCCTTCAGCAAAGCCGTAGTTTTTGTCAAGCGCTATTATTTCAACCGTAGTAAACAGTTTGTTCACAGTTGCTATGCTGTCATCACCGGAAGCATTGTCAATGAGGAATATTTTTTTGTTTGCGTAAGAAGATGCGAGTACAAACGGCAAAAATTGTTGTAAATAATCCCTGCCGTTGTAATTAAGTATAACTATTGCTACCAAGGGTTCGTTCAACCTGTATGTTTTTGCCAAAAATAATGTTGTACACAATAGCAGCAATACAAATAAAACGCAAACATTGTAAAACTAACCCATTACATAAGTTATATTTGTTATTTTAGGGTATTTGCAACATGCACATGTAATTTATGTTTGGGGTAACTATTTTGGGTAACAATTCTGCTTTGCCTGCATACGACAGGCATCCAACATGCCAGGTGGTAACGCTTAACGACCAGGTATTGATGATTGATTGCGGCGAGGGAACGCAAATGCAGCTAAGCAAATACAAAATTCGCCGAAGCCGCATAAACCACATCTTTATCTCGCACCTGCACGGCGACCATTATTTTGGGTTGCCCGGCTTAATTACAAGTCTTGGTTTGCTTGGCCGCGAAGCAAAACTTAATATATACGCGCCGGCGTTACTTGAAGGAATGATGCTGCCCCTGCTAAGCGCAGCAGAAACCGATTTGCCGTACGAACTGGTTTTTCACCCTATAAGACAGGAAGGTATATTACTGGAGGAGGAGAAATTTATGGTGGAATGTTTCCCGGTTATTCATCGTATTGAATGCTGGGGGTTTATTGTTAAAGAAAAAAAGAAGCCAAGGAAAATAAACAAACAAACCATAGGTGAGTTTAATATCCCCACCTCATTTTTTGACAGGTTGAAAGATGGTGAGGATTACCTTGATGATAACGGCAATATAGTTAAAAACGCCGATGTTACCATACCCAACACCCCGGCGAAAGCTTATGCTTATTGTGCCGACACCTTATATAACAGGGAAATGGCCTGTAAAATAAAGGGGGTAAACCTGCTATACCACGAAACAACCTATTTAAAGAACCTGGGCGACAAGGCAACACAGCGGTTTCATTCCACTACCGAACAGGCTGCAAATATTGCTACCCTTGCGGGCGTGCAAAAACTGCTTATCGGCCATTTTAGCAGTAAGTACGAAACACTGGACAATTTTCTTACCGAAACACAGGCAGTGTTTCCCAGCACACAGCTTGCAGTTGAAGGGGTTACCTACATGGTCTAAGTGTCTTTTAATACATAGGCTGGCGGCAAGAAAACCCCATTTTTTTGACTAAGGGGAATAATCTGCAATCCACAATCTGCAATCACCAATCGTATTACCTTTGCACACAAAAAATAGTAAGACAGGAATATGAAGTTGTATCCCGAATCGGCGGATGTGCAGTTAGAATTTACTAAAATAAAGGCCTTGCTGGTTGAGCATTGCAAAAGCGAGCATGCAAAAAACAAGGCGGAAAATTTACGCATACATACCCGGAAAGAATATATTGAACTTGAGTTGCAGCAGAGCAATGAGTTTAAACTGCTACTGGTGCAAAGCCAGTACTTTCCCAATGATTATGTATTAAACATTTCTCGGGAACTGAAGTTGCTAAGCATACCCGGCGCATCCTTAGGCGGCGACCAATTTTTGCTGGTGCGTAAACTGGCGGAGAGCATAGAAAAAATTTTCCGGTGGTTTGATAATGAGCGGAGGCTTGCTTATCCCGCCCTTGCTATGGTAATTAAAGACACCTATTTTGAGAAACTTGTGCCGGAATTGATTGATGACGTAATTGATGAAACCGGCGCAGTAAAAGATACTGCTTCGGAAGACCTTCAAAAAATACGTATGTCTCTCTTCCGGAAACGCACGGAATTGCGCCGCGTGTTTGAAAGGGTAGTAGCAAAGTTAAACAAGGCCGGCTACACCGCTGACATTGATGAAAGCTTTAGCAACGGCAGGAGGGTGGTGGCAGTTTTCAGTGAACATAAACGCCAGGTAAAGGGCATATTGCATGGCGAAAGCGACAGCCGTAAAACAGCGTTTATTGAACCCGAAGAAACAATTCAGCTAAATAACGACGTATATACGCTGGAGAATGACGAGCGCAAGGAAGTGCAGCGTATTTTACGTGCTTTAACAGCAAACCTTTCCGTTTACAGCGGCCTGCTGCATGTGTGGCATCAAATAGTGGGGGAATATGATTTTATCCGCGCCAAGGCAAAGTTGGCGGTAGATGTAAATGGTAATTATCCCAACGTGGTTGACAAAGCAATTATTGATTTGAAAGATGCATATCACCCGTTACTATATCTCTACAATAAAAAAACGACCAAAAAAACAATCCCGGTTAATTTAACGCTGGATGATAAAAGCCGCATACTGGTAATAAGCGGGCCAAATGCAGGCGGCAAAACTGTTACCATGAAGACAATCGGCCTAAACCAGATGATGATGCAAAGCGGTTTGCTGGTGCCGGTAGCTGTAACATCTGTAATGGGCATCTTCAAGCAGTTGCTTATTCATATAGGTGATACGCAAAATCTTGAATTTGAATTAAGCACTTATTCGTCGCACCTGCTGCACATGAAGTATTTTATTGAAAATGCCAATGGTAAAACCCTGTTTTTTATTGATGAACTTGGCAGTGGCAGCGACCCTAACCTTGGCGGCGCATTTGCAGAGGTGATAATGGAAGAACTTGCCCGCAGGCATAGCTTTGGCATTGTTACTACACATTACTTAAACCTTAAGGTAATGGCAAACCGCACCAGCGGCGTTATAAACGGGGCTATGGCTTTTGATGAGGTTAACCTGCAACCCCTGTATAAACTGGCATTGGGCAAGCCCGGAAGCTCATACACTTTTTCCATTGCGGAACGTATAGGCCTGCCGCAGCCACTAATAAAACGGGCAAGAGCATTGGTTGATGAAGACCATTTCAGGCTGGACAAGTTATTGAACAGGACGGAGCAGGATTTGCAACAGCTTGAAAAGGAAAAAAAAGAACTGCAACACCTTGTGAAAGAAAACGAGCGGCTTAAAAAAGAAATGCAGCATGTGCTGGATAAAGAACGGCATAGCCAGCAGGTTGAATTATTAAAACACCAAAACAAGGTAACAGAAGAGCGGATAAATTATTTAAAGGATACTGAACGAAAGTTGAAGCAGATTGTTTTGGAATGGAGAAAGAGCGACAATAAGGACGAAATTATAAAGCAGGTTCAAAACCTTTTGTTTAAAAAGAAAGAAACTGCGGTAAATAATAAACTCGCAAAAAAAGCTGAATCAAAATATCGCGAAACCAATACTGCTATTGCTGTTGGCGTTAAAGTAAAGATGAAAAAAAATCACCAGGTTGGCGAGGTAAAGGAGATAAGGGGCAAAAGGGCAGTGGTTCAAATTGGGTTATTACCTATGAGTGTGGATTTATCCGATCTTATTGCGGTGGAAGAAAAAGTTATTGCTTAAACGAAAATTGTTTTATTTTTAGTGCCTGTAATTACTAACCCTGCAAAACTGCAATATGCCTGTATTTGACAAAGTTCTGTTAGTTGAAGATGACCCTATAACCATTTTGGTTTGTAAGCGCACTATTGAGATTGCCCGGTTTGCAAATGAAGTTAAATCTGTTATCAATGGGCAGGAGGCAATTGATTTCCTGAAAGCAGGGGAAGAAATACCCGATCTTATTTTGCTTGACCTGAATATGCCGATATTAAATGGCTGGGAGTTTTTGGAATGGTATACAGGCTGGGTTAGCAGTGCACCCAAGGTTCCTTCGGTATATATTTTATCCTCTACAGTTGACCCCGAAGACCAGAAAAAGGCTATGGAATATTCCTGCGTAAAGGGCTTTATTTCAAAGCCGCTGACGAAGGAACACCTGGCCAGCCTTGAAAAAGAATACGGCAGTATATAAACAAACCGGCAGTTTGTAAACGATACATCCGCCAAATTAAATTTCAATAAAGGTTAACGAAACAGGCTCTGTTGGTTTAAATTGTTTATATTGCAATACTTTGCCTTAAGGCTTAGTATGCAATATCCAATATCGTATTACGTAAAGTAATAGTCCTATGAGGCTTAACCAATTCATAACCATCTTATTCCTGTTGCTTGCGTACCCCGCACTTTCACAAAAACAGGACCTGAAGTTTGACCATTTCAGCACTGCCAATGGTTTATCTCAAAGTAATGTAGCATGTATTTTACAGGATAGCCGCGGTTTTATGTGGTTTGGTACACGTGACGGCCTTAACAGGTATGATGGCTATACGTTTACCGTTTACCGTAACATTGCCGGCGATTCTGCAAGTTTAGACAACAACTATGTTAACCACATTATTGAGGATAGCGATGGAATAATTTGGGTGGCCACTAACGGCGGCGGCATAAGCGGCTTTGACAGGAAGAAAAATACGTTTAAAAATTACCGGCACGACGATAGAAACCCCGCCAGCATAGCCAGTAATTATGTAAATTATGTGTTTGCTGACAGCAGGGGAAATATATGGGCCGGAACTGATGGAGGGGGGCTTGATAAATTAAATAAAGCTACCGGTAAATTTACCCATTATGCTTATAAGCCGGGTGATGCATCTGGGGTTGGCGATAATTTTATACGAAGTATACAGGAGGACAGGGAACACAATTTATGGGTTGGTACGGTAAATAAAGGGCTGGATTTGTTTGACCCTGCAACCAATACATTTACGCATTTTCAACACGATTATAAAAACCCATCTTCGTTAAGCAATAATGATGTTTACTTCGTGTATGAAGACAGCCATGACCGCACCTGGGTTGGTACTAACGGCGGAGGGCTAAATTTGTTTAACCGGCAAGCGGGCACATTTACACATTTTGTTAATGACCCGCACAATCCCAACAGCCTGCCTGCCAACTCCCTGTATGATATTTACGAAGATGAAAAGGGTGATCTATGGCTTGGTACCGAAAACGGCGGGCTCAGCATATTCAATCCCGTCACCAAAAATTTCTCCAACTACGTACACGACGATATTGATGACATGAGTATTGGCAATAACTCCATTTATGCCATTTGCCGGGATACGCGGGGTGATATATGGCTTGGTACCTTTAATGCTGGCGTTGACGTAATTAATGCCGATAAAAGAGATTTTAAATATTACAGGCACAGTACGGATGTAACAAGTGTTAGCAGCAACAAAATACTGTGCATTTACGAAGATTCAAAAACAAATATTTGGGTGGGAACAGATGGCGGCGGGCTAAACATGCTTGATACGCGTACAGATAAGTTTACCCATTTTACACATGAAACAGGCAACGGCAACAGTATTTGCGGCAACTATGTGCTGCACGTGATGGAGGACAATAACAAAAATCTATGGATTGGTACCTGGGCAGACGGGTTATCAGTGTATAATCCTGCTAAAAAAACATTCAAAACTTATGTAAATAACCCCGCCGATTCCGGCAGCCTTAGCGGCAACAATGTGTGGTTTACTTACCAGGACAGGGAAAATAATATTTGGATTGGCACTTACGGCAACGGCCTTAACCTGTATGATGCGGCAAAAGACAAATTTGTACATTACCGTTATGATCCTAAAGACCCTTATAGTATAAGCAGTGACAAGGTGTACAGCATATTTGAAGACCGCAAAGGACGGTTATGGATTGGAACCGAAAGCGGCGGCTTAAATATGTTTGACCGTACCACCGGCAGGTTTATACATTATAAACACGATGACCATACAAACAGCATAAGCGATAACAGCCTTGAAACCATATTTGAAGATAATAATGGAAAGCTATGGATTGCCACCACAACCGGCCTTAATTATTTTGACCCAGATACAAAAACTTTTAAAGTATACACAACGGCAAACGGCCTGCCCAACAATATTATATTCGGAATATTAGAGGATGATAAAAACAACCTGTGGGTAAGCACCAACAAGGGGCTTACAAAATTCAACCCGCAAAAAAATACTTTTGAAAAATTTACAACGGCCGATGGGCTGCAGGGGGATGAGTTTAAAGAAATGGCATTTTGTAAAACCCGCGCCGGCAATATGTATTTTGGGGGTAATAACGGGTTTAATTATTTTAATCCTGACAGCATAAAAAAAATATCATTTGACCCCCCGCTGGTTTTTACCGATTTCAGGTTGTTTAATCAATCAGTTGGTGTATCGCAAGAAGGCGCCGCGTCGCCTCTTACCCAGAGTATTTCAGAAACAAAAAACATTACTATTTCGTATAAGCAGTCGGTTATTGCGTTACAGTTTGCTTCTCTTAATTACTGCCCTTCCGGCAAAAAAAGGTACCAGTACATGCTGGAAGGATTTGATAACCAGTGGACCGAAATAGGCAGCGCACGCACGGCATATTATACCAATCTTGACCCCGGTAGCTACATATTCAAAGTGCGTGGATTGGATAATGAAGGTAACTGGTCGGCAAAACAATTGTCGCTTAATTTAACTATTACACCCCCATTTTGGGAAACATGGTGGTTCAGGGTCCTCGCAGTTATTGCTTTTATTGCTGCCATTGTGGCTGTTTTCAGAATCAGGTTACGGTTAATACAGCAACAAAAAGCATCCCTGGAGAAACAGGTAAGGGAGCGCACCGTACAGTTGGCAACATCAATTGAACAGGAAAAAAAGGCAAGACAAAACGAGGAGACAGCAAGGGTGGAAGCAGAACGCGCCAACCGCGCGAAAAGCGTCTTTCTTGCTACGATGAGCCACGAAATACGTACCCCCCTGAATGGAGTAATCGGTATGTCATCATTACTGGCTGATACCGAGCTGACACCTGAGCAGGAAGAATATGCCACTACCATAAAAAGTTGTGGCGAAAGCCTGATGTCGGTAATTAATGACATCCTTGATTTTTCCAAAATTGAGTCGGGCAATATGGAGCTGGAGAAGCAGGATTTTGACCTGCGGAGTTGTATTGAAGAAGTGCTGGATGTTTTTGCCACCGTGGCAGCAAAAAATGGCATTGACCTTGTTTACCAGATTGACCATAATGTGCCTTCTCAAATAGTGGGCGATATGCACAGGCTGCGGCAGGTGTTAATGAACCTTGTTGGTAATGCCATTAAATTCACCCATAAAGGGGAAGTATTTATTGGGGTACACCTGGCAGAGCAGCCTTCAACGGAATATTTGAATATTGGTTTCGAGGTTCGCGATACGGGCATAGGCATACCGGCAGATAAGGCGCACAGGTTATTTAAAGCATTTTCGCAGGTTGACTCATCAACCACCCGTAAATATGGTGGTACCGGTCTAGGGCTGGTTATTTGCCAAAAGCTTGTTATGCTTATGGGTGGGGATATTGAAGTAGAGAGCAGGGTAGGGGAAGGTACGACATTTCATTTTAACATAATCAGCGCAGCAAGTGCACAGCCACAGCGAAAATATGTGCACTATAACAACCCCGAATTAGCCGGTAAGCATATTTTAATTGTTGACGACAATTCAACCAACCGGCGCATTTTAGACACCCAGCTTGAGCATTGGGCACTGGTGCCAATTTTGGCGGCGTCGGGCAGGGAAGCATTGGAAAAATTACAGGATGGCTATCATTTTGACCTTGTAATTACCGATATGCACATGCCCGAAATGGATGGCATTGAGCTGAGCAGACTTATAAAACAGGCACAACCAAATTTGCCGGTTATTTTGTTAAGTTCAATAGGCGATGAACATTCCCGCCAATTCCCAAAACTATTTACTGCGGTGCTTCATAAGCCTATTAAGCAGCAGGCATTGTATAAATGTATAATAAATACACTTAAAACAAGGGAAAAGCAGGATGCTGTTACAAATGCCGGTAATAATATTAAAAACCATGCAAACCTGGCTGAGCTTTACCCATTGCAAATACTAATTGCGGAAGATAATGTAATTAACCAGCGTTTAATGATTCATGTACTTAATAAACTTGGTTATGCGCCACACCTGGCGGAAGATGGGCAACAGGTGCTTGAGAAGGTAGTGGCGGATAATTTTGATGTAATTTTTATGGATGTGCAAATGCCGGAGATTGATGGCCTGGAAACTACCCGTATTATTCGCCGGCAGCAGCAGGCGCAGCCCGTTATAATTGCGATGACGGCTAACGCTACCAAAGAAGATAAACAGGACTGCCTAAGCGCCGGTATGGATGATTACATAAGCAAACCCATACAGTTAAATAAGCTTGTAACAATGATTGAGAACTGGGCAAAGCTGCGTAAAGAGATTAAAAATGACAGCGAAGGTAATTCAGCCGATTTTTGAAACATTGTTGTATTAAGAAATAACCCATGCAAAGGTTATAGTAATATGTAACTATTTACTTTTGCGCCGCATGAAAAAAAGCCTTTCAATACTACCCCTTATAGGATTGTTGTTGCATGTTAAAAGCCTGGCACAACAGGCGGATTCAGGAGTAAATAAAAAAATCTCATTCCACTTTCAGGCAACCTTTATTCCGCAATATCATTTTGATTTTTCCTCCCCCTACCAGGGCCTTAACAGCACCTTGCCGCATGAGCCGATAAAAGCATCGCTGACGGCTACCATATTTGCAGCATATAAATTTGCCCCGCATACTTACGTTGTTTTTAACCCGGAAGCGGCAGGTGGAAAAGGATTAAGTAAAACGCTGGGTATTGCCGGGTTTCCTAATGGTGAGATATACCGTGTGGGCGACCCCAAGCCCAAACCTTATATATCAAGGCTGTATGTTGAACAACGCTTCCCGCTCTCAAAGAAATTGGGTCAAACAGGAGATGACATTAACCAGGTGGCAGAGTATTCCAATAAAGAATATATCTCCGTTGTGGTAGGCAAATTCAGCCTTACTGATTTTTTTGGTAACACAGAAATTGCACATGACCCAAGAACCCAGTTTCTCAACTGGGCGCTTATGGGGCATGGCGCGTGGGATTACCCGGCCAATACCCGCGGCTATACTTTTGGGGCCGTAGTGCAGGCAATTTTCAATAATTGGGCCTTGCGGTACGCCAACACATTTGTACCGGTGGAGGCCAATGGATTAGATATGGAATGGAAACCTGCAAAGGCGATGGGGATGGTTTGGGAAGTGGCTAACAGCAATATTTTTAATGATGCCGATACAAAAACCACCAGTTTTCACGCGGGTATATTTTGGAATAAAGCGGGGATGGGAAATTATGCCGAAGCAATAAATGCGGTTGACTCAATGCCTGACATTATTGGAACCCGCAGGGCCGGAAGAAGCAAATGGGGCTACTATTTTGCGTTGAACAGGAACAGCGGCTTTCTTCACTATTATGTAAAGGGTAGCTGGAACGATGGCAAAAATGAAACCTGGGCGTTTACAGAAATTGACAGGAGCGTTTCTGCCGGCATAATGCTGGACGGTAACTTATGGAATAGAAAAGATGATGAACTTGGTTTAGCCTTTGTTCAAAACGGGTTATCAGGCGACCACGAAACTTATTTGGCCAAAGGCGGTTATGGTTTTTTAATAGGCGACGGTAAACTAAATTATAGCCATGAGCAAATTATAGAGTTTTACTATTCCTTTAATTTTTTACGTTTTTTATTCATGAGCCCTGATTATCAATTTATTAACAATCCCGGTTATAATAAAGACCGTGGGCCGGTACATGTTGTATCGTTAAGGCTGCATTTCCAGCTTTAAGCTCCTTTTCTACAAACCGGCAGTCATTCTTTCGCACTATCTTCCGCAACGCTGTTGCAAAATGTAAAAGCTTTCATAAAATCATAAAAAATTGCAGGTAGGGTATTAACCTTGCTGTTATTTATTCGTCATAGATAGTGATATAAATTAATTAACCCTTTAATATAAAAAAATTATGAAGGCTAAATTAAACGCAATAGCAGGCATTTTTACGGTGGGCATAATGGCAGTATCCTGCAGTGCCCCAAAATATGCCAGTGCCCAGTCTGACGACGGGTATTACGATAATCAGCCTCAGCCTTCTGTGCAGGATAACCAGTTTGATGACCAGGGCGCCAGTGTGGATGAGCAGCAGGATGTTGATTTTAATGCCTTTTACGATGCATTAAGCCCGTACGGTACCTGGGAAAATGACCCCGAATATGGAGAAGTATGGTCAAGCAACGACCCGTCTTTCGTTCCTTATTACACCAACGGAAACTGGGCGTATAGTGATGCAGGATGGGCCTGGGTATCAGATTATAGTTGGGGATGGGCGCCATTTCATTATGGTCGTTGGGCATTTCGCGGCCACTGGATATGGGTACCCGGTTACGAATGGGCCCCGGCATGGGTTAGCTGGCGCACAGGTGACGACTACTACGGATGGGCTCCATTAGGCCCGGGTATTAGTGTAGGGATTGGTGTAGGCTTCGGCGGGTATATAGCTGCCGACAGGTGGAACTTCTGCCCCCGCACTTATATTACCAGCGGGCATTTTAACCGTTATTGCATTGACAGGAGCAGGAACATAACCATTATTCGCAATACCACTGTAATAAATCAGGTAAATGTTTATCATAATACACGGTATGTTGCCGGGCCCGACAGGCGCGACGTTGAAAGATACACGCATACCCGTATAAACGCTATGCCTATACGCAACGAAAGAAGGCCGGGCGCTACAGTAGTACACCGCGGTGGTATTCAAATGTACAGGCCTAATGTACGGCCTGGTAACGGTAACAGGCAACAGCAACATTACAATGTTCCCAATCAGCGGCACGATTTTAATCAACCCGGGCAAAACAGGCCGCAGGGTCAGCAGCAACGCTTTAGCCGGCCCCAGCAAAATAACCAGCCCGGGCAAAACCAGCCGCCGGTAAATAATACACAGCAAAGGCGTTCAATACATAACAGTGACAGGCAGCAGAATGGCTTTAACCGGAATAATAATAACAGGCTAACTGTACCTGACAGGACAATGGCGTATAGTAATAACCGCCAGCAACAATACCGGCCGCAGGTGCAGCAACAGCATATTTCTCAACAGAGGCAGCAGTACCAGCCCCGGTTTCAGCAACAAAACCGCCAGCCTCAATTTAACAGGCCACAGTCCCGCGACTTCAGCAGGCAGCAAAGCCAGCAATCTCGCAGCAGGGTCAATAATAACAGCGGCGACAGGCAAAGAGGCGGCCGGAGAGGATAAAAAGCAGCAAACCCTTTTATATTATAAAAGCTCCCGTAAAGGGGGCTTTTTATTTTTGCTGCCTTAATATTGATTATTAGTTTTTAATTTTTTAAAAAAATTAAAAAGTACTTCCTTTACAAATTATATTTGCCGCTCGCTTTTTACAGTATTGCTTTTAACCATACCAATTCTTCAATAAAACAATACATCTTATGAGCATGGTTGACTCGTTCGAAAAAATTCACGTTGAGATATTTTCAAACACAAAAAGCGGCTCGGCCTATGTAGCTGCCGAAATAGCGCATCTCATCCGTCAAAAACAAAAAGCTGGTGAAAAATGTGTGCTCGGCCTTGCCACAGGCTCTACCCCTATCAGTATGTACGCTGAATTAGTAAGGCTGCATAAAGAAGAGGGCCTTAGCTTTAAAAATGTTGTCAGCTTCAATCTTGATGAATATTTTCCCATTGAACGGAGTGCCCGCCAAAGCTACTGGAGCTTTATGCACCGCCACCTGTTTGATTATGTTGACATTGACCCTGCAAATATTCACCTGCCCAATGGTAACCTCACTAAAGAGCAGGCTAAACAGCATTGCGTTGAATATGAACAAATGATTGCCGATGCCGGCGGAATTGACCTGCAGGTGCTGGGTATTGGTAACAACGGCCATATTGGCTTTAATGAGCCCGGCTCAAGCATTTTCTCCAAAACAAGGATAATTAACCTTGACAACAGCACGCGTACTGCCAACGCCAAGGAGTTTTCAAATATTGCCAAAGTGCCCCGGCTGGCGCTTACCATGGGTATAAGCACCATCATGAAATCAAAGCGCATTTTGCTGATGGCATGGGGCAATAAAGCGGGGATAGTTGCTAAATCGGTTGAAGGTAATGTTACAGAACAGGTGCCGGCAAGTATATTGCAGCAGCACGACAACTGTACTTTTGTGCTTGATGAACTGGCCGCGTCTGACCTTACAAGGTTTAAATCTCCCTGGTTGACGGGAGAGATTGAATGGTCGCCTTCTATTATTAAACGCGCGGTTGTAAACCTGGCGCTTAAGCTTGAGAAACCTGTTTTAAGCCTTACCACGCACGACTACAACGAAAACGGGCTGGGCGATTTGCTGGTTGAAAAAGGGGATGCGTACGAAATTAACCTCCAGGTATTTTACCTGCTGCGCGACAGCATTACAGGGTGGCCGGCCGGCAAACCTGACTCGGTAATACCCACCCACCCGGAAAGGAGCATGCCTTACCCTAAAAGATGTGTAATATTTTCACCCCACCCCGACGATGATATTATAAGCATGGGTGGCACCTTTATGCGGTTACACGACCAGGGTAATGATGTACATGTAGCTTACCAAACCAGCGGTAATATTGCCGTTACAGATGAATTTGTTACCCGGTTCATAGATTTCGCAGTTGGTTTTCAGCAGATGTTCGATATGAACAACGAGAAAAGCCGGCAGATTCTTGCAGAGGCACATAAATTTCTTTCCACCAAACAATTACACCAGATAGACACTCCTGAAATAAGGGCGATAAAAGGCCTGATAAGAAGATGCGAGGCAAAAGCTACCTGTAAATATGTTGGCCTGAAAGACGAGAACATCCATTTTCAAAACCTGCCATTTTATGAAACAGGCACCATTGAAAAGAAGCCTATGGGCGAAGATGATGTGAGGCTTACTATGGAATTGTTAAGCGAAATAAAACCACACCAAATATATTGTGCGGGCGACCTTGCTGACCCGCATGGTACACACAAGGTTTGTCTTGACGTTGTGTTTGAAAGCATGCGCAGGCTTAAAGCCTCGGGCGCTGAGTGGGTAAAGGATTGCTGGGTTTGGCTGTACAAAGGCGCGTGGCAGGAGTGGGATATTGCTGATATTGAAATGGCAATACCTATGAGCCCTGACCAGGTAATAAAAAAGCGCTACGGCATATTTATACATCAAAGCCAGAAAGACAGTGTGCCCTTCCAGGGCTCAGACAACAGGGAATTTTGGCAACGGGCTGAAGAACGGAATGCGAATACGGCAAACCTTTACGCAATTCTCGGCCTTACCCGTTATGCGGCAATGGAGGCATTTGTAAGGTGGCATTATTAGCACTGAAACCTTTATTATAAACCATTGAAAATAAATCTGCAACCGCAAATAGTTAAAAGTGTATATTTAATCCTGTGATTATTTATCATTAACTTTTAAATCCTTACCGGCAACCCGCAAGGAAACTATAGGGCAGATGAAACCACTTACCTGGAAAAGGGCTATTTCAATCCGCAGTTTTACAATAAAACTAATAACAGGGCTTGCATTACTTGCAGTCCTGTTTTTTATTTTTCCAGTTTTTTTTGAACATATTCAGCAAAGGCAGGGCATTGTTTTAAATGATTTTGTATTAAGCAATATCCCGGCTATCAATGTGTCTGTACCTTTGTTTATTTGTATATGGTTGCCCGGGTTACTGATAGCGTACAGGGCACTGAAAAGTCCGGCAATATTTATTAATTTTTTGTGGTCATTTCTTTTTTTGAGCGCATTCAGAATAACTACTATTTCTGTAACCGCACTTAATCCCCCCAAAAACCTGGTTATACTTGCCGATCCTATATTAAGTAAATTCTACGGTAATAATTTCATCACGAAAGACCTTTTTTTCTCAGGGCATACAGCTACCATATTTCTTATGTACCTGTGTCTTCAAAAAGCAACGGACAGGATATTTGCATTAATAGCAGCCCTGTTAATAGGGGCGTTTGTTTTAATACAGCATGTGCATTATACAATTGATGTGGTTTTTGCCATCCCCTTTGCTTATCTTGCGTGCTACCTTGGCTTAAAAGTGGCCGGGGTTGACAAAAGCAACCGGCTAAATGATGATAATGCCGTGCATTAAAAGGCGTTGAAGAGCGGGGAAAGTTATCTTTTACAATAACTGGCAGCACAATTGAATTATCATTTATTGCAGAAAATAAAAAGGAACATTACTAAAACGTAACTTATACTTCATTTGTCCGTTTTTGTATTGTGCATTAGTATTTTATGCTAAATTAAGTTCGGTTTAAAAAAGAAAATAGCGGTTATTTATCAATATAAAAACTGCAATTTTGTAATATTGTCATTTTCAAGTAGCTTGGTATTTTAAAAAACTCCCAGTCCTAACAGGAAATATGAAAAAAATCACAGAACCCGTTTTTACTTTAGGTGAAAGGCTGACTGATGAGCAATTAGACTATTTTGATAAGCAGGGCGTAATCGTGTTCAGGAATTTTATCAGCAGGGAAAATGCGAAGCTTGTTTTGAGCGAGGCCCACAGGATAGAACAGCAATGGATAAACGAAGGAAAGGAAAAAGTAAACGGCACACCCCTCAAATATGGGAAAGACGAAAATGGTAACCCCACCATACAGCGTCTTTGCTTTCTATCACAATACAGCCCCGTATTACACGAACTGTTACAGGATAAAAGATTGTCATTATTGACCCAATTATTAAAGCCATACGAAGGACGCATAGGCGAGAATGAAAAAGACGGCCTGGTAATGAACAATTATGTGCGTACGCCCAACAGCGCGTTCTCGCAAATGGGATGGCATACAGACGCACCGCGGGACCTGTTTCTTGGTCAAAAAATTATGCCTATGCTTAATGTGGGTATTCACCTGGATGACTGCCCTTTTGAAAACGGCGGTTTAAGGGTTATACCCGGCACACACAAACAAGGCATGATAAAGCTGTTGTTTGGAAAAAGATATTTTGTTGACAATAACGCAGATAAACGCGAAGTTGGGTTTGATATGTTTTCAGGCGACCTTTCAGTGCATGACGGCAGGTTATGGCACAGGGTACAGCAATCGCCGCATTTTGGAGAGAAAAGCCGCCGCAGGGTAATGTATATACCCATTATAACGGGCAAGTATGCTCCTAAACATGATAAAAGTAAAACGCCGTTTTATCACAAACTGGCATCAAAAGTTAACCGCTGATATTAATGTAACCCCGCTAAACAGATTATATTTGAGCCACGTTATAAACGTGGCTTTTAATTTTTAAATATCATCATGTCGTCATTCGCATTAATAACCGGGGCAAGTAAAGGAATAGGCAAAAATATTGCGGTTGAACTCGCAAAGCGCAAAATAAATGTATTACTCACTGCACGCAGTGAAGATGCGTTGCAGCATGTATGCGCTACCCTGCGGGAGCAATATGGAATACAGGCAAACTACTTTGCCGCAGACCTTAGCCTTCCGGAGACGCCGCAGTTAATATTCAACTGGTGTGCTGTTAATAATTACGCCGTAAACATTCTTGTTAATAATGCCGGCTTTGGGTTAAGCGGTCTCTTTGAAAACTATTCTGCCAACGACCACGTTAACATGCTGCAGGTAAATGTACTATCGCTGGTGCGGCTAACAGCCTTGTTCTTGCCATCTTTAAAAAGTTATGCAGGCAGGGCGTACATTTTAAATATTGCCAGTTCAGCAGCTTACCAGGCTGTGCCTTACCTGGCTGTTTATTCTGCATCAAAGGCTTTTGTGCTCAGCTTCTCAAGGGCTTTACATTACGAAATGAAAAAAACAAATGTTTCTGTAACATGTATTTCTCCCGGAGCAACTGATACTGATTTTCCAAAGCGTGCCAATGTTGGGCCAAAAGGGCAGAAAGCCGCTGAAAAACTCAATATGCAACCTGCGGATGTAGCTGCGATTGCAGTGGATAAAATGTTTAAGCGCAGAACAGAAGTTATTACAGGCTTTGTAAATAAGCTGGGCGCAGCGCTTGCCTGGCTGGCGCCTAAAGGCCTCGCTGAAAAAACGGCCGCGGCTATTTATGAATAGCGCTTGTATAACCGCATTAAAATTTAAAGTGTAGGTTTTACATTTATTTAAAATAATTTCAATTTTTATTAGCTACTTTCATTTTTTTATCCAGCATACTTGCCATGAAGAGAATATTCACCTGCATCGTTTTGTTAGCAATACTTTTTACCGCCATTCATTGGCACAATGGCAATAACCTGGCAGTAACTACGGTTACACGGCCATCAACAGAAACAAGTAACGCAAATTACATATCAAATAAGCAACCACTTGAGCCATTGGCTTTTATAAAACTTCCTGTCGGCAGCATTGTGCCTAAGGGATGGATAAGAACATACCTTGAGCGCCAGCGGGATGGTTTAACCGGCCATTTGGGTGAAATAAGCGCCTGGCTTGATAAAAATAATAACGCATGGTTTAGCGGAAACGGCAAGGGTGACCATGGGTGGGAAGAAGTGCCTTACTGGCTAAAAGGATATGGCGACCTTGCTTACCTGTTACGCGACACAGCCATGATTGCTGAAACAAAAAGCTGGCTTGAAAAAGTGTTTCAAAGCCAGCGGGCTGATGGCTTCTTCGGGCCGGTGAATAAGGAAGTGTCAAAAAAGCACCCTGAAGGCCTGCAGGATGTTTGGGCTAATATGATAATGCTTTGGTGTATGCAATCGTATTACGAATACAGTAAAGACCCGCGTGTAATACATTTAATGGACGGGTATTTTAAATGGGAAACGACAGTGCCTGACAGTGTATTTTTAAAAACGTACTGGGAAAACAGCAGGGGTGGCGATAACCTTTACAGTATTTACTGGTTGTATAATATTACCGGTGAGCAATGGCTGCTTAACCTGGCAAATAAGGTACACCGCAATACCGCCAACTGGACACAGACCAACACACTGCCCAATTTTCATAATGTAAACGTTGCCCAGTGTTTCAGGGAGCCTGCAACGTATTATATGCAGGCAAAAGATTCCTTCTTTTTAAAAGCTACCTATAATGATTTTAATATTATACGCAATATGTATGGGCAGGTGCCTGGTGGTATGTTTGGGGCAGACGAAGATGCGCGTAAAGGATATACTGACCCCCGCCAGGCGGTAGAAACCTGTGGTATGGTGGAGCAAATGTCAAGCGATGAAATACTTGCCCGTATTACAGGCGACCCATTTTGGGCAGACCATTGTGAGGATGTGGCTTTTAATACTTACCCTGCCGCTGTGATGCCCGATTTTAAATCGTTGCGGTATTTAACAGCGCCCAATATGGCGGTAAGCGATACCATGAACCATAGCCCGGGTATACAGAATGACGGGCCGTTTTTGATGATGAACCCCTTTAGCAGCCGGTGTTGCCAGCACAACCACTCGCAGGGCTGGCCTTATTACGCGGAAAATATGTGGATGGCCACACCCGACAATGGCCTCGCCGCTATGCTGTATAACAGTTGTGAGGTAACGGCAAAAGTGGGTAATGGCTCAAGTGTTATGCTGCAGGAAGAGACACATTATCCATTTGATGATAAAATAGAAATTACAATAACAAAAGCGGCTAATGCAAAATTCCCCTTATATATACGCATACCCGGCTGGTGCGCTAATGCTGCCATAAAGGTTAACGGCGTGCCGGTAGAGCATACCTCACCTGCCTTAACGTACACAAGAATAGAAAATACCTGGAAGAGTGGTGACAAAATAGAAATAACGCTGCCCATGAAAGTGCAGTTGAAGACGTGGGATGAAAACAAAAACAGCGTAAGTGTAAATTATGGCCCCCTAACCTTTTCGCTGAAAATAAAGGAACGCTATAAAAAAGAAGACAGCCGCTCTGCCGCTATTTCCGATTCACGGTGGCAGCCAAATGCTGATGCAAGCAAGTGGCCAGCGTACCAAATATTCCCTGCCAGCGCATGGAACTATGGCCTGGATGAAAAGGATGTGGAGAATTACAACCCCGCATCTGTATTTACCGTTGTGCATAAACCATGGCCCAAAAGTGATTTTCCATTTACAGAAGATGATGTGCCTATTGCAATAGAAACAGACGGTAAGCAGATACCGCAATGGCAGTTAGACCAATACGGCCTGGTGGCGGTTTTGCCGGAAAGCCCTGTTGATGTTAATACGGCTGACGAGAAAATTGAACTGATACCTATGGGCGCCGCAAGGTTGCGCATAAGCGCTTTTCCGGTGGTAAAATAGCGCCTTTAACCAAAAGGTAGTACGACCCCCGTTAAAATACACTTGTAATAAAAAGGTAAGCAAAGCATGAAAAAGACACTACTGCTGTTAATTGTAACGGCCACTGTATTCACAATGCCCTCGCACGCCCAACGTCCTGTTTGGAGTAAGGAAGAAGCCAACAACTGGTACCAGCAGTTTGGCTGGCTGAGAGGTTGTGATTTTATCCCTCATACAGCCATTAACCAACTGGAAATGTGGCAGGCAGAAACATTTGATACTACCGCCATTGATACCGATTTGGGGTATGCTCAATCCATCGGCCTTAATTGTATGCGTGTTTTTTTACACCATGCTGCATGGGAAATAGATAAGGAAGGGTTTAAGCAAAGAATGAATACTTACCTGGATATAGCGCAAAGGCACGGCATTATTACCATGTTTGTATTTTTTGATGACTGCTGGAATGAAACCTATCATACAGGTACGCAACCCAAGCCCAAACCCGGTATTCATAACTCGGGATGGATACGCGACCCCGGTAAATTATTATATGATTCTCCGGCTGTTGTTAAAACGCTGGAAGCGTATGTAAAAGATGTTCTTACCCGTTTTAAACATGACAGGCGTATACTGTTGTGGGATGTATATAACGAGCCAGGTAACAGCAATTACGGTAATAAAAGCCTGCCTTTATTAAAAAAAATATTTACCTGGGCAAGAGAGGTAAACCCTGACCAGCCATTGTCTGCCGGTGTGTGGACACCATCACTAAAGGCACTTAATGCTTATCAATTAGCCAACAGCGATGTGATTACTTATCACGATTATAATAACGACACTGTACATGCCAAAACGATAGATACATTGAAAAAATACGGAAGGCCGCTTATTTGCACAGAATACATGGCGCGCCTGCGGGGCAGCCGTTTTGATAATATCATGCCGCTGCTTAAAGCCAATAATGTAGCAGCTATTAACTGGGGATTAGTGGCAGGAAAAACAAACACCATGTATGCGTGGGATACGCCCATACCCAGCGGCGAAGAGCCGAAGATATGGTTTCATGATATTTTCAGGCCTGATGGTACGCCATACAGTGAGAAGGAAGTGGAGTTTATAAAAAAGATGACGGGGAAATAAAGCAAATCGACTGCACTAAAATAAAGTAGCAATAAATAGCTAAATCCCAGCATTGGTTTTGATGTAATATTATGGATTACAGATGGTTTTCATAGTATCTTACCATTATAAGCGAGAAAACTAAAATGAGAAATATGTTTACATAAATCATAGATAAACATTTCAACAACGTGCTATTTTTTGTACGCCATTTCATAGACTACTTTCATTTGCTTTCAGTAGTAGCTTTCCAAATAATATTAAATCATCATATGAAATAATTTGAATTGAATTTAAATTGGAATTTAGCATACGAATGCAGTTGCGTTGCTCATCCGAAAAATCAAAGTTTCTTCCGACAATGATTTTTACTCTAGGCATAATTATCTTTACTTTATATTCATTCTGAATTATTAATTTGTATTCTAGTAGCTTCTGAAGATAAAATAACGATTGTCCAATAACTATTGAGAGGTCGGAATGAGGGTAATAACATTTGTGACTATTGTCAAATTTAAGTAATTCATGTTTAGGTCTTTTTAATTCTATTAAGTCTAAAAAACCGTCTACGGTTTCCATTAGTAGATCTCCTTCACTAAACAGCGCAATTTTTCGTTCATCATGTTTTCGGATGTAATCTATTCCAAATACCCATAGATTGGTCTCTACCCAATTCTGAAATATTTTTTCTGGCTGTCCGGCGGAATACTTTATTAGTTCGGGATATCTTTTGATTTCCTGAGTTAAGTCAGAGCTAACCTCTATATCTATCAGCTTTTGGAGATTATCAATTTCAATGGACATTACTTTATGGTGATATGCACCAAATAAATTTTCTATTTCGAGATCACTGAGAGAAGATAAGAGACCCTTAATTTTTTCGCTCGATTCGAATTTTTTAAGGAGAGTAAGAACTGTTTGTAAATCGCTCTCTTGGAGTTTTTCTATAACTAAATTGATTTCATCCGTTGTTTCTATAAATTTTGAAGATTTCTTCGCTCCATCCTTAATAACAGAAACTGCTTCGAGGTGCTTATATAGCATTCGTAGTTCAGTTATGCCCATTTTTTCCGTGAATACAGGTATTCCATTATTATTCGTAGCGTAGATATGAAAAGTTATGTTTTCATCAGCAACGTCGCCTTTTACATTTGAGAAATTTATGTATAAACGAACAGAGCCGTTATTAAATAGTTCTAAATGATAAGGAATGCTCATTAGATTTTCTCTATTACATCTTTATATCCTACCCAATCTGGGTTGTATTTATCATAATATGGTTCAAATTGTGGGGCGTCGTCAATTGTAGACAAATTGCTAAGATCTTCAATATTGAACATTCTAAAATCTGGGAATGGCTTAATGTCCTTGCTATCTGACACGCCATCTGTTTGTACGATATGAATTTTTGTGCTCATTTCGCCAGATTTAGCAGTAAATATAAAAACTGCATGAGGATTTCCTATTCTTAATCCGCCTATCTTGCCCGGCTTGTTATATTCAAAAGAAATGGGCTTTCTCTGTTTGATTGCTAAAATCAAAATATCAAGATTTGTCATAAACGATATTTTAATTCCCTTAATTGCGGAAAACTGATTCACTTAGCTATTCACAGAACTTTAAGCCTTAACGTTATTTTTGGTATCTAAGCAAAATCCTTTAGTTATGTCTTGGCGGCTGCATATTCCTTAGCCCAGTTATATCCGTGAGCCAAATGCGTATAATGGGAAAGTAAATAAAATAATTGAAATTAGCAAATATTATTTGTTTATGTAAAAGTGATAGTGTGACGACTTTGCTCTTACTAATTGCCTATTATTTTGCTGCATCATATATCGCCTGTAACAAACCATCCTTTGTTTTATCATTCCCTAGCTCCCAAAACATAATGCCGTTAAGGTGGTGGTCAATGGCGTATTTTGTTTTTAAGGCGAGGGAGCGTTTATCATCAAACGTAATTACCTGCTTTAATTTTTTGTTGTAGCCATAAGGCGCTTTGGCCACATCGTCCCAATAAAAAACAAAGCCTAAATTTTCCAGTGAGTCTTTATTAAAGTTCCTGTAATCAACGCCGTGATCAAATTTTCCCGGCTGGTATAGGCCTTTATTGGCGTCAACATCCACATCAAATATTCGGGCATAAAAAGCCGCGCCGATAACCAGCTTGTTAACCGGGAAATGAATGGAATCCAGGTACCGCACAGCATGGTCAACAGACTCAACCTGCTGTGGTGTTGAATACAGCGGTGTATGGTGGCCCGTAACTTTGCTAAAGCCATGCACGAGGTCATAAGTCATCAGGTTAACTTTATCTACCAGTGGCGCAATCTTATCCCATTCAATAGACTGCTGCAGGTAAGTGGTGAAGCCACCCGCTGCAAAGCTTATTTCGTATTTTTTACCCAGTGCATCGCGAAGGGCTTTCAGCAGCGCGGTAAAATTTTGTTTGTCTTCCGGTACAAAACGATGACCGGGAAAGCCCGAAATAGCCGGGTATTCCCAATCTAAATCAATACCGTCTGTGCCAAAATATTGCATGGTATGTAATACAGAGGCGGCAAATTCCTTACGTCCCTTATCGGTAGAAAAAACTTCAGAACATGGACCGCAACCACCCCATCCACCCATAGAAAGAATGATTTTTAGTTGCGGGTTTCTCTTCTTCAATGATACAAGGTGTTTAATGGTAGCGCTGTCTCTTTTATTTTGAACATATATATCGTTTCCCTTTAAATGGGTAAAACTGTAAATTATATGCGTAAGCTCTTCAATTGGGTAGGCGTCAATGTGCGCCGAATCGCCGGCATAATACCCAATAACAGTGATAGGCGATTTTTTTGAGGCGCTCTGGCAAAAGGCGCTGGCTGCAAAGAGCGCCAGCAGTAATGCGGGAATAATTTTTTTCATCATTGAAGAAGGCTTTACATTAACCGTTGTACGTTTTTTTATAACTTTAATAATACAGTGCTCCTGATTTTATTTTAACCTGAACAAAATTATGTCTTCTACCAATACGCATCCAGCTAAAAACTTATTTGTATTGTTAAACAAGCCGGTTTTACCTTTTATTATTATTGTTATATGTGTTACTGTTAGCTTTATAAATGCGCAAAAGCTTTTACCGCTTTTCCCCACAAACGACCTCGGTCCAAGAATAGCTGGGGCTGTGGCGATTACAGAAAAAAAATCAGCGTATTTTTACAATCAGCCCGGCGTGCCTGCTGACAGCTTAACTATTTTGAATGGCTGTACTATAACACCATTTGCTATTTTATTACATTACCCGCTTAAGTTTTTAACTTCCTGTTCAGTAAGAGAGGTGTGGCTGGTTATAGAGTACCTGCTGCTTTTAGCGTGCTGCATAATAGCGGTAATGTTAACACCACAGGCAACAGGCAAGTACTTGCTGTGTATATGTTTTGCTCTTTTTTTTCTTTTCTCAAAATATTGGCTCATGCATCTTGTGCTGGGCCAAATACATATATTGTACGCCTTTTTATTCTTTGTACTGTATGGATTAAAAGTAAAGGACAAAAACTTTTTGTTTGGCCTTGTACTGGCCTTTACCATTGCCTGCAGGCCCTTGTTTGCCCCTGCGGTAATTATGCTGTTTTTGTGGTATAACAAAAAATCATTGTATGGCCTGGCGGCGGGTTGCGTATTTTTAGTGCTGTTTAACGTTTTCTCCGGGTCAACACGTTATTGGATGGAATACGCCCGTGCGGTAAAAATGTACTCACTACAGATACCTGCGGATGCACACCCGGAAATAGCGTTTAAAAAGCCGGTTACATATCTTGAGCCCTGTACAGCCCTTCAAAACACGACAACAGGCGATGCAAAAAAGATAAACGGTTTATTTAATGGCCTGAGTCGGCCTGCCGGGTTGATTAAAACAATAGAAGATTATCTTGTAGCCAATAATATTATTATTACCAATACTGTGTATTATTCAGCGGTAATGCTGGCACTGGCGGTGCTATTAATATTACTTGCCAAAAACCGTATTAAAACAATGCCGGCAAATAAATTTTTGTGCCTGCTGTTTTTGATATACATAACCAGTGAGATATGCACGCCCGCGCCGCGCGGGCCATACAATTTTATGCTTTGGATGTTCGGGGCATTCTTAATTATTTCGGGTAAAGACTACCGGGGTATAATTCTGCTGTTTATAGGGCTGGCTTTAAATTATGACCACCCCTATATACATCATGGCAGGGAGTGGGGTGAAGCGCTGATGCTGCTGGCGGGCTTTCTTTTGCTGTTTAGCAACGGACTGTCAATTTCAGGCAAAAAGCATGCGATAACATAACTTCCATCTTTTGAGCATGTTGTTAAAATAAAAAGGCCCTGCATTTTACTGCAAGGGCCCTTCGCTGACGCAAAATTGTTTATGCTTTGTATTTTGCAAATTTCTTCCTGATAATATTTAACGCGCCGCCTGCTTTAAACCACTCAATCTGCTGCTCGTTGTAAGTGTGGTTGGCAGTAAAAGCATCAGTACCACCACCTGCGTGGTGCAATACTATGGTAAGTGGCTTGCCGGGCACAAAATCTGTAAGGCCGATAATATCAATAGTATCGTCCTCCTGCACTTTATCGTAATCATCCTTATTGGCAAAAGTAAGCGCGAGCATACCCTGCTTTTTCAGGTTTGTTTCATGTATGCGTGCAAAACTTTTTACCAGTATGGCACGTACCCCAAGGTGGCGTGGCTCCATTGCCGCATGCTCACGGCTGCTGCCTTCGCCATAATTTTCGTCGCCAACAACCACGCTGCCAATACCAGCAGCTTTGTAAGCGCGCTGTGTAGCAGGCACAGGGCCGTATTCGCCGGTAAGCTCGTTTTTAACACTGTCGGTCTTTTCATTAAAATAGTTAACAGCGCCAATAAGCATGTTGTTGGAGATATTATCAAGATGGCCACGGAACTTTAACCATGGGCCGGCCATAGATATATGGTCGGTAGTACATTTACCTTTTGCTTTTATCAAAAGATACAAACCTTTAAGGTCTGTTCCCTCCCAGGCTGCGAACGGTTCCAGCAATTGTAAGCGCTGGCTGTCAGGGGCAACCGCTACTTCAACTTTGCTGCCGTCTTCTGCAGGAGGTTGAAAACCGGGGTCATCCACGGCAAAACCTGCCGGCGGCAATTCAAAGCCCGTTGGTTCATCCAGCATTACTTCTTCACCCTGTTCGTTTTTCAACTTATCGGTAAGCGGGTTAAACGTAAGGTCGCCGGCAATGGCAAAGGCTGTTACAATTTCAGGTGAAGCCACAAAGGCATGTGTACCTGAGAAACCATCGTTACGTTTGGCAAAGTTACGGTTGAATGAAGTGATGATGGAGTTTTTGCGTTTTGGGTCGTCAATATGGCGCGCCCACTGGCCTATACAGGGGCCGCAGGCATTAGCCAACACCACGCCGCCCATTTTATCAAATGTATTAAGAAAGCCATCGCGTTCAATAGTAAACCTTACCTGTTCGCTGCCGGGGGTAATGGTAAATTCAGCTTTGGTTTTTAAGCCTTTGTCGGTAGCCTGTTTAGCCAGCGATGCTGAACGGCTTATATCTTCATACGAAGAGTTGGTGCATGAGCCAATTAACGCCACTTCCAGTTTTTCAGGCCATTCATTTGCTTTTACTGCTTCTGCAAACTTGCTTATTGGCCATGCAAGGTCTGGTGTAAAGGGCCCGTTAACGTAAGGCTCTAATTCATCCAGGTTAATTTCAATTAACTGGTCATAATACTTTTCAGGGTTTGCGTAAACATCATCGTCGGGGCGCAAATGCTCTTTAACGCCGTCTGCAAGGGTGGCAACATCAGCACGGTCAGTCAGCTTCAGGTAAGCGCTCATTTTATCGTCATAAGCAAAAAGGCTGCAGGTGGCGCCAATTTCAGCGCCCATGTTGCAAATAGTCCCTTTGCCGGTGGCGCTAAGGCTGTCAGCGCCTTCCCCAAAATATTCAACAATAGCGCCGGTACCGCCTTTAACAGTTAATATACCGGCAACCCTTAAAATAATGTCTTTAGCGCTTGTCCACCCGCTCATCTTGCCGGTAAGCTTAATACCAATCAGCTTCGGCCATTTCAGTTCCCAGGGTAAACCTGCCATTACATCGCAGGCGTCAGCGCCGCCAACGCCTATGGCTATCATGCCAAGGCCACCCGCATTAGGGGTGTGGCTGTCGGTACCAATCATCATCCCACCCGGAAAAGCATAATTCTCCAGCACTACCTGGTGAATAATGCCGGCGCCGGGTTTCCAAAACCCAATGCCGTATTTATTGGAAACAGAGGCCAAAAAGTCATACACCTCTTTATTGGCTGCAAGAGCGGTGTCAAGGTCTTCTTTTGCGCCGCTTTTAGCCTGTATAAGGTGGTCGCAGTGCACGGTAGATGGCACGGCTACTTTAGGCCGGCCCGCCTGCATAAACTGCAGGAGCGCCATTTGTGCAGTAGCATCCTGCATAGCAACGCGGTCGGGGGCAAAATCTACATAGGTTTTGGCCCTTTCAAACGAAGCCAGCGGCTGGTCGGCATGCAAATGCGAGAATAATATTTTTTCTGCTAAGGTCAAAGGCCTTCCCAGTGTTTTGCGGGCTGCCTCAACTTTGGCCGGTAACCCTGCATAAACACGTTTAATCATTTCAATATCAAAAGCCATAGAATTGTAATTTATTTAAACAAAGAATGAATAAATAAGCTGGTGACAGAGGAAGCGCTTTTAGCGCAATGCGGCGAAGGTACATTAAAACAAAATTTTAAGAAAAACTGTTTGCACGAATATTACCGTAATTTTTTAAATTGCAGTATGAATAAGTTACGCGGGTTTATTGAGTGGCAGGCCTTTGGCGTTTGCAGCGCCATAGGGCGCAGGCTTGGTATTGCCACATCCCGCATAAGAACCTGGTTTATTTATATTTCATTTTTAACAATAGGCTCACCTGTAATTATTTATATGATAATGGCCTTTTGGCTGAATATAAAAAAATACATACTTTCAGCAAAGCGTAACCCACTGAAATACCTTTAAAATCCAATTGTGATAAAGATTGAATATAATCTAACCAGCTATGAAGACCTGCTGCGCCATATAGGACGTGTAATGCAGCTAAAAATAGCGAATGATACTATTGTTTTTTCACCGGATGTTGGATCAGGCAGCATAAGATTAATGAAATTGCCTAACGGGCTGCAAGTACTTATTTACGATTACTGCTCTGCGCAGGACATAATATTTTACCGCAAAAAGACTGCATCCGAACTTTATTCCATCAGGATGGATGATATTCCCGGTTCAGCCGCTGCTGCGGCCAAATCTTCTATCTTTTTTGGCAATACTACCGGCGAATGGTATCATCTTGCTTCGGCTAACGTTCACCAGAAAAGCATAAACGTTATGATGAGTAAAGACTGGTTGCAGCGGTTATTGGGCCGGGAGGAGAGTGGCGACACTATACTTAATTTTATTTCACTTAAATACCCTGCATACCATTACGAGCTGCTGGATGTAGAATACCGCCGGCTGGTAAACGAAATGACAGAACCCGGAATAACCGGTGAAAACAGCGAGTTTGAAAACTTTATTGTGCAAAATAGGGTAATGCTGATAATTGAAAGGTTTTTTACAAAACTGTGCAAAAAAATAAACGATGTATATGTAAACCTCAAAATGTCTGCTGAAGAAATTGTACGGCTGAAACTTGTGGAGCAGGCCCTGGTAAACGATTTTTCCCTGCAGCCCCCAAACATAAACCAATTATCAAGAATTGCGGCAATGAGCCCGTCAAAGCTGAAAACCCTGTTTAAAAAGATGTATGGTATGCCAATTTACCAATATTTTCAAAAAAAGCGGATGAACAAGGCTAAGGCCATGTTATTATCAAAAAAATATAACTTGCAGCAAGTAGCAACAGAACTGGGATACAACAATGTTAACGACTTTTCGAAAAAATTTAAGAAGGCGTTTGACCAGTTGCCTGCTGAAATTTAATATCCTAAAATTTACATTGTACCTTGTTAGAACTGCGATATAGTGATAGTGTTTACACAGATTTTATTCAAGCCTGTGCACGTTTGTTTAACACAAAAGCAGAAAAGAACCACCTGGCCATACCCGCTAATTATGGTTCGGGATACCTGACGTCATTTATATTACCGGAAGGCATTTCGGGCATGGTTGGCGATACTACTTTTAACGAGGACATTATGCTGCAGCGTTCACCCAGCCCCAACCACCAGTTTTTTATTTTACAGTTCAACGAAACGTCGGTTGCCGGCGACATACGGCAGGCCCCAAGTATAGAAAAAGATGTGCGGCCGGTACCGCAAAACATGGTTTTACTTACCAACTCGCTTGTGCAGTCAAAATTTTTGCTGCCCGCGTATACACGGGTACGCACCGCAAAATTAATTTTTGAAAAACAACACCTGCTTACCTTACTAAGCCAGGATGTAGCAGACAAATTCGTTACCAGTTATTTTACACAAATGGTGAAGAAAGTAACTACTGAGCCAATTGATGCGGGGTACAGGGTTGTGCTGCATGACATTCTCAAGAACATAGATGACCACCCGTTAAAAAACACTTTTGTGCAAAACAGGGTATTGCTGCTGCTTGAGCGCTTTATAGTTCATTTTATGGGCCGGCTGGAGGAAAGTGAAAAAGGTGTAAGAATGAAAGAAGATGAGATAAGCAGGCTGATAAAAGTAGAGTCGTTGCTGATAAAGGATTTTTCTGTGCCTCCGCCAACGATTAACGAACTGTCGAAGATATCGGCCATGAGCCCTACAAAACTTAAGAAAGATTTTAAAACAATGTACGGGCTACCTTTGTATGAGTATTTTCAAAAAAACCGGATGATACGCGCCAAAGAACTTTTGCTGGAAGAAAAATACGCCATAAAAGAAGTGGGAATGATGGTCGGCTACTCTAACCTGGGGCATTTTGCAGCCAGCTTTAAAAAAGAGTTTGGCGTGTTGCCAAGCGAATTGTTTAGTGAAGGAAAAGAAAAGTAAAGCTGGCAAATTCCGCAATATAGTTGTTTCAATTTATGGAATGCCTGCGTGCTTGTATCAGCTTCCAAAAACGAATTATGAGATTTTTATATTTAACTGCCGCTTTTATTTGCTGCGTAATAATCAGCCATGCGCAGTTTTACAACTATAATAGCGGGCGAACAAAGCAAACCGGCTATTTTGCGGCGCTGCCTTATGAAAATATTGATGGAAAACTGGTAATAGAAGCAGTGATAAAGCACAAAAAATGCCGGTTTATTTTTGACACCGGGGCGCCCGGTTGTATCAGTAAAAACCTGGCGGATGAATTGCAACTTCCGGTACTTTCAAAACAGCTTATCACTGACGCGAATGCCAAACAGGATTCAATGGCTATTGTTACTGCAGATATAACACTGCAGGGCATAACATTTAATAACACACCAACGCTTGTGGCAGGCGTATTACGCCTGTTTGACGATTTGCATGTTGACGGCACGATTGGCAGCAATATGCTGCACAATTCAATTGTGCGTATTTCCCCACGGGAAAAATTGATTTATATAACAGATGACCGGCGGAAATTTGCTTTGAATAAAAAACAGTGTGTCAACATGGTTCTAACGCCCGGCCAAAGCCTGCCGTTTATATGGATAAATATGAGGAACAACAAAGAGATGAAAGAACTGGTTGAGTTTGATAGCGGCGACGGTGGCTTTTATGTTGTTGCACTATCTCATTTTAATAAATACAGGGATGAGAATTTATACACTGCTGTTGCAGAAGGTAACACGGGCAGCGACGCCGGTATGTTTGGGAGCACTGGTGACACAATTGTTTATGCTGCTACAGTGCCATATTTAAGTATATGCGGTACCGCCTTTAATAACGTTTCAGTGCAAACTTCTTTCGGTAATAATTCCCGTATAGGGGCGGGGTTTTTAAGGTATGGTATAGTAACGCTGGATTATAAAAACAGCAAGTTTTATTTTGAACCTTTTGCTGCAGCACAATAAAGCCATGATGCCCATACCTGCCACCAGCTAATCAACCACCTTCTTAATTTTCACCAGTTGCTCCAGCAAACCTTCCAGCAAGTCAAGCTTAAGCATATTAGCGCCGTCGCTTAATGCACAGGCGGGGTCTGGGTGCGTTTCTATAAATAAGCCATCAGCACCGGTAGCTATAGCTGCTTTAGCTATTGTGCCTATTAATTGGGGGTTGCCCCCTGTAACACCACTCGCCTGGTTGGGTTGCTGCAGGCTATGAGTGCAATCCATAATAACCGGCACACCGTGGTTGCGCATAATGGGTATATTCCGGTAATCAACCACCAGGTCCTGGTAGCCAAAGGTATTGCCACGTTCGGTAAGCATTACTTTTTCATTGCCTGCCCTCTTAATTTTGTCAACGGCGAACTTCATTGCTTCACCACTTACAAATTGGCCCTTCTTTACATTAACAATTTTGCCCGTTTCAGCCGCAGCTACCAGCAAGTCAGTCTGCCGGCATAAAAATGCGGGTATCTGCAATATATCAATGTATTTAGCAGTAGGTGCGGCTTCATCATGGGCATGAATATCAGAAGTAGTTGGCAGGCCATACGTTTCACCCACTTTTTTTACCAATTGCAGGGCGGTTTCATCACCAATGCCAGTAAAACTGTTGGCGCTGGTACGGTTGGCTTTGCGGTAACTGGCTTTAAAAACGTATGGAATACCAAGGTTTTTACAAATACCGGCTACTTTTTCGGCTACTTCCATTACCAGTTCTTCGCTCTCCACCACGCAGGGGCCGGCTATTAAAAAAAAGCTTTTTTCATCATATTGCTGCCCCTTGAACAATTCTGCAAGAAATCCCGGTATCATCTCAGTAAAATTTAGAAGTGCGAACTTACTATAAACTTTTCTTTTCTTTGCTGCTTCATAAATTAGCTACATGGTAAAAGACAAGATACTGGTAATTGGCGCCTCCGGGCAAATAGGGGTAGAACTAACGCTTGCTTTAAGAAAAATATACGGCAACGCCAACGTGGTTGCCTCAGACCTGCGCGAAGAAAACGAATTGCTGAAAGGCACAGGCCCGTATGTGTCGCTGGACGTGATGAATAAAGAAATGCTGCATGTGCAGGTGATACGGCAAAACGTAACACAAATTTACCTGCTGGCAGCCATACTAAGCGCTACCGGAGAAAAGAACCCAAACCTTGCCTGGAACCTTAACATGCAGGGGTTGTTAAACGTGCTTGATATAGCACGCGAAGAGCAGATTAAAAAAGTGTACTGGCCCAGCAGTATAGCCGTTTTCGGGCCTACATCGCCAAAGCAAAACTGCCCGCAGCAAACCGTTATTGAGCCTATTACGGTATATGGCATAAGCAAATACGCCGGTGAGTTTTGGTGTAATTACTATAACAGGCGTTTTGGCGTTGATGTACGCAGCCTGCGCTACCCGGGCCTTATAAGTTATAAGTCAGCGCCGGGCGGCGGCACCACCGATTACGCTATTGAGATATTTCACGAGGCGCTGGAAAACAAGCGCTACGAATGCTTTTTGAGGGAAGACACCTACCTGCCCATGATGTATATGCCTGATGCTATTAAGGCTACGATTGATTTGATGGAAGCGCCGGAAGAGAAGATTTCAGTACGTACGTCTTACAACATTGCCGCGGTGAGTTTTTCGCCCAAAGAAATAGCCGAAGCCATTCAAAAACATATACCCGGGTTTGCCATAAGTTACCAGCCTGATTACCGCCAGGCCATTGCCGATAGCTGGCCGCAGAGTATTGATGACTCAGTAGCACGCCGCGACTGGGGCTGGAAGCACGAATATGACTTAAACAAGATGACGGAAGACATGCTGAAGAATTTGGCGGACGAAAAACAATAAAAGATACACATCCCTGTACAATACAATAACAATTATGAAAAAAATTATCATCGCCCTGCTTTGTATTATTATGTCGGCCGCTGTACATGCGCAAACAGCCGACACTGCACTGTTAACAAAAAACGCCGCATATACCGGCGCTGATGCCACCAAAAAACATTACAAGGCTATTTACCAGTTAGATACCAACGACCCCAAGCTTATTGAAATGGCTTTCCATTTCATGAATAATGCGTTGGACGACCCGAGGCTGCAGGGCAAGCTTGAAATTGAACTGATAACGTTTGCGGCAGGTACTGATATAGTATTAAAAGGCAGCAAGTACGAGGAAGAACTTAAAAGCCTTATACAAAAAGGCGTTATTGTAGCCCAGTGCCACAACAGCATGGTGCAACGCAAAATAACCCGTGACAAAGTGTACGATTTTGTGGCTGTTGTACCCAGCGCCAATGGCGAACTAATCATTCGTGGCAGCGAAGGGTGGGTGATAGTGAAGCCATGATAAGAGGCATTGTAACTGACTTTTACCTGGTTTCCACCATTCTTAATGCCGAAATTACCTTGTTCCCCTCTTCAAAAAGCGGAAGCCATATTGAAGACCCGTTTTTAAAGTTGTTTGCATTTTCATGCGCTGTAAAAATTCCCTGGTTGGTTAACAGGTAAAATCTTACGCAATTTTTGGCTGGCAAAGGGGTTGCCTCCGTTTTGCTTGTTTTATCGAGATAGTCCTGGGCCAAACTGACAAAAGCTTTTCCCGCTTGTGCAACCATTGCCTGTTGACCACCACCTATACTGCCACCTCCTGAACTCAGATACAGACTTACATCGCCGGTGCTAAATGCGGCGACAGTTGCTATACCTTCCTTCAATGCCCAATCCATTACTACACCGTATACAATATTACCGGTTGGTAATGAAAGCCCGAGTTGAGCAGGGTTTGTCGTAAAAGCCAAGTTCCTCATCTCTTCATAAATGTTATCTCCTTTTTGAATGGTGTCCTGGTCGGCAGGCAATTGGGCGGAATAAGCAGCCCGTCTATTTTTTCTGCCTGAGATATAAATAATTAGGGTGCCAACCATTAGCACACCGATGATTATCCACAACATTTTTATTTTTTGGTTTTAAATGCAATTTTTGTTAGTTGTTATTGTTGAGCAGATTTGAAAACTCCTGCAATGTTACTGTACCTTTTGAGCGATTAAACCAGGAAGGTTTTTTGAAACTAATCTGTCCAATGCGCGTCATGGCGGCGTATTCACCAATAAAATGATCAAGGTATAAAAAACCAAGCGACTTATAGCGGCTATCATTGTCATTGTAGCCTTTCATGTATATCTCAACATCAGCCACAGGGCCATTAAAAATGAATTTTATGCGTATATCATCCGGGGCAAGTGCAAGGCCTTCAAAGGTTACACTATTTACGTATCCCGGCGCCCTGAATTTTTGAATAACCCAACCCTTAACCGGCGGTGCAGCATTATACAGCTGAAGAACCGGCTGTATGCCTGCTTTGATTCCGTCACAGCTTATTATCAGTACAGCATTGCCATTTTTATCAACAGTAAGTTCAGGTATAAGGTTTTCGCTGTATTCCCAGAGTTGCTCTGTGAGCGTATTGTATAATTTATAATCGCTGTCATTTGTGTTAATCCATAACTTAATGGCCTTCGCATTTGCCAGAAACCAGTTCCAGAATCGTTCCTCTTTCATGTAAAACAGGGTTTAGTACTAAGGTTTGTGCCGCCAAATATAAGATTTTACGAAACAGCTTTAACTGCACACATTGGGTGCCACCGGGTTGCCCGGCAGACATCGTTAGCTCAAGACCTAAAGGAAGGGCTCAGGCAATAAATACTAAAATCCCATACCATTATTTGCTTTTATTGTAATAATTACCCGCCGGTAACTGGTAAGCGCCGGGGTGCCATTGTCAGTTGCTTCGATAATCAGATGAATCGTTTGTTCCGGGACTGCATCTTTGGGAATGGTAACATAAATGCGCTGTGCAGTTGGGTCTGACAGGGTTACCGTGCCGGGATAACTGCCTGCCTGGAACTGCCACCATTTTACAGAAACAGCATTTCCGTCAGGGTCAGTAACCACGCTGTTAAGGCGTATTCTTTCCCCCGGCGAAGCCAGCACATTCAATGGATTTTCAATGCTGATAACCGGCTGGTGGTTTGCGCCGGAATATTTTGGCGTTACTGACCATTGAAGGCGCACTGCAAAATCACGCTCTGCCGCGGGGAAGAAATCGGGATATGTACCTGCGTTTTTGTTAAGCGCGCCGATGGCAGAAACCATAGCCTGCTGTGATGTATCGCTGATGAGAAAAGGGGAGCCTTCTGACGGCGCTTTTTGCATGGTGTGGCCACCCCATCCGCCATAGCTGCCATCCTCAAAGGCCCGCAGGCCGTTACCCAGCATATTCATAAATGTAAAATCATCCCCTTCCCCAAGCCAACTGCCTTTTGCCTGCACCGGCATCCACACGGCGTAGCCCATGCTTCGCAATTGCTGGTCGGTATAACCGGATAAACCAAAATAATCCATCTTGTCGCCTTTTACCATTTGTTTCCCGTCACCCCAAACACGGTATAACGTGCCTAAAGCGCCGCGGCTTGATATGTTTTCCTGCATCCAGGATGGAGTTAAATAAATTGAGTCCCCCGGTTTTGCCCTTAACTGCGCGCCATAGCCATAGTTGGGGCCGTCCCTGAACTGCCGGTACTCAATACCCGGCCAGTTTGGCTTGATATATTTGGCATAAGTATCGTCCTGGTCGCCTGATGGCAGCAGTACAACTTTACGCGAAATTTTATCCTTTATCGCTTCCCATTCCGTGGTGTACTGATACTGCTCTTGTATCGATTTTAGTGCCCTCGCTATGGTACTCTGCCCGCCCCAGGCGGTAATAAACAGCTTTCCCGGTTTGTCATCGAGCATTAACGATTTAATCAGTTCAGAGCCGGGTGAGTTTTTTGAAATATCACCGTCAAAATCAATATTGCCATACCTTATTTTTGATTTAAGCAGTTCCGGTGCCGGGTAGTTTGCATTATGTACTTTAAGGTTGGGGTATACTTTCGCGTAAGCGTCAACAGCATTATCAATAAAACGCTCATTATCCGCCCAGCGCCATGATGTACACGGGCATGTATCTAACCCGAAACGGGCATATTCCCTTCCCGGCACAAACCATTTGGTACCCTTGCCGTCTCCCTTCCAGTGAAAACCGCTGCTCGCGTAAATAAGCCCTTCTACATTCACATCGCTGCTGTATAATAAGAAACGGATAAGCGAGTTATTATCGTCAAGCTCCGGGTCTGCCGTAATAACAATGCGCGGACGTACCGGGCTGTTAGGCGTTTGCGCATGTGCGGCAAAAAAGCATACAATTGGCAGTAAGCTTACATACAAGCGTACTTTGCTATGCAGGTTTTGCAAGGTTACATTCATAATGGCAGCGTTTTGATTATTTATTTTACCCGGGACACATGGCTGTTATACCTGCATTGCCGCATATTTTTTTGTCTCTTCAGCGGCAGGTACAAGGGTGCAGCAATAATACAAAAATAAGTTATTGTAACAAATTGTGACAAAGCTTTTAAATACCCGCCGCAACTAAAAAAATTGATAGTATGGGCAGCAACCAAATAATAAGATTGTCACGCTTATGCTTGCCTTACCTTTGGCGTTCACTAATAAAATAATCTATGATAGCAACGAAAGGATACGCGGCGCAAAGCCCGGAAACGGATTTAGCACCCTGGAACTTTGAGCGCAGGGAAGTTGGCCCGCATGACGTTCAAATTGAAATTTTGTATTGCGGCGTTTGTCATTCAGACCTTCACCAGATAAAAAATGAGTGGTTCCCCGGCATCTTTCCTATGGTTCCCGGCCATGAAATTGTAGGCAGGATTGTAAAAGTGGGTGACCACGTGAAAAAGTTTACAACTGGCGAACTTGCCGGTGTAGGCTGCATGGTTGACTCCTGCCAGGTTTGTGAAAACTGTAAGGAAGGCCTGGAGCAATACTGCCTTGAAGGAAGCACCCAAACGTACAATGGTATGGGCAGGGATGGCGTGCCTACCTATGGCGGCTACTCGACCACCATAGTAGTACGGGAGGAATTTGTACTGCATATTTCAGACAAATTGCCTCTGGCAGCTACTGCCCCTTTACTATGTGCAGGTATTACTACTTACTCGCCGCTGCGTTACTGGAAGGTAGGTAAAGGCCATAAACTGGCTGTTGTGGGTTTAGGCGGCCTGGGCCACATGGCGGTTAAGTTTGGCGTGGCGTTTGGTGCAGAGGTTACTGTTTTAAGCACGTCGCCTTCAAAAGAAGAGGCAGCAAGGGCTTTAGGCGCGCATAAATTTGTTGTTACGTCAGACCCCGACCAGTTAAATGCTGTTAAGGGCACCTTTAATTTTATACTTGATACAGTTTCAGCACCACATGACATGGGGTTATACCTGTCACTTTTAAAAACAAATGGCGTACATATTTGTGTAGGCGCGCCGTCTGTGCCTTATTCCATTCATCCCTTCTCACTGCTGGGCGGCCGCAAAAGCGTAGCAGGCTCAGGCATAGGCGGAATACCTGAAACCCAGGAAATGCTTGACTTTTGCGCGGAACATAATATTGTGTCGGATATTGAGTTGATTGATATAAAAGACATTACCGCTTCGTACGCCAGGATGCTTAAAGGCGATGTGCGTTACAGGTTTGTAATAGATATAAGTACATTAGATAAATAGTGTGAGTTACTTTTAGTGCACGAATAACAGACCATTGGCCCGGGGCGAAACCTCCGGGTTTTTTTTATGTGTGCGGGGCCCGATGGTATAGCGATAATATTTTTTCCCTGTATTGCGAGGAATGAATAATTTCAAGTAACTTTTAGTTGCAAAGTACTTTTAAATACCAAAAAATACATTTTGTATGAAAATTTCAACAACTAAATTCGTTATCATCTTCCTGGTTTCGGCGTTTGCCTTTCAATTTATCTCTAATGCTTTGCTGGGGCCTGAAGTGAGGTTATTTCCTGCCAATGGAGATTTTTTTCCCGGAACCGGCTCGCCGATAGCCTGGAAGAGCACCCTGGCTGCCATTTTATTTCCCCTCAAGTTTGTTTTGATAAAGCCCTTATCATTTTTGGGCCAGGACCCGGACCCGGTACCGCCTGTTTTGTTTATTGGTTTTGGTCTCTACTGGACTGTCATCGCGTTGGTTGTTCATTTTCTGCTCAGTAAAATAAGTGGCTTTAAAAAGGCATAAGGTTTTTCAGGGTGCAGCAATATACGCTATTGGCTGAAACCGGGAATTTGGTGTGAACACGACAAAAAGGTTCAGCACAAGTATTAATATAGGGTTATGAATAGCATTGAAGAAATTTACTACGAGGCAAAGGCTGATAAATGGTTTAAGGGGTTCGCAGTTTTCTGCCGGGTTGCCCTTGCCGCCAGCTTTCTGCCAGCCGGCTACGTTAAAATTATCGGGGAACGCTTTGCCAACGGCCTGCCCCACAACAACCCCCTGGGCCATTACTTTGACGCGTTATTGCTTACAGGGTATTATTATACTTTTATTGGCATCACTCAAATCATCATAGCTGTATTGTTGCTTATTCCCCGCACTTCCCTTCTTGGAGCGCTGATGTATTTTCCTGTTATAGTCAATATTTGTGTGCTAACGTATGCTACCCGCTTTGATGGTACGCGGCTGGTAACAATGATGTTACTGGCGTGCCTGTTTTTACTGGTTTGGGACTATGACCGCCTAAAAAATATTTTACCGTTTAAGCAATTCAAAACAGGCGCTCATGCGGCGAAAAAGCCCCTTGGTAAGCGCCTTCATATCATTTTTTTTGGAAGTTGCGCCGTAATCTTAGCCATTATCATTACCGGCACTTCCTGGCTATACGAGATTGTGCCGGGTAACTCTGAAGAAGAATGCAGGAATCAATGCGCTTCCAGTAAAAATCCCGCAGCCTGTGAAGTTTTCTGCGACTGTATTTACACGCAGGGCCAACCACTGGACAGTTGTTTGGCAGCTTTTGACAGGGCGAAAGATGTGCGTAAAACGGGTGCAAAGTAATTAACGCTAAATGCAGGCCTAAACAGTGAAAGTCCTTAGCCGCTGACCTGTAAATACGGGCGGTTATATATTGAACTGGGTAATTGGCGCCGCTATATTTACCGTATTACCGGGGGTATAGAAAGACGTGCGGAATATCGCTTTAAATGAAAAAAAGCAGTATTTTATTATCTTCAAAACATTAGCTGATAAAAATTATTATATGAAAGCCGGGCTACTTACTGTAATAGATATTCACGGGCAAACAGCATTAGTTAACAGCGCGTATGCCAATTTTCCTGTTGCTTATGTGAATGACCACGTAGTACGTGTTAGTATTATGACAGAACCTTTTTACTGGCACCTGCACCCTGGTTCAGATGAAAGCTTTTTAGTTATTGAGGGCTCGGTATTGATAGATTTGGAGTATAAAACAGTTGAATTATTTCCCGGCCAGTTTTTTACGATACCTAAAAAAGTTAAACACCGCACAAGGCCGGGCGGCGCACGCTCCGTTAACCTTACGTTTGAATCAACTAAAATGCAGACAGTGAAACTGGCATAGAGGAGGAATGGAATACAATCAGGCTGTTGTATAACGGTTGTATTTTTTGTGGCCCAAAGTTTTCGCCGTTTTAAAAGCCTAACTTTAACTTTCACTCCATCACCTGAAAATGCACACCAAACTGCTCATTATCGGTGCCGGGCCATACGGCTTGTCGCTTGCGGCGTTTGCCAAAAGGCATGGGATAGATTTTATAATAGTGGGTGAACCCATGGGGTTTTGGAAAAACAATATGCCGGAAAACATGCTGCTCCGTTCCGGTATTGACTGGCATTTAGACCCCTTTAACCAATACACGCTCCGCAGTTTTTTGCAGCAAACAAAAGCAGGCAATTTTAGCCTGCCGGTAACACGGCAAATATTTTTAGATTATGCAGCATGGTTTATACAGCAATACAATATACAGGCTGCTAATGAAATAGTGACTGCCTTATATTATGATGGCACGGCTTACTCAGCAGCGCTGGCAAATGGCGGTAGCATAACAGCACGGTACGTAGTTATCGCCACGGGGTTTAGCTATTGTCAAAACCTGCCGCAGGTAATAACGCAAAATTTGCTTCCTCAATATTATTCCCATACGTGTAACACGGTGGCGTTTGAATTTTTGCGTAATAAAAAATGCATTATTATAGGCGGCAGGCAAAGCGCTTTTGAGTGGGCTGCCCTTATGCTTGAAGATGGCTGTGCCTCTGTTGATATTTTATACGGCCATGATACACCCGCCTTTGAACCGTCTGACTGGGATTGGGTGGAAGATTTATTGAAAAACAGTTTGCACAACCCCGGTTGGTTTAACAGCCTGCCGGATGAAGAGAGAGCAAAAATTAAACACAGGTTTTGGGCAGAGGGGCGGCTAAGGCTTGAGCCCTGGCTGGCAACCAGGCTGCAGGGCAAAAACATTACCTTTTGGCCTTTGCGGCATATACAAACAGTGCAGGCCAATGGTGAAACGGTAACCTTACACACCCACGAAAATGATACCATAACAGGCAACTACGTACTGCTGGCTACGGGCTATGCAGTGAATTTAGATGCAGTGCCATTTTTAGCCGCGGGCAATTTACCGGCGCTTATACAGCGCAGTAACGGCTACCCGGTGCTTGACGAACATTTTCAATGCAGCTTGCCGGGGCTTTTTTTTACCAGCTTTGCCTCCACCCAAAATTTCGGGCCTTTTTTTGGGTTTGTAAGGGGCGCTACTGTTACCGCAGCAATAATAGGGGCATACCTGGCAGGCAGGCTTAATGGCAAAACCATGTAAAGGTTAGCGGGCAAAACTTATAACGAGAGTTCTGGATAAGATAATGTTTCGCTATGGTATGCCCCAGGGGGCTAAAGCTTTGTAGAGAAAGTGATTGCCGCCTCTTTTTGCCGCCCCGTAGGTGCGGAACACTGAGAGCATTGCTCCGCCGGAGCAATAATTGCCAGGTAATTTTTGCATTTCTGCAAAGCTTTTACTTCTACGCAGTAAAGCAAAACAACTTGAGTTTACAAATTAAACAATCGCTCACATATCCCCAACTCATGTTATATATAATTCACTGCGGGTAACACCGTATTTGGGTTGCTTAAGGCGTATATTTACCTACTTATACGCCTGCAAAAAATATGACAGTAAATACCTGCACCATCACCATACACATGGTTTCGAGCCTGGATGGCATCATCGCTAAAGAAGACAACAGCGTTTCGTGGTTTGAAACAACAGACCATTACGAGGCGGGAACAGACATTACGCCGCAGCAGGCAGCCGAATTTTTAAAAACGATAGATTGCTACGTGATGGGCGCGCGTACCTACGAGCACGCGCTGGAACTTTCAAAGGCGTACGGGTGGGCGTATGGAGATGTGCCCACCATTGTGTTAACCCACCGCAACCTGCCTGTTGAGCGCCCGAACGTGGAATTATATGCAGGCAGCCTGGAAAAGCTGGTGAATGAAAGGCTTGCGCCCATGTGCCGCAATGTTTGGGTGGTGGGCGGCGCCGTGCTTGCCAAAGCGTTTATAAATGCACAACTCGCGCACGAGATAAGGCTAACGGTATTGCCCATTATTTTAGGCGGCGGCCTGCCGTTTTTTGACCATGTTGGACAGGAACACGCATTGCACCTGGCTGGGGTTACAGCCTATAAAAGCGGTATGGTAGAACTGCGTTACGCAATAAAAAAGTAACACCGGCTTCTTTACAACCAACCGTCGCCGCGTATTTATTTCCTTAAAATATACAGGGTATATGGCAGCATAAAAAGGCAAAGCAGAAATACCGGCCATATATGCCCTGTGGCTAAATTATAATCCTGCAAAAGATAAGCCCATGATTTTTGGGTAAGGCGGCCGAGGGAAAATTCAAACAGTACCGTAAGTATAACCCAAACACCGCCAATTAAAAAAGCCTGCCGGGTATTTTGCACGGAAAGAAACCGGAATATAAACGCCGTGTATATTGCGCATAAAACAATTAAAGTGATGGTGGATAATTGGTGCGCTTTTAAATCACCCATATTCTTTACCCATACCAATTGCCGCAGCGTTGCGTTTGCAAAGGCAAGTAAAACCATCGGCAGCCATAACAATATATATTTAATACCCATAGTTTAAAAATTTGCATGTTGATTGAAAAATACAGGCGCTGTTTTTCTTTTAAATCGCCGGGCCGGGTGGGGTTGCCCTGTAATGTTTTTTAAACATAATGGCAAGCAACAGCATGGCCAGCGGCGCAGTAACAGCCCATGGCAAACCTATCATAAGTATTCCCGCGGAATATCCAGGGTAGAAATAAACAAACGCAATTAAAGGCGTTACCAGGCCGTTGGCCAAAAAAGAAAGCCTCACCCGGTTTTGAAACCGGCGGCGCTCAAAAACCGGCAGCGCCATTAACATAGCCAGGCCCATAAATATATATCCCAGCGCGTCAAAATCCCAAAACAGGGAGTGCGGCGTTTGTTCCAGCATACCCATATCACCTGCGGCGCCTTTAAGCTTCACAGGTATTACTGTTGCCAGTTGAACAACATAATTGGCGGTAACAAATACGGCATACATTACCGTGAACAGCAATGCCCCGTGGCTCCAGAATTTTTTTTCAGCCGGCGTTACATAATGCAGCGCCAGCATTGCCAGTATAAAGGGAATAACAATGCAAAGCGAGGTGGTGAAAATGGCAATTTCATCTGCCGGGAAAGTTAAAACCCCCACCAACTGCAGCAATTGAACGATTACAAAAGCTGTTGTTGCACTAAAAGCTATTAATGCCGACCAAAAACCTATTTTGCTGACCGTCTTATCCATGATGTGTAGTCAATTTGCCGTAACGTAAAGGTGGGAATGAATTACAGCGAAGGGAATGACTTCCGTCACAAGCAGGGTTAATTACTATCAGCAATGTGGAGATGCGGCTTACTAACTTTGCAAAGCACGGATGGCTTGCTGAGCGGAACATCCGCGCCTGCCATCAAAACTTAATATTTCGGTTATATAGTCAACAGGCAATCTTCATATCTTTAATCAGTATTTTTTGCCTCGGGGTTGATTAAGTTGTTAGTGCCTGCACTAAAATGGTATAAAAAACGTTTTCTACCGCGGTATTACTATATACATTCCTTAAAAGACTACCATACGTTATGAGAAAACTTGCAACAATTTGCACATTGCTGTTACTGCTTGCATGTAATAAAGGGAAAAACGAAATATCGCTTAAACTCGTACCTGTAAAACAGGGTAATTATTGGGGATATATAGATAAAACCGGCAAGTTCATCATCAACCCGCAATTTGAAATGGCCTATACTTTTGAAGACGGCCTCGCCCTTGTAGAAGACTCCCGTGAAAAATTCGGTTATATTGATGAGAAAGGCAATTTTGTAATACCGGCTGTTTATAAAAGGGCTACCTCGTTTGCTGAAGGTGCGGCTGCAGTGGTGAAAGAAAACCAACCAATTGAGTATATTGACAAGCAGGGCAAAACAACTATACGCCTTGATACCAGTATAACAAGGGCGCTGAATTTTACCGGGGGACTGGCTATGGCGGAAAGGGGCGGAAAAACCTGTTACATAGATAAAACAGGTAAAATAGTGCTTACAAGCCAGCAATATGATTTGGGTATGTTTTCAGAAGACCTGTTATGGATTTCGCAAAAGACTAACGATGGGATAAGATATGGCTTTGTTGGCAGAAGTGGTAAAATTGTTATTACGCCGCAATTTGAAGAACCCTCTATGTTTCACGAAGGTATGGCGGCAATAAAGCTGAATGGCAAGTTTGGGTTTATCAATACATCCGGCGCCATTGTTATTACCCCGCAGTTTGATGCTGCTGACGGCTTTTCCGGCAACCTGGCTGCTGTGGAACTGGGCAAATTATGGGGCTTTATTGACAAAAGCGGCAAGTTTGTTATTAACCCTCAATATGGTGATAGGCAGAGCTTTAACGGCGATGGTTTGTGCCCCGTGCTTTCAACCATCAACGATAAATGGGGTTTTATAGATAAAACCGGCAAAATGATTATTGAACCAAAATATAAAAGCGTTACAAATTTTTATGACGGCATTGCGGTGGTGCGTGAAGATACAGCTTACGGGATAATTGATAAAGAAGGCAGATATATTACAAGCCCCATTTTTAAAGACGTTCATGCAGAAAGTACCGACCTTTATAATTTTTTGGTGGAAAGCGATTTTTTTGATGCTTCCGGCATTGCAGACCTGCTGTTTAAGCATTTAACCGATACATCAATTTACGGTTACAATTATAACAGCGTATACAGGTTTGTGGATTTACAGGCAAAATTTCCCGGGTTAACTTTTAATAACATCTCCAATTTTAGGGGCTTTGAAGAGGAGGGAAACGGCGATATTCAACTGTCATCCATTGACGTTATGGAAACCTTTGAGATGGTTCATACACTGCCCAATTCGGAATTTAGTTACGACAGCACAGCTTTTGTTCCCGCCATCATGTATCACTACCATTTAAAAGACAGGGCAAATACACAGCATAACAATATTATAAAAGCCCTGGCAGATAAATTACCTCGAAACCTGAAAGTAGAAATACCCAACAGCAATACCTGTATTGCAGAAGGTGTAAACTTTGGTTTTGTTATACAAATAAAAGGTGATGAGCTGGTTTTAAATATTCCATTCGACCCGCTGCAAATGGATTTTATGAAACAGAATGCCCGGGAAGGCCTTTAGGAGCACTTTCTTTCTCTATGGTAGAGTATGGGGCACTATGCTTTTTTTTGCCCATGCAGTTGCGACACTATCTTATCGCCCAGGGAGCTCTATATTTGAGCCAAACGATGCTTGGTGCCAGCTATTCAGAATGTTTTTTAGGCAATAATTCGCATAGCGCGTAGAGATAGCTGGAGACACAGCTTCCTAATTTTATCAGTCCCAGATAGTCTGCTGCGCAGGAACGCTTGCGCTAGAGGGGAAAAATTTAAAAAGAAGCCGGGTGATATTGTAACTGTTTACAAGCTATTTTCCGCTGCCTTAAACCAAGTGCGGGGATTCTCCTTTTCAAATTTATTTTGCATTTCGACCGGACACTTTGCCCTTTTTGCTATATATAATTAACATGAGTTCGGGATAAGTGAGCGATTGTTTAATTTGTAAACTCAAGTTGTTTTGCTTTACTGTGTAGAAGTAAAAGCTTTGCAGAAATGCAAAAATTACCTGGCAATTATTGCTCCGGTGGAGCAATACTCTCAATGTTCCGCACCTACGGCGCGGCAAAAAGAGGCGGCCATCACTTTCTCTACAAAGCTTTAGCCCCTCTGGGGCACACCATAGCGAAACATTATCCTATCCCGAACTCACGTTAATTAGGACTTTGGCCAACGCGCACGCCCGGCAAGCCTTCGCAATGACGGGTATGTGGCGCATTACTTTGTGCCCCTCTGTGCCAAACCTTTGTGCACTTTGTGGGTAAAACGATTGACCACGGGGACACAAAGGAAAAAGCGCACAGTGTTAAGCAAAATGAATTTGTAAAAAAATGAACAAAAATTTAACTAAGTATTTATTAATGAATATGTTAGATGAAATAGCATTCCTCCCTTTTCCTCCTTCGATGGTCATCAGGCAGGTTCTTTTCCTCCCGCTGCGGCAGGGTTACGGTCATTATACAGTGAGTTTCGCCTAAAGGAAACTGCCCGTTTATCTAAAATGGCCGGGCGTGTTCGCTTTGTGTATTATATTCGTTCCCTTATAAAATAAAGCGTATGAGAAAAATAGTTGTATGTCTTGCCGTTGTTTTTGCCGCCTCCCTGGGTGCTGTTATGGCCCAGCAAAAAGGAGCGGCTGCCCCTTCTGCCGAAAAACCTTCGCCCAGCCGTGTGCTAAATATGGATTCTTCCACCACCACCCATGCGGAAGTAACCATTAAAGGGGTGCGCGTTCCCTACGACGCCACCGTTGGCACCATACCCGTTTGGGATGAAGAGGGCAAACCGATTGCAGGCGTATTTTATACCTACTACGAAAGGACAGATGTAAAAGATAAAGACAGCCGCCCGCTGGTGATAAGTTTTAACGGCGGCCCAGGCACACCCAGCGTATGGATGGAGATTGGCTATACCGGCCCGCGCCGGCTTAACCTTGATGATGAGGGTTTCCCGGTAGAGCCTTATGGCATAAAGGAAAACACGCAGAGCATTTTAGACATAGCGGATATTGTATATGTTGACCCCGTGAATACCGGCTTTAGCCGCACTGCGAATAAGGATGTGCCGGGCAGCAAGTTTTTTGGCGTTAATGAAGATATACGCTACTTAGCTGACTGGATTTCAACCTTCATCAGCCGCAAGCAACGCTGGGCTTCTCCCAAGTTTTTGATAGGGGAGAGCTATGGTACCACCCGCGTAAGCGGCCTGGCGCTGGCATTACAGGACAACGAGTGGATTTACCTTGACGGGGTGATACTGGTATCGCCCACTGATTTGGGCATTGTGCGCAGCGACTATGTAAATTCCTCCCTCCAGGTGCCTTATTATGCCGCTACCGCATGGTACCATAAAAAACTGCCTGCGGATTTGCAAAGCAAGGATTTAACGGATATGCTGCCAGAGGTAGAAAACTTTACGGTGAACGAACTGATACCCGCCCTGGCAAAAGGCGGCGCCATGGATGACGCTACCAAAAAAAGCCTGGCAGCAAAACTGTCCCGCTATACCGGCCTTAGTGAAAAAGCGGTGTTGGACTGGAATTTAGTGATACCCACAGACTTTTTCTGGAAGGAGTTGCTGCGCGACAAAGGCTTTACCGTGGGCAGGCTTGACAGCCGCTACCGGGGTATTGACCGGCAGGAAGGCGGCGACCGCCCTGATTACAATGCGGAACTTACGAGCTGGCTGCACAGCTTTACGCCGGCTATAAACATTTACCTGCGGCAGGACCTGCATTATAACACCGACCTTAAATACAATATGTTCGGCCCGGTTTGGCCCTGGGATGATAAAAATAACCACGTAGGGGAGGACCTTCGCCAGGCGCTGGCCGAAAACCCTTACCTGCACCTGCTGGTACAGAGCGGCTATTATGACGGCGCCTGCGATTATTTTAATGCCAAGTACAGCCTGTGGCAGTTAGACCCGAGCGGGAAGCTGAAAGACCGTATTCACTGGGAAGGTTACCGTAGCGGGCACATGCTTTACCTGCGTAAGCCTGATTTGGCGCTGGCGAATGAGAACTTGCGGAAGTTTATATTATCGTCTGTGCCGAAAGAGGGTGAGCCTGCTAAGTTTTAAAGCCTCACCAACGAGCAGGAAGAGAGATTGGCACAAGCGGCAGCTCTTTGAAAAATGTTTATGATATAATTGCTCAGTGGTAAAAATACAAAACCCATTGTGGTAACAGTTTGTTACTGCAATGGGTTTGTACTGGTGTTAAATTACAGGTTAGTGAACGGCCTCAGACAAATCAATCTTTTCGCTCTTTTGCCCTTTCTTTTTCTTATTTCCTTTCGCCATTAAAATAAACGGAATACAAAGCAGGAACAGTACGCCGAGGTATAAAAACACATCCATGTATGATAATACGGCGGCCTGCTTGGCTATCATGCCATATATGGCCTTGTAAGCGCTTTCAATGGCAGTATTTGGCGGCATGCCGCCCTTTTGCATAAAGCTGTGCGCTATGCCCATTACCCTTGCATGGGCGTTGGGGTCATTTTTCTCAATGTGGCTGGTCAGCGTGCTGCTGTGCCTTACCACCTGCCTTGCCATAAAGGTGGTAATAATGGCTATACCGAAGGAGCCGCCCAACTGGCGCATCATACCTGTGAACGCCGCGCCCTGGCCTATTTGCTTACCCTTAAGGGTTGACAGTGCCAGCATGGTGATAGGCATAAACAACAGGCCCATACCAACGCCGCGCACAATCAGCATCCAGAAAAAGTCTCCCTCGCCGGTATCGGGCGTCATTATTTTATACCCCCAAAAGGTGAAAACGAAAAATACAAACATGCCGCCCGACACCATATACTGGTGCGGTACGCCGCGTTGCATCATTTGCCCTATAAACGGCATCATAAAGGCGGTGGTTACTGCGGCGGGTACCATCAGCATACCCGATTGCTGGGCTGTCCAGCCAAGCGTCGTTTGCGTATAAAGCGGGATGATGAACGTAGAGCCGTATAACCCAAAGCCCATAATGAACGAGAGTATAGTGCCCACGCGCAGGTTGCCGTTTTTAAGCACCCTCAGTTCAACCACCGGGTTGCGGAACGTAAGCTCGCGCCAGATGAAAAAGAAGAAACCAAAAAAGGAAACGATGGCCAGCACCAGGATGGTTTTGTTGCTGAACCAGTCTTCTTCCTGCCCCTTTTCCAATACATATTGAAGGGAGCCTACAGAAAGGGCCAGTAAAGCAATGCCAATCCAGTCAACATCAGCGGGGCTGCTTTTCTCCCCGTATTTGGGGCTTTTTACAAAAGCCAGCGTTAATAAAGTAGCTATAACACCAATAGGTATGTTGATGTAAAATATATAAGGCCATGAATAATGCTCAACAATATAACCACCCAATGGCGGCCCTAACGTGGGGCCTATAATTACACCCATGCCGTAAATAGCCTGCGCCATACCGCGTTTTTCAGCAGGATAGCTTTCGGTAATGATTGTTTGCGAGGTTACCAGCAATGCGCCGCCGCCTACGCCCTGCAAAAACCTGAACACCACCAGTTCCCAAATGCCATTGGCGTTACCGCACAAAAAGGAGCAGATGGTAAACAGTATTATGGAGGTGGCGAAATAATTGCGCCGGCCAAACTGCTGGCTTAACCAGCTTGTCATAGGTATGATAATAACGTTGCCGATGGCATAAGCGGTAATAACCCATGCCACTTCCGTAGTGCTTACGCCCAGGTTGCCCTTCATATCAGGCAGGGCAACGTTTACAATGGTGGTATCCACAATCTCCAGCAGCGCGCAAAAAATTGCGGTGATGGTAATAATCACCCTTCGTGCGCCATACTCAACTAATGAATCCTGTTGTACCATATCTTAAATTCTTTAAATTGTTATCCTTGTGTTTACTGCGGGTTGCAGCTATAAGATTGCAGATTGAGTGGCCTGTTCAGCAGTTAAATATTGTTACGTAGCATATCCCGTCTGTTGTACAATGCCGTTATAAATTCCCGGGGCCCTCAACCCGCAATCTTTTCACCCTTCACCTTTAAAGCTTATCCTGTCAGCCAGTCTCACAAAATCAAACACTGCAAATACTCCTGTCTTTATAGCTTACTTCTCTTTTCAAATCAATCTTGCATCCTGCGCCTGCAAAAACATGCAGCTTTGTACTTTGCCGGTTAGTCAAGGTGCACATCAACCACCACATTCATCCCTGCCCGCAATTGCTTAACAACGGGGTCGTTAGGGTTTTCAAATTCAATCTTAACCGGTACCCGCTGTACTACTTTTACAAAGTTGCCGGTAGCATTATCGGGTGGCAGTAAAGCCATCTTTGCACCGGTTGTAGGAGCGAAAGATGATACTTTGGCTTTAAGGTCATGGTCGGGAAAAGCATCTAAAGAAACATCTACTAACTGCCCAACTTTCATCTTATCCAATTGTGTTTCTTTAAAGTTTGCCACAATCCATACATCGCTGTCGTCAATTATGCTGAAGTATGATTGTCCTGCGGAGAGGTATTGCCCCGGCTGTACATTAACCCTTGTTACAAGGCCATCCTGCGGTGCGGTAATAACGGTATAGCTAAGGTTTAGCTTGGCATCATCCACGTCAACCTGCCTTTGTTTAATAGCTGCGTTAGCTACGGATATTTGTTTGCTGGTTGCCTTGCTTTGCGAGGCTATCGCGTTTGTTTGTGCTGATGCCTGTTTGCGTTGCTCCTGTAAAACCTGCAACTGGTGCTCAGCAGTTTGTTTTGCTGCTTCAGCCTGTTCAAATTGCTGCTGCGTAATGCTGTGGTCTTTTATCAGGTTGGCATAACGGTCATAATCCTGCGTAGTGCGCCGTACATTAATCTTTGCAGTTTCAATCTGCGCGTCAATGGTGGCAACATTTGCCTGGTAGGTTGAAATGTTTGCCTGCGCTGCGTTGGTTGATGCTTCTGCAACGCCTACGTTGTTTTCGGCAGTTTCAAGCGCGGCATTTGCCTGGTCAACTTTAATTTTAAAGTCCCTGTCATCCAGTATTATCAGCGTATCGCCCTTTTTTACACGCTGGTTGTCTTTCACCCGTACTTCGGTAACATAGCCTGAAACGCGTGGTATTACAGGGCTTACGTTAGCTTCAATTTGTGCGTCATCTGTATCTTCATGGTGCTGGGCATAAATGTATTTGCTTATGCCAAACCATCCGCCGCCTATTACAAGCAGTATCAGTACTATCAAAAATGCCCTGTTGGTTTTTTTTACCGGCTGTGCTTCCTGGTTTTGTGTATTATCTGCCATAAAACTATTTTTTATCTGTTGTGTTGGTTGTTATGTTTATTTAGTGGGTTCGGTTAAAACACCCGCTGTTTGTATTAATGTGTTGTATGCTACTACCGCATCTGCCTTGGCAAAAGCGTAATTTAGTTTTGCCTGTAACTGTGCAACGTCTGCTTCCAGCAAATCAGTTGTGGTGGCTAACTGGTTGTCGTATTTGTTTTTGGTTATCTTGTAGTTCTCATTTGCCTGCTCTATAGCTTTGGCATAAACGTCTATCTTTTTCACGCTTGAAAGGTAATTTTCGTACGCCCGGTTTACCTGCGAATGCATATCATCCACCAGTATTTCCTCGCTTGTAACCAATTCATCTTCTTTGGCCTGGGCCTCTTTTAATTTGGCTTTTGTTTTCCAGAGGGATGAAACGCTGTATTTAACGCCAACACCTATATCAATGGCATTGGTAACGGTTGCCAGCCCCGGTATATTTATGGCTGCATAGCCGCCGGTTAAACCAACCGAAGGATAATATTCGCCCTTTACCGATTTTATATTTGACGCTGCTGCTTTTGCCCGTGTGGAAAGCGCCAGCATATCCTTACGGTTTTGCATGGCAAGTTGCTCATATTCATCCACCGTCTTTAACTCGGGCGAATATTGCAGGCTGCTGCTGTCAAGTTTCAATATGGTGCTTTCCGGCAAGCCTAATAAAAGGTCCATGTTTACGTTTGCCAGCTTCCAGTTATTCTCTGCATCCAACAACGACAGCTCAATATTGGATGTTTGCAACTGCGCTTTTAATAAATCATTACGGGCAAGTATGCCGTTTTTTTCCAGGTTGGAAAAATCGGTATCGCGCTGGCGGGATTGTGTAAGGTTTTCTTTTACCAGGTCAACTGCCTTGCCTGCCTTATACAGGTTTATATAGGCGCCGATGGTGTTAATAATAACCTCCCCGCGGTCGTGCGCTGAATCAAGCTTTGCTGCCTGCTGCAGGTACTTAGCCGACTCAATGCCATACTTTATACGCGAGCCTGAATAAATGGGATACGAAATGGTAGCCATCGCGTACATGGCTGATTTAATGCTGCCAAATCCGCTGCCGCCTGATGATGTATCAGAGCCACCGGAACTGTTAGATTTTAAGCTGATGGTGGGTGTTGTAAGGCGCAGGTACGATGCATTAATATTAAAGTCAGGCAGTTTGCGGTCTGTTGCCTGTTGCAATATTGCCGTGGCTTCATCAATTTTCGCGCTGCTGTTCTTTAATTGTTTGCTGTTGGTAAGGCTTAGCTGTACTGCTTCTCCTAAAGTTAAACTTTTTTGTTCCTGCGCATGCAACGGTAGTTGCATTAAGGCACAGCATAACAAAAAACCTGTGGTTATTAATCTATGCTTCATAAGTCAATATTGCTTTGAATAAAGTTTTAATGTGAATACTTAATTTCCTTCTTATCAATGTTTCAAATTCTTCATCCGGCATATCCTGCATGTTATTTATATCGCGGTAGTAGTCAAGGCTAACCATCATTTGTGCAACGGTGCCAACCATGGTGTTAAGCATAAGCACTACGTCAATTTTCTTTTTAAAAAGACCTTTCTTCTGCCCGTCTTTTATCAACTCGCTTATAATAGCAACATGGCGCCTTTTAAAATCGTTCATCACATTTATTATCAGCGGGTTTTTGTTTAAAACCTGCTCACAATACAGTATTTTATAAAATTTCTGGCGCTGCATTACCCTTTCAATATGGTCATCTATTAAAATATTTACCTTTTCAATAGGCGACAGCGATTCGTCTTTCAGCAAGCTTTCCACCCTCATCTCTACATTGCCCATGCGTTGTTCAAAAAGGGTTTCCATCAGTTTTTCCTTTGAGCGGAAGTAATACGATATCATGGCTATATTCACCCCCGCCTCATCAGCAATATCGCGTACTGTCGTACCGTCAAACCCTTTGCTTGAAAAAAGGTGCTCGGCAGTTTTAAGTATTTGTAATTGCTTTTCGTTATAAGTAACCATATTCCAAAATCAATTGAGAGAACAAAATTAAACAAACGTTTGATTAAAACAAGTATTTATTTAATTTTTTTTGAAAGACGGATGAAAAAGGGAAATATTGTAAAATGTATAATTTAAAAATATCCCGGCCATTCGCCGATTTTTAAATTGATAACCCGGTAGTTATAAATTGATGTATATATTTATTGCGTAAAATACCCGCCCATGAACGAGGATATTATATTGCAGATAAGCAACCGTATAAAGGAAAAAAGAAAAGAAAATGGTGTAACCCTGCAGCAACTGGCTGAAAACGTGGGCGTTACAAAGGGTTTGCTTTCGCAGATTGAGAATAACCGTACTGTTCCTTCACTGGTAGTGCTGCTTAATATTGTAAAAGCGCTGCAGGTTGACTTTAATGATTTTTTTGATAAACTGGGTACTATGCAAACCGGCGGCCCCGTGGTTATTAAGAGCAGCCAGCACCACCGCGTTGAAAAAGAGTACACTAAAGGCACGTGGTATTACCGCATTATGTCGTTCAAACACCAGGGCAAGCTTATTGATATAATGCTGTACAAACAGGCAAAAAATGCTAAAAAGGGCTATGTATCAACACAGGCGCATGAGTACAACTATATGCTTAAGGGCAAGGCGGAATATACCATTGAAGGGCAGAAGTACCTGGTGGAAGAAGGGGATTCATTTTATTATGATGCCCGCAAAAGCCATCTTTCCAAATGCGTGAGCGATGAACCTTACGAGATGCTGGTAGTGTACTTTTTTGACGAGGACTAACGCTTGTACCCGCAATAAATACTTCTATACAATTTATCCATGCAGGTTTAGTTTTTGTAAACAATATGTATCCGCCGTTTACAGGTTAGCATCGTTGTTTTTGGTACAAAATACCCCGTTTTACTTGCTGCCACCCTGTTTGTTTGCATTTACGCTTTATTTATGAATGTTTAGTTATCCTAAATTTAATTAATTGTTAAGTGCCAAAAGTTTACAATTACTTTACTTTTTGTTAATGCTGTTAACAACTTAACCGCCCTATTCTCCCGATACATTTGCGGCTTCAAACCAAAATAACTTTATGAAGCAGCAATTAACCTTTCACGTAAAAGCCTTTGCGCTTACCACTATTGCTTTTTGTTTAGCAATACTGGTACAGGCACAGGCACTGCTGGTTAAAGGCCACATTACAGATGCGGTCACTAAACAACCAGTTGCAGGGGCAACCATTCTTAACAAAAACACATTAAAAGGCACTGCCAGCGAGAGTGACGGCAGTTTTAGCCTGCAGGGTACAAAGGGAGACCTGGTAACCGTAAGCTATGTTGGTTATGGTGAAACAACTGTAAAAATTAATGGCGATAACATAGAAATACAGTTAACGCCAATGACCCAAAACCTGGATGAGGTTGTGGTTACAGCCCTTGGTGTAAAAAAAGAAGTAAAAAAGTTGGGTTATGCCGTGCAGGAAGTTAAAGGTGAAGACCTGGTGAAAGCAAGAGACCAAAACCCTTTTACGGGCTTAACCGGCAAAGTGGCCGGTCTGTCTGTAGGGCCTTCAGCAGAACTGTTGAGGAAGCCTACCGTTATATTACGCGGTAACGAAATTACCCTGTATGTGGTTGACGGTGTGCCCATCAGCTCAGACACATGGAACATAAGCCCGGACGATGTAGAATCATACTCCGTATTAAAAGGGCCAACTGCTGCCGCGTTATATGGCAGCCGCGCACAATACGGCGCTATATTGATTACTACCAAAAAAGGTTTGAAAAAGAAAGGTTTTACCGTTGAGTTTAACTCTACCAATGCCATAGATAAAGGTTTCCTCGCCTTTCCAAGGGTGCAGGACGAATATGGTGGCGGCGAAAACGAGTTATATGCGTTTGGAGACGGTAAAGGCGGCGGTTTGAATGATAACGATTATGACGTTTGGGGGCCTAAATTTAATGGCCAGTTAATACCTCAATATGACGGTAAATACGACCCCAATACAACTTATACCACCACTTTCCCCGGCGGTTATGTTTGGAAAGGGCACGTAGAGCCAACGCCTTATGTGGCAAGGGGTAAAGATAACCTGCAGCGCTTTTTGCGTACCGGTTTCCAGACAACAGATAACATTTCATTAAATGCAACCGGTGATAATTACAGCCTGCGCTTCTCTGCCTCGCATTCCTACCAGCAGAGCATTATACCCAATAACTATGTTAACATCAGTAACTTTAATATTTATGGTTCATACAATGTTAGCAGCCGTTTAAAAATTGAGGCGAATATTAATTATAATAAACAGTACTCTCCTAACTTCCCCGATGTTGACTATGGCCCCAACAGTTTGATTTATAATATAGCTGTATGGACAGGCGATGACTGGAATATTGATGCGCCGGATATTAAAGGTGAATGGCAGCCGGGCAAAGTAGGTGTTCAGTCTATTTTTGCTGAATACCAGCGTTACCACAACCCATGGTTCCAGGTGAATGAATGGTTAAGGGGCCATTATAAAACCGATATTTATGGGTATGCGTCTGCCAATTATAAATTCAACAGCCACCTTAATTTAAATGCACGTACGCAAATAACTACCTACAACCTGTTCCGTAACGAAAAAATGCCGTTTTCTGCCCACCCTTATGGCCGTGAGCAAAATGAAGGTGATTACAGGGAAGACAGGCGCGACCTTTTTGAGAATAATACAGATGTGCAGTTAAACTACGATTATAAGGTTGGCAGCTTTCTTGAACTGGCAGGCTTAGTAGGCGGCAGCGGACGTTTTTTTACCTATAACTCAAGCTGGACATCAACTGATTACCTGAACGTACCGGGTGTGTACAGTTTCAGCAATTCAAGAAATCCGATACAGGCAAGCAGTTTCAGTTCAGACATGCGGGTGTTCAGCGCTTACTATTCATTAGATGCGTCATTGGGCAGGTATGCAACTGTTTCGTTTACCGGCCGTGTTGACAAATCATCGGCATTGCCGCAACAGCACGATAGTTATTTCTATCCCAGTATTTCCGTGGCCTCACCCATATCTGATTTTGTAAAAATGCCTTCAGCAATTTCCTTCTTTAAAATAAGAGGCTCTTATGCAACAGTACATGGTGATGCAACGCAGCCAACCGTTGGTACAGCGCCGTTTAACAGCATAACAGCATTTGGAAATAATCCTTCAGGCAACTCGCTGTACGATTACCCGCTTGATTATGGTAATAATTACCTTTCTCCTTACGGCGGCCCGGATTATTCATTGTCTGCAGTATATTCAACCAGCAAGCCGTATAATAACCAAACAGCGGCTTATTACACCTCAAACCTGTACGACCCGAATATTAAAACCTTTAACCGTGTTAACTACGAAGAAGGTTTTGATGTTAAGTTTCTTAAAAACCGTCTTGGTTTAAGCGCTACTGCTTTCCAGTATATTGACGGGCCGATAATTTTGGCCAACCCTATCTCAACAGCAACCGGTTACAGTACATACTATATAAATGCGTTAAAGACAGAAAAAACAGGGTACGAACTTTCTTTACAAGGCACGCCATTGCAAATGAAGAACAGCCTTACCTGGAATGTGCTGGTTAACTGGAGCACTTATAAAGATACTTATAAGGAACTGCCTCCCGGCCAGGATGTGTATAATACCTTCTTCCACGTTGGCGACCGCGTAGATAAATTTTATGGCAGCGCGTTTGTAAAAACACAGGATGGCAAGATAGTGCATGATGCTGCAGGCAAACCATTGATTAATCCTGTTGCCCAGTATCTTGGTAATCTTAATGCAGATTTTGCATGGAGTATTTATAACAGCATAAGTTATAAAGGCTGGACGCTTGGTTTCCAGTTTGATGGTAGTGTTGGTGGTGTTACAAGTGACTACATGTTTAATAAAACAATGCGCGGCGGCAGAAACGCTTTAACTGATGAGGGTGCGCTCGGTAAGTCAAGGGACGATGACAACAACCATGCAGGCGACCCGAATTACCCCGGCAGTTATGTAGGTGATGGTGTAGTGGTATCAAATAACACGCCTATCAACTTTGATTCAAAAACAGGCGCTATACTCAACTACAAAGACCTGCAGTTTTCACCCAACACACAGGTTACACACGTACAGGACTATGTTAGTAAATACTATGGCATCAACGAAGCAAACCTGATGAGTAAAACTTACGCCAAGCTGCGCGAGGTTACCATTGGGTATAGCTTACCCGCAAAACTGTTGAGTAAAACATTTATGAGCAAGGTTACACTTTCACTCGTTGGCAGAAACCTGATTTATTTCTATGCCGACAAACGTTTTAAAGATGTTGACCTTGACCAGTATAACTATTCAACAGGTGGTACGGCTTTACAAACGCCCACCACACGCAGGTATGGCTTTAACATAAACATTGTATTCTAACAACAATAAAAACAGTATTATGAAAAATATACGCAAAATATTACTATTACCGGTGCTGGCGGTTGTGGTTATGGCGGGCTGTAAAAAAAGTTTTGACAGCCTTAACCAAAACCCGAATAAGCCCGTTAGCGTTCCGGCCTCGCTGTTGCTTAACGGCATACTGAACGACATGTACGATGCGCCTACGGATTATGATAAAATGAACCAGTATTTTATTATTAACTATGACTATTATGGCAATAACCGTTACGACTTTGGTTCAGGTAACGACTACTACTCAACGCTTACCAACGTTGTAAAAATGATTGGTAGTGCGGCAGATGCAGGCCAGCCTGAAGTGAACGCGTACGAAGCATTGGGCAAATTTTTTAAGGCTTACTTTTTTACAAAAATGAGCCTTGAAATGGGCGATATACCCATGAGCCAGGCATTACAAGGCATCTCAAACCTTAAGCCGGCGTACGACGCGCAGAGCGACGTGTTTAAACAGGCATTTCTCTGGCTTGACAGCGCCAATACTGACCTGGGAATATTGGCCAAAGCCGGCGATAACTCGCTGCAGGGCGATATTTATTACAGCGGTAACCTTGCAAAATGGCAAAAGGCTGTTAATACGTTTCGCTTAAGGTTATTGATTGAACTGAGCAAAAAAACGGACGACGCGAGCCTTGACATTAAAGGCCAGTTTGCCAAAATAATAAACGGTTCCTCAACATACCCCATTATGCAGGGCATGGATGATAACCTGCAGTACAATTACCTGTACCCAACCAACCCTTACCCAAATAACCCAAGCAACTTTGGTTTCGACGCGTTGCGTTATAACTGTTCTGCTACGTACCTCGGCTTGCTTACATCGTTAAAAGACCCGCGTACGTTTGTTACGGCTGAGCCTGCAGGTGCGCTGGTGTCTGGCGGCAAAAGCCCTACGAGCTTTGATGCTTTCCTCGGCGCTGACCCTGGTGAAGACCTTGGTACCATGTATGTTAAAGCAAACAGCGGCGGCTACTCATTGCTCAACCGTAAGCGCTATTATGATACTTATACAGGCGAGCCTGCTATACAAATAGGTTATCCTGAGTTGTGCTTTAACATTGCAGAAGCTATTAACCGCGGCTGGATAAGCGGTGATGCCGAATCATACTACAAAGCAGGCATACAGGCATCATGGGGTTTTTACAGTATTCCCCAAAGCGGTGCAATGACTGTTTACTTCCTGCACCCTGGTGCAAGCCTTGGTACATACGATACTTATACAGTTAATGTAGACTTTACCACGTATTATAACCAGGCGGCAGTAAAATATGCCGGCAGTACAACAGCAGGCCTTAATCAAATACTAACGCAAAAGTACCTGGCAATGTATCGCCAGTCAGGCCCCGAAGCCTACTACCAATTCAGGAGAACAGGGGTGCCAACATTTACCACTGGTCCCGGCACCGGTAACAGCGGAAGGATAGCGCTGCGTTTTCAATATCCCGGTAACGAAAAAGTAGGTAACGCGGATAATTACCAGGCTGCATTGCAAAACCAGTACGGCGGCAACGACGATATTAATGGTGTAATGTGGCTGCTTAAATAATTCTCAGTGGTTTTAGTAGTTTTCTTAGCATAATTGGCGGGGTCTGTCCAGGCTTCGCCAATTTTAAACAAGATTACTGTGTTAACCGGTTTACCTGTTGTTTTTTTAAATTGCCCCACTAATTATTACATTAAACAATGAAAAAAATATTTTTTATTACTCTCTCGCTGTTCGCTCTTTTGCCGGCCGCGTTTGCGCAAAACAAAACACAAAACCTGGTTATTGTAACGTTGGATGGCATGCGCTGGCAGGAGGTTTTTGGCGGCGTTGATTCAGCGCTTATAGCAAATAAAAAATTTACAAGAGACTCACAACAGGTAATAAAAGATTTTTGGAGTGACGATATAACGGAGCGGAGAAAAAAACTTTTTCCTTTTTTGTGGGGCTCCATCGCGCAGCATGGCCAGCTATATGGCGACCGCTGGGATAGCAGCTTTGTAAACAATGCCAACCCCTACTGGTTTTCATACCCCGGCTATAATGAAATTTTTACAGGTTACCCTGACACCGCGATAAACTCTAACGATAAAAACCTTAACCCCAATGAAAACGTGCTGGAGTTTATAAACAAGCAACCCGGCTACACCGGTAAGGTAGCGGCCTTTAGTACATGGGATTGTTTTCCTTACATCCTCAACAAATGGCGCAGTGGTATTTACGTAAACTCGGATGTTGACACCCTGCATTTTAATGCCCCGGCTTTGCAGCTTATTAACGATATGCAGTTTCTTTCACCACGGCCTATTGATGTAAGGCCTGACCTGATTACCTATTTTGCCGGCCGGGAATATTTAAAAGCGTACAAGCCAAAAGTGCTGTACATTGCCTTTGATGAAACAGATGATTTTGCACATGGCGGCATGTATGACCAGTATTTAAAAAGCGCGCACTCCGAAGACGCCATGATTGCTGATTTATGGAATATATTGCAGTCAATGCCCGGATATAAAAATAATACAACGCTGCTTGTTACGTGCGACCATGGCCGTGGCGATAAAATAAAAGAACAATGGACATCGCACGGCTCAAAAATTGAAGGCTCAAACCAAATATGGATTGCAGTAATGGGCCCCGGTATAAAAGCGTTGGGAGAAGTAAAAAATAACCCGCAACTTTACCAGCGGCAGTTAGCAGCAACGATTGCAGCATTACTTGGTTTTGAATTTAAGCCGCCGCACCCTGTTGCACCTCCCATTCAATCAATATTACCTTAAATGCCAATAATAATGTACAACACACAACAACACATTGATGAGATAACCGCGGAAATACAAACACTTTTTGAAGAACATGGTAATGAAGATTATGACGGTGAGCCTGTAAGCCAAACTTCGCACATGATACAATGCGCTATGCAGGCAATGGCTGAGGGCGGGGATATGGAATTGATTATCGGCGCTTTTTTGCATGATATAGGCCACCTGTTACGCTATAAAATGGAAACGGAAGCAATGGGCGGCTATGGTGTTATGAACCACGACGGTATTGGTGGGGAGTACCTGCGGCTGAATGGCTTTGCTGAAAGAGTATGTGCTATGGTTGAGGAGCACGTAGCCGCAAAGCGTTATCTTGTTTCTACCAGGCCGGAATATAAAGACAAGCTTTCTCCGGCAAGTTTTGAAACATTGATGAAATACCAGGGTGGTATAATGACAAAAGAGGAGATAGCCGCTTTTCAAAACCATCCTTTTTTTGATGATATTATTAAGGTAAGGCTGTGGGATGAGGAAGCAAAAGACAGTAAGGCTGTACTGTTGCCGCTGAAACATTTTATTAATCTTATTCACGAATATTTGGCCGACAGAAATTAACGTGCAGGCCAGGCAGAAACATAACCTAAAATAAATAATATGCTGCATTCAAAAGCATTGGCCGGCCGATTGGAAAAAGCGCCAACATGGTTTATATCCGTGTATGCGGCGGTCTGTTCTTTTAGTGTGTACTTCTGCATGTATGCCTTTCGCAAGCCATTCTCTTCTGCAGGCTTTAAAGGCATGTATTTTCTGCATATTGATTATAAAGTGTGGCTTGTTATAGTGCAGTTAATCGGGTATATGCTCAGCAAGTTTTATGGTATCCGTTTTATATCCGCCATGCAACCGGGTAAGCGTGCTGTTACTATTGTAAAGCTTATTCTTTTTAGCTGGGTGGCCCTGTTGTTTTTTGGTTGGGTGCCCGCGCCGTATAATATCATATTCCTGTTTTTAAATGGGTTTCCTCTTGGCATGGTATGGGGGCTTGTATTCGGCTACGTGGAAGGTAGAAAGACTACGGAGTTTATAGGGGCTGTTTTATGTATCAGCTTTATATTTTCATCCGGTGTTGTAAAAACAGTGGGTAAAGCCCTGGTGCTGGATGGTTACGCGAGTGAAATGTGGATGCCGTTTTTTACGGGCGCGCTGTTTGTATTACCCATGCTGCTGTTTACCTGGCTGCTTGATCACACACCTGGCCCTACGGCGGAAGATATAAAGCTTCGCAGTGTGCGTAAACCAATGACTGCAGCAGAGCGCAAGAGCTTTGTACGCTCATTCTTACCCGGCATAAGCATGATTGTTGCAACGTATGTATTATTAACTATACTCCGCGATTTCAGGGACAACTTCTCCAACGAAATATATACAGAAATAGGGTATGGTAACGATGCTTCAATTTTTACAGTTACTGAAACATGGGTTTCTGTTATAGTGCTGGTGTGTATAAGCCTTTTGATTATTGTAAAAAATAACATGCGGGCATTTGTAATCAATCACTACATAATCATCGGCGGGTATGTGCTGGCGTTAATTGCAACGGTGCTGTTTTTATATCACAGCCTGTCGCCCGTATTATGGATGACGGCGGTTGGCACCGGCCTGTATCTAAGTTATGTGCCCTTTAACGCGCTGTATTATGAGCGGATGATTGCAAGCTACAGGCTTAGTGCCAATGTGGGCTTTCTTATTTATATATCCGATTCATTCGGGTATCTCGGCAGCGTGGCGTTGCTGCTGGTAAAAGAGCTTATCGGCATTAAACTTTCGTGGCTTAATTTTTTTACCGATATAGTTATTGTTATTTGTTGTATTGGTATTGTGGGTACGATTATAGCATTGGCTTATTTTAAACGAAAATATACGGCTACACAGGAAGGTGTACAAACTAAAACAACTTATGCATAATAAAAGTGCAATTATTGCAGGCGCGGGCATTGTGGGATTAGCAATGGCAAGAAGCCTGGCAGAACGTGGTTATTCAGTTACTGTTTTTGAGAGGAATGAAAAAGCGGTTGGCGCGTCAATAAGAAATTTTGGGATGATTTGGCCGGTAGGGCAACCCAACGGGTTGTTGTATGAGCGGGCGTTACAGTCTAAGTCAATATGGAAAAAAGTATGCAATGAAGCAGGCCTGTGGAGTGACGAAGTAGGCAGCCTGCACCTTGCATATAACGACCTGGAATACACAATAATGGAAGAGTTTGCAACAGTAAACAGGAACATAAGGCCTGTTGCTGCCATAAGCGCCGCGGAAGCGCTGCAAAGAAGCGCGGCAGTAAACCCGGAGGGCCTTAAAGGGGCATTATGGAGCGCTGATGAAATGATTGTGGAATCCCGCGTGGCTATTGAAAAATTGCCTGGATACCTTACTGAGAAATATGGCGTTGAATTTTACTTTAATACAGCCATAACCGCTGTGCAATACCCTGCGGTATTTTCAGGCCGCCAAAGCTGGAGCGCGGATGAAATATATATATGCAGCGGGGCAGATTTTGAAACACTTTACCCCGGGGTATTTGCAGAAAACAACTTTACCAAATGCAAGCTGCAGATGATGCGTATTGAAGCACAGGAAGGCAACTGGCGCATCGGGCCATCGCTGTGCGGCGGCTTGTCTCTTATACACTACAAGGCATTTGAGGCTGCTCAATCTCTTCCTTTGCTCAGGCAGCATTACCACAGCACGTTGCCCGAATATATCAAATGGGGTATTCATGTAATGGTATCGCAAAACGGGGAAGGGGAGCTTACTATTGGTGACAGCCATGAATACGGCCTGGTGCATGACCCTTTTGACAGGCAATACATCAACAAGATGATAGTTGATTACCTGAAACAGTTTGCTGTGTTTAAAAGCTGGAATATTGCGCAAAGCTGGAATGGCACTTACCCAAAAAAGACAGATAGCAAAACGGAGTTTATTTATTCGCCCGAAGATGGTGTTACTATTGTTAACGGCATAGGCGGTGCGGGCATGACATTAAGTTTTGGCCTGGCAGAAGAAATTGCGGAAGGCCGGTTGTAACACTGCGTAGTTCCTGTTATTGTGGCGCATGCCCGCTTAATAGCAAAGAAGGTGAAGCACCATACTGCTTTTTAAATGCTGCTGAAAAATGTGTTAAGTCTTCAAATCCAACCTCAAGATAAATATCTGCAGGGCGTTTTTTCAGTTCGCATAACTGGTAATGCGCCAGTGCCAGCCGTTTTTGCGTTAGCCATTTTTGCGGTGTGGTGTTGTAGATTTTCTTAAAATCCCTGCTGAACGTGGAAAGGCTTCTGCCGGTAAGGTAGCCAAACTTAGCAAGGAGCATATTAAACATAAAATTCTTCTCCATAAACGCGGCAAGGTCAATCTTGCCAGGTTCTGCAAAACTGGTAAGCAGGCTGTCAATACCGGGGTCAACCACCCGCAGTATGCTTATGGCTTCATTTATTTTAAGAGAGGCAATTTCTCCCGGAAAATTTCTTTCCATCTCAAAATAAGGCTCTAAGGAAGCAAGGCAACTGCGCAGCAACGGGTGATTGTTATAACGCCGTATTGCGTCACTATTTTGATGTAAAGGCTGCACATTAAGCCCGGCATAAAATGTGGTAAGCCTCTCGGGTGTCAGGTGCATGGCTACAGCTTTATGCGGCAGCCCGTTTACTGTATAATTTATAACAGTTGCCAGTTGATTGCGGGGAATAAGAAAAATATCACCCGGTTTAAACAGGTAATGCGTATCTGCCAGGATAAGTTTAGTTTCACCGCTTATAAGCCATACCAGTAAATGATGTTCAAACAACGCCTCTGTTTTAAAGGGCTTGCCCTGGTAGCACGATAGCTTGATATCAGGAGTTATGTAGGTAGTGGTAAAACTCATATTATATTATTAGCGTTGCGTTTAGAATTCATTTAGTTCTTTGAAAGTATTATCAGTATTGAGTTTGCGAAGATTTTTTGTTGGAAACGATTTGAAATTTTGAGAATTATGAATTTTGTAATTCATTGGTTTTCAATTATTATGAATC
>DASZPM010000014.1:0-32849 GCA_035550215.1 Chitinophagaceae bacterium | reverse complement strand
AATAAAAGATAATTTTGAGTTACCACACACAAAACTCAATTATCAATGCTCACAGAGGATAAAATTATAGGGATTTACTGTATTATCGATGATATTTTAAAGGCTACCGGCCATGAAGAAGACAAGCGCAGGAAGGTAAGTGATAGTGAAGTAATAACGACAGCATTGGTGTCAGCGCTTTATTTTGGTGGTCATATAGATAATGGCCGGGGATTTATGAAGGGTTACTGATAAAACTGGTGATGTTTATTTTAGTTTTTACGCTTAATAAACTCACCAATTAACTGGCAACTTGAATTAATTAGTGATGCGTTTTTACATTCCTCCCTTTACCGCGATTCCAGGCCGATTGAGCTGATTCGCCGGAAAGAAGAAAGTAAAATCGTCACAGCCATCCTATGCGCAAAAGGCCTGCTGATGGCTTTGCGATGAGGTCGCGAAGTTGGAAGGAATTTGAATTGTTAGAAAAAGTGAACAGAATTTAGTGTAAGCAATTTAAAATGAATATATTACGCGTTTTTGTATTCCTCCTTTTCCCACCGTTTTCCTCCCCCCGAGCAGTACTTATTACTCCTTAACCAGCTTCAGCGTAGTTATTTTGCCGCCCTGCTGCACACGGATGAAGTAAATACCTGCTGCGAGGTTTTGTATGTTCATGGTGTACCCGCTGCCGGTGGCATTATATTGGCGGATGGTTTTACCGGAGGCATCCACTATGGCAAGTGAAGCAGCAGTAAGGCCACCAATTTTTACCGTGTTAACCGCCGGGTTGGGATAGGCGATTATGTAGGGCGCGTTGCCTATTGTAACACGCACCGTTTTTGAATAGCTGTAACGGCCATCTTTATCCACCTGCTTAAGGCGGTAGAAGTTATCGCCGTTTAGCGGCTGTGCATCAACGTAGCTGTATTGCTGCGGTTGGGTTGCATTACCTTTGCCCGGCACTATGCCTATAGCAGTAAAGTTGCTGTTGTTACCGCTGCGTTCAACAGTAAAATAGCTGTTATTTATTTCAGAGGCAGTTACCCAGTTTAGCGCCACGGCATTTTTAACAGCAGTGGCAGTGAAAAAAGAAAGTTGTACGGGTAGCACACTGCTAACATTGTAGCGCACTACAGCAAAGTCGTTACCGCTGGCAGCATAATAGGTGTACCCGCCCACCAATATTTTTGCGTCAGGCTGAATGACGAGGCTGTAACCAAAAATACCGTTGCCATTGCCCGTTGTTACCGCACCATTGAGGCCGAAGGACGAATCAATAGTACCACCAGTTTTGTATCTCAGCATGGCTATCTCAAGGGCGCCACCGTCATTTATCCAGCCTGAGAATACAATCTTCCCGTCCGCCTGCAACGCAACGGCATTGGGGTTATTGCTGTTACCGGGGAACTGGTATTCAGCTTTGCCGTTTGTTCCGAAGGTAGAATCAATGATGCCGTTGCTGGTATAGCGGGCAATGCCAAAAGCCGTGGAGAAGTATTTGGCAGAACCGCCTATAACTATCTTCCCGTCGGGTTGTATTGCGCACGAGGTTACCTGGTTGTAGGTTTGGCGAATATCGGTTGTTGCCAGGCCATTTGTGCCAAATGAGGAATCAATGTTGCCGCTGGCATCAATTCTTCCCACCAGGAAATGTGCAAGGGCCCCGTCGGCAGTATAACCGGCAATAATAATTTTTTTGTCGGCCTGTATTGCTATAGCGTTTGCCTTATCGCAGCCACCCGCATCTATAATTTTTATGCCGTTTGTGCCGAAGGAAGAATCAAATGTACCGTCCGTTTTAAAGCGGCAAACCAATACATCACAACCAATGCTGCCGTCAACAATAATTTTACCATCGTCTTGTATCTCGATCGCGTTGCAGGAGACAATATCACCATTAATGGTGCTGAGTACCCTGCCATTCACGCCAAAAGATGAGTCAACAATTCCGTCGGCAGTAAAGCGCATTAATGCTATGTTGGTACCACTGTATACATACCCCGCTGCAACTATCTTATCATCCGGCTGCAGTTTTATTGCTGAAAGGCTTATTCCGTTAAATACAGCAACGGCCCTGCCATTAATGCCAAAGCTGCTGTCAACCTTTCCATTGGCAAGGTATCTTACAAGCGCGAAGTTTTGTTCAGAACTGACGACAGTAGTACCACCGAGTACAATTTTACCGGTACTCTGCATGCCGACCGAAATGCCCATGTCGCCAACACCGGCTACATTGGTTATTGCTTTGCCATTAGTACCAAAAGTGGCATCAAGGGTGCCATCCTGTGCAATTGAAGGGAGTGATAAACAACTGCAGGCAAAAACTACCGCAAACAGCGGCAGCTTTTTCGGGGTAACAGTTGAAAACATCTTTATAAAATTTTTATAAAAATAATCTTTTGGGCAAACCAAAACAAACCGATAGTCCTTTTTGGTTATTTAATTTTTAAAAGCCTATTTTAACCAAAAGAAATGAAAATGCAGCGTTGGCAGCTTAAAATGTAAATATGCTGAAGGCGGCAGAATACAGTATAAGAAGACGCCCGGGAAAACTGGCAAAACAAAAATGCACTGCCAGCCGCGCTTATTGAAAAATCGCCTTTTTTTCGTAAATTCGTTATCGTTATGGAGCAGGAGCAAGTTAACGTGTTAGAGGCGCCTTTGCCTAAATATAACCTTACCGAAGAACAGGAGAGAAAGGAGATTCTGCGGCAGTACAGGGCATTATTACGCAGCATCCGTTCGGCATTAAAAATCGGGGATAAAGAATTAGTCCGCGAGGCTTTTGAAATGGCCGCCAATGCGCACAAAACCATGCGGCGTAAGAGTGGCGAGCCATACATATTGCATCCTCTGGCAGTTGCAAGAATCTGCGTGGAAGAAATTGGATTGGGTGTGCGTTCAACCATCTGCGCACTGCTGCATGATACCGTTGAAGACACAGATATATCACTTGAAGATGTTGAAAGGGAATTTGGCAGCGAGATTGCCAGGATTGTGGACGGGCTTACCAAAATAAGCAATGTTATTGACCCTAATACAAGCGCTCAGGCAGAGAACTTTAAAAAAATACTGCTCACCCTGACTAACGACCCCCGCGTGATACTGATTAAGCTGGCAGACCGCCTGCATAATATGCGCACGCTGGATTTTATGAAGAAGGAAAAGCAGCTAAAAATTGCCAGTGAAACCATTTGGGTATATGCCCCACTAGCCCATCGCATGGGGTTGTACGCCATCAAGACAGAACTGGAAGACCTCTCCATGAAATACCTTGAGCCGGAGGCGTATAAAGACATTGCACGTAAGCTGAATGATACCAAACGGGAACGCAGCCGGTATATTAATGAGTTTATAAAGCCACTGAGGGAGAAGTTAACCAGCCTTGGGTATGATTTTGATATTTACGGCAGGCCAAAAAGTATTCATTCTATATGGAATAAAATAAAAAAGAAAGGCGTTGCGTTTGAAGAAGTGTACGACCTTTTTGCTATTCGTGTTATTCTCAACTCACCGCCTGAAAAAGAAAAAGAAGATTGCTGGAAAGTGTATTCACTTATTACTGACCAGTATTCACCATCGCCTGAGAGATTGCGTGACTGGCTGAGCAAACCCAAGAATAACGGGTATGAAGCACTGCATACAACGGTAATGGGGCCACAGGGCCGATGGGTGGAGGTGCAGATACGCAGCAAGCGTATGAATGAAATTGCCGAAAAAGGTCTTGCCGCCCACTTTAAATACAAGGAAGGCAGTAACGATGAAGACAGGTTTGACAAATGGTTCTCGCAGATACGGGAAGCTATTACCACGCAGGACATGGACGGCATAAATTTTTTGCAGGATTTTAAAACCAGTTTTCTTGCCGAAGAAATTTATGTATATACGCCACGGGGCGACGTAAAGATGCTGCCGGTAAATTCAACCGCGCTTGACTTTGCATTTGCCATCCACTCCGCTATCGGCAGCAGGTGCATAGGAGCAAAGGTCAACCACAAACTGGTGCCTATCAGCTACCGTTTAAAAAGCGGCGACCAGGTGGAAATTATCACCAGCCAGAAACAAAAACCAACCGAAGACTGGATAAATTTTGTTGTATCTGCCAAAGCAAAAAGTAAAATTAAAGACGCGCTTAGAGAGGAACGCCGGAAAGTTGCGGATGACGGCAAATATACTTTGCAGCGCCGCCTGGAGGGCATGGGCGCTGCGTTTAGCCAGCACAATATTGACGAGCTTGTAAACTTTTATAAAGTTGCTTCGCAACTGGATTTATTTTACAATATCGCGGTTAAGCTGGTTGACCTTAAGGAACTGAAGGATTTTCACGTGCTGGGGGATAAGCTTGAGCAACCTAAACCGCAGCCAAAACCGGCCGCGGAAATAAAACAGGAGGCAGAAGTAAAGCATACTGCTTCGCCGAAAAAAGATTCGGAGCTAATTATTTTTGGTGAGAGCAGCGATAAAATTATGTACACGCTTGCCAAATGTTGTAACCCTATACCAGGCGATGATGTGTTTGGGTTTATACGGCCGGGTAAGGGTTTAATTATTCACCGTACCAGTTGCCCCAATGCGCCGCAAATGATGGCTAACCACGGTGAGCGCATAGTAAAAACAAAATGGGCAAAGAATAAGGAGATATCTTTCCTTACAGGGCTCAAGATTGTGGGGATTGACGATGTGGGTGTTATAAACAAAATAACCAACATCATCAGCGGGGAGCTGCGTATTAATATTGCCGCACTTACTATTGAAAGCGAGGAGGGTTTATTCAGGGGTACCATAAAAGTATTTGTGCACGATAAAGAAGAACTGAGCGAACTTGTTGACCGCCTTAAAAAGTTACCCGGCATACACGCTGTTGAACGGTTTGATACCGATGAAGAAAGCAGGCTGTAATCCCCGGAGCAGTGGCGTTGATAACTTTATAAAGTTACCAGCGGCTACAAAATCTCCTTTAAACTTTCTTCCGTTGCGTTAATGGTAAAATCAAGGTCTTCCTTCGTTAGCGCGTTGTTTAAAAACCAGCTTTCAAAAGCAGAAGGCGGAAGGTATACGCCACGTTTAAGCATAGCATGAAAATATTTTTTAAACAACTCATTATTGGCTGCGGCGGCAGTAGCAAAATCTGTTACTGCGTGACTGTAGAAATGCACGCTCAGCATTGAGCCAAAATGATTAATTACATACGGTGTGCCCGAAGCAGCAAGTACTTTATCAAGTCCTTCTTTAAGATAGGCTGTTTTATCGTCGAGTTCTTTAAGCAGTTGAGGTTGCTCTTTTAAAACACTTAGTAAAGTGTAGCCGGCAATCATTGCAATAGGGTTGCCGCTTAATGTGCCTGCCTGGTACACACTGCCCAAAGGCGCAACTACCTGCATAATATGTTTTTTGCCGCCAAAAGCGCCAACAGGCATACCGGCGCCTATTACCTTGCCATAAGTAACAAGGTCTGCATCAATACCAAGCTTTTCCTGCGCACCACCCAAACCAAGACGAAAGCCGTTCATTACCTCATCAAAAATTAATACGATGCTTTCATTATCACAAATTTCGCGAAGGCCTTCTAAAAATCCCGGCGCAGGTAAAATGCAGCCCATATTGCCCGCAACAGGTTCAACAATAATGGCGGCAATTTCTCCTTTGTGCTCCTGTACCAATGCTGCAACAGCATCAATATCGTTGTATGCGCAGGTTAATGTATCATTTGTTGTACCTGCCGTTACACCCGGTACAGTTTGAATATCTAATGTTGCTACGCCGCTGCCTGCCTTCACTAAAAAGCTGTCGGCATGGCCATGGTAGCAGCCTTCAAACTTAATAATCTTGTTTCTGCCGGTATATCCTCTTGCAACACGTATTGCGCTCATACATGCTTCTGTGCCACTGCTCACCATCCGTATAAGGTCAACATTCGGCACCATGCTTTTAATAAGCTCGGCCATTTTTATTTCAAGCTCTGTAGGCGCACCATAAGATGTTGAATAAATGGCTTGCTCCTGTATGGCTTTTACTACCGGCTCATACGCATGGCCTAAAATCATCGGTCCCCACGATGCTATATAGTCAATATATTTGTTACCGTCAACATCGTATAAATAAGCGCCTTTAGCCTTATCAATAAACACAGGTGTTCCGCCAACACTCTTAAAAGCCCTAACAGGAGAGTTTACGCCCCCGGGAATACTTTGTTGCGCCCTTTCAAATAGTTCTTTACTTCTCTGGTACATGAAATAGGTTTTATCCTGGTAAAGGCTGCAATTTTCATGCAGCCCGGTTTTATTGTGTTATCAGCTTTACAGCGTCTTTGGCAAAATAGGTAGCTATCAAATCTGCACCAGCACGTTTTATAGCAGTAAGTGTTTCAAGTATTGCTTTATCCTCGTTCAGCCATCCCATTTTTGCGGCGGCTTTTACCATTGCGTATTCGCCGCTTATATTATAGGCGCTAACCGGCACATCAACAGCGTCCTTTACTTCGCGTATTACATCAAGGTATGCTAATGCCGGTTTTACCATAACAATATCAGCGCCTTCCATAATATCCATTTGTGTTTCACGAATGGCTTCCCTGCGGTTGGCATAATCCATCTGGTATGTTTTTTTATCCCCAAAGCCGGGTGCACTATCCAGCGCATCCCTGAATGGCCCGTAAAAGCAGGAAGCATATTTTGCGCTGTATGCCATAATACCTGTTTTGGTAAAACCGTTTTGCTCCAGCCCTTCGCGTATAGCGCCAATTCGCCCATCCATCATATCGCTGGGGGCAACCATGTCAGCCCCCGCCTGTGCATGGCTAAGGCTCATTTTTACCAGCGCTTCAACGGTCTCATCATTTACAATTTCGCCGTCTTTTACAATGCCGTCGTGCCCGTAAGAAGAATATGGGTCCAGCGCAACGTCCGTCATTACAAACATACCTGGTACGGCGTCTTTAATAGCTTTTATGCTGCGTTGCATAAGGCCGCCGGGGTTCCATGCTTCTTTGCCGGTATTATCTTTTAATTCGTCTTTTGCCTTAATAAAAAGCAACACGCTTTTTATACCCATGCCCCACAGTTCTTTTACTTCTTTCACCGTCAGGTCTAATGAGCGCCTGTAATAGTTTGGCATAGACGGAATTTCGAACAATACATTTTCGCCTTCGTCAATAAACATGGGCACAATAAAATCACCGGGCGTTAATATTGTTTCTGCTACAAGTGAGCGTATTGCCGGCGACTGGCGCAGAATACGGTTTCGTCTTTGTAAATACATTTTATTGCTGATTTTTTATTTTATTTTCTATAATAAATTTTTCCCTTTCCACTTCTTTTATCAGTTCTTCTTCTGTCGGTAAGTATAACCTGTATTTGGTTGCAAAAAGCTGTTCGCTTCCGTTTAATATCGAGTATTTTACTATTGTTTCGTCTTTGTAAGTGCACAAAATTATCCCGATGGTAGGGTTGTCTTCTTTCCCGCGTTGCAGGTCATCAAAAATACGTACATACATATCCATTTGGCCTACGTCCTGGTGGCCAAGTTCACCGGTTTTCAGATCGAATAAAACAAAACATTTTAGGAGATAGTTATAAAAAACCAGGTCTATTGAAAATGATTTTGTTTCAGTGTTAATGCGGTATTGCCTTTTGATAAAAGAAAACCCTTTGCCTAATTCCAGCAGAAAGTGTTGAAGATTATCAATCAATGCGCCCTCAATGCTATGTTCGCTGATATTTGATGGTTCAGGTATATTTAGAAATTCAAAAATGTACGGGTCTTTTATAAAATCTGCCGGGGATTGTTTTTCGACATCTTTAGACCGGGTAATATCCCCTGCTTTATTTTGAGATGATAATATCCTTTCATAGTAAAAGGTATTAATATTTCTTTCAAGTGTACGGGTACTCCAATTATTATCCGCCGCTTCATTAATGTAATACATCATAGCCTTGGTATTTTCCACCCGCATTAATAAACGATAGTGCGTCCACGTTAGTTCCTTTCTTAGCAAAAGAGGTGCTGCGTTTGGCAATTCGCTACGCATTGCGTAGTGAATTGAAGTAGCCGGAAAGCGAAGGTAAAATTGCCGGAAATTCCGAAGATTTTGCTGGGAAAATCCCCTCGTAAACTCATGCAATAATTGACGCAATAGCTCGGCAATTACAAACTCCCCATATTCAGCTCTCTTTTGACCGTTTTGCTCTTCTTCAACTATTCTTTTACCAATATTCCAATAGGCCTCAATCATGGCAAGATTAACAGCAGAATAAGCCCTGCTGCGCGCTGCGCTTATTATCTCTTTTATATCAGCAATAAACGATTGTTCCAGCTTCATGCAAAAAAGTTAATAAAATCTTTAACCTATGCCCATTCCCGCGGCTGCAAACAAGCCTGTAAGAGCTTATCCTCTTCGCTGCCCGCAGCAGGCTGGTAATTATAGTACCAGCGCGCGCGTGGCGGAAGGCTCATTAATATGCTTTCCGTACGGCCATTTGTTTTTAAGCCAAATAATGTTCCCCTGTCGTGCACTAAATTAAACTCTACGTAACGCCCTCTTCTTATTTCCTGCCACTCAGTTTCGCCCTCCCCGAACGGCGTATCTTTTCTCCGGGTCACTATTGGCAGGTAGGCAGCTAAAAACGCATTGCCGTTTGCCTGCTGGAAAGATAACAACCGCTCAGCGTCTGCTTCGTCTGCAGGGCGAAGGTGGTCATAAAAAATACCTCCTATGCCACGCATTTCATTAGCGCGGTGCGTGTTGGTAAAATATTCATCGCACCATTTTTTGTAAGTGGGGTACAAATAATCCCCAAACGGCGCCAGTGTATTTTTCAGCGTACCGTGAAAATGCCCCGCGTCCTCTTCAAACAGGTAATAAGGCGTAAGGTCAGTACCCCCGCCAAACCAACGGTCGCAAACATTGCCTGCCTCATCGTACAATTCAAAATACCGCCAGTTAGCGTGCACTGTTGGCACGTATGGGTTAAGCGGGTGTATTACCAATGATAAACCACATGCAAACCATGTATTGCCGTCAAGCTTTAACTGCCTGCGCATTACATCGGTAACGTGCCCGTACACTACTGAGGTATTAACGCCACCTTTTTCAAAAACATTGCCGTCGGCAATAACCCGTGTAAGGCCACCGCCGCCTTTACCATCCTGCCCGCGCTGCCATTCATCCTCAGCAAAAACAGCTTTGCCATCCAACTCTTCCAAAGCACCGCAAATGCGGTTTTGAAGGTCATATATATACCCAATCCACTTGTTGCGGAACTCTTTTGTGGCTGTTTTGTTCTGTGTTTGTGCCTCCATTGTTATAAAATTTAAGGCTATTATTGTGGTTGCCGGCTGCACTGCTTTAACAAACTGTGGTTGTGTCACTCACTTATGCTGCAAAGCTTTACTCAGCATGTGCAATTATTGCCAGCTAAACTCCTTCACTGCATCAACAAATGCGCGCGCATGGTCAACTGGTACATTAGGCAATATGCCATGCCCCAGGTTGGCAATATGCCTGCCTTTACCAAAAGCTTTAAGCATATCACTCACTTCATTCTTGATAACCGGGATGGGTGCTAACAGTTTTGCAGGGTCAAAATTACCCTGCAGCGCTACAGCATCACCGGCAAACTGCCTGGCTAATTGTGGTGTAATGCACCAGTCAATACCCAGGCCACTTGCCCCTGTTGCGGCCATACTTTCCAAAGAATGCCATGCGCCTTTCGCAAAAATTATTACCGGTACCTCATCTTTAAGCGCGGCAACAATTTGCCTTAAATACTTCAAAGAGATATTTTCAAAATCAGCCGGGCTCAGCAAACCACCCCAGCTATCAAATATTTGCACTACATCGGCCCCTGCTTTTACCTGGCCTTTCAGGTAAGCAATGGTGGTATCGGTAATCATCTGCAAAAGCTTATCCGCCAAAGCAGGTTGCGTATAACAGAAAATTTTTGCTTCGTCAAACGTCTTAGAACCTTTACCCTGTACCATGTAGCAAAGCAACGTCCATGGCGCGCCTGCAAAACCTATCAGCGGCACCCTGCCGTTCAATTGCTGCTTAATTAATTTTACGGCATCAAAAACATAACCAAGCGTTTCATCAACATCGGGTACGCGTATCCTGTTTAAATCAGCTTCTGTTTTAATGGGCTCAGGCAATATGGGCCCTTTGCTTTCTATTAATTGCACCTCAAGCCCCATCGCCTGTGGAACTACTAATATATCAGAGAATAAAATGGCTGCATCAACACCAATAATATCAACCGGCTGTAGTGTTATTTCTGCGGCTAATGCAGGCGTTTGGCATCGTTCAAAAAACCCGTATTTCTCCCGCAATACCATATACTCCGGTAAATACCGTCCCGCCTGGCGCATCATCCATACCGGCGGCCTGCCTGTAGTTTCCCCTTTTAACGTCCTCAATAAAATATCGTTCTTTATATCATTCATAATGTAATATTCTCCGGCGCTGTTGTTTACCAGTTATGCAAAATATTCCAACACCTTATCCACAAGATTTTCCTGCCCTGGCCATTCACTGGTTATAACCCTGTTAGTGCAATATGTTTGTATAGTAGCTGTTGTTGTTTTACCAATGGAAAACATTACCACGTTTATGGGAACAGTATTAACAGAAAAAAAACTGTGCACAGCCGTAGGACTGAAAAACATAATTCCGTCAAAATCTTCCTCCACCTCGTGGGGTGTTTGCAGGGTTTGGTAAACAATAACTTCATGTACCCTTATATTATTAACGCGCAATGTTTCAGGCAAATCATCAAGCCGCTGCTCACCACAAAAAAAATAAACTTCTTTTGCTACCCCGGCATTTACTATTTTTCTTGCCAGTGCAGACGCGTTGCGGGCCCTTGCGCCGAGGTGTTCATCACCAAAATGTTTTACAACCGCTTCTTTGGTTACGCCGCCTATGCACGATATCCGCCAGTTTAAAGGCATTGCGGTTAAATTTAGGGCGACGCTTTCCACTGCATTAATGCTTGTAAAAACCACATCTATTTTTTGCAGCGCAAGCGACGCTAAACTGTTTTTTAAATCGGGCGTTATAATTTTTCTTATTTCAATAAAAGGCAATACCTGTATGTTCACACCTTTTTCGGCCGCTTTTGTAAGCAGGGATTGCTCAATTGGCCGGGCGCAAAGTATACTTTTACCAGTTTGCTGCATTACGAATTGTTTGTACAATATTAGCACCACCTTTTTGCAAAACCTCGTTCGCGCAGTCAATTCCAACATTTTCTGCGGTATAACTACCGTATGCAGGCACATTTTTTTCAACAGACACTTTTTGTTTTCCGTCTGTTGATAAAATGCTGCCCTTAAAGGTGAGTATATTGTCCTTTATTTCAGCCAGGGCGCTTATTGGAGTGGAACAGCCGCCCATTAGTGTTTTTAAAAAATCGCGCTCCAGTTTTGTACAAACAGCAGTTTCTGCATCGTTTAATATACCGCATGCTTCGGCAGCGTGAGCATCTCCTTCACGGCAAACAACCATTATAGCCCCTTGCGCCGGTGCAGGCAACATCCAGGGTAATTCAATGCTGTTTGCCGGGCGCACATGTATGCGTTCAAGGCCGGCGGCGGCAAATATGGCGCCATCCCAATTACTCTCTTCCACTTTGTGCAGCCTGGTATTTACATTACCGCGCAGGTTTTCAATACCATGGTTGGGGTACCTGTGCAGCCACTGGGCCTTGCGGCGAACGCTGCTGGTAGCAATAAGACCGGCTATTGAGGGGTTGTCCGGTGATTCTTCCAGCAACCCCCAATCGTCAATAACGTTTTTATGTTTGTATATAAATATGTCTTTATAAGATGCTCTTTTTAATACGGCCGCCTGCACAATGCCCTGGGCCAGTTGTGTGGGCACATCCTTCATTGAATGTACTGCAATATCAATACGGTTGCTTAATAACGCGGCATCAAGGGCTTTTGTAAAAACGCCCTGCACGTTCATGGCGTAAAGGGGCGTAACAAGGTCAATATCCCCGTCGCTTTTTATATATACAAGTTCGCTGCTAATACCGGCCTTAGCCAGTTCGCCTTTTACCAATGTGGCTTGCCAAACAGCCAGTTGGCTGTCTCTTGTACCTATCTTTAAAGCAACACTCATCCGGCAAAATTAGTTAACGCGGCTGGTAATAAAATCATTTATCGCTTCTATGTAAATGCACCCGGGCTGGTGCTGGCTGCGCATTTTTACTGCCACGTTATTTACAACTTTTTGAATACTGTCTGCCGGCGCATAACATTCGGCCACTTCAGGGTAAGCCGACCGGAACAAAGGGCATTTATTAATGCTGCTTAACCTTTCCTTTACGGCTTTTAATACCGGCACGTGCCTGCGCATGCTGTGCCAGGCAGTAAATTCATCTATATGTTCCTGTATAATGGCTTTTGCTTTTGGTACTTCAGCCATACGTTTTTGAAGCGTTTTGTCATTAATGGTTGAAAGGTCATCCACATTGGCCAGTGTAATATGCGGCAATTCTTTAGCGGAAGGGTCAATATTATTGGGTATAGAAAGGTCAATAAGTATTTTTGGTTTGCTGCCCGCTACATCGGCTTTTGTAATAACCGGGCTGGCGCTGTTGGTGGCAACAATAACTATGTCAGCCTCCTGCAACTTTTCTTCAAGCGCCTCGTAAGGGGCAGTTTGTAATTTTAACTCGCTGGCTAATTGCAGCGCTTTATCTTCTGTACGGTTAATCAGCGTAATGTTACGCGCATTCAAATAATCAACCAGGTTTTTACAGGTATTGCTGCCAATTTTACCGGTGCCAAGAACAAGAATATTTTTGTCGCTGAAATTACTGATGTGTTCTTTTAAAAATTGTATTGCGGCAAATGCTACTGATACGGTGCCGCCACTAAGTTCAGTCTGGCTTTTAATAGCTTTAGATGCCTGCAGCACACTATTAATCAGCCGCTCCATAAACGTTCCTATAAAACCATTTTCTTTAGCTATACGGGCAGCCTGTTTTATTTGGCCAACAATTTCATAGTCCCCCAAAATTTGTGAATCAAGGCCTGCGGCTACTGAAAAAAGATGGTTAACAGCATCCGGGCCATTTTTAACATAACAAAGATGTGTAAAATCCTCCCGGCTGCCTGTTGTTTCACTGCATAATAAGTTAACCAGGCTTTCTTCGTTTGGCGCTAATCCATAAATCTCGGTACGGTTGCAGGTGCTCAATACAAAAAATTCATTAATGCCTGCTGCTTTTGCTTTTTGTGTAAGTGCCAGGTATTGCTGCTGGTTAACGGCAAACTGCCCTCTTACACATGCGTCAGTTTTTTTGTAATTTATGCCCGCTATATAAAATTGATTTATTTCCATTTCGCTGTTAACAAGTCTTTCTCTTATATACGGGCAAAGGTAACCGTGCGGGTTTGCGTAAAAACATGAGTAACGTCAGTTCACTGTCATTTATTTGTCATGTTTTATAAATCAACCTTCAAAATGGATAAACATTCTAAAAAATATTCATCCGCAACAATATGCTGTTAATTTTGCGCCAATAAAAATATTTACATGGCAAAGCAAGGAGTTATCCTCGCCAATCTTGGCTCCCCGGATTCTACTGAATTAAAAGATGTAAAAAAATACCTGAAAGAATTTTTGATGGATGAGCGCGTTATAGACCTGCCTTATGTAAGGCGCGCACTGCTGGTTAAAGGTATAATTGTGCCATTTCGTACGCCAAAATCAGCAGAAGCATACCGCACCATCTGGCAGAAAGATGGTTCCCCGCTCATTATTATTTCAAAACAGTTGCAAAAAGCGGTACAGGAAAAATTGGATATACCGGTTGGGCTGGCTATGCGTTATGGTAACCCTTCGCCAAAGGACGCGTATGACAAAATGCTTGCAGCAAACCCTGACCTGGAAGAAGTGATTATTTTTCCGTTATACCCACATTATGCCATGAGCAGTTTTGAAACGGAAGTAGAATACATGAAGGAGATACATGTAAAATACAACTACCCTTTCAGGCTAAAAATTGTACAGCCTTTTTATAATGATGAACGTTATATAAATGCACTGGCAGAAAGTATAAAACCGCATCTTGTAAAAGAGTATGACCAAATATTATTCAGCTATCACGGCATACCGGGGCGCCATCTTTTAAAAACCGACCCCACCAAAAACCATTGCCTTATGGTGAATGATTGCTGCAATGTAGCATCCCCTGCACACGCTGCCTGCTACCGCCACCAGGTGTTTGAAACCACAAAGCTTGTTACACAAAAACTTGGCATACCAAAGGAAAAATACAGCCTTTCGTTTCAATCACGCCTTGGTAAGGGGTGGCTGGAGCCATTTACAGACAAGCGCCTGGAGGTATTACCCCAAGAAGGAATAAAAAAGTTATTGATACTTTGCCCTGCCTTTGTAAGTGATTGCCTGGAGACACTGGAAGAAATTGCCATGCGCGGCAAGGAAACATTTATGGAAGCCGGAGGAGAAACGTATGAAATGATACAATGCTTAAATACAAACCCGCTTTGGGTAGACGCGGTGGTGGATATGATAAAAGAACTGCAATGAGGCAGCAGATGATGGTTACAATGCCCAACAATTTTTAGTATTGAAGCCGGGGTTTTGCCTGCCGCTGATTTTTAAGACTTTTGCTATATGTTACGCATAGGGCTATTATCAGACACTCATAATTATTTAGACGAAGCAATATTTAAACATTTTGAACAATGTGACGAAATTTGGCATGCAGGCGATTTTGGCACATTATCCATTGCCGAAAGGCTTCGCAACTTTAAACCACTGGTGGGTGTTTACGGTAATATTGACGGCCAGGACATAAGAAGCGAATACCCGGAACAGCTAATTTTTACCCGGGAGGGCGTAAAAGTTTTTATGAAACACATAGGTGGTTACCCGCCAAAATATACACCAGTGGTAAAGCCGGTAATAGCGGTAGAACATCCCAATCTTTTTATCAGTGGCCATTCCCACATACTAAAAATCATCTACGACGATAAATTGCAGTGCCTGCACATGAACCCCGGGGCAGCCGGCCTGCAGGGATGGCATAAGGTAAGAACACTGATAAGGTTTGTAATTGACGGGAAGGAAATGAAAAACTGCGAAGTGATAGAACTAAAAAAACATACCTGAACTCAACCGCCTGGTAAACCTTAGTTTTTTATCATAAAACTTTTCACCTACCCAACGCTTAAAGGCTTTGTTGTGTATATGTATAAAACTCTCTGAATACAAATACATATATATGAAAAGGAATCTGCTAATCGGAACGGGTTGCATCACGGCCGCTCTCGTAATGTTATATGCCTGCCAAAAACAGTTGAGCCCCTCAATAGCGGCGCCCGCACTTAAGGCGTCAACAACAAATGCCGCAACAGGGGAGAAAGTCTCTTTAAGTGTTACTAATATGCCTCCGGGAACACATCTTATCTGGATGAGTACTTCTTCAGGCTACGCATCCTTTAATTCCACCGGCCAGGGAATTGCCGCTGTATCTTTCAGTAAGCCGGGCACTTATAAAATAACCTGTTATATAATAAGTGGTGAAGGTGCGGACAGTATCCCCGCGTACGACACCTCTTTCAATCCCTACGACACTGTACCAAATTACCCGCCTCCGCCTCCACCACCCGCTTATGATTCTTCCAATTACCCCCACGATACTACCTACCCAGGCCCGGGCGACACAGTGCCGGGTCAGCCGCATGACACCATGCCGAATTATCCTCACGATACAGCAACTTCATATCCGCATGATACAACACCACAATACCCTCATGATACCCTGCCCGGCTACCCGCCTACGGGGCATGATACAACACATTACCCGTATGACAGTACTTATGTTGATAGCCTGGTACATGCACACAACAACCATATTATGGCAACTGTAACCATTAGCATTACGGTACATTAATTATAAATAATACAGAACTTATTTTTCCGCAGCCCCGGCATAACCGGGGCTTTTCCGTATAACCCGGTACCCTTTTATCATAAAATTTTTTGTAATACTGCTACGCATTGTATATTCATTTCATAAATAAATAATATGAAACCAATAACACTGCTTATTGCCTGTGCCTGTATTTTTTTTACCGCAACAGCACAGTCCAATGATGCATATTTTCTCTCCCAACCCTGCCTTACGCCCGATGGTCAAACAGTTATTTTCAGTTTTGAGGGAGATTTATGGAAAGCCAGTGTAAAAGATGGTATAGCCACACGCCTTACAGGGATGCAGGGTTATGAAACCAGCGCCAAAATATCCCCGGACGGCAAATGGGTAGCCTTTACAGGCAGGCAGTTTGGCAATGCCGATGTGTTTATTATGCCGCTTGAAGGCGGGGATGTAAAACAGCTTACGTGGTTTAGCGGCACCGATGATGTAAGTTCGTGGAGTTGGGATTCAAAATATATTTATTTCACCAGTAACAGGGACAGCAGGCAATCAACTTACAAGGTTAGTATAAACGGTGGCACTGCAGAACGTGTTTTTGGCGACAATTTTTTCCTGTACGACCACAACGTGTTTGAAGACCCAACAACCGGCGAATTGTTTTTTAACGATACATGGGAGAGCAGTAACCAGGTTGCACGCAAGCGGTACAAAGGGCCTTTTAACCCCGATATACAGTCATACAACCCTACTACAAAAAAATATAAACGATATACCGATTGGCAGGGAAAAGATTTTGGGGCTACACTTGACAAGAAAGGAAATATATATTTTATTTCAGACGAAGCTAATGGCGAATATAACCTGTACACTTTTGACAACGGCAAAAAAACACAACTGACGAAATTTACTACGTCTATTAAAAGCCCCATAGTTAACGCCAACGGCGGCGAGGTTGTTTTTGAAAAAGATTACCAGTTGTGGTTATATAATGTTGCTTCAAAAAGTGCGGAGAAAATGCATATTTCAATTGTGCGAAACAACATTTTACCCCAGGAAAAAGATTTTGAGGTGAGGCAGAATATAACTGCCTTTGATGTTTCACCAGATAACAAGAAACTTGCTTTTATTTCAAGAGGCGAGCTTTTTGTAAGCGATATAGAAGGAAAATATATTGAGCAAATTCACCGCGGCTCAGCCGAAAGAGTATCTGAAGTAAAGTGGATGAGTGATAATAAAACCTTATTGTTCAACCAAACGCTGGATGGTTTTCAAAATCTTTACACCGTGGCTGCTGATGGCAGTTCACCTATAAAACAACTTACTACTGATGCAGCCAACGACAGGGATATAACTATTAATAAAAAACGGAACACTGCTGTTTATTTAAGCGGCCGCAACGAGGTACGGTTGCTCGACCTTAAAACATGGCAAAGCAAAACAATTGTAAAAGACGAAATATGGGGATTTGAAGGCAGCGGGCCTGGTTTTTCACCAAACGATGAATACGTAATATTTACTGCTTTCAGAAACTTTGAGCAGGACATATTCATCCATAACATCAAGGAAGACAAAACGATTAATCTTACCAGCACCGGCATAACAGAAACAAGCCCTATATGGTCTCCTGACAGTAAATACATTTACTTTATTTCTTCCCGCCTGCAGGCTGCATATCCAACAGGGCTGCAGGATCCGCATATTTACCGCCTGCCCCTGCAAAAAATTGATGAACCTTACAGAACGGACAAATTTGACGAATTGTTTAAAGAAGCGAAGAAAGATACCTCTTCAAAAAAAGATTCTGCCATTGTTCCGATAAAAATTGATTTAGACAGGATAATGGACCGGATTGAGCAGGTAGGCCCGTCATTTGGCTCTCAATACCTGTCAGAAGTACTGCAGCGGGACACAAAAACTTTTGTGCTGTATATAAGCGACCGTACTGATGGTGAGCCAGCCCTGTTTAAAACAACACTGGAGCCTTTTGAAATGCCCAAGACGGAAAAAATCAATGGTACAGAAGGCGGTGCCGGCAGCATTGTAGTGTCGAGCGAAAAATACTACATACTGGTGCATGGCAATATTGCCAAACTGAATATTGATGCCAATAAAGTTGACCCCATCAGCATAAGCTATACCTTCCGCAGGAACCTGTCGGCCGAATTCAGCCAGGTGTTTCACGAAGCATGGGCGCAACTGGATGAGAATTATTACGACGAGAAATTTCACGGCATTGACTGGAAAAAAACGGAACAATATTACAGCCAATTCCTGCCATATCTTAATAACAGGAATGATTTAAGGGTATTGTTAAATGATATGCTTGGCGAATTAAACTCATCACACCAGGGCTTTAGCTCTTTTGGCGCTGATGAAACCATAAGCCTGCATAATACCACCATGCAAACCGGGATAATATTTGATAATACTAATCCCTATAAAGTTGACCACGTATTATTTAACAGCGCGGCCGATAAAGATGACATAAAGGTTCAACCGGGCGATATGCTTACTACTGTTGACGATAAGAGTATTGACCCTGCACAGGACCGCTTTTACTATTTCACCAGGCCATCTTTAGACAAAGAGATAAAGCTTGGCTTTAAAAGAGGTAAAGATACCATTACCGTAAAAATTCACCCGCAGTTCAGCATCGTTGACGGCCTATACGACGAGTGGATTGATAATAATCAAAAACGCGTTGATGAACGTGGTAATAAAAGAATCGCGTATTCCTGCATGAAAGATATGGGCGAAGGCCAACTGGAGCATTTTATAGAAGACATGACTAAGGAACTAATTAACCGGGACGCACTTATTCTTGATTTAAGGTACAATACCGGCGGTAACGTGCACGATAAAGTGCTTGAATTCCTCTCACAGCGTTCATACCTGCAGTGGAAATACCGCGAAGGCAAGCTGACAAAACAGCCAAATTTTGCTCCGAGCGACAAGCCCATTATTCTTCTTACTAATGAACAGTCTTTAAGTGACGCCGAAATGACCGCTACCGGCTTTAAAGCGTTGAAGCTTGGTAAAATAGTGGGCAACGAAACATACCACTGGATAATATTTACCAGTGGTGCCGGCCTTGTTGACGGTTCTTTTGTCCGCCTGCCGTCATGGGGATGTTACACGCTTGATGGAAAGGACATTGAATTTAACGGCGTGCAGCCTGATATTAAAGTTGTAAACACTTTTGAGGACAGGATTAATAACCGCGATCCGCAACTGGATGCGGCCATTGACGAAATATTGAAAGAATTAAATACCCAAAAAACAAAATAAAATTGAAGCCCTGCTAAAAGCAGGGTTTCTTTTTCTTTATGTAAACCACCTTCATAACTTTACAGTATGGTAAGTCACAACAACCTTATAAGCACTCTTATTAAACATAAGCAACTTTTTACCAGGGTTGTTCCGTTTGATGCAGGGGTGGATAAGTTGTTGCTGATGGATTTTACGGTTAATAATACAACCCTTACCAACGAAATAATCACAGATACCAGCAAGTTCAGCAATTATGTTTCCAATCTTCTAAAAAGCAACAACTGTAAATACGGTATAGGCGGTTATAATGAACACCGAACGGTGTACGCGCGCAGTGGGGTGTTTGATAATGATAAGTACAATACAGGAGTTAATAAAACAAGTGAACCGCGACGGGTTCACCTCGGCATTGATATTTGGGGTGAAATTGATACGCCCGTGTTTGTTCCTTTGGGCGGCGTGGTGCATAGTTTTGCGTTTAACAATAATTATGGAGACTACGGCGCCACGATTATTTTACAGCACCAGCTTGACACCACTGTTTTCCACACGCTGTATGGCCATCTAAGCCTTAAGGACCTTTACCCGTTAAAAGAAGGAAAATTTGTAAGCCAGGGCGAAATTATTGGCCACTTTGGGTCACTGCAGGAAAATGGCCATTGGCCGCCGCACCTGCATTTTCAAATAGTAAAAGACATGCGGGTAATGAAGGGCGATTACCCGGGTGTTTGCAAACTTTCAGAGCGTGATGCTTACCTGCATAATTGCCCGGACCCAGATTTAATTCTCCAAATGATGTGTTATGCACAACCGGGGCTATAAGTAAGTTTGTCTTCTCCGCTACGTTTGCAACAAACTCACCCGCGTTGTAGTCATTTCAATATGAGAGCGTTATTTTTGGCTACCGGTTTTCTTATTTCCACCTGTTGCCTTGCGCAAAAAGACAGGAAAATATCTGCCTGCATTGCCTTTAATGTAAATGCCACTCAATATGACCGTACTATAAGTAACAATGCTACCGGTTTTGGCGCAGGTTTGCAAGTGTATATGCGCACTAAAACATGGGTACGCCCTGCTCTTGACCTTAGTGCTGATGTTTTCGGTGGCACCAAATTATTATACCTTACTAATGATGATAAACCCATTTATGCAAAAGATGCGATTACAACCCTATACGCAGGTGCATACTTTCAGCCCTCCCGACGCTTTTTTGCGGTATTAACAGGTGGGCCCTCTTTTTTTAATAATCATGCTTATTTGGGTATCAAACCCGGTTGCGGTTATTACCTGCTAAGGAGTAAGCAGCTTGCCGTTAAAGTTTGTTTCACGAATGTTTTTCAGCGCGACGGCATAAGCAATCAAAGCTTCGGCTATTGGAACTTCTCCCTTGCGGCAAAACTTTTTTAAATAAAAAAACTACAATATAACGATAGCTATTTACCTGCATTTAAATATTTAACACTGAAGTTGTTTCAGAGGATTTCTCATTACATTCGTTATCACATTTTTTTCTACCTTTAAAACGTGCACAGCACAGTAAAATAGCCAAAATATGAAACGACTGCTTACCATATTTCTTTCTGCCTGCTCAATTGTTCCAACTGCATACGGCCAACAAAAATTTAATGGCACTAATGTAAATCTTGGCAACATTTATATGTTGTCTGATGCGAGGACACGCTCCATCAGCCCTGAAAATTTTAATGGGGCAAAAGGCAAGGGCGGTATGGCTACCACCGGTACCGGGGCCGGCCCGGCAAGGGAACTGGGCCAAACATGGAAAGTGAGCCCAAGCGTTGTAATAAAAAAACATACCACCTATACTGTTGCCGAAATTGACAGCAGCGGCAGCATTCAGCATATATGGATGACGCCTACCGGCAACTGGCGCTTTGAAATTTTAAGAATTTATTGGGATGATGAAACAAGCCCCAGCGTTGAGGTGCCCGTAGGCGATTTTTTTTGTATGGGATGGGGGCAATATTCGCAGGTAACAAGCCTGCCAATTGTGGTAAACCCCGGCAGCGCTTTTAACAGCTACTGGCCTATGCCATTCAGGAAGAAATGCAAAATAACCCTGGAGAATATATCAAATGAAGATATGGTACTGTATTACCAGGTTGACTACCTGCTTACCGATGTACCTTCAGACGCCGCTTATTTCCACGCACAATACCGCCGCACTAATCCCCTGCCTTACAAAACAGACTACACACTGGTTGATAGCATACAGGGCAAAGGTCAGTATGTAGGCACCTATATTGCGTTTGGTGCGTATGATAATGGCTGGTGGGGTGAGGGTGAAATAAAGTTCTTTATGGATGGAGACACAAAGTTTCCTACTATATGCGGCACAGGAACCGAGGACTATTTCTGTGGCTCTTATGATTTTGATTCAAGGCAAAAAAGAGATAATGGAGATATGGGCAGTGAGTACACCGTATTCAGCGGCCCGTACACCGGTGTGCCGCAGGTAATAAAGGGAGATGGCCACTACAATGTTATGCAACGGTTCGGCATGTACCGCTGGCACATAACAGACCCCATCAGGTTTAACAGTGGCCTTAAAGTAACCATACAGGACATTGGCTGGCACTTAGACGGGCGCTACCTGCCACGCCAGGATGATATAGCTTCCGTATCTTATTGGTATCAAACCGAACCACATAACCCCTTTCCGCCGCTACCCTCAAAAGACGAACTTGAAGTGAGGTAGAAAGACAACTAAATTTTATTGTTGAAATGGTTAATAAACCTGGATTTGGTTTTGGGACGGGGTGAAAAAATTAGATGAAACCCGTTGTACAGGATAATTAAGCGAGATAATATAAAATTTATGAAAGCCTTTGTCCCGGAAATTCAAGCCGCCCAGGTAAAAACTAATTTTTTGCGGCTGCCTGTCCAAATCATTTACACCATTGTCTTCAATTAGCCTGTAAACCTGCTCACCCGGTTTGTCGCCAATAATAGCCACCCAATGTTTGCTGGCTGCAGGTGTGTTTATGACCACAATAATTGAGTCGCTATAGGCGAGGCTATCCGGCAACCGCACATTTTTAACAGGTACAAAAGGGGCAGGCTCAAACTTATAATACAAACTCAAATTCCAGCTTTCGGCCATGTTATCGTCCAAAGCTGCAAGTTTGTATCTTCCATCCTGCTGTATAATATAATTATCATGTAACCCGTATGCATCGTCCTTAGTATAAACAATCCAGCCGTTCTTATAAGCAAAACCCGCCAGGAGCCGGAGATTTGATTTTGAAGCCCTGCTTACAAAATTCAAAAATTGGGTACCATTGGCGCCGGATAATAGCGCTTTAATTTTGGCTTGTGAACCTGTTTCATACAAAGCGATTATTCTCTGTTTATCTTTTTTGGCGTAAGCATCTGCCATTTCAAATATCGTTTGCCATGGCGTACGCGGCGAAGCAAAATGATTGTTTAATGAAATTCTTGTTCCTTTACCAAACACCTGGCCCTGAAGGGTATAATACAATGTGTCGTTTTGCAGCGTGGCTGCTGAAGAATCCGGCATAATGCCCGGCAAAAATGCAGGTACCCCAACCTTCACCTGCTTAGCTGTAAACGCAGGTATTTGCGCCACCGCAGCCGCGCAGCCATAAGCTAATACGCAAAAAAGTAGAGAAATTTTCTTCATTTTACTACAGATAATTTTAATCGGGAAAAGATTTGCTAACCCCATTAAACACTGTGAACTCCACGGTATGTGATATTAACCCCCATCCGCCGGAAACGGTGCCCACCACTTTTACCGAACCCATTGTTATATTGCCCCTTAACTCGTTTTTGGGATAAAAACAGTAACTTCCGTTAAGGCTGCCGCCGGCAAGCAGTTGCAATTCAGCCGAAATAAAGCCCGCTGCAAGCGTAGCCCCAAGACCGCCCCCCACGCTTATATTGCCATCAATAGAAGCACATGCCCTGCCAACAGTACACCCTGATTTATAATTAATACCAACACTTGCCGACGCGTTAGCACTAAATACCGCGTCGAGTGAAGCAAGGTACGGGCAGCCGTAAATGGGAAAATGGCAGGTAAACCCATAACCGATAGATGCCGAACCTGAATACTTTCGGGATGTAGTGACACAGTTGCCTCCTGCCGCGCCCGGGCAGCATATTAATGAAGTTTCGTAAACAAAATTAGCTGACGGGGGAATTACCTTTGCTGCGCACGGTGCATTTTCAAGCAAGTCTATTATGGCTTCATAAAACTTTTGCCCAATGCTTTTAAAGTCAGTAGAAAGCTGTGTTGAGCCTGTTGAAACATCCTCGTTTACAATATTTACCTGTGCCTGCAACGTTACGCCGCCGGCGGATGCTGTTACAGTTTGGTTACTGCTTGAAAGATAAGGTAAAGAAAGAGTAGCCGGTGTAAAGGTTACAGCAGGCGGCGGGCACTGCTGGTTGTCAAATGTAACCTTTGCTATACTGGCAACATCTGTTGTTTTGCTAACGCAGCACGGCAGCGAAAACGAAACAAGTTTCGGTGGCGTTTTGCAATCAATTTTCACTGAATCGGGCGGGTGCGGTATAGTGTCCGTTGGCCGGTGCGGCACAGTATCAGTGGGTTTTGGCTTTGGCACTGGTACCGGTAAAGGAATAGGGGTAGTGGTGTTAGACGCATTAGACTGGCCATACGCCTGCCCGGCAAAAACAATAAGGCCGGCTAGTAATAATAATAATAAAATTTTTTTCATTTTTATTATTTACTGGGATAACACAAAAGCATGTCCTATACCAACAACAAATCTTGGTTTGTTGCCTGAATTGCCTGTAAGATCTGCAAGCCCTATCGCTATCGCGGGCAGTTTAAACTTAGGCCTCCATCCAATGCCAATCCCTAAATTCAGGCCTGTCCATTCAGCGTTCACATTAAAATTTTTAAAAAGCTCGTAAGATAAATTGGCAAAAACAGCAGTGCCCTTTTTTCCTTTACCTTCCGATATGTCTTTTGGGCTTTTGTCAAAAAACCTGCCGGAACCTATGCCGAAAGAATAACTAAGTTTTGAATACCCCGGGGTGAATGAAGGCAAATTTTGTGCGGCGTGGCTAAATACCAGGAAATAACTTGGTATGCCATCGGTTTTGTTTTTATCAGCAAGCAAATGCAGGCCGCCGGCGCTAATACTGCTGCCTTTACCAAGGTGCCTGGCTATAATAAAACTGGCAGAGTAGTTATCGAATTTTGATACGTCGTTAATATTTAAAATACCGGTTACACTTATTGTTTTATATGAGTTGCCTGCGCCAAAGCCGGCAGCCGCAACAAAATCAGGTTTGCTTCTGTATGGTTGCGGAAAAGTTCCTCCAACAAATCCAAACACGTAGGTGCCTGAACTACCAAACCCCGTAGGTGTCATTATTGATTTCGCCGACATGTTGGGATACAGTTCAGCATAACTGGCCGGTGCTGGTGTGTTGGCGCCGACGGGCACACTTGTGGTATTAACCTTTTGAGCAATTAAAAGGTATGGGGTAAACAAAAGCAGTATTACTATGGCAGGCATGGCTTTCAACGGACAGCGTTTACGACAATTGTTTAAAGCCGCATACCAATAAAATTAACAATTTATTTTAATATTACCTGGTTTTTTATTTTTCTTTATTAACTTATACTTGCATTAATGTTGCATTTAGCAGCACCTATAAATTTTTTATAAACCCGGCAGTAACCCTGTAATTGCAAAATAAAAGCTGCCGGAGCCTCCTGAATCGTGACAAAGCCTCGCCATAGTTTAAAAAAATTACTTAAACTACTTACTGCCAATTACATAATTATTTCATTTGCTGGCTGCCTGTTAACACTTCCCAATATTCAGCCGCCTTCCTGGTGTGTGGTATCACTATGGTTCCACCCACAACATTGGCAACAGCAAATATTTCATACATTTCATCGGTGGTAACCCCAAGTTCGTGGCTTTTGCCAAGATGATATTTAATGCAGTCGTCGCAGCGCAGCACCATGCTTGCTACAAGGCCCAGCATTTCCTTTGTTTTTTTATTCAGTGCGCCCTCTTCGTACGTGTTGGTATCAAGGTTCCACAAACGTTTCATAACGAGGTTATTTTTACTCAAAATCACCTCGTTCATTCGCGTGCGGTAATCATTAAATTGTTGTATCAAATTGTTCATATCACATAATTTGTATCAAAAATAACTATCATAGTATAAACTCTGCAGCAGGTGATATGTTATGATATTGCTGATTTTACCAAATTCAAACATTTGTTAGGGTGTATTTGTCTAACTTGCACCACCAAATTCAACAAAATATTCACTTATGGCAGAGCAGCTATACGATTTTGGGATGATAGGATTGGGCGTAATGGGCAGAAACCTGTTATTAAACATGGCCGACCACGGTTTCCCGGTAATTGGTTTTGATCTTGACGCAGAAAAAGGTGCTTCGCTTGAAGCTTCTGCAACAAAAGGCACAACTGTAAAAGGTGTGGCTACACTGGCAGATATGGTAAGCCAAATGAGCAAGCCAAGAAAGATAATGATGCTTGTGCCTGCCGGAAAACCTGTGGACAGTGTAATAGAAAGCTTATTGCCTTTACTGGAGGCTAAAGATATAGTTATTGACGGGGGCAACAGCCACTATACTGATACATTAAGGCGCGTAAAATATCTTGAGCCAAAAGGCATACATTTTATGGGTATGGGTGTAAGCGGTGGTGAACATGGCGCGCGTACCGGGCCCAGTATTATGCCGGGAGGCGACCAGGAAGCATGGCAAAATGCGCAACCTCTCCTGGAAGCTGTATCAGCCAAAGTAAACGGTGAGCCCTGCGTGGCTTATATGGGTAAGGATGCCGCCGGCCATTATGTAAAAATGGTTCACAATGGTATTGAGTATGCTATAATGCAACTGATAAGTGAAGTATATGATTTGCTGAAAAGAGGGCTTGGATTGAATGACGATGAATTGCATGACATATTTAAGCAATGGAACGAGGGAGAAATGCAAAGTTACCTGGTAGAAATTACACGCGATGTTTTTGCACAGGTGGATGATGTGACGGGCAACAGGCTGGTGGATATGATATTGGACAGGGCCGGCAGCAAAGGCACCGGCAAATGGACAAGCCAGGATGCGATGGATTTACCAGTATCAATTCCTACTATTGATATGGCTGTAGCCATGCGCGACCTATCATCTTATAAAGACGAAAGAACAGCGGCGTTCAGCATATATAAAAATATTGTTAAGGCAGTAAACGCGAACAAGGACGAAGTTATACAACAGGCGCATGACGCCCTTTATTTTGCAACGCTTATATGTTATGCACAGGGGCTTTCAATGTTGTATAAAGCTTCAACGGAGCTGCAAATGGATATTCCTTTGGCAGATGTTGTAAAAATATGGAGAGGCGGGTGCATTATACGCTCCCTGCTGCTTGAAGACTTTTACAAAGCATATAAAAATAATAATGCTTTGTCAAACATCCTGCTCGATGAAAGTATCGCAGCACTTGCCTTAAAAAAAGAAGGAAATGCCCGCAAGTTTGCAGTGCTGGCGCTTGAAAGCCATGTTGCGGCTGGTGGTCTTGCCAGTACACTGGCTTACTTTGATGCATTTACGAGTGAAAAAATGCCGGTTAACTTAATACAGGCGCAGCGCGATTATTTTGGCGCACACACCTACGAACGTATTGATAAGCCGGGTAAATTTCATACTGAATGGAAAAGCGAGGGCGGCGAATAAGAGAAGTTAATAACAAGAAAGTGAAACGTAAAACAGCAGCGCAAAAAGTAGCCGCGTTTTTCATTTCATTTACAAAAAGCAACAGAAACATTTATGAGCAATAATAATCACAAACGTCCGCCGGCTACTGTTTTATTTATTTTTGGCGGTAGTGGCGACCTTAACCAACGTAAACTTACACCCGCGTTATATAACCTTTTTTTAGATGACTGGATGCCTGAAAAATTTGCCATTATTGGCATAGGGCGTACTGATTACAGTGACGATAAATACCGTGAACACCTCTTCCAGGGCATACAAGAATTTAGCCGCCGCCGTGGCGAACAAAACGGCCACTGGACAGATTTTTCTCAACATGTAGGCTATCTCCGCATGGATGCTGACGATAGCAATGCCTACACGGCAATAACCGATCTGGTAAAAAAGTATGAAACAGACTGGCATGTGCACGCTAATGTTTTGTTTTACCTGGCCGTTGCCCCGCAGCTCGTACCGGATATTGCAAAACGGCTTGGTAAACTAAATTTATGCAAGGATAAAAACTGTACACGCATAATTGTTGAAAAACCGTTTGGCCACGACCTGGAAAGTGCGCACGAGTTGAATGAACTGCTTACCGGCATGTTTAAAGAAGAGCAGATTTACCGGATAGACCATTACCTGGGTAAAGAAACCGTGCAAAACATTTTGGCGTTGCGTTTTGCCAACATTCTGTTTGAACCAATATGGAACAGGAATTATATTGAGCACGTACAGATTACCAACGCTGAAACAGTTGGTGTTGAAGACCGTGGTGGCTATTACGAGCAGTCAGGGGCGTTGAGGGATATGGTACAGAATCATATCCTGCAGTTACTGTGCATGGTAGCGATGGAAGCCCCCGTAAACTTTGACGCTGATGAAATAAGGAATAAAAAAGTAGATGTACTTAACGCCATACATAAAATAAGCAAAGGCGAAGTACATGAATTTGCGGTAAGGGGCCAATACAGCGATGGGTGGATGAAGGGAGAAAAGGTAAAAGCATACCGTGAAGAAAAAAATGTTAATCCCGAATCCACAGTTGAGACTTTTGCAGCCGTTAAATTTTATATTGATAACTGGCGGTGGCAGGGCGTACCGTTTTATGTGCGTACAGGCAAATACCTGCATGAAAAAACAACCATTATAACCATACAGTTTAAACAGGCGCCGCATTATGCGTTTCCGCTGGAAGCAGCGGAATCATGGAGGCCAAACAGGCTAACCATCAGCATTCAGCCCGAGATGGATATACGTCTTCGCTTCCAGGCTAAGCGGCCCGGCCAAAGCATGACGCTTAACCCGGTGGATATGATATTTAACTATAAAGACGCGTATGATGAGCCGCAGCCCGAGGCTTATGAAACATTACTACTTGATGCCATGATAGGAAATCCAACCCAGTTTATGCGCAGCGACCAGGTGGAAGCCGCATGGAATGTAGTTATGCCAATTATTGAAGCCTGGCAAACAAGGCCTGCTGTCGATTTTCCTAACTATTCACCGGATAGCTGGGGGCCGGAGGATGCCGAAGCGCTTATTGCGAGAGACGGTCATAATTGGGTTACCCTGCCAATTGCGCACCAATAAAAGGTGTCGTTATAATACAAATCTTACTGTAAAAGAAAATTATGCAACTGCATATATCAAGAGATTTAAAAGAATTAAGCAAGGCGGTTACTGAATGGCTTGTTGAGCACATACAGGAAACATTAAAGCAACAGGACCGCTACACGCTGGCTTTAAGTGGTGGCAGTACGCCTAAAATGATGAACCACCTGCTTTCAACCGAATTCAGGGACAAGGTTGACTGGAGCAGGCTGCATATTTTTTTTGGCGATGAGCGTTTTGTGCCCTTTGCCGATGAACGCAACAACGCCAAAATGGCTTTTGATACCCTGCTTAATAATGTACCCATTCCGCGTGAACAAATTCATATAATGCCGACTGAAAATATATCCCCTGAAGAAGCCGCTGCAGCTTATGAAGAGAAATTAAAGGAGTATTTTACGGAAACATCTGCCACCTTTGATTGCATACTTCTCGGCATGGGTGATGATGGACATACACTCTCTCTCTTTCCCGGAAAAACCGAAGTAATACATGAGACAAAAAAATGGTGTACATCACTTTGGCTTGAGGAGCAGGATATGTACCGCATTACCCTTACACACCCGATTGCTAACCGGGCAACCTCAGTTGTTTTCTTAACCGCGGGGGATAAAAAAGCGCAGGCATTGCGCGAAATACTGCAGGGCATGTATAACCCTGATAAATACCCTTCCCAAATAATAAAGCCATTATCCGGCGGGTTACATTGGTTTATTGATGAAGCCGCGGCAGAGGGGCTATAAGCACGGAAGAAAATAAATTCTTAATAAATTTTGCTGATGCTGTTTTGGTATTTTCTTCCCAATAAAATCAGCAGGGGGTAACATAAATCATTTTCCCGGCCCGCAAATTTTCCTGCATTTTAATAGTAAACTTTTTCTTTTTACCGCGTTTAACGGCGGGGTGCATTGTAATCAAAATCAATCACCTTTTTATCTTAATTTCAACCCATGAAATATCCTTTGCTGGCATTAGTGCTTTATTGCTTTTTTTCCTGCAAATCACAAAACATTAATTTACCTGTCGAAAACCCGCCCGGGTTTTGGCTTGCACGCAGCAAAGGCAAATTTACCCAATTGGCATACAGCCTTGGGCAAGACCGTTTGGGCAGCGCAAAAGAAGGTTATATTGACACCAATGTTTTACTTAAGGTAATTGACAGTATTGGAAGCTTATACCAGGTGCAATTGTCAAAATATCATACCGCTTATGTTGCCAAAAGCGACCTGGCAAGAGATACTTCAGCGCATCTCAGGCCTTTTTATCTTACTAATAGCTGGCACGAAAGGCCTGATACCGCAAAAAACGGCAAGCATGATTCTTTATACATCAGTATGGATGAGCGCCTGCCTTACAAAAGCTGGATGGAAATAAACCCGTCAAAAATTATGATTGATATTTATGGTATTGAAAGCAACACCAACTGGATAACACAACTGAGTACCATAAAAGAAATAAAGAATGTTTATTTTAACCAGGTAGAGGATGATGTTGTAAGGGTAACTATTGAGCTGAAACACCAGCAGCACTGGGGATATACCATTTTATACAAAGACAATTATCTTGTAGTGGCGGTTAAACGCCAGCCTGCCGATTTAAACATTCAAAAACTTAAAATAGCTATAGATGCCGGCCATGGAGGTACTAATATTGGCGCCGAAGGAGTAACCAGGCATATAAACGAGAAGGATTATACCCTGCTGTTTGCAAAGGCATTGCAAAAATACTTAAAAAGTAAAGGTGTAAAAGAGGTTATAATGACACGCACCAAAGACACTACTTTTGGTAACACCGACCGCGTTTTATGGCTTCAGCAGCAGCAGCCTGACATACTGGTAAGCCTTCATCTTAATTCGGCTGACGGTGAAACAAAAGGAAGCAGCACCTATTACAAGCACATCGGTTTCAGGCCGCTCAGCATTTTCCTTTTAAAAGAAATGGTGGCTGCCGGCATGGATGAATACGGCAATACCGGTAACTTTAATTTTTTACTTAACCAGCCAACCGATTTTCCCAATGCGCTGCTGGAAATTGGCTTTTTAAGCAATATAAAAGATGAACGAAAAATATTAAAGACCTCATTCCATGCTTTGGTGGCTAAACAGGTGTACCAGGGCATTGTTGATTTTTTGAATAATGCAAAAAAGTATTAAAATATTTAACAGGATAAACCAACCATTACATGCAACTGCAAAACATTTTTGTTCACCACGTTTATTTTTTTCTGAAAGAGAGGGGCAATAAAGAGCACCAGGCCCAACTGATTGACGGGTTGCGCAAACTTAGCGCTGCACCAACTATTAAAGATTTTCATATAGGTGTGCCCGCCGATACCAACCGGGACGTTATTGAGAGGGGCTATGCCGCATCCTGGTTTGTATTATTTGCCAACGGCGAAGACCAGGCCAGTTACCAGGTTGACCCTATACATTTAAAGTTTGTTGAGGAATGCGCCCACTTGTGGGAAAAGGTGATTGTGTATGACAGTATTGATGCTTGATACTGTCTATCCAAATTAACAAGTTGCAATCGCTGTTATCAGGGCAAGGTTAAGCCTGTGCAGTAGGGCCGCCAAAATTAAGCGGTATTTCTATCTGCTCAAGGTCTTGTATTTTGCCATTAGCAGCTTCATATCGCTGAATGTTATCTTCTAAAGCACGCATAAATCTTTTTGCATGCATGGGTGTAAAAATGATGCGCGATTTAACTTTGCTTTTAGGTGTTCCCGGCATAACATTTACAAAATCTATTACAAACTCTGCATGACTGTGTGTAATAATAGCAAGGTTGGCATAGCTGCCTTCAGCCACTTCTTCACTTATTTCTATATTCAGTTGGCTATTTGCCGGTTGTTGTTCTGCCATAAATTTTTATTTAACCAGGGTATCGCAATATTGCATTACTGAGCGGTTAAATACTCGTCAATAACGCGGGCGTTACCTGATTGGTCATTGTATTCAGTTTTAAAATGCAGCACTTTTGTAGTAGTATTATAGTCCTGCACATCTATTTTAAAAGAATTGTCCATAAAACCCGTTTGGCTGTTAAGCATTATATTATTGGGGGCTATACTTACAGTTTTATCAGCAGGATCATAAGTAACAATGTACTGCCACCCAGCAATTCCAAGGTCGGCATAATCTAAAAGTATAACGCTGGCAGATTGTGTGTTGCTTATTTTGGTTGCCACGGTTGACAAATCAACTGTATCTGAAATTACATTACCGGATATTGGCCCAACATAATCAGTGCGCTTCCCGGATACTGTGTATCGTCCCGCGATGGGTGACCCAAGCTGGTTAAAATAAATCGTGCCCAGGTCACTGCTTATTGACAACCCCTGCGCATCTTTAATACTTACAGGCAGCATATAGCTTTTTGTAAGGTCGGCTTTGCCAGTGTAAATTGTTATCGGGAGGTTTATAGACCTTGCACCGGCGGTGACTACGCCCGTAGTAGTACCAAGCAAATAAAGCGAATCAGGTAACGCCTTGTAATCCGTGCCATTTTTCTCGTTATAAGCAACCCTGGCAGCGTCATCTATTGCTATAGTAACAGTTACATCTTTGGTTAATGTATAGGGAGATGTTATGCCGGGGTTTATGTACAAAATAGTTGAATCGGCGTACGTTAAATTTAACGGCGCATCGGCCAGGCTAAGCGGGCCACCGTTGGCAATGGCAAAATAGGCAGTTGTGTCAGCATCATTGTGCACACTGTCTTTGAAACAGCCTGTTATAAAAAAGAAGCCTGTTAATACAATTATCAAATTTTTCTTCATACTGCCGGTAAAATAATACCGCAAATAAAATAGAAAAGCGCCACTCTTTAGCTGTTTTTATCAAAAAGTTATCATAAAGATTTTTGCAAAATTGCCCTGGGTGCCAAATATTAGTGTATTTAGCCTTTTTGCCTATCTTATTAGTAATACAGTGCCTTTTTTGAAGACTTGTTTATTGTTGTAGTCAATACCCCTTGCCTCATATATGTATGTACCAGCGGGCGCCTGCCTGCCGTTAATACTTCCATTCCACCCCGCAAGATACGTCTGTGTTTGGTACACAAGGTTGCCCCACCTGTTGTACACCCTGAAATATTCTAACTTTTGTATCCCTACCGGAAATGGACGGAATACGTCATTTACCCCATCGCCATTGGGCGTAAATGCGTTGGGCAGGTATATATCCGGGCCTTTGTAATAGGTTAAATGTACCGTGTCGCTCAGGCTGCACCCAAACATGTTTGTTTCCTGTACTTTATAGGTTATGTCCTGTGTACCCGTGGCTACGGGGTTGGCTATATACGGGTTATCCAACCCA
>DASZPM010000013.1:0-153514 GCA_035550215.1 Chitinophagaceae bacterium | reverse complement strand
GGAATGTAGAAAATGCAGGAACCAAGCCCGGGGCGCCGGGTAATGCTGAAAACCCCGCGGTGGTGAGCATAAGCCTTAACAAGGTATATGCAACAGGGCCGCCAAAACCACCAAAACCAAACCCTTACTGTGTTTGGTGAGGAGAAAGTAATTGGGGGGCAATAAGTCATTGGGGAAAGCCGGGCGAAGGTTGAATGGGTAAAAAAATATTACAAAATTTTATAAAAGTTACTGATTATGAGTTATTTAGCTGTTTTTGCATTCCTCCTTTTTCACGGGTTGGCGGGCTTTTTGAGAAGGGATAAGAAAAACAGGTTTAAGGGATTAAGAATGATGGGGGCATCAATCCCAAAAATCTGAAAATACCTCTCTTAAAAATCCTGTAATTTCCCTTGTTTACCTTACCTTTGCCGCCCCAAAGCGGTTTTGCTTTGGATAAACAATTTTTAAAACAAAAAATAAGGGTAATGAGCAATTACGAATTGATGGTGATTTTTACCCCTGTGCTTTCTGAGGACGACTTTAAAGCGGCCCAGAAAAAGTACACCGACTTTATTACAGAGAACGGTGGAAGCATAGCACACAGCAATCCCTGGGGACTGAAATCACTGGCGTACCCTGTAAAGAAAAAAACCACAGGTATTTACTGGGTTTTAGAATACAGCGCGCCATCCAGCTTCAATGAGAAGTTTAAGATTCAGATGCTGCGTGACGAGCAGGTTATGCGTCACATGATTACTGTACTTGACAAATACGCCGTTGAGTACAATACAAAAAAGAGAAGTGGCGTACCTACCGGAACCGAAAAAGCAGTGGGGGCTTAAACTATGGCAAAAGCTAATGAAATTAAATACCTTACCGCAATTAAGCAGGAAAAGCCAAAGAAGAAATTCTGCCGCTTTAAAAAGTACGGTATTAAATATGTTGACTACAAAGACGTTGAGTTTTTAAAGAAGTTTATTAACGAGCAGGGTAAAATTTTACCACGCCGCTTAACCGGCAACAGCCTTAAATACCAGCGTAAAGTAAGTGATGCAGTTAAAAAGGCACGCCAAATGGCTTTACTGCCTTATGTAACGGATTTATTGAAATAGCGTTTAGAGAGGTTTAAGGTTTAGGGCAAATGCCCGCCTTATACCTTAACCCTTACACCTTAATTAGTAACCAATCCCTAATTTCCGCTGCGGCGGAATGACAGTCTTATCACAAAAAAATGATTGGGCAATATGGGGACTAAACAACAAACAAATGCAGGTAATATTAATACAGGATGTTGACCATCTTGGCCAGGCAAGCGAACTGGTAAATGTAAAAAACGGTTATGCGCGTAACTATTTAATTCCACGCAAACTGGCGGTTGAAGCTAACAGCGGCAACCTTAAGCAAATGGAAGAAAAGCTTAAGGTAAAGGCTAAAAAAGAAGCTGCAATGCTGGCTGAAATTAACCAGGTTATTAACGTACTTAAAGAAGGCCCGGTTAAAATTGGCGCTAAAACAGGTACCAGCGGTAAAATTTTTGGCAGCGTTACCTCCCTGCAAATTGCACGGGCCATACGCGACCAGAAAGGTTATGAAATTGACCGCAAGCGTATATCTATCGTTGATGAAGTTAAAGAACTTGGCACCTACAAAGCTTCGATTGACTTTGGTAATGGTAAAAGCACCGAAGTTGAATTTGAAGTAGTAGCTGAATAAGATATTCTCCTTTCCGCGAATAAAAAAATCCTCCTGGCATTGCCGGGAGGATTTTTGCGTAAAAAGGGTATAATGTTCTTTGAAAAAAATGCGGGCTAACAAAAAAGAAGAAGCTACGTTATTGATTTACAGTGCAATAATCACATTCATGTACAAAAAAAGAGGAACATTGTTCCTCCTTTCTTATAGATGGATGTATAGGTAAAACTGTTATAGCGTTTGCTACAACAGGGTAAAGGTGATGGGTAAGTCGTAATACGTTTTTACGTTCTTGCCTTTAATACGGCCGGGTGTCCATTTGGGCATCAGGTTTATTACGCGCAGGGCTTCGTCATCAAGGCCGTAACCAAGCCTGTCGCCTTTAATGGATGGGGCATAAACCTTGCCTGTTTCGTCCACCGCGAATGTTACGTACACAGTACCTTCCACGCCATTGTCAATAGCATCCTGCGGGTATTGAATGTGGTTTTGAACAAATTGCTCAAGGTCATCCTGGCCGCCGGGAAACTGGGGAAGCACTTCGGTGTAATTGTAAACGCCGTTTTTGTCTTCTTCCATTTTACCGGTCATTCTCTGGCTGTATTTGGCAAGTCGTACCTGGCCCTTATGGCCTTTTTTTGCCGGGTTTGCCTTACCCGCGCTGGCTGATGAACTGGTTGCTGCCGGTGTTGATGTACTTGCTACAGTATCAGCAGCAGGGGCGGTACTGCCGCCATTGTTCATAGCCATTGTATCAACGTTTGATTGTTGCTCAACGGCTGTTTGCTTTGACACCTCCGACGTTGAGTCGTTATAGGTTGTGTAGTCTTTACTGTTGTCGCATGCAAAAAACATGCAGGCGCCTGTTGCCACTGCAACAAGCATTAAACGGTTGTATTTCATGGGTTATCAATTTTGGGGGTAATAATCCAAACATAATGCCACAAATAAAGCATGCAGCGCCGGGGCTGTTAAAAAGTGAATAGAAAAAGTGGCAATGTGGAAAAGCTATTTGGCATCGGAATCGTGCCGCATCTGCCTGGTTGTTTTGGTGCTGCCGTCGTGGCTCCAGCCGGGGGCATTAAATATGTAGTTGAGAAAGTGTTTAAAGCTGCGCCCCTTTTTAAGGTCTTTGCCCATATTCATCCATTCATGAAAGGCAACCTTAACCGGGTTAAAGGTTTGCACATTTTTGGTGAGGCCATATTTGGGGCGGAACTCTTCCTTTTGAAAAGTGCCGAATATCCTGTCCCAGATTATTAAAGTGCCGGCGTGGTTTTTATCAAGGTACAGCAAATCGCTGCCGTGGTGCACGCGGTGATGGGAGGGGGTATTAAAAATAAACTCGTACCAGCGTGGCATTTTTTGCACAGCTTCGGTATGAATCCAAAACTGGTAAATAAGGCTGGCAGATTGCATAAGCATAATCATGCCGGGCTCAAAACCAGCTAAAGGCATCCATATCCAAAACACAAAAGCGCCGGTAATATTTCCTGTCCAGTTTTGGCGCAGGGCTGCTGCCAGGTTATAGTATTCTGATGAGTGGTGCACAACATGGCTTGCCCAAAAATAGCGTACGTGGTGGCTGCTGCGGTGAAACCAGTAGTAGCTGAAATCGTCGGCGAAAAAGCATAACAGCCAGCCCCACCATTCAGTAAACGGAACGGTAAAAAAGCGAAACTTGTATAACCATGCGTACACCAGAAAAATAGCGCCGTTGGTAGCCAGCCCTACGAATAGGTTGCCGAGGCCAAGCGCAATGCTTGTGGACGCGTCTTTTACGTTATACAGTTCCCGCTGGGTTTTTACAGCAAATATTACTTCCAGTACTATCAGCGTAATAAACCCCGGTACCGCATCTACTAAAATATTGGGAAATTGCATGAGAGGCAATTTTTGCAAAAGTAGCTATAACGAATGTTATACAAATATAATAGTACGATACCGGCGGGTTGGCAAATATGAGTGTTGATGAGGTGGTGAACTTGCAGGCCATAGCGCATTATTCAGCCACTTCAGCAATGGCCCTGTAAGTAACAGTGTTTAAAATGTTGTTCACGAAAAAGTGGGCAACATTGGCGCGGCTTATGCGCAGGCTTCTTTCCAAAAAACCGTTTACGATAAAACGGTATTTGCCGGTGAGGGGTTTGTTGGTAAGCTGTGGCGGGCGTACCACCGTCCATTCAGTGTCGCTGTGTTCTAAAATCTTTTCCATCAGCAATAAATCGGTGAAGGGATTTTTTAACAGCCGCCATAAAATATTTTTTGCCACAAACCTGTAGAGCAACGGCAGTTTGGGGTTGATAACAACGGCGTCGGCCGATATGCACATAATGCGTTTTATACCTGCAGCGTGCATAGCAGCCAATATGTTTTGCACGCCCTGCGAGTATAGTTTGGTTGGCTTTGAAGATTCAGTGCCGGTGCAGGAAATAACGGCGTCCTGCCCATACATCTGTGCGGCATATGTTTCGGGTTGCAATACATCACCCTTTACAACCGTCAGCAATGGATGGGTTAGCTGCAGCGCAGCGGGGTTGCGTGCGACGGCAGTTACGTGGTAACCTTTTTCGAGCGCGAGGCGTATAACATGTATGCCGGTGCGGCCAGTGCCGCCAAAAATAATAATGTGCATGGTGTTTGATGATTTGGTGTTTATGAGGCTGCCAAGAACCCGTTGAAATGGAAAGAAAAACACGGTGAAAATTTAAAATGACAGGATGCGTGCTTAGTTAAACTTAAATACGCCCATAATGAAGATTAGCGCGAATATTGTAAGTTGTATAACATGGAAGAACAGCAATCTTTTCTTCAGCGAGGAAAGTGCAGCGGTATTGCCGGTTAACCCGGCGGCGGCCTTTCTTATTTGTAAGCCAGTGCGCCTGCCCACTGCTATGCCATTAATAACCACTGCAATAACCAGGTACATTTTTATTTTAAACCAAAGCTGTTCCGCAAAAATGCCATTGGTAAGTAACATCATGCTTACGCCGGATACAAGAAGCAGTAAAAAGCCAAGGGCAAATAAAACAGACACTTTGCCGGTGGCTTCAAGGGTGGCAGTAGCACGGGAAGCATCCTGCCGGTACTGTTTCCAGAATTGCCGGTAAACTATGGTATCCACCAGGGTGGTACCGGCCATCATGGTAAGACCGGCTATGTGCAACGTAAGGCAGGTGGGATAAAGAATAGATAGTAGCATAATTATTCGGTTTCGGTATTTATATTTAATTTAATTATCGAAAACGAAATAAAATACAAAATACGAAATAAAAAAATTAATTTTACAACGTAATCGAAGTATTATTATGAATAAGACAATTGAATTGGTAAATAAATGGGGTGAATTCGAAGAGAAACATCCCGATGGCAGCATTGAAGATTTTTGCCGCTACCTGCTAATTCACCAGCGGGAGAGCGCAACGGGTATGCCACTGGTGGGTGGGGTTGTACCCAATAACACACCAGGCCTGCTGCTCAAAATTATGGGGCGCATCCATAAGATGAACGCGGTGTATGCAGCGATGGCGCTTGAAGGCACAGGCGTAAGCCAACTGGAGGAATTTGGTATGCTGCTGAGTATTCAGCAGCATGCGGAAATGAAAAAAACGGAAATTATTTATTCAAACCTTTTTGAGCTTTCAAGCGGGACCGATATGCTGGCGAGAATGATAAAGAAAGGCTATATAGAAGAGATTCCGGACAAAGAAGATAAACGCGCCAAGCGGTTAAAAATAACACCGGCAGGAGACAAAGTTATTGATGCATGCAAAAAAAGGGTATCAAAAGCTGCCGCCATGATGATGCTTGATGTAGCCGAAGATGACCAAATGCTTTGCATTAAACTGTTAAAAGGCGTTGAGCAAAAATTTTCAGCGTTACTTCAGCACCATAAGGGAACAAGGTTTGACAAGGTTTTTGAGGCAGTTGCAGCAGGCAGCCGCAAGCCCATGTAAAGAAGTTAACCTGCAGGTGTGCAAATACATTAGCCGGCTTTCCGTTCCTTCATCTGGGCGCGTATTTTGTTGCGGTGTGCAAGCCCCCAGTTGTGTAAGGCGGTAATTACTTCTTCCAGCGTGTCGGTGTAATCCGTAACAATATACTCAACGGTAACGGGTGTTGTGTTGTAAACCACGCGCTCAACAAAACCGTTCAACTCAAGTTCTTTCAATTCATGCGACAACACTTTTGCGGCTATGCCCTGTACCTGTTTCTGAATATCGGTAAACCGCTTGTTGCCCTTGCGCAGCGCAATAATAACAGGCAGTTTCCATTTGCCGTTTAAAACATATAAAGCATCCTGCACCGGCACAAGCGCATCCATACATTCCTTATGGTTCTTTGGCTTGCCATTTTTTACAGCCTTTAGCATACATCATTTGTTTAAGTTACCCAAAGGTAACCGGTAACCTAATGGTAACCAGTTACTTTTTGTAAGTAAAGGTAAATAATTTTGTACCAGAAATAAAAAATATAATTATGGCAACAAAAAAATGGGTATTGGATGCTTCGCATTCTGATATACAATTCAAAGTAAAACACCTGATGATAACCACCGTAACTGGTACATTTAAAGAGTTCACCGGTGCTGTTGAAACAGAAGATGATGATATTAGCAGCGCTAAAATTGAGTTCAGCGCCAACGTAAATTCTGTATCCACCAACAACGAACAGCGTGATGCGCATTTAAAGAACGGCGACTTTTTTGACGCAGATAATTTTCCGCGTTTAAGTTTTATCAGCAGCAGGCTTGAAAAGGTGGAGGGAGAAGAATATAAGTTGTACGGTACCCTTACTATGCGTGGTGTTAGCAAACCTGTTATATTGGATGTTGATTTTGGCGGTATTATTACCGACCCCTGGGGCAATACACGTTCAGGCTTTACGGTAACAGGCAAAATAAACCGCCTTGATTTTGGTGTTAGCTTTAGCGTAGCATCCGAAACCGGCGCTGTTTTGCTGGGGCATGATGTTAATATTACAGCAAATGTGCAATTTGTGGCACAGGCGCAAAATGTAGCAGCGTAATTTTGCTTGCAACAATAAAATAAGTAGTATGGATGAAGTAAGTAAAATGAAGGTGGAGATTTGGAGTGATATTATGTGCCCGTTTTGTTATATAGGCAAACGAAAATTTGAACAGGCATTGCAGGAGTTTGATAAGCGCGGCGCTGTTGAGGTAGAGTGGCACAGTTTCCAGTTAGACCCCTCTATACAACACATGCCGGGAAAAGATGTGCATACTTACCTGGCCGAGATAAAAGGCAAAAGCAGGGAGTGGAGTTTGCAGGTGCATAAACAGTTAACTGATACCGCAAAGGCAGTTGGCCTGGCCTACAATTTTGATATTGCCGTTATAGCCAACTCGTTTGAGGCACACAGGCTTATCCAACTCGCGAAAAGACATGGCAGGGGAGATGCAGCGGAAGAGAGATTATTTAAGGCATACTTTACCGAAGGAAAGAATGTAAGCGACCATACGACGCTTCTTTCGCTAGGAGAGGAGATTGGACTGGACAGGAAAGAGGTTGCACAAATGCTTACAAGCGGTGAATTTGGCGACAATGTGCAGGCTGATATTGAAGAGGCCCGGCAATTGGGGGTAAATGGCGTACCGTTTTTTGTCTTTGACAGGAAGTACGCTGTGGCAGGCGCTCAATCTCCCGAAGTATTTGCACAGGTATTAGAAAAGTCATTTGACGAATGGAATGAGAAACAGCAATTAACGTTGGTGGAAGATGCCCCTGGAAATGTTTGCGAAATTGGCGGGGAATGCAGCTAAACTTTTAAGGACGGCATTTAAGCTTGCAGGTATTTAATTGATTACTGTGCCCTTTAAGCGACATACAGGGATATTACAAAACCGGGCAGCCGCCTGTCCGGTTTTGTTACAATACATCTTTAAAATATTGAATAATTCGCTACCTGTCAATAGGTTAGTAATTTGGAACGATGCTTGAAACGCTATCTCTGCTTGACAAACTATTTTTTTCATACCAGCTTAAATGAACTGCTCTCTGCGGGAATCTTTTTCACGGGGCTTACCCTTGCGCTTCTTTTAGCATTCAAAAAAACAACGGGGCAGTCAACTAATCTCTTTTTAAGTTTGGCTTTGGCCGGCATTGCCTTAAAGGCCTGCGGGCTCACACCGCTTTTTTTACCGGCTTTGGGCCCGCTCTTGTATTTCTACGTACTGCAGCTAACATGCCCGGGTTGGCGGTTCTCACGAAAGGATGTGCTGCATTTTTGCCCTTTGCTTGCGGCACTTTGGCTACCAGCGTGGCTGTTTTTAATTTCAGCCATCATCTATTTATACTTGTCGCACCGGCTGATCGAGGAATTTTATCGCAAGCTGCAGCCGGTGCTGATGGACAGGCCGCGTTTTGCTTTTCGGCGGTTAAGCAGGATGTTATATGTGCTTGCCTTGTTTTGCCTGTTAGCGCTGCTGGATGATATTTTTTACCGGGCTATTGCCCTTGTGCTGGTTTGGATGGCTGTTGAAGCGATACTGAAAACAGTTAATAGTTTCCCGGTGAATATGCTGGTAACTGGCAGGTACGATGCAAAAGAGAAAGCCCGCAGGCTAAAAGAAGCTGTGGCCGCAAACCGCCTTTATGAAGATGCAGAGCTAACATTGGCCACGCTGGCCGGGAAACTGAAAATACACCCGCATGATTTGTCCCGCATCATTAACACCGGGGTGGAAAAGAATTTCAACGATTTTATTAATGAATTCAGGGTTCGTGAAGTCGCCCGGAAAATGATGAACCCGGCCTTCAACCAGTTCACATTGCTTGGTATTGCCTATGAGTCGGGATTTAATTCCAAAACAAGTTTTAACCGGGTTTTCAAGGAGATGACCGGCAAAACCCCAACTGAGTACAAAAAAGCACAGGAAAAAGAAGTGCCAATTGATAAGTTGGTACTACGGTCACAAATACGGCCGGTAATATTGCGTTTGGAAAGTCAGCCAATTTGGGCTGATGAAACATTAAAACGCAATATTATGTTCAGGAATTATTTCAAAACCGCATGGCGCAACCTTTTACGCAATAAAAGCTATGCTGCCATTAACATAACAGGCCTTGCTATCGGTATCGCCGCCTGCCTGCTGATATTCCTGGTAGTACAATATGAAACAAGCTTTGACAACTTCCATACACAGAAAGACCATATTTACCGTGTAGTTAATGTATCGTATGACCCGGATGGTAAGCACCTGGGCAGCGGTACCCAAATACCTTTGGCAGACGGCCTGAAGCTTGAATTTCCGCAGTTGCAGCATGTAGGCTCTATTATGCTTAACGATGGTTCCCAATACGAAATTAATGATGGGAATAACGGCTCGCCGTTAAAAAAATTCAAGGAAGACCTGGCGTATTATGCCGACCCTGCGTTCTTCCAGATATTTGACTTTAAATGGTTGGCCGGGGATAAAAGAACAGCATTATCGGAACCCAATACCGTTGTATTAAGCCGTGATGAAGCAGACAAATTTTTTGGGGATTGGCATACCGCCGTGGGGAAAACCGTTACCTACGAAAATAAGCGCGACCTTAAAGTCACCGGCATTTTGGAAAATACCCCGCCCAATACAGATTTTCCCATGAAATTGGTAATGTCCTGGCGCACCCTTGTCACTAAAGGAGGCGATCTTGCTGGCAATACGGAAGATTGGATTAGTACTTTCAGCGACCGGAATACATACATCATTTTACCTGCTGGCCTGGGCGAAGCAAAGTTTGATAGCAGCCTGGCTGCATTTGCAAAAAAGCGTATCCCTGCCCCGTATAATAAAAACAGTTCATTACAGTTGCAGGCATTAAAGGATATGCATTACAACACCCAGGTTAACGTTTATGGCGGCCACCCGTTCAGTAAAGAGTTGATAAATGTAATCAGTTTAATCGGTATTTTTCTGCTGTTGATAGCTTGCGTCAATTTTATAAACCTTGCTACAGCCCAGGCTGTTAACCGCTCAAAAGAGGTGGGAATCCGCAAAGTCCTCGGCGGCAAACGCTCTCAATTAGTATTGCAGTTTATCAGCGAAACATTACTGATTACCTTATTTGCTGTCGTCCTGGCCACCGGCATTGCAGTCATCACTATACCTATGCTCAATGGCCTTCTTGAGATACATTTAGGCAGGGGTTTCCTGGCGGGCCCGCTGGTATTGCTGTTTTTAACAGGTGTTGTTACAGCAGTTACTGTGCTGGCTGGGTTTTACCCGGCACTCGTGCTGTCAGGCTTTAACCCTATCGAGGCCTTAAAAAATAAGATCAGGGCTGGTCGCTCCAGCGGTGTTTCTTTGCGCAGGGTGCTGGTAGTTACACAGTTTTGTATAGCGCAATTTTTGGTCATCGGTACGCTGGTGCTTGTGTACCAGATGAATTATTTTAAAAACAAGGAGCTTGGTTTTAACAAAGATGCCGTTATTACCGTTCCGTTCCCCAGCGACAGTACCGGCAGGGCGAGGGTTGACGCATTAAAAGGTGAGCTTTTGCAGCAACCCGGAATAAAAGATGTAAGTGTAAGCCTGTACGGGCCGGCTGACCCGAGCGGCTGGTTCAGCGACTTCCGGTTTAATAATTCGCCCAAACCGGTTGATTTTGGCTCAAGCTTGAAATGGGCCGACCCGGAGTATTTCCGCTTGTATGATATGCATTTTGTGGCCGGTGGCCCTTATAAAAACACCGACACCATAACAGGATACGTTGTTAATGAAACCCTTGTGCATAAACTGGGTATTACCGACCCAAACCAGGCTATAGGGAAGTATATTATGATTTGGGGAGATGATAAAAGAAATGCGCCGATAACAGGTGTTGTAAAGGATTTTAATGCGGGCTCTTTGCACGACCCCATCCCTCCTGTATTGATGGCGCCCTGGAAAGCGTTTTATTCAAAACTGAATATTAAGATAGAGCCTTCCGGCGCGCGCCGGGCGCTTGCAACTGTAGAACGCTTATGGAACAAAACGTACCCTGACGGGGTGTATGAATTTCAATTCCTTGACAAGACGATCGCGGATTTTTATAAAAGTGAAGATCAACTGGCGGCGCTGTATAAAATATTCGCTGGTATTGCCATATTCATCTCCTGCCTTGGTTTGTACGGCCTTGTATCGTTTATGACTGTGCAGCGGGTTAAAGAGGTTGGCATACGTAAAACACTCGGCGCTTCCGTTGGAAATATCATCCTGCTTTTTTCGAAAGAGTTTACGTTGCTTGTTATTATTGCATTTGCGCTGTCGGCGCCTATAGGTTATTACGTTATGCACAACTGGCTGCAGGATTTTACCTACCGCATCACCATAGGCCCTGGTATTTTGATATTGGCAGTAGTTTCATCACTGGCTATTGCATGGCTGTCCGTAGGCTATAAAGCGGCCAGGGTGGCCTTTGCCAACCCGGTGAAAAGTTTGAGGAGTGAATAAGCCCTCTATCCCAGCCTTTATACGGGAGGGGGCGTTGCGAAGATATAAACGAAGAACCGGTGCAGGTGGTCCGCCAGCAGCGGTTCTCCTGCACCGCTTGATGAACCAGGACACCGCGTCTATATATTAGCTTCAAACAATACATACACGTCCTTATCCTTTTATAAACGGTAATTAACTTGTGCCATTATCTCTGTAATTTTCAAACTGTTTATCTCTACCAATATTATGGCAGGGTATTAAAATAAATCCTATGAGGTTTTCAATACGTGTGGTATTGTTGCTGCCGTGCTTTATAGCGGGCAGTATTGTGCGTGCACAGAATGTGGCGGCTGGTGCAACTATACCTCTCTCCGGGTACGTGTTTGCCGATAACAATCACAACGGTATAAAAGATGATGGTGAACCTGGTATAAAAGGAGTGGCTGTTTCTGACCAGGTAAATGTGGTAGTGACCGACGATAAAGGCTATTATCATATTCAGCAGCCCGCTGGCTATGGCTATATTTTTATCAGCATGCCAAACGGGTACACCTCCGCGCAGGGTTATTGGCAAAAAATAAATGCGGCGCAGGCTATTAACTTTCCGCTTTCGCCCACGGCTGCCCATCTCTCTTTTTCTTTCATACAGGCTTCGGATACCCATGTAAGCGAACAATCGCTTGACCGTATGCAAAGATTTCGCGAGGTGGTGGATTCGGTAAAACCAGATTTTGTAATTATCACCGGTGATCTTGTGAAGGATGCGCTCCGTGTGCCTGAAACGCAGGCAAAGGGGGTGTTCCAGCTATTTCAGGCCGAGATTGGCAAAATGGCTACGCCTGTTTGGTGTATCCCGGGTAACCATGAAAACTTTGGTATTGAACGGCAGCTTTCATTAGTAAGTCCTCAAAACCCCTTATATGGCAGAAGAATGTACCGGTTTTATTTTGGGCCCGATTACTACTCATTTAACTACGGCGGCTGCCATTTTATAGGGTTAAACAGCCTGAGCTTTGACGACCTGTACTATTACGGCCATATAGATAGCACCCAACTGGAGTGGTTGAAGCGCGACATAGCCGTATTACCCGCTTCTACGCCCATTATTACCTTTCAGCATGTGCCTTTTTTCTCGGGGGCGCTTAGCATGGAAAATTATAAGGAAAATGGGTTTGACCGGACGGTGGAATGGGAAAACGGGGTACTGCAATACAGGCACGTAGTATCCAATGCACAGGAAGTATTGGCCATACTAAGCAAACGCAATTACCCCCTCGCGCTGGCAGGCCACCACCACATGCAGCAAAAATTTACGATGGAAGGCGTACAAACAAGGTTTGAACAAACCGCTGCCGTGATCGGCCCTTCCGACGAAGGGGGGCTTTATCATCCGTCAGGCGTAACCCTGTACCATGTTGTTAATGGGGTAATAGGCGAAGGCCAGTTTATACATTTGGATAAGTAATACCCAGGGCGCGGCTGCCGCCCTCTTCGGGGTTTACGATCCCCCTTACGGAAAAAACCTAAAACCGAACAACCCCTGTTCGCTTTTATTACAATCGCTTCAAGGCAAAAATTGTAATATATTGGTTTCCATAGTTTTTAAAATTTGGAATAAGGATTGCCTAATTTCGGGTGTTTGAACTCCTATGCATTCCATATCAGCCTGTATGATGTGCTTTTCTTTACCATGATCATAGTGGGGATGACTTTTGCCCTGCTGTTAGGCTTTGTAAAAACCGTTAACCGCAGCGCCAACCGCTTTCTTGCCCTTGCGCTGGTTGCGATGATTTTATGGATGGCGAGGGTATTGGCTATTGACATACGGCTGAACACCTACCTGCCCCATTGGGACTGGTTGCCTATGCAGTTTTTACTGGCACTGGGCCCGCTGCTATATTTTTATGTGCTGAAGATAACCCGCCCGCAGTATAAATTCTGTGGGAAAGACTTGCTGCATTTCGCTCCCGTGGTGCTTGAACAGGTTATGCAGGCCTTTCAACAACTGAACTCGTTGCTGCAGTTGTTTATATTTATTTCGGTTATAACCTACCTGCGCCAGTCGTATAAACTTATACTACAATTTTATACCCGGCAGCCGATAGTTATGATGGACAGGTCGCGCCTTGAGTTCCGATGGCTGCGCAGGCTGCTGGCAGCTACTGCGGTGTTATGGACTACGTGGCTACTTTTTGCCGCCATTGATTATTTTGCTTACAACAATTATCCGGGCATACAACTGTATTACCCCTTCTACATTTTTTTCGTGGTGATGATGATATGGACAGCCGCCGCCGCTTTCTTAAAACCGCAGGCGGCGGTTATAGCACAAACATCCGCAACTGTTAAGCCGCCGGTACCTGATGAATTAAGGGCAAAAGGCGCCTGGCTTAAAAGGGCCATGGAAGCCAACCTGTATTACCAGGACCCTGACTTAAGCTTAAGCTCCCTTGCCAAAAAACTCGGGATGCATCCCCGCGAGCTGTCAAAGATTGTCAATACAGTACTCAAAAAAAACTTTAACGATTTCGTTAATGAATATCGTGTCCAGGACATGAAATCGAAAATGCAGGACCCGGCCTACGATAACAAGACCCTGCTGGGCATTGCTTTTGAAGCAGGTTTTAACTCCAAAGCCACTTTTAACCGTAGTTTCAGGCAGGTGACCGGAAAAAGCGCCATTGAATTTAAAAATGATCTTGAAAAAAGAGACTCATTGCATGATTTGAAGCGTTGTCATCAGCCAGCGGCAGTAATTTCAAACAATCAAGCCTCATTCAAGTGGGCTGATGTGAAATTAAACCGCCACTTTATGTTTAGAAATTATATAAAAATCGCCTGGCGCAATCTTGCCAGGCAAAAAGGGTTATCGTTCATCAACATTTTTTGCCTGTCTGTTGGCATCGCCTGTTTTATCCTGCTGTTGTTGTATTCGTCTTACCAGTTGAGCTTTGACAAGTTCCATGCAAATGCCGCCGATATTTACCGGCCGTATATATGGAATGAGCTAACCGGTGACGGGCATTCCATCGCTTATACAGATTATAGCGGTCCTTCTGCCACAACCCTGGGCGAGGCTATGAAACAAAGCCTGCCGGATGTGGTAGATTATACGCGCATCCAACTGCCTTCAGGAGAAAATCTGTTCAGGGTAAACAACAAAATTCATCGTGTATCCATTTCTTTCGCTGACCCTTCGCTTTTTTCTATGTTCAGTTTCCCTTTAAAATATGGTACCCCTCAAACCGCCCTGCACGATATTGATGATATTGTTTTAAGCGAGGCGAAGGCAAAGCAAATATTTGGCAATGAAAACCCTGTTGGCAAAACAGTTGACATACAGATAGGTGCTTCTTTCCGGCCATTTAAAATTTCCGCTGTAGCAGTAAATGCCCCAGCTAATTCAACTATACAGTTCGATGTGTTGGGTACCTTTATTTTCGCCCTTAAAAACCAAAACAGTTTTTTTATCGGCAATAACTGGCACCCCACAGTGGTGCAAACTTTTGTACGGCTAAAACATGGAAGCACCCTTGCTACAGATGCCAAAAGGCTCAATCGTTTTATTGAAACGTTTAACCCCCGGTTTGCAGCCGATACAAAAGATTATGTTGCCATGATGCAAAAGCAGGGCGTGGCATGGAATGGCAATGGCTTGCCGCAAACCTTCAGGATGCAGCCACTGCTTGCCATACATACGGATGCAAGTTTCACCGCCTGGGGCTTTACCGATTATGGCAAAACCGATCCCAAAATAATATGGATGCTGCTGGCAATTGCAGCCGGTATTTTATTGATAGCCTGCATCAACTTTACCACACTTTCCATAGGGCGCTCTGCTGCACGCAGCAAAGAGGTAGGTGTGCGTAAAGTAGCCGGTGCTGGAAAAATACAGATTGTTACGCAGTTCCTTGCGGAGGCATTGTTGCTCGCATTTATTTCCACCTTGCTGGGATTATTGTTGGTTATTCTGCTGTTGCCATGGTTTAACCAATTAGCAGGCACCAGCCTGTCTTTTTCTTTTATGCTTCAGCCAGCAATTATTTTGCTGTTGGTGGGTGCTGTATTGCTGGCCGGGCTTTTGGCGGGCAGTTACCCCGCCCTGGTGATAGCGAATTTTAAACCGGTGGAAGTGTTGAAAAGCAAAATACGTGTTGGCGGCTCCAATTTCTTTACCAGGTCATTGGTTACTTTTCAATTTGTTATATCTATCGTGCTCATTGTTGCCACGATTATTATACTGCAGCAAACTAAATACATGCTTAACAAAAACCCCGGTTTTGAGAAAGAAAACGTGGTGGTTATAGATGCTTCGCAGGTAGATCCCAATGTAGTTTTCCCCTTGTTTAAGCAGGCTGCTATTAAAAGCCCCCTGGTAAGCGGGGTTACCAGTGCTGCGGCCGGCCTCGGGGCCGGGCAGGATTTCCTCGGTTATTCCGACCCTGCCTATGGTTTATGGGCCGATATAAACATTATTGATACCGGCTATATACGCGTAATGGGCATGCAATTGATGGCTGGCCAAAACCTTCGCCAGCAGCAGTTGTTTGGCGGCGCCTACAGGCAGATGATCATTAACGAAACAATGATGAGAGCGTTTGGCTGGACCCTCCAAAACGCTGTAGGCAAGCAGATAAAAAATTTCCAGGGCAGTACAGCCATTGTTGCCGGCGTTGTGAAAGATTTTAATTATCGTCCGCTGAATAACGCTATTAAAAACCAGGTATTTGAAACCTCTACCGATAATGGTTACAGTATTTTTTACGCACGCATTGCAGCGGGCAACCCCGCGGCGGCATTGGCTGCGTTGCAGGGCGCATGGAGAACGGCGGCACATGGTATACCCATTAAGTACAGTTTCCTGGATGAAGAAGTAAACCGCTATTATACAGCCGAGCAAAAATGGAGCAGCCTTATGGCGGTTGCAGGCGGCATCTCCATCCTGCTGGCCAGCCTTGGCCTGCTTGGCCTTGCTGCTTTGGCCGCGGTTAACCGCACCAAAGAAATAGGGATAAGAAAAGTATTGGGCGCTTCGGTTCCAAATATTATTATGCTGATGTCAAAAGGCTTTTTGCGGCAGGTTATGGTAGCATTTATTATAGCCACCCCGGTAGCATGGTATTGTATGCGCCAATGGCTGCAGGGTTATGCCTACAGGGTGCATATTAATATTACCGTGTTTTTACTGTCCGGGGCTTTTGCAGTCATCACCGCGCTGGCAACCATCAGTTACCAGGCTATAAAAGCTGCTTTATCAAACCCGGTAAGGAATTTAAGAAGTGAATGAGGATGCGACACAGCTATCGCCTGGAAAGTTCGTAAGAAACCGAACGGTCAATGTTCGGTTTTATTACAACAGTGTCGCCATCAAAACTATAACTTATTGCTTGCCACCATTTTGGAAATTTGGAATAAGGATTGCCTAATTTCGAATAGTTGAATGCCTTTACGCTGCATATTACCCTGTACGACCTGTTTTTTTTCGGGATGATATTCGTCGGGTTAGCCTTTGCCCTGTTGTTGGCCTTTGTAAAAACAGCCAACCGCAGCGCCAACCGGTTTCTTGCGCTTGCGCTTGTAATTATGGTATTATGGATGGTGAGGATACTGGCGATTGATATAAGGCTGGAAAGCTACCTGCCCCGTTGGAATTGGATGCCGATGGAGTTTTTGCTGGCGCTTGGCCCGCTAATGTATTTTTATGTGCTTAAAATAACCCGCCCTCAGTATACATTCCGTTGGAAGGATATGTTGCATTTTGCTCCCCTGCTTTTGGAGCAGGCTGCTCTGACATGTGAAATAGGGGAGGGTGCGAAAACAGGCAAGGCTACTTACCTCACCCACAGCTTTCGGCAAATAAACCCGGTACTACAACTGCTGGTATTTATTTCCATCATCAGCTACCTGTATAGGTCTTATAAACTCATCCTGCATTTTTACAGCCGGCAGCCCATTGTTATAATGGACAGGTCGCGCCTTGAATTCCGCTGGCTGCGCCGGCTGCTGGCCGCTACGGCTGTATTATGGTGCCTGTGGCTGGCCTTTGCCGTTATTCACTATATTGGTTATCGCAACCAGCCGGGTATACAACTGTATTACCCCTTCTACATTTTTTTTGTGGTGATGATGATATGGACAGCCGCAGCAGCTTTCTTAAAGCCGCAGGCTGCCGTAAAGGCCCAAACGCCTGCAACTGTTAAGCCCCCGGTGCCCGCTGAATTAAGGGCAAAAGGCGCCTGGCTTAAGCGGGCTATGGAAGCTAAGAAGTTTTACGAAAACCCGGAATTAACCCTAAGTTCCCTGGCGGAAAAACTAAACCTGCATCCGCATGAATTATCACGGGTCATCAATACTGCCCTAAAAAAGAATTTCAACGACTTTATTAACGAATACCGGGTACGTGAGGTGATAGTTAAAATGCAGGACCCGGCTTACGATAATATTACCCTGCTGGGCATAGCTTATGAGGCAGGTTTCAATTCTCAAACCAGCTTTAACCGTATTTTTAAACAATTGGCGGGGAAAAGCCCGCTTGAATACAAAAATGGCTTGAAAAAAGAACAGCCAACTTATCATTTGGGCAACCGGGCAATATTTACAGCGGTAATTTCAAATCATCAAACCACACATAAGTGGAATGACGTGAAATTAAACCGTAATTATATGTTTAGAAATTATTTTAAGATTGCCTGGCGCAACCTGCTGAGAAATAAAATATATTCCCTTATCAATATTGCAGGTTTAAGCATTGGGCTGGCTTGTGCAATGCTTATTATGTTATACGTGCAGGATGAAGTGAGTTATGACCGTTTTCATAAAAATGCGAGCCAGGTGTACCGTATTGACAGGCAAATTACCAGGAACGACAAAAGTGTTACTGCAAGCAGTTATACAGGCCTCTTTCCCGGCCCGCGTTTTTCTACAAAGATACCCGAAATACAAAATTTCACGCGGTTTCAGCAGGCCCAGGCAGATATTAAAACAGGTGCAAACATTCAATCGCAGTCAATATGTTACGTAGATTCAAACTTCTTTTCCGTATTTAGTTTTCCTTTAATAAGCGGGGATGCCGGTTCAGTATTAGTCCAGCCTAATTCAGTAGTACTTAGTGAAGAAATGGCCAAAAAGTATTTTGGCGGCAACACAAGCGCCATGGGCAAAACAATGTCCATAAACACCGACGGCGTTTTCAGGCCCTATATTGTAACCGGTATTGCAAAAAATAACCCGCAAAACTCTTCTATTAAATTCCATGTGCTGCTGCCGCTGAAAGTTTCGGCAGCAGATGAAAGCAATAACAATAACTGGTTTAATTCTTTTCTCAGCACATTTGTAGTGCTTTCGCCGGGGGCGGATGCCAATGCTGTTCAAAACAAAATGGATAGGGTATTTGAAACAGATGCAAGTAAGGCCATTGGCGAAATAGAAAGTAAGTATGGAATAACAGATATTGGCATATCCTATCTGCTGGAGCCGCTCACAGCAATTCATTTGGGCCAGGTGGTACCGGCTGAAGATGAAATACTAAGTGATAGGAGTAACCCGGAATTTTCATATATCCTTTCGGCTATTGCCATTTTTGTGTTGCTTATTGCCTGCATAAATTTTGTAAACCTTACTGTGGCACGTTCCGTAAAGCGTGCAAAAGAAATAGGCATACGCAAAGTAATGGGTGGCACAAGCCAGCAATTGCGGGTACAATTTTTAAGTGAGTCGTTTATCCTTTGCCTCATTGCTTTCTTTGCCGCGCTGGTTATTGCAGCCGCTGTATTGCCTGTATTCAGTCAATTATCAAATAAGGTGCTCTTGCTTAGTTACCTGTTTAATGCAAAACTCGTTATGTATTATTTGGCGCTTTTTGTAATAACAAGTTTATTGGCAGGGTTTTACCCCTCTGTAGTTTTGTCAAATTATAACCCGGTTAAAACATTATATAGCCGGTTTAATCTTGCAGGTAAAAATTATTTACAAAAAGCATTGGTTATATTCCAGTTTGCGCTGGCATCGTTCTTAATCATTGGTTCTATCACCATTTTTTTACAGTTTAATTATCTTACTACCCAAAGCCTGGGCTATGATGATAATAATTTAATTACTGTTGATAAATACCCTTTAAGCCGAAACGAAGCAGCATTGCTTAAGCAGGAATTAATGAAGAACCCAAATATTACTGACGTCGCTCCAAGAAATGGCGGGTTCAATAACAATACGGTTAAAGCAGGTAGCGACAGGCAGGTAAATACTACTATAGAAACAGTTGATGCATCTTATTTGCCGCTGCTTAAAGTACCGGTAATTGCCGGCAGGAATTTTTCCCCCGAGCATCCGTCAGATTCAACGCATTCAGTTTTGGTGAATGAAGCATTTGTACAACAGGCCGGGTGGAAGCAACCTGTAGGGGAACAAATAAAAACCTTTGAGAATGAAACATACACGGTAATAGGTGTAGTAAAAAATTATCACTACAAACCTTTAACGGAGAAAATAGGGCCGCAGTTTTATACCATAAATCCCGCGAATAGCTATGGAATGGTGTATATAAAAATTAAGCCCGGCACTGAAACAGCAAGCCTGCAATATATTGCAAAAACATTTAAAAGCCTGTTTCCGCTAAGCCCGTTCAGTTACACTTTTAAACAGGAACAAAATGAACAGAGTTATGCAGCCGAAGCCCGGTGGAAACAAATTATCTTACTGAGTGCCGTACTTACCATTTTTATCTCCTGTATTGGCTTGTTCGGGCTATCTGTTCTGTCTGCTGAAAAACGTGTAAAAGAAATTGGCGTACGCAAAGTGCTTGGCGCTTCGGTAAGCCGCATTGTTGCCATCCTGTCGGCAGATTTTTTAAAGCTCATTTTTATTTCACTGGCTATATCAATACCGCTTGCGTGGGTGGCAGCAAACAAGTGGCTGCAGAATTACCCTTACCGCATAGGGCTTAGCGGGTGGCTGCTTGCGTCAGGCGGCGTATTGGTAATATTGGTTGCATTAGTTACCATCAGCTTTCAATCAATAAAAGCAGCCCTCACTAACCCGGTAAAGAGTTTAAGAACGGAATAATACTGGTTACCCGGACAGAAGACGTTGTAGCTTATTAAATCATTTACCTGTGCGATTACATAAGTGCAAGATACACTCTTGACTATTAATTATTAATTGCCTGTCCACGTAAAGGGAACTTTGTTCCCTCTTTTATTTCTTCAGTTTCCGTGCTGCTTCAACAGATATTTCGGCAAAACGCTTCCACTGGTTTTTGTGCTTATAAGGTATTTGTGCCCATTCCTTCATTGGGCGGCCTTCCATAGGCTCAAATAACGTCGTTCCTTCAAGCGCCAGCGCCTCGTTCATTACATCACCTGCCAGTTTTACTATAATGCAATCTTTCCAGAACATGGTGCCTGATTTTCCGTTTGGCGTTTTTATACATAATGAGCCAAACATCTTGCCTTCCTTAACCCCGGGTATTTCGGTGGCCAACTGGTGAAACAGGTCTTCGGCTTTTGACATATAGTTGTTTTATTACCGTGCGTTAAAATTACAACACTTTACCACTTCATTACTTTCTTAATGTATGCTGCCAGTTCGTTGGCAATGGCAGTATGCTCCTGTAAATCCGGATGCCCCCCGCATCCATGATGATATTGCTGTGAATAAAAATATTTATGCACCCTGCCGTCGCCGGCTTTATTTATAAAATCAACGATGCCTGTAAGATAGTTTTTCAATACTGCAGTCAATTTTTCGTCAGCCATGGGGCTGGTGAGGCAAAATATGTGGGCATTTGGATATTTACCCCGGATGGTTTTAATGAAATCAACATACGCGCTGCAAAATTTTGCAGAATCCTGTACGCCATCATTTTGACCGAGTGTGATGGTGACAACGTCGGGAATATACCTTGAAAAGTCCCACGGTATGCTGTCTGTCCGCATATCAACTTTGTCAAACACCTGTGGCATCAAAATATTCATATTACAGCAACTGTGTATAAGGCCTATACCTGATACCGCACTCAATTGCCATTGTGCGTTAAGCATGCGTGCAGTAACCGGTCCATAGCTCATATAGGCATTATGCTGGTCGTACCAGGCATCGTCTCCGCATGGTTTTACTGAAAGGTCGCTACCTGCTCCACAAGTGATGGAGTTGCCGATAAATTCAATTTTTCTTTTAGGCTTTTTATGCAGTTTGTACAAGCCGGCGCATGTTATACCCACAAAATCAATATAGCCGATTGATGCTTCAGTGTTTTTGCAAATGGTTATTACGTGTTTGCTGTCGCTCAGGCCAAAAGCAGCTTTTATTATATTAGTTTTACCTGTTGTTTGCACACGGGTTGGCGCACGGTCATCTATGGCAATTTCAATATAATTGTGTTGGCCGTATAGTTCTTCGTCGTTAAGCGTAATATTACAATAAGGCCCGGTAAAACCGATTTCAACATAGGCTCCCGGTGACCACAGGCGCGGCGTTTTGGCGTTAGTAAATTCAATTCTGCCGGTGTATTGTATCAGCGGGTTGTCAGCGGGAAAGAATTTAATGTTCAAATCCGGCCCTTCGGTATCATAGGTTCTGTAAAAGTTAGGCTGGCGCTCCTGGGCTTCTGATAGTAATATAGAAAAGCACAAAAACGAAAGCAGCAAAAAATGTTTCATACCGGTAAATTTTCACCAAAAAAATAACTGTTAATCGCAACAGGGTAAAGGAACTGCTGAAAATGACGTGTTAAATCAATAAAGTATAGCTTTAAACAATCGTTGCCAGGCAATTTAACAGCTATAGTGTTTTGGACACTACGATAAACTCCAGCGGTTGTTTGGCTATACCAAATTTACTGTCAGGCGGGAAAGGCTTCGAGGCGCCTGTAGGCTGGTAGCCAAGTTTATTATACCATGCAATTAACTCATGCCGCACCGAAATTACTGTCATTTCGATACTTGTACAATGCTTTTCTGTGGCAAATTTTTCGGCGCCGGCCATTAACCGGCGGCCTATACCCTGCGCCTGTAATTTCGGCTGCACAGTCAACATGCCAAGATACATTACGGCACCCGTTTGTTGCAGGTACACACAGCCCAAGATACGATTTGTTTCGTCTGTGCCGATAAGAATGGTGTTATTTTCTTTTGCAAGTAGTTCTGACAGCATTTGGGCGTCGGTCCGCTGGCCGTCTAATAAGTCCGCTTCGGTAGTCCACCCGGCTTTTGAGCCTTCGCCCCGGTAAGCGCCATTTACCAATGAAACAAGCTCGGGTACATGCGCCTGTGTAGCGGAACTAATAGTTATATCCATGCAGGAATAAATATTGCTAATCAAACAAATCAGATGATAAATAACGGTCGCCGCGGTCGCAGATAATGCAAACTATAACGCCCTGTGATAACTCTTTGGAGAGTTCTACGGCTGCATGCACCGCACCGCCGCTGCTCATCCCGCAAAATATGGCTTCTTCTTTAGCAAGGCGTTTTGTCATTATCCTGGCATCCTGCTCAGCAACTTCGATGGTACGGTCAATTCTGTCACGATTAAATATTTTTGGCAGGTAAGCTTCGGGCCATTTGCGTATGCCGGGTATGTGTGAGCCATCTGTTGGCTGGCAGCCTGCTATTTGTATGGCGCTATTTTGTTCCTTCAAAAACTTTGATACACCCATAATGGTACCGGTAGTACCCATGGCTGATACAAAATGAGTGACTTTGCCATTGGTGTCACGCCAAATTTCAGGGCCGGTGGTATTATAGTGCATCATGTAATTATCAGCATTGGCAAACTGGTTAAGCATAAGGTACCCGCCACCGGCTACTTTTTCATTAGCATAGTCAATGGAGCCTTCCATTGATTTTTCTTTTGGTGTTAAAATAACTTTAGCGCCAAAAGCCTCCATGGTAAGTACCCGTTCACGTGTAGCATCTTCAGGCATTACCAGTTCAATTTCAACGCCGTATAAAGATGCTATCATTGCCAGCGCAATGCCTGTATTGCCACTGGTGGCTTCAATTAATTTAATACCGGGTTTAAGTTCCCCGCGCTCAAAGGCGCCTTTAATCATACCGTATGCTGCTCTGTCCTTTACACTACCGCCGGGGTTGTTGCCTTCCAGTTTGGCGTAGATGGTTACATTGTTATTTACTACAACATTTTTTAACGCTACAAGCGGCGTATTGCCAACCAAGTCGAGTATGCCTGTCATCAGAAATTATTTTGGTGTTCCGGGCAACGAAATTAGTATGAAAATAAGTTAACGCCTCACTTAAATGATGTGTGTACAAAAAAGCTACGTAAAACGTAAATGACGGGGTATTGCGACAGGCCGTTTAGTGATAGTCATTTACTTCTGGCTTATCCCTGTAAACAATGTAATCAAACGGGTTTACACTATAACCTTCTTTTGGATTTGTTATTTTGACAGAGACAGTGTGCTTTTTATTTTCAAGCCCGTACTTCCAGCACAAATCATATCTCCGCGTGGTAAAATCGCTTGGAAGATTAACCGTTTCGGTTTTACTGCCGTCAATGTACACTTCGGCAATAAATGTATAGTCATCTTTTATGCCATCTTTTTTACTAACGTCTCCGGCAAGCGCAAAGCCATTACCGTCAAATGTAAAATCAATCTCGTTGTTTTTGTAGGTGTAACTATTGTCTTTTGTAACGGGGTACATGCCGGGGAAGCTTTCCTCAAACCTTACTGGCTGCGGTGCCTGCAGTTTTATAACAATATTGTCGCCTGTAATAGTTCCGCCATTTCGCTCTATGTTGTTAAGCGCATGTTTAAAGCCAGTTTCATACACCTTGTTTAACGACATGGTGGTATATTTAAAATCAATATCCTCCACCTCTTTCAATCCCTGTTTCCAATAGGCCGGTATATTTTTGTACCCGAGCATAGTGCCAAGCACGCCACCTGCCGAAGATGGATTGCAATCCGCATCCTGTCCCGCACGGGCAGCAATATCAAGTGTTTTGCTGTAATCGCCGTTGCCATACAATAACGCCATAACCACGTAAGCTGAATTAATAGTGGCATCAATGTCAAACGCGTTAAATACACCCTCGGGGCAGGCAAGGTCGCCACTCCATTTTTTTTGCAGTTGCAGCCATGTTTCATGCCAGTCGGCATATTGTTTATGCCAGTTAATAACATCTGTTATGCACTTGTAGTATTTGCTTTGGGCAGGTATTGTTTTTAGCGCGGTTGATACAATGTATTGTATATCGTTGCTGGTAAACGCCAGCGTGTACATGGCCCCGATAAATACACCACCGTACCAGCCATCCCCGTAATTCATTATATGGCCCACTTTATCACTTATTCTGCTCGCGCTGTTGGGCATCCCGGGGTTCATCAACCCTGCATAATCGCTTTCAATCTGGTAATCAATATCGTCAGCATGCGGGCTGTTCATCCAATACCCGCTTCGCGGGGCTTTTATGCCGTTAAGAATATTATACCGTGCCGCCTGGTTGGCATGCCACAACATATAACCGGCATGTGCAAAAGCGTTGGCGAATGAATCTACCGGCGCATCAATACCATATTTATCAATTACATCAACAAAGGTTAAATCCATATACAGGTCATCATACAACCCTGGATTGTACAGCATGTTTTGTTTCAGCAAGTCACCATTCCACACCAGCGGCTGGTAGCTTTGTATAAACGTACCCTGGAACCTGAATTCGTAGGGGCCGCCAAAGGTAACGCCAATGGTTTGCCCGGCCCATCCGCCCATTATTTTATCACGCAGGGCTGCTTTGCTTATGGTAATGGTTTGCGCCTGGCAATGCAGGGCCAGGCCTGTAATAAACAGCAGTAATAGGCTAATCGCTTTTTTCATATGGCTTTTGGTTGCGTTTAATGTTATAATAATACCGGTGAACCTGCCCGTAATTTACACAACATAAACTATGCTCGCCAAAAGTTATGTACATCTGCAAAACGGCCAGCCCGGGATGCAGCCCTTGCACAGATTAAACGTTTATTATTACTGTGTGCAGGTATCCATGGCAAGGGCGGGATAGAATTGGTATTTTATTTATGCCGCTTGCCTTTCCTGTTTTTGCCGGGGTCTGCGTTCTTTTTGCCCCCTTTATGCGATGGTTTTTTGGGTGCAATTTCGCTCGTGTCTCCGCCTTTTAATACCCATTCATAATCCAATTGCCTTTTATCAAGGCTGGCAGCAACAACTTTTATCCATACTTTGTCGCCCATTTTAAAGGCACTGCCGCTACGGCGGCCTACAAGACTGTAATCACTTTCCACATGCCTGAAATCATCATATTCAGCAAGGCTGGTAACAGGTACCAGCCCTTCACATTTGTGGGCAATAGTTTCCACCCAAAAACCAAAACTTGCCACACCGCTTATAATGCCTTCAAATTCTTCGCCCAGGTAATCGCGCATGTATTCAACCTGTTTATACTTGTTGCCGGCACGCTCACATTCCATGGCAGCGCGCTCCCTGTCGCTGCTGTGTTTACATTTCTCTTCCATTTTTTTATCCATAATGGGGCTACCCTGCAGGCATGACTGCAGTACACGGTGTACCAGCACATCGGGATAGCGGCGGATGGGAGAGGTAAAGTGGCAATAATGTTCAAACGATAAACCGTAGTGCCCAATATCGGTGGTTGTATAGGTGGCCTTTGCCATGGTGCGTATACCCAACTGCTCCAGCACATGCTGTTCTGGTTTACCGGTAACATCTGCCAGCATCTGGTTAAAGCTGGCCGCAATTTTTTCGGGGCTGCTTATATCAAAACTATGCCCGTATTTTTTTGCAAAAGCAATAAAGGGTAAAAGTTTCTGCTCATCAGGCGTGTCATGTACACGGTAGGGGAAGGGCACTTCTTTTTTATTCACTTTTATCTTAAACACGTGTTCAGCAACAGTGCGGTTGGCAAGTAACATCAGTTCCTCAATCAACTGGTGCGCCTCTTTACTTTCTTTAATTACAATGCCAATCGGTTTTCCCTTTTCATCCAGTTTAAACCTTACCTCCTGCGAAGAGAAATTTATCGCGCCTTTAGCCATGCGCTGCCTGCGCATTTTTTGCGCAATATCGTTCAGCAATAAAATTTCTTCCCTGTATTTTCCTTCTTTCTTTTCAATTATATCCTGCACATCCTCGTAAGTAAACCTATGGTCTGAATGAATGACTGTTTTTGAAAGATAGTAGCTTTTTACTTCCGCTTTTTGGTTTATCTCAAACACCGCGGAAAACGTCAGTTTTTCCTCGTGGGGACGGAGGGAGCACAACTCATTGGAAATTCTTTCAGGCAGCATAGGGTTTACCCTGTCCGGCAGGTAAACGCTTGTTGCCCTTTGGTATGCCTCATCATCAAGCCTTGTGCCTGGTTCAATATAGTGGCTTACATCGGCAATGTGCACCCCAATTTCGTAGCATCCTTTTTTTACCTGGCGTATGGAAATGGCATCATCAAAATCTTTCGCGTCAACAGGGTCAATGGTAAAGGTTAATATCTCTCTGAAATCCTTACGGCTTTTAATTTCTGAAGCGCTTATGGCATCTGGCAGGCGCTCGCTTTCCTCCAGCGCATCATCGCTGAATGATAACGGGAAACCGTTTTCTGCCAGCAGTTCCTTCATCGCCATGTCATTAATGTTCTCTGCATCCAGCACATTTATTACTTCACCCACCGGCTTGCGCGTGTCCTTATCCCATTTCACCAGCCGCGCTACTACCTTGTCTTTATTTTTGGCGCCGTTAAGGCTTTCCAGCGGTATAAATAAATCAGGCATCGGCTTTTCTGAATCCGGTATAAAAAAAGCAAAATTGGTGCTTAACTGTATAGTGCCAATAAATTCATTTTGCCGTCTTGATATTACCTCGGTTATTTTTCCTTCTTTTCTGCCGGTTGCTATATTCTCTTTCGTCACTTTTACGCGAACAGTGTCGCCGTGCAGGGCTGTGTTAAAATCGCCTGGTCTTACCAGCACATCGCCCGTACCGTCAGCTATTACAACATAGCCAATACCGCTGCGTGCTATATCCAGCGTTCCTTTTTGCAGGGCCTGGTGGCTATGCTGTTGCTTATGTTTGTTCTTGTCTTTCTTCCTGCTCATTCGCTTTTGAATATTGAAAGTTTTTTATAAAATGTATTACTGCCCCATCAAAATCATTCCCCCCGTCAAATAAAAAGTTGTGCTCTATCGGCAATACATATAATGGTAAATGGCTTAGCTTATCCTTAAACTTTTCTAACCTAACGGCATCTTTCTCCGTGGTAAGGATGAATTTATTAGTGTTGTTTATTTCAGCAAATTTTTGCTCTATTTCTGCGAGGTCGTCTATGCTGAAAATATGATGGTCGCTGTAATCCTGCTGGTAATAAGTGTAAGCATTCTCTGCCAGGTATTGTTTAAGCGGCTTTGGGTTAGCTATACCGCACACAAGTAAAATTTCATCTTCATGGGTTACATCTTTTTCCTCCTTGGTTACAATATGGTAAGGTCTGCCGTATTTAACTGAAGTAAAAAATACTTTTTGATGCGGCAGTGGACCCAGGTCTTTTAGTATGGATTGTTTTTCTACTTGTCCCAAAAAATCCGGGCATTTTGTGACTACTATTATATCAGCTCTTTTTGCGGAAGAACGGGCATCCCGCAAATCGCCGGTGGGAAGAAAAAAATCATGGCTGAAAATATCATTATACTCTGTAAGCAAAATATTGAAGCCTGCTTTTATAGCCCTATGCTGAAAAGCATCGTCTAATATCAGTATCTGTGTTTCCGGCCTGTCATGCAAGAGCTGCGGTACGGCTTCTATCCGCGCTTCGCCTACAGCTACTGCAATACCGGGAAATTTTTTATGAAACTGCATCGGTTCGTCGCCAATTTCCAGTGCGGTAGTGTTTTCACCGGCCAGGGCATACCCCCGCGTTTTGCGTTTATACCCGCGGCTTAAAGTAGCAACATTATACTCTCCTGTCAGCAGTTTAATTAAATATTCAACCATGGGAGATTTACCCGTGCCGCCCACCGAAAGGTTACCCACGCATACCAGGGGAAAGCCAAACTCCGCCGAATGCAGGTAGTTTTTATCGTACAACCAGTTGCGTATTACTATAATAAGGCCATACAGCAAAGCAAAAGGCAATAAAAGAACGCGGAATGATTTTAAAAAAATAGTATTAAAATTCATAAATAGTTTCCGTAGTAACGCAATAGTCTAAAGGTACATCAAATGGTTGTGTATCATCAATTTTGTCAACCGGCGCAAAATAATTAAACCCCACCTTTATTATATCAGTGCGGCAGCATTCAAGAAACCTGTCATAAAAGCCCTTTCCAAACCCAACCCTGTAACCCTGCATATCGCATACCAGCAATGGTACAAAAACAAGGTCAATTTCAGCAGGCTCAATTATTGTGCCTTGTTTTGGCTCGGTTATGCCGTAGCTGTTTGTTGTATAAACTGTTTCTTCATCAATCAAAACAGCATTAAAGGTGTTTGTAGCAATATCAATAATGGGGTAAGTAATATGCAAGCCCGGTATGGTATGCCGTAAATACCCGGAAAACAAATGGGTATTTGGCTCAATATGCAGGTCAGCCGGCCAGTAAGTAAGTAAAACCGATGTGTGTGGAAAATATAATTGCTGAAACTGTATCAGTAACAGGTCATCCAGCCTGGGTTTATCTTTGGCCGGTATATCTTTTCGTTTTTGCTTATACAGCTTTCTCAGCTCAGTCTTTGTCATGTTATGAAAGGTGCTTTAGCAGGGATTCTTTTAACAAAGCGGCCTGCTGCTGCACAAATGTAGTGTTTACCTGCGCAGTAAAGGGGACAGAGGCAATTTTTGGGTAACCGCTCCATGCTGCAATTTCTTCTTCATAATGCAGGTACTGGTCATTAAATATCCATCCTGCAACGTCAAGCTTTCTTTGTTTGCATAATGCTGCTGTAACGAGTGAATGATTAATACTGCCGAGATAATTACGGCTTACCAGTATTACTTTGGCCTGCAGCCTTTCAATAAGGTCAATTATAAAGTCATTGTCGTTTAAGGGTACCATTATGCCGCCGGCGCCCTCAATAACGAGTAGCGCAGGGGGAATTGACTGGTAATGCTGCACAATTACATCAAGGTTAATGTTATTGTGTTCTTCTCTTGCGGCAATGTGCGGTGAGGCGGGCAGCTTAAGCTTATATACCTCGTCATAAAAGGCGGAAGATGTATTGGTAATAAGTTGTTTAACTCGGTTATGGTCAGTGCCTGCCTCCATGCCTGCCTGTACAGGTTTCCAGTAACCGGCATTTAATGCTTCAACAATAATGGCGCTTACCACTGTTTTGCCTATTTCAGTACCTATGCCGGTAATGAATATTGGCTGTTTTTTTTCAGCCATGTTTATGTTAGTTGTATCGTGATTCATAGGTATATATCAAACAATAATTACCGTATAAAATTTTTGTCACCGGCACTTAGCTATCCTGGTTTGTAAAGAACGAAAACAGTGTTGTGCCATAATTTCTAACAAAATTAAATCCTTTAAAATTTGCGTAATCGTTTCGCGGCGTATGTTCCAGCACAAAAAACCCCCCTTCTTTTATCATATTTTTCTCCACAATAATCTTCGGTAGTTCATCAATAGCGCCCAGTGCATAAGGCGGCCCGGCAAATATAAAATCAAATTGGCCGGGGGCTGATTGCAAAAAATTAAAAACATCAAGCCTGAAAACATGGCAATTTTCAATTCCCAGTAACTCAATATTGTGTTTAATGAATGCATACATCTGCGCGTCCTTCTCAATAATGGTAAGGTCTTCTGCACCTCGTGATGCAAGTTCGTAGCTTATGCTGCCTGTTCCCCCAAAAAGGTCAAGTGTTTTTAACCCGTCGAAGTCTATCCTGTTTTGCAGAATATTAAACAACCCTTCTTTGGCTATGTCGGTAGTAGGCCTTGTATAAGGCATTTTTGCCGGCGGGCTTATTTTTCTGCCTCCCCATTTGCCTGAAATTATTCTCATCCGCTATTCAGTAATAAAAGGTAAAAAATAATGGGCGGGGTATTCTGAAAAACCATCCCCGAAAACAGCGGCGCTTGTTTCTTCAAGGCTGAAGTTTTCAAGGTAGCTGTACAGAGTGGTGTAAAGGTTAGAAGCCGTATCAATAAGCCCTGAAGCTATGATGGGGGTGCTTTCTAATGCAATATTGCATTGCCGGCAAACCTGCATTACGCTGTACAGTACGTCTTCGCTGGTTGAGTAATTTATGCTTGTTATTATTTGCAGGGTATTGTTCTTTATTGCTGTAAGTATAAAATGCGCAGGATAAAAAACAAGGTATACGGCCGCGGCTTCTCCGCCAGGCTGGGTGCGGCCAAAATAATCTTTTAATAATAAAAGAAACTTATGGTTGTTTGAAACGTCCTTAAAATGTTGATGTATTGCGTTTACATAGGCAGGTGTCTGCCTTGCAATAATAACGTGTTCGTCAGCACGCCAGTTAAACACCTGCGCCTCGGCATCATCGCCCATCATCGTGTCAAGGTAAGCCTGGCATAAATCTTCCTGGTAAAAAACGCCGGGTACGTATAACGCGCTGCCTTCCCAAATAATTGGCTGTACACTTATTACTGCATCAGCAAGCTGAGACTGGATTCTTACATTGTGCACTATCTCATCTATGTTTCCTGCATCTTCCTCATCAAACTGGAAAAACTCAAAGGCTGTTACTTTGCCCGTTTCCGGCTCTTTACACCAGCACGCAATGTGGCGGTTGCCCGCTTCAATAAAAAGCGTACATTTTTCAAGGTTATCACTGTATATGCCGAATGTTTTTTGAAGCATGCCGGAAATTAGCTGCAATGATAAATAAAAAAAAGCAAAGCCATAGCGCGTTAGGCCTGGCCAAAAAACAACGCTTTTAGCTCAGTAGCCTCATCAGGGTGCATTTTGCCACCAAGAATAAGTCTCACCTGCCTTCTGCGTAATGCCCCTTCATACAGGCGAATCTCCTCGGGTGTTTCTGCAATTATCTTGGGCACCGGCCGTGGCTTGCCGTTGGGGTCTAATGCCACAAAAGTAAAATATGCTTCGTTGCTTTCGTATTTGTATTGGTGCAGCATGTCTTCCCCCCATACCTTTATATGCACTTCCATACTCGTGGTAAATGCACGGGTAACCTGGGCTTCAATATGCACTATATTGCCAAGCTTAATAGGTGTTTTAAAGCTTATATTGTCAACGCTCGCCGTCATACAAGGCGCATTACAATGTTTGCTGCTTGCCATTGCCGCGGCTATATCCATCCAGTACATAAGCCTGCCCCCCATAAGGTTGCCGAATGCATTTGTATCATTAGGCAACACAAGTTCATTCATAATAGTCAGGCTTTCCGTGGCTTTTTTGTGATCCATAGCGATAATTTGGGTGCAAAGGTAACGGCTGCGTGCTGATAAACATACAAGTGCCGGGATTGCTTAATAATCCTTCATTTAATTGAATTGGGGAAAATTCGCAATCTTTCGGGAATGTTCAAAAAAATAGCGATATTTACAACTGACTGATTTGCCTGATACGTTTGCCAATTATATTTAAAAATACCTCAAACAACTAAAATAATTACTATGAATGCTGTTGTAAGCCAGCCAAATGCTACGCCGTTAGCATCATTGGACGAATGGGAAGAAGACCTGCTGAACCGTTATCCTGACCCGGAATCAATTGTGCAGGGCAAAAAAACAGAAGAGTACAGGAATTATGATACGCCTGTACGCGATACTGTGCGCGAGTTTTACAGGCTTAACCACACGTACCAGACCTATGATTTTGTGGTGAAGAAAAAGGAAGAGTTCTTAAAGTTTGATAAGAAGGAGATGAGCGTATGGAATGCTTTTGATTTTTTAAACCAGTTGGTTGATGACAGTGACCCCGATACCGACCTAGACCAATTTCAACACCTGCTGCAAACATCTGAAGCCATTCGCGCCGATGGGCACCCTGACTGGATGGTGCTGGCGGGCCTTTTTCACGATATGGGTAAAGTGCTGTGCCTGTTTGGTGAGCCGCAATGGGCTGTGGTAGGAGATACCTTCCCGGTTGGCTGCGCCTACAGCGATAAAATTATTTACTCCGAATATTTTGTAAATAACCCCGACTATAATAACGAGGTATATAGTACCAAATATGGCGTATACGAGCCTAATTGCGGCCTGGATAATGTAAATCTTTCATGGGGCCACGACGAATATGTGTACCACATGATGAAGGATTACCTGCCGGAACCTGCTTTGTATATGCTGCGTTATCATTCTTTTTACCCGCAGCACAAGGAGCACGCTTACGAGCACTTGATGAATGCGCATGATAAAGAAATGTTTAAATGGGTTAACCTGTTTAACCCCTACGACCTTTATTCAAAAAACCCGACACCACCAAACTGGAAGGAGTTAAAACCACTTTATGAAGATATGGTAGCTAAATACCTGCCTGCCACCATAAAGTTTTAACCAAACTGGGTTCTTATATATCATAAAGCCCCGGGGTTTTGCTCCGGGGCTTATTTATTTATGTACATAAACCGGGTTATTTAATTACCAAGCCGTTTCCTTAATATATGTACGCCCCTCATTGCCCCAATCGCTCAAATTGTTCTGCAGGGAAGCCAGCATCTCTTTGCTTGTAACTTTTTTACCCTTTGTTGGCGCAACAAGTGTATTTTCAGGAATAGTTTCCGTAAATACTTTTGTTGCAAACCAGGTTACATGTTCGTGCGGCAGGGCAATGCCTAATATCATACCGGGCAGGCCGTTAAACGACTCAGGGCCACCGGTGGTCGTAATAGCGTCGGTGTAAAAGGCAACCACGTAAATGGAGTCAAGTATAATGGCATTGGCTCGCCTGCATTCAAACCCGGCAATATTGCGTGTTTCGTTGGTAATTTTCCACTGAATTTTTCTTGTGGAGTCCTGCACCAAAAATGTTTGTTCAAAAACATGTTTTTCAGCAACACTTTGCTGGGTTGCAAGGTTGCTTAAAACGATATTATTATCTGCCGGGTCACCGCCAAAAAAGCCCCTGGTGGGCGCATCTGATTCGCGGCCTGGCTGGTACAATGTTTTATTGCCGTTAAAGCGCAGGTCAAAATAGGTTGTTTTAAACTGCTGCATGTTTTTCTTAACACTTTCTTTGGTATCGGCCGTCATCCACTCATAGCTGTCAATCCGGGCGTACAAGTTTAGTTTTCGCTCAAATTCAATTCTTCCCTGGCTCAAAAAAATGGCATTTTGAGCTTTTGATGATACACTTAATGCAACCAGGATAAAAGCTGCTAAACTATTTATGATTTTTTTCATTGTTTATTTTTTATGAGGTTATGGGTTAAAACATTCCTGTAGGCGCCTTAACGCCTGCTTTATTAAAATTCCATACTGCTGATAAGAAGAAGTACCTGCGTATGGTGCTGTAAGTATTTTGCGTAATAAAGTTACTGCTTACAGTACGGCTAAACCCTATGTTTTGGTCTAAGATGTCGTTGCCGGAAATTTTAAGCACCAGGGCGTCGTTCTTCAGCATCTTTTTCCCAAACCAGGCATTGAGCAGAAATACATTGTTGTTGGTAGTAAATATGGGCGTTTTCTGCCGTATGTTATAATCGGCATCTGCGTGCAGTTGTAATTTCCACGGCAGGTACACATCCAGGTTTGGCTGTATATCAAATGTCCAATAATTAGTGGTTACATTTGATTGTATGGATGAGTTACTTGATGTGTAGGTAGCGGATGCGTTAAGCCCCAGGCTGAATTTATTTTCCTTGTCTTTATTAAAACCAATTCTGCCGGTATAGTTTCCGCTTTTGGTTACATTCAAAACATTATTTACCACGTTTACATTACGGCTTGAATTTACATCCCCATTAAAGTTTAAATAGGCATCTAATTTCTTTAATTTAATATTATAGCCAAGCCAGCCGCTTAACGACCTGTTGCCATTAAGGTTAACATATTGATTAACCCTCTTTCCTGAGGCAGGGTCAAAATTTGTGCTGTTAACTATATCGTTTTCGCTGAAACGGTAAAACACACCGAGGAAAATACCTCTTTGCGACAGCACTTTATAATCATTAAAGAATAAGTTGATGTTGTTATCAAACTCCGGCTTGAGGTTAGCATTACCTACGGTTATATTAAGCGGGTCGTCATTAGTGGCAACGGGCTGTATTTGTTGTATGGATGGTTGTCTTGTATTGCCTGAATAATTAAGCGAAATACGCCGCTGCTGCGTAAATGCATACGAAAAATTAGCGGTGGGGTAAAAGTTTACAAAGTTTCTTTTTGAAACAGAGTCGTTATGCAGGTTTGTCTGGTCAAAACTGGTGAGCCCTATGTTGTTACCTATATTAAACCGTAATTTCTTTTTGGCGAAATTATAAGCCACGCCCATCCTGTGGGTGAAGAAATTAAACTGGTAGTGGTTACTGTAAACACTGTCGTAATCACTGTATTTTCCATCTGCGGCTTTGTTATACGAATTTCTCTCGGAGTTACTGCTGCTTATCACTACACCATAATTAAATATCAGTGATGATATCTTTGACAATGGCTCGGTGTAAGTCAGTTTGGTGTCAATCAGTGTACTTCGGCTGCTATAGCTCTTAAACTGGTCAGTAATGGTTCGGCCGCCAAAATCACTCTTATAAAAACTGTCAATGGCTGAATAAAGATACCCTGTGGCATTATTGCTTGAATAATTCTCCCGCATATTGAACGAGAGTGTTCTGCCAACCTTTTTAAACTTCTTTCTTAGTAATATATTGCTGTTAACAATATTGTTAATTCCGTCGCTTGAAAGGTTACGCTTACTCCTGTTTACCAGGTCGCTGTTGGTAAGGCTTTCTGATGAGTCTGATGTGCTGGTTATTTTGTGGTCACTGCCACCGTCGGCAGTAATCTTCATGCTTGTTGATGAATCAAACTGAACTTCGTAAGCGCCATTTACCCTGTTACGTAATATTTTGTTTTTGAATGTCTGGTAGTCGTTAGTATAATTAATAAGGTTATTGGACAGGATATTTTGAGAATTAGTTGCACTGGAACCGTTCACCATAAAATTCATTATCTTATAGTTTCCATTTATGCTGGTTTTATCATCGTTCCATTTGTTGTTAAAGTGCAACCCGCCGGTTTGTACAAGCGGAAAGCCCTGCCCGTTGTATTGGCCGTTCCAGTTTTCAAAATCGTCACCACCGCCGCCAAACATAATCATCACACCACCGTCATCCGAAACAGTCATATTGTTGCCCTGGTCACCATAATTATTTAAATCCTGCCAGTTAAGTCCCGTCTTACCCGTATTTGATACTATGCCATACCCGGCAAATTTCTTTTTATCTTTAAAAATATTCGCCATTAACTGGTTGTCGTGGTAACCGCCAGTACCACCGCTAAGGTTCAGCCTGCCAAAATAGCCGTTCTTTTTACCCGCTTTTAGTTTCAGGTTTATTGTTTTCTCCCTTGAGCCGTCGTCAATACCTGTAAAAGTAGCCTGGTCGCTTTTTTTATCATACACCTGTACGGTGCCTACCATATCGGCCCGCAGGTTTTGCGTTACCAGCGTGGGGTCATCACCAAAAAACTCTTCTCCATCCACCAATACCTTTTGCACCGTCTCTCCCTGCGCCGTTATTTTGCCATTTTTATCTATCTGTATACCTGGCATTTTTTTAAGCAGGTCTTCTACAGTGGCGTTTGGCTGTACCTTAAAACTGTCCGCGATAAACTCCGTCGTATCGCCTTTAAGCCGTATATTTCCTATTTGCTGCTTTACAATAACATCCTGCAGCAGGTTGGCCTTTAAAATAAGCTTTAAGGGCCCTGTATTAACTTTCGATGTATCGGTCAATGTAATATTTTCCGCATAATCCGCATATTGCGGGTAAGTCACAAATAGTAAATAATCTCCTGCAGGCAGGTTTTTTAATTCAAAGTCACCTTTAGCATTACTCCTGGTAAATTTTACAAGAATAGAATCCTTTGCCCTTAAAAGTGAAATAACTGTATTCGGCAAATTTTGTTTATTAATTGTATCGGTAGTTATACCTTTAATAGAAGCATTTTGCGCATTGGAGATTGAGTAACAACAAACAGTAACAGTTAGCAACAGCAGTATTTTTTTCATGTGATGGTTTAACGGTTTTAGTTTAAGGTTCTTACGGCAAACTTCGTATTTAATTTTTTAAGAGAGGTGTTGATTTTCATAATTTTACGTTAATGGCTATTTTAGTATTTAAGTGGTGTTAAAGATTTCATAATGCGGCCTGGTAAGTTTAAATTACAGGGCTTTAAAAAAATGATATGACTAAAAAATACGAGGATACATATTTTGTTGACAGCAGCAAACCAGTGTGGAACTATTCACTCTTCAATTATGATGATATAAATAATTTTCAGGCAGGTACACACTACAGCCTGTATAAATTGTTTGGTAATAAGCAATTGGTGGTACTTGATACACCGGGTACATATTTTGCCGTGTGGGCCCCTAATGCAACAAGAGTAAGCGTTATTGGCAACTTTAATCATTGGAATCCCGATACACATGTTTTATTTGTAAGGCTTGATCATTCCGGTATATGGGAAGGTTTTATTCCTGATCTGGCAGCAGGCGAGTCCTATAAATACCATATTCATGGCTTCGGCGGTGCGCGATTAGACAAAGGCGACCCTTTTGCCCACTTATGGGAAAAGAGGCCATTGACCGCTTCCATCACCTGGGGCACATTTTATGACTGGAAAGATGATGAATGGATGCAGGCAAGAAAAAGCCACAATGCCCTTACCGCACCATGGAGCGTATACGAAGTGCACTTGGCAAGCTGGATGCGGCCTGATAAGTATGACGAGGAAACATATAACAGCTATGCGCAAATAACTGAGCGCCTTGTGCCTTATTTAAAAGAAACCGGCTTTACCCACGTAGAGTTTATGCCTGTTATGGAACACCCTTTTGATGGAAGCTGGGGTTACCAGGGTACCGGTTTTTTTGCGCCTACATCAAGGTTTGGCAGCCCGCAGGATTTTGCGGCCATGGTTGACGCACTGCACAATGCCGGCATTGGTGTTATATTGGATTGGGTGCCATCGCATTTCCCCTATGATTCTCACGGTCTGTATATGTTTGACGGTACGCATACGTATGAATATGCAGATATGCGCAAAGGCTATCACCCGGACTGGAACAGTTATATATTTAATTATGCCCGTGGTGAGGTAAAAAGTTTTTTAATAAGCAGCGCCCGCTTTTGGTGCGACAGGTTTCACGCAGATGGCTTGAGGGTTGATGCTGTAAGCAGCATGCTGCGCCTTGATTACAGCCGTACCGCAGGCCAGTGGGAGCCAAATGAATTTGGCGGTAATGGTAATATGGAAGCAATTGCTTTTATTAAAGATTTGAATGAAACATTGTTCCGCGATTTTCCTGATATTCAAACTATTGCCGAGGAGGCTACAGACTGGCCAAAAATAAGCAAGCCAACTTTTGACGGCGGCCTTGGTTTTGGCATGAAGTGGATGATGGGGTGGATGCATGACACGTTAGACTATTTTAAGATGGACCCGGTTATGCGCAAGTTTCATCAAAACAAGTTCACCTTCAGCATGATGTATTTTTATGATGAAAATTTTATGCTGCCGCTGAGCCATGATGAAGTAGTGCATGGTAAAAGCCCGATGATATATAAAATGCCCGGCGACGAATGGCAAAAATTTGCCAACCTGCGTTTAATGTACACATATATGTTTACACACCCCGGCACTAAGCTGTTATTTATGGGAGATGAGTTTGGTGCAACCAGCGAATGGAACTATAAAAGCGAATTGCAATGGAACCTGCTGGAGTTTGTAAGCCATAATGGCATGAAGGATTGCGTATCAGCGCTAAACAAGCTGTACAGGAGTGAGCCCGCTTTGTTTGAAAAACAATTTAGCATGGATGGTTTTGAGTGGATTGACCTTAACCACCGCGATGAATCAGTAATAGTATATATGCGTAAGGGAGAGCAACCGGAAGATAACGTATTGGTTTTGTTGAATATGACACCCGTTGTAAGAAATAATTGGGAAGTGTATGCTTATAACAAAAGTGAGTGGAAAGAAATTTTTAACAGCGACAAAAAAGAGTACTGGGGCACAGGAGATGTTTTTAATCCAAATATAATCGTTGATTTAATTGACAAAGACACCAATTGTTACAAATTGACACTACATTTGCCCGCCCTCGCGGGTATAGTATTAAAATAAGAAAAGTATTGCCGTTATTGACAATTGTGTGTTTGACAACTATTATTAAGTATTTTTAACCAATATGCCTGATGAGAAAAATCGGTGTTAGTATAACCCTTCCTTCTTTTATAAATGAATCACATAAATACCCGGCATTTGTAATCAATATTGAAGGAAAGATTCTCGCCGCTAATAACCTTTTCAAAAAAATCTTTAATGTAGCTGAAACTGGCTCCATTTTTATTAACGATATTTTTACTGATAACAGTTTCAGTGCCTTTTATAACCAGGCACAAGGCATCACTTCCGGCAAACCGCTTACATTGCAGTCTTCTGTAGATGCCCAAGATATTTGTTGGGAAATATCCGGTTACGAACAAAATAATTTTATCTGTACAGGGTCGGCAACACAGGCACCCAAAAATATCTTAACATATCAAAAGCCATTCTCCATTTTTTTTGATAACAGCCCTGCATTAATGTGGGCTACTGATAAAGAAGGGAGAATGCGTATGATGAACAAAAGATTTAAGGAGCACACCGGTTTTACAGAAAAGCAGATAGGCTGCCTGTTATGGGACATTTTTCCTAAAGAAATGGCAGATGATTTTAAGAAGAACAATGATGTGGTGCTTGAACGAAATGAGTTAATTGAAGTTGAGGAAATATCTGTTGATAAATCAGGGGCTAAGAGAAACTACCTTGCTTATAAATTTCCGTTACAAACCGAACAGGATGGGGTTTTGATTGCCGGTTGCTCCATAGATATTACCGACGTGTTGGAAAAAACCGAACAATTACACTATCAATCACATTTATTGGACAGTATTGAGCAGGCGGTATACATCTTGGATCCTGCGCAAAAAGTAATTTACTGGAGTAAGTATGCGGAGAAAATGTTTGGATGGCGCAGGGAAGAAATATTGCACAAAAGTGTAGCTGTGTTAACACCGCACGGCGTTTTAAATGAAGATATTGCTAACAGGCTTCGGGGTAAGCAAAGCTGGCATGGAGAAATTGACCTGAAACGAAAGGACGGCTCAATAATACAGGTACACGCAACAAAATCGCCCGTGGTTGACAATGAAAATAATGTTACGGCCTATATCGGCATTTCAAAAGATATATCTGAAAGCAAGATTGTGCATAAAAAACTGGTAAAACAAAATAACCAGTTCCGGCAAATCGCCAGGCTGCAGTCCCACGCCGTGAGGCGGCCGCTGGCCAATATGCTTGGCTTAATTGACCTGATACAATACTACGCCGATAAGAAGGAATTTGAAGAAATACTGTATATGGTAAGCATGTTAAAGCAAAGCAGTGAGGACCTTGATGATATAATACGCAGGATTGTATTAAAAGCAGGCGTATATTTTGACCCTGCCTTAAGAATAGCCTGATGTTTTCAATCCGCTCTTTTATTCAATAAGCCTGCCCTTCGGCTTTTCCTGTATATTTGCGCGCCAATATTGAATTTTTTTACACATGAAGTATTCCCAGCTAATAGGTATTGCCGCAGTTATTGCCATTGTAATTGTTTGTTTTATCCCGTGGGTGTATATCCCGGCAGTAAAAATTACGGTTACAGGGCTGCAGGCAACAGGCACTGATTTTGGCAAAGCGGGTTTAATGATGTTTGTGCTCGGCGCAGTGAACATTATATTCTTTATTACGCCTAAAATATGGGCTAAGCGCACCAATGTTTTTATCGCGGCAATCCTGCTTTCCTGGGCAATAAAAAATTATATCGTCATTTCAGCGTGCTATGCAGGCGAGTGCCCCGAAAAAAGAGCGGGCATATACCTGCAGGTATTATTCGCTTTTGTTGTATTGCTGATGAGTTTTTTCCCTAAAATTGAATTGCCGAAAGAAGAAAACTAAGTACCGGCTGCTGCAAAATAAGCCAACCGTTATAACCCCGCTTTTACAGGCCATCCCCATTGCAAAAATACAGGAAACGCCCTTGCCCAGGTTGGTACGTCATGTTTACCGTCTTCTAATTCCATGTATCGTATGCTGTCATCAGGATAACCCAGTATTTTAAGCTCTTTTATCAAATCAAGCGTATCGTCAATGCTGTCAATAATACCATTTTTGTTGCGGTCCTCTGTTTCATCCAACGCGCCGCATTCAAAAAAGAAGGAGAGTTGCGGGTAATAATTACCTTCTCTTACCTGGCAGTGCATAATTCTGTCCGTGTTTTCATCATAGCCATCGTCATAATCCCTGCTTCTCCACCATAAAGAGCCGCTGAAAACACCCACTTTTGAAAATAACTGCGGGCTATTCCATACAATGTCCAGCGCGCTTAGCCCGCCGAGCGAAAACCCGGCGAACGATGTTGATTTAAATGTTTCAACATTATATGTTTGATGTATAAACGGAAGCAGTTCTTCAAAAACAAATTGTGTATATAATCCGGCCCTGGCCCCGCGCCCTTTATAATCAGCTTCTTTTGCCGTACCATATTCCATCTTTCTGTCCGGCCCGCAATAAATACCAATGCAAACAATCGGCTCAATAATATTGCCTGTTATAAGGTCATCCAATATTTCATCAAAAGGCATCCTGGGTAAATCCTGGCCATCGTTAATTAAAAGTAACCCCATGTTTTCAGGGTGGGGAACATCAACAGGCAGGTATGCATCAATGGTAACTTCTCTTTCAAGGAAGGCGGAATTAATAATATGTTGTTCAACAAGTATATTTTTCAAGCAGGTAGTTTTGGCTGAAACCATAACGCCAAAAATAGTAAATGCGAAACGGTTAATGGCAAATGCAATTATTTTTAATTTTTTCGGTACTTTCAAATATGTTCTCTAAATTAGGTGCACGGGTATTGGCATCTATTATCAGTTGCATTACAATTATTTGCAACCTGTAACTAAAAATCTTACGTATGAAAAAAATCGGCGTTTTGTTTGGGCAGGAAAGAACTTTTCCGCAGGAATTTATTGAGAGGGTTAACAGCAAAAATATTGATGGCATTACAGCAGAGGCTGTCCGTATTGACAAGGTGATGCAGGGCGAGCCTACTGATTACGCTGTTATATTTGACCGCATAAGCCAGGATGTGCCATTTTACAGGGCTTATCTTAAAAATGCGGCCCTGCGTGGTACCGCCGTAATTAATAATCCCTTTTGGTGGAGTGCTGATGAAAAGTTTTTTAATAACTGCCTGGCTACTCAAATTGACGTACCAGTACCTAAAACGGTAATATTGCCATCGAGGGATTTGCCAACCGACACTTCAGATAAATCATTCAGCAACCTGGCTTACCCGCTCGACTGGAAGAATATTTTTGACTACGTGGGATTTCCGGCTTATATGAAACCTTTTGCGGGCGGCGGGTGGAAAAATGTTTACAAGCTTACAAGCGCTGAGGATTTTTTTGATAAACATGCCGAAACAGGCCAGTTAGTGATGTTGTTGCAGGAAGAAATTGTATTTACTGAATATTACCGCTGTTATTGTATTGGCGGTAAATATGTACGTATTATGCCTTACGAGCCGCGTAACCCACACCACCTGCGTTATGTAGCGAGTTTTTCGCCAACTGAAGAACGGCTGAAACAGATGGAAGACATTGTTTTGCGCATTAACAGGTTTTTGGGGTATGATTTTAATACTGTTGAACTGGCCGTACGCGACGGAGTGCCGTATGCGATAGACTTTTGTAACCCTGCGCCGGATGCAGACCGCAACAGTGTTGGGGAGGAGAATTTTGCCTGGGTGGTGGAGACAGCCGCCAACTATGCCATTGAAAAGGCACAGGCCCACGAAGAGGGCAAAGACAACCTTACGTGGGGTGAATATGTAAAGAGGAGCGCAGCCAAAGAGGCGCTTTATGCTTAATTGCAGGTGATTAACTTTATTTATATGCCTGGTATACAGCGCATAATAGACCTTTCATACATTAAATATTCAAATTAACATTACATGGCAAATATTAATTTTAAACATTTTACACTTGGGGTGGAAGAGGAGTATATGGTACTTGACCCTACCACCCGCGAACTTAAAAGCCATGAACAAAAAATTGTGCTGGAAGGGCAGAAGCTTATAAAAGATAAAGTAAAAGCCGAAATGCACCAGGCGGTGGTTGAGGTGGGAACGGATATTTGCCAGGATATTGACGAGGCTTATAAAGATGTATCTACGCTGCGCAAAACTATCTCCCATATCGCCGGTGAACTTGGATTGTGGGTTGGAGCATCAGGAACACACCCCTTTAGCCATTGGGAGCGGCAATTAATAACTGACCATGTGCGTTACAACGAAATAGTAAATGAGTTACAGGAGGCAGCCCGCAGTAATTTAATTTTCGGCCTTCATGTGCATGTTGGCATGGAGGACCGGAAAATGGCTATTCACATTGCCAATTCCGCACGGTATTTTCTCCCGCATGTGTATGCCCTTAGTACAAATTCCCCGTTTTGGGAGGGGAGGAAGACAGGCTACAAATCATACCGCACAAAAGTTTTTGATAAATTTCCCCGCACGGGCATACCTGACAGCTTTGAAAGCATTGAGGCCTATGATAACTATGTTAAGTTGCTTATAAAAACAAATTGCATTGATAATGCTAAGAAGATTTGGTGGGATTTGCGGGTGCACCCCTTTTTTAACACCGTTGAGTTCAGGATATGCGACGTGCCGATGACGATTGAAGAAACAATTGCCATAACAGCCTTGTTCCAGGCTATTTGTGCCAAGTTGTATAAGCTGCGCAGCCAGAATATGAACTTTATTATGTATCACCGTGCATTGCTGAATGAAAATAAATGGCGGGCCAGCCGCTACGGCATTGACGGTAGCCTTATTGATTTTGGTAAGGAAAGTGAAGTAAATACACGGGTTCTCATTTACGAATTGCTTGACTTTGTAGATGATGTTGTTGACCAGCTTGGCAGCAGGCATGCTATAAACCTTGTGCACAAAATTTTGGAACAGGGCACCGGGGCTGACAGGCAAATGGCAGTATATGAAAATACAAAAAGCCTTACCGATGTAGTCGATTTTATACACAGTCAATTTTTGGTTTAATTAATTCATTCAACAGTTTTAGGACGGCGGGCGATAAGGCTGCCGTCTTTTTTATTCTCCCTGTAAATAAAATTTAATATGTGTAACAATAAGTTATTTTAAACGTATAAGCGGTAAATACCGCGGCTATGTTTAAAAATTACCTGAAAGTAGCATTACGTAACCTTTGGAAAAACAAGGCATTTTCAGCCATTAATATTATTGGCCTCGCCACCGGCCTTGCTGTTTGCCTGCTTATTGTTTTGTTTGTAATGGATGAACTTTCTTACGACAGGTACAATGTGAACGCTGACCGCATATACCGTGTTGATGCGGATATAGCTTTTAATGGCACAACCTTTAATGCATCGGTAACGCCGGAGCCATTGGCCGCAACCCTTTTAAGGGAGTACCCGCAGGTGGAAAGTATTGCCAGGCTGAACTATCAATCAGGTATACGCGTAAAGAAGGATAACCAGAACATACAGGATCATAACGCTGTTTTTGCAGATTCAACTTTTTTCAAAGTATTTACTGTGCCCATGGTGCATGGCAATCCTGTCACAGCCTTATCATCGCCAAAATCAATAGTAATTACAGAAACCACCGCAAAAAGATATTTTAACAGCACAGATGTTGTTGGAAAGTCACTGTACATAGATAATTCAGTATGGTGCAAGGTTACCGGTGTAATAAAAGATTTGCCGCAGCAATCTCACTTCCATTTCAATTTTATACGGCCACTGATAGATTCATGGCGCGGCAACGCCAATGAATGGCTCAGTAACAACTGGCATTCGTATATACTTGTGAAACCTGGTGTTACCCGTGCAGACCTGCAGGGCTATGTAAATGCCATCACTAAAAAATATGTATATGCACAGTTGGAGACACAGTTTCATGCGGCAAAAGGCGATATTGAAAATGGGGCAAATCATTTCAGGTTTCCGGTAATGCCATTAACTGATATTCATCTTCATTCTGACAAATCGTATGAAATCGAAGCTAACGGCAACATAACTTACGTGTACATTTTTTCTGTAATTGCAGTATTCATCCTGCTGATAGCGTGCGTAAATTTTATGAACCTTTCAACTGCGCGTTCTGCTAACCGTGCAAAGGAGGTTGGGATAAGAAAAGTTTCCGGCTCAACTAAACTGCACCTTGTCATCCAGTTTTTAACAGAGTCCGTTTTATTGAGCTTCTTCTCGTTACTGCTTGCCCTGGTATTAACCCTGGCGCTGTTAAACTTTTTTAATCAACTGGCGGGTAAGCACATTTATTTCTCCGCATTGCTGTCCTCGTGGCTGTTACCCGTATCGGTTTTACTGGTACTGGTGGTCGGTTGCGTAGCCGGCAGTTACCCTGCGTTTTATCTTTCATCTTTTGAACCCATACATGTGCTTAAAGGTAAAATAGCTGCGGGTTTTAAAAGAAGCTGGCTGCGCAGCAGCCTTGTTGTTTTTCAATTCAGCATCTCAATCGTCCTTATTATAAGCACCATCGTTATTTACAACCAGTTAAGTTATATACGCAGCCGGGATATTGGTTATAACCGTAACCAGGTGCTTGTATTGCACGATACTTACGTGCTGGATAAAAACATACAAACTTTCAGGCAGGAATTGATGGGGATAGCAGGTGTGAAAAACGCGACTATAAGCGGCGACCTGCCTACGGGTGGCGGTTTTGACCAGGAAGGCTGGTTTAGAAACCAGGAACTGGATGCAAAACGGGTAAATATTTTTACTACGTTTTATGTTGATAAAAACTATGTACCTACGCTTGGCATGCAAATGGTAAAAGGCAGGAATTTTTCCGATAATTTTCCCACCGATTCAACCGGGCTTATCATTAACGAAGCGGCTGTGCAGGTGCTTGGTTTAAAAGACCCCATTAACACCTATATGTACAGGCCGGGTGACAACAACAAGGCCATTGCATTTCACGTGATAGGGGTGGTGAAAGACTTCAACTACAACTCAATGCACGAAAAAATAAGCCCCATGTTTTTGCAGTTAGGGGAAAATACCGGCAGCATGGCCGTACGTATTGAGACAAAAAACATACCCACCCTTATTGACGCTGTACAGGCAAAATGGCAAAGCATGTCACCGGGCCAGCCCTTCAGCTATACTTTTATGGACAATGATTTTAATAACCTGTATAATGCCGACCAGCACACCGGTAAGTTATTTATCAGCTTCGCTGTATTTGCAATTTTCATCGCCTGCCTGGGTCTTTTTGGACTGGTTACCTATGCAGCAGAACAACGTACTAAAGAGATTGGCATACGCAAAGTATTGGGCGCAGGTATTGGCGGTATTGTAACAATGCTGTCAAAAGATTTTGCAAAGCTTGTGCTATTTGCCTCACTTATTTCATTCCCTATTGCCTGGTGGGCTATGCACCAATGGTTACAGGGTTTTGCCTACAGGGTAACTATAAGCTGGTGGGTGTTTGTGGTAGCGGGCGTTTTGGCAATTATGATTGCCCTCCTAACAGTTAGCTACCGTGCTTTAAAGGCTGCGCTGGCTAACCCGGTAAAAAGTTTAAGAACAGAATAAGATATAATAATACATTATTATCCGGCCCTTAAACCATGCTAACTTTAGTTTCAACATTGTAAATGGGTTGCCTTCTTACCTGTTTTGCTGTACCTTTGCGCACCAATTTATAAGCAATGTTAGCTGGATTTAATAATGTAACTTTTGAGTTTGGAGCGCGTGTTATTGTTGAAGATGCAACCTGGCATATTCACCCGGGGGAGCGCATAGGGCTTATTGGCTATAACGGTACAGGTAAATCAACCATGCTTAAGCTGTTTGTGGGTGAATACCAGCCCAGCAGCGGCACAGTAGAAAAAAGCCGCGATACAACAATAGGTTACCTGCACCAGGATTTGCTGAGTTTTGATACCAATGATTCTATTCTTGAAGTTGCCATGGGAGCCTTTGAAAAAGTGAAGCAACTGGAAAAGGAAATTGAAACCCTTGGGCATGAATTAGAACATTCGTCCGATACGGATGCAGGCAAGCAGGAAGTATTGCTGCTGCAATACACTGACAAACTGCACGAGCTTGAAGTATTAGGGGGATATACCATACACCACCGTACAGAAGAAGTGCTGCAGGGCCTTGGGTTTAAAAATGCTGACCTTGGTAGGCCTTATAAAGAATTCAGTGGTGGCTGGCGCATGCGCGTGTTGCTGGCTAAAATGATATTGCAGGCGCCGGACCTATTATTATTAGACGAACCTACCAACCACCTTGACCTTCCTTCAATTGAATGGCTGGAAAAATACCTTGTTCATTACCAGGGCAGCGTGGTAATTGTAAGCCACGATAAGTTTTTTCTTGACAGGATGGTTACCAAAATTGTTGAATTATACCAGCAGCAATTGCACATTTACACCGGCAACTACTCCTTTTATGAAAAAGAAAAAGCGGTAAGGGTTGACCTGGCACAAAAGGCTTACGAAAACCAGCAGGATTATATACGCCAGCAGGAGCGGTTTATTGAGCGTTTTAAGGCAAAAGCAAGTAAAGCTGCTGCGGCACAAAGCGCCATGAAAAAACTGGATAAGATTGAGCGGCTGGAGCAGGTGGAAATTGAACGCCCCAACCTGCGCATAAATTTCCAGGTTGACCGCCAGCCCGGCAAAGTACTGGTAAACCTGAAGCATTTAACCAAGCGTTTTGGCGACCTGACAATAGTTGAAAACACGGAGGCAGAAATTGAGCGGGGAGATAAAATTGCGTTAATAGGCGCGAATGGTAAAGGTAAATCAACCTTGTTGCGCGTAATTGTGGGTACTGAGCCGTTTGAAGGCGAACGCGTATGGGGGCACAACGTGCAGGAAAGTTTTTACGCCCAGCACCAGTTAGAAGCGCTTGACCTGGAGAATGACATACTGGAAGAAATGCAGACAAGCCGCAGCGGTAAAACGGAGCTTGAACTGCGCTCCCTGCTGGGTTGCTTTTTATTCAGTGGGGATGATGTTGAGAAAAAAATTAAAATATTAAGTGGTGGCGAAAAGGCGAGGGTAGCCCTTGCAAAAGTAATTGTAAGCAAGGCCAATTTTTTAATGCTCGACGAACCGACCAACCACCTGGATATTCACAGTGTTGAATTATTGGCCGATGCCCTGAATAAATATGAAGGCAGTATTATAATGGTTAGCCACGACCGTTACTTTATTTCAAAAACGGCCAATAAAATATGGGAGATTGTTGACCAGGAAATAAAGGAATTTAAGGGCAGCTATGCTGAATACGTTGAATGGAAGGAGCGTATGGCAAAGCAGCAGGCAGCAGAGCAAAAAAAAAGCGATAAAGTTAAAGAGCAGCCAGTAAAAGCTGAAGATGTTAATATAAAAGCTGAATCACCGAAGGAAGCGGTGAAAGTAACACAGCAGTTTAGCAACAACGACCGGAAAAGAGATTTGCAGCAGTTGCAAAAACAATTCAGCAAGGTGGAGCAGCAGGTAAATGAGTTAAATAAACAAAAGGCGCAAATAGAAACAAATCTTGCTGACCCTGCGTTTTATTCTGACAGAAACAAATTTCAGCAGTTGGAAAAAGATTATACCATAGTTCAGCAAAAATTACATACGACCAATAAACAATACGAGGAAATGTTTGAAAAGATAATGGAACTGGAAGGATAGGTTGCTGCTATTTAACGCTCCAGTCTATAGGGTCTTTTCCCTGGTTCATTAATAAAGTGTTTGTCCTGCTGAAATGCCTGCATCCGAAAAAGCCTTTATCTGCGCTAAAGGGGGATGGGTGCGCTGCTTTCAGCACATGATGCCGGGTTTCATCTATAAGCACCTGTTTATCCTGGGCGAATTTGCCCCACAGTAAAAACACAACGCCTTCTTTTTCAGACGATATTTTTTTTATAACGCTGTCAGTAAACTCCATCCAGCCTATTTTTGAATGGCTGGCAGGCTCGCCGGCCCTTACTGTAAGCACGGCGTTCAATAAAAGCACACCACGTTCAGCCCATTTAGTAAGATTACCGGAATTTGGAATAGGCAGCCCGACATCAGTATGTAATTCCTTATAAATGTTTACCAGCGATGGCGGCGGCGGTACACCATCGGGTACAGAAAAACATAACCCATGCGCCTGGCCGGGGCCATGATATGGGTCTTGCCCCAGTATAACAACTTTTACCTTATCAAAAGGGGTTTTATCAAACGCGTTAAAAATAAGTGAGCCGGGCGGGTAAATAGTTTTGCCCTGCGCTTTTTCTGTTTTAAGAAAAGCAACTATTTGCTGAAAATAGCTTTTGGAGAATTCATTTTTCAAAATTTCCTTCCAGCCAGCTTCTATCTTTACTTCCATCTCTTTCGCTTATTTTAGATTGGTAGCCTTTATAGTACAAGGCAGCTAAAATAAACCAAAAAATGGGTAAAGTGTAGGTAATTATGCTACCGCTAAGCAATGCGTTATTAATATACCGCAGGTCGGAAAAGGCGTTTGATATTATTACGCATAGTATACAGGCAAGCGCTAAAACCACCACCAGGGTAGTTAGAAGATATTTTTTGTAGTACTGTATAATGTCGCGCAAAGTAAATATAACGCCGGCAGATATGCTCAGCCGCATGATGAGCAGTATAAACATGGTAAAAAACAGGCTCATTTCTATGCTGTTGTACAGGGCATAGGTTACAGCGCCCGTAAATGTGGGCTCAACATGCGTGTTCTCGGGTAATACGATGCTGATGATAGCGCTGTCAATATAAACGGCGGCAAAAAATACCACTGCACCGGCAATGGCAGCAGATACAAAAATTTTTACAATCAGTGTAATTAGTTTGGAGGTGTGCATAGCATAGCAATTTTGATGGTTAGGGAATAGCTATAAATATCCGCATTATTCCGTTTGGCTGCAACCTAATTAACATTTATTTTTGCATCCCCAAATTAGCGGACCGGTAGCTCAGCTGAATAGAGCAGCTGCCTTCTAAGCAGCAGGTCATTGGTTTGAGTCCAATCCGGTTCACGGTCGTAAGGATTGCAGGAATGCAATCCTTACTTTGTTTTACAGAAACTTACATTCATTAGGTTGATTTTCAGCTTATTATAACTTTTGCAACTTCCGGCTTCTTCCTACCTTTACAATGGTTGACATTTCTTTAATCGACTAAAAAATCGACCAAGTTATGTTGTCTTTAGCAGTAACACCGGTTTCATCGGCACTGAAAACTTCAAGCCACTTTCCGGCCTTGATGCCTTTGGCGATTTGTTTAAATACCAGCACATCGCCCTGGCAGTGGCTGTCATCAAGTTGCTTCTCCGCTTCGGTAAGCTGGCGGTTTTTGAGAGTTCAGTACTCCCTGTCCTGCCTGCCGATAACATGTTCATCTTTTTAGTTTCTGCCGTATGCCCTGGCCTGCTACGCAATATGGTTGTGTAATGTTATGTAGTAACGGGTTTAAAAAGCAATGCTGTGTTAATCAACAAGGGTAGCCTTTTTTGTTTTGAAATCAAATATCAATATATGGTCAAGAAAAAGCTTATTGCCAATGGCACCGGCTACTTTTGCCTCCTCGAAAATGGGCGATTCTCCTTTTTCCAAATAAATAACCATGTTTTTATAGGTAGTGCCTAAAATGGTTACCTGTTTGCCTGTTTTTCCGCCCACGGCGTTATAAACGGCGCCTGATTCGCCATTGTTAATGCCGTACAATGTGTCTGTAAGCATTTTAGGTGCAAAGCCTTGCGATGCATTGGGTGTTGTATTAAGCGTAAACATACTGGCCCCGCAATCGTACATAAAATCTATTTCCTTGCCGCCTATAGTAACGGGCAAAATAATTCTGTTTTTGTAAAACCGGAAAGGTGATGTTTTTGTTTTTGTACTGTAAAATTGTTGGGTAAGGCTGTCGCAATAACCAATACGGCGGTTTTTAAAATCAAGAATAAGTACCCTGTTTTTAAAATTGTCTACGCCTATAGTACCAATGCTAAAACCCTTGTATTGGTCAAGATATTCCTGCGGAAAATTACCGCCAATATGGTCGTTTTTTAAAATGGTGTCGGGCAATATGCGTCCTTCAAATGTAAACGGGGGGGTAAATATTTTATACCAATTGCCGTTATAAAGGGTATCAACCCTTTTTATTTCATATGACAGGTAGGGAAATTTATTCTCAAATTTTTTAAACGTGCCGCCTTCAAGATATGTGTAAGGGCTGCCGGTATCAAGCTGCCAGCGAAAAAAATAGTCAAGCGTGTCCAGCCGCGCAGTAAGCAATATTACATCTTTGGTGTCGGGGTCAGACCATTCAAAAGGGAGCCAGCTAATATTTTCACTTTTAAATGCTGCCTGTGCGAGGCATTTGTTAGCCACCTGTAAAAGTAAAGCCAATAATACCGGTATTAAAAGTCTTCTCATGTTCTGCAATAATTTAAACTAAATGCAACATTGTTTATGACAACCCGCGCCGTTGTAAAAAATACGGCCGCCTGCGGCGGGGCCAATATATGGTAAATACTTCATTTTTATAATTTTACAGGCGTTTTTTACACGAAAGCCGCGGGTTGTTTATTGGTCATTTGCTCCCTGTTGCTCATCACGGTACCGCGCCTATTAAGGTTACGGGCCGAAGCAACAGGCAATGGGCCGCTGAAAAATTCACGGCCAAAGCTTTGAATTACCAATTCCATTGCTTATTTTAAGGGAAACAGTTTTCCATGCCCTCACCGGATTTCAGCCTCGACCGCGTTATCTATTCTTTTAATGTGACGAGGAACCCTTTACCATCGGCAATGTCTGCGAAGGCGTACAAATTTTTGGCGGTATCGGCTCCGGTAAAACCAGTGGCAGCGGCGAGTCATTGGCACGGGCATTTCTCAATGCAGGCTTTGGCGGCTTAGTGCTATCATCAGGATAATCAATGAACTTTAGTATCTTTAACCAGCAGCACCGGGCAGGCGAAACACATAGTACTGACACATCGCCAATACTTCAATGTTAGTGGTCACTGCAGAACAATATTGATATAGCTAAAAATGAAAGTACAAACACTCAACCCTTCGGAGCGACTAAAATCAATAGTCAGTTCTTTTACAATAATTGAAACGGCAGGTGTTATGGAAACTATGGTACTTCCGCACCTGGGCTTAGTGCTTGCTATTCAACTAACAGGCAAAGTTTTCATGAATACAAAAAATGATACTGTTTCAATTGCACCGTTTACAATTTCAGGGCAAAGAAATACTTTTCGTTCTTTTTCATACAAGCCTAATACAAAAACGCTATTGATTTCATTCACTGCCACGGGTGCTTATTCAATTTTTGGAGAGGCTGTATATGAATTATACGAGAATGCTGAACCCCTTGAAAATATAAAAACATCAACCCGGGTTGATGAATTACTTGATAAGCTTTCTTTATCAAATTCAAATCAGGATATGATAAGAATTATTGAAGCGTTTTTAATCGGGGAAACCCATAAAATGGAAGCTGACAAGCTTATCCTGGCTTCGATAGAAAGAATGCGCAATAAAAAAGGTATTTATAAGATTAAAGAACTTTCATCAGAATTAAACATTAGCCAGGATGCTTTTGAAAAACGGTTTAGAAAAGTTGTTGGCTCAACTCCTAAGCAATTTTCAACCGTGATTAAAATGAAAGAAGTAATTAAAAGTAAAAACAATCACAAGCTCCTGACTGACTTAGGCTATTCCTTTGATTTTTTCGACCAGTCTCATTTTATTAAGCAATTTAAAGAGTTTACGGGGCAAACCCCGAAGCAATTCTTCAGCCACCAATATATTTGGTAACAATGATTTTTTACTATTTCTTGTAACAGGCTCTTCTTTTCTTTGTGCAATTTTTTCAATTGATGCAAAAGAAAAGAATCATGATAGTTGTTTACACTCTGCTCGGGCTAATATCTTTATTGTTTATAGTAGCCTTATTTACAAAAAAGGAGTATGTGGTGAAAAGAGAAATTGTTATTAATAAGCAAGACAGCATTGTTTATGATTATTTGAGGTTATTTAAAAACCACAAAACATTTAATGCCTGGTATTTAAGAGACCCGAAAATGAAAGAAACAACCAAAGGTACAGATGGGCAAATTGGTTTTGTGCTTTCATACAAGGGAAATAAGGATTTAGGTGCAGGCGAACAGGTGCTGACTGGTTTAGAACCCAACAGGAAAATTAACATTGAGTTGCGTTTTATTAAACCATTCAAAAGCATTGCTCAAACCCCATACGATTTGCAACCTGTTGGAAGTAATCAAACAAAAGTTACCTGGACAATGAATGGTAGAATGAATTACCCTATGAACATTGCTTTGCTGTTCATTAACATGGATAAATTTCTCGGTAAAGATGTTCAGCTAAGTTTAGAAAACCTGAAAATAAATTTAGAAAAATAACCTGCAATGAAATTCAAAACAACAATTGTGCAAACAGGCAACAATACTGGGACTGAAGTTTCTGAAAAAATTCTTGAAGAATTAAACGGTGGCAAAAAGCCTTTAGTTATTGTAACAATAAACAATTACACTTACAGAAGTGCAGTGGGCAAAATGGGCGACAAATATATGATTAGCCTAAGTGCAGAAAATCGCAAAAATGCGAATATAAATGGCGGCGATACAGTTGATATAATACTTGAGTTAGATACAGCACCACGAACTGTAGTTTTGCCTGATGACTTGCAAAAAGCACTAAATAAAAATAAAATAGTCAAGGCTAATTGGGACAAGTTAGCACCCAGCAAAAAGAAAGCAATCGTGTTTTTATTAACAGATGCTAAAACTGAAGAAACAAGAAATAAAAGACTTGAAAAAGCTATTGAAAGTTTGAAGTAAGAACAATGAACCGGGGTCGCGGCCAGTGATGATGGTGCGCTTTTCAGTGGCATGGATTCCTATGCCCTTGTCACTATCAAAAGCCATTTCCATGAAATACATAGATAGTATAGCCTTACCGTTTGGAAAAGCTTACACTGCGCCTTCTAAACAGCAGGTCATTTGTTTGAGCCCAATCTGGGTTGAAAATAAGTAAGGATTGCAACAATGCAATCCTTACTTATTTTATCACCTGAAATCATCCTCGCTAAGGTCGTCATCTTCTTCTTCGCTGAAATTCATTTTGCCGAGGTTCATCATACTGCCGATAAGGTCTTTAAATTCAATCTTACCCTCAATCATCTTTTTACTGATGAGTGAATAAGCGGCCAGCCCGTGCAGCACAAACTCCATCAAAAGGGCGTTTTCCTTCTCGTTGGCATAAGGAAAGGCTTTTTTTACAAGGCCATATAAACCATCTACCTTGTACAGCGCCTGTATCTTTTCACTGTCGCGCATGTCAACAAAAAGGTCAACATGGTTGCCGGCGTCAAACCAGCGGGTAATGGCACGATAAGGGTTTTCTTCTTCCTTTATATTTTGCTGGCTTGGCTTGCCGGTATTCTTGCGTTTCTTAAGCGACTCCGGGTTGGGGAAGTATGTAAGAAACTGGGTGCGCACCGCTTTATCCAGCAGGTTTAAAGCTACCTGGTAAGGCCCTTCCTGTTCACCCTCGTACACCAACTCAATTTTACCGGTGATGGAAGGGATAACACCTGCCAGGTCGCTGATCCATACCTGTGTCTGTTTCTCATTGTGAATGATTGCACGACGCTCAGCGCTGCTCACCGCATTTTCAAATGCGGCAATGGTAAGCCTTGCACTAACGCCACTTTTCTTATCAACATATTCATTATTGCGTGCCTCAAACGCTACCTGTTCAATAAGGCGTTTTACAAGGTCGCTCACATTCACTTTTGCCTTTTGCTCATCAAGCACATCAGCCTCCTGTTCGGTAATGGCAAGGCTGGTCTCAATGGTTTTGGGATAATGGGTGAGTATCTGGCTTTGTATACGGTCTTTCAGCGGCGTTACAATGCTGCCGCGGTTAGTATAATCCTCCGGGTTGGCGGTGAATACAAACAGTATGTCCAAGGGCATGCGCAATTTAAAACCACGTATCTGTATGTCGCCTTCTTCCAGTATGTTAAACAGCGCCACCTGTATACGGGCCTGTAAATCGGGTATTTCATTTATCACGAATATGCTGCGGTTGCTGCGGGGGATGATGCCGTAATGTATCACGCGTTCATCGGCAAAGCTAAGGCGCAGGTTGGCAGCTTTAATTGGGTCAATGTCCCCGATAAGGTCTGCAACACTTACGTCCGGTGTTGCCAGCTTCTCGCCATAGCGCTCGCTGCGGTGTACCCAATGGATAGGCGTTTCATCGGCGTGCTCGGCAATTTGGTCTTTAGCATATTTGCTTAATGGGTTAAGCGGGTCGTCGTTTACTTCGCTGCCTGCAACAGTGGGGATGTATTCATCCAGGAGGTTTACCATTTGCCGCGCCATACGTGTTTTAGCCTGCCCGCGCAGGCCGAGGAACAGTATGTTATGCCGGCTTAACAGGGCACGCTCTGTATCAGGTATCACGCTGTCTTCATAGCCCAAAACACCGGGAAATGGATTTTCCTTGTGGCGTATTTTTTCAATAAGGTTGCGTCGTATTTCATCTTTAATAGATGATGGTTTATATCCGCTTTTCTTTAACTCGCCTAACGTTTTAATCTTGTCAATATTCATTCTTTTGTTATTTAATTTTTGGTTAGCTTTTACGTCTGCCTATAACCTGCCGAAGCATTCATTTGCAGGGGATGTTTTTTTTCAGCATGCACTTTTTTACTGCTATATAAAGTCAAAATCTATTTTATTATTTGTCTGATGCAGGCTTATTGCTGATAGCAGGTATTCTTTCTTGCACCGGTTGACTAATACACCGTCTTCCGCTTCCCGCTTTCAAAATCTTTAAATATAAAAGCGCCCAGCTTATCCAGCGACGCAAAAAAGGCTTTACCATTGTTCGTTTCGGTAAACTCGGTTACAAAACGTTGCAGGTACGGGTCGCTGGCTATCATAAACGTGGTGATGGGTATTTTTAGCTTTTTGCATTGTGCGGCAAGGTTAAGGCAGCGGGTGGTAATGCGCCTGTCAAGCCCAAAGCTGTTTTTGTAATAACGCTTGCCTATTTTTAAGCACGTGGGCTTACCGTCGGTAATCATAAAAATTTGCTTGTTGGGGTTACGGCGGCGACGCAGAATATCCATTGCCAGCTCGAGTCCTGCAACTGTATTGGTATGGTAGGGCCCCACCTGCAGGTAAGGCAGGTCTTTTATTTCCACCGGCCAGGCGTCGTTGCCAAACACTACAATATCCAGTGTATCCTTTGGGTATTTGGTGGTTATCAGTTCACTCAGTGCCATCGCTACTTTTTTGGCGGGGGTTATCCTGTCCTCGCCGTACAGTATCATGCTGTGGCTAATATCAATCATCAGCACGGTGCTGGTTTGGGCTTTAAAATCTGTTTCCCGTATATGCAGATCGTCTTCCTGCATATTAAAACTCTCCACACCGTGGTTTATTTGCGCGTTGCGTATGCTTTCGGTAAAGTCAATCTGCTCCAGCATATCCCCGAACTGGAAAGGCCTCGTTTCCGGGTTTATTTCATCGCCCTGCCCCGGCTTGTAAGTGGTATGATTGCCTTGCTTGCTTTTCTTCAGCTTGCCAAAAATCTCTTCAAGGCTGCGTTTGCGTATGGTTTGCTCACTTTTGCCGGTAATCTCAATCGCACCGCTCTGCTGGTCTTCCTTTATGTAACCATTATTTTTAAGGTCATCAATAAAGTCGCCCATGCCGTATTCGTCATCGGTTAACTGGTATTTTTTATCCAGTTCGTTCATCCATTGTAAAGCTTCGGCTACATCCCCGTTGGTGTAAGTAAGCAGTTGCATAAAAAGGTCAAGCATCTGCTCAAATCGTGTTTTTCCCTGTGCGTTGGGATCATACTGCACAAATCGGTGTCCTAACATGAATGTAAATTACAATAAAATTAAATAATTTGTTTACGATAGCCGGAGCAGATGCTTTTATTGCTTTGCCAATATGTTAATTTGCCTGCAAATCTTGTTGCCGCTCAAAATATTACCTATTTATTTTTATAGGTGTTTGCCTAAATTCACTTTTAAAATTATTAGTATGTATAGAGTATGCCTTGTTGTATTTGCGGTGATTTTTTGCCTGTGTGTGAACGCCCAGCCTCCTGAGGGAATGCATTGGAACAAGGCTGGTGATGCTTTTTACCAGGTAGAAGACGGTGGCATTAACCTGTACCAATTACCCTCATTTATTAAGAAAACAGTTGTTTCGGCGGGTATGCTTACACCCATGGACACTGAGCGGCCGCTGGATATTTATAATTTTTTCTTTTCCGCGGACGACAGCAAGGCACTTATTTATACCAATACCAAAAAAGTGTGGCGCTATAATACCCGTGGTGACTACTGGGTGATTGATTTAAAAACCAAAAAGTTGAGGCAGCTAGGCAAGGGCTTGCCCGAATCATCGCTGATGTTTGCAAAGCTTTCGCCGGACGGCACAAAAGCGGCCTACGTAAGCATGTACAATATTTATACAGAGGACATTGTAAGCGGCAAAATTAACCAGCTTACGTTTGACGGTACCCGCAAATACATTAACGGAACGTTTGACTGGGCGTACGAAGAAGAATTTTTTTGCAGGGATGGTTTCAGGTGGAGCCCTGACAGTAAAAAAATTGTCTACTGGAATATTGATGCCCGTAAAACAAAGGATTACCTGATGATAGACAATACAGATTCTATTTATCCTTTTGTTAAGCCAGTTGAGTACCCGATAGCGGGTGAGCCGCCATCTCCGTTTAAGATTGGCGTAGTTGATATAGCTACCGCTAAAACAACCTGGATGAATATACCTACAGATTCCATTTTGCAATCGTATGTAACACGGATGGAATGGGCTGCGAACAGTGATGAGTTAATTATACAGCATTTAAGCCGCCGGCAAAATGTAAGCGATGTTATGCTCTGCAACGTTCATACAGGTACATCGGCATCCATATACCACGAGGAAGACCCGGCATGGATTGATGTGATTGCCATTTGGGACCAGGCGTACAGCTATGGCGGCTGGGACTGGTTTAACAACGGTAAAGAGTTTTTATGGGCGAGTGAGAAAGACGGGTGGCGCCATTTATACAGGATAAGCCGCGACGGTAAAACAGAAAAGCTGATAACTATTGGTAATTATGATGTGATGAATATTGATGCTATAGACGAAGCCAGCGGCTATGTATATTTTGATGCATCCCCAACAAATGCCACGCAGAAATATCTTTACCGGGCCCGGCTGGACGGCTCGGCAGAGGCCGAACGCCTGTCGCCTGCAAACCAGGAAGGCACCCACGAATACGAGGTGTCGCCAACCGGCAAATATGCTACACACAGCTTCTCCAATTATTACACTCCACCGGTGAAAGAGTGGGTTTCATTACCATCGCATAAATCCATTGACGGCGATAATGTTAACAGGGTTGTAGCGAGTAGTGATAAATCAAAATCCAACATACGGTACTTTACTGTTAAAACACAGGAGGGCATTGAAATGGATGCCTGGATGGTTAAACCCAACCATTTTGACTCCACAAAAAAATACCCCGTAGTGTTTTATGTATATACTGAGCCGTGGGGCCAGAATGTAATTGACGAATATGGCGCTACGGACAATTTTTTGTACAATGGCAATATGGCGGATGATGGATATATATACATTTCAATTGACAACAGGGGCGTTATTTTACCAAAGGGGCGGGAGTGGCGCAAATGTATTGACCATAAAATAGGGCAGCTTAATATTAGCGACCAGGCAATGGCCGCGCGTGAAATATTAAAGTGGCCATTTATAGATACAAGCCGCGTGGCTGTTTGGGGATGGAGCGGGGGCGGCTCTGCAACACTAAACCTTTTATTTCAGTACCCCGATATTTACAAAACCGGTATCGCTGTTGCTGCAGAAGGCAACCAGTTTACCTATGATAATATTTACCAGGAAAGATATATGGGCCTGCCGCAGGAATACCATGATGCTTATGTAAAGGGTAGCCCTATTACCTACGCCAAAAACCTGCAGGGGCACTTATTATATATACACGGCACGGGCGATGATAATGTACATTACAACAATGCTGAAATGCTGCTGAATGCACTGATTAAATATAATAAGATTTTCCAGTTTATGGCTTATCCCAACCGCACGCATGGCATTTTTGAAGGGGAGGGAACCCAGGAGCATTTGTCAAATCTTTATACAACATTTTTAAAACAATACTGCCCGCCGGGCGGCAGATAAGTTTGTTGCATTATGCCATGGAACCCCGCTGTTTATAACCAGTTTAAGGAAGAGCGTTTCGCACCTTTCTATGATTTGCTTGCTTTAATAAAGGTACAGCCAGGCCTGTCAGTGATTGACTTAGGTTGCGGTACGGGTGAACTTACCCGCAAACTTGCAGAGGCCTTACCAAGAAGCATTGTTACCGGGGTTGATTCATCTGCGCAAATGCTGGAAGAGTCAGCCAAATACACAAGGCCGGGCATGGAATTTATACGACAGGATATAGAGGAAACAATTGAGGGGGATAAGAAATGGGATGTCGTATTTTCTAATGCCGCACTTCAATGGATAGAAGGGCATAAAAGTCTCTTTCCTGCGGCTATCAGCCTTGTAAAACCGGGAGGCCAGTTTGCCGTACAAATACCATCCAACCACGACCATGCGACGCACAGGCTTATACGCAGCATTGCTGCATCGGAGCCTTTTAAAACAGCTTTGGGCGGCTGGAACAGGCAATCGCCGGTATTGCACATGGAAGAATATGCACAAATACTTTTTGAGCAGGGCGGGCGTAATATTACAATATTTGAGAAGGCTTACCCGCACGTATTGGCAGATGCTTCAGCTTTAAGCTGCTGGACACAGGGTACCGCTCTTGTACCTTATATGGAGCGCCTGCCGGAGGAATTAAAGTCAAAATTCCTACAGGAATATGAAACACAGGTAAAAAATATTTTCCCCGGCGCGCCGATTTTTTATCCCTTTAAAAGAATATTGATGTATGCGGTGTTTTAAGTTCCGGCACACTGTATAACAGCCATTAATTAACTTGCCGCTTCCCAAACGTTGTCTTTCTTATTGCTGTCAGGTGTATGCGGGGCGCCCATTACAATCTTTGCAATTTTTTTATCTTTAGGCAAGGGGATGGTTACTGTTTTATCACCTTTTTCCCAAACGGCAATGCTGCGGTGTATATCCTGCGTGCTGCCGTCTTCAAAGGTCACTGTTAAGTCTATGGGCACAGGTTTTGTACCAACGGATGTTATTACCACCGAGGGTTTGCCTGTTGTTTTTACACTGGTAATGGCAAGGTCGGGTATACCATTTTCCATAAACCAGGCTTTCCAAAACCAGTCCATATTTACACCCGAGCCTGCATTCATGCAATTGAAAAAATCATAAGGTATGGGATGTTTGCCATGCCACTGCTGAATGTAATAATGCAGGCCTTTATTAAATACGTCATCACCCAGCATATCTTTTACAAATAAATATCCCATGGCGGGTTTGGGGTAACTGTTGGTAAAATAAGACATTCGGCTTTCAGTGGATAACGTGATTATAGGCAAGTCCGTTTCTTTACCGGCGCTCAGTTCAACCGGAACAACACCATAGGGGTCAACAAGCGTAGAATCAATCATTGGGGAGATAAGCCATTCACCAATAGTAGCCCAGCCCTCATCCATCCACGCATATTTGGTCTCGTTAACACCCATATAAAAAGGGAACATGGTATGAAATATTTCATGGTCAGTTAATTCCACTGACTGTGCATGGTCGCTCAGGGGGTTATCATTCACCATCATAGGATATTCCATTTGGTCAAGGCCGTCAAAAACCGTTTCATGCGGGTAGGGGTAAGGCCATTTAGGAAACTGGTAACTCATAGCCTCAACGGTTTTCCTCGCATCATGTATCACATCATAATAATCCTTGTGCTTAGGGTTATAAGCGGCATCAACCCTTGTTCTGCGTCCCGTTGCAGGGTCAACCACCAGGCTGGTTGATTGCCACAGGTAATGGTCACTGCAAGCAAAAGCAAAATCGGTTACATCGTCAGCATCGTACATCCATGTATTAAACTCCCCTGCATGATTGGTATAATCATTATTAGCAAGGTCTGTGTTGTCAATTATATACGCTAAAGCATCATTCTTTTGGGCATCCATAAGACGCTGGTAATTTTTTGCTGCCAGAACATCACCACCGTTTGTGAGGTTGCCGGTTGCCCATACCACCTCGTTTGCAGGAACGGTAATAGCCACGTTAAAATGGCAGAAATCGTTGTAAAATTCCAGGTTGCCATCATAAGGGTACATATTCCACCCATCTATATCATCATATACGGCTATCCGCGGAAAGAAATAAGCCACAAAATCAGCGCCCGGGTCAATTTCACCGGTGCGGATATGCGATTTTTTATTTAGTATATAACTCCAGCTAATGGAGAACTGTACTTGCTGATGCGGCAGTATTTGTTTCGGTAACCTTATGCTCATATTAGTACCATTAATTCTCCGCTGCCGCCCTGTAATAAGTTTATCATCAAGCTGCAGGGTATCAATATTCACCCCGTCTGTCACATCTGCCGGTTCTATTGATGAGGCCCTTGCGCCGCCTTTTTCATACAGGTTGGGATACAGCTTAAATACAATTTGACGCAGGCTGTCCGGGCTGTTGTTGATATAACTGATAGTTTCATGGCCTTGCAGCAACCGGGTAGCCGGGTTGAAGTTTACCTGTATGTTATAATCGGCAGTATTTTGCCAGTAATTTTTACCCGGTTCCCCTGTAACCGTCCTCGTTTCTTTTGTGATGGCTGCGGTAATATTAACGGGCATTGTGTACGGGTGCTGCGCCGGCAACGATGAAGCAATAAATAACAGTGCTGCCGCCCAAAGGTATCTCATGGCCATATACGCAATTTTGCATGAAGCGGCAATATAACAATTTAGTGGTACGCTTTTAGAAATTAGTACACGGGCGGTTGCAACAGGCAGGTCATTTAATAAAAGAGGCCCGCCTGAAAGCGGGCCTGGTATGGCAGGCAATATGCCCTGTATGCCATCGTAGCACATTTGGGGTTAGAGGCAAACTATTTAAAAAACCTTTGCAAGAAACCTGTAAAAACTATGTTTTGTTTCAATAAATATTTTTTCAGCCATCTGCAAACGCTCACGAATGTAAAATTGGTTGTCAACAATATCCATGTCGAATATCTTATTGGCTTTTTTTATTTCTGCGGCCAAATCCTCTTCCTGCCCGTGTATGTCATGCTTTAATATTTGCAGGCTGTCTTTTTGCGCAATAAACTGGTTTTGAAAATGTTCAATACTGACACTTACTGAATTTTTATTGTTTTTGGCAGCAACTTCTACCAGCCTTTCCTGGAAAATATTTATTTCATCCAGGTAAAAATCAATGACTTTGTTCCATTCTATTATTTCGTGTGAATACAATTCCTCTGACGACATATTTTCTATTTAACGTGATTGAATGCTTTATTTTGTTTAAGATATTGCTAATAAAGGCACAGCAGGATGCATCGCCATTTGCTTTGTATGACTTTTATGCAGCAGCGAGTTGGTAATGCTTCGTTCCCTTGGTATAACAACCAGCATATCTTCATGGTTTAAGCGAGAGTAGTCCTCCAAAGCTTTCTCCACGTGTTCATTCAAAATAATGTGTACTTCAGGGTCAAATTCCTGTAATTTTTCCCGCAGTGCAGTGAGACAAGCTTTGGCTATCGTTCCGTCTTCAGCATTTTTACAAACATGAATAATATCAAGGTTCGCATTAAAAACTTCCACCAGCATTCTGATGGCTTCAACGGATATTTCATTCACGTCATTCAAATCTGTTGCAAGGCCAATGCGCCTGATATGCCTGAAAATAGCATTTTTAGGTACTACAATAACGGGGTAGTGTAAATTTTTAATTACGCTAAAAGTATTGCTGCCCATGAAAAAACGTTCCGCAAAGCTTTCGCGTTCAGGTCCCAATACAATAATAAACGGCTTTTTTTCTTCTGCCAGGTCAACAATTTCATTTTCTAACGTAGACAATACGGCTTTAATTGAAATGGCTATTTCTCCTCCTGTTCTTATTTCAAGGTCTTTTTTTAATAATTCCAGTTCCTGCTCAGCATCCTGTAACATAGTTTCATATTCATATTGTGTGAGCGGAACGTCGTAAGGGAAAGGCGTTTGCACTACGTGCAGAATTACCAATTCGGCATTAAGATTTAAGGCCATGTCCGCAGCGTAATTAACCGCGTGAATGGAATCTTCTGAAAAGTTTGTTGGTGCTATGATGGTGTACATACCTATGAATTTTGTGATGTAAAAGTAGCCGCCTTTTTACGCGGTATGGATGATGCCGCTTAGTAAACGGGATGATTTTTATCAGGCATTACAACAGTTTTCCAAAGCGTTCAAAACAGGCTTTATCCAATGCTTCCCGGTGGTCGGGGTGGGCGATGTTCATAAGCAATTTTGCGCGCTGTTCCAGGTTTTTGCCATACAGGTTAACAATACCGTATTCTGTAACTATATAATGCACGTGGCCCCGAGTTGTTACCACCCCGGCCCCTGGCTTTAACTGGGGTACAATGCGGGATACGCCTTTAGCCGTAACTGACGGCATTGCGATAATTGGTTTACCGCCTGGCGATAGCGATGCACCGCGCATAAAATCCATTTGTCCGCCGATACCTGAATATTGATAGGTGCCGATTGAATCAGCGCAAACCTGTCCGGTAATATCCACCTCAATAGCGCTGTTTATGGCAACCACCTTGGGGTTTCGGCTAATTACGCCAGTATCATTCACATAAGCCACATCCATAAATGATACGGAAGGGTTATCATCCACAAAATCATATACTTTTCTTGTACCGAGTGTAAAAGTGGTAACGATTTTTCCTGGACTTACTGACTTGAATTCGTTGGTAATAACCCCATTTTCAACAAGGGGCACTACGCCATCAGAAAACATTTCGGTGTGAATTCCAAGGCCTTTATGGTTGGCGAGGTAGCGCAATGCGGCATCGGGTATTGCGCCGATACCAAGTTGCAATGTTGATTTATCTTCTATCAATTCAGCCACGTATTTTCCTATTTGTTCAGTGGCCTCATCAGCTTTGTCGCCGTAGTTAACTTCGGGCAATGCTGTTTCCTCCCACACCATGGCGTCGAAACGTGAAAAGTGTATGTGCCCGTCGCCATGCGTTCTCGGCATTTTTGGGTTTACCTGGGCGATTACTTTTTTGGCGGTGCGTACGGCGCATAGTGCCGCGTCAATAGAGGTGCCAAGCGTACAAAAGCCATGCTTGTCAGGCGGTGATACTTGCACCAGCGCTATATCTATAGGTAATTGACCGTTTGTAAACAACTGTGGTATCTCACTTAAAAAAACGGGCACGTAATCTCCATAGCAACTGTTTGCCCAGCCGCGCACGTTGGCAGATACAAACAATGAATTCAGGTAAAAGCTTTTTTGTATTTCCGGGTGGTTCCAGTCAATCTCCCCATAAGTGCTTATGGACACAAGCTCAACATTGTTAATTTCGCCTGCGCGTAATAATAATGCCTTAACAAGAGGGAGAGGAGTTGCCGCGCTGCCATGTATAAAAACCCTGTTACCACTTTCAACCAGGGCCAGGGCTGCTTCTTTGGAAGTGTATGTTGGTAAATTCATGCTGCAACTTACACCTGCGGTAAAATGAAATTATTGAGATACATCATTTAAAAGGCTAATAATTATCATGTGCCGGTATGCTGCAAAAACAATCGGTAATTAAAATGCTGTGATTACCTCTTTTTGCTGAGTTGCCTGTAAAAAACCGCCTTTACAATTTCTGCCACCCCTAAATACAGGATAACCACAGCAATTATATAAACATAATATACAGCAGGAAGAGGGACAAAATCAAAAATGCCGGAGAAGGGAAAAGCCGGAAGTAATAAGGTAAATATTACGATAGCCAGGGTAGCCAACAAAAGATATTTGCCCGGCTTGCTTTTAAGAAAGAAGTTTCTTGTTCTTATAACAAGCACTATCAGCGTTGCTGACACTACTGATTCTACAAACCAGCCTGTTTGAAATTGCTGCTCGTTGGCATGCAGCAGCAACAACAGAACACCGAAAGTTACGAAGTCAAAAAACGAGCTTAAAAGTCCGAACGTGACCATGAACTTTTTAATAAATCCAATATCCCATTTGCGGGGTTTGTTTACCATCGCCGCGTCAGTGTTATCAGTTGCAATCGTCATTTCAGGAATATCTGTCAACAAATTTGTAAGCAGTATTTGGCGTGGCATTAAAGGAAGAAAAGATAAAAACGCGGACGCCGCGGACATACTAAACATGTTTCCAAAATTTGCGCTGGTAGCCATAAAAATGTATTTGAGCGTGTTGGCAAATGTTATACGTCCCTCATTTACGCCCTTTATCAATACCTCAAGGTCGTTATCAAGCAGCACTATGTCCGCAGCGCCTTTCGCTATATCTACGGCGGATGCCACTGAAATGCCAATGTCGGCAGCATGCAGCGCAGTAACATCATTTATGCCGTCTCCCATATAACCCACTACATTACCGGACTTTTTAAGGGCGAGAATGATGCGTTCTTTCTGGTTGGGCTCAATTTCTGCAAATATCTTCACTGTAAGCGCCCTGTGCAGCAACGCCCGGTCGCTCATGTTGTGTAAGTCGTCACCGGTAATAACATCTGTATTTTTAAAACCCAGCGATTCGCCCAGGTGCTTCGCAACAAGTACATTGTCGCCGGTAATTATTTTAAGGGCAATACCCTGCGCAGTTAATTTGGCAATTGTATCGCTTATGCCTGGTTTGGGCGGGTCGTATAAGGTAACAAAACCCTTAAACGTCATTAGTTGCTCATCCGCCTTTGTTATTGACGCGGCATTTTGCATACGTTTGTACGCAACACCCAACGTTCTGAAACCCGCAGCGCTAAATGATTCAAAGCGCTCTTCAATCTTTGCCGATATATTTGCAATGGGCACAATTTCACCATTCCCAGTTTCAGCGGTATCACATATTTCCATAATATTTTTCAAGGCACCTTTACATATCATTATGCACGTGGTGCCATCAGTGGCCAAGATACTCAGCCTCTTCCGGATAAAATCATAGGGTATTTCATTTATAAGCGTATATTCTTGCAGGTTTTGCGTATTGGCTTCGCAAATAGCATCATCAATGGGATTATCAAATCCTTTTTGAAAACTCGCGTTCAGGGCAGCGTACAGCAATGTTTCTTCGCATGCTTCACCCATAGTATTGTAGGTTCCCTGCACTTTTACCTTACCCATAGTTAAAGTGCCGGTTTTATCGGAGCAGAAGATATTCATGCTTCCGAAATTTTCTATAGCGCTTAATTTTTTTACAATCACTTTTACTTCAGCCATACGGCGGGCGCCTTTAGCGAGGTTTATGCTTATTATGGCAGGAAGTAACTGCGGGGTTAGTCCAACTGCGATGGCAAGTGCAAATAAAAATGAATCTAACACTGGTTTCTTTAACAGTAAGTTTATACCTAAAATTATCACAACCAGCACCAGCGTAATTTCCATTAACAGGTAACCAAAGCGCCTGATGCCTTTCTCGAAATCAGTTTCGGGATGCCTGCTTTCAAGGTGTTTTGAAATAGCGCCAAATTCAGTATTGGAACCTGTATTAACGGCTATTATAATGCCGCTGCCACTTACAATGTGAGAGCCAAGGAACACAGCATTGCTTCGTTTGGAAAGGGCTGCGGAAGCCTCGATGACACATGGCTTTTTTTCCACCGGGAAGGTTTCCCCTGTGAAAGCCGCCTCGTCGGCAAATAATTCGTTGGATGAAATAATCAACCCGTCACACGGTACTATGTCGCCGGCTGTTAACAGAACAATATCGCCGGGTACTACTTCATCAACAGGTATTTCTTTTTCAGTACTGTCTCTTTTTACAGTTGCGGTCAGTTTTACCAGTGCCAGCAATTTGCTTACAGCGCCGGATGCGCCTTTTTCCTGCCAGTACCCTAATACGCCACTGATTAAAATAATAGAAAAAATAATGTAGGTATCAGGCTTGTCACCCAGGAAGAAGGAAACTACTGCGGCTGCCATTAAAAGCACCGTAACAGGGCTTTTAAACTGTGCTGCAAATAAAAGCAAACTTTTAAACCGGTTGTTTTTATTCAGTTCAGCGCCGGCATGCGGCATCCTCATTATGGCGTCGCTTCCACTTAACCCGGCGAGGCCGGTATGCAGCTTTGCAAATATATCGTTAGGGGTGTATGCCCAAAAAGCGGGTAACTTTTCCTGGCCATCCATGCATTATACTACGCCTCTTTTCTCTTCTTAAAACGCGTAGTAATGCCAAATATACTGTATAAAGGGCAGGTGCCAGCAATACTTGTTAACAAAAATATAGCTGCTACCACAAGTAAAATCAATCCAGCAATGCCGGGAATTAATTTAAAAATGAAAAGAAACGTAATGATCAGCGCGGCTGCCAGCCTTACCAGCCTGTCAATATTACCAATATTTGCTTTCATAACATTTTGTTTAAGCGTGTTTAATAATAATACAAACTTGTAATTTTATGAAAGAAGAAAATGTGACAGCAGTCACGCAGCCACATGATTTTTATTGGTAAGTAAGGGATAGATACCTGCTATGGGAAACTTAGAATAACCAGGTGCCGCGGCTTTAAATAAAGTTTAAGATACACTAAATCCTGCGCGTTAACGGTGGCGCGGTTTATATTTACCCTGCTGCATGAGTCATAACCATATAAGGCGGTTAGCTGGCACACGCTACGGTTTGCCAGGCCGTCCAGTTTTATAAATTTTTCTTTGGCTTCAGTCGACGAGGCGTTGTACACAAATATTATTTGTTCTCCCCTGTAAATCTTTGATACTGCTATCACTTCATTTTCAATATTGTTAAACTCCGACAGGTATTCTGATACACTGTTAACCGTAACCTTGCCGAGCCTTGCTGCCCTGTTATCTTCTTTTACCTGGTGAAATAGTTTAACGGCATTGTTTACTTTGGTTTGCTCATCAGGTAATAAGTGACTGCAAATAAAATGTTTGGGGAAAGAAGGTGAACTGCTAACATCGTCTCTGTTAAGTTCAAATATTGAAAAGGCGTACATGGCTATAACATGCCCGACATCCTGTTTTTTGGGCGGTTTTATCGCTTTATGCTTTGTTGGGCCTGGTAAATGCACACTACGCAGGTTATTTGTTTCAGCGCTGTTTACCGTTACCCGGTAAAGCGATTTTCTTTTGTAATAATTTATTAGCGGCTGTACCATAAAACAATTTTTGGGGAATAGTAAAATAAGGCTAAATATTCCATCACAATTAATGCCAGTGGTTAGCTTATAACATGATTGTAGTCATGTTTTTTTTAATAAGCGATAAATAATTTTATTTTTTATTTACCTGATGAAAGATTTTGAGAAACTATTAAGGGGCGGTGATCTGCGCTCAACGGGTAACGGTAGTATCGCCGTAACAATGGTAGAAAGCCAGCACGACTTTGACCAGCTTTTTTCACTTGTATACAGCAGTAACAGGGTGGTGGCTATGTGCGCAGCAGACGCGGTAGAAAAAATTTCTGTTAAAAACCCGTTGCTGCTGGCAACGCATAAACATGAGGTGTTATCCCTTGCGGAATCTGTTACTCATAAGGAGATAAAATGGCACATAGCACAATTAATACCATTGCTTTGTTTAAACGTAGAAGAATTAAGATTTAGCTGGGATATATTAACAAATTGGGCCATGGATAAAACGAATTCAAATATTGTAAGGGTTAACTCGTTGCAGGGGCTTTTTGAGTTGACGAAAATTAACCCCTGCAATAACATTGCTTTAACGGGGTTGCTCCTGAAGCTTGAAAAAGAAAATATACCATCAATTAAAGCGCGGGTGAGGAAATTACAAAGCGGATTACAGGATAATTGGCCGAAATATTAAAAATTGGAAGAAATCAATTGATTGGTGGAATTGTTGTATTACATGACAACAATTGTTCTGGATAACTTGCTGATATTTACAGAATTGCTATTATGAATGAGTTGCATTTACTTGTTACAGTAGGGGCCAATATCAGGAGGATCCGGACAGGAAGAAACCTGTCGCAAAATGACCTTGCAATTATGTGCAATTTTGAAAAGGCCAGCATGTCAAGAATTGAAGCTGGTAAAACAAATGTTACATTATTAACCTTGCAGAAAATAAGCAAAGCTTTAAATGTAAACATTACGGACCTTGTTGAACAATAACATACCCCAAATAGACCAGTTCCTGCAATTGGTTATTGCGCCAATATAAAGGGCCTGCGTAGTAAATATTATAACCTTCGGCCTGCAAAGGGGAATCGTTAATCTTATATAATCTTCCCGGTTAATTATTATCGTTTTTACCTTTACAATGTTTCGGTAATATTATTGCTGTGTATATTTAATAATGGTTGTATGTTAATAATTAACGGAGGCTCATCAAGTATAAAATTTGCCATTTTTGATAATTCACTCAAAAGAAAAACTGGCGGTAATATTGAAAGAATTGGTACGAAAGACTGCAGGCTTATTATACCGGGTAATGGAGCTATAAAAGTACATGCAAAAGAAATACAGGAAGCTGCATTATTTTTATTAACCTGGCTTGAGCAGCAGAATCTTTTAAGTAATATTTCAACAGCAACACACCGTGTTGTACAGGGCATGCATTACAGTAAGCCGCAAATTATTACTTCAGCATTACTCAAACAATTAACACAATTTACCGAATATGATCCTGAGCATCTGCCCGGTGAAATTATGCTTATAAAAGCAGTTAAAAAGCATTTACCCTACGTAAAACAGGTTGCTTGTTTTGATACAGCCTTTCACAGCAGCATGCCTAAAACAGCCCGTTTGTTACCCCTGCCGCAGGCGTATTACAAAAAAGGTATAAAAAAGTACGGGTTTCACGGCCTCTCTTACACGTATATTATGCACTCCTTGAAAAAGGTTGATGCGGTGTACAGGGGCAAAGGCAAAGTTGTTATAGCGCATTTGGGCAATGGGGCCAGCATAACTGCCGTAAAAAACGGCAAGAGCGTTGACACATCTATGGGCTTTACGCCTACCGGCGGCCTGGTAATGGGAACACGCACTGGAGACCTTGACCCGGGTGTTGCCTGGTATATGATGGCTAAAGAAAAACTGACTCCCGCAAAATTTAACAAACTGGTTAACCGGCAATCAGGATTGCTGGGTTTGTCCGGTATAAGTGCCGATATGCAGCAATTGCTTAAAAGCAAAAACGTAAGGGCTGCTGAAGCGATTGACCTTTTTTGTTACGATGTAAAAAAATATATAGGTGCCTACACAGCAGTGCTGGGGGGAATAGATACCCTGGTTTTTACTGGCGGCATCGGTGCGCATGCCCCACGTATTCGCGAAAAGGTTTGCGAGGGGCTGCAATACCTGGGTATTAATATTGATAAGAAAGCCAATAAGCAAAACAACGAAATTATTTCGCCAGCCAAAAGCTCCATCAGGGTGTACGTAATGGCCACGAATGAAGAATATATGATGGCGAAGCTTACAAAGCAATTATTAGCACATACATAAATTACAACTATGCAAAACATTATTAAAAAGGACGCAGCCGTATCACAGGAACTTTTAGACAAAATGGACGCCTACTGGCGGGCAGCCAATTATCTTTCCGTCGGGCAAATATACCTGCAGGCAAACCCTTTGATGAAAGAGCCGTTAAAGCCGGAGCACATCAAGCGTATGTTACTGGGCCATTGGGGAACAACACCCGGGCAAAACTTTATATACGCACATTTGAACCGTGTGATAAAGCAGTATGATCTTGACATGATTTATATTTCAGGACCGGGGCACGGCGGCCCTGCTTTAGTAGCCAATACATATCTCGAAGGAACTTATTCTGAAATATATCCTCACATAGGCGAGGATGAAGAAGGCCTCAGAAGGCTTTGCAAACAGTTTTCTCACCCTGGTGGCATTCCTTCCCATGTGTCACCGGAATGTCCCGGCTCCATACATGAAGGAGGCGAACTTGGCTACTCGTTAAGTCATGCCTTTGGTGCGGTGTTGGATAATCCCGGTTTGATTGTTACATGCGTGGTGGGTGATGGAGAAGCTGAAACCGGCCCGCTGGCAACTGCATGGCATTCCAACAAATTCTTAAACCCGTTAACAGATGGCGTGGTATTACCTGTGCTGCATTTAAACGGGTATAAAATTGCAAATCCTACCATTCTTGCAAGAATCAGTCATGACGAACTCAATTCTCTGTTTACAGGCTACGGGTGGAAACCATATTTTGTGGAAGGTGATGAGCCGCAAAAAATGCATCGCCTAATGGCAGATACGCTTGATGAGGTACTGGCGGATATAAGGGCAATTAAACAATCGGCACAGGGTAATAAAAACTATCAGCGACCTATGTGGCCGATGATTATTTTAAGAAGCCCAAAAGGATGGACAGGCCCAAAAGAAGTGGATGGCATACCCGTGGAAGGCAGCTTTCATGCGCACCAGGTACCGATAACAGACCCTGCGCAAAATGCCGCGCATTTAAGGCAACTGGAGGACTGGTTTAAAAGCTACAGGCCACAGGAGCTTTTTGATGAGAACGGAAGATTAATGGGCTCTTTGAGAGAACTTGCGCCCGCCGGTGAACGGCGGATGGGCGCTAACCCGCATGCAAACGGCGGTTTGCTACTGCGTGAACTGGTAATGCCTGATTACACCCAATATGCTGTTAACGTAACTGAACCCGGCGGTGTTGAAGCTTCTGACATGCTTAACCTCGGCAGGTTTTTGCGGGACGTGGTAAAGTTAAACCAGCCTGTACGCAACTTCAGAATTTTTGGCCCCGATGAAACGCTGAGCAATAAGCTAAATGCAGTGTTTGAAGCAACGGAAAGGCAGTGGGAAGGAGAAATAATTCCGGAGGATGAACTTTTAAGCCACGAGGGACGTGTGATGGAAGTTTTAAGTGAGCACCAGTGCGAAGGCTGGCTTGAAGGTTACCTGTTAACAGGCAGGCATGGCGTGTTTAACAGTTATGAGGCTTTTATACATATAGTTGATTCGATGTTTAACCAGCATGCCAAATGGCTGAAAGTGACCAACGGGCTTGCCTGGCGCAGAAAAATTGCTTCGCTTAACTATATACTTTCATCGCATGTTTGGCGGCAGGACCATAATGGATTTACGCACCAGGACCCCGGTTTTATTGACCATGTAATAAATAAAAAGGCTGAGATTGTAAGGGTGTACCTTCCGCCCGACGCTAATTGCCTGTTGTCTGTAATGGACCATTGCCTGCGCAGCCGCCATTATGTAAACGTGGTGATTGCCGCCAAACACCCCGCCCCGCAATGGCTTAGCATGCATGAGGCTGTTGTACACTGCACAAAGGGCATTGGTATTTGGGAGTGGGCAAGTAATGATAAAGATAAAGAACCGGATTTGGTAATGGCCTGCGCCGGGGACGTGCCAACGTTGGAAACACTTGCGGCTGTATCAATATTGCGGAAATCCATTCCTCAACTGGTGATACGGGTGGTAAATGTTATTGACCTGATGAAACTGCAGCCCTCAACGGAACATCCGCATGGGCTAAGCGATAAAGACTTCGACATGCTGTTCACTAAAGACAAGCCAATCATTTTTGCTTTTCATGGCTACCCATGGCTTATACACCGGTTAACATACCGCCGCACCAACCACGGGAATATTCATGTACGCGGGTATAAGGAAGAAGGCACTATTACGACGCCTTTTGATATGACGGTTTTGAATGACCTTGACCGTTTTCACCTGGTGCAGGATGTAATAGACCGTTTGCCGCAATTGGGCGATACATGTGCTTACCTGAAACAGGAAATGCAAAATAAGCTTATTGAACACAAGCAATACATTTGCGAACATGGAGAAGATATGCCGGAGGTAAAGAACTGGAAATGGCCTGCAGGGATATAGAGGCCTTTTTTCCGCACCATCCGGCAAGTGTTCTTCATCATTTATTACGCCTGCTGGTTGGTGCGGTTAACATTTTTATCACTCAAGCGTTCGTACGCCTTGTATTTCGGCTGCATCCTGTTGATGAAAGTCGAACACGACAATATCATTCTTCCCTTTCTTTAGCCACCCCGCAGGGCAATACAGGTGAAACTGCGGACCGGTGTTCCAATAACGGCCAAGGTTGTGGCCGTTTATATATACAATTCCTTTTTTAAAATTGCTCATGTCTATATAAGTGTCCCCTGTTTCGGTCAAATCAAAACTTCCCTTAAAAAATACACCGTCATGAGGGTTTTGTATGCCATTTGAATGAAGAGAGGCAATAAATTTTTCATCCATCGGTAGCAGGAATACATCCCAATTCATTAACGTCATACCGTTCAGGGTTACCCTATCTGTAATACCTTTCCTGTCTATCATGTATTGGGCAAAATTTATGTGCCCCATTCCCTCTACCAAAATATCCAGTTGTGGAAATTTGCTGCCGGTTTCAGGTATCTTAACACTCCACTTACCACCGTCACGAAAAACGGTGTCAACCAGTTTACCATCTATAAATATCATCGCAAAATCATGCGGCTCGGTAATGGTGAGTGTACCACTTTTGTGGCCTATAAGTTTTGTACGGTATAATATTAGTCCCTGGTTTTGGCCATAATATTCCATTGGCCTTGGCTGTGGTGAAGTAACGGGCGCAGGCAGTTCTTTCCATATAGTTGTAAACGGGGCGAGTGTTACAAGTGGTATCGTTATTGTTTTTGGGGCTGCCGGTACCTCGGGAATTTTATACGATACATATTGCTTTATAAGGTTGCGCAGCATATAATACTTGGGCGTAGGCTGCCCTTGCTCGGTTATCGGCGCGTCATAGTCATAACTTGTTATATCAGGCTGAAATTGTGTTGGCGAAAAAGCATTTGCACCTGCGGTAAAGCCAAAATTGGTGCCCCCGTGCACTACATAAAGATTAAATGATTTATGGTGCTGCAATAAATACTCCATCTCCTTTTTTAAATCGGCCGTGTCAGTTTTGGCATATTTCTCCTTCCAGTGTGTTAGCCAGCCGGGATATGTTTCACTGCTGAAGGCAGGTACATTGGGGTTTCTTTTTTTCGCCTCGTTAAAATCTCCGTCGCTGGTGCCGCTGTCAAGGCCTATAGCGGCACCGTCAATATTACCTGCTTCCAGCATAAAAGGGGTGGGGCCATCCGCCGTGTAAAAAGGAACATTTATGCCATTTTGCAGCCACAATTTCCGCAGTGCTTCAAGGTAGGTTTTATCATTGCCGTAACTGCCGTACTCATTTTCAACCTGCGTCATAAGTATCGGCCCGCCATTTGTACAAAGCAATGGCTTTACCTGCTGCGAAAGATTTTTGATATATCGGGTTACTGCCTGCATATAGCGTTCATCCATACAGCGAACTTTTATATCGGGTATTTTCAGCAGGTAAGTGGGTAGCCCGCCAAAATCCCATTCGGCACATACATAGGGGCCGGGGCGTAATAACACCCACATACCCTCTTCCTGGCAGATGCGTATGAACTCTGCTATATTGTGATTGCCTGTTGTAAAATCAAAAACGCCGGGGCTTGTTTCCTGGTAATTCCAAAAAATATACGCCGCTATTGTATTGCAGCCCATAGCCTTCGCCATTTGAATACGATTGCGCCAGTATTCTCTTGGTATACGCGCCGGGTGCATTTCACCACTTATTATTTGAAATGGCTTGCCGTCCAGTAAAAAATCATTTTTCCCGAGGCTGAACGTATGCGCCTTTTGTGCAAAATTCATCGTACACGCAAACGAGCAAATAACAAAAAGGCAAAGTGGCTTCATCATATTTATACCGGCTTTAATATTCCTGCGCTAAAGTATACTGCATGCCTGAATATCGAATAATTAATTTTTTAATCGCCTTGTATATTTCTAATTCTTTTTCCATGCAATATCCGTTACAACGGGAAAATGGTCTGACAATTCTGCCTGTGGTACAGTGCATTGAAGAATATTTAAAGCGCTGTTAACAAAACAAACATCTATACGCAACGTAGGCAATATTTTGTAAAACGTTCCCCCAAATCCTGACCCTTTTTGTATAAATGCATCTTTCATATCAGCTTTTAAATAATGATAATTATACGATGCCGGAGTTGCGTTATTGTCACCGCAATAAACTGCAGGGTAGGGGCTGGCTTTTATTTGCTGCCTTATAATAGCTGTCTCCTGCTCGTGTGTTATCTCGCCCTCCCTGAACCTGTATTCTATTTTTCTTTTACGTTTATACGTTTTTTCATAAATATTGTCTGGGGATGAAGGCTCGTATAATGTATCGATATACAGATTCAGCGAAGCAAGATGGCCTGTAAATATGCGCAGTTTTTTATTACCCAGCGCAATGTCCGCATAAATCATATTTTCATTCATGCCTTTATTCCGTATGTTTATTCTTGCACTGTCTGTTAATGGCAACCTGGAAAAAATGGCGACACCGCTATATGCCGTATCTGCATGGTCAATAGGCTCTATTGAATCATTCGAAAAATATACATACGGGTACCCTAATTGTATAACTTCTTTTTTTGAAGAACCAAAGTCAGGCCCCTGTACATCTCTCATCTCCTGTACACACAAAACATCGGGGTTGTATTGTTTTATTACATCATACATTTCAAACCTCGGTTTTGATGCAGGGTTCGTGCTGGGATAAAAATTTAAAAAAGTTTCAACATTCCATGTCATAATCCGCAGGCTGCCGGTTTGCTTTTGCATTTGCCACCCAGGCAGGTTAAATGCAAACATTGAGTGCAGGTTCTTAAAGCCAGCGGCGATGATAACCAAAAGTATAAGCAGTGCGGCTCCCTTTTTTATAAAAAAATAACCTGCTGCGCATAATAATGCCGCGGCGAATAAGAACGGGAACACGAGTGCTAAAAGAGAAAGGTATGAGAATGATGAAGGAGGTATAAAAGGCGACAGGCATGACAACAGGTATACCGTCATAACTACCACGCTTAATATCGTCCATACTATCCTTACTATCTTCTTCATAATATAACAGTTACCGCTACGGCCATTGCAAATATAATAATGCCATCATGTAATGTATAACCGTTGAGGAATTTTAGTGCGCTACACTATATTTTTAACACCCGGTAATTTTACAATTAATGCGCCTGCTATAAATGAACTTGTAACGGCAAAAGGCAGTGCCACAAGTAATTTAATGGCAGGTTCAATGTTCCAGTGCTGTAATATAAGGCCACAGGATATAACAAAAAGCGGGTGAATAATATAAGTGGCAAAAGATGCCCTTGCCATTTTTTTAAGCAGGGGAGTACTCCCGTTCCACTTTGCTTTAGCTATGCCCAGCAAAGCCATGATTATAGCTATCCCTGTTACCTGCTCCCAAACCGCGGATAACAGCGACTGCCAGCTACCATTGCCCTGGAATGCATCAAGGGAACTGTTGGTTGCTTCCTTTATGCCGTATAATGATGGGAACATAACCAGTATTAAAAGCAAAGCCCTTACGAGCCAAAACCGGCCCCGGCCGTAATCAATTTTATTAAGCCAGTTATTTCTTGATGCAACTATCCCCAGGCTGAATAAAGCGATATACTGGCTGAAATGCCCTAATTGAAAACCAACCGGGTGAAGCACCCAGCCCACCGGGAAGACTATTCGCACGGCATAGCTTACTATGCCTAACACAAGGGCAAATACTAAAATAGCGCCATTGCCGGGCAGGCTTATTTTGCGGTGTGCCTTACCAGTAGTTATTTTTTGAATAGCCGTATAAACCAGCGTAAAAACCAGCAACGCAGCTACAAACCACAACACGCCAAAATCAATCCAGTCATCATACCCTCTTAAATATTGAGCGACAGATATGTTATGCCCTTTGCCAAACGTATAAACAAGATAATTAAGAAAAGGAGAGAAGATAAATGAATAAAACAACAATGGTATGCCTAATCTTTTCAGCCGGTCTGTTATAAATTTTGCAGTTCCCTTTTTGCGGTAAGACGATTCGGTAAATAATGCTGATATAAAAAAGAAGAAGCCCATGAAAAAAGCCTGGTTGGTTGCAACAAACAGCGTCATAAAAACAAGCGCGCCGGTGTTGGTTGATTTGTCGGTAAAATACCACCCGCCGGGGGCGCCATAGGTAATAAAGGTATGATGCATGATTACCAGTACCGTAAGTAATACCCGCAAATTGTCAATATAATTAATTTTGGCTTTTACAGGCAGGGCTGTTGTTGCTGTAGTAGTCATATTACAGTAATGTTTATCAATAAACGCATATTGAGTGTTTATGTTACACTGTCAGTAGTTACTTCACATAATTCTTATCCACCTGTACATTGTATTCGGGGTGCTTTTTTAAAAACGCCGCAACAAAAGGACAATATACCATCACAGGCATATTATATTGTCTGGCGTAATCAAAAGCATATACAGCCAGGGCAGACGCAATGCCTCTGCCTTCCAGCGCCTTTGGTACCAGTGTATGCATAAGTGCAATGTCTTTTTTATAAAAGCGGTATTCTAAAAAAGCCACTTCATCATTTTGTATTGTTTCAAAACGGTGTTGTGCTTCGTTGTTTGTAATAACAGGTTTTTCTTCCATAGTATCATTTTTCTTTTAATGCGCGTTCAATATTTTTATCAGGTATCAGCCACATTACTGACACCATTGCAAATAATATCCCCGATATTACGGTATTTACATAAGCAAATGGTATAGCTGCAGCATAAAAAACCACCGATATATAACCTTTTACCCTTGACCGTGCAAGCGCCTCTGCCAGTGCGGGCGCCGGCGGGTTTGTTTTTTCAACTACTGCCTGCAGTATGGTATAAGCAAAACCGCTGAGCAGCAACAAGATGGCATATACAATAATGGTATTTACGGCAAAATGGTTTTCGCCCATCCACCCGGTGGCTACGGGTACAAGCGACAGCCAAAACAACAAATTGATGTTGGCCCAAATAATACCGGCATTAACCGTTTTTACTGTGTGCAGTAAATGATGATGATTGCCCCAGTAGATGGCGACAAATACGAAGCTAAGGCAATAGCTTAACATTACCGGCACAAGCGGCTTAAGCGAGGCCCAATCTGCCCCTTGCGGTACTTTTATTTCAAGCACCATAATTGTAATGATTATCGCCAGCACCCCATCGCTGAATGCTTCAAGCCTGCCTTTGTTCATACGCTTTATTTTGGTTGCCCTGCAATAATAACTATAACACCTTAAATGGTGTATTATTTTGCGTGGCTGGTTTATTTCGTATGGCTGAATAATATTCATTTCCTTCCCTTAAAAATTAGCAATAATCTAACTAATGGTATTTCATTATGTTAGATTTATTTTCAACTAAGTAAGAATACAATTTGAGTAGAAAAGGCGTGGACAAGTATGGCAAACGCATGGAAAAAAGAGGCGACGATATAGCAGTTACCTTACGTTCCCATAACAAATTGATAGATAGTTTATATTGAAATAACATAAAAAACAGGTATTAGACTTTAAACAAATTGATTGTTTTTATCAAGGGTGGTTTACTTAGGCTTTACGTTGAGACGGGCTTTAAATTAACATTGAAAAAAATAGTAACCTAACCCTTTAAAGAGGTAGCCTTTTTAAGCTACCAGTTAGATATTTACAGGTTATTACTTAGGTTTCTTTTTCTTCACTTCTTTTTTAGGAAGGGGAGTACTTAAAATCTTTTTCATTGCTTCTTCGTAAGTTAAATTAAGGTTAATATCTTTTTCCTTTTCATTTGTCTTCGATGGCACTGTTCATAAAAAGCAATCCATACCATACAAGTTATTTAAACGAAAATCACAATATCATTTACATAAAAGAGAACGAGATATTTGGTCTATCGAGACAGAATATTATTGTGATATGAAAACTCATCACGAATTTTCTCTTTCTATAATTGTCAAGATGAAGACGGTAATTTTCCTGAAGGTGTTATTGATGTTAATAATAACACCGGCGTTCAGAATTATCTTCGTAAGTTGTATGATGCTGGTACAGAAGCCAGTTATAAACTACTTCATATTTAACCAACTATTTTTTATAAACCTTAAAAACAAATTGTTATGACAGACGAACAGTTCAAAGAGCTAAAAGTATATCTTGAACATTTCAAGAATAATACACCAACCGCAACTGCATTTAGTGAATTATTAGAAAGATTGAGCAAAATAGAATCTAACCTAAAGCAACTAAATGAAACATTGAAAAAAGCTAATTTTCCGAAGATGTGAACATAACTACATTGTTTTCCTCACAAGAACATTTTACTTCCCACAGAATGGACGATACTTCCGAATAAGAAAATCCTTCAAGCAGCTTTTGTACTTCATAAGCTGCTTTTTTTTGTTTGTCTGTTTTTAAGTTATCTTCATAACGTTTATTAATCATAGTGTCTATATTGTTTTAAAGTGTGGTGTATATATGCGGATAGTCAATTAGTTTATTTTTTCAGCAGTGTTGTTTCTACCCCTTCTTTGGTTATTTTAACCGGTTTTATAAAACCTTCTTTATCAAAATACATGGCGTCAATGCAGGTAACACGGTGGTTGCCGTCAGTTTCGCCAAGTGGCCTCCGATGGTAAACAATAAACCATTTGTCTGTGCCGGGTACATGTATTACGGAATGATGGCCTGCGCCGGTTGCTACAGTACTGTCCTGCTGCAATATTTTGCCTATACGCTTAAAAGGCCCGAAAGGGGAGTTAGCTATGGCATAAGCAACGGAATAATCCGGGCCGGTCCAGCCGCCTTCACTCCACATAAAATAATACTTGCCGTCTTTATAAACCATAAATGAGCCTTCAACATAACCCTGCGGTGTAATTTCTTTGTACACTGTTCCATCGGCAAACGGCTCGAGGCCGGTAAAATCTTTATTCAGTTTTACAATATTGCAATGCCCCCATCCGCCGTAAGTCATATAATATTGGCCGTCCACGTCTTTAAAAACAAACTGGTCAATGGGTTGTGCACCGTTATGAAAAGCGCCTATCAGCGGTTTACCAAGATAATCCTTAAAGGGGCCGCCGGGGTTATCAGATACGGCTATACCAATGCCGCCCGTTTGTTTATTGTTTTGTATGTCATTGGCACCAAAAAACAAGTAGTATTTGCCATCTTTCTCCACAATACTGGGCGCCCACATAGCGCGTCTTGCCCATTTTACGCTGGCTGTGTCAACTATACGGCTATGCTTTATCCAGTGAATAAGATCAGGTGATGAGAAAGCGTCCATAAACACTTGCTCGTTATACGGGGCGGAGTAAGTGGGATACACCCAATATTCGTTGTTAAAAATTCTTGCCTCGGGGTCAGCATACCATCCTTTGAATATGGGATTGCCGGATTTTTCTGTCTGCGAAAACAACTGCAGTGCACTTAAACAACCTGCAAAAAATAATGTCAACCACTTCTTCATAATACAATATTAATAAAACGGTAAAGTAAATAAATTTGTATTGAAAGGCATTATAAAATTGTAGTATGTAATTAACATACCTTAGCGCATATTTATACACATGGTTAACGTTGGGCAATATAATATATTAAAAGTACTGCGCATCACGGCTATAGGCGCTTATCTTGATGACGGCGCCGAAGGCATACTGTTGCCCAAACGCTTTGTACCACGCGGGCTGCACGCAGGGGAGGAGATTGAGGTTTTTGTGTATCACGATTCTGACAATCGCCTTATTGCCACCACGCAAAAGCCAAAAGGCGTCGTTGGCGATATTGTGCAACTTAAAGTGGTAAGTGTTACCAGGCAAGGCGCTTTTTTGGATTGGGGGCTGATGAAAGATTTGTTTGTACCTGCATCGCAGCAGCGGACAAAAATGCTGGTGGGAGGAGAGTATATGGTGCAGATATATCTTGACGAAAGAACAGGGCGTGTTGCGGCAACAGAAAAAACAGAAAAAAAACTAAGCAATGAAGAATTGACGGTAAAAGAGATGGACATAGTGGATATTGTAATTAGTCGCAGTACCGATATTGGCTATGTGGTGATAATTAACGAGAAGCATACGGGTATGTTATATGCCAATGAATTGTACCAGGAGGTTGAACCGGGACAAAAACTACAAGGGTATATAAAAAAAATAAGGCCTGACAATAAAATTGATGTAGCCCTGGGTAAACCCGGTTACCAGCGCGTGGGCGATGAATCAGGCAAAATAATGGAACTGCTGCGCGCCAACAGCGGTTACCTGCCCTACAATGACAAAAGCACCCCGGAAGATATTTATACATTTTTTGGCATGAGCAAAAAAGCCTTCAAAATGGCAGTTGGATTATTGTATAAACAACGCCTGGTTGAGCTGACCCAAACCGGTATTAAGCTGGTTGATAAAAATTAATTAGCAAATTATTAGTATGCGCTAAACTTCATGGCGCTTTATCTTTATCGCTTTACTATATTATGATGAAAAAATTATTAACCTTAACTGCTTTCGCGATCGTAACTGTAACAACGCTGTATGCACACACAGGTGACACTGCATCTTTTGTACCTGCAAAAACAAGGCACACTGTGACGGCAGCAGACATAAGCCTGCCTGCGGGTTTTAGCGCAACGGTTATCGCCACCGGTCTTGATGGCTCAAGGCATATAGCCATAGCCCCCAACGGCGGCATATATATTAAACTCGGCTGGCTTAAAAATGGCAAAGGCATTTGCTACTTAAAAGATACCAACGGTGATGGTATACCCGATGAACAGACTATGTTTGGCGATTTCCCGGGTACGGGCATTGCTGTAAAAAATGGATGGTTATACGCCTCATCCAACAGCGCTGTTTACCGCTATAAACTGAATGATAAAGATGAGGTGGTTAATACCATTCCTGAAAAAATTGTTACCGGCCTTGTTGACAGGAACAGGGACAATGCTAAAGAATTTGTGCTGGACAATAATGGAAATATTTACGTAGTGGTTGGCTCGTATGTTAACGCTTGCCTTGTGGATGATAAATCATTAAAAGCGCCAATGCCCTGCCCGCTGCTCGATTCCGTTGGCGGCGTTTGGAAATTCAGTGCTGGTAAGCAAAATCAAACTTACAGTAATGCGGTACATTATGCAACCGGTTTCAAAAACATGGTAGGCATGTGCTGGAATACGGCAACAAACAGCCTTTTTGCTATGCAGCATGGGCGGGATATGCTGAATAAGTTATTTCCGCAATATTATACGCCGCAACAGGAAGGGTTATTGCCCGCTGAAACAATGTACGAACTGCACCAGGGCTCAAACGGCGGATGGCCGTATGTTTATTACGACCCATTTACACATAAAAAAATACTGTCGCCTGAATATGGAGGCGACGGCAAAAAAACAGGCGGGAAAAATGCCCAAAATCCGGTTGTTTCTTTCCCGGCACATCTTGCGCCGGATGACTTACTTTTTTATACCGGAAATACTTTTCCTGCAAAATATAAAAACGGCGCATTCATTGCCTTTCATGGCAAATCGCCCCAATTAAACAAAGGCTACCTTATTGCATTTGTGCCGTTTAAAAATGGCAAACCCTCAGGGGAATGGGAAATTTTCGCCGATGGTTTTGGCGGGAAGGATTATGCCACCAATGGCAAAGCTCCTCAGCACAAGCCTTGCGGCCTGGCACAGGGGCCGGATGGCGCAATATATGTTACTGACGATATTGGCGGCACTATTTTCAGGATACAATATGATAAATAAATGCGCATGATACCCCGGGACATAATTGAACTTGCTAAAACACTCTGGGACTATCATCATACTAATCATTCACTTGAACAAGCTGATTGCATACTGGCGCTTGGCAGTCATGACCTGCGTGTAGCTGAACGTGGCGCTGAATTATACCTGCATGGGTATGCACCTTTATTGATTTTCTCCGGAGGGCTGGCAATTTTACACAAGATATGTGGACAGAAAAAGAGGCTGACAAGTTTGCAGCCATTGCAATAGCTATGGGCGTGCCTGCTGAAAGTATTTTGATTGAGAATATGTCAACCAATACCGGCGAGAATATTCAATTTACACAGAAGCTTTTGAAAGAAAAAGACATTGACCCGCAGTCATTTATTGTAGTGCAAAAGCCATACATGGAAAGAAGAAGTTATGCTACGTTCAAGCAGCACTGGCCGGAGAAAAAATTAATGGTTACCTCGCCGCAAATATCTTTTGAAGATTATCCCAATGACGAAATACCGCTTGAGAGGGTGATAAATATTATGGTGGGTGATTTACAGCGTATAAAAGAATACCCGGCAAAAGGGTTTCAAATATACCAGGAAATACCGGCGCCCGTTTGGGATGCGTACAATCAGCTTATAGCAGCGGGGTATAACAAGCACCTGATGAAAGAATAGGCTGGTTTTACAAATAACCAGCCTATTCAAATATGAGATGTTGGTACATTGAACTCTATGGCTGCGTAATAGTAAGATAATCCGCAACCTGAAATCTTTAAATTGAATTACGGCAGCGGTTTTACCATTATATTTTTAAAATACACCTTGCTTTTCGGGTCATGCCCCTGCAGCGCAAAGGTTCCGCTTGAAAGCACCCTGCCTGCTTCATCTTTTGAGCGTAGTGGGTTGGCGGGTTCAGTATAATCAACCACCACCATGTTGTTAAGCTTTACAATAATTCGTTTGCCCTGTACTTTAATATATTCGGTAAACCAAACATTATCGGGTATGTATTGCTCTTTTATGTCAACAATATTATACAGGCTGCCCGTTCTTTTCCAGTCGGTATGGCTGTTGTTCACCTGTATCTCATAACCCTTTTCAGGCCAGCCGCCCTGCTGAAACTGTGTATGTATATAAATACCTGAATTGCTGCCGGGTTTTGTCATTACATCAGCTTTAAATTCAAAATTTTTAAAGTTATGGTTTTCAACCGGGCCGTCATAAAACAGGTGCGCGGTATTGCCGTTCACTATTATCATGCCGCTGTCTACCCTAAAAGTAGCCGCGTTGTCACCAACTTTCCAGCCGTCTAAACTTTTGCCGTCAAATAATGAAATCCAGCCACTTTTTTTTGCATACGTAAACGAGGTGCATGCAAATAAGGCCGCGATAACTGCGCTGAATGAAATGATTTTTTTCATGTGACGATTTTTATTTCAGGCGATGAAGCTACCGATTATTTCATAAACTGCTCTCACATTTAACTATATTTGATACATACAATTTTATTAGTGAATAAGATATACCCTTCATGAATCTTATCCTCGTTAAAACGGATGCTGTAACCATTAAGCCCATGCGTGAAATATTTTTGCATGAGGGTAAGTTCCAGTTTATACATAATTCTTATCATCCCCGCAACTGGGCAGACTCGTACCTTTTTTCTGCTGATGGCAATACCATCGGTTATGGCTCGTTATGCGGCCTTGATGACAGGAATATACGTGACACTGTTTTTGAATTTTTTATACTGCCGCCATTTAGGAAATTGGCTCCAGTGATTTTTGAACAACTGCTGCATATTTCACAGGCGGGTTTCGTAGAGTGCCAAAGCAATGATGTGTTGCTGACACAAATGCTGTATGCTTACACAGAGAATATAAACACCGGCGCAATATTGTTTGAAGATAATATTGCCACTGAATTAACATGCGCCGGTGTAACCTTCAGGCTAAAAACGGAAAACGATAAAATATTTGCCCATAAGGGTGAGCCGGAAGGAGAGTATGTACTAGACTTTAACGGGGAAATTGTTGCCACCGGGGGCTTTTTATTACATTACAATCATCCCTATGCCGACCTGTATATGGAAGTAAAAGAAGATTACCGCCGCAAAGGATTCGGTAGCTTTATAATACAGGAACTAAAGAAAGCCTGCTATCTTGCTGGCCGTGTACCTGCCGCAAGATGTGGTTTAACAAACATTGCTTCAAAATCTACTTTAATAAAAGCCGGCTTTAAAATTTGCGGGTATATGTTAACCGGCAAAGTAAAAAGCCGCTAAACAGCTTCTTACAAATGCGGCGGCATAGGCTTTAGCGGGCTTTCAAACTGGTTTACACCTTTGGTTTTTAATTTCCTCCTGAAAACTTTGTCAACACAGGTAACGTACAACTCGTCAAAGTTTGGTCCGCCAAAACAAACATTGCTTGCCTGTTTTCCCGGCACAGGCAATATGGCATTTACGCGTCCCATCTGGTCAAGCACCTGTATGCCTATACGCGTTGCAACATATACACGGCCTGCGGTGTCACAGCGCAAACCATCCGGCCAGGCGTTTTCTTCATTATCCGGCACCACCAGCCAGCCATATTTTTGCTTGTTGGCCAATGTGCCGTCGGGCATTACGTCATATATCCACACCCAGTGGGTGGCTGATTCTGTAATGTATAGTTGTGTTTGGTCTGGCGTCAGGGCGAGGCCGTTCGCAAACTTAAGCCCCACATCTACCACAGATTTTTCACCGTTTGGTTTTATCAAATATATTTTACTTGGGTTTTGTGAGCCTTCCGGCGCAGTTACGTAGATATTGCCGTTATTGGCAACAATAATATCGTTGCCGGAAATACTGTCTGCTATTACTGTCTCATTTTCATTCACATCATACCGTATCACCTGTTTTGTTTTGCCTGCGCACACATAACGCATACCATCCGGCCCGAAAGCAGTGCCACTGGCACCCTTTGCGTCTATAGGCAGCATAGTGAGTTTACCGTTTACATCAACTTTATATGTTTTGCCGGGTGGTATATCCTGGTAAAAAGTTTCGCCTTTAGCATTAACAGCCGTGCCTTCGGTAAATTTATAGTTTTCACCTACAAGTTCCCAGTCCTCGCCGGGTATCAGCAGGTCACTTAAAAACTGGTTTTTTGACTCACCTTTTTTTACCGGTTCCGGCCATCCTTTCCAAAGCCAGCGCATTGCCTCCGGAAAAATCGCAGTGCCCTGGTTACCGTTGTGGCCTTCTTCTCCCCACACATGGTTTACTTCGTACCCGGCAAAAGTTAAGGCGCGCTCCATAGTTTGATTGGTCATCCACCAGTCGCCGGCATAAATATTCAGGTCATTACTTCCGTCCTGCAAAAAAACGCGGATGGGTTTGGGTTCATACCTGCGCAAAAATTCTTTAAACCTGTCCGCGCCGCGCAGGCCAACATACGTACCAATACAACTAAATACACGACTGAATTCACCTGGCCTTTCCCAGGCGGCATTAAATGCGCAAATCGCACCGCTGCTGCTGCCGCCGATGGCACGGTCATTACCGCTCTTTGACAAATGTATTTCCCTGCCATCATTTGTTTTGTGTTTTTCCACCTCCGGCAAAATCTCCTCCAAAATAAAACGTGCGTAATTGTCGCCAAGGCCGTCATATTCGTAGCTGCGGTTATAACGGTCCAATGCGCCGGCATTTGATGCCTTCACCACCCCTGGTGTAACAAACACACCAATAGTTACGGGCATCTCTTTGGTATAAATAAGGTTATCAAAAACAATATTGGCATGCCACTGCAGGCCATCCTGGTTTACATATACGCAGGCAGGGGTGGAGGGGTTATATTCTGCAGGCACATACACCCTTACCTCGCGTGTGGTACCGGGAAATATCTTCGATTTATTAAATGTAAAAGTCAAAATTTCCCCTTTAGGAACACCGGGATGCACCACTGAGGCGGAGTCAACAGGATATTGTACCGCAGGCCTCTGCGCGGGTAAAATAATTGTTTGCAGCAGGCAAACAGCAAGCATCAGCTTTTTCATGTGGATGTATTGAGGCAAAAATTAGCGATTATTATCTTAAGGTAATATATGATACTAGCTAAATATTTTCATAGCGGCCTGGTTGTGTCGCAATCCGCTCAACTGGTTTGCTTATGGCGGCAATCGTTATTAAAAGAAAAGAGCCTGCATTTTATCACCCGCTAAGCCACTTTTACCCGTTGTATAACAGCCATTACAGGGCCGTGAAGTATTTCAACATTATGTTGCTTATGCAGTGGTATGCTTAAAAAATCACCAGGTTGCAATTCTATAACTTCATCATCAACAAAGCAACGGCAATGGCCTTCAAGCAATAATATCGTTTCCTGCTCGTCGTCATGGGTTTCATGCGGAAGATCGTGGTGCGTCCAGAAAATAAATTGCTCCACGCCGTTTTTTGCCGGCAGGTAGTGTATAATAAAAGGCACTGGTAACTTCTCCGGTAACAATGGCTTTACAAAGCGCAACCAGGTACCGGCATCACTGTATTTATTTATTATAGGCAGGTTTTCCGCCGATATATTTTCTTCATCTGCAAGGTTATCCAGCAGATCAAGGATATCTTTTTTCCTTTCTTTTGGGTTGCCTTCCGCAAGGCCCGCTGCATATTGTACTAGTACATGCTCATAGGTTTCAATTTCATGCCTTACCTCTTGGTATTCCCGTGCATTTAGCGCAACAGCCTGCATCTCTTCGGGGCTAAGCAGCCCGAGGCAATAATCTTCAATTATTCCACTCTTTATATATTCCTTCACGTTCATTTATCTCCTTTTAATTGTACAAATTGCGCAGTTGTTTTAAACCTGCCCGGCTGCGCGTTTTTACCGTGCCCACAGGTATGTTTAAAATACTGGCAACTTCTTCGTGCGTGTACCCCCTTAAATATACCATTTCAATTACCTGCCTGTGTTTAATCTCCAGCTTAAGGGTTATATTATGCAAATCCACTTTTATAATATCATAATTTGCCTCGCTGGCCACGCCTGTATCCTGCCGCTCAAAGGTGTTTGTTACAATTTTCATTTCCTGGCGGTACTGTTTGCTGCGCAGGTAATCAATGCAAATATGCCTTGTAATATTTATCATCCACGTAAACAGGGTACCTTTAGCGCTGTTGTAAGTATCTATTTTCTTCCAAATCTTAACAAACACGTCTTGTAACAAGTCTTCAGCAACCGCATTGTTGTTAACCATTTTGCAAATAATACCGTACAAGGCTTCAGAATAACTATCGTAAAGCACAGAAAAAGCCTCCTTGTTCTTTGCTTGCAACAGGGTAACTAACTGCTCAGGGGCGATGGCTAATTTTTCAGGCATAGCAGCTAAATGACTGTATTGTAAAACTACTTATTTTAAAAATATCATCAATTTTAGAGGCCATTTTCCGGCTAATGCCCGTAATGTTTGCCAAACGCCTTGAATTACATACGATATAATGGCTGAAAACTATTTTTTACGCCTGTTAAATATTACCATTATTAAAATAAATATTACAATTACGAGCGCTGCTATTAATGTAGTGGTGAAAACAGGCTGTTGCATTTTGCCGGTATTGTCGTTTGCCCTGCTCCCCGCGGGCGCGGCTTCTTTATCGTTTTTCCAAATGCCGAGGCTGGCTGCTTTGGCCAAAATCTCTTCTTTGCGGTATTCTTCTTCCTTGTCAAAAGGATATTTCAGAAATGCAATGGCATAACCGTCACTTACCATTTTTTTATCAATATCAATACCATCAAGATAAACATACCGCAACAGCCTGCCATAAACATCCTTGTTTTTTGAAATATGGTCTGGTTCCAGGTCAACGGTCTTGCCGTCAATCAGCGCAAGTAGGTGTTCTTTCGCGGGCTCGCCGTAAAAAGTTTTCATCTCCGGCGCATTGATACCGAGTACTCTTACATGTTCGCCTGTTTCAATTACAAAAGTATCGCCGTCAATAACTCTTATCACTTTGGCGGGCTTACCAAAAAGGGTGATGGTTGAGAGCAGTAGTAATACCAAAAGTTTGAACTTCATCGGCGAAACATTGAAACTAAACTACAAATTATTTTAACAGCTTAAAATAAAATCCCGTTGTTTCGCCAAAGGAGTTTCCACAAAAAATAAAAATGCCCTTTTGCTTACACAAAAGGGCAAATAACTTGTAAACTGCTTTTTAAGTTAGTTGGCTGATTCCTGTACTTTATTGTTCATGCTATTTACATAGTGTTTGCCTTTTCCAACAACCCCTGCAGTTGTTTTCTTTACAGAATCCAGGCCTGATTTCAGTTTACCCGCCAGGTCATTTGATGTGTCTTTCAGGCTGCCCAGTACTTCTTTACCTTTTTTTGTATTAAAAAACCATACTGCTGCGCCTGCTGCGGCACCAATAATTAAAACGGTGGTTAATTTTTTCATATAAGTTATTTTACTGTAAACAATGCAATTGCCATACCAAAGTTTTGCATATGCCTGTTAAAATACATTCAATTGAAATATGATTGCGGAATTGTCTTCCACATACCATTGGCTAAATGGCCAATTAGTATTTCGTAAATAAGGTACACCGGCCAGATAAGGTAATGTACAATGGCCAAAATAATAGAGTGGTTGTAATACCAGCTTATAAGTACGGTATAAATTCCCAATATGCCGTAAATTATACCGGAATCTCTTTTATTCATAATAATGCGGGTTATTACAGTTAATTATTCAACAAACATGCCGGAGAAGAAAGTTACGGATTAAACTTTTAACATAACAAGTAAAACTATAAATGCCAGTATTAACTTTTGATTATTACCGGCGCATGATATTTTTGCCGCATTAGCAGCCTTTATGACAAAAAAGCATAGTACAAAATTATTTGCAGTGTTGATTTTTTTTGTCCTGTTTTGCAAAGCATCTGCACAGGATACAGTAAAAGATTACCTGCATGTACCCGGCCCGGTTACGTTTGACAGCACAGACTACCATTTGATTTGGAGCAGCCACCCGCTGCCTGATTATTATAAACAGGAGTACCTTGCAAAGGGGGATTCACTGGAGCATTTTAACAGGCTGGTATTGGTTGATTTATTGTTTGATGATTCGCTTAAACCAAAAGACCTTGTTTACCAGGAAATAAGAGGGTTAGAGAGCCGGAAAAAATTTGACGCCGTTGTACAGTATAATTTAATACAAAGCCCGGACTCAACAGAATACGTACTTGATTTTGCAGAAAGCGAAGGCGCACCGCTAATAAAATTTGTTGAGTGGAACGCCTACCTGTATAAACCTTATACAGACCAAAACGGCCACAAGGGTGTAATACTATTGGGAGTAAGCACAAGAAGTTATGGCAACAGCACGGCTGATTTTATGGGTACATTGCCTGCGTTGAGGGAAAAAATCATTCAGCAGCTTATGGCTTACCCTGTTCCCCGAATTAGCGTAAATGCACAACAGTCAAAAAAGGGAGCTAAATAATATTGCGGGCTACCCTTTTGATGAATGGAACATGCTGAAAATTAACCCACCCATTACAGCCCCGTAAGCTGTCATCCTGTAAGGATTTGATTGTATGGGGCAACCGTGATTGCAGCCGACAAATTTCCAGTAAAAAAAACCGCCAATTGCGCCCACCATTATCCCCGTAAAAAGCAATATGTTTTTCCTGAACAATTTCATACCTGCAATTTATGCGTTATTATACACTTTATAAACCGCTTCCCGTATTGGTAACCCTTTTTCGCTGCATATAAACGCCATCACATCTGCAAGTTGTTCGGGTTTCACCCAGGTACCAGGGTCTGCATCCGGCATGCTTTGGCGGTTAATGGCTGTGTCTATTGTGCTGGGGACCACTACAGAGGCAACTACATTGGTGCCCCTGGTTTCAGCGTTTATAAATTCAGCCAGTTTAAACAAAAGCGATTTTGTGAGCGAGTAGGCAATCATGCTTTTTCCCTGTGGCGCCTCCATAGCAGGCCGGGTGCCTATAAAAACAATCCTGCCGTAGCCGGTTTGTTTCATGTGTTTTAAAACAGGCCTCGCTACAAAATAGGCGGTTTCAAAATTAAGTGAATACATTTTCGCCAGGTCAGTGCCGGAAGTATCCTCAATTTTGCCCATAGCAAAACCACCAACCAGTAATAACGCGGCACTAATGGTGTTATGCTTTTGCAATAGCATCTGCACAAACTCATTTGTTTCGTGCTCATCGCTTAAGTTCAGAGAGTGAAACTCGAAACCAGGGTCACCGGCCGCAAAGCCAAGATGATTGTTATGGCCGTCAACCGCAATAACCTTGTACCCCTCCTCTAAAAACTTTTTAACTGTAGCTACACCTAAATTACCATTAGCGCCTGTAACAATAACCAGTTTTTCATCCCCGTTTGTTGCTGCCATATACCTGTGTTAATAATTTAATATGCAAATTTCGGTAAGTTTCCGGTTAAATAAGTACTTCTTTGTTAAGCCGCCAATTGTTGAAAATAATTTAATATATGGTTCATTTTAAGCGTCTTTATTAAAATTCATCTTTTAAAATAGCATTATTTTTAAAAAAAATATTGCTTTGACTGATTTTTGTATGGTAAAACCCTTTTACTTTTGGCAAACTAACAAACGATAGTTTCATATGATGTCAACCGTGAGGACTGCCCCGGTACCGCTGATACCGGGTTTCGTTTCTAAAGCCGCCATTCATTACCAACTTACCCCGCAACAACTAATTTTCCAGGTACTTGAAAAAGAAGAGGGGATACTAAACGATACCGGCGCATTGTGTATAAATACCGGTAAATTTACCGGCAGGTGCCCACAGGATAAATTCATTGTGCGGGACGCAATAACAGAAGATAACATTAACTGGGGCAAGTTTAATATACCGGTTGAAGAATCTTATTTTCACCAGCTAAAGCAGAAAATGCTGGCCTACCTGGAAACAAAGAATGAATTGTGGATGAGAGACTGTTATGCCTGCGCTGACCCAGCTTACCGCCTAAACATCCGGGTAATTAACGAAACTGCCTGGAGCAATCTTTTTTGCTTCAACATGTTTCTCAGGCCTGCGGAAGAAGAACTAATTGATTTTAATCCTTCATGGTCAATTATTCATGCCCCTGGTTTTTCAGCTGACCCTCGTGTTGATGGAACACGTTCATCACAGTTTGCAGTTATTTCATTTACCCATCGAACTATTTTAATTGGCGGGACAGCTTATACTGGAGAGATAAAAAAAGGGATATTTACCGTGCTGAACTTTTTGCTGCCGCACAATAAAGAGGTGCTGAGTATGCACTGTAGTGCAAACATTGGCAGAGATGGAGACGTTGCCCTTTTTTTCGGGCTTAGCGGAACCGGCAAAACAACGCTCAGCGCGGACCCGGAACGCAACCTGGTGGGAGACGATGAGCATGGCTGGGACGCAATGGGTATATTTAATTTTGAAGGCGGATGCTATGCCAAGGTTATCGGGCTTAGCAAAGAAAAAGAACCTGCTATCTATAATGCCATTCGCGAAGGGGCGTTGGTGGAGAATGTCTCTTTTCTTGGTGATTCCCCCAAAATAGATTTCAATTCTGCTGCTATTACCGAAAATACAAGGGTAAGTTACCCTCTTAACTTTATTGAGAATGCTGTCATCCCCTCAACCGGGGACATTCCACAAAATATATTCTTTCTCACCTGCGATGCGTATGGCGTTTTGCCTGCAGTAAGCAGGCTTTCATCATCACAGGCAATGTTCCAGTTTATCAGCGGCTATACTGCTAAAATTGCCGGTACTGAAACTGGTATAACAGAACCCAAAGCTACCTTCAGCACCTGTTTTGGGGCTCCGTTTATGCCATTGCATCCTGCTGTGTATGCAAAATTGCTTGGCCAAAAAATGCAGGAACATTCTGTTAATGTCTGGATGATTAACACCGGGTGGATTGGTGGCCCTTATGGCACCGGCAAAAGAATTCCGTTAGAATACACAAGAGCTATAATTCGCGCTGCCCTTAATGGGTCACTTAATTATATGCCTTATGAAGCGCATCCTGTTTTCGGCGTGCAAATGCCAAAACGTTGCCCCGGCGTGCCTGAAACATTGCTTAACCCGAGGTACACCTGGCGTGACAGGGATGCTTATGATGAAGCGGCTGACAGGCTTGCCCGGTTATTTGCAAACAATTTTGCAGAATATGATTCAGGCGATATGGACGATGCCATACGGAAAGCGGTACCCAAAAAACGAGTTGCTCATTTTTCTTAATTTATTTTATGGCTTTGAACAGGAAAGCATTAACGCTGGACGAATTTACTATACAACAATTGCGGATGTTTCCGCATGCCACGGGTGAACTTAGCTCATTACTGAGAGATATAGGGCTTGCAGCTAAACGTATTTACGCGGAAATAAGCAAGGCGGGGCTGGTTGATATTGCAGGTTATGCAGGCTTTAAAAACGTTCACGCAGAAGCGGTACAGCGTCTTGATGTATTTGCACAAAACGAATTGCGTTGCGTGTTAAAAAACGGGTTAAGCTGTGCAGGAATAGCCAGTGAGGAAATGGATGACATTGAGGTATTTGACGACGTAATGAACAATAAGAGCAAGTATGTGGTAATGTTTGACCCGCTTGACGGAAGCAGCAATATTGAAACAAATGCGGCTATAGGTACTATTTTTGGCGTGTACCGCCGTATAACGCCCGCAGGGTTGCCCTGCTCTTTAGAAGACCTTCTGCAGGCCGGTGTTAACCAAGTGGCAGCCGGTTACATTATTTATGGCTCGTCTGCGATGATGGTATATGCCACAAGGAGAGGAGTGAACGGTTTTACCCTTGACCCTGCTATCGGTGAATTTTCATTAAGCCACCCTGATATTCAATGTCCTTCAGAAACACGAACGTACTCAGTAAACCAGGGATATTGGTGCCAGTTTGATGAAGGTGTACAGGAATTTATTGCCTTGTGCCAGCAAAAAGGCCTTAGCCTGCGTTATGCGGGCAGCATGGTTGCTGACATGCACCGTACATTATTACAGGGAGGTATTTTTTTATACCCGTCCACACACAATAAACCAGCCGGCAAATTGCGCCTGATGTATGAATGCAACCCGTTTGCTTTTATTACTGAAGTTGCCGGCGGCAAAGCCATTGATGGTACAGGCAGGATTGTTGAAATTGAGCCTTTTGATTTGCACCAGGCCTGTCCAGTTTATATGGGAAGTAACTTATTGGTAAATGAGCTGCGTTTGTGCCTGCAGCAAAAACGCAGTATGGCAACCGTTTAAATTTTATGAAAATAAAGTTAAGCCACTTGCTTAATTAAGCTTCCCGTAGTTATAGTGCATCAATTTTTGCATACATAGCCTTAAAACAAGCCCAGGGGGTGTTATCACCGCCTTTATTGTCCTTCCTGTTTGCATAAAATCCATTCAAAAATTCACCAGCCCCACTCCAAACAGTTTGCATCATGCCTTTAAATCGCGGTTGCATTTCCTCTGTTGACTGTGCCTTGAAGTTTATCATGTCGTCTGTCTGCTGCAACGCCAGCGCGGGTATCCGCCAGGGGCATGTTACAACATTAAGGCCTTTTATGGCAAAATAAGCTGGGGTTTTATCAGCTCTTTCATAATGCCAGTCGCAAATTATTATATCCTTTGGCACCATATCTATTGCCCGGTAGGTATTATTATAGCTCGCTTCCCATTCGCCTATGCCGGTTGTTTTGCCATCTATCAGGCGGTCTCCCCATATCCACAGTTGCCTGCCTTTTAAAGCAAGGTGGTCATGTATAGTTCTTACTTCTCCGGCAAACAATTCTGCCTTATCTCTTCCTGCACAGCGGGGGCATTTGTCACTGCCTAAATAAAAAACTTCGTCCATACCGGCATGGAAAGCATCGGTTTCAAAAACATCACATATTTCATCAATTATATCAAATAACACCTTATGTACACCAGGGTGCAGCGGGCAATAACTTTTGCAATAAAGATTATCGGCATTAGGCCACTCATATTTGGCGGGCATTTTAACTTCGGGCGTTTCATCAAACTGTGGGTAAACGCTTAATAGTTTATTCGTCTTGTTAGCCCATGACTGGTGGCCCAATAAGTTTACCTGTGGTATTATGCGTATTCCTGCAGTTTTACAGGCAGCTACCATTTTCTTTACATCTGTTTTAGATAAGGCGTCGCTATCCGCAAGTTCCGGGTGGCTTTGATATTGGTATTCGTAATCAACACGAAGAATTAAAGTATTCACTTTTCGCGGCGCCAATTCCTCCGTAATAAATTTTACAAACCTGTCAACATCTTTTGGTTGAGGCGCACCAATGCAAAAACCACGAACAGGTAACAGGCTGTCTAATTTCGACTGTGCGCCTGTTTTGGTTTGTACCAACAGTAGTAAAATACATGCGAAAAAAAGTGTTTTTCTCATACAGCAGTTTTGAAATTATTTAAAGAATATGCCGTTATTAATATGCCGGGGTTACACCAGTGTAATTGTGCGGTGTTATGGCTTTCAATTCTTTCTTCACAGCAGCGCTTACCTGCAATGTATTAATAAAATCGTGAATAGCCTTCTTATCAATTTTATTCTTTCCTCTTGTTAAATCCTTAAGTGCCTCGTATGGGTTAGGGTAGTTTTCCCTTCTTAAAATTGTTTGTATAGCCTCTGCCACAACAGGCCAGTTATTTTCAAGGTCTTCTGCAAGCCGCAGTTCATTTAATACAAGTTTGCCAAGCCCTTTTTCCAGTGATTTAATTGCGATAAGTGTGTGCGCAACAGGCACACCAAGGTTGCGCAAAACAGTACTGTCAGTCAAATCTCGCTGCAATCTCGATACGGGAAGTTTTGCAGAAAAATGTTCCAGAATAGCATTTGCAACACCGAGATTGCCTTCTGCATTTTCAAAATCAATCGGGTTTACCTTATGCGGCATAGCGCTGCTGCCAACTTCGCCTTTTTTCGTTTTTTGCTTAAAATAGTCAATGCTAATATATGTCCATATATCGCGGCACAAGTCAATCAGGATAGTGTTAATGCGCTTAATAGCATCAAAATGCGCTGCCATATTATCATAGTGTTCAATCTGGGTGGTAAACTGCAGCCTTTGCAGGTTTAACACCTTTTCAACAAACTCATTGCCCAGCTTAACCCAGTCTTTTGATGGAAAGGCAACATGGTGTGCGTTAAAGTTTCCTGTAGCGCCGCCAAATTTAGCAGCGTAGGGTATATACGAGAATAATTTTACCTGGTTTCTCAGCCTCTCCACGAATACCATTATTTCTTTTCCCAGCCTTGTAGGCGAGGCTGGTTGGCCGTGTGTGCGGGCAAGCATACTTATATCTTTCCAGTCGGTAGCCAGTTGCAGTAAATAATTCTGCAGGTTCATCAGGGCGGGTAAATATTCGTGCTCCATGCAGTTTTTCCAACTCAGCGGTATGGAGGTGTTGTTAACATCCTGCGATGTAAGGCCAAAATGTATCCATTCTTTAAATTCGCCCGCTCCGGCTTTATCTAACTGTTGTTTTAAAAAATATTCAACAGCCTTAACATCATGGTTTGTTGTAGCCTCTATATGTTTTATCTGCTGGGCATCGTCCAGGTTAAAATTACCGGCAAACTTTTTCAGTTCTTGTTTCGATTTTGCATTCAGCTTAAAAAATTTTTTCTCTGCCAGGAACAAAAAATATTCAATCTCAACAATCACCCTGTATTTCATCAGGGCGTATTCTGAAAAATATTCAGCAAGTTGTGTTACTTGTTTACGATAGCGGCCGTCAACCGGAGAAATAGCAGTAAGGTTGTTTAATTCCATATCATAGCCCCGCGCTAAAGAAAGCCAGGGAAAGGTATAATTGTTAATAATTAAGAAAGTTGCTCATTCGCCAACTACGGTCTCTGGGCCTGAAAATCGATGATTTTCCTACATCCTTTTTAGAGGCGGGCGCAAAAAACACCTTTCTTTGCACGCAAATTTAGTTGAATTGGAGAAGATTAAAGTTGGCGCAGTGAGTTATTTAAATACGAAGCCTCTGTTATACGGGATAAAACGTTCGGAAGAATTGATGGCGAGACTTGAATTGATTGAAGAATACCCCTCAAAGATTGCTGACATGCTGGTAGAGGGAACAATTGATGTAGGCTTAGTGCCTGTAGCGGTAATACCAAAATTAAAAGAGTGGAATATATTGCCGGGGTATTGTATTGGCGCCAATGGGGATGTGGCCTCTGTTTGTCTGTTCAGCGAGGTGCCCATTGATAAAATAGAGAGAATATTGCTTGATTATCAAAGCCGTACATCAGTCAACCTATGTAAAATTTTATTAAAATACTACTGGAAAAAAGAGGTGGTTCTTGAAGATGCCGGTAATGACTTTACCGGGCATGTAACCGGCACTACTGCGGGCGTAATAATTGGCGACAGGGCTTTGCTACAGCGAAAGAAATCGGCCTATATTTATGACCTTGCCGGTACGTGGAAGACAATGACAGGACTGCCATTTGTGTTTGCCGCCTGGATTGCCAACAAAAAGCTCCCCCCTGATTTTATAGAATTGTTCACCAATGCCAATGCGGTAGGGTTAAATAATATTGACAAAGTTATCGCCGAAAATCCTTTTTCCGAATATGCGTTGGAGACTTACTACCATAAAAACATAAGTTATCCTCTGACAGAAGATAAGATGCAGGGTATGAATAAATTTCTGGGGTTACTAGCAAACTAATTGAGCAATAACAGTGGGCAGATAAATCCTTTTTTCTTACTTTTATCCAGCATTAATTGACTTTGCAAGAACCGTAAAATTACCTTAACCCTTAGGAGTCAGCATGAATTTTGCGAGGATTTTGATATGTGTAATTGTGTTTTTGTTGGCCGCTGGCAGGGCAGTCAGCCAGGTAAACTTAAGCCAGGGGTTAATAGCTTATTATCCCTTTGATGGCAACGCGAATGATGTTAGCGGCAACAATAATAACCCCGTATTTAATAATGCCACTTTAACAACTGACAGGTTTGGTAACGCAAATAAAGCTTACTACTTTAACGGCATTGACAACTACATGCGCATCCCAAATTCATCGAGTTTAAACCCCGGCGGCCAGGTGTCATTAGCAGTATGGATAAAACCGCAGGGCTATTACCAGGGTGCTTGCCACGGCAACTCGGTTTTAATTAAGGGCGAAGATTATCAGTCAGGCACTTATATGTTACGATATGATGACGCCCTTTACACGAACGGTAATAATTGCCGGAATTCAACGGTTGACACTGCCCACACGAACTTCTATACAAATTTTGCAGACCCGCAGGGTGGGTACGACCCTTATATTGTTACAAACCAGTGGTTTTCTGTAGTGACAACTTATAACGGCGATACTGGCAGATTATATGTTAATTGTCACTTGGTTGCTACGACAGTTTCGCCCGGCATTACGTTCAATAACACTGCTGATTTATTTATAGGTACACTCAATAACCCAAGTTTCCCCTACTGGCTAAACGCATCGCTGGACGATATAAGAATATATAACAGGGCGTTAAACCAGGACGAAATAACTGCACTTGGTTCGTGCCAGGCACAAACCCCGGCGATACCATCTTTTACTATCCCAGACACTGTTTGCGTTAACAGCCCGGTTAATATAACCAATACCAGTACGGGGGCTTCATCATATTATTGGAATTTCTGCACTGCTGACGTAAACCACGATCCAACCGGGACCAACCTTGGTAACATTGGCAATGTTTTTAGTACACCTGTGTTTACTGACATTGTTAGTGATAACGGCAAATATTATGCTTTTGTTACAAGCTATAGTTCCGGCACTCTTTCCCGGCTTGACTTTGGCAACAGTATGCTTAATACGCCAACCGCGACAAATTTAGGCAGTTTTGGAGGGGTGTTACCTTCGGCCTCAACAGAAGGGGTACAGGTAATTAAAAATGAAGGAAAATGGTATGCTATTATTGTTGGCGGAGGGACCGAAGCAGGTACACAGCCTAAAATTGTAAAGGTTTCGTTTGGCAGTTCTATTGAAAATAATAACCCTGCTGTTACTGATTGGGGGAATCTCAATGGCACTCTTGATTTTCCCCATGACCTGCAGGTTTTCCAGGATAATGGCAATTGGTACGGCTTTACCATTAACAAAGGTGGTAACACCATAACCAGGTTTGATTTTACAAGCAGCTTTGAAAATAGCCCTACAGCAACAAACCTTGTTATACCACCGGGCAGTAACCTTAATTTACCTACGGGTTTTTTTGTTATTAACGATAACAATAACTGGCACATGTTTATCGTCAATAGTTATGACGAAGGCTTTACACCGCCTGATAACGGCACTATTACCAGGCTTGATTTTGGGTCATCGCTGTTAAACAATAACCCGGCTGCTATTAATATTACAAACAGCCAGTTAGGTTATTTAATGCACAATCCGAGAGATATCAGCGTTATAAGATTTTGCAGCGAGGCCATCGGTTTTGTTGTTAATCATGCAACCAATGATATTGTAAAACTTGATTTTCATGGGGATTTGACCAGCATACCAACTGCCACATCACTGGGTAATATAGGGAACCTTAGTTTTCCGCATTCAATCTCAAAGTTATTCAGGATAGGGGCAGATATATACAGCTTTATTCCTAATGCTGTTACCAGTACATTAACGCGCATAAAATTTTCAGGTTGTACAAATGCAAGCGTGCCTAACTCAACTGATAAGAGCCCGGCGGCTGTTAAATACACAACCCCCGGGGTATATAATATAAACCTTACTGTTGATGATGGCCTGCCAACACAAAATTCCCTTTGCAAACAAGTAGTGGTTGTGAGTGGCCCTCAAATTAAGTTAACAGGAGAAACCACTATTTGTAGTGGCGATTCGGCGCATTTGTCGGCAACGGGCGCTGTAAATTATAGCTGGCTGCCTTCACAAGGCATTGATAACCCAAACAGTGATTCAATTGCTGTAAAACCAGCAATAACCACAAAGTATTTTGTAACGGCTAAAAACGCTAATGGTTGTATTTCAAAAGACTCTATAGTTGTTAATGTTAATACATGCGTGAATGCAAATATTGGCTTTACGGTTCCGGATACAGTTTGCGTAAACAGCCCGGTTAAAATAGTAAATACAACAACTGGTGCAAGTAGTTATTTTTGGAGTTTTTGTACGGCTGATATTAATCAACCACCCGTTGGCAGTAATTTAGGCAACCCAGATGGTTTATTTAAATTGCCTGTTTATATTGACTATGTATTTGAGAAGGGCAATTATTATGGTTTCGCAACAAACAATTTTCCCGGCCGTCTTTTGAGGTTAGATTTTGGCAATAGTCTTTTAAATACACCGGTTGTAACGAATTTAGGGACAATAAATGGTGCTATTCCATCTAACACCGAAGGTGTTCAGATAGTTAACAACCAGGGAAAATGGTATGTTTTGGTTGTAGGTGGCGATGCCGCGGATGGCTCGACACCCAGTCTTGTAACTGTTTCTTTGGGTGCTAACATTGCGAACAACAACCCGTCGGCTGTTAATTGGGGTAATATTGGTAACCTGTCCTATCCGCATGATCTTTATGTTTTCCAGGATAATGCTCATTGGTATGGTATAACGGCTAATTATTCAAACAGCACTATTACAAGGTTTGATTTTGGTACGAGTTTTGATACTCCGCCGGGCGCGCTAAATCTTGGAAATATTGGGCAGTTAAAGGGCCCTACCGGTCTTCATGCTTTAAAAGATAACAATAATAAGTGGCACGTTTTTGTTACAAATGCTCTAAGCAATACTTTAACCAGGCTTGATTTTGATAATTCACTTTTAAACAACCCTACTGGCGTAAATCTTGGTAACCCCAACGGCACATTTAGCACGTGCTGGGATATTTATGTTATAAAATATTGTGGCAGTAGTGTTGCATATGTAATTAATGCCACCGGCAATACTTTGTCAAAACTTGACTTTAATGGAGACATTACCAACACGCCTTCTGCAGTTAATTTTGGTAATATAGGCGACCTTCATTTTCCGCATTGCCTTTCAAAACTTTTCCGGGTAGGCTCCAATGTTTACAGTTTTATTACCAATGTAAATAACAATACGCTTACGAGACTTCAGTTTGAAGGTTGTACAAATGCAAATACCCCCAATTCAAATAAACAAACTCCGCCCGCTGTAACATATTCTGCACCAGGGGTCTACAACATCAACCTGACAATAGACGACAGTTTGCCAACTCAAAATTCTCTTTGCAAACAAGTGGTGGTTACAGATTGCCAGGTACAATGTTCTGCCAACCCCGATTTTAGTTTTAAGCAGGATGTTTGTAATCCTTCGTTGGTTCAATTTACTAATGAAACCCAGCAAACATCGTCGGTTTCGTGGGATTTTGGAAATGGGCAAAAAGCTGGAAATGATCTTGCGCCATCTGTTACCTATAATACATACGGCACTTATAAAGTAACGCTCATTGTAAAAACATCAGGTGGCTGTATTGATAGTGTTACCAAGAATATAGCTGTAAACTTTACCAGGGATAACATAATAGTAAATAGCGATACCTTGCTGTGTACAAGCACCAGCGTGCAGTTGCGGGCGTTACCTGCATTAACTTACTGCTGGAGTCCTTCAACGGGCCTTTCCGCAACGGATATTCAGAACCCTGTTGCAACAGTTACGAAAAACACTACCTATCATTTAAGCTCTCAAATTATTGGCGCCAACCTTATTGCGAATGGTGATTTTTCGCAGGGCAATGCCGGCTTCAGTTCCGGTTATTCATATGCATCAATAAATACAACCGAAGGACAATACTACATAGGTAATAATCCCAGTGCCTGGAATAGAAATATGACCGCTTGCAGTGACCACACGGGTAATAACAGTAACATGATGCTTATTAACGGCAACCCGCAACCTGACTTGAAAGTTTGGTCTGAAACAATTACTGTAATGCCAAATACTAACTATGCTTTTTCGGCCTGGGTGCAACCTATTTATGGTGTTAATCCTGCCGCGCTGCAATTTTATATTAATGGAAAAACCATAGGAAACATCTTTAATGCTGAGTTGCCAACATGCAATTGGAAACAATTTTTTGTTACCTGGAACTCCGGCGATACTGATAAGGCAGATATTTCCATTATTAACAAAAATATCCAGGTTTTGGGAAATGATTTTGCACTGGACGACATTTCCTTTGCTGCGGTCAGTATTAAGTATGACTCAGTAAATATTAACGTTGATTCTGTCGCGGTGAATATTGCACCAGACACCGCGATTTGCGCAGGGACAACTGTTCAGCTAAAAGCTTCAGCTTCCCCAAATACTACGTACAACTGGGCGCCGGCAACAACTTTGAATAACCCATCTGTAATTTCACCAATTGCTACTCCTGTTATTACTACTACTTATGTTATCAATGTAGCCAGCGCGCAGGGGTGTACTGCTAAAGATTCGGTCAAAGTAACGGTGTTGCCACAGCCAACGGTTGCCACCATTGCGGATACTGTAATATGCAGCGGAGGTTCAGTGGTGTTGAGCACAACTGTAGCAAATGGAAATTCATATAGCTGGGCACCTGCAAACCACCTGTCTAACCCAAATATGCAAAGCCCTGTAGCAAGCCCGTTAAGCAGTACTCAATATATTGTTACGGTCAACCCCGGTTCAAAATGCGCAGTTCGGGATACCGTTAATATAGCAGTAAACCCGCTGCCGGCAGTACAGGCTTTTGGCGACACCACTTTATGCGTCGGTGCATCCAGTGAAATCAGGGCTGCAGCGCAAGGTTCGGTTAGCTACAACTGGTCGCCTGTAACGGGCCTCAGTAACCCATCAGTTTTTAACCCGGTTGCTTCACCATCATCTTCAACTATTTATACAGTAAGCGTTACGGACAATAATAATTGTATGGCTGATGCTTCTGTAACAGTAACAGTAAATCCGCAACCTGTTTTTTCTGTTAACCCAACATCAAAGCAAATTTGTATTGGCGACCAAGTAACGCTAACTGCTGCCGGTGGAGACTTATACCATTGGTATCCAGCAAGTACAGTCACAAGCCCGGCGTCACCCTCTGCACTGGTTACTCCTTTGGTCAATACTACCTATAACGTCATTATAACGAACAGTGTTTGTAAAATAACTGACACTGTTTCATCAATTATTACCGTGCAGCAGAAACCTACTGTAACAATAAGTAAATCAAACGACCTTGATTGCGTTCTGGGCTCGGCCACACTTAAAGCAACGGGTGGGAACCATTATACATGGACACCGCCAACCGGTCTTGACCATCCCAATATCGCTACTCCGGTTGCATCTCCTGTGCAAACAATAACATATTATGTGTTTGTGGAGAATAACGGATGTAGTGTTAAAGACAGCATTACTTTAAATGTTTTAGTAGCAAATGCAGAAAATGGTTATAAAATGCCTTCGGCATTCACGCCAAACAGCGATGGCAATAATGATTGTTTTGGTTTGAAATATTGGGGAGGAGTTAAAACATTGGAATTTGAGGTATATAACAGGTGGGGTAATAGGATTTTTTATACAAGTGATCCGTCAAAATGCTGGGATGGCACATTTAAAGGATTGCCCCAAATGCCGGGTACTTATGTTTATCAAATAAAAGCCACAACTATTTGCGGTAACGTGTACAGGAAAGGCACTGTAGTATTAATAAGATAGGAAGGCTATCGCTGAAATACTTTTTCGCCATTTATCCAGGTGGAAGTAACCTGTATTTGTTCATCTTCCGAAATTGTTTGGCTCAACAGCTTGTCTAATATAATAAAATCCGCTTTTTTACCGGCCTGGATACTTCCCACTTCGTTATCATTGCCATTTGCTTTTGCAGCGCTGAGTGTATAGGCTGTAGGCGCCTCATTGAAAGAGATGGTCTCGTGCGCGCCAATAATATTTCCTTCTAACGTTTTCCTGTACATGGCTGCTTTGATGCCTGTAAAAGGGTTAAAATCTTTCACAACGGGCGCATCACTGGAAAATGCAAGGTTAACGCCGGCCTGCAATATGCTTCTGTAGGGGTAGCACCTGTTTAGCCTTTCTTCGTCAAGAGCCGTTTCAAAATTTTTGCCCAGTTCTTTAAGGAAGATGCTTTGAGAAACACAATGTACGTTCATTTCACGCATAGCGTTTAAATGGCCGGGCGATGGTAAACCCAAATGCTCAATGCGTAATCCCCTGCTTCCCGTTAGGTATATCTTCTTATAAACGTCCATCACAACATCAATCGCCTTATCACCGATTGCATGTGTTGCAATCCTGAAACCCTTATCCGCGGATTCTTTTGCAATAGGGTAGAAGAACTCTTCAGTTAACCGCAGGACACCCGTTGAGGATGAATTTTTGTATGGCTTATTCATGGCCGATGTCATACCGCTTAAACCTCCATCAGCAAAAAATTTGACTGTATTAATGATAAGCTTATCAGACTGATAAAGTTCCGGTAACGGTAATATGTGCTCACTGCCATCGGGTACACGAATGGGAAAAGCATTAACGCGAACCCTCAATTTATTTTGCCGTTCAAGTACCCGGTAACAATCAAGCAAGTCAGGCATCACCGCAGGGTCTGTTGCGGAGGTAATACCATAACTGAGCATTTCCTCTTCTGCGGCATAAATCATTCTTGCATAGTCGCCTGCAGAGTAGGAAGGGATATTATTGGCAATTAGCCCAAGGGCAGCTTCTGTAAAAATGCCGTTAGGTTTGCCATCATTACTCAACCGTATTTCCCCACCTTTCGGAACAGGTGTATTTGAAAGCACGCCCGATAATTCAATAGCTTTTGAGTTGGCAATACCAATATGCGCGCATGTTCGTATAACCCATAATGGTCGTTCACTTGTGATTTTATCAAGGTCGCTTTTTGTTGGCAGCCTGCCTTCTTTCATATTGGCTTCATTAAAGCCGCGCGCCTGTATCCATCCCCCGCCGGGGTTTTGTTTGATAAAATCACTTAATTTATCCTGCATTTCCTCAATGCTTGTAACTCCTCTTAAATCCAGCAGGAAGGTTTTAAGGTTACCAACTTTCCAAATATGTATGTGGGCATCAATAAAGCCTGGCAGGATGGTTTTGCCTGCCGCATCAATTATTTGCGTGTTAGCTTCTTTCATCCTCAGCATATCTTCATCACTGCCTGCCGCAATAAACCTGCCTTTATCAACTGCAAAAGCGTGTGCTACCGGCATCTTGCCATCTTGCGTTAAAACCCGGGCATTATGTACAATAAGCTGTGCCTGCATTACAGTAATCTTTTTTCAAAATGGTGAGAGGCCAGCACAAAGCCGTTATTTAAATAAAGGCGGTGTGCCGTATGCCGCGTGTAGCCGGAGTTAAGCGTAACACAGGCAAAACCGTTTTTGCTTGCAAGTTCTGTAATATGGTCAAGCAGCATACCGCCGTAGCCTTTGCCCCGCGCTTCTTCCAGGGTGGAGAGGTCGTCAATATAATAATGCAATCCATTAAACAGGGTATTAAGGTACCTGTACCCGGCAATGGACATAGCTTTCCCACTTTCCTCGATAAATAAAAGTTTATATCCTTCTGACATCATTTTCATTATCCTGGCAACAATGGTGTCTTTATCCAGGTGAGGGCGAAGCGCCTTTAAGGCATCCCAGCATTTTAATATATCCTCTTCGGTTAGTGCCGTCTTAATTTCCATAAAAATTCATTTATAAATATTGCCCTGTACCAATCTTGCTAGTGACACTTTTTTGCAATTGCCATTTCCAGTATCGTCAAACCTTCATGTAATTGTTCGTCTGTCATAACTATGGGCGGCAACAAGCGTATGCAATTACTGTACAGGCCTGCACGAATTAAAATTATGCCGCGGCTTACTGCATCCTTTAATACCTCCATGGCTGTTTGCATGTCGGGTTCTTTTGTCGCCCTGTCTTTTACAAATTCAACCAGTTGCATGGCTCCTAACCCACGTACATCGCCAATCACACTGTATTTTTCTTTCCATGTTTCAAGCCTTTCCTGGATCAGTTTGCCAACTTCAACCGCTCTTTGCAGAAATCCCGGGGAACTGATTATTTTTAGTGTCTCAATAGCTGCTACAGCCGAAACCGGGCTGCCGCCATAGGTGCCGCCAACGCCACCAAGATGCGTGCAATCCATTATCTCGGCTTTGCCAACTACTGCGCTAACGGGCATGCCTGCACCCATTGATTTGGCAATGGTAATAATATCAGGTACTATATTGCTGTGTTCAATAGCGAATAATTTACCTGTACGCCCGCTGCCGCATTGTATTTCGTCTGCTATCATTACAATGCCATGTTTATCACATATACTGCGTATTTTTTGCAGGAACGGTGCTGGTATAGGTACAAACCCGCCTTCACCCAATACCGGCTCAATAATAATTGCAGCTACAGCTTCAGGGTCAACCTGTGCAATAAGCGCATGCTCCAGGTTATTAATGCTCCATTGCAGGTATTCCTCTTCCGTCATTCCTTCCGGCACGCGGTACATATTAGGTGCAGGCAGCCGGTAAATATCGCTTGCGAAGGAACCGAATCCTTTTTTGAACAACCCGTATTTACTGGTGAGCGATAAAGTGAGCATGCTGCGGCCATGATATGCGCCTTCAAAACAAATAATGCCTGGCCGTTTGGTATAATAACGTGCGAGCATAACTGCATTTTCCACAGCTTCAGTACCCGTATTACAAAGCAATGTTTTCTTTTGAAAATTGCCCGGGGTGACGGAATTCAGCAATTCAGCTAATTCAATATAAGGCTCGTATGTTGTTACTAATGAGCAGGTATGAATATATTTATCCAACTGCCCCTTTATCGCGTTCACAACACTTCCAGGCCGGTGGCCGATGTTTATCATGCCTATTCCGCCGGCAAAGTCCAGCAACTGGTTACCGTCAGCATCCCATACCACGCCGCCTTCTGCCTTTTCTACAACAACCTCCGTTGATTTTGCAAGGCCAGCCGGTAAAGCGTTTTTTCTTCTCTCCAGCATGGCCCTGCTTTTGGGGCCAGGAATCTCAGTAATCAAATTAATGTGTGCCATATATCTTTCAATTTATAATGTTCAACTTTTAGGGTTAAAGGCAACCACTATATTATATTTTAATATCCGCATCCATTACAATCACCGCACCTGCATTACCACATGTATCATCATTTAAATAATCTTTCATTAAACCAACAATGTTGAACCCTATTTTTTCCTGCACCGAAACAGTGGGGTCAAATAATTGGTGTGCTTTCACTCTTTCATAATATTCATCAATACTCATTTTAGGCTGTATCTTACTATACCCATTAAGCATACCTACAGTCATTTGTCCTTTTAGTGATAATTGTTTACAGGTATATTGACGTGCCCTGTACAAAGCGCGGGCAATACCCTTACCACGGTAGGATGGGTGGACGCTTATGTCCATTCCATACAACCAATCGCCTGTTGGGTCATGTGTGGTAAACCAGCCGCCCCCCATTACATCGTAAAAGCTATGATGCTCCTGGTGGGTTATATCAAAATGATAGCGGATGGAAGATGTTGCGCCAATAACTTTGTCGCCATCTAGGGCTACAAACTGCCCTTCGGGAAATATTTCAATATGCTTTTTATATTGTTCTAAGTGTAATAATTCTTCCTCTGCAAGATTAGGAAATACAATACGCTGCAAAGTTTCAAGTTGCGCTGCATGTTTGTCCTGCATTGCTTCAATCACAATTCCTGGTGATAATATTTCTTTATAACTGAACATACATTATCATTTATACTTAACTCACCATATATCCCATCACCAGGTAACTTACCGCAGATAACCCAAACGCTATAAATGCATAAGGCAGTTGCGATAAACCATGCTCCATATTGTTGCATTCTGTACTCTGCGCCGTCAATACTGTTGCATCAGAGTAGAGGCAGGCATTGGCGCCAAATACCCCGGCACTTATAACCGCGCCGCAATTAAGCAAAACATTAGAATGAAGGCTTATTGCCAAAGGCACTACCAGTGGTATTGCAATGGCATAGAGTCCCCAGGATGACCCCGTTGTAACAGAAATGAGTGACAGTGACACAAACACAATAACCGGCAGCAATTGCCTGCTTACGTAAGGAGACACACCGTTCAGTACATATTGCGTTAGGCCCATTTTATCGTTGACATCTTTTAATACATAGCTCATCATCAAAATAGCCAGGGCGTATATCATGCTGTTAAACCCGCTAAACATGGTTTCGGACAACTGCTGAAATGTGCCCAATTTTATTAACATGTAATAAATGAATGTAAATGCAACCGCCACCATTACCCCTTTAAGCGCATCAATATCAAAAAACAATGTCGCGGCGAGCAGCACAATTACCGGCAACAGAAAATAAATAACTTTTGGGGCTTTTTTTGCCGTGAATGGAGATACATCGAGCGTGACTGCCATACTGAATTCGGTTTCTGTTAACCTGCCGGTGTCTTTCGCTCTCTTGTCCGCCTTTTTCATTTTACCAAACCAGGGAAAGATGTCAAAAATAAACAGCGGTATAATTAACACCGATATGTACCCATAAGAAACAAAAGGTATCATTTTCCAGTAAGTGGCAAGCCCCGTGCCGGGTGCCGCTACGTGTGATGTTTCAAGAACACTGCCAATAAAAATCGTCCATGTTGAAATAGGGGCAATCACGCTCCACGGCGGGGCAGTGGTGTTTACTATGTAAGCCAGCTTTTCGCGGGGTATTTTAAAAGTGTCGGTTATTTTACGCATGGATAAGCCCACTGTTAATGCGCTTAAGTAATCATCCAGGAAAATAAGCAAGCCTAATGCCCATGTTCCTATTAATGCCCCTCGCTGTGTTTTTATTTTTGTCAGCGCCCAATCACTGAATTTAAATGTGCCGCCGCTTCTAATCATTAAACCAATCAGTGAACCATACAGGCCACACACTAATATAACCCAAACCGAACCGCTCGGGCTGGGGTCACCAATTACCGCCATCATTGAGTTTACAAAGTCAGTGAAGAAGTTGGTGTGCTCATGCAATCCTATGATAACAAATCCCACCAGGCAGCCGATGAGCAAAGGCTCAAAAGATGTGCGCATTTTTATAGCAAGCACAATAACGACCAATGGTGGAATGAGTGAAAGGATGCCGTACATAAGCGCCGCGCCCTAAAGGGATGTTTTAAAAAAGGTTCAGAAATCTATTCATCATAAAACTTATCCAGGATTGGTTTAATCTTTCAAATCAAAGAGTATATGCAAGGTATTATACTCCCCAACTTACCAGTTTCTTCTCCATATATTCATATAAACCTTCACTGCCGCTTTCGTGACCGATTCCACTTTGTTTCCAACCACCAAACGGAGCTTCTGTTGCATGAGGCGCCCATTCGTTTATTCCTACCATGCCAAATTCAAGGCTTTCTGAAAAAAAGAAAGCATCATTAATATTATTTGTCCACACATAGCCGGCGAGTCCATAAGGTGTATTATTTGCCCATTCAACCACTTCGTTCCTGTTACTGAAAGGAATTACCGGCATCACAGGCCCAAAAATTTCTTTATTTACCGCTTCAGTATTTGCGTCAATGTTACTCAGCAGGGTGGGGGGAACGAACCAGCCCTTTTCAGAAGGAAGCTCTCCTTTTACAGTTGTTGCCCCTGCTTGCTCTGCATCGCCAACCAGTTGCAGTACATACTGTTGTTGCTTTTGGTTAATGAGTGGTCCCATTTGCGTGCCGGCATCCATACCAAAACCTACCTTTATGCTTTTGATGGCATCGCCCGCCGCATCAAGAAAGGCAGGATAAATTTTTTCGTGTATAAAAAATCGTTGCGGCGATATGCATACCTGCCCTGCATTGCGCAGCTTCGCAATCACTGCTGATTTTGCAAGCGTTTCAACATTTACATCATCATTAATAATCACAGGGGCATTACCGCCTAATTCAAGTGAAAGCTTTGTATTAGTTTTCGAAGCACCATCCATCAGCAGTTTACCTACCCTTGTGCTGCCTGTAAAGCTTATCTTTTTTAACAGTGGATTATTCAGCATTTCTTCGCCGATAGATGCGGCATCGCCAATAAGATTATTCAGCACCCCGGCAGGCAGGCCCGCCTCGTTTAACGCTTCCACAAGATGGCTTGTTGATAATGCCGTAAACTCAGATGCCTTGGCAACAACTGTACAACCCGCAGCCAGGGCGGCTGCCCAGGCTCGCGCCGGGTTATAAGCAGGAAAATTCCATGCGGTAATAATGCCAACTACGCCCATGGGTTGCCATATCGTCATCATGCGCTTGTCATTCCGGTTTGCCGGTATGGTCCGCCCGTACGCGCGTTTGGCCTCTTCCGCAAACCATTCAAACAGGTTGGCTGCAACCATCCATTCACCTTTAGCTTCTGCTATTGGTTTGCCGGCCTCCAGCACAGAGTGTTCAGCATAATCTTCCGCATTTTTCCTGATGATGTCTGCAGCTTTTTTTAGAATAGAGCTTCGCTGGTAAACATTTGTTTTACCCCAGGTTTTAAAGGCAGCTTGCGCGGCTTCAATCGCTTGCCTGCATTCTGTTGCATTACTCCATGTAATTGCCGCAATCACTTCTTCCGTGGCAGGGTTTATCATGGTTTGCATTTCGCCCGACACTGCTATTACGTACTCGCCATTTATGTAATTTAAAAGCATAAGCCTGTTCCTTTAAAAGGTAAGGTTTTAAAAATTAATCAATAATGTATAAACGCTGCCAGATTAATAACCAAGTTTTAGAAAAGTTATTTCTATTGCCCCAACAGCACGGTTTTAAATGATCTTCTGTTGCGTCGCACTTTTGTACTACTTGTCCGCTATGCTGCTTTTAACTAAGCGCGCCCAGGGCACTTTCAAGAATATCAAGCCCTTTGTTCAATACATCTTCGTCAATTACCAGGGGGCTCAAAATACGTATCACATTACCCTGCACACCTGCGCTGATTACAATCAGCCCTTTTTCTGCACACGAATTAATGATACGCTGCGCAACTGCTGCATTATGTATATTCCAATCGCCGTCTTTAATTACGTCAAACGCCAGCATAGCGCCAAGTCCTCTTACTTCGCCTACCACCGCAGGATATTGCTGTTGAAAATGCTCAAATCTTTTTCGCACTATTTTACCTACCCATTCGCCCAGGGCATTGATATTTATTTCCTCCATGTACTGCAGGGTTGCCAGTGAAGCTGCGCAGCAAACAGGGTTGCCTGCATAGGTACCCCCAAGCGTGGAAGGCGCAGCAGCATCCATAATATGCGCCTTACCCATAACGGCAGCGATGGGCATACCCGAGCCCATTGATTTTGCCCATGTTGAAATATCCGGCGTTACGCCGTAATGATGAAACGCGGCCCATTTACCCGTTCTGCCAAAGCCGCTTTGCACTTCGTCAAATACCAGCATAATGCCTGTTTCGTCACACAATTGACGCAGCGCTTTTATATAAGCTTTTGGCGCAACAAAAAAACCACCCTCGCCCTGCACAAGTTCAATAATAATCCCGGCAACATCCTCTGCCCGCACATGTGTTTTAAAGAATGTTTTTAACTTTTGTATTTCTTCCGCCGCAAACTCTTCTTCACTCATTTTATGTATATGCGGGCGGTACGCCGGGTAGTCAATCCTGTATACTTCCGGTGCAAAAGGGCCGCATCCGGCTTTATATCCAACCTTGCTGGTAAGCGTCATGCCCATCATCGTCCTCCCGTGAAAGCCTCCGCCGAATGCAATCACTGCAGGCCTTTTCGTGGCTTGCCTGGCTATTTTTACCGCATTTTCCACTGCTTCCGCGCCGCTGTTAAGGAACATTACTTTGGTAGCATTGCCATGTGGTAATAGCTCTGTCATTTTTTCCGCAAGGTCAAGATACACTTCATACAGCGCTACATTAAAGCTGCTGTGTATTAGTTTTTCAGCTTGCTCCTGTATGGCGTGCACTACCGCCGGCGGGCAATGCCCTGCATTTATCACACCAATGCCGCCGGCAAAATCAATTAGCTTTCGTCCATCTGCATCAATAATGGTCGCACCGTAAGCGTGGTGCGCGGTTGATGGGTTAAATATACCGAGTGCATCCGGCACTAATTGTTTCCGCCGCTGGTATAATCTTTCTTTTTCGGTAATCATGTCCAATACTTCATTCATTATAGCAAGAAATTTAGTTTGTATTCCATTTCGTATACAGGAGTTATCCTACATATATTGTTTTTATATTCATAAATTCATGTATCCCAAAATGAGATAGTTCTCTTCCATATCCTGATTTTTTAATACCTCCAAAAGGATAACGCGGGTCAGATTTGACCATTGCATTAATAAACACGGCCCCAGACTCAATTTGCTTAGCCAGCGTTTGCGCTTTTTCAATATCCCTGCTCCATATCGCGCCGCCTAAACCATAGCGGTGGGCGTTTGCCAGCATAATACCTTCCTGCTCATTTTCTGCAGCTATAATGCTTGCAAGCGGCCCAAACGCTTCTTCATCAAACGAAGGCATGCCTTTATGAACACCGGTTAAAAGGGCAGGAGTGAAGTTGCAACCTGTACGCTGGCCACCCGTCACCAGTTGCGCGCCCGCTTTGACAGAGCCCTGCATTTGCTGTTCCAGTTTTTCCGCAAGGTCAATCCTTGCAATAGGGCCAGTGGTAGTTGTTTCATCAAATGGGTCTCCTTGTTTTAAACCTGCAATTTCGTTCTGCACGGCCTCTGTAAATGGTTCAAGTGCCTTGCCTACCGCAATAAAACGTTTTGCAGCAATGCAGCTTTGCCCGGCGTTTTGCATACGCGATTGAATAGCCACTTTTGCCGCTTTTTCAATATCGGCGTCCTCCAGTACAAGCACAACGTCACTACCGCCAAGTTCCAATACCGTCTTTTTTATAGCCTTTCCTGCCAATGCTGCCACTTTGCTGCCGGCAAGCTCACTGCCTGTAAGTGTTACCCCCTGCACAATATCGTGCTGTATTACAAACTCCGTTTTGTCAACATCCATCACCAGTGTTTGAAAAACACCTTCCGGATAACCCGCTTCCAAAAAAGCTTTTTCAATTACAAGCGCCACGCCGCAAACATTTGGCGCATGTTTTAATAATGCTACGTTGCCAGCCATAATATACGGCGCAGCAAACCGGAATACCTGCCAAAAGGGGAAATTCCACGGCATAATAGCCAGTACAGCCCCCACGGGCTGAAACACAACGTAGCTTTTTGCCGCATCTGAAGGCTGTGGAATATCTTTTAAAAAGTCTTCGGCATGCTCTGCATAATACTTACAGCAAGCCGCGCATTTTTCTATTTCCGCCTTTGCCTCTTTTAATACTTTGCCCATTTCACGCGTAAGCAATACCGCATATTCATCCCTTCGCCGTAGTAATCCCTCCGCCAGTTTCAGCATTAAATCGCTTCGTTTTGCAAATGATGTTTTCTTCCAGTTTGCAAAGGCTAACCCGCTTTTTGTAAGGCAGTTCTCAATCGTTTTGTCATCCATCCACTCATATTCTGCAATCACTTCACCTGTAAACGGATAGATTGATTTAAAAGTACTCATTATACAAACCTCCAATTCCCTGCAAAGGGAGTTTAGACTATATTACACCCGGCACTGCAAAAATGTTTTCATCTCATTAAGCGAAGACCGTTAAAAAACTTCATTCAATTATTTAATAACCCGGGTTCTGCACAACTACGCCATTTGTTGCGGCAATTTCCCTTTGGGGTATCGGCATAATGGGTTCAACTCCCGCTCCAAGTATTTCGTCCACTTTACCGGTACGGGCAAGATCAAATAAGCGATGACCTTCAAAATTCAGTTCTGCCCTGCGCTCATCAAGCACTGCATTTAAAAAATCATCGTCTGTCGGCACATCTGCTTCGGCTAAATCAGTCATTCCCCGAGCCTCACGAATTGTGTTAAGGTCAGCAAGCCCTTTTGTTTTACCGAGCGCTTCAGCGCGTATCAGGTACACTTCAGCAAGCCTGACGACGTAGGCCGAATTATCTTTTGTTGCCTCGCCACGGTACTTTTGCGTGCGGCCATCAGGCTGAATGCTGACATCTACATTAGTATAATCAACCAGTTGGCTGCGTAAATCATCCGGGCGCCCCTGGAAAAAGGTGTTAAGGTCCGCGTTGGCTAAAAAGATTACATCAGAACGCAAAGCATCATCTCTAAGATATGTTGTGGTATTATAAAAACTTGGATGCTGAAGGTCGAACACAAGTTCCAATACACTTTCAGACGTAAGTTTCTTGGTATAGATTTGCGTGAAATCGCCCGGGCCAAGTAATGAAAAGTTTGCATCTTTAATAACATCTGTTGCTTGTTTTGCAGCATTTGTTTTATCGCCATAGTAGAGATAAACCCTCGCCAACAGTGCTTTTGCGGCAGATTGTGATATATACTGGTTACCGTTATAAGTATTTAATTTAGTTATTGCCATTTGCAGGTCAGTAATAATTTGCTGGTATGATTGGTCCACAGTACTTCTTGCCACCGGTGTTTTAGGGCTTTCAGAACTTGTAACAATGGATATACCGTATTGTGAGCTTTTATCCCAGTGTTCACCAAACATTCTTAACAAATCAAAATTTGCCAGTGAACGCACAAATAATGCTTCACCCAATATATTACTCTTTTCAGAGGCATCATCATCCACGTTGTCTATATTGTTGATGATTTTATTGGCGGTGTAAATAGTGTTGTAGATGGCGATATACATGCCTTCGATGTAAATATTGGAAGGTTGTACCGTACGTGATGCTATATCATTTAAATCAATAACATCGTACCCGCCGGTTGTACCATTGTCAGTGTAACATTCAGCGATAAGCGGGTAGTTTGAACCGTAATAATTTTGGTCTTCAAGTGTTGCATACATGCCTATGCGTGCATTACGGAGGCCTGCGGCAGTTTTAAATACGTCAGCATCCGCCACTTCATTTGGCGAAACAACATTCAATATTTTTTTACACGAGGTTAAACCGAATATAAAAAGTAAGGAGATTATTGTTATATACTTAGCCATACAATACATTTTAAAAATTAAAGTTTACACCAAAAGTTATCGTGCGTGCCTGCGGGTATGCTGCATAGTCAACTCCCGCCGTTTCCGGCGCGCTGCCGCCATTTGAGCTTACCTCGGGGTCAAACCCGTAGTATTTGGTGATTACAAAAAGATTTTGTGCCTGCAGGTATAACCGCAGCGATGTGTAGTACTTTGTTGTTTTGGGGCGGGTAGTATAGCCGAGTGTAACTGTTCTCATACGGAAAAATGAGGCATTCTCAATAAACTGTGACGAGTTTTGCATATAATTCTCAAAGTATAACGAGGCGCGTGGTATATCCGTTTTATCGCCCGGCTTTTCCCAGCGTTTGTTTACAATAGTTGCATTGTTGGCATATACCTGGTACAATATATTATTTTCGTCCCAGCCGCCATCGCTCCAGCCTAATGTTTGATATGTTGTCCTTATAAGGTTATACACTTTGTTGCCAAAACTGAATTGGGTTGAGAAGGAGAAATCCCATTCTTTATAATGAAATTCGTTGCTCCACCCGCCAAAATAGTCAGGTGTGGCTTTTCCCAGTACCTGGTCGTCATTATCGTCAATCACACCGTCGTGGTTTAAGTCCTGGTATTTCGGGTCACCGGTTTGCGGGTCAACCCCAAGGTATTTAATGCCCCAAAACGTACCCACAGCCTGCCCCACTTTTAGTATGTGTGTATGAAACAGGTCAGTATAGGCGCTTAACAGCTCATTATCTGTATAAAGTGATTTAATGGTGTTTTTAAGGTAACTCACGTTAAAGCTTGTGCTCCAGCTAAAGTTCCTGGCTTTTACCGGGTAAGCAGTTAGTGAAAATTCCACTCCCTTATTTTCTATGTTACCGGCATTTGTAGTAAACGAGCTAAAGCCTGAAGTGGACGGTAACGCAGCTTGTGTAAGCAACTCGGTACGGTTGCCTTTAAAGAATTCTATGGAGCCGCTGATTTTGCCGTTCCACAATTCATAATCAACACCCACGTTAAACATTTTGTTACGCTGCCAGGTTAGGTCTTTGTTACCGATATTAACCGGCCTTAAACCAGCGTTACCGTCGTATACAGTAGGTGCCCAATAGCTTTGGTAAGGAAAATCACTACCTACTTCCTGGTCGCCGGTTAACCCATAGCTCACGCGCAATTTCAGGCTGGTAAGTGTATTGGAATGGTCTAAAAATTTCTCTTTGGTAATTACCCAGCCTGCGGATGCTGCAGGAAAGAAACCCCACCTGCCACTTGGGTCAAACCGTGAAGAGCCGTCATAACGGCTGCTGACTGCCAGCAGGTATTTGCCGTTATAATCATAGTTTACTCTTCCAATAACCGATACAAGCCCCCACTGGTAATTAGTTACAGGCGCTTTTTTAATTACAGATGCACTGCCCACATTTTGCAAGCCGCTACCTTCAGGAAAACCGATGCCAACATCATAAGTCTTTTCATATTTGGATGATTGCGCAGTGAAACCTGCCAACGCTGTAAGGTGGTTTTTACCAAACTCATTTTGATAAGTAAATGTGTTTTCGTTAAGCCATGTTAATCCACGATATGTGCCCTCAATTGCTTTGCCGCCGGGGGCAGACTGGCCGTCAGTAGTAATGGGGTCAAAAAACTGGTTATCTACAAGATTGGTGTAATCGGTATTAAATGAGCTCCGGAATTTTAGATTTTTAGCCACATCGATGTCAGCGAAAACAGTACCTATAAAACGGTAATTGGTGGTATAGGCAATAATATCATTTGCAGACTTAATAGGGTTGTCGCTCAACCAGCTTGCCTGGTATTCAGTATAATCGGCATAGCTGCCATCTTTATTGTACACCGGCATTAACGGTGAAGCGCCGATAGCATTAGTTACAATACCTGTATAGGTATCATCGTTAAAACTCCTGCGGTTGCGCCCATAGGTGAAAGACATATTTGAACCTATGCTAACCCTGTCACTTACCTTATTGTCAAGGTTCATGCGAAAAGTGGCCCGCCTGTAAAAGTTGTCAATTACAATACCTGTTTGGTCAAAATAATTACCTGACAGGAAGAATTTTGTTTTATCATTTCCACCACGCGCTGAAAGTTGCAGGTTGGTAATGGGTGCCGTCCTGAATATTTCATCTTCCCAATTGGTATTCACGTTTGTATACCATGATTTTGGGAGAGGATTGGTAAGCACGGCAGGATCAAAAGATGGGTCAAATAAAGTTGGGTCTTCATTATATAATTTTAAATCCTGCTTGCGTGCATCTTCTTCAAGGGCAACAAACCCTTTGCTGTCAAGAAAAGGTATTGTTCTCGATACATTCTGCACCCCTGTAAAGCTATTAAAGCTAAAATCGGTTTTACCATTCTTGCCACGCTTGGTTGTAATAAGCACAACGCCATTTGCTGCGCGTGCGCCATACACTGACGCGGCTGATGCATCTTTTAAAATTTCAATAGATTCAATATCATCAGGGTTTATATCTGAGATAGAACTGATATTTTGGCCCTGGCCAACTTCATTACCGTCTGTTGTGTAAGAAGTGGAAAGAGATGAATTGCTTTCGCTTAGCATGGGTACGCCGTCCACAACGTACAGCGGGTTATTTGAACCCCGGACGCTAACCAGTAAACCGGCACCGGGTGTACCAGATGGTGAAGTAACTAATATGCCTGCAACCTTTCCCTGGATGCTTTGGGCCAGGTTTGATACTGGCTGGTCCTTAAAATCACGGTTGCGTATTGATGCTACTGCACCTGTTATATCACTTTTCTTTTGTTTTAGATAACCGGTTAAAACAACTTCATTCAGTACGCTGACTGACTCTTCCAATTGCACGGAAATGCCGGCAGACGATGCACTAAAAGCAGCTTCCTTCGTTTCATAACCCACGCTGGAAAAAATGAGTGTTCCTTTAGCCTCATGCACCATTAACTGGTAAGCCCCGTCACTACCGGTTTGTGTTGCTTCATTCTTATCTTTTACCTGTACTGTAACGCCTGGCAGCGGGGCACCATCCTTGCCGGTTACTTTGCCTTTAAGCGTAAGAATGGTGTTTTGGGCTTTAGCGGGCACAATAAATACAATGCATGCCAGCAGCAGCCACGGCAATAGTTTTTGGTTCATAAACATAGTTGTATTATAGCATTTTACGATAATATTTCTTTGCTGCTTATTTTGCAACCCGCCGGGTTCAGCCTGCCTTTATCCACAGGTCTTTTACAAGATCAAGCTGTGGTTGGGCTATTTTCAGCACCTTTAAATACATGTTTGTTTCTGTCTCAAAAACCCCCTCAATCGCTTGTATTTTTTCCATCAACTCCAGCAAATGATTATTATCCCTGCACTGTACATTCAGCTCAAGATCATGTTTCCCGGATATCATGGCCAGGAAACTCACCTCCGGCAAACCCGACAAACTTTTAGCTACTTCTTTGATGTATTTAGCAGGCTTTACAGAAATAAAAATGCGTGCATAAGCATGAAATCCCACTTTATCCGGGTCAATCCTGCCAATAATCTGAATGGTCTTTTCTTCCAACAGCCGGGTCATCCTATTACGTACCGTGCCGATAGAAACGTTGAGCTTTTTGGCCATTACAGTTAATGACATACTACCGTCTTTCTGCAATTCGCTTAATATAAGATAATCAAGTTCGTCAATCTTGTCGTCAGTCATTATTACATAATTTGTAATTATTGTATATTAAAAATACATTTTTTTTATTCTGATACCATTTTTTATATATATTTTTTATTAATTAGGCAAAAATTCTATGAATTATGAGTATGTTAAATAAAATAATATTATGAAAATGAATAGAATATAAAAGAAATTGCCCTGGTTATCCGTTATTGCTATTGATTGGTCGTTAATTTGCAGCCTTGTCGACAACGAATAGATATCCGGAACAAATGAAGAAAATAGTTTTTATAACAATTTCATTTATTATATGTACGATCGCTCACAGTCAACGCCTGTCTATAGATATTATGCCGGGCCTTATGAATTATGGAGGCGATTTACAACCCAGTTCGTTAACGTTTAACCAGGCATGTTTAGCTATTGAGGGCGGTTTGCAATATAAGCTTACTGATAATTTATATATTAGAGGAGACTACCTTGCAGGGCAGGTAAAGGCTGATGATAAATTAAGCAAAAAATCGTATGCCCTGCAACGTAACCTTAATTTTAAAAGCATTATTTTGGAAGGCAGCTTTTCCCTTGAATATGATTTCTTTAAATTAAGGGTAGATAAGAAATGGACGCCCTATGTTTTTGCAGGTGTTGGTTACTTTTTTTTCAATCCTTACACGCACGATACTGCAGGTAACAAATTTTACCTGCAACCTTACGGAACAGAAGGGCAGGGGCTTGCGCAATATCCCGACCGTAAGTTCTATTCATTATATCAATTTAATATTCCCGCTGGGTTTGGCCTAAAATATGCGCTTAATGACAAAGTATCAATAGGTTTTGAGGTTGGGTTCCGGAAGTTGTTTACAGACTACCTGGATGATGTAAGTACAACCTATCCAAATGCTGATGCACTTAATGCAGCAAGAGGGCCTATTGCAGTGGAACTTTCTTTCAGAGGCGGCGAAGTAAACCCAAATGCAGCATATCGGGAAGGTAACCCCCGTGGCAACCCAGGCTCAAAGGACGAGTATTATACCGGCCTCTTCAGGCTTACATATACCCTGGGTGGTAACAGGGGGGGCGGTGAAGGCTTCTCTTCTTTTGACAGAAAATCTCTTAGGTGTCCAAAGCCCGTATTATAAATTGAAGATTGCCCGTTACATTTTCGCGAATTGTAAGTGAGTTTACTATACACTTACCTTTGTTTAATGATATATTCATCGCTGGAAGATTGCCTTGACGATTTAGAAGAGCATGGGCACTTAGTAAGGATAAAAGAAGAAGTTGACCCTTATTTGGAAATGGCGGCTATTCACCTGCGTGTGCACGAAGCAAAAGGGCCTGCACTGCTCTTTGAGCGGGTTAAAGGCAGCCCCTACCGTGCAGCATCCAATATTTTTGGAACACTGGAGCGAAGCCAGTTTATTTTTCGTTCAACATTAGCCAGGGTGCAGCAACTTATTGCCTTAAAGAGCGACCCTCTCAAGGCTGTCAGGCATCCATTTGCCAATATCAGTGCGGGGCTCGCAGCACTGAAAGCAATGCCTTTAAAAAATCCGGCCCATAAGCCGGTACTTGCCAATAAAATAAGCATTGAAACCCTCCCGCTTATACAGCACTGGCCAAATGACGGGGGCGCTTTTATTACCCTGCCGCAAGTGTACACAGAAGACATTACGAAACCGGGGATTATGCAATCCAACCTGGGCATGTACCGCATACAGCTTTCAGGTAATGATTATACCCCAAACCGGGAAGCCGGCCTGCATTACCAGTTGCACAGGGGCATTGGCATTCACCAGGCCAAAGCTAATGCTGCAGGCAAACCCCTTAAAGTAAGTATTTTTGCAGGTGGCCCGCCCGCACACACTTTGGCAGCTGTTATGCCCTTACCCGAAGATATGAGCGAAATTACTTTTGCCGGCATATTGGCGGGAAGGCGTTTCAGGTACACTTATATTGATGGATTTTGTATTAGTACAGATGCCGATTTTGTTATAACAGGAGAGGTATACCCGGGTGAAAATAAACCGGAAGGCCCTTTTGGCGACCATTTAGGATATTACAGCCTTAAACATCCATTCCCTGTAATGCGGGTGCGTAATGTGTACGCGCGCAATAATGCTATATGGCCGTTTACAGTTGTTGGAAGGCCACCGCAGGAAGATACCAGTTTCGGGGAGTTAATACATTTAATAACCGGCAAAGCATTGCAGGACGAAATACCCGGCTTAAAGGAAGTTTACGCAGTTGACGCCGCCGGTGTGCACCCATTATTGCTTGCTACCGGCAGTGAGCGGTATACACCTTACCTGCCATCAAAGCAGCCGGCTGAATTATTAACCATTGCTAACCGCATCCTGGGCACAGGGCAATTAAGCCTTGCCAAATTTCTGTTTATTACTGCGGATGATGACAATAAACTTTCACCGCATAACTTGGAGGAGTTTTTAGCATTTGTTTTAAGAAGAATTGATTTAACACGTGATATTCATTTTTATACAAATACCACTATAGATACACTTGATTACTCTGGCGACGGGCTGAATAGTGGAAGTAAAGTGGTATTTGCTGCTTATGGAGATGTAAAAAGGGAACTCAACACCGAAATTCCCGGGGCATTGAAAAATATTAATTTTATTAAAAACGTAAAACTGGCGATGCCGGGTGTAGTATGCTTCGAAACACAGAGGTTTACCAGTTACGGGGCGGCAATGCAGGAGGCAAATGCAATAGACGAGGTATTAAAACCGGTTATGCCTGAACTGCAAACCACCCCTTTAATGGTACTTTGTGATGATGCGGGTTTTACTGCGGCCAACCTGCACAATTTTGTTTGGGTAACATTTACGAAGTGTAACCCTTCCCGCGACATTTACGGTGTTGACAGCTTCACTGAATTTAAACACTGGGGTTGTCGCGGGCCATTAATTATTGATGCACGCACAAAGCCGCACCATTCCCCCGCACTTGAAAAAGACATTTCCGTTGAAAAAAAGATTGACAGGTTGCTTGAAAAAGGGGGGAGCCTGTATAATACATTATAATGTACCTTTTATCGGTTATGGCAAAAAAATAGGGCCTGCTAGGAATAACTGGCCCTTTTTTCAACCCTAAACCCTTAAAAAACAAAGATAATACAGAAAAAATTATGCCAGAGTTGAATTTATAAGTTTAACATTTTTTGTTTTGATGCACAATATGTTACAGTATACCTGTTATTGGTTAATTAATTTTAAAAGACATTACAGGGAATAAAATCATTCGCTATCAGGCACCTGCAAAATGGGTAAAAAAAACCCCGCTTTTTGCGGGGACATTACAAAATTATCCAATTTATTAAAATCTTTCAAGTGAAGAAAAGAAAAAATTCCCCTCAATTGCTGCGTTTTCATCACTGTCACTGCCATGTACTGCGTTTTCGCCTACTGAAGCGGCAAATTTCTTTCTTATAGTCCCTTCTTCCGCGTTTGCCGGGTTGGTTGCTCCTATAAGTTTTCTAAATTCAGCTACGGCGTCATCTTTTTCTAAAATAGCTGCAACAATGGGTCCGCTGCTCATAAACTCAACCAATTCCCCATAAAAAGGCCTTTCCTTATGTATTGCATAAAACTCGCCGGCTTGCTCTTTTGTCAGCCTTGTCCACTTCATAGCTTTAATGGCAAAGCCTGCTTTAATTATTTGATCTAAAATAGCTCCTGTATAACCTTTGCTTGTGGCATCGGGTTTAACCATGGTAAATGTTCTGTTGCTCATAAGTCCTTATTGTTTAATTGGCGGCAAAGTAACTGTAACATTTTTGATTTTTTACTAATGTTTTAGTCATTTTATGGCATTTTAACACCATTAAACCCAGCTTATACACCAAAACGCACAAATTGTTTTGCGTGTATGATGTGAAAACATCAATTTTGCCGCCATTCTATGCAAGAGGTTCAGGGTATTTATCCATTTCTGGAGCAGGCAAAAAAAATTGTAATTACAACGCATCAAAAACCTGATGGCGATGCAATGGGTTCTTCGTTGGCTTTATTTCATTTTTTAAGGTCTATTGGGCATGAAGTAACCGTGATTTCTCCAACTAATTGGGCCGCTTTTCTAAACTGGATGCCAGGCTGCAGTGAAGTAATTGATTTTGAAAAAAAACCGGAAATTGCAAAACTGCTTATAGAGAAAACCGATATTATATTTTGCCTTGACTTTAACATAATGCACCGCACAAAAAGCATGGAATTACCTTTGCTTGACGCTAATTGTATAAAGGTGTTAATTGATCATCACCAACAGCCGCAGGAAGAAGCTTTTAACTTTGGTGTGAGCGATGTGGCAAAAAGTTCAACCTGTGAAATGGTGTATGATTTTATTGTCGGTTCAAAATATTCCGGTAAACTTAATCTTGATATCGCTGCCTGTATTTACACAGGGATAATGACAGATACCGGCTCGTTTCGCTTTCCTTCAACAACCGCGGCAGTACACAGGGCAGTGGCGCATTTAAAGGACCTTGGATTAAAGCACAGCGTTATACACGATAACATATATGATAATCTTTCAGAAAGCCGGCTGCGTTTTTTGGGTAATGCATTGCTAAACAGGCTTGAAGTTTTATATGAGTATAACACCGCATTAATGGTTATACCCAAAAGAGACCTGCTTAAATTTGAAATTAAGACCGGCGATACGGAGGGCCTGGTTAATTACCTGCTAACAATTCAAGGAATTAAACTGGGAGCCCTACTAATTGACCGCGATGAAGAAAGGAAATGGAGTTTCAGGAGCAAAGGGGATTTTGACGTTAATATATTTGCGCGGCAGCATTTTGAGGGTGGTGGACATAAAAACGCTGCCGGTGGCCGTAGCAGCGATAGCATTGACGATAATGTAAAAAAATTTGAAATAGTTTTAAAACAATACGAAAATCAATTACAATAAATAAAATATGAAAAAAGCAATTATTGCGTTTGCGTCGCTTGTTATATTAGCAGCTTGCCATGCAAATTTTGACAAAGCCAAATCCGGGTTGGTTTACAAAATATTTCCCGGTAAAGGCGGTGCAAAATTAGCTACGGCAAAATTTGTTAAACTTGATATAGAATATACGGTTAAAAGAAAAGGCAAAGACTCTGTTTTAAACTCAACATTCGGCAAAGCGCCGCAGTACAACCCCATTGATACCGGCGCCCAGTATGCTTATAGCTACATGGAAATTTTGCCAAAATGCAGCGTTGGTGACAGCGTTGAATTTACTTTAAGCGCAGATACGCTCAGAAAGCGCAATGTGCAGTTACCTTTGGAAATTTTTCCTAAAGGAGATTATATTAAAGGCCGCCTGAAGATACTGGCTGCATTTAAGACGCGCGATGAAATAATGGCTGATTTAACTAAGGAAAAGGCTAAACAAAGTCAAAGAGAAATAAAAGGCATTGACGATTATATAGCAGCAAAGCACCTGAACGCACAAAAAACAAAGAATGGCGCCTATGTAATAATTGAGCAACCGGGAGTTGGTCCAAAAGCAGATTCTGGCATGGTGGCAATGGTGTTATATAAAGGGTATTTGCTGAGCAACGGCCAAACCTTTGACTCCAACATTGACACTACTAATCCAGCTAAATCACAGCCATACCCGGTACGTGTTGGTACACATTCAGTAATACAGGGTTGGGATGAAGCACTGCCTTATTTTGCCAAAGGTGGTAAAGGCATAATTATCGTTCCTTCTGAACTTGGGTATGGCCCCCAGGGGAACGGCCCTATACCTGGTGGAGCATCATTGGTATTTAACATTGAGATTACAGATGTTAAAACACCGGCGGAAACGAGCCAGCAACCGGCGCAAAAATAAGCCTGCACGATATTGTAAAAAAAAGCTGCCCGCAGGCAGCTTTTTTTTATTTACCAAAATAAACCAGCATGTTAAACATAAAAGCCCTCATTTTTAAAGGCGGCGCTGTTGTAACAGGGTTTACATTCAAAAGGCCCAGGTCATATTGCACATTAAAGCTGATGTTACCAATCCTTGTCCCTGCCATCATCGTAATACCGGCATCAAACGGTTTGAAATCGTCGGTGGATGATGAACCTACCTTGAAATCTGATGTTGTGGTTTCCCCTTCATAGCTTTCAGCGCTGGACTTTGCACTTACAACGTTAGCCACGTAAGGACCGGCACCTATGTCAAATCTCAATGTTCCTTCATCGTCAAGTTTGGGGCTTATAATAAAAGGCACACTTAATTGCAGGTAATTAATATGGTTTGTGTATTTTAAAATATCATTATTTGGGTCAATTTCCGGGTATTTAATAGCGCCTTTGCCGGTGTAGGTAAGTTGTGGCTGCATTGCAAATGTGCTACTGCTTTTGGCTATTCTGTATAGCAGGCCGGCATTCCATGAAATGAGTGCTTTGCGGTCGGACACATATTCGTATTTGCTGAAATTAACGCCACCTAAAATACCGAACTGTGCGGGGCATGTAATGTAAACAAGGGTAACTGCGATTAAGGCAAGAAAAGTTTTCTTCATAGCTGGTAGATTATAACGCAAATCTACCCGGTCATTTCTGCTATTAAATACCCATTATACGGTATTTATAATCAACGTGTTTCGTCTTCGCCGCCTTCATTGCCGTAAAAGATAACCCACGTGGCAAAACCCTCGGCAAAATCTTCAAAACGGTGCTCCATACCGGCTGGCACAAATAAAACATCGCGTTCGCCAAAAGGAACTCTTTCTCCATCGTGGTAAAAAATACCTTTGCCCCTGGCTATAATATATAATTCATCCTGTTTATGCGGCGTTTGCCGGTCATCCCCAACCGGTGCGTAATATTCTATACTCATCGTGCCATGCCCAAGCAACTTTACAAACGGCAATGGCGCTTTTTGTGTTAATATCTCTTCGGCTTCGTGTATAGTAATATGAAAGCTCATTGTGTAAGAATATATATAATGCTATTGGTCTGCCGAATCTTTCTCTTCAAAGGCAATCCCTTGCTTTTTTAATTCATTCAATACCGGCTCATAAACAGAAGGTATAATGGGTATATGCAGCCCGGTTTCTTTAATTGCACCTTCGAGTATTAATTTAGCGGCTATGCCCAAAGGCAGGCCAACTGTTTTAGCCATGGCCGTATGCACGTTATCATTGCCTTTAACTGCCAGCCAGCTTTTTACAGTGTTCTTTTCTATACCAACTGTATATTCTATTTCATGCATCATTACCACCATATCTTTGTCGTGATGCTTCAGGGCAAGTTTCTGTTCCAAAATAAACTGCAGAATATCTGCGGCGCTGCAAAGACCTTTGTTAATTTGCTGTTCATCATCAAGGCCCAGGAAAAATAGTTGTTTCATACTAAGGTTAGCTTCGTGCATGGTAGTGGCGACTGTTTCAGCGGCTTTATCTTTTACATCCTCTACATCTATCACGCTCAGGTCACCCTTTTCATTTACCATCATAAAATGATCTTCATTTTCTTCATTCCCATCGTCATCTTCCAACTCTTCAGCCTCCATAAGTTCCATAAGTTTCTCCATCATCTCTTTGGCATAACTAAGACGGCTGCCCAGCATATCGTTTAGCCAATTGGTAAAACCGTGTTTTTCAAAATGTATCTTGAAAAAATCTGCTACGGTCATTCCATCGGTTTGATAAACTTTTTCTTCGTCTGTAAGTTTCAGGTCAACTATATTTTTCCAGCCAGTGCAAAAAGCCGGATGCCGCAGCGTGGTGCGGATAAATGTTTCTGCGTTTTCAATACCGTATAACCTGGAATAGCCTGATGAATCTCGGTTTGGATAATATACCAACGGACTGATGCCGGGTACTTCAACAGGCGGGTTGGCCGAAAATAACTGTTCGTACAGTACGTGTACTTCCCGGCCTTTTTGCCTGAACGTTGCACCCGCTTTGCCCGCCAGTACCACATTGCGGGGGTTCCAGCTAATTTTGTAGTGCCAGGGGTTATCATCGCTTTCCGGCGCAACAAGACCACCGCAATGAGAGATAAAAGATGTTACAATTCCATTTTTATGTTGTATGCGGTGCAATAATTGCATAGCACTCATGTGGTCAATACCGGGGTCAAGGCCCATTTCGCATAAAAATAGCAGGCCTTTATTTTGAATATCTTTAGAAAGGTTTTTTATTTTTTCATCAATATATGACGCAGTGAGGAGGTGTTTACCAAATGCAAGGCAATCAAGGGCAAGTACGTAATGCAGGGCAGGGGGGAGGAGTGAAATAACAATATCAGCCTGCTGTACCAGTTGTTGACGCTCCTGTGTTGATTCAATATTTAATTGTACTGCTTTTGCGTGAGAATGTTCGCCAACTTTGGCATGAGCAGCCATGATATTACCATCAGCCACAGTCACGAGCCAGTTATTTTCAAGTGAAACCTGTTTTAAGTAATCAACCAGCGCTGTTGAAGATTTGCCTGCCCCAAACAAAATAATATGTTTTTGCGTTGCCATACTGCAAAGATGCAAACTATTGCACATTAGCCATTGGCGACAGGATATTTTTATTACAATGGCAATAACGCGTGCTGTTAGCGCAAATTTTATTCACCGATAAGATAAACGCCTTTTTGTTCAGCGCTTACCAGTGACACCTTGTATTTTATTTTGGTAGCGGCAAGGTTATCCGGAACCTTTACATTAATAGCTTCTCCTGCGGGGATATTTTTGATGTGGATTGTTTGCCCATTTTTAAACCTGTCGGCAGCGTCAAAATATTCAACGTCAATCACAACAAGGTCAAGTGGTATATCGGCCACATTTTGTACGTTTAATTTTAAATTTTGTACGTTTTGCGTGTATGGTTGGTCGGCGTCCACATTTACAAAATCCTCTATTTTCGCTTCATTGCCGGTGTGTCTAAAAACAGGGTTTGCCTCTTCTGTATTTTTCCTGGCAACCGGCTGTTCTGTATTCCTTTTTTTGTCATTGCTATTATCCGCATTGTTACCCGGGTTAGAAAGCACTACCGGGTTTATAGTTTTTGTGCGTGCCCCGGGATTTGTGCCTGATGGCTCGGTAAAGGCGTATTTCCGTTGCGGCTCCCCGGTATTTGCAGCAGCAGTTGGCTGTGTACTTGTTTGCTTTTTCGCTATCACCGTATTGTTTCTTACGGACGCATAAGCCTGCTGCACGGGCAATTTTTTATGCTGGTAGTCATTTTGTACTACGGGCTTTTTAACTTGTGCTTTTTCTGAAGAAGCGGCTGCCGCATTCTTATTGCCGTCATCAGAGAAGGGTATCATTTCTTTGCCGTCGTTTGCTGCTTTTTGTGGCGCCTCCGGCACGGCATTGTTGTCTTTAACATCATCGTTGGCAGTTGTTTGGCTATTTACCTGCGGTGTTGCAGGCGGGGTTGTTTTTGCATACACTACCTGGCCTGCTTCATCCTTAGCAGTCCATTTATGGCCCAGCCAAACGCCAAAACACATAACGGGTATTGAAAGCATCACAATTATAGCTACAGGTTTAAATCTTTGCCATTCGCCGGCTTTGGTTTTTGCCTTTAAAATAGTAGCGGCATATTTTTCTTTAATCTCGTTCAGCGATTGTGAAAATTTTGTTTCAAGTACAGGTTCTTCCGCCTGTGGCTGTGTATTTTGCATATTAACCATCGCCGTTTTTTTTGACGCAGCCTTAACAGCCGTTTGCTCCTCACTCCAGTCAAGCCATGAACTTTTCCAGGATGGTGTTTCATTTTTTGCAGGCTGCTGCACCCGTGGCTTTTGTTCGGCAACAGGCTCTTTGGCAATTACTGCAGCAACTTGTGGCGTATCTATTTTGTTCCATTCTGCCTTAATACGTATTCTCGGTTTTGGCCTCGCTATAACGGGCGGCTCCTGTATTGCAGCGCCCGTGTTATTATTAACTACAGTACCGTTTTTATCCTGCTTTTTAAAAAAGCGGTCAAATGGCTGTTCTGTAACTTCCGGCGCAAATTGTTTCAGCTCAGTTATTTCGCAAGGGTACCGCCACGCCGCGCTTTTCCCTTCCACCCAAATAAGGTCATATTGTTTAAGGCCTTGTTTAACAAGCTCGTCAAAGCTAAAAGGGCCTGTTTCTTTATTATTGCGGAGGAGCAGGTAATTATTCATACTTACACATTTAACATTCTCTCTTATAAAAGCGAAATACTTACCATTTATTGTAAAAAAGGTGTTATAAATTATTGGTATGACTGGTTTTGAGACCAAAGGCTTATTTAGGTGAAAACAGGCATATTTTCTTTATTTTTTATGGTTATTGGCCTGTAATGGGTTAAATTTGCCATCCCTCAAAACAGGGTTATCTACAGGAGTTAAATACAATTAATGGAAGAGAACCAATTGCCGCTGGAAACTAGCGATAACGACAAAATAATACAGGTAAATATTGAAGAGCAAATGAAGACATCGTACATTGATTATTCAATGTCGGTGATAGTGGGGCGTGCTTTACCCGACGTAAGAGATGGATTTAAGCCTGTACACCGCCGCGTGCTGTATGCAATGAACGAACTGGGCAACAACAGTAACAAGCCGTTTAAAAAGAGTGCCCGTATTGTAGGGGAGGTAATGGGTAAATACCACCCGCATGGCGACAAAGCCATTTACGATACTGTTGTGCGTATGGCGCAGGATTTTACCATGCGTTACCTGCTGGTTGACAGCCAGGGTAACTTTGGCACACAGGATGGCGACCCGCCTGCGGCAATGCGTTATACCGAAGTGAGGCTTCATCGTTTTGCGGAAGCAATGATGGAGGATATTGAAAAAGAAACGGTTGATTTTCAATTAAATTTTGATGATAGCCTGGAAGAGCCGACCGTTCTTCCGGCACGCATACCACAACTACTTGTTAATGGTTCATCAGGCATAGCAGTAGGGATGGCCACTAACATGATGCCGCATAACCTTGCCGAAGTTGTGGATGGCTGCGTTGCTTATATTGACAACAGGGAGATTACTGCCGAGGAATTGATAAAGTATGTAAAGGCGCCGGATTTTCCTACAGGCGGCGTAATTTATGGTATGGAAGAGGTAAAACAAGCCTTGCTTACCGGGAGGGGCAGGGTGGTTTTACGCGGTAAATGCCATATTGATACCAAGCCCAGCGGCAGGGAGCAGATAATAATTACCGAAGTACCTTACCAGGTTGGCCTTGATGCCCTTACGGATAAGATAGGGCAGTTGGTAAATGATAAGGTGATTGAAGGTATTGCACATGTAAACAACGAAAGTAATAAACGGGAAGGTACCCGTATTGTGGTTGATTTAAAGCGTGATGCAGTTGCGAATGTAATAATCAACCAGTTATACAAGTTTACTGAACTTCAAACCTCATTTGGTATCAACAATGTTGCCTTAAGCAAAGGCCGGCCTAAAATATTAAACCTGCACGACCTTATAAGTGAGTTTATAGAGTTCAGGATGGAGGTGGTGATACGCCGGGCACAGTTTGAACTGAAGAAAGCAAAGGAAAAAGCGCATATTTTAGAAGGTTACCTTAAAGCGCTTGACCACCTGGATGAAGTGATAAGTTTAATCAGGTCAAGTGCTACACCGGAAATTGCAAAAGAAACATTGATAGCAAAAAGCCGTGAGGAAAGATGGTTTTTACGGGAAAAGCTTTTTGAAGATATTAAAGACGAAATTTACAGGCAGGAGGAAGGTTTGTCAGAAGCGCAGGCAAAAGCAATTCTTGAATTACGCCTGCAGCGTTTAACAGGCATGGAGCGTGATAAAATTCACGAGGAATTTAACGAGATAATGCTGACTATTGCCAAATTGCAGGAGTTATTGGGCAGCGAGCAGGTTAGGTATGACTTGATAAAAAAAGAACTGCTGGAAATAAAAGAGAAATTTGGCGATGCCAGGAAGACTGAAATTCAGTACCTGGCCGATGAAATGAGGATTGAAGATTTAATTGAGCAGGAAGATGTTATAATAACTATTTCACATTTAGGTTACATCAAGCGCACCAGCGCATCTGAATACAGGCAGCAGCGCAGGGGCGGAAGGGGAGCCATAGGAAGCAAAACACGTGAAGAGGATTTTGTTGAACATTTATTCGTAGCTTCCACCCATGATATAATGATGTTTTTTACCCAAAAGGGCAGATGTTACTGGCTTAAGGTGTACGAAATTCCCGAAGGGGAGAAGCAGAGTAAAGGCCGGGCTATACAAAACCTGATTCAATTGCCGCAGGAAGATAAAATAATGGCTATTATTAATGTAAAGAACTTTGAGGATAAGGAATTTTTAAATAACCATTACATAGTTCTTTGTACTAAAAAGGGTACCATTAAAAAAACATTGCTGGAAGACTTTAGCAGGCCCCGTGCTAATGGCGTAAATGCTATTACCATTGTTGAAGGAGACGAATTGCTGGAAGCTAAAATGACAGATGGCAACTGCGAAATAATGATGGCGCTTAAAAGTGGCCAGGCAATAAGATTCCCCGAAGAAAAAGTTCGTCCTACAGGCCGCGGAGCAATAGGGGTAGTGGGTATTGAAGTAAATGACCAGACGGATGAAGTGATTGGCATGATATGTGTTGCAAAAGGCGATCCTGGTCATACGGTGCTTGTAATAAGCGAAAAAGGGTTTGGTAAACGAACCTCAGTTGATGAATACAGGGTTACCAACCGCGGCGGAAAGGGTGTAAAAACCATTAACGTTACGGAGAAAACGGGCAGGCTTGTAGGCATACTGGATGTAAAAGGAAATGAAGACCTTATTATTACCTGTAAATCTGGTATAACACTGCGCACGCCGGTTGACAATATTAAAGAAGCCGGCAGGGCTACACAGGGAGTGATAATAATACGACTTGATGAAAGCGACGAGATTGCGGCTATATCAAAAGTGGAAAAAGACGAAACTGAAGGTGTTGAAAATGATGGCCAGGCGGAGGTATTGCCGGAGGATAACAAAGACAACAATATTACTAACGATAATAACGATGAACAACCGGGCGATAATGCCAGCAACAGTGTTGACCCCGGAAATCAATAATCATTAAAAATCCCCGAATATGAAAAAAGTAACGCTAATGTTTTTGCTTGTTGCTATAGGCTTTGCATCTTTTGCGCAGGATTACGATAAAGTGAAAAATTCCGTTTTGGTAAAAAACTATACCGCTGCACAGGAGGCACTGGATAAAATTATGGCAGACCCCAAGGCAAAAGACAAAACTACCGGCCTGTACTGGACATTTGCCCTGAACAGCATATATTTCGCAAACGACAGTTTGTATGCAAAACATCCTAATGCGGATTCTTTGGCCCAGCAGGCACTGAAAGAATATGAGCAACAGGACACATCGCTAAAGGCGTTAAGGGAAAACAACATTTTTACCCATGATATTGATAATTTAAGGGCAGGTGGCTTTAACAGCGCTGTGAAAGACTTTAATGCGCACAACTGGGCGGCAGCTTACAAAGGCTTTAAAATTGCCCAGAATGCCGATGATTTTATGGAACGGCATAAATTTTTACCGGCTGGTTATGTTGATACAAGCACCATACTGTACGGCGGTTATGCAGCCCAAAACGCAGGCAACATTGCGGGAGCAGTTGCCAACTATAGAAAGCTGGCTGATAACCATGTACGTATTAACGAAAGCAAAACTTTTGAAAATAACATGTACGCAGCAATGCTTGATTATTTTTTAAAGAGCAATGACCAGGAAGATTTTAAGAAATACGTGCCGATTGTTAAAAGCATTTATCCTGAGTTTAGCGACCAATTGGCCCAAATGGAAATGCAAAATACCACCACAAACAGCAGCCTTACTGACCTTGTGGCAAAGTATAAGCAGGAGTCAGGCGGTAATTTAACCGAAGCACAGTTTGCCACTTACGCAGATGCCTTTGCCCAGCCTGACCATGATGAGCTGAATAAATTAGACAGCGCCACCCAGGTGCAGGTTAAGCTCTGCGCGGCAGATGCTTACTCAAAAGCATATAAGCTGGCGGCAAACAAAGGCGATGTACAGGAAGTTAGCCTGAATAAAAACAGTACTTCATCAAGTACGGATAATGCAGATTTTACAGGTATTTACGCTTACGACGCTGCTATACTTTATACTAATATTTACCAGGACCTGGCTGACCGTTTTTATGCGCTGAAAGGGGCGGATGCCAGCCTTAAAGCAAAAAGGGACGAAACAGAAAAGCTGGAAAACAAGTATGCAGATTCAGTAATAGTATGGGCAACCAATGCCTACAATTATTTTAAAGGAAAGACCGGCCTTTCAAAAAGAGAGTTGAACTATACAAAAAATGCCGTGCAAAACCTGGCCAATATTTATACCTGGAAGAGAGACAGGGCACAGGGTGTAAACCCTGCAGATTATGACAAGTATGATGCTTTATTCAAGCAATTTGATGCTGAAACTGATAAGTACGATAACCTGTACAAACAGGCTGGCAGTAACAATTAATCAAATAAATGCATAAACAAAAAATCCCCTGGTTTTAGCCGGGGGATTTTTGTTTATTTTAACCGCAGTGTTTGCTTAATGTGCAACAAGCTGTTTGTCTCCATACAATTGGTGCTCAAAATCAAGAATAAAATCTTTCAGCTTTTGATATTCCCCTAATTTTTGTACATCCCCGTCTTCTTCCGTCTCTTCAAATTCAACATTTTCATCATCGTGCACGGGCAATTTAATATGGTCCCTGTACTTAACCCATAGCGGGTGCATTTCATAATTGGTGTAAATTTCAGCAATAAGGTCGTACTCAAATGCCGTAGCAAGAGGTTCTTTTGCTGAATCGCGTGATAACATCATGGTTAGGTTCGTTTAGAAAGTAAAACTAAAGGCTTCCCGTAATATTCCTATGTTAAGTAATTGTTACCAAAATAGTGTGCCTTACCCTCAAGCTGAAAATGGTAATTCGGCTAAAAAATAGCTATTTTTAGTGTATTCATCACACCTAATCACTTAATATGCAAACAATTACCACGTACACTATTGTTACCAGCGGCGACGAAAATGCCTTTGCGAAAACTATCCAGGAGCTTATTAAAGAAGGATGGCAACCCTACAGGCAACACAGCGCCACATTATATTGGAGCAGAAACCCTGACAGTAATTATATAGCTTTTTCCCAGGCCATGGTGAAATATGCTGCCGGCGTTCCGCAGAAGTGAGGAATGATACCGGAAGGCGCCTAAATTGCATTTTTAAAACCAACGGCGTTATGAATTTAACATTTACTTTTTTGCAGAGTTTGGTGCTGTTTGGGGGTTCAGCTTTATGCATCTGGTATTTCTGCAACAAACTGTCGGACATAGTAGATTTTATTGACGACCGGTTTAATTTAGGCAGCGCTTTTGGCGGAACGATAATTCTTTCAGTACTTACCAACCTGCCGGAAATAGCCATTACTATTAATGCCTCCATAAAAGGCAATATTGACCTGGCAGTGGGAAACATCCTTGGCGGTATTCTTGTACAATCTGTTTTACTGGTAATTTTTGATTTTGCAGGTAAAAAAACTACCCCGTTATCAACGCTTACAAACAGTGAGCCGAGTAAGCTGCAGGGGCTATTCCTGGTTGTTATTTTAACTTTTGTAATAATAGGAAAACAATTTAGCCCCGGGTTAATTTTTGCCCGCACTACGCCGCCTGAAATAGCCATACTGCTAACATGGTTACTAAGTATTATTGCCTTACGCAAATTTCAAAAAGGGGATAAGCACACAAAACAACCCAGGAATTCAACCACCTCAAAACTTACTAAAAAATCGGCTGTTACCTGGCTGGTAGTAATAGGGGTAATAGTACTTGTTTTTGGGGCATTACTGGAAATAACAAGCGATACTATTGCTACCCGCTTAAATATTAACGGCGTTATTTTCGGCGCTACTTTTTTAGCCTTTGTTACATCGCTGCCCGAGATTTCAGGCGGCCTGGCTTTTGTTAGGGCAAAAACATACCAGCCCATTATCAGCGACATTTTTGGGGGCAACGCTTTTTTGCCTGTACTTTTTATACCCGCAACAATCATTACCAATAAGCCCGTGCTGCCTGCATTAAATAATGCAGATGTTTATTTAACCTCCAGCGCCATAATTGTAACGGCCATATATGTAACCGGCATGATTATCTCGCCCAAAAGCAAAAAATTTGGCCTTGGGTACGACTCGTGGCTGTGCCTGCTGCTGTATATTTTATCTGTAATAGGGATGTTTTATTTGGGGTAGATGTCGGCGCTACTTAACATAAAAGTTTGTTATGCGAGGTGGCAATTATTATTGTATTCCTGTGTGGGGTTGCGCTTTTTTGCAACCATAAAAAAATCATTTAATTTCAAAAAAGCGCAACCCTACACAGGATACGCCAAAAAGCCACTTTGCATAACTGGTATTATGTTTAAGTTACTGGTGATGGCTTGCAATAAAATACAAAAAAAATATTTTGTGTCTTTTGAAGCCAAGCATACGCCTGCATCAACAGGCGAGGGAAACCATATCCGAAGCAAAGTAGTTGAATTTAAGGTGCCTGCTTTATCTTGCTTACATGAGCAATCATTGGGAACTGGCTGCATCAACAGCCACTAATACTCGCTTGAAAAATAAAATATTTTGGTGCATACGTAATGAAGCGAATTAAGGGACAATTTTATGCTTCTGCAAAGTATCAGTTGATGTTGGAGTGGCTGGTAGTAATTGGTTGGTGTCTGGCCATATTTTTCGCTTTAACGCTTCTTTCCCTATATCAGCAAAAAATCCACCACTAAAAGAAAGAATGGCTATTATATACCAAAATTTTTGTGGAAGATTAGCGACACGTTCTTCCTTGTCTTTTTTATTTAATTCCAGATAATATTCAGACTTATAAGCATCAACTCCAGGCAAAGTAACCTCTAACTTTGAAAGTTGTATATTAACACCGTATTCTTCAAAAATTATATGTTTGTTTTCCTCGAGTAGTTTTGACGCACCATACAATTCTTCCATTGTTTTATCCTGAATTCCAGCTTTTATATTAATGAATGGCGTTTTGAAATAACCCATACTCATGTACACATCATTAAATTTAGCCGATTGCCCATGTTCGCTAACATAAACTGCCATACCTGTTAGTTGACGTAAGATACGGTGGGCTAATATGCGTTTATCACGAACATATTTGTTAGACATGCGGCAGGTTTTATATAAACCTACAAAAACAAAATAATATTTACAATACACTACGATAAAAAAACCGAAGGGTAGGCGGCTTTAATCAAAATATTTTTTTTGTATTTTATTGCAAATAAGGTTTTCAGGGCAATACCGTGCAGTTACTTAACATAATATTAATTATAAGAATATTATATTTGTAGCTTATTTTTAATGTTTCCGTAAAGTAACAGCCGGTTAGTCTTAGCTGGCTGTTTTCTTTTCAGCCGAAGGTTTGCTGTAAAAGTCTTTAAATAATAAACGCAGGCTTTGGTCGTACGTAAAATATTTATATACCCAGTTAACAAATACCTGCAGGCGGTTTTTTACGCCGAGTATTAATACAAGGTGCAGCGCCATCCATATAAACCATGCAATAAAACCGCCAAGGTGCCCGCGGTTACCGGGAAAATCAACCACCGCCAAATTACGGCCAACGGTTGCCAGGCTGCCTTTGTCGTGGTATTCAAATTCGTCCTGGTAATGTTTGTTACCGTTGACCTGCCTGAGTAAATTTTTAGCCAGGTTTTTAGCCTGGTTTAAAGCCACGTTAGCCACCTGCGGGTGGCCATGCGGGTATTTTGGGGTTTCCATGTACGCCACATCGCCAAGGGCATAAATATGTTCAAAGCCCAGTACGCGGTTCAGCCTGTCAACTTTTACCCTGTTGCCGCGGGCTATTAAACCCGGGTCTATGCCGGCAGGCAGGTTACCTTTAATACCGGCTGCCCAAATAACGGTTCCGGCTTCAATAGTTTGGCCGTTACCGATGAAAACTTTCTCACCGTCATAATCTTTTACATGTGTTTCCGTAAGCACTTTTACACCCAGCTCTTCCAGGTAACGCTTGCTGTCACGGCTGCTTTTTTCACTCATGGCAGCCAATGTCCGCGGGCTGCCTTCCACAAGGGTAATTTCCATCAGGGAGAAATCTATTTCCGGGTAATCCCTCGGCAGTATTTTGTTGCGCATTTCGGCAATCGCCCCGCTTAATTCTACTCCTGTGGGGCCGCCGCCGGCAATTACCACGCTCAGCTTTTGCTTTAAAACAGCTTTATCTTTTATATCAAGAGAATCTTCTAAGTTTTTGATTAAGTGATATTTAATTTGCAAAGCTTCAATGGTTGATTTCATCGGGAAGCTTCGGTTTTCCAGGTTAACATTATTGAAGAAATTAGTATCAGCACCGGTGGCAAGCACCAATACATCATACTTAAATTCCTCGTCAGTAGTTACAATAATGTTTTCAGCGGGGCGAATTTCCGTCACTTCGGCCAATCTTATCCGCACATTGTGGCTGTTCTGGAAGACTTTACGCAGCGGGAAAGAAATATTACTGGCATCAAGCCCTGCAGTTGCCACCTGGTAAAAAAGGGGCTGAAACTGGTGAAAGTTGAATTTATCTATCAGCAAAACCTCTATGCCTTCCTTATTATTCAATTTTTGCGCTAACTGCAGCCCGGCAAAACCGGCCCCGGCTATTATTACTTTCATGTCCACTCATTTAAAAAACAAAATTACTAAAATTTTCAGAAATTATTGAAAATACAAAATAAATATTTCGTTATCAAATTTGCATTTTCAATATGTGTAACAAACTACTTTTATGCCACCTTTGACGGCACAAAATTAATACTACATGAATATTCCACGCAGGCGTTTATTGCAATTAGGTTCATTAGGACTGGGTACTTTTTTTACAGGCAAGGCTTCAGCAAGGGGTAGTTTCCGGGGGTTTGGTAGTGCAGCAGGCCATAAGCCCATTGTTATCTCTACCTGGGATGCCGGTATAAACGCCAATAAGGCCGCATGGAAAGTATTACGCAGCGGCGGCCGCGCCCTTGATGCTGTTGAGCAGGGTGTTATGGTGACAGAAAGTGAGCAAAGCTGTTGCGTGGGGTTAGGCGCTTTTCCTGACAGGGATGGTTTTGTAACGCTTGACGCCAGCATAATGGACGATACCGGTAATGCGGGCAGCGTTGCCTTTTTGGAACGTATTAAACACCCGATATCCGTAGCAAGGCGGGTAATGGAAAAAACGCCACATGTTATGCTGGTGGGTGCGGGCGCACAACAATTTGCCGTAGAGCAGGGTTTTCCGCTGGAAAGCGGCGAGTTGTCAGAAGACGCGAAAAGGGCTTATGAACAATGGCTGAAGAAATCAGAATACAAACCGCAGGTGAATATTGAACGGAAAAATGGGACAGCTTTTGCACCGCTGAGGTTAGACAACGGCGATTTTAACCACGACACCATAGGTATGATAGCCCTGGACGCCAGCGGCAACCTGAGTGGTAGCTGCACTACCAGCGGCATGGCATTTAAAGTGAGAGGACGTGTAGGCGACTCCCCTATTATAGGCGCAGGATTATTTGTGGACAATGAAATTGGCGCGGCTACAGCTACCGGTGTTGGTGAAGAAGTAATGAAAACCTGCGGAACCCACCTTGTTGTGCAGTATATGGGCCAGGGTATGCACCCCGAAGAAGCCTGCAAAAAAGCCGTTGAAAAGATAATAAAGAACTTTAAAGGCAGGGAAGATAAATTAAAAGATACCCAGGTGGGCTATATTGCCATTAACAAACAAGGCGAATATGGCGCTTACTGCATACAAAAGGGTTTTAACTACGCTGTTTGTTACGCCGACGATTATAATACATTGATTGACGGCAACCACGCCTTGTAAAAGAGCAAATAATGGAACAACCGGCAGGTAATTCTACAAACGCCGCAGGCAGGTACACACTTGAAATAGCGGTTTTTAACGCGTCTTCAGCACTTACTGCAGCAGCGGCCGGCGCCGACCGCATTGAATTATGCGAGAATGCCGGCGAGGGTGGCACTACCCCATCCTACGGCACCTTAAAAATCGTTAGCCAAAAAATAAGCATACCTGTGTTCCCCATTATACGCCTGCGCGGCGGGGATTTTTTATACAGCGCTGATGAGTTTGAAGTAATGAAGCATGATGTAAAGCTGGTAAAAGAATTAGGGTTTACCGGCCTTGTAACCGGTTTACTAAAGGCGGACGGTATGGTTGATATGGAAAGAACAAGGACACTGGTAGATTTGGCTTACCCCCTGGAGGTTACTTTTCACCGCGCGTTTGACAGGGCGGTAAACCCGTTACAGGCGCTGGAAGACATTATTGCCTGTGGCTGCCAGCGCATATTAACCAGCGGCCAGGTTCCCAATGCTTATGACGGGAAGGAATTGATAAAACAACTGGTTGAGCAGGCTGGTGAACGAATAATTATTATGCCCGGCAGCGGCGTGCGGAGCAGCAATATTACCGCGCTGGCAGCATACACCGGCGTTACAGAATTACATTCATCTGCCAGGATGCTGCAGCCATCAGCCATGCAATACCTGCAGGAAAGTATGCACGAAAGCCTTGATACAATTACCGTTGACACTGACGAGATTAAAAAGATGAAGCAATCGCTTATAAGCCAGGCCTAACCAAGCAGTATTATTACAGCAACTATTAAAGGATGATTTTTGCCTGCCGTATTGTTATTACCGTAATACAAACAATTATTAATTTTTACTGAAACAGCCCGCCAAAAATTAAAAAGTTAGTATTTTAGAGGATAGCCCTGTAAATTAAGTTTTAAGAGATGAGCGGTTCAGGTATTATAAGCTTCGCAATTATTGTAATCAACGTAATTTTTTCTTACAACGGTTTTAAAAACGCACTGTTTTTTGAACGCTATAAGTTTGAGGTAGACAAAATACTCATTAATAAAGATTACAAGCGGTTTGTTACATCGGGTTTCCTGCATGTTAGCTGGCAGCACCTTATTTTTAATATGTTTTCGCTGTATTTTTTTAGCGGCGGTATTGAATATTTTACAGGCAGTTTTCAATTTTTACTAATTTATCTTGCCAGTTTAATCGGCGGCAATTTATTATCCCTTGTTATTCACAGGAACGAAGGTGATTACAGTTCAGTTGGTGCATCAGGTGCTGTATGCGGTGTTATATTTGCTTCAATCGCTTTATTCCCGGGCATGGGCATAAACCTTATAATCACAATACCCGGGTGGCTGTACGGCATTTTATTCGTGTTAGGCTCCATCTATGGTATCCGGTCACGGAGGGATAATATCGGGCATGATGCACACCTTGGAGGGGCGTTAATCGGTATGTTGGTTGCATTGGTGCTGCACCCTGACGCATTGTTTGATAATTATGTTACCATACTTGTTATAGCGGCGCCCTGCATATTTTTTATTATAATGATTATAACAAAACCTGGCTTTTTACTGATAGATAACCCTTTCTTTAACAAACACAATAAGAATTATACGCTTGACCAGCGGTATAATATGGATAAGATTGATAAACAAAAGGAAATAGACCGGATATTAGACAAAATAAACCGCAGTGGTATAAAAAGCCTTACGCCAAAGGAAAAGCAGGTACTGGATGAATATTCCCGCATATCGCAGTAAGACGGCCATCCCGGGACCGGAAAGAAATTTCGCCGGAATGAATAATGCGTGTTTTTCATTTATTGAAAAGCCCTCCACTCCTGTTGCCATAAAAGCTTTCTCTCTCACCACGCTTTTAACCTTTCCAGGCATTATCCCGGAATGAGGTTTTTAGCCCTACCAATACTTTATAGGTGTTAGTGTGTAGCCCTGTTTGCGCAGCATGGCAATAACGCCTTTGGGGCCACCTAAATGACCTGCGCCTACGGCAAAAAATGTCGGCATTTTTTTGCTTTCCGCAATAATCTCGGGTATCCATTTGGCATTGCGCCTGTCAATCATAATGTCTTCATAGCTTGCAAAATCCGGGTCATCGTTTATTAAAATATTCAGGCTGTCAAGGTCTTTCTTTTTGTACACTTCCAGCAATTGCCTGAAAGATATTTTAAGGCTGTCAATATCCTTAAGGCTTTTTGCCAGCATCTCCGCCTGCGCTTTGTAAGGAATGCTGTCAAATATATCCAGTTGGTCTTTGGTGCTTTCCAGGCCTTTCAATTCCATCTTGCGGTCATTGGCCATCTGCTGAAACTTTTGTTCCCATGCTTCTCCCTGGCATCCGAGCACTGCAGGATATATGGCCGCTTCTGCCAGCATAGGTTGCACTTTTTCCATCATCATCATAGGTATTCCTGTAAGTTTTTGAAAATTTGCCGCAACGGTGTCATATTCTTCTTTGGGCAGTAATTGTTGCAGTGTTGTATCGTGTTTCATCATCATGCCGGTCATCGCATCTGAAATAGTCTTTGGGTCGTCAAGATCAAGTTCCAGGTACAATTGCCGGGTTGAATTGAATTTAGCCCGCAAAATATCTGTAACCACAATATCATCCGGGCACATTATATGGATGGTTCCATACAGGTAAGAGGGTTTTGTAATGCCTGGCCCGCTGATTTGCCATAAAAGGGTATTATTGCCGGTATTTTGTTGGGCATTATTATTATGACAGGCTAACAGCACGAGGCCAAACAGCAGTATGTTTTTCATTAGTAGTTATTTAATAATAGTTACGTACTCTTTTTAAAGGTGAAACTAAGCAATAGCAGTGAAAATAAAAACCCCCGCAAGAATACGGGGGATGTAAACCAAAACCAACTGCTATGAAAAAAATCTTTTAGTTAATTATTGAATTGAAATTTCTTTTGGAGCTACCTTAACTTCTTCTTTTTTAGGCAGCAACAGTTTTAAAATACCATTTTCGTATTTGGCCTGTATGCCTTCTTCATTAAGCTTGTCTTCAACAGTAAAGCTGCGCTTAAAGCTGCTTACTGTAAACTCCCTGCGATGCGTTTTATAGTCTTTGTTTTCAGCTTCGGCTTTCTTTTCGTAGCTGATAGTAAGTAACCCTTTATCAAGGTTTACTTTAAAATCTTCTTTGTTTAAACCGGGTGCAGATACTTCAAGGTGGTAAGCATCAGCGGTTTCATGAATATTCACTGCCGGAACATTCAGGTTAAATTCTTTATTCCATGCAGCGGGCAACTGGTTAAAGAATTCATCGAATACGTTGCCAAGGTTGCGGTAATTGTGTTTTACAAGTGTCATAACTTATCGTTTTTTATTTTTTTGAATGTTTATGCAGGTATATTTTCAAATGGCATACCACCACTAAAAAACATGCTTTTTTAGGCCAGTCTGTCGCTGGTAGTCAATTATTTATGACATTTTGTCTTCTTTTATAATTTTCGATAAACGAAATAATGCCACAATGTCAATAAATTCGGTTTTTTTGTACCCCTTTTTCTTTTATTTTTGTAGCAGAAAATTGAAAACGGAGGAAAGAAAATGTATCCAGTACAGATAGTAGTACCGATGAAGGCTGAACTCACCGACAATGGTTTTGATGAGTTGCTTACACCGGATGAAGTTGACAGTACACTTGCTAAAGATGGCACCACGCTGGTAATGATAAACTCAGTTTGTGGATGCGCAGCAGGCAGTGCAAGACCGGGAGTTGTTATGGCAGTACACAATGCAGCAAAAAAACCTGAACGCTTAACAACAGTATTTGCAGGCTTTGATATTGATGCGGTAAATAAAGTGCGTGAGCACCTGTTACCTTACCCGCCATCATCACCTGCAGTAGCTTTGTTTAAGGATGGCGAACTTGTTCACATGATTGAACGCCACCAAATTGAGGGCAGGCCCGCGCAGGTAATTGCACATAATCTTATTGCCGCTTTTAACGAGTATTGTTAAACGGCTAAAATTAGTCCATGTGGCTTTTTGTTCATGGATGGGTTAGTAAATACCGGCTTCTTCATTCCTGGAGAAGCCTTTTTTATTAAGTTAATGTTTGCCTTTTATTATAAATTTTATCTTAGCACCAACTCCCTTAGTTAACATACTGTTGCTATGAAATATAAATGGTTGTCGTTCTTATCACAGGTTGCGGCTATTTGCAATGTTTGTTCCCTGTTCATGATTTTTGCTTCACGCTGGGTTAACAATATTACCAGTTACCAGGCCATTGATGGCACGATTATCATACTTGGCTTTTTAGCTTTTTTCTTAAATATAGTGCTGCAGGCAATACTCTTTGTATTCAGGGTAACTAAGAAAGAAATTCCGGTTGCACCGTGGCTCCGTATTTTTAATATCGCCGCATTGGGTTTACAGTTAATATATTATTTTGTTGTACTGGGAAGGTGATAATTGGATAGTACGTATTTTTACTTTCTTATATTTTCCGCATGAAAAACTTTTTGCTTATACTACTGCTTGTGCCCTGTGTCTTGTCATGTAATCAACATCAAAGCACGAAAGATACAACAAGCGCCACCCCTGTTATTGGATTTGTTGACGCGTTTGAAGATAATACCCTGGCCCAGGCAAAAACCGGCTTTATGGATGCGTTGCAAAAAAATGGATTTGATGAAAAAAGCGGCACTGTAAAAATTATTTATCGTAACGCGCAGGGCAATATCCCTACACTTACACAAATTATCAAGTACTTTATTTCGCAAAAAGTTACGCTTATTGCAAGCTGTCCTTCCCTGTCAACCATTACAGCGCTGCAAAACACGAAGGATATCCCGGTGTGCATGATGGTATCCCCCACCCCAACGCTCATGAAGATGAATGACGCCAATGGCAACCCACCGGCTAACCTGTTTGGCGTTGGTGAAAATTTGGACTATATAGATACATCGTTTTTGCTTATGCCAAAAATAATTAAACCGGCAGGCGCAAAACTTACCGTAGGCATGGTATTTAACCAAAGCGAACCGCAATCAGTAGACGCCATGAACAGGATTGAACATTTGGCAGAAGCCAATAATATTACATTGGTGGCGCTGCCCGTTAATTCATCTGCAGATGTACAATTGGTTACTGCCTCTCTCCTCTCCAAACACCTTGATGCATTCTTTGCAAACCCTGATAATACCGTGTTCGCCTCTTTTGAAACTATTGTTAAGAATTGCGACAAAAACAAAGTGCCCATTTTTACCAGTGAGGCCGGCCTTGTTGACCGTGGCGCCGTGGCTGCTTATGGCGCCGACATTTACCAGTGGGGTTACCAGGCAGGCGTGCAGGCAGCACAATACCTGCAATCAAAAGATTCAACAAAATTGCAATGGCAGATGGTGCAGGTGCGCAAACGGGTGTATAATCCCGAAATGGCTAAAAAATACAATCTTACCATTCCCTCTTCATTTCAAGCCGTCCATTAATGGAGTTTTATTTAACAGCGCTGCAGTTATCTTTATGTCTTGGGGCAATGGCGATGGGTATTTTTATCACGATGAAAATATTCAACATCCCTGATATAACAACAGATGGCAGCTATACGCTTGGTGCAACGGTTACGGCGGTGCTGTTAACGCAGCATGTTTCTGCATATATTGCGCTGCCTGTAAGTATGGCTGCAGGCGCGTTAGCGGGCATGTGCACAGGCCTTATTCACACCAAGTTAAAGATTGATGCGCTGCTTGCGGGCATCCTTGTAATGACAGGCTTATATTCGGTAAATCTTATAATACTTGGCAGGTCAAACATCCCGCTTATAAATACATCCTCAATATTTTCATGGGTTGCTTTTTTTACCAATGACATTTACAACCAGTTGGTGACCGGTATCATAATTATCGGCCTGCTGGCCCTATTAATCACCTGGTTGTTAAAGACTGACTTTGGTATTGCTATGCGTGCCACAGGCAACAGCGCTACCATGACGAGGGCTATGGGCATAAACAATGACCGGATGAAAATTACGGGCCTTGCCATGGCAAACGCGCTTACAGCCCTGAGTGGTTATCTTGTATCGCAGTACCAGGGCTTTACTGATATTAATATGGGCATTGGTATTGTTATTACCGGCCTTGGCTCTGTATTAATTGCTGATGCGCTGCGATTATGGTTTAATATTACTTCAATAGCGGTACAAATTGTGCTGGTTATTGCAGGCAGTTTCCTGTTCCAGTTAGTATTGGCCGTTACTTTATCACTCGGTATTGACCCGAACATGTTAAAGCTTATTACGGCGTTGTTTGTTTTATTAATCGTGGCATTGCCAAGGGTAAGCAGCCAGCTTAGGAGAGGATAAATGATAGCATTGCAACACATCACCAAAACATTTAATAAAGGCAGGGTTAATGAAGTTACTGCCCTGCACGATGTTTCCCTGGAAATACGGAAGGGGGAATTTGTTGTGATGATTGGCGCTAACGGCAGTGGGAAAACAACACTGCTGAATGTTGTAGCAGGCTCTGAAATTTGCACCAGCGGCACAATAACTGTTAACGGAACAAATGTTACTTCTCTTATTGAACACCAGCGCAGCAAATGGATTGCGAGGGTTTTTCAAAACCCGTTTAACGGCACGGCACCCGATTTGACGATACTTGATAATTTCAGGCTTGCTTCTTTACGGGCGCATACCAAAAAATTATCAACAGGTATTACAACATCATTTAAAAAAACTGTGCAGGATAAAATTGCAATGTTAGGCATGGGGCTGGAAAATAAAATAAACCAACCTATGGGCAGCTTGTCCGGCGGGCAAAGGCAGGCGCTGACATTGCTGATGAGCACGATGGATAACACCGATATATTACTGCTTGATGAACCTACAGCCGCGCTTGACCCAAAAAGCGCCAACATTGTTTTAACATTGGCAGACAAACTAATTAGAGAGTACAGCTTAACGGCAATGTTTGTTACACACAATCTTAAAGACGCGCACCAATACGGCAGCCGGCTTATTCAAATGCAGGAAGGACGGGTGTTGCGCGATATTGACACTGTACAAAAAGCAACGTTGCAATTAACCGACTTGTTTGAGTGGTTTGGATAACAATATTATTTTTCCCTGCAGGGGCTTGCATCTTACTAAACATTTGGCTGTTTTTATTGCTAATTTATACCAGCCTTATATTACTCTACAATTTCAGTAGGAATTTCATATAACATAATTTTATCATTTAATTTTCTATTTATTTGGTGAACTGGTAGCAGTAATGTATTTTTACATCACTAATTTAGTAGACTAATGAACAGCATTACACTCTCCACATATTTTTTTCGCAGCTATTGTTGTTGTAAGAATGCTTGTTGTTGTATGCGTTGCTGTTAATATTTACCCCTTCGGCACAACGTTTTACCCAGGATTTTCAATTTTAGTCTTTACAATTTTTAAACTCTATCATGGCACAAGAATTAAAGTATTTCTCGAACAGGTTACCCGACAAATTAAGTGGACTATCTATTATTGAGGCCTTAAAAAAACTTGCTGCTGAGTTTACGGGAAAAATAGTTTTCTCCACCAGCTTTAGCTGGGAAGACCAGGCTATTACACACATGATTCTCACCCATAACATACCTATTGAAATATTTACGTTGGATACGGGCAGGCTTTTTGACGAAACTTATTATGTATGGAGCCGTACCAATGAAAAATATAATACACGTATAAAAGCGTATTACCCGCAAGCAGAAGAGCTGCAGGATTATATTGGAGAAAATGGCCCCAACGCGTTTTATGAATCTGTGCAGTTGCGTAAAACATGCTGCTATATCCGTAAAGTTGAGCCGCTAAAGCGCGCACTTGCCGGCAATGAACTATGGATAACAGGGTTACGTGCTGAACATTCCCCCGAAAGGCAAAACCTTCCTCAAATTGAATGGGATGAAGCAAACCAGATAATTAAATATCACCCGATACTTGACTGGACAACCGAGGACGTAACTTCTTTTATTTATTCTAATCATATACCCTATAACACACTGCATAATAAAGGTTTTGTAAGTATAGGATGCGCACCATGTACCAGGGCCGTTAAGGCTGGTGAAGACTTTAGGGCAGGCCGCTGGTGGTGGGAAAATAAGGACTCAAAAGAATGTGGCCTGCATGTTCATAGCTAATGCTTTTTATTTTGCTTATCAATCTACAAAAATTATAGACTAATGAAGGGTGAGATTAAGGGTAAAGTTTTTTTTATAGGTGCAGGCCCAGGGGACCCCTCTTTATTAACCATAAAGGCTGCTGAAGTTTTGCGCTTTGCTGATGTTGTTTTAACAGACCGCCTTGTTAATGAGGCAATCATCAGCAAGTATGTTAATCCCGCGGCAATCATCATCCCGGTAGGTAAACAGGGCGGCTCAAGCGCATCCAAGCCGCAGGATGAAATAAATACGCTGCTTTACAAAATGGCAAAGCGTTATAATACCGTTGTTCGCCTGAAAGGTGGCGATGTGTCTGTTTTCTCTAATATACTTGATGAACTGGAAACACTTCGCTCCGCAAATATTCAATATGAAATAGTCCCCGGTATAAGTGCTGCATCGGGCGCCGCAGCTTACGCGGGTATACCACTTACAGCAAGGGAGCATTCCACCGGCGTACGAATATTAACTTATTATCAAACGGCAGCCATCAGCAGCGAGGCATGGAAGGACCTTGCACGGTTTGAAGACACATTGGTTTTTTATATGTCAGGAAATAGTTTACACAATATTGTGTACAAACTGATTGAAGCCGGCGCCGACCCCAATATTCCTTTTGCGGTTATTGAACAGGCCACAACATCACACCAGTATATACAAACTTTTACACTGGAAGATTACCTGTTAAAAAACTATGAAACAACGTTTGCAAGCCCGTCGCTGGTTATTATGGGCAAAGTTGCGGCGTTGCACAGCAGGTATGCCTGGTTGCCCAACAGCAATGACCGGTCACCATTTTTTACGCAATTGCAAAGCCATACAGATATAACAGCATTATTAAACGATTATCAAAACCAGGCCAATGTTAGCCGAAGTTAAATTAAAAGCATTTCGCGAGCTGGTAAAAGACGCTACTAAGGATGAGCTAATCTGGATGAATGGCTTTATCAGTGCGCTGGCGGGAGATATAGCAATTGCCCCGGCGCCGGAAACAAACGGTAAGGTAAATACCGTCTCTGCGCTTTCCGGTTGCACCATTGTATATGGCACGGAAACAGGTAATTCAAAAAAAGTAGCCATAGATTTTAGTAACAGGTTAAAAAAACAGGGTGTTCAGTCTAAAGTAAAAAGCCTGGATCAATATAAAGTAACTGACCTTGCTAAAGAGTCGTGCCTGCTTGTTGTTATAAGCACCCAGGGGGACGGCGAACCACCTGCAGCCGCCAAAAAATTTTACGATTACATTTTACAAAATGAGCTTTCGCTTAATAGCCTGAAATACGGGGTACTGGCGCTGGGTGATACATCTTACCCCCTGTTTTGCCAGGCAGGTGAAGATGTGGATAGCCGGTTGAATAAACTGGGCGCGGAAAGATTGATTGAATTAAAAAAATGTGATACTGATTTTGAAGAAGACGCACAGGCGTGGATAAATGAACTGATAGGCAAAGCATTAGCTTTCTCAACTTCCGGTACAAACGGCGTAGTCGAAACCAAAGCCAAACCTGCGAGGACCGGTAAAAAAATATATGATGGTATAATATCATCAACCCTGAATCTAAATGACAGCGGTTCGGCGAAAGAAACGTATCATATTGAGATTTCCAGCGAGGATGAAATTGTATATGAACCGGGTGATTCAATCGGCCTCGTGGCAGAAAACAATGTTGCTGCGGTAGCAAAGGTGCTTGAGCTTTTGGCAATTGACAACAACGAAATATTACAGCACAAGGAACAGTCATATACCGCCGTTGAATTGTTTGGTAAAAAAATAAATATTCAGCACATGCCGGAGCGTGTTGTTCAGCAATACGCGAGACTGGTTAATAAAGAAATTCCGTCCATTAAAATGGATTTGGCTGACCTGCTGCGTATTTATCCGCCGGATAATGGAACTACCCCGCAGCAGGTTGTAAATATCCTGGAAACTATTGCGCCCAGGTTATACTCCATCTCCTCATCGGCTGCGGCGCATGGCCAGGGCGAAGTGCACATTACAGTGTGCAGGAGTAGCTTTAATATTGACGGCCAAACGCGTTACGGGCTGTGTTCAGACTACCTTGCAAGACTGGAAGAAGGGCAAAAAGTACAGTTTTATGTACAAAAAAATAACTCATTCAGGCTGCCAACACCCGAAACAGATGTTATTATGATTGGGCCAGGTACTGGTGTGGCCCCTTTCCGCTCGTTTTTATTTGAAAGAGAAGCACAAGGCGCGGAAGGCCGCAACTGGCTGTTTTTTGGTGATCAGCATTTTGTGTCGGATTTCCTGTACCAAACAGAGTTGCAAACTTTTATGGAAACCGGGGTGCTTACAAAGCTTAATACAGCTTTTAGCCGTGACCAAAAACATAAGGTGTATGTACAGCACAGGATGCAGCAGCAGGCCAATGAACTATTTAGCTGGATTGAAAATGGCGCGAACATATATATATGCGGCGCTAAGGACCCGATGAGTGCAGATGTTGAGGATGCGCTGCTGAATATTATAGCTACCCAAAAAGACATTAATAAAACAGACGCTAAAGGTTACCTTAATAACATGAAAGAAGCTGGAAGGTACCATAAGGATGTTTATTAGGCAATAAGCTGATGAGCAAAGAGAAATAACCAACCATTTTTTGCAGCAAGCACACAATAAAAGTATAGGGCTTTAACCCTGTATAATCAAACATAAAACCAACGAATGAGCCAGAACGAATCACCGGCTGAAAAAATAAAAAAAGCGAGTAACGGGTTGCGGGGCACTTTAAAACAAAGCCTTGGGGACGAGCATACGGGCGCTATAAGAGAAGATGACCAAACATTGGTAAAGTTTCACGGCATGTATATGCAGGATGACCGTGACAGGCGCGAAGAGCGTGCAGCTAAAAAACTGGAACGGCTTTACAGTTTTATGATACGGCTTCGCCTGCCCGGCGGCTTTTTAACGGCTGAACAATATGAAGAAATGCACAATATTGCCGGCGAACATTCCACCGGCATTATAAAAATTACCACGCGGCAAACAGTACAGTTGCACGGCATTTTAAAATCGCATATCAAGCCAACCATCAGCGCATTTAATAAAATAAAACTCGATTCAATAGCAGCATGCGGCGATGTTAACAGGAACGTGCTGGCAACCGCGCACCCAAAATCATCCCCTATACATGAGGAAGTATTTGGCTATGCAGACAAAATAAGCAGCTTGCTGTTACCCAAAACAAGGGCGTATTACGAGGTGTGGCTTGATGAAGAAAAGCTGGATGAAGTGAATGAGGAAGACCCGCTTTACCAGGATCGTTATTTGCCAAGAAAGTTCAAAATAGCTATAACAATACCCCCGTATAACGATGTAGATGTTTTTGCCAATGATGTGGGCCTTATTGCCATTATTGAAAATAATGTACTTACCGGTTTTAACGTTGCCGCGGGCGGTGGCCTTGGAACAACCCATGGCAATGCCGATACATACCCCAGGCTGGCTACTGTATTGGGTTATGTGCCCAAAGAAGATGTGCAGAAAGTGGTATATGAAATTGCTACCACCCAGCGTGATTTTGGAAACAGGAGTGACAGGAAACTCAGCCGGCTTAAATACACCATTGACAGGATGGGTATTGATAATTTTAAAAAAGAAGTTGAGCAACGAAGCAAGGTAGTATTTGCACCTGCAAAAAAGGCTGTTATCACCACCCGGAGCGATGACTATGGATGGCAAAAGAATCATGAAGGAAAATGGTATTATACAGTTTTCGTAGAGTGTGGCCGCATATTAGACTCAGATGTGGTGAAAATGAAAACTGCTTTTTTTGAAATAGCGCAATCCCGCAAGGCAACCTTCAGGTTTACAGCAAACCAGAATATTATTATAAGCGATATTGACGATAAGGATAAGAAGAGTGTAGAGGATATTTTGAAAAAACATGGCGTAATTGAGCAAACAGAGAAAGCAAGCAATGTGCGAAAGCAATCTATGGCCTGTGTGGCGCTGAATACGTGCCCGCTAGCCCTTGCAGAAGGCCAGCGCTATATGCCGCAGCTTATTACCAAAATTGAAACATTGCTGGACACACATAAGCTAACCGGCGAGAATATCATTATCCGCATGACGGGTTGCCCAAATGGCTGCGCCCGCCCGTATATGGGCGAAATTGGCTTTGTGGGTACGGCGTATGGCAGGTATAATATGCATTTAGGCGCCAACGCCGAAGGTACAAGGCTAAATAAGCTTTATAAGGAAAATTTAAATGAAGAAGAGATACTGGCAGAACTGGACGGCTTATTTAAAATGTTCGCGCAACAAAGAAAAAAGAAAGAGGCTTTTGGCGATTTTGTAATGCGTGAAGCAATATTTAGTGAAAGCGGGTTAATGATTTAGTGGATGCGTCTTTTGAAAAACACATAAACGGGCACAAGATGGACGAAACGACAAATAAGATTAGCAATAACGGGGAAGACAGTAACAGGCTTTTCCCGGTTTTTTTGAAGCTGGAGCAATTAAAGGTTTTACTTATAGGCGCAGGCAACGTGGGATTGGAAAAGCTTAACGCGTTAATTAATAACTCACCTGCGGCAGCAATTACGGTTGTTGCAAAAGAAATAAACGATGCTTTTGCAGAAGCTGCAGCAGGAAAGGAAAACATCACTATTATAAAAAGCGAATATGCTCCTTCGTTCCTGGCTGAAGCTGATATTGTTATTTGTGCCGTTAATGATATTGAATTGAGCACAGTAATACGCAATGATGCAAGGCAAAATGGAAAATTAATAAATGTTGCAGATAAGCCGGCTTTGTGCGATTTTTATTTAGGCTCGGTTGTTACAAAAGGTAACCTGAAAATGGCAATATCAACCAATGGTAAGTCCCCTACCCTTGCCAAACGTTTGAGAGAAGTATTTAGTGAAATGCTGCCAGGTGAGTTGGACGATATAATGGATAACCTGCAACAAATAAGAGACCAGCTAAAGGGAGATTTTAAAGAGAAAGTAGCAGAGCTTAACCGGGTTACTAAAACTTTGGTGGAGAAACCGGTACCCAAGGATGCAGAAGATTATTGGTTTTTATAGATACATTTTTTCAGCTTCGATTGTAAGGCTGACTGCTTATGTTGTAGCAAGCAATTCTCTCGTGTGTGTTTTATTATGCAAGGCTCCGCGAAGGCGGGGCCATTGCTTTTAGGAAAATTCTTGTCCAGCCATATATACAGCTACTCGTCTTCATGCTCCAGGGTACGTATATCTTCGGTAAGCCTTTCAATTTCCAGTGGCAGGGTACCGTTATAAATTCCCCGAAGGCGCAGGTTTCTATCAACCAATACAAAATGTTCTGTGTGCAGGAATTCAGAGGAGTCTTTATTAAACCCTGTTTCTTCTTCCGCAAAATAGGATTTGCGTGCCAAAGCATAAATATCTTTTTGACTGCCTGTAAGTAATTGCCATTTACCCGTTATAACGCCATTCCGGTCAGCATAAGCTTTTAACCTTGCAACAGAATCAATCCATGGGGTTACAGTATAAGAAACAAGTAACACGTTACTGTCTGCCATAAAGCGGGATTGCAGTTTGTTAAAGCTATCCTTCATTTTCGGGCAAATGCTGCCGCAACTTGTAAAGAAAAAATCAGCTACGTGTATTTTGCCCCTAAAATCGTTGGTGCTTACTTTCTTATTATCCTGGTTGGTAAAAGACAGCATGGTTATAGTATGTGTAATAGTTTTTGCTATCTCAGTTTTACCGCTTAACCAATAAGGAGAGAACTCAGGGCTGTTATAAAATGGCAACCTGCCGGAAATTTCAGTTCTCTTGCAGGCTGCAATAAGCAGCAGGCCGGCCAGTGGTATAATAACTCTCATACAAACTTTAATTAATTGATATGGCGCTGCCCTATTTTTGGGCGGTACAACGCATATATTTTACGTTTCGCGGCTTTGATTTTCCGGCGCCAATTTCAAATTTTGACGTTGTGCAGGCTGTAAAGCCAATAACAACAAGCAACAGGCAGGTTTTTCTCATTTTTTATTTACTTTTTAGTGAAGAGTTTTGCAGGGTCATCATCAACGGTGTTTTCGCATTTTCGTACACCCGTCAGCCCGTATTTTCGCCCATCCCTCATTTCATAATTGGCTGTTATAACACCAATAACATTCCACATACGCTGCAGGCCATTTTCATACCCCATTTTATAATTCATCTCACGGTATGCTCCGCCGCCGGCATACCATTCTTTTGCAGGGCCATTCAAACGGTCATCTTTGTAGTTATACATGCTTTTAATCTGCCCCCCTGGCCACCAGCTATACTGCACACCTTGCCGCATACCTTTATTGTACATGGTAATTTGGTGCAACTGCCTGTCAGGATACCATCTCTTCATTATCCCGGTTAAAAGCCCGTTCTTAAGTTTTTCAGTAAGCATGGTATCACCATTGTTGTACAATGCGTATATCTCACCATTAAATAATGTGCCGTTATAATACCATGTATTGCCTATGGAAGAAAGCAAAGCATCATTGCTGTTAACGGTTCTTATTGGTTGCTGCACCCCCGGGCTAAACAGTAAGACGGCGGCAAAAACTGCCGGCAACCATTTAAAAGCTAACTGTGCCCGGTTCACCATAATAACCATCTCCATTTATGTAAGGATCAGTAGAAGTAATGTGATAATGATAAATACCATTGGGATAGTCGGCGGTTACACCAAAATGCCCATGATAGTTGTCAAGGCTGTCGTTGCTTATTACTTTTCCGTTTTCAACAGGGCCATATACGGGAAAGCCATCTAGCAAAAATCCTAATAGTGCATCCTTGCCTTTATTAGTGGTGAGGTAATAAGGCTCTGCATGATAGTGATAAGCATTATCAGGTGTAGGATGGCCGTTATATTGATCAAACGTATTTATTTCCGTTGTCAGCGCCTGCCCCATCCCATTGTACTGGTTGAAAAACGGAACTCCGTTAACGGCTATACCAATGGGGCCGAGTTGGGTAGCCTGTTTATGTTCTGCCTCCTTAGGGTGCAGGGGAATAGTGAATGTGTAATTCATTGCTTCAATCTTTCCCATTGCCAGCATAAAGCCGGGATTCTCACCGTTATACGCCTCATACATGGCGCTGTCTTTGGTGTCTTCATAATAGGGGCTTTTGTGGTCAGGCAACCCTTTGCACTGAATTACCAGCACGTCGCCTTCTGCATACATGTTGGTAGCCCCATAAATTTTTTTGTACACGGCCGGTAAGTCTGTTGTTCGCACCGAATTACTGCTTTTGCTGCAACTGCATAAGATAATGATTGACGCAAAAAAAATTGTTACCGAGCCAAAAAATATTTTCTTCATATAAGTGGTTATTTTTAATGCCCCACCCACCTGTTAAAAACAGGTGGCGGAACATTCCTCTTTAAGGAGGTTCTTTGGGGGATATGATTATTTAATTCAAGTTGCCAGTTAATTGGTGAGTTTATTAAGCGTAAAAGCTAAAATAAACATCACCAGTTTTATCAGGAACCCTTTAAAGGTTACTGCATGTATTTTTCTTAAGAACAAAGCCTTTATTTCGCTAAAGGATGTT
>DASZPM010000012.1:0-96918 GCA_035550215.1 Chitinophagaceae bacterium | reverse complement strand
ATGGAAGGGCCATCGCTCAAAGGATAAAAGGTACTCCGGGGATAACAGGCTGATCTTACCCAAGAGCTCATATCGACGGTAAGGTTTGGCACCTCGATGTCGGTTCGTCACATCCTGGGGCTGGAGAAGGTCCCAAGGGTTCGGCTGTTCGCCGATTAAAGTGGCACGTGAACTGGGTTCAGAACGTCGCAAGACAGTTCGGTCCCTATCTGTGGTGGGCGCTAGTAAATTGAGAGGACATGACCTTAGTACGAGAGGACCGGGTCGTATGTACCGCTGGTGTATCGGTTGTGCCGCCAGGTGCAATGCCGAGTAGCTATGTACAGCCAGGATAAACGCTGAAAGCATCTAAGCGTGAAACCTTCCTCAAGATGAGTTTACTTTTAAGGGTCGTCAAAGACGATGACGTTGATAGGCTACAGGTGTACAGATGGTAACATCAAAGCCGAGTAGTACTAATTACCCGTAAGCTTTAATTTTTTTTTACTCTTGTAATTACATAATCCCAATATGTCAACTTATTAAGTTGAGTTGTTAATCAGTAATAAGTTGACTGGAACTTACCAATCAACTGGTTAACTTCCCAATTACCTCTTTATGGTGGTTATTCCGTGAGTGTTCACCTCTTCCCTTTCCGAACAGAGAAGTTAAGCCTCACATGGCCGATGGTACTGCACAAAAATGTGGGAGAGTAGGTAGCTGCCATATTTATTTTAAAAGCCTTTCAACATAACGTTGAAAGGCTTTTTTGTTTTAACGCACTGGGCTGCGGTAACGCTGGCAAGGGTTAAGCAGGTATTCAGCCTTTCAAAATCCATTTAACGTAGCTATAACGGGTATAACTGTTTATCTTTGTGGTATGAAAAAGGTACTTACTATTTTACGCAATATATTTCTGTCTAAAAAAAGCTGCTGCAAATAGGTAAATACTTGTTTAAAAATTATCCTTACTACATTCATTTCATTTACACTGATACACTTATATTTGCAACCCATTAAAAAGTGAGCGCGTTATTACTGAATGAATCATTGACTAATAACCGGCTGGCTTTTTTAATTTGCCCAGATGGCGGAACTGGTAGACGCGTCAGACTCAAAATCTGGTATTCGCAAGGATGTGCAGGTTCGATTCCTGTTCTGGGCACTCAATAAGCTCTGTAACTAATTGGTTTACAGAGCTTTTTTTATTTCCGTGTGTCGTTTATGTGTCAGTTTTTCCCGCTTTTGTTCGCTATTTCTCACACGTAAAATACATTCTTATGCAACATACAGTCTAAGGAATCCAACCTGCAACCATATCCTCCACGCAAGATGGGTTTTAAAGGGGCTTTTGCCGGAAAATTAATGTAGTAATTAAACAGTGCTTACATCGCAAACCTGCTCGGCGCAATGTTCATTTTCACGTTCGGTTTCCAGGGTAACGTGATGAATGTTCAGGTGCTGCAGCCTGTGGCGGAGGTCGTTTTTAATATGTTTTTCCTGCTCCACCGAAACATTGTTTTGTAACACAAGATGTGCGGTGAGGGCATTTTCTGTGGTACTGATGGCCCACACATGGATGTGATGAAGGTCTTTAACGCCGGTAATTTTTATGGCTGCTTCTCTAACATTGGCAACATCAATATTTTCAGGAACACCGTCTAACGAAAGGCGCAGGCTATCCCTGAGCAGCCGCCAGGTGCTTACCAAAATAATGGCCGCTACCACAAGGCTTAAAGCGGGGTCAATCCAGTACCAGTTGGTATAATAAATTATAATACCGCCAGCCACGAGGCCCAGCGAGATGACGGCATCCGCCATAAGGTGCAGGTAAGCGCTTTTAACATTTAGGTCTTTCTCCTTATCGCGGCGGAATATGATGGCAGAAGAAAAATTTACCACTATACCAATAGCAGCAACTATGGATATGGTGAGGCCGGGCACCTTTTCATGGTCAAAAAGGCGGTGAAACCCCTCGTAAATGATGGCGCCGATAGATACCATAAGCACCATTGCATTAAACAGGGCCACCAGGATGGATGTTTTGCGATACCCATAGGTGTATTTATCGTTGCTCTTTACTTTTAGCAGTTTAAAGGCCAGCAGCGAAAGCCCAAGTGAGCCAACGTCAGCAAGGTTGTGGCCTGCATCGGACAACAGGGAAAGCGAGTGAATAATAAGCCCGTATATAACCTCCAGTATCACAAAAGCAAAGTTGAGGGCAATACCAATTATAAAAGCGCTGTTTACATTGGTTAGCGTTACTGCATGATGATGGTGATGATGGTCGCCGTTATGATGATGCTCGTGTGCCATTACGGCAAAGTTACACCCACACAAAAAAACATAGCGTTGCTCCGGGTTTTTTCTTATTGCATCATCGTTGCGTGAAACTGTAAATAAACCGTGTTGGCAGTCTTATGAAAGCAATAAGGTCACGCCGAAACGTGACCTTATGATTTTCTCATGTGACTATAGTGCTGAATAAAAAAGAGACAAATTTTTTGTACCGGGGTACATTTTTACGGGTTGGCGGGTATTTGTAACTGTAACGAAAATAAATATTTTACTTGCTTAAAATTTCGAAGTTTTGAAGCAGTTTCTTAAAAGACGTTTAACATATTCCGATATTTTTTTGATATTGGTTAACCTGGTGCCGGTGGTAGGGGTGTGGTATAACCAATGGGATGCGCCAGGCGTATTTATTGTCTATTGCCTTGAAAGTGTAATAGCAGGTTTATACAACATAATAATGATGTTTATTACAACACTTGTGAAGAAAAAGGATGTTTGGCAAAACGGCAGCGCCACAGCAATTGTTTCCGGGTATGGGTTTATTGCGTTCTTTGTTGTTCATTACGGTTTTTTTGTATGGCTGCAAATGGGCATTTTCCTCGGCATTTCGGGATATATGAATTATTCATTCGGCCCATCGAATGTATTTGACTTCTTTGTTCATCTCCTGCAAAATATTCCATTGCAACTGCAATGGTTGCTGCTGCTATTTATTGTAAGCTATGGGCTGATGGTGTTAAAGACTTTTATTCTTACCGGCATTTATAAAACAGCGTCTCTTGGGGTGCTTATGTTTGCCCCGTATGCCAGGGTATTTGTGCAGCAGTTTTGCGTTATCATCGGGGGCATATTTTTACAATTTGGGGCAGGCCGGTATTTTATATTAGTATTCGCGGTTGTAAAAATATTTTTTGATACGATTTTAGACTATGAAAAGATAATCTCGGTAAGCGCTAAGTCAGCGGTTTAAGGCTTTCCCTGCACTCCGCCAAAAGCTTTGAAGCATTTATAGCCGCAGTGCCCACCTCTTCACAAACAATACCGCCTGCAAGGTTTGCTACATAGGCTGCCAGGATAATATTTTTGGTAACGGCATAAACAAGGGAGGCTACTGCAATGACGGTATCGCCCGCGCCGCTAACATCTGTTATGTTGCGAAGATGTGCCGGTATTATTTGACCTCTGTCTTCCTGCTGCACAAAAATGCCTTTTTCTGACAGGGTGATAAGCGAAACTTTATGATGAAGTAATTCCTGCAACTGCCTGTGTACTTCACTAAGCGATTGAAGGGTAATATCTTCCATCAGCAAGTTTAGCCCTTCCTTTACTTCCTTCAGGTTGGGTTTAAAAATGTCGGCTTGTGTATAGGCGAAAAAGTTTTTACGCTTGGGGTCAACGGCGGTGGGTATTCCGTACTGTTTGCACAGGTTAATGACAGACCGGATAAGGCTTTCTGTTAATACGCCCTTGTTATAATCTTCAAATATTACTACCCCGGGTTTTTGCGTGCCGATATATACCAGAAACTGCTGGATAAGTAATTCTTCCTCCACGGGGGAAATATCGCTTGTTATCTCGGCGTCAAGCCGCATCATTTGCTGGTTGCGGCTAATAATACGGGTTTTGTTGGTGGTAATGCGGCTATCGCTTTTAATAAGGTATTGCGTATTTATACCCTGCTTTTGCAGCATGTCAGTCAAAATCATTCCGTCATCATCATTGCCGATTACAGAGAAAAGCGTGGTTTGGGCCTTTAGCGCAACTGTGTTTAAAGCTACATTTCCTGCCCCGCCAAGCCTGTATTCTTTGGTTTGAAGGCTAACTACAGGTACCGGCGCTTCGGGGGAAATACGTTCCACCCTGCCCCACCAATAGGTATCAAGCATTACATCTCCAATTATGGCAACCTTTAAACCGGCAATTGTAGTAAATAATTCTTCAAAATCCTGCATACAAAAAATTCTTTAAACGCTAACAGCATCGGTGTCAACTTTTTTCTTATTGGCCACGGCAATAAAATAAAGTGGAATACCAATCAGCGCAATAATAAGACCGGGCCATGTAAACTGGGGCTTATATATAATAAGCAAAACACAAAAAGCAGTGCCCATAAGGATATACAAAATGGGTAGTACCGGGTAGCCAAATGCTTTGTAGGGCCTTTCAGCATCCGGGCGTTTTATACGGAGCCTGAATATGCCGATAATAGTGAGTACGTAAAAAATTACCACTACAAACGAAATCATATCCAGCAGGTCGCCATATTTGCCGCTTAAGCATAAAATGCAGGCTACCAGGCATTGCGCCCACAGCGCCCAGGCCGGAACGGCGTTTTTGTTAAGCGTACCCGCTTTTTTGAAGAAGAGGTCATCCTTCGCCATGGTATAGTAAACCCGTGCACCAGCCAGTATAAGGCCGTTGTTACAGCCGAAGGTTGATACCATAATCATCAGGCCGATTATTACGGCGCCTGCATTGCCAAAAATTACGTTTGATGCTGCTATGGCTACCCTGTCTTTTTCAGCATGCATAATGTCAGTAACCGGAAGTGTAGCAAGATAGACGAAGTTGAGCGATACATATATAACAGTAACAATGAGTGTACCCAAAAAAAGGCTGAGGCCAATGTTGCGGTGCGGGCGTTTAATTTCGGCAGCTATAAAGGTTACATTATTCCAGGCGTCACTGCTGAACACTGAGCCAACCATGGCTGCGGCAATACCACCAAACAGCGCAGCGCCTGCAATAGGCGTCATAACGCCGCCGGTTTCTTTAGCTGCCTGCCAGCCTGTTAGCCAGTTGGCATGCCAAACTTCTGGCTTAAACACGGCGAGCCCGGCAATTATTAACCCGAATAGTGAAAGAAGCTTGGTGCTGGTAAATATGTTCTGTATCCACCTGCCCCCTTTTAGCCCTTTGGTATTGGTGTAGGTAAGAAAAGCAATGAGTATAATTGAAACTACTTGTGCGGAACTGATAGTAAAGGTGTAATGGTCGGTTATTGGTAGGGTAAATATCTTATTGTCCTCGCTTACAAAAGGTTTAAGGGATGCTGGCACAACGTAAGCCGCAAATTTTGAAAAGGCAACACCTACTGCAGCTATAGTGCCTGTTTGAATGACAGAAAAGAAACTCCACCCGTATAAAAAACCAACCAGCGGGTTATATGCCTCTTTAAGGTACACATACTGGCCGCCGGCACGGGGAAACATACCACTCAATTCACCATAGCTTACGGCTGCGGTAATGGTCATAAACCCGGTAATAAGCCAAACCAATATAAGCCACCCTGCACCACCAACATTACGGAGCATGTCGGCACTTACAATAAAAATGCCGGAGCCTATCATGCTGCCGGCAACTATCATTGTGCCGTCAACAAGGCCAAGGGTAGGCTTGAATGAGGTTTTATTTTCAGGCATACAGTTATTTGGTTTTTTAAGAAGAAAAAACCCCGCATTTTAACGGGATTTGAAGATAGGTAAATATGGGTAATAATTATGTTTATTTCCGCTCGTTTACATATTCCTCGTTCAGGCCTTTTATCAGGTCCCGGGTAATGTTGCGTATAGTGTCTTTGTAGTACATTATGTCGTCGTACTCTTTTGTTCCAAACACATACGCGTAGCCTTTATTGCGGCAATAAGTTTTAAGAAACTTTTGAATCCTGAATTTCACTGCCTGCTCACGCTGGATATATTCCGAATTCATTGACTGGCCAAGCTGTTGCTGCTGGTTTTGGTAGTTTATCTGTAAGTCGTTAAGCCGCTGCTGAAAATTGCTCTGCTCTGTTTGTGTTAAAGAAGCGCCAACCTTGTTAAATTTCTTTATTTCGTTGGCTATATCGCTCCGCATTTCGGTAAGCTTTCTTTCATTTTCAGAATCTATAGCCATAAGTTCCTGCCGCACCTGTTTGGAGTATTCATAGTAAGTGTCAAGCGTGTCAAAATCAAAATAAGCAACTTTGAAAGTGTTTGCTACCTGCGCCTGGGCAATTTTTTTTTCATGAATGTCCTCGCTTACATACGTAAAATAAAGCAAGTACAAAATACCCACGGCAACAAGTAACACAATATTGAAGGCTATTAACGCTTTCTTCATCACGAATTTTAAAAGGGTGAAGATAAAAGTATTCAAAAAAAGAAAATTGTTAAAAGAAGATGCAAATATTAGGAATTCCGGCGTTTTAAAAAACAACCGGTACAATTAAACTGCTGGTTGATCGGCCGGAATTGTTCTCTCTGCTATTTTAACTTTTTGCCTTGTTTTTGTATGTTGCCGGGCAAAATGCACCCAACAGATTTTAATGCGTATAAGGTTATTTTCGCCCTTAATTGACGCCGGCGATACCACGCCCGCGTTGCCATTACTGCATAGTTCATGCGGTGGCACGTAACGTTTAAGCAATAGTACTTTTAATGATCTGCGGGGATGGTATAATAAACCCCGGTGCTAAAGGGCAGCCGGCAACAAACACGAGGTAATATAGAAATACTGGTTAACTTCATTTATATTGCAAGGATTATACGGCAAAGCTTTTTATTTAATGATTTTTTTCAATTTTTTTGCCGGGAACTTTACTATGAAGAAGATTGCTGTTATTGTAGCCGGCGGGTCAGGTAAACGAATGGGCAATATTGTTCCTAAACAATTCCTGCTGCTTAAAAACAAGCCTGTATTATGGTATACGATAGATACATTTTTACGTGCATACGCTGATATGCAGGTAGTTATCGTGCTGCCAAAGGAACATATTGAAAAAGGCAGGCAGATTGTAGCCATGTTTCCGCCCGGCCGGGATATGATAATAACTGAAGGCGGCGAGACCAGGTTTCATTCGGTAAAGCGCGGCCTGCAGTTGGTAAAACACGATTCAGTTGTTTTTGTGCATGATGGGGTACGATGCCTTATTTCTGTACCGCTGATACACCGCTGCTATAACCAGGCTGTTGAAATGGGGAGTGCGGTTCCGGCTGTTGCAGCTACTGATAGTATTCGTATTGTGCGCAAGGGAAGTCATTTTATTGAAGACAGGCAACACGTGCGTATTATACAAACCCCTCAAACTTTTTTAAGCAGCATTATTTTGCCGGCATTTCAGCAGGAATATAAAGACAGTTTTACTGATGAGGCTACCGTAGTGGAGGCAAATGGCACACGTGTTTTACTTACCGAAGGTGAATACGATAATATAAAAATAACCCGCCCGGTTGACTTAATGATTGCAGAACGCATGCTGGAAGAGAGGTCATCTCTTTAAATGCCGTAATAAAAATGGCAGCCTGTTAATTGTCAGGGTAAAATAATGTTCCACTTCCTTTGCGCCAAATTGCCGGTAAAACCTGGCAAAATTTTCAAAATCGCTTCCTTCAAAATCCAGAACGTAGCCTGAGCCGGCGAGTTTTTGAATAACGTGGTCTTTTAGTAAATGTGTAGCACCGCAGGTAAGGCTTTCCGGCGTATTGCCGTTTAATATAAATGTTACCCTGTTTTTGTAAATAAAATAAACGCTGCCTGCAATTAATTTGCCGGTAGCATCATAGGCGCCTGCCGTTATGCACTGCTTTTTTTGCAGCAATGTATTGCACAAAGTCAAAAACCGGTCGTAGTCATCAGCCGTGGCGCCAATATTATCACCAAACCTCCCGCGGTGCATTTGTATAATGGCGGCAGGCGCAATCCCGTCCCGTACAGTAACCCCGGCATTGTTTGCCTTTGTAATGTTTCTAATGGCAGAACGGCTGTATGCATTATACAGCTTATCGTACCCGGGAGACAGGTTCAGCAAATAATTTTTGCGCATTATTACATTATTTCCCTGCAAAAGGTTAGCATAATTAAAGTGCATTTCACAATACTTGTATTTTGCAGGTATTGCTTTTATAAAGAGAGAAACAACTTCCGCTGAAATATCACCTGCCGAAAAAATGCCCAACTGCTGTACAAAAGCTGGGGGATAAATGTATTGAACCAACATTTTTTTTCTCCAGGGCAATGGCATTACATATTTATAATCGTTCAATACCATTCCGGCCCAATGTGTTGCCATCGCATCAAGATAAGTGCTGGTGGCATATACCAGGCCATTATGACTTGTATTAATGCAATTATCCCATTTTGCCTTGTTAAGTGAACCTGATGGTATAACGTTTATTTGTGTACTCAGCATAATGGGCTAAATGAAATTAAATATAAAACTGCTAGTGTTATAGATATCCTCGCTATGCTTAATGGTTTTCTGTTGTAAACTGTCACTTGCCCTTTCCCATAAAAATAATTTCAAGGGTATAAAACATAATTTTAATATCGAGCAGCAGTGAAATATTTTCAATATATACCAGGTCGTACTTCATGCGTTCTATCATTTCACTAACAGACGATGCATAGCCAAATTTTACCATGCCCCATGAAGTAAGGCCCGGTTTTACCTTTAAAAGGTAACGGTAATAGGGCGTAACCTTGTTTATCTGTTTAATGTAAAACATTCTTTCAGGTCGGGGGCCAACCAGGCTCATCTCACCTTTTATAATATTCCACAATTGGGGCAATTCATCAAGCCGCCACTTACGCATAAACCTGCCCCACGGCGTTACCCTTGCGTCATCTTCTGTGGAAAGGCTTGGGCCGTTTTTTTCTGAGTCGTCATACATTGACCGAAACTTGTAAATGGTAAAAGGCTTACCCTTGCAGCCCAGTCTTTCCTGCGAATAAATTACCGGGCCTTTCGATGACAATTTTGTTTTTATGGCGATAAATAACAGCAAAGGGCTTAATATTACAAGGGATACGATAGAAAGGCCAACATCCAGCAGGCGCTTGATGTTTAGTTGCCAGGACGGCATGAGGTTGGTGTTGATGTTTATTAAAACAGCGCCAAGCACACTTTCAATTTTTACCGAGCCGGAAAGTATTTCAAATGTATCCGGTACCAGTTTTACCTGTACATCTTTTTCACTCAGCCTGCTTATAAGGCTGTCAACCTGTTGTTGTTCGGCCTTGTCAAGTGCAATTATTACCTGGTCAACATTTTTTTCCTGGATGATAGTTTCAATATTCTCCGTATTGCCGAGGCAGGGTATCCATTTTGATAAACCGTTTTTAAGGCTTTTATCATCGCTTAAAAAACCGATAATATGATAGCCGGACTCCCTGAAGTTTTTTATTTCTATGAACGCATCGTGCGACTTCCGGTTATTGCCTACAATAATAGTATTTAAAAAATATTTTCCTGTAAGGATTTGTTTTTTAGCGAGAATGATAAAAAAGTACCTGGCCGTGAAGGGGAGAATAGTTTGTAATGCGAGTATTGAAAAAAATACAATATACAGGTAACTGTAATCCTGCCGGTGATCGTTTAGAAAAACAAGGAACAGGAGGATAGATGAACCGGTAAGGGCCTGTATAAAAGTATTCGTCAATTCTGTAAGCCTTGACTTGGTATACACTGACGTACTGTATGCGCCCGATATAGCATATAATATTACCCAGAAAACAGGTATAGCTATAAGTGATTGTACGAAAAATGGGTCGCTTGTAAATAACTCGCCAAGATTTTGCGGGTGTTCATACAAAAGGTGTTTGCGCACCAATGATATAATTACCCATACAACAGCCGAAGTAAAAAGGTCACTTAGTATATATAGGCTTATAGGTATGGGCATTTTTTTCTGCATAGGCAGGTCAATCAAACAGGAAATTTGGTTTTATTAATTTTTTCCAGTACCTGGTGTGCAACTTCCATTGCAAGGTAACCATCCATTTCAGATACAGCTACGGGCGTATTATTGAGTATAGCGTCCCTGAACGAAATCAGCTCTTCTTTTATTGCATTGCCTGCCTTAACCTCCGGATTATAGATGCTAATGGTTTTTGTTCCTGATGGCGTTTCAATGTCAAACGAAAAATCTTCACCGCCTCCCTCACTTTTCAATTTTATTATCTCGGTTTTCTTTTCCAAAAAGTCTATGCCGATATAAGCATCTTTTTGAAACAGCCTTATTTTGCGCATTTTTTTCATACTTATACGGCTGCTCGTAAGGTTAGCTACGCAACCATTATTAAATTCAATGCGCACATTGGCAATATCAGGGGTATCAGTCATAACTGCAACGCCGCTTGCAGATATATTTTTTACATCGCTTTTTACCAGGCTTAATATAATATCAATGTCATGTATCATTAAATCTAATATCACGCTTACTTCTGTTCCGCGCGGGTTAAACTGGGCCAGCCGATGCACTTCAATAAACATGGGGTTGAGCTGCAAATTCTTTACTGCGGTATAAGCCGGGTTAAATCTTTCAACGTGCCCCACCTGCACTTTTACATTGGCTTCAGCCGTAATCTTAAGTAATTGTTTTGCTTCCTCCATTGTATTTGCCAAAGGTTTTTCAACAAATACATGCTTGCCTTTTTTTATTGCCATTTCGCACAGCGAATAATGGTAATTGGTTGGTGCAACAATATCAGCCGCATCAATAATATCCATTAAATCACCGGCATTCGTATATCTTGTAAGCCCGTATTTTTTCTCTACCTCTGCCGCTGTGCCGTCGTTTGGGTCATAAAAACCTGCCAAGCTTATACCTTCTATCTCTTTCCAGTTATTCAGATGAAATTTGCCCAGGTGCCCAACGCCAAAAACGCCAACTTTTAACATACCTACCGTGTTTTTAAGGGGTAAAGATATATAAATGTACTGCTTGGAAACGGCACAATTTTGCCCATTCTGATGCTTTTTAATAAGCGGCAACATCTTTTTAACAACTTAATTTACGTGGGAAAGAAGCGGAAAGTTTTATAAACAGGCGGATAATATGTTTGGATGCGCAAATGACCGTTTTTAACCGCTATCTTGTATAATAATCTCCTGCAAATGGAAGCTTTGGCTGGCTAATGCGGCGTTTGCCTGCCAGGAAAACCAATTCAGTTTTGCTACAGATTTATTGTAGTATTTTGTACACAAATTTCAGCAATATTGAAGCTGCTTATAATAGAAGATGAGCGCCCTTTGAATCAAAGCATGGTAGAGTACCTAACCGCAGCAAATTATATCTGCGAAGCGGTATATACTTATAAAGAAGCTTTAGAGAAGATTGAAGGGTATGATTATGACTGCGTGATACTGGATATTATGCTGCCGGGTGGAAGCGGCATGCAATTGCTGCAATATCTAAAAAAAAACCGCAAATCCGAGGCGGTAATTATCATTTCCGCAAAAGGTGCACTGGAAGACAAAATAGAGGGCCTGCAAACCGGTGCTGATGACTACCTGGTAAAACCGTTTCATTTATCGGAACTAAGTGTGCGTGTGGCGGCTATTTTGCGCCGAAAAAATTATAGCGGCCAGCCAGTTATTATGGCGGGCGACATAGAGGTTGATACTAACGGGAAGGAGGTGTTGGTGAATAGCAAACCCGTTGCACTCACATTAAAGGAATACCAACTGCTGCTATTTTTTATTGTGAACAGGAATAAAGTGCTGTCCAAAAATTCCATCGTGGAACACTTGTGGGGAGATGACATGGATTTTGTAGCCAACCACGATTTTATTTATACCCACATAAAAAATCTTAGAAAAAAAATAGTGGCGGCCGGCGGTAATGATTGTATCAGGTCGGTTTATGGAGTGGGATATAAAATGCAGGTTTAAATGAAGCTATTCGCCAAATATAATCGCATAAATATTATTGCCACCATCGCAACATTTATAGCCGGTAGTGTGGCGTTTTATTTTGTGTTATACTATATACTTATAAGGCAGCTTGACGGCACCCTCAAATCCGAAGAGCAGGAAATTGTGGAATATGTCCAGTCTCATAATCAGCTTCCTGATTTTGAAAACACGCGCCAGCAATGGATTACGGCATCTGAAGTACAAACGCCGGTTAAAAGAAGCAGGCATGCGCACAGCATAACGGTGTTTAATAAAAGGGAAAATGAAAACGAGCAGGTAAGGCAAATTACTTTCAGCATACAGGTGCAGGATAAGTTGTATAATGTTACCGTAAATCGTTCGCAAGCTGAAACAGAAGACCTGTTGCAACTGATTATATTAGTGACATTGGGGGTTATCGGTATGATTTTACTGGTGAACTATTTTATTAACCGTAAAGTGATTAGCCGCCTTTGGCAACCCTTTTACAATACCATCGGCCGGATAAAAGGTTATACAATTGCGGTAGAAAAGCCCCTGCAATTACCCAACGTGCCTGTGGACGAAATAGCCCTCCTCAACGACAGCCTCAACCAGATGACGCTGCATATCTACAGGGATTATCATGCATTAAAGGCTTTTACTGAAAATGCGTCACATGAAATGCAAACCCCGTTAGCGGTTATACGCAGCAAGGTGGAGTTATTGTTACAGGATGATACACTGACACAAGAGAATATTGGCCAGTTACTGGCGATAGAAAACGCGGCAAGCAAATTGTCACGCCTTCACCAGTCCTTATTATTGCTTACAAAGCTGGAAAACCGGCAGTTTATTGCTGATGAACCGGTAAACCTTCGCCACGTGATATTAGCCAGGACAAGCGAGTGGCAGGATTTAATATCATCGCGCAACATCAAGCTGGCCATTGAATGCGGGGATATAAGTAAATCATTTCACCAGCATCTTGCGGAAATATTGGTTAATAATCTTCTAAGTAACGCTTTGCGGTATACCCCCGGCGGAGGGAAAATTGATATTGTATTGAATGGCAGGTATATGCAGGTTGCCAATACCGCGCCGGGAGGCGCACTGGATGAAGGCAAAGTATTTACGCGTTTTTATAAAGCACAAAATGAGAGTGAAGGAACGGGCCTTGGGCTTGCTATTATTAAAGAAATATGCAACCTTGCCGGCTTTTCAGCGATGTATACATTTGAAAACGATATGCACATATTCACTATTTATTTCGGGCAATAAACAGCATATGCAATGAGGGTATTTTTTTGTTTGGGGGTATTATTATTAGCTACAACTGCTGTAAACGGGCAGGAGAAAACGCTTGATTATTATATTAACGCGGGTATTGAAACCAGCCCCCTGCTAAAGGATTACGCCCACCAGGTGCAGCAAAACCATGTTGACAGTGCGAGGCTGGCGGCGGGGTATAAAACACAGGTAAATGGTGTAAGCACAAACTCATGGGCCCCTGTTATTGGGGGCTTTGGCTATGACGGTGTAGTTACAAACTTTGCCAACTTTAGTGAGCTTGTTGCTGCCTCAAAGCAATTGATTGGTAAGGCAAACCTGCAAAATCAATATAATATGCTCGGCCTGCAAAACGATTCATTGCGGGTACTTTCCAAAATATCGGTAAAAGATTTACAAAAAGCAATTACCAGCCAGTATATAACCGCGTATGGCAGTTGGCAGCAATACCAGTTTAATAATGAAGTGCTTGATTTATTGTTGAAGGAAGACACTATTTTAAAGAGGCTTACCCAATCGTCAGTTTACCGGCAAACCGATTACCTCACTTTTTTGGTGACTTTGCAGCAACAAAAGCTGGCAGTGCTGCAGGCAAAAAATCAATATAGAAACGACTTTGCCTTATTGAATTATGTCAGCGGGCTTGTGGACACCTCTTTCATACCACTTACGGCGCCGGCTATTAACCTTTACGAAATGACCAGCCCCGAGAGTACGGTGTTTTATGACAAGTTCCGTATTGACAGCTTACTGCTTAAAAACTCAGATGCGCAAATTGATTTTAATTACAAGCCAAAAGTAAACCTGTATGCTGATGCGGGTTATGTATCAAGCTTCGCCTACGAGGCATATAAAAACTTTGGCTCCAGCATAGGCATAAACCTTACAGTGCCCATTTACGATGGACGGCAGCGTAAAATGCAGCATACAAAAATTGCTATTGCTGAGCAAACAAGACAGGGCTACCGTGATTTTTTCAAAGCCCAATACAGCCAGCAAATAGCCTTATTAATACAGCAGCTAAATGCAACACAACAGTTGATAGACGAAACGTCGGCCCAGCTTAAATATGTGCAAAGCCTTATTGAGGCTAATGGCAGGCTGTTAGCTACGGGCGATGTACACATTGCCGATTATATAATCGCGATAAACAATTACCTAAACGCGAAAAACATAATACTGCAAAATACCATAAGCAAATTGCAAATCATTACTCAAATAAATTACTGGAGCAGGCAATGAAAAAAAATATAGCGATATATCTTTTTGTACTTTCATTTATCTTTTGCGGATGCGCTCAAAATGGGGGCGAGGGTGACGGGACGGATGAGGCGCCTGCGGACGTAGTAACACCTGTAACTGTTACACATCCCGAAACGGGCAGTATGACGGAGACGGTGCAGGTAAATGCGGTGTCCTCATTTTTGCTCAAAACCTATGCAAAAGCCAGTGTTAATGGTTATTTACAGGAAGTTAATGTGCGCCCGGGGCAGTTTGTAAGCAAGGGGCAGGTATTGTTTGTTATCAAAACAAAAGAGGCGCAGGCGCTCGGCAATACGATTAACTCATTGGACACCTCGCTTCATTTTGAAGGTACCGTAACTGTAAAATCACCAGGCAGCGGGTATATAACCCAGCTTACTTATACAGCCGGCAACTATGTGCAGGATGGGGAGCAATTAGCTGAAATTACCGACCAGAACAGTTTTGTATTTATTCTTGACCTGCCGTATGAACTAAAACCTTACCTTGATAATAATAAAACGCTTACACTGCATTTACCTGACAGCACAACCCTTACCGGCTATGTGCAATCATCGTTGCCCTCGGTAGATTCTGTTTCTCAAACGCAACGTTACATTATTAAGGTAAACAGCAGTAAACTTATTCCTGCCAACCTCGTCGCTAAAGTTGATCTTGTAAAATCACAAAAAATAAATGCTGTATCTCTTCCAAAAGCCGCTGTATTGAGTGACGAAGCGCAAAGTGAATTTTGGATTATGAAAATGATTAACGACTCTATAGCAGTAAAAGTGCCCGTTACTAAAGGGTTGGAAACAAAGGATAATGTTGAAATAACATCACCGCCATTGTCTGCATCTGACAATATATTAATTACAGGTAACTATGGGCTAGCTGATACGGCGAAAGTTAAAATTGTAAAAGAATAAATGGAGAAAGCAGATGCGAAATTTTTTTATTTTATATAAAAACCCGGTTATCGTAGTTATTGTTATAATACTGCTTGGCGGCGCCTTTGCATACAGCAAAATGCAAACTGCGCTTTTTCCTGAAATAACATTTCCTAAAATAAAAATTATTGCAGATGCAGGCCAGCAGCCGGTAAAGAAAATGATGATTACCGTGACACGGCAACTGGAAACAGCTATTAAGCAGGTACCCGATTTGGCAACTATACGCAGTACTACAAGCAGGGGTAGTTGTGAGATTTCGGCTTTCCTTAACTGGGATGCCGATGTTGATTTAAGCCTGCAAAGAATCGAGTCGAAGATAAATGAAATAAGAAATGATTTGCCACCCGGCGTACAGGTGACCGCCGAGCGCATGAACCCTTCTATACTTCCGGTAATAGGCTATTCGCTGGAAAGCAAAAGCCGTTCTCCTATTGATATGAAGTTACTCGCCATGTACACCATAAAACCCTTCCTGTCGCAGGTGGAAGGTGTATCTGAAGTGAGGGTGATAGGAGGGAAGACCAAAGAATACTGGCTGTTGCTTGACAGGCAGAAGATGAATCTTCTTGGTATTACCCCTGACGCAGTTAATACGGCGTTAGGCCAAACTAATTTCATACAATCTAACGGTTATCTGTCTGACTACAGGCGGATGTATTTAACTGTTACAAACGCGTCAGTAACCTCAAAGGAGCAACTGGAAAATGTTGTTATCAGCAATAACAGCCGAAGGATAGTATTGCTGAAAGATATTGCGGGTGTACAGATAAGGGAGGCAAAAGAATACATTAAAATTAATGCCAACGGGCATGAAGGCATTTTGCTGGCGGTTATAAAGCAGCCCAACGCAAACCTTATCGACCTTTCTGTAAAGATGGAAGCCAAGTTGCACGAGCTGCAAAAAATATTACCTAAAGATGTAACGATAAAACCATATTATGTACAGGCCGATTTTGTGAAAGATGCTGTTAAAAGTGTAACGGACAGTTTATGGATTGGGCTGGCACTGGCAATTTTTGTGGCAATATTGTTCCTGCGTTCCCTTAAAGCAAGCAGCGTAATTTTATTTACAATACCTGTAACGTTGCTGCTTACAATAATCGTTTTGTATGCAACCGGCCAAACGCTTAACATAATGACGCTTGGCGCAATTGCAGCAGCCATCGGCCTTATTATTGACGACGCTATAGTTGTAGTGGAGCAAATTCACCGCACGCACGAAGAACATCCGGGCGAGTCTTCAAAAAACCTGGTGCAAAAAGCTATTCACTATCTTTTTCCGGCAATGGTGGGCTCATCATTAAGCACTATTGTAATTTTCCTGCCTTTTGTGTTAATGAGCGGTGTTGCAGGCGCCTATTTTAAAGTGCTTACCAATACAATGATTATTACGCTGGTTTGCTCTTTTTTTGTAACATGGTTAATGTTGCCGGTAATTTACCTGGTCTTCTCACGCGACAGCGCTAAAAAAGAAATTAAAACAAAACCGCATAATGTTAGAACACAGGCGTGGGTGGGGTTTTTTATAAGGCGGCCTGTAATAAGTTTTTTCATAATGGGGGTATTAGTGGCTTCCGTAATATATATATTGCCCCGGCTTGAAACAGGGTTTTTACCTGACATGGACGAAGGCAGCATAGTACTCGACTATACATCGCCGCCCGGTACTTCGCTGGAGGAAACAAACAGGATGTTGCAGCAGATAGAAAAGCTGATAGTAAAAGTGCCTGAAGTGGAAGCCTACTCAAGAAGAACAGGCACACAAATGGGTTTTTTTATTACCGAGCCAAATACAGGGGATTATTTAATACAGTTAAAGAAAAACAGGTCAAGAACGACTGATGAAGTGATTGATGACATGCGCCAGCAAATTGAAAGCTCGCAACCTGCGCTTCGGGTAGATTTTGGGCAGGTAATTGGCGATATGCTCGGTGATTTAATGACATCCGTACAGCCTATTGAGATAAAAATTTTTGGAAGTGACCAACCTAAATTGCAGGAGCTTTCTGAGCAGGTGGCAGATGTAATAGACAGCGTAAAGGGCACTGCGGATGTTTTTGACGGTATTACTATTGCAGGGCCGTCTGTAGAAGTGGACCCTAATTATGTAAACCTCGCGCAATATGGTATTACGCCTGCCGACCTGCAATTTCAGTTGCAAACCGGCCTTGAAGGGAATATAGCCGGCAGTGTATATGATAAGGAGCAGTTGAGCAATATTCGCCTCGTGTACCCCGGTAATAAAACTTTAGGCGTGGATGATATAAAAAACCTGCAAGTATTTTTACCCAATGGCCAATTAAAACCGATAAGCTCTCTTGCCGATGTACAGCTTGTTGCCGGAGAGGCAGAGATACAGCGGCAGGATATGCAGAGTATGGGCGTGGTTACTGCGAGGCTTGAAGGCCGCGACCTTGGAACAGTTATGAAAGAAATACAGAAGAAAATTTCATCTTCTGTATCTCTGCCGCAAGGTTACGCAATAGTGTATGGGGGGGCATATGCGGATCAGCAAAAGTCCTTTAGTGAATTACTGATAATACTCATTACCTCCGGCTTGCTTGTGTTTGGTGTAATACTTTTCCTGTTTCGCAATTTTGGCATTGCGTTAATAATACTGGGTATAGCCATGCTGGGTATAAGCGGCAGTTATCTTGGGCTGTTTATCACTCACACAGCGCTTAATGTAGGCAGCTATACAGGCTTAATAATGATTGTAGGGATAATTGGTGAGAACGCCATTTTTACCTTTTTACAATTCAGACAGTCTTACGTTGAATCGCATAATGCTGACCAGGCGATTATTTATGCTATATCAACACGCTTGCGGCCAAAGCTTATGACTGCTTTGGGGGCCATTATTGCACTTATGCCAATTGCATTGGGTATTGGCACCGGCGCCCAGTTGCACCAGCCGCTGGCCATAGCTGTAATCGGCGGGTTTGTTATTGCTTTGCCGTTGCTGCTTATTGTTTTACCCTGTATGATAAGATTATTATACAGAAACATGCATTAACCTGCTATTTATCCTCAAAGCTGGCGAAATCTTTTTTCATGGTTTCAAAACCCGCCTGCAGGCTTAAAAAGCGCTTTTCCAGCGTTTCATGGTTATCACTCTGGTAGGTTTCTTGCGTAATTATTTTGCCTTCACGGCTGTAGGCAGCCAAAGTCATTTTAATTATATGCATTTCATGCCTTAAATCATCAATTTCTTTCCTTAGCTCTACAAATTGTTGCTTAAAACCGTTTATACCTGCTTCAACTTCAGGTGTATTGCTCTTGGCCGACAGTTCGGTGAGATAATCCTCCAGTATACGTATAATATTTATATAAAAATTCATTTCAGCTATCCAAAGCCGGTAGCGCATATGCAGGTTCATTAAAGAAGGCAGGTTTGCCATAGTGCGAAGTTTTAGCGTATAGATTGTCAATAATACAAAATATCGGGCAGTTAGTTTACAACTTCTTGACAAATAGATGGTAATAATTTCTTTGGAAAGCGCATAATCATTTTTTGCGGCTACCGGCCACCCATTCCCTGAGCAATTTTTTGCCAATCCTTTTTGCCCACGCTGTTTCAATCAAATTAGTTAAATCTTTTTGACTCACCTTTGGAAGAGAAATCAACATATAGGGATGATTTTTATAATGGTCAGTAATAAAAAATGTATTTGGGTCCTTCTTTATCCATATATCCCTTTCTTCCGTGTAAATAACCATCACATCCCCTTCTTCGCGCAGGCGGCCAAACAATTTTTTGCCGGCGTAAAACCCGGGGCTGCCATAGCAGCTTGCTTCGGTTACTCCCGGCATTGCCAAAGCTATTTTTCTTACCATTTCTAAAAAGATAAAAGTATCAATATTCATGATATGTAGTTTGTGCGGCTTCCAGGCGCAATCTTTGGTCGATGCAGTTTTTTAGTATTTTTTTATATGAACCCAATCCAACCAATCCATTTACCAGCCTGATGCCTCCGAAAAATATGGAGCCGACAGCTACAATATACACCCCGCCGTTTATTGCATTAAGAAAAGTTATGATGGTTATGGACAGACCCGCTGATAAAGATAATATTCCCTGCGTTACCTGATTTTTGCTTTGGGTAACCAGTTTGTCTGCTTTTATTTCAAGGCCTTCCGTAATGTCAAGGGCTGTTTGTGCCTCCAGGCCATTGGCCAGCAAATCCGCATATATTTCTTCGTAAGTTTTACCATGCTTCATTTCAACCAGTGCATATTGCCAGGATTCTTCCAGAATAGTTGCTCCCCGCCCTTCCCGTATTTTAATATTGTCGGTATTCTTTTTAAGTTGCCGTTTTTGCTCAGCCGCTTGTATTATACCTGCATTAAGTCCTCGCTTTTCAAATTCTTGCTTTAAAATGTCAAAAGATGCCGGGGTAAGGCCGGCTCCTTCCTTTTCAGCCAGTTCTGCAAGCTGTCCATCAGCCATGGCCTCATAAGTTTCTTGCACAAGCGATTTATTAATCATATTATAATAAACTATTTCTCTATAAATAAGTTCCTTGTCCTTTTTTCGCCCTTTTCATTCACAGCCTGTACAATATACATACCCGCCGCGAGTGATGCAGGAAGATTAAGTACAACAGTATTAGCCATGCCCTGTACTACAACATTGTGCTGGTATACTATTTGGCCGGCACTATTAATAAGTTGCACCGTAATGGTTTTATCAACACCCAGGTCGTCTACGTAACGCACAAAAAGCTGGCCGCGGGCGGGGTTAGGGTAAATGTTAAATATGTAGGTGTTAAATGACAGGGGCAGCACATTAGAGTATTTAAACTCCCCGTCCTTTAATATTTGTGTTACCCGGTAATAATTCACTCCCGACAAGGGCGTTTTGTCATTGAACGTATAATTATGTGTACCCTGCTCAGTACTTGCTTTTACCGTACCGATTAAGGAATAATGCATATTGTCATCGCTACGTTCTACATCGAATATATCGTCACTTGATTTATTGGCAGATGTCCAGGAAAGCGCGGCATAACTGTTGTCTACATTTTTGCCGGTTAACTTACCAATCTCAATTGCCAGTTCATCATTGTTGGTAAAACTCACATTGTCAACTAAAGATGTCCCCTGTACCGTGTTATTTTTTGTTGTATAAGCTATTCCGGCATAGGCATAATCTCCGAGGGAAACATCTACTGAATCAACAGCCGTCCAGTTTATGCCGTTAGGCGAGTAATAACCAATATACCTGTCGCCTCTTTTAGAAAGTTTCACCCAATAAGGCGCGTGTACGACTTTATTGTTTGTGCTGTAATGGCTATCACCACCCTGCAGCAGCCTGTTTTGAAAAGAAGCGCCATTGCCAATAGTTATTACCATAAATGTGTTAGGTGAACCTGGGTCAAGGTTCTTTCTGAACATAACGCCGCATTTTGCCCATACATCCGTATTGTCTAACGACATTACCCGGGCGACGATGTCGCCTGATGCCGGGTTAAATGGCTGAAATAAATAATGAAAATCATCCCTTGAAGACCATATATCATCCCCTGATGATTTGATAGTGAACACTCCATTGCTGTAGCAGGGGTAACCCGGGTATGCCAGATAACCGATATCAGCGCTTTGCCACTTGGCCGGCAGGGTTGATGAGCAGCCCGCTTTGACGGGGTTTAAACCATACACTGCCACGAAACCCGAAAAGGTGGCCTGGTAAACTTTGCCATTGGCAATGGTAGGGCAAACAAATTTACCAAACTTGGATATGCCATCGCGGCTGGTATTCCAACTGCTGCTCCAAAGCTGGTGGCTAACGTCATCGGCAGCATAAGCTTCCAAAACACCCGGAACCACCCCTTGGTTAGCATCACCTTGCAGGGGGTGAGATGTCCATAGTATTCCTGTCCCGCTATCGGTACCGTTCGAAGATAATGCCAGCATCGAGCCGGGCATGCCATAAGGCAGGGTGCCTACACCTACTATTTTGTTGGCGGTATCAAACTTTCCCGCGTTCCTGTCAAAGGGAAATTGTTTTAATAAGCCACCTTCAGCCCATGCATACACATATTCCTGCCCGGTGCTGCTTTTAAAATAAACCGGCGTACCGTGCAGGTGTTTTGAGTAAAAATCGGAGCTGGCATTTACATCAAGCATTTGTATGGCGTTGGAATTATTTGTGGTAACTCCGCCCATCGCATTATTGTTAATTACATAGGAATAACTTTCCTTACTGCCAGACAGCGATATGTTGGTATTGGGTATTAATAAAACCCCGTCAACCCCATAATCTAGGTCATTATCTTCAAGATATTGATAATCGTCCGGGGTGAAAAAATCTACGATTTTCATGGTGCTGTCAGAGGGTTTTAGTTTAAGCAGGCTTTCTCCCCGGTTAACGGTATCTCCCGGGTTTCCATTTGAGCCGACAGAACCGTTACCTGTTGAAAGGTAAATATAGCCTTCGTCGTCTACGGCTGGCGCCTGGCCGCTCATCCAGATTCCCCCTAAACCGCCATTGCGCGTATCATTAAATACATATTTCTGTTTCAATGTAGCTGCGTCGTACCCCAGCACCCAACCATGGTAGGGGCTCCAGTCGCAATGCGATGCCCAGGCCATATACACAGTGCCGTTATATAATAGCAAGCCTGCCCGGGGCCCTTCATGCTGTTCATCAAAGTATATTGTGCTGCCAGTGGAGCCGTCACCCGCGCCTGCAATTTTTGCTGTAATGGATACCGGGCTCCCGCTTTTTTCTTTACCTGTTGTTATGTCAAGCGCGTGCAGGTATTGTACGTAGGTTAGCCCATTATTTGAAACACTGCGTACCAGTAAGTAAATAGTGCTGGTTGAAACATCAATTGTTGGTGTGCAAACCGTACCCATTTTGCCACTAAAATCCTGGTAGTTGCCTCCGCAAGCGCCGGTCATATCGGTATTTAACGGGGCGCGGTAGCCTTTATAGGTGAGGTTTACCTGCCAAAGCGGGCTTGTAGAGGTGTCATCTGCATTAAAGGCGTAAACACTGTTATTAACGGTTGCCGTAAATAAAACATTCTTATATGTTTTTCCACCTATTTTAACATTGCTTACAATAAGGGGTTGCGCATATACCTGGTCATCAACTTTTTTTTTGCAAATAAGTCCAAAATTACCACTGGCCACGTTGGTTTGCGTTAGTACGGTTTCAGACTGGTTCCACCCGGTACGCTTTAGATCATTGTGCTGCATAAGAACGCTTACCTGGGCAGAGCTTAGAGTTGTTATGCATGTTAAACAAGCCATCAAAAACACGCTATTTCTCATAAGCCAAACACTTTTTTTTGAGCGTAAGATAAGGTTTTTCAATAAATGGCTGTTAGCCGGGTTGACAATAGAAAAGTGTTAGATAAATCAATAGCTTTATTAGAAGTAAACACCTTAATAATGAAATCGTGGTACTCCTCTGTGCCTTTAATACTGGGATGTATTTTTTTCCTTGCTGGGGCGGTGTTTAAAATAAGTCATTGGCCGCATGCAAACGAAATGCTTATTGCGGCAATTACTTTTGAGGCAGCAGGGCTGGCGCTGTTAATAATGCAAGTGTTGTCAAAATCAAAAAAGAATGGGCAAAAACGTAACCTTACATAGGGTCAACATCAATTATTATATTCACGGCCCGGTACCTTTTATTGGATTGAATGATGATTATTTGCTGTTGCAATTCCCGTTTACATTGCTGAATGGTTGCGCCGTCTTTTGGCAGTTTTACTAACAATTCCCACAAATATTGGTTTCGTATCCGGTTTACAACAGGTTCGGCAGGCCCGCTTATTGCTTTCTCAAAATTAGGTTTAAGGCCCTGCACCATGTAGTAGGCGGCTTCTTCTGCAATAAAACTTTCCTTATGCTTGAATGTTACTTGTATAAGCCTTGAAAAAGGCGGGTAAAAAAATTGCTGCCTGTTAAGTATTTCAAATGAATACAAGGCCGAATAATCATGTGCCTGCACAAATTGCAACACCGGGTGCTGGGTGTTACTAACCTGCAGTATTACTTTCCCTATACCGTCTTTACGCCCCGCTCTCCCGCTTACCTGTTCCATCAGCTGAAAAGCCCGTTCATTCACCCTGAAATCAGCAAAATTTAAAATGCCGTCTGCATCCATAATGCCCACAAGGTTTACATGTTCAAAATCTAATCCTTTCACCACCATTTGGGTACCGGTAAGTATGTCAATTTTTTGCTGCTCAAACAGCTTTATAAGGTTGTCATGATCGTGCTTGCCTTTAATGCTGTCATAATCCATCCGGGCTGTTTTAGCAGAGGGGAACTCTTCCGTAATCAATTCGTCAATCCTTTCGGTGCCAAAGTTTTTTTGTATAAAATGATGGCTTCCGCAAGCTGCGCAGGTGTTTATTATGGGGTAGGCTGTACCGCAATAATGGCACATAAGCTTGTTTTTAGCCTTGTGATAAGTGAGAGTAACATCGCAGTTTTGACACTGCGGTATCCATCCGCATACCCCGCAAATGAGGTAGGGTGAATAGCCACGCCGGTTTTGAAACAAAATTACCTGTTTATGCGTGCCAAGAGATTTTGCAATCTCTTCTTTCAGTTGCGGCGTAATGATGTATTTACTTTTATCTTTTGACGCAACCTGCTTTACATCTATTATTTCAATGGCCGGCATAGCTACGTTGCCAAATCTTTCGCGTAAGGTAACCAGGCCGTATTTGCCGGTTTGTGTATTATAATAGCTGTCTATTGACGGAGTGGCGCTGCCCAATAACACTTTAGCATTAAAAAGGGTTGCATAATATATGGCCGCGTCTCTTGCGTGATACCGAGGGGCGGGATCCTGTTGCTTGTATGAAGGGTCGTGTTCCTCATCGGCAATTATTAACCCCAAATCCTTAAAAGGTAAAAAAAGAGATGAACGGGCGCCCAACACCACTTTTGTTTCCCCGCTTTTTACTTTATTCCAAATCTCCACACGCTCATTCGCATTGAATTTGTGATGATAAATAGCAATATAACCACCGAAGTTTTTTTGCAGGCGGCGTATCATCTGTGCTGTTAATGCCACCTCTGGCAGCATATACAACACCTGCCTGCCCTGCCGGATAAATAGCTCAATAAGCTTTATATATACCTGGGTTTTTCCGCTGCCGGTAATGCCATGTAACAGGCATACTTGTTTTTGGCTGAAAACATTCAAAATGTCATCGGCGGCCAATTGCTGTACATCGGATAGGGCAAAGTCTATTTTAATATCGCGCGGAAGGGAACGCAACCGGTTGGCGGTTCTTTTTTCGGCGACAAGAATATTTTTCTCAAGCAGCGCTTTTAATTGCGCTGCTGTAGCATTAGATTTTTTCAGTAAAGATGCCTGGGTTACCTCTCCCTCTGTTTTCAGTAAATGTATAAAGGCTAATAATAGCTCCATCTGCCTGGGCGCTTTGCTCCAGTTGTTTAATAGCTCGGCGAGGTTTTCTTCCTTATGATAAACTGCATCAAGATGTATGTAGGTTTCGGTTTTAGGCTTGTATTTTTCTTTTAGTTCCTCCCAAACAAAGCAAACCTGTTTATCAATCAGCCTTTTTATAACAGGGTACACATGAGATGCATCAAGCAGTTGTTGCACTTCGCTCATGCGTAATTCATTCTTAATACTTAATGCTTCGGCTACCAGGTATTCCTGGTCGTCCAAATCACTAAAATCTTCACCGCGCTCATCGTTCCATGCTATTATGGTTTCCCCAGACAATTTGAGATTTGAAGGAACTGCTGCCTGCATAACTTCGCCTTCGCTGCACATATAATAACTTGCCACCCATTGCCATAAGTCAAGCTGGGGCTGGCTTACTATCGGCTCCGTATCTAAAACGTTAATGATTGACTTTGGATTGAAGGCGTCTGGCTTATGGGAAGATATTTGCTTTATAATACCAGCATATTTTTTATTCTTTAGCTCCACCTCGGCGCGTACACCCGGTTTAGCAGTCTCCTGTAAATGGTGCGGAATGGACCATGTATAATTTTTTGGTAATGCAAGCGGAATAATTATTTCAGCATATAAAAGGTTCCCGGTTTTACCCCCCGGGAATAATGTATCAGTTCCTTGCATTTCATTCATGGATAACTACAAATATACAAACTCACAGGCAGGTAGTGCAAGTTGGCGCTTTGCCGGGCAAAGAAGCGTTTAGTATTTTACGGCAAAACCGGCAATTGTTTAAGCAGTACTTTATTCCGTAGTTTTCATATCTGCAATAACTGCACGCACTGCGGCTTCCACTTTTTGGGCAAGTGGCAGCAGTTCATCAAGTGGGGAATTACTTGCAGCAAGGCTTTCCAGCAATCTTACCTCGTTGCGTACCGAATTAATGTGAAGGTTATCAATAGACGGCTTCATGGTATGCGCGGTAATCCTTATGGTATTAAGGTCACCATCGGTAAATGCCTTATTCATCTTCTCCAGCGATATAAGCATTTCTTCCTCAAATATTTGTTTCATTGTGGCAATAAATGCCTCATCTCCGTCGCTTATTGCCTCCAGTTCCTCAAGGCTGTATAGTTTTTCCATAATAATTAGGGTTCCAGTTTACAAAAATTATATATTTTCAAAGGTAGTGTTTGCATGGTATGTACGCAATAAGCCAATTTTAAATGGCAAATTCTAACGCAGGGAAACATTATTTTAAACTGTCGTTCTTACCCATGCGTTTAAAGTTTCATCAAATTTTTTTATTACCCTTGCCGGGTTACCTGCTGCAATACTGTAATTAGGTATGTTTTTGGTAACCACGGACCCTGCCGCAACAACACAATGCCTGCCAATATTTACCCCGGCTGTAATTACCACGTTGGCCCCAATCCAGCTGTCGTCGCCAATGCTTATTGCTGCAGTTGTAACATTTTGCTGTACAATAGGCACGTGTATATCCTCATAAATATGGTTAAGGCCGCTAGCCACTATATTCTGCGCCATAATTACGTTATTACCTATACGCACAGGGCCTATCACTACATTGCCAATACCCACAAGCGTGTTATATCCAATAAAAACATCACCAACACCATTGTTTACTGTACAAAAGCTTTCAATAACTGAACGTTCCCCCAGCTCAAATTTGTTAAAAGGCAGCACATCCATTCTCACATTCCGCCGTATACGTGAGTGTTTGCCCCTTTTGTGAAAAAAAATATTTGCAAAGTTGCGTACCCACCAGCGAGGGCGGTAGTCACCCGGCGGAATCAGCATCCAGTGCACCAGTTTTTTGGTTCGCGGATTATTCTTAATTATTTCAGCGAGAGGCATACCAGCGAGATATTGGTTACTGTAAAAATATCACTAAAGATACAATTACGCTCATTGCTTAATTTCTTTAAGCGTATTTTCAGCGAAATATATAACAATATTAGGCTCACTTAGTTATGAAATGAATATTTTTGTTAACTTGAACTATTAAAATCAAATCCAAATATCAATGAGCAGGGTGAAAACCATTTGCGCTGATAATAAAAATATCAAAGGCCCTATAATGATTGCTGCTTTAACCAGGTTTTTTACCGTACTTTTTTTTGGTGTAATGGCGTTTACTGCATCCGCGCAGGTTACTACCAAAACAATGATGCCGGAAATATCCTATCCATTTCTGGATACGCTGGTAACCCTGGCAAAACAAAACTACCCGCGCGCGCATACTTTTGAACATCGTGTTGCGGCCCAGCAGCAAAACCTGAAGAAAATGAAGCTTGGCTGGTTTGATGTGTTTACCTTTTCGTTTTTATACAGCCCTAATAACAGCACAACGCTTATTAACCCCAGCATATTGAATGGTTACCAGGTAGGGATTTTTTTTAATGTGGGGGGCTTGCTTAAAAATAAAAGCATGATAGGCCAGGCGAAAGAAGATTTACGTGTAAGTGAATTTGAACGGGATGAATATTATATAAACCTTGCCGCACTGGTTAAGGAGCGTTATTTTACCTATATACAACAGGTAGCTATTTTAAAAGTTAGGCAGGAAGCAGAGTCTGACGCGGAAAGCAATATGGAAATGTTTAAGCATAAATATGAGAAAGGCGAGGTTACGTTAGACGATTATAACAAATCACTGGTAAATCTTGCAGACAGGGTGCAATCAAAAATAGAGTCAGAAGGCTCTGTATTGGTTGCAAAAACAAGTCTTGAAGAATTAGTTGGTAAAAAATTAGAAGATATACACTGATGGATTTTATAAAATTCCTGAAATTATTGTACAGGCGGCGGGTATTGCTGGTGTGCATACCTATTGTAACTGTAATTATTACGTATTTTTTGGTACGAAGGTTGCCAAGCCAGTTTACCTCGTATGGTAGAATTGCTACGGGTATAGTCGACCAGTCTCAAAACGTGTTTAGCCAGGGAGATGAGCAGGAGTCTAAAATAAGCCAGGAGTTCAGTAACCTGACTCAAATGATGTTGCTAAATAAAATTGTAGACCAGGTATCATACAAACTCATAATAAATGACCTGACTACCAAAGCACCGTTTAAACCTGAAAGCAAATTGCTGGAAACACTTTCAAAGGAAAAACGCGCCGTGGTTTTGGCCGTCTATGAAAAGCATTACAAAGACAGGACAGAACTTTCACTTTTTGACAAAGATGAAAAAGGTATGTACGCCATATTGCAGAGTATGGGCTATGATGATGAGTCTCTGCGTAAAAAAATAGCCGTTTACCGCGTAAATAACAGCGATTTTATAGATGTGGAAGGTGTTTCTGAAAACCCTGAACTATCTGCCTTTATAGTTAATACACTCTGCTCTGAATTTATTACTTATTACACCTCAATAGTAAAAGAAAACCAGTTGAAGGCTGTAAGTTTTTATGAAAGGCTGCTGAAAGAAAAGCAGGACATTATGAATAAGGCAATGCTGGACTTAAAGAATTACAAGATAAAAAACCATGTACTAAACCTGAATGAACAGGCAAAAAGCCTTTATGGACAGTTAGCAGATTTTGAAACCAGGCGTGCCCTTGCCGAAAAAGATATAATTGGTTATACCGCTGCATTAAAAGATATTGACAGCAAGTTTAACCCCCAGGACCGTAAGTATCTTGAAAACACGCTTGTTAAAATAAACAACGATATTATAGGGTACAAAAACCAACTGAATATATTAAATGACGAATATGTAACAAGTAATTTTGATGATTTGTATAAACGCAAAATAGACTCTGTTAAGAGCGTGCTCGCAGGGGCAATTGCTGAATCTTCAGATAAATACCTGGTAAGCCCCCTGTCGACCAAGCAAGATCTTATCACACAAAAACTCCAGATGGAAATAACGCTGCAGCTTGCACAAAACAGTGTTGGATCAATCAATAGGGAATTAGACAGGTTAAATAAAAAATTTGATGCACTTGTTCCGCACGAGGCTGAAGTGCAGGCATTTGAAAATAATATTGATGTAGCCAGCCGTGAGTACCTGGAGATACTGGCAAAGTATAATCAAACAAGTCTTGCATCTAATTTTTCTATTAACCTGCGCCAGATACAGGAGGCGATGCCGGGCGAAGTACAGCCTTCAAAAAAAATGTTATTGGTTATTCTTTCGGGTATGATAAGTTTTGTTTTTTGCATAGTTGTACTGTTTGTATTATTCTATCTTGATCACTCCATTGCAGAGCCCAAAGAATTAGTGGCACAAACAAGCATGCCTGTACTCGGGACGCTTAATGCAGTGAAAGGAAGCAGCCTTGATATTAAAGATGCCTGGCAGCCGGGTGCTACGGCCGATGCGGCGCGTTTCAGGAACGAATTGCGCGCAGTGCGGTTTGAGATAGATCACGAAATGGGCGATACTAATAAAGTATTAGCCATCATGAGTCTTACTGAAGGGGAGGGTAAAACATTCGTGGCCATTAGTCTTGCATATGCTTATGCCGTTGCCAATAAAAAAATATTGCTTGTGGATGGAAATTTTGCAAACAATTCAATTACGGGTATTGTAAAACCAACATATTATCTTGAAGACTACCTAACAAAAGACCAGGTAATACCTGCCGCAGGCGTAAATTCGGTACAGGTATTAGGTAACAGGGGGGGAGATGCATCGCTTATGGAAATAACCGGCAAGGGTAATTTTAACGCAAAAATGGACTTGCTTAAAAATAGGTTTGATATTATATTGGTTGAAACAGCGGCTTTGTGCGAAATGGATAAAGCGAAAGAGTGGATAGAAGTTGCAGATAAGGCTGTAGCCGTTTATAAACGGGGTAATACAATTACAGAAGCTAAAAAGCCTGATGTTGGTTATCTTGAAAGCCTGGGCAAAACATTTGCCGGGTGGGTATTGAATAAAACTTCTTAGTATTTAAGTTATCAAAAAGAAAATCCAATGCCGCCGTTCATGCTTTATTTATGGCTTATTATACAAATACTGGTAGGGTATAACCTGGTGTTGCCCCTGGTGTTTTACCTGCTATATTTAATAGCCGGTAAAATAAAGACGGCGGGTTTTAGCGGCATTGAGCGGGACTATGCCATAATAGTAACGGCTTATGAACAGACACACACGCTTGGTGTTGTAGTTGAGTCAATCCTTTCAATTAATTACAGTAACTATGTTGTGTACATTGTTGCTGACAACTGTGATATATCGCAGCTTCATTTTGCAGATGAGCGGGTAGTAGTGTTAAGACCTGAAGAAGTATTAAAAAGTAATGTCAAGTCGCATTTCTATGCTATTAACCGTTTCAGGCGGCCTCACACCCATTTAACTATTATAGACAGCGATAACCTTGTTGACACTAACTATTTAGCAGAACTGGATAAATTTTTTGATAAAGGGTTTAGTGCAGTTCAGGGACAACGCAAGCCAAAAAACCTCGACACGACAATAGCAGCGCTGGATGCTGCGCGGGATGTATATTATCATTTTTTTGATGGAGAGGTGTTATTTTCTATCGGGTCATCTGCTGCGCTTGCCGGTTCAGGAATGGCCTTTACCACAGCCTTATATAGAGAGTGCCTTGAAAACTTTAATTTCTCAGGGGCTGGCTTTGACAAGGTGCTTCAATATGAAATAGTAAAACGTAATTACCGTATTGCGTGTGCGCCAAAAGCCGTGGTGTTTGATGAGAAAACATCACAGTCTGGCCAGTTGGTAAACCAGCGTGCAAGGTGGATTAATACTTGGTTTAAATATTCCTGGTTCGGGTTTTCATTAATAGCCAGGGGTATCAGCCGGTTTAGTTTAAACCGTCTTATTTTCGGTATTATGCTGGTGCGGCCACCGTTGTTTATCTTCCTTTTGCTTTCTATGTTTTTCTTCTTTATAAATCTTATCATGCTTAGCTGGGGTGCTGTATGGTGGGCTGCCGGATTTTTAGCTTTTATTACCGGTTTTATGATTGCGCTTATTCATGAACATGCGGACAGAAGAATATTTGCTGCATTAAAAGGCATTCCGCGCTTTATTTCAATCCAGGTTCAATCATTGCTAAAGGCAAAAGGCGCTAACAAACGGTCGGTGGCAACAAGCCATTTTCATGCTGCTAAAATTGATGAAATTAAAAACGAAAGCCATGAGGATTGACCCGCCACCAATAGATAAAGTGTTAAAGAAAAATGACCCGGAGCGCATTAAAAATGTCGCACGGAAGGCGGCTATTGCTGTGGCTGTAATAAGTGTATATATATTCTTTTTTAAACTGCTTTTCTTTTAATGGAGAATTTTGTAATTCCTGTAAAACCGGCAAAAAAGAGTGGTGCAAATTTTTTCGCGTCGCTTAAAAATACATTGCTGGTAGAAAAGCTTAATACGCCGGCCGGTTATATTTTGCTGGCAATCTCTTCTGTTGTTATTGCAATCCTTATCGCTAAAATGGGTATTCCGGGTGGCGCAATGTTTTTGGTTGGGGTTATGGTATTGCCAATTTTATATGCCATAGTCGCGTATCCAAAAGTTGGTATATGGATATTACTGGTAATGGCTTATACCCTTTTCTTAATCATGAGTATAGGCATTAATTTTCCATTCGGCACACTCATGGATGGCTTGCAGGTACTGTTGTTCCTCGGTTTTTTTATAAAGCAGCGAAGCAACCCCAACTGGAAAATTTTGAAGGGGCCGGTTACTGTAATGATATTGGTTTGGATTGTATATAATATACTTGAGATTGCCAACCCCGCGGCTGAATCGCGGCTGGCGTGGGTGTACACTATCAGGTCTGTAGCGCTTGTCATGCTTACATATTTCGTTTTCCTTTATAATGTCCGTACAGTTGAGTTTATCAGGTTTATTTTTAAAACATGGATAATTCTTGCGCTTTGTGCTGCGCTGTATGGCCTTAAGCAGGAATATATAGGCTTTTCAGCTTCAGAAGAGGCATATCTTCATTCTGACCCCAATATTGCCGGGTTGCTCTTTATTGATGGGCACTGGCGTAAATTTTCTTTTCTCTCAGACCCGGTCGCTTTCTCTTATAATATGGTGGTCGCCAGCGTGCTTTGCATGGCGTTAATGTCTGGCCCAATCAAATTTTGGAAAAAGGTGGTTTTAGGGTTTTTTGTATTTATTTACCTGTGGGCTATGCTCACCTCGGGTACCCGTGGCGCTTATGTATTGGTGCCGGTTACGTTGGTTTTATATGCCATATTCAAGTTTAACAGGCGTGTGCTGCGGTTAGGTATAGCAGCGGCGGCGTTTATATTGGTTGTTATTTTTATTCCAACATCAAATCCAACACTGTATCGTTTTCAATCGGCATTTAAACCGTCAAAAGATGCATCATTTAATGTTCGCAAGGCCAATCAAAAACGCATACAGCCTTATATACTTACGCACCCGATGGGCGGCGGATTAGGCGCAACAGGGGCATGGGGGCAGCGCTTTGCGCCAAACTCTTATTTGGCCAATTTTCCGCCAGACAGTGGTTACGTGCGGGTTGCTGTAGAACTCGGGTGGATTGGCCTGGGGCTTTTCTGCACATTAATGTTTGTTATTTTAAAAACGGGTATTAATAATTACTATGCCATACGCGACCCGGAACTTAAAACGTATTGTATGGCCATGACGTTAATTGTGTTTGCTTTTAATATAGGCAATTACCCCCAGGAGGCTTTGGTGCAGTTTCCTTCAAACGTGTATTTTTATCTTGTAACTGCGCTGATAACTGTTACTTATCAATTGGATAAACAAAAAAATCCTCAATTGCATGCAGGCTGATAATATGATATACAACAGGGATATTGTAATTGTGGGCCAACAACCCTGGGATGTTGAGATTGGCAGCAATTGCAAAAATATCGCTGTTGAATTCAGCAGGCATAACAGGGTATTATACGTAAACAGCCCTCTTGACCGGATTACTAAGTTGAGGCGTAAGCATGAACCTGCTGTACAAAAACGGGTGAGAATTGTTAATGGCAAACAGGATGGCTTGGAAAAGATAGCTGATAACCTGTGGACTTACTACCCGTCGCGTATGATTGAATCTATTAACTGGATAAAATCTGCCGGTGTATTTAATTTCTTAAATAAAAGAAACAACAAAATATTTGCCCGCAGTATAAAGGACGGGATGCAGCGATTGGATTTTAAGAATATTATATTGTTTAATGATAATGATATTTTTCGTTGTTTTTACCTGAAAGATTACCTGCAGCCAGATGTGAGTATTTATTACTCCAGGGATTATTTGCTTACGGTTGACTATTGGAAACTGCACGGCACCTTACTTGAGCCAAAATTGATAGCAAAAAGTGATGTATGCGTTGCAAACTCAACATACCTGGCAGACTATTGCAGGCAATATAATCCCGCCTCTTATTATGTGGGACAGGGTTGTGAACTGGATATTTTTTCTAAGGAAAGTTATAACGTACCCGAAGATATGCAGCCCATTGCTAAACCGGTAATTGGCTACGTAGGTGCTTTACAGTCGTTGCGGCTGGATATAAGCCTGCTTGAACAGGTTGCCCATGCCAGGCCTAATTGGCAAATTGTATTGGTTGGGCCGGAAGATGACGCTTTTAAAGCAAGCACCCTGCATGGTATGCCTAATGTTTATTTTTTAGGCAGCAAACCGCCCGCGACGCTGCCGGAATATATTAATAGTTTTGACGTTTGCCTTAACCCGCAGGTAATAAATGAGGTAACCCGTGGTAACTATCCCCGTAAAATTGATGAGTACCTTGCTATGGGCAAGCCGGTAGTAGCAACACGCACAGGATTTATGCAGGCTGTATTTAATGAGTATACCTACTTGTGTGATACCCCTGCCGAATACATAACAGCCATTGAAAAAGCAATGGCAGAAAATTCTGCTGCGTTACAGGATGCCCGCAAAAATTTTGCCGCTTCACATTCCTGGGAGAATAATGTGAAAGAAATTTATAAGGCTGTTAATTTAGTAAAGAACTCTGCAATGGATAGGGGTAGGTCAGAATAAATAATCCTTGTTAAACTTTAAGTGCCGGTAAATATCCCTTGCAAACGATATAAAAGGGTTACTGGTAGTGCGCCACGTTTCACGTGTCATAGTACTAGGCTCATCATTTGAATTTTTTTGAAAAAACAGCCCATGGAAATCATCATAATAAATGCCCTTGCCTTTCTTCTTTAAAAAATTCATCATCATAGTATATTCAGTAACGTCGCCTTTTTTTCCTTCTGGGTATCGCCCGAATTTTTGCAAAAAATTGCTTCGTCTCACATGCGGGTGGTCGCTGTAGTAATAAAACTTTTTGTAGCCCGGGTACCACACTTTAAAAATCATTTCTGAAAAGCCGTTTCTTATTGGCTTTAAATAAGGGTACTTAAAATAAGCATAAAAGCGCGCCATGTCCACATCCGGCCTTTCATTTAATATGCTCATGGCGTCAGTAAAATGTAACGGAAAATCAGGGGCAGGTTCAAAGTCTTCCTGTACATATAAAGTATAAGGCGCGGTAACCGCATCCTGCCCCTTATTTATGTTATTGCCAAGCCCTTTGTTTACCGGTGTTGTAACAAGCTTATAATTAAACTTAGGCTGTAATTGTTTCAAATATTCCTGGTGTTCAGGTTTGCTGCCGTCATCGCTAACCACAATTTCATCAAATACGCAGCCTTGTGCAGAAAAAGTTGTTAATAGCCTTTCAAGAGATTTACTGCGGTTGTAATGGGTAATTAATAAAGCAACGCCGGGAAAATGATATTGGTTGGCCATAGAAATAATTTTGGCAAACGGTTTTTTGAATCAAAGTTTGTTTTTATACTTTCCGCTAACGACATCCCATGTCCATCTTGCCAGTTTCACCTTTAAGTAGGCTGCACGCAGGGCCAGGAAAAACGGGTTACGGCTTTCACGCCAGGATGCCCTGTTCATAGTGCTTGGTTCATTTGACGAATTGGCCTGGTCAAACAGGGTGGTAAATTCGTTGTAAAAAAGGCCCCGCGCATGGTGGTACAAAAAATTAAGCGCCATACGGTACTCGGTAATATCTCCTTTTTGCCCTTCGACGTAACGTCCGAATTTTTCAAAAAAGTTGCTCCTTCTCAGATGCGGGTGGTCACTGTAAAAATAAAACTTCAGGTGGTTGCTGTAAAATGGTGACGTGTGAAATTTCATTTCTGAAAACCCTTTGCCATAGGGTTTCATATATGGGTAAGCAAAATAGGCATAAAACCGGGCAATATCCAGTCCTTTATCTTTCTCCAAAAATTGCAGGGCGTCAATAAAATGTTCCGGGAATATTGCTTTTGGTACAAAGTCTTCCTGCACATACAATGTGTAGGGAGTTTTTACTGCATCCTGTCCTTTATTAATATTATTACCCAGTCCTTTGTTAACCGGTGTGGTAACAAGGGCGAATGTAAAAATATTTTGCAACTGCTTAATATACTCAATATGTTCAAGCTTACTGCCATCGTCAGAAACAACAATGCCGCCAAAACTGCAGCCTAAATCGTCAAATGCTTTTAATAACCGCTCAAGGGAGCGGCTACGGTTATAATGAGTAACAAGCAGCGTAACTTTATCGAAAGAATATTTACCAGGCATAGGCCGTTGGATTCAATAAACAAATTACGTGATTTATCACGGTTAATTAACAAGTTTAAGTGTTTTTAAGCAGCTATTAAAAAACAGGTGTATATTTTAATTCTTTAATGGTGTAATTTACAGGTGGTGTATTTATCTTCGGGTAGTAAATTACAAATCCAGTAAACCAGTACACGCATGCCGGGCCTAATTGAAAAGCTAAAAAACAAACACTTTCTTTCTCTCTCAGGCAATATAATAATGTCGGGCGTTGGCATGCTAACGTTTGCTATCCTGTACCACGCACTTACACCTGCTGAAATGGGTATATGGATATATTTTCAAACAATTCTTTTGTTGCTGGATACAGTGCGTTCTGGGTTTCTAACTACTGCGTTTATTAAATTTTATGCCGGGGCTGAAAAGCAAAGGGCGGACGCGATAATGGGGTCAACCTGGTTTATCGGCCTCGCAATAACCGGTATTTTTGTGTGTATTAATGCACTGGCATTTTTTCTTCTCCCCTTTATCAGCGATGTGTCAATGCGGGTGCTTATAAAGTGGTTTGGTATTACTTTTATAGCCATGCTGCCGTATTATATTGCTACCTGTGTAGTGCAGGCAGAACAGCGCTTCGACAGGTTACTGTTCATTCGTTTTATCACCCAAATGATGTTTGTTGGTACCGTGGTAATATTGATTGTTTTGCATAAAACAAGCTTGCAAAATGTTGTGCTTGCTAACCTCGGTTCCGCTATTGTTACAAGTACTGTTACTATCATGATTGGTTTTTCGCGTATTAATATGGTAAAAAAAAGTACGAAAGCTACCACGCTTGAAATGTTTCATTTTGGTAAATACGCTGTTGGTACATCACTTAGCGCCAGCCTTTTTGGCAAGTCAGACGTAATTATTATTAAAGCAATGCTGGGCCCAGCCGCAGTTGCTGTTTATTCTCTCGGTGTTAAATTTCTTGAACTTGTAGAAATACCCTTAAGAAGTTTTGCCGCTACCGCAACGCCATCGCTTTCTTCTGCTTTTAACCGTAATAATAAGGATGAAGTAATATACATCTACAAAAAATACGCGGGTATGACAACCATTATGTTGGTGCCAGCATGTTTAGCTGCAGTATTGCTGGCTGATTTTCTTATAAGCCTGGTTGGCGGCGGCCAATACGCGGGTACTACAATGGGTATGCAGGCGGCTAATGTGTACCGGCTTTACATAACATTTGCACTTTTATACCCTGCTGACCGGTTTTTGGCCCTAACGCTGGATGTAATAAGCAGGCACCAGATAAATTTTTACAAAATACTTATAATGCTTGCAGCGAATATTGCGGGAGATGTAGCGGGCATTCTTATTTTTGGCAACGTATATGGGGTGGCTATAACCACTTTCATTCCCATACTTATTGGCACCGTAATTGGGTACAGGGAGCTGATAAAATACAATCCTTTTAAATTTAAAGATATATACAAATTGGGGTACACAGAAGCAGTATGGCTTGTAAAGTTAAACTGGCAAAAAATACGGGGGGCTGGCGGTAAATAAACCTGCTGATGCCGTTTGCATTTTTTAGACTTTCACCATTCCCTTCTTCTTTTTTAATTGAAATCTTAGCTCAATATGTTTGTATGTCCACTGCGAAACAAAATAAATAAGCATGTAGTTTAAAATGAACAGGTAACTGTAGGCAGCAGGAGGCAACTTTAATAACCGTATAAAAATAATATTGAATATACTCAGCAGAAATGCATGCACCATGTAAATGGAGTAGGAGTATGTGCCTATTTTTTGCAATAGGCCGGATTTTTTAAAGAGTTTTGATATCAACCCCTTCTCAAAGGCAAAAATGTAAATTGAGCAAAAGAATAGTATCTCATATACAAAAGCATACGGCTTCAGGTAATCACCATTATATACCATTATTACCATAGCGGCCAGGAGAAACACCTCGCTTACGTGGAAAAAAGAAGATGAAAACGCTATAACTTTTTCCCGCGTGCTGCTGAATATATTAAAGCAAACTGCGCCGGTAAAAAAGCCAATCCATGCACGTAAAAAGCCATAATCAAAAGTACGTTCCAGGTTAAAATTGCTCCTGATGCCATAGTATATTAGCAATGCGGTTATGGCAGTTAATCCATACACAAAATTCCGGGATTTATAAATATGCACCTTGTGTATAAACCATACTATTACGCCAAATAGCAGGTAGCATAACATTTCAGCGCTTATTGACCAACTGGGTATATTCCAGCTAACATCCGTAACGCCGGGCAGTTTGACTGAATGTATTAAAAACAGGTTTGAAAAAAAAGTGAGTACATTGTTGTTTGCGTTATCCAGTTGGTTTATTTGTATATGCCCAACAAAAAAATGTTTTACTGATTCTATAGCAACAAACACAAGCAACATAATAAAATGCAGGGGATAAAGGCGAAAAAACCTTTTCTTATAAAACAGCCCCATGTCTAATGCCTGCGACATGTGCTGGTGCGTGTAAGTAATAACAAAGCCGCTGAGCACAAAAAAGAAATCAACAAAAAGATCGCTGTTATATACAAGGTTATTATTAAGTATAACAGTATTGGCAAAAGCGCTCATGTGAAAAAAAACAACCATGCTGGCAAAAATGCCGCGAAAGATGTCTAAAACTTCAAACCTGTGTTTCATATTGGATTTTTAACTTTAGTGCAATACTGCTGCACCCGGGCTATTACGCTAATATCAATTATTTTTCCCATACTAACTCCATAACAGTTGTAATTGTATTATTTTTAAGTTCAAGTTAATCCAATATGCGCATTGCCCATCTTATACTTACCCATATTTATAATACACAACTAGAGCGGCTTATAAACCATCTGTCGCATACAGATGCTGATATTTACATTCATGTTGATTTAAAAACACCTATTAATGCTTTTAAACCATTAAAAAACCGCCCACAGATTTTTTTTATTGAGGAGCGGGTAAAAGTTTTTTGGGGAGCTTTTTCTATTGTGCAGGCTACTATTAATGGGTTCAGCCAGGTAATATCTTCGGGCAAAGACTACGGATATATTAATTTGTTAAGCGGCCAGGATTACCCTTTAAAACCGGCAGAAGCTATACACGCCTTTTTCGGACAGAATCCCGGTAAAGCATTTATGGAATATTATCCCGTAAATGAAGTTTGGACAGAAGCGATACCGCGTATTACTAATTACCACCTTGCCAACTATACTTTTACCGGCAGGCATGCCGTTGAAAAATGGATGAACAAATTATTACCTGCGCGTAAGATGCCGTATGGGTTAGCAGCGGTTGGCCGCTCGCAGTGGTTTAGCATCGCCCTCGAACTGGTAAACTATATACTTGAATTTATCAAAAGTCATCCTGGGTATGTGCGTTTTTTTAAACTTTCGTGGGCGCCTGATGAATTGTTCTTTCAAACGGTTTTATATAACTCACCCTATAAGGACTATATGGTAAATGACAACCTGAGGTATATAGACTGGAGCGAAAAAAAAGCAAGTCCAAAAAATTTTACAATGGATGATTTGCCCAGGCTTTTACAGTCTGGTAAGTTTTATGCCCGTAAGTTCAATATGGAAGTTGACAGCATTGTTTTAGATAAAATTGACAATGAGATTGAACAGTAGCTATACAAGATTTATTGAGGCGATGAAGATATTGCTGCCATCATAGGGGTCGTGTGTGTAAGTAAAACTGTCGGCAGAGAGGCAAATAAGTACCAGGCCAAAGTGTTCATTTAACCTTTTTCCTGCTGCTACGGGAAGATTTAACTGTTCTGCATAAAATGTGGCGTTATAATCATCAACTCTTTGGAGATTTAGCCGGTTTATATCATCTTCCATTAAAACCAGTGTATCTATTTCGGGGGCAAGGGGAAAGGATATATCAATATTATTCATACATGAGCTAAATGGCTTGCCGGTATCTGTTTTTTTAATAATGAGTGTACCCTCCTGTGTGTAAATATGCAATATACTCTTTGCCTCGCCGGAATGTTTAATGGCATTTGTACATAACTCGGTTATAATAAATTTACACCTGTGCAAAAGGTCTTCTGTGTCAGTTCGTTCCACTATAAGCAGTTCTTCTAAATATTGCAGTACTTCTGACAATAGCGGTCGTATCAGAGAAGCGTTATGGGTAAAAATAAATTGCATGGTCAGCAGGCGTTATCACCGGAGATTATTCAATATCTGCCGCATGGGTGTAAATTTTAAATACTTTGTCCATCCTTATCAGGTGCATCATATTATAAATGTCTTTTTTCAACTCCACCAAAAAAATATCGCCACCCAGGCTCAAAGCCTTTTTTAGCCCGGCAACCATTGCGCCTAAAAATGAACTGTCAACATAAGTAACCTCTTCAAAATTTAAAACAACCCTGTGGTTATCTTGTTCAATAAGGGCAAATATCTCATCGCGGAATTTATCTGCAATTTCAAGGTTTGCATCCTGTTCCGTTATTTTCGCTATCAAGAACTTTTCCGTTTTTTGCGTATCCAGAATCATAATCATTATTTTTTATATATTGATATTACACTGGCATCATCAGCCTGCCTGCCATCCTTTAATAACCCTTGTAAATAGCCCCGTATAATAGTAAAGCTTCTGTCCATTTTCAAATATGGGTGCACATTCTTTTTAAACAGTTCATAATCACTTTTCCTTTTGCCTGATTCTTCGGTAAAATCAATCAACCCATCGGAGAAAACCAATAACCTGTCGCCCGGTTTTAGGGTAATGTCATGGGAGTCATATACCGCATTGCTAAACAGCCCAAGCAAAAGACCAGAAGTTTTTACGGTAGTAAGCTCATCTTCGGCAGCTTTGTAAAACAACAGCGGTACATCGCCGGCGCCGGCATATTTTACATTGCTTGTCTGCTCGTCTACAAGTAAAAGTGATAAACCGGCAAGCACGTCTTTTAATACCTCGTCTTTGCAAATAGCCTGGTTTATTTTTTGCAAAATATAAGCGGGGTCGGTTTTTTCGTCAGACACTAAAAATCTTACGGTGGCGCGTATATAGCTTAAGTAGCTAAAGGTGAAAAACCAGGCAATCCACTTTTTTCCCATTACATCGCCCAATATTATGTAAGTGTACCTGTCGTTCACTTTAATAAAATCAATAAAATCCCCGCCCGGGTAACCGTGATAAGGTTCGTGCCAGAAACCAACTTCAAAACTTTTAAAGGAAGGGCCTTTTGTAGGAATTGATTTAACATTTATGGCTTCAGCGGCTTTGCGCAGTTCTTCTACTGCGTGCGCTTGCTTTTGCCTTACGGTTGAAAGCAGGTTGTCAAGTTTTGAAATAATAACGGGTATTGGGGTATCCTTATTTATGAAGTCAACAGCCTGCAATTCACCCAGGCCTTTCATTACAAGTTCATTTTCTTTATGGGTAGTAAGAAAAACAAAAGGTATATCTTTAGTTGCGGGATTTTTTAACAATAATTGTCGGAATATAAAGCCATTCATTATAGGCATTTCGTAATCAGACAGTATTATATCCGGCTTGTGTGTTTCAAGAATTGTTAATGCCTCATTGGCAGACGCTGCTTTTATAACCATAAAGCTCTCCTTTTCAAACGCGTTAGCCAGCATGGCCAGCATAAATGCGCTGTCATCTACCAATAATATTTTTTTTAGGGTAGCTATCATTATTAAATTCCTTTTTTATGTTTTATTGCAGACATTACCAATAAATATACGCCACAAAGAATGATTATTAATGAAATTAAATCCATCAGCGTTACACCGTCATCATTGCTAAAATAAAATACAGTAAACATTTCAAAATAAGGAGGTGCAGGCAAAATAATCATGGCAAAACCCAATGTTACAAGTGCTATACCTATCAGGGCGAGTACGATACGCTTGGTTGCACTCTTCTTTACAATATTGCTTGTTATTTTACTGTCTATGGGGTTTTCCTCCAGTAATTTTCCAAGGTCATTCAATAGTTCTTCGCGGGAAAGGGACTCATTGTCTAACTTTTTAAATGCATCCAGCGTGGAATGTTCAACAGCCTCGTTAAACCGCTTTTGATACTCCTTTATTTTCTCACTGTCAATATCACTGGTTTGTAATAAAACAATAAGTTCATCAAGCTTTCGTTCAATGTCAGCATCACCCCCGGTTGCTTTTTGTAAACCAGATATTTGTTCTTGTATTTGCCTGTTTGTGCTCAATTTTGAATATTTTCACATAGCGTAAATCCTAAAAATATCTTTGACGAACTAACGGCTAATGAAACTTGTATCCATTATAACGGTAAATTTTAATCAGCCCCGGGTTACCGAAGAATTACTGGCTTCCATAACCGCGATTAATATAAACATACCCATAGAGATTATTGTTGTAGACAATGGAAGCATTGAAAATTATGTTCCGCAGTGGGAGGCAGCTTACCCGGAATTTATATTTATACGTTCGGAAACGAATCTCGGCTTTGCGGGGGGCAATAATGTAGGCATAAAAGCTGCTAAAGGCGATTGCCTTTTTTTGGTTAACAATGATACTGAATTTACGCACAACCTGGTAGAGATACTGGTTAATACTTTGGAGGAGCATCCGGCTACAGCAATTGTGTCGCCTAAAATACATTATTTTACTGATAAAGAAATGATTCAATACGCAGGTTTTACAAAAATGAATTTTTTTACCTGCCGCAATAGTTGCATTGGCCAGTTTGAAAAGGATAGCGGCCAATATAATAATGCTTCAGGGCCCACTGCATTTGCCCATGGTGCGGCCATGCTTATCCGCACATCTGCACTTAAAAAAGCCGGGTTAATGGCTGAAAACTTTTTTTTATATTACGAGGAGATGGATTGGTGTGAAAGTTTTAAAAGGGCAGGTTATACTATTGAAGTAAATATGCACGCTCTGATATTTCATAAGGAATCTATTTCTGTGGGCAAGAACAGTGTGCTGAAAGAATACTTTATGAACCGTAACCGTATTTTGTTTATCCGCCGCAACGCAAATGGTTTTCAAAAATTAATCTTCGGAATATATTTCCTGGCAGTGGTTACGCCCCGTAATATATTATCATATATCAAAAACAAACAAGAAGGCTTTACACTTGCATTAATAAAGGCTATATGGTGGAATGTAACGCACGCTGTTAACAGTGACGACCTGGGATGGCCGGTAAAAAGATAACAACTATGAAAGTAATTTTCTGGATAAGCATTTTTATAGTGTTTTATACCTTTTTCGGTTACGGCATCCTGATGTACTTTTTGATTAAAATACGCAGGAGTGTGAAGGGAAAAAGAAAAATAGCCGAAAAAGGAAGTTATACTCCCAGCCTCACGCTGATGATTGCAGCATACAACGAGGCAGACATAATGGAAGAGAAAATTAACAATACACTCGCCCTTGAATACCCTGCTGACAAGTTTTCCATTATTATAGTAACTGACGGATCGAGCGACGCGACACCAGACATTGTGAGCAGGTATCCGCAAATAATGTTGATGCATAAGCCGGAACGTGCCGGTAAAATAGCCGCAATGCACCGGGCAATGAAAGAAGCCACCAGTGAGATAGTAGTGTTTACAGACGCAAATACTTTTTTAAATAATGACGCTATGCTGTACATCGCCCGCCATTACGCTGATGAAAAAGTTGGCGCGGTAAGTGGTGAGAAAAAAGTACATGCGGATGAAGTGGCGGACGCTACTGCTGGCGAAGGTATTTACTGGAAGTATGAAAGCATTCTTAAAAGGTGGGACGCAGAACTATACTCCGTTGTGGGTGCCGCAGGTGAATTATTTAGTATTCGTACCGGCCTCTACCAGCCGGTACCCCCGGAAACCATATTGGATGATTTTATGATTTCGCTAATTGTGGCTTCAAAGGGTTACCGCATTGCTTATGAACCGCTGGCTTGTGCGACAGAGCATGGCAGCGAAAGCATTGGCGAGGAGTTAAAGCGGAAAGTAAGAATTGCCGCCGGCGGTATACAATCAATAATTTGGCTGAAGCAATTGATGAACCCTTTTAGAAATTTTGTTTTAACATTTGAATACATAAGCCACCGTGTATTGCGCTGGACAATAACGCCTTTCCTGTTGATTGTGGCATTTATATTAAACGGCATAATTGCGGCACAAAGCGGGGAATGGTTCTATGTTGCCTTGTTTATTTGCCAATGCTTATTTTACATAATGGCATTATTAGGCTGGATGATGGAAAAAAGAGAAATAAAAATAAAAATCCTCTTTATTCCTTACTATTTCTGTATGATGAATTATGCTGTTATTGCGGGTATACGGCGTTTTATGCTGAAAAGACAAAGTGCTGCATGGGAAAAGGCAAAGAGAAAGAAAGTATAAAAATTAAACCATTAGTATACAGAAGTTTTTTACCGGGCTTACGAATAACTGTTATTAGAGCCAACTAGCTTACCATTCTCTTCACCCTTTTCTTTGTGGCCTTCCACAAACCACCATCAATTTGCAGCCGGCGGTCTGTTGTCCAAACGCGAGCCTTTGATTTTTTTACACAATGCAATTTACCAAAGCCTTTGTTACGCAGTTTCATGGCAAGAAACCCGTCTTCATTAGTGCCTGGCGGATGATTAAAGCTGCCTACTTCCAGGCCCTGCAACCTGCGAAACCCGGAATTAAAGCCATACACATTCACTGCTTCTTCCCGGAATGTTTTATTAATCCACCGGCTGAACTCAGCGATATACTCGTAGAAGAAGTATGTAGTACGGCCTGTGTTGCCAACCGGGATGAAAGAAAAACGGCCATAAGTTAAAGCAACATCACTGTCGTTTTTGGCCAGCGGCTTTATCATTTCTTCAATCCAGTCAGGCGGATAAATTGAATCGGCATCCGCATTAAGAATATACTTTCCCTTCGCTTCACTCAATCCACGGTTGCGTGCAGGGGTGATACCCTGCGTGGTTTCCTGTATACAGTTTACGCCCGCCGCAGTGGCCAGCTTGTTGGTGGCATCTTTACTGTTATTATCAACCACAATTATCTCTACAGAACGATCAGTTACATTATCACTTATTGAAGACAATGTTTGTATTATACTTTCTTCTTCGTTATATGCGGGTATTACAACTGATACCTCCGGCTCACCTTTCAGTAAAGCTTGTACGCGTATCCTCACCGTGTCAATATTAGAAGCGTCGGCCACATTTAACTGCCAATGCTTTAAGATATTAGCAGGTATTGATACTGTTCTCATGAGGAATATTGTTGTTAGAGGTTATACATTCTCTTTTTGAAAGAGGGCCGGTATAGTTTTTAAAATTAATTTTATGTCATTAACAAAACTGTGATTTTTTGCATACGTATTGTCAAGCATAAGCCGCTCTTCCTCTGACATTTCACCTTTTCCTCCTCTTTTTTCTACCTGCCATAAACCGGTTATACCTGCGGGAGCCATAAAGCGAAGGGCATATTTGTCAGTAGTGAGTTTTTCTGCTTCATATAATGGCAGCGGCCTGTTGCCCACGATACTCATATCACCAATAAGAACGTTTACCAGTTGCGGCAATTCATCAATGCTGGTGTTGCGTAGTATTTTGCCCACCTTAGTTATGCGCGGGTCATCTTTTATCTTAAAGAAAGCAGACCCCCCTTTTTTAAGGCCGGACATATTGTACTGTTTTTCACACCATTTATTATTGTCGGCGTACAAAGGAAAACGGCATTGGGTTCCTTTCATAGTGCAATCATCGCATAATGCAAAAGAGGCAGTATTGCCAGTGACGACATCCTGGGCTGCACCTGTTGCTGCATATTGATTCAGGTGCTTTAAATCTTTCAGGCGCTGGTCGGCATTAACATACATTGACCTGAACTTGTAAAACTTAAATACCTTATACCCTGTACCTACACGGAGCGAGTAATAAAATATCGGCCCTTTTGATTCGAGTTTAAGCAGCAGGATAACTATTAAGATTAGCGGCGATAACAATAAAAGGGCAAGGCCTGCAAAAAACACATCAAATACCCGTTTTATAAAAGGTGTTTTGTATTGTTTTTCCTCTTGAATTATATGTTTTATCGCCATCTCCCGGCCACGCGTAAGCAGGAAATTAATACGTGCCGAGACTTCTTCAGCCTTTAAAGGCGTAATAAAAATGTCTGTTATGCCCGAACGTAATGCCTTTAACATAACGTGCTGCTGTACTGCTGAGTCAATAATAAGAAAGAAAGGAACTTTTTCGGCTTTTTTGCTGTATAATGTTTCTGACAAGCTAATACCACGGGGCCCGAGTATATCGCCTTGCGAAACTATGGCGGTAACAGGCAGTTTCTCTTTTTCAAGGGCATTAGCTAATTCAATACCGTTTGCAAACGAGCGGCATTGGTTATTGCCCAGGCTTAGAGACTCAAGCAATTCTGTACACTGCTTGTCAACACTTACCAGTGCAATAACTCCAGTGGTATTTTCGGGCGATGATACTGGCATAAAAAAAATTAACGGCTAAACGGTTTTTCCAAAGCGCCTTAAAATAACATTTATACGGGCAAATAATTCAGCAGGGTTAAATGGCTTCACTACATAGTCATCGGCTCCTGCATTAAGGCATTTAATTCTTTTTTCGGTGCTGTCCTCACCTGACAATATCATTACTGGGATAGACTTAAAGAAACCTGATGCCTTAATTTGTTCAAGTAATTCCATGCCGCTTAACTTGGGCGTATTCAGGTCCGTGATAATAATATCCGGTATGTTGCCCTCCTGCAAATACTTCAGGGCATCCATGCCGTTATCAAACGCGTTTATTTTAAACTTACTTTCCAGGTAATGATTTAATATCGAACGCATATAGCGGTCATCCTCAACTATTATTACATTATAACCGGGGCTGGCTTTTTGCTCCATCGGATAAATAGATTTAGTACAAAAGTAGGACGGTGGTAAGTTAAACGATTATCTTAAGCCAAATATAATTAATTGGGCTAAATTAACATAATGGAAAAATTTTATCAGGGTGCACAATACGGCGGCACACGCAAACGCATATTTTGTGCGTATTGCGTAAAATCCTTGCCAGCATTGGCGTATAGAACATTTTAGTCATGTTTAATAAAGACAGCAGGGCGCAAATAAAATCCCCGGCAAAACCGGGGAAATTAAAAAGAAATTAATTAAACAAAGCTTTTTATTCGTAAGTAACCTTTTTAATGTAGAAGGTGCGCGTATCTACCAGTGGCAGCGTAGTGCTTTTTACAGCCACACCTTTGGAGTCAACCATTATTCTTTCCGTGCCATTACTGGTTGTAATGTCCAGCGGCAGGGGCATACTTATATTTTCCAGCTTGATTGTATATGTATTATAAGGAGATTCATGTATGTGAATGCCCAACTTGTCAGTTGTGTAAAGGAACAGGTGAAACAGCGGTGACAAATCCTTTCCGTAGGCGTCAGTGAACAATTGTTGCACATCTTCAGTTGAAACAAGATGGCTGTAGGTGTACATAGAATCTGTAGCAAGTTTTTTTATAGCCGGAAAAAACAGCGAGTCGCCCATAACATACCGTAAAGTATGCATGAAAAATGCCCCTTTTGAATATATATCGGGATGGTATGCCGCTTCTTCTTCAATATCTTTACCCATTACAACAGGCTTATCGTTTTTAATATTTACAATACTGCGCTGAAAGATACGCTCGTAGGCATCCTCACCTTCTTTATCATAAGTATATAATGCATCGCTAAAGCTTTCAATGCCTTCGTGTATCCAGTAGTCGGCCCAATCTTTTGCGGTTACCTTATTTCCCCACCATTCATGGCCAAACTCATGATTCATCAGCCAGTCAAAGTCTTCCCCACCAATTTTTGTGTACCTGAATTTGTTGCCATACGCTACCATTGTTTGATGTTCCATGCCAAGGTGCGGCGTTTCAACAAGCCCAATCTTTTCTTTTGCCCAGGGAAACTCACCAAAGTATTTTTCTTTAACACGAGCCTCTATTTCAAGCAGGTCAAGCAGGTGCCCCGCTTTTGCGCTGTCAATTTTGAGTACATAAAATTCTACCGGTATTTTGTTCCCGGCAATACTCGTATAAGTGCGTCTTACAACAGTATAATCGCCTATGTTAAACAATATGCTATAGTTATTAATGGTATAATTTGTTTTCCAGTAATAAGTACTCATGTGTTTTTTGGTGGTTACGCTTTGTAATAATCCCGGGCCGGCTACCACAAGTCCCTGCGGTACTGTTATCATCATATCTACACCTTTGTCCGGCTCGTCTGAAGGGTGGTCTTTGCAGGGGAAATATATTTTGCCCCCTGTTCCTTCGGCTGTAATAGCTACCCATGGATGACCAACAGAATCCTGCGTAAAAGTAAAACCATCTTCCCACGGTGGTCTTTTAGCAATTACAGGGTGGCCGCCATATTGTACTTTAACCAGGGTGTTACCCCGCGCAAAGGGTTGGGATGAGGTTACGTGTAAAAGATTGGCCTCGTGCTTAAAATCGGCAGGTTTACCATTCACCCATACTTTTTCTACTTTTAATGAGTCCATCAGGTCAAAAAGTATATCGGTTGCAGGTTGTTTTAAAATCAAACTTATTTCTGTAAACCCGTTAATGCTTTTGCCCTGAATATTCACCGTAAGCGCAATAGTGTAATGCTGAATATCCATATTGGCCTGTTCAGGCTTAAGCTTACCCCCGTAAGAAGGGGTTTGGGCAAACATGCAGCATGGCAAAAATGCCGCGAGCAAGAGTAATAACCGCATAGTAAAATATTTTGGTTGAATATAGATACTCTGCAATAAACCGCCGCATTTTTTATGTATAAGGTATTATTTGGGAGGTTACCTATTGTTCAGGACACCCCATAACAGTTAAGCTTGCCGCTTATTTTATTTTTGAAAGCAATGTGTTACAGGTATATTGCATAACCAACTTGCTGAAGTTGCAGGTTACTGCAGTTTGGCAGTAATTATTATAATGATTAGCCGCTACAATTACCTGCGAATCATCAAAAGCTAAAACGATTGTATGCATATAGAAAAAGGTATAATAGAAGAGGGGAACGCTGCGGGCCTCGCCAACCACCGGCGCCGGTTTGATTTTATAGCTGGAGAAATACAAAATGCCGAAGAAATAATTGAAAAAATCATTGCCTTCCAGGTGGCTATACCAAGCTGGGCGCTGGGCACTGGCGGTACAAGGTTTGGGCGCTTTAGCGGGGGCGGAGAACCGCGAAATCTTGAAGAAAAGATAGCAGACATTGGATTATTGCATGCATTAAACCGCAGCAGCGGGGCTATAAGTCTTCATATACCCTGGGATATACCCGGGGATGCATCACATATAAAAGCATTGGCGGCTGAAAATGATTTGCGGTTTGACGCGATGAATTCTAACACCTTCCAGGACCAGGCAGACCAGCAATACAGTTATAAATATGGCTCCCTTCAAAATGTTAACGGACGAATACGCCGGCAGGCAGTTGAACATAATATTGAAGTTATTAAATATGGGCTGCAACTGGGTTCTACATCACTTACCGTTTGGCTAAGTGATGGCTCATGTTTTCCAGGCCAGCTTAATTTCAGGCAGGCATTTCAAAATACCCTGCAGGGGCTGGGCGAGATTTATGATGCATTACCAGGCGATTGGAAAATGTTTGTGGAATATAAAGCATACGAACCCAATTTTTACTCAACAACAGTAGGCGATTGGGGGCAGTCGCTGTTATATGCCAACAAGCTTGGGCCTAAGGCTTATACGCTTGTTGACCTTGGTCACCATTTACCAAATGCCAACATTGAACAAATAGTTGCTTTGCTGCTGATGGAAGGGAAGTTGGGGGGCTTTCATTTTAACGACAGTAAGTACGGAGATGATGACCTGACGGTGGGGAGCATTAAACCATACCAGCTATTTTTAATTTTTAATGAACTAATTGAAGGAATGGACGCGAAAGGTATGAACCATGCTGCAGGCCTGGGATGGATGATTGATGCAAGCCATAATGTTAAAGACCCGCTGGAAGATTTACTGCAATCTGTTGAGGCAATAATGATAACTTATGCGCAGGCGCTTGTTATTGACCGCGCAAAACTTGCAGCGGCCCAACAAAATAATGATGTGGTAACAGCGCAGGAAGCTTTGCAACAGGCCTTCAGGACAGATGTGCGCAGTCTTGTTGCCGAGGCCCGCTTGCGCGCCGGAGGCGCCTTAAGCCCGTTGGAAGCGTATCGGGGCCTTTGCGTACGTAATACTTTGATAAAGGAAAGAGGGGCGAAGACGATGGCGACCGGCCTGTAATATTATGAACGCAATATTACGCGTGACTAAAATAATTTGTTGATTAGTATTGAAAAGTTAAAGTGTGCGACGCAACAATGCTGCCATAGAAAGCGAAAGCCGGGAAAATAGTTTAAAGCAACTGCCAGTTATTGCAATTTTTGATATTGGTAAAACCAATAAAAAGCTATTACTGTTTAATGAACAATATTCTGTTGTTTATGAAGATAATGCACAATTGCCTGAAATAACGGATGAAGACGGTTTTGCTTGTGAAGATGTGCACGCTTTAACGCGCTGGATACTTGATAGCTTTGAAAAAATAAGCGACGGTAAAAAGTATACTGTAAGGGCTGTGAATTTTTCTGCCTACGGCGCCAGTTTTATTCATTTAGACGAGGCAATGCAACCTTGCCTGCCACTGTACAATTATTTAAAACCATACCCGGAAAAGTTAAAGCAACAGTTTTATGATAGTTATGGCGGAGAAAGCCTTGTAGCAAAACAAACAGCTTCCCCCGTGTTAGGCAGCCTGAATAGCGGAATGCAGTTGTACAGATTGAAATATGAAAAACCGGCGAAATTTGAAAAAATAAAATACTCAATACATCTTCCGCAGTACGCAAGTTTTGTACTCTCCGGTAAAGTTTGCAGCGATATTACCAGCATCGGCTGCCACACCAATCTTTGGCACTTTCAGAAAAATGCATACCACTTATGGGTGCAAAGAGAAGGCATTGAGGTGAAATTGCCTTGTATAAAACGCTGTGACGAGATAAGCTATACGGGGCAGGGAGGCAGCGTGGCTGCAGGCATTGGGTTGCATGACAGCTCTGCGGCGCTGATACCATATTTGTATTGTTTCAGCGAGCCTTTTGTACTGCTTTCAACCGGTACCTGGTGTATAAGCCTTAACCCTTTTAACCACGATGTTTTGAGTGATTATGAGTTGCATAATGATTGTTTATGTTATTTAACATACGAAGGTAAACCGGTAAAAGCGTCACGGCTTTTTGCAGGCTATGAACACGAGCAGCAAGTAAAAAAACTTGCAGCCCATTTTAATAAACCTGCTTATTATTATACTACCGTTTTATATAACCCTGCCTTGAAAGTTGAGGTGGAAATAAACAAAAAAAGGATAGCGGAAGACGTAATGGTACAATCGTCGGCTTTTGAAAGCAGGGATTTGTCAAGCTTCGCAAATTATGAAGAAGCTTATCACCAGTTAATAGCTGACATTATTACCCAGCAAGTAAAAAGCACAAATCTTGTGCTTGCTAATACGCCGGTTGCAAAAATATTCGTTGACGGAGGTTTTAGTAAGAACAGCGTATACATGCACATGCTGGCCGGCGCTTTCAGCAACATTGCTGTATATGCTGCATCGGTTCCGCAGGCCTCTGCCCTCGGTGCAGCAATGGTATTGCATAAAAATTGGAATGCAAAGAGCTTGCCACAGGATGTAGTTAAATTGGTGAGATTTAATGCTGTATAAGGTAAAAATCATTCTTATGTTTTATAGCCTGCAGTTTTGTGCCAATGTGCAGGTATTATCTTCTCTTTTATTTGCGTTGTAAGTTGCAAACCCCTACCTTTGCGCTCCCGAAATATCGGGAAAGGGCTCGGGAGGTAGTTCAGCCCGGTTAGAATACCTGGTTTGGGACCAGGGGGTCGCTGGTTCGAATCCAGTCCTCCCGACTGAAATGGCGAAAAATCGCCGAAAAAGCCTGTAAATAGCAATATTTACGGGCTTTTTTTATGTTTTCTGCATCAATTTGGCTCAAATAACTTCAACTATCGTGAGAACTAAAAGGTGACCTGAATTTTAAATTAATTTAGGTTGACGGATATGGCAATAAAGCAGGTATCCTTTAATGGTTTTAACGGTCATTTTTTGCGTTTCGTGGTGACCTGATTTTGAAGAAAATTTTTTAACGCAAAAACAAAGTATGAGAACATCAAATTCATTCGGCGTGCATTTTATCGTACGCATGAATAAAGCAAAAGATGGTAAAGCGCCGCTTTATGTAAGAATTTCAGTAAATCAAAAACGTTGTGAAATCGCACTGAAGCGATTGGTAAAAGTAAAGGACTGGAATAACGCAAAAGGACTGGCCAAACCCAAAAATGAAGACCTGAAGAATTTAAACAACTATCTTGAACAGGTAAGGGCGCAAATATCTGGTTGCTTCCAGGATCTGCAACTGAAGAAAAAGTTAATAACAGCCGATGCCATTAAAAATCTCTTTTTGGGTGTCGAGAAGCAGGAACATACGCTTTGCAACCTGATGCGGTACCATAATACAAACATGCAGTACACCCTGGCAAAAGGAACCTTAAAAAATTATTTTACAACTGAAAAATATGTGAAGGAATTTTTAACCGGCAGGTATAAAACATCTGACATGTACCTAACTGAACTTTCTTACCAGTTTATCACTGAATTTGATGTGTTTCTGCGTAATCACCAGCCAGCAGCAGGACAAAAAAAGCTGGGTAACAACGGTGTGATGAAACATTTGGAACGCCTTCGTAAAATGGCCAACCTCGCTGCCCGGCTTGAGTGGATTGAACGCAGTCCTTTCGAGCGGTTTCAGTTAAAATTTCACCGGACAGAAAGAGAAGCGTTAACAAAAGAAGAACTGGCCATAATAGAGGCCACTAAAATAAAGGCAAGCCGCCTTAATTGGGTAAGGGATATTTTTATATTCAGTTGTTATACCGGCCTTGCCTATACCGATGTAATGCAATTGACACCTGAACAAATAAGCCTGGGTATTGATGGTGAATACTGGTTAAAAACATCACGGCAAAAAACAGATATTGCTGTGAATGTACCATTGTTATACACGGCAAAAGTAATACTGGAAAAATATAAATTTGATCCCCGCGCTTTAGCCAGCGGTACTGTATTCCCGGTTATTTCAAACCAAAAAATGAACAGCTATCTTAAAGAAATTGGTGTTCTGTGCAAAGTGAATAAGAACCTTACATTTCACCTTGCAAGGCATACTTTCGCCACTACTGTTACTTTATCGAATGGTGTGCCTATAGAAACAGTAAGTAAAATGTTGGGCCATACAAAAATTACAACAACACAGATTTATGCAAAAGTTGTTGAAAGAAAGATCAGTGCAGATATGCATGCATTAAAGCTGAAGCTGCAAACCGGCTTAGCTGGAGCACATACTGCGCAGCAGGTGACAGCAGCATCAGATGCTTAGGTAATGTTAATGTTTAATACCTGCTTGTCAAATGATGTCAAATTATATCAAAACAGGTAAGGTTGACCTGTGTAAAATTTAGGCATGTATGTTTTATGCCATTTTATGCGTATATTTTTGTAGTTGAGAAAGTGGTGCAAATATCATTATTGCACCGCAAATGATTTTTATCAACTTGAAAAATGTGAAGTATGAACAATGTGAATGAAAGGAAGAGCCAGCCTAAGTTGTACCGTGAGCAACTTATCACTGCAGGAGATTTGTATGACTTTAAAAATGACCTGCTGATTGAGTTCAAAAAGCTATTGAAAGAAGCGTCCGGCCATCCGGGAAAGAAATGGCTGAAATCATTTGAAGTAAGAAAACTGCTAAACCTCTCTCACAACACTCTCGCCAATCTCAGGATTAATGGCACACTGCCCTTTACAAAAATCGGCGGCGTAATTTACTATGATTATGACGACATACAGGCGATGCTGACCAACAAAAAAGTAGCATCATAAGCAAACAATAATTGTATGACAAAAGGTGTAAAAAGTGAGCCCCTAAAGGGTTGCGGCAGCGTTGTGCCCCCTCCTTTATTTTTTGTCCAGGTTTATTTTAATCAAAAGGGAAGGACATTACCGGAAGCAACGATGTTTTTTCAATATTACTCATCCAACAAATGGACAACGCCCAAGGGCAAAAAAATAAGGGATTGGAAAGCCGCGGCAAACAACTGGATATGGAATATTAAACAACAGGAGAAGGCTGAGAGATTGGTCAAATAAAATTAAAAAAAATTGTTATGAGTAGAATGATTTCATGTGAAGAAGCAAAACAGATTGACCTGGTAGATTACCTCCATTCGGCCGGGCATCAGCCACAAAAAATCCGCGGCAATGATTACTGGTTTTTATCGCCCTTGCGGGATGAAAAAACGGCCTCATTTAAAGTAAATAGGAAGCTCAATGTGTGGTATGACTTCGGGATAGGAAATGGTGGAAATTTTATCGATTTCGCTATTCTTTTTCACCGGTGTTCGGTCTTGGAATTACTGCAAAGATTGTCTGGAAATAGACAGGTTTTTGCGCACAATTTATTGGCAGACGAATTTAAAAAATCACAACCTGATTCACTTGTTGTAATGCGGACAGAAAATAACTCTCAAAAGAACGGTGATGACTCGTTGATAAAAGTTACTAATGTGCGTGAAATTTCCGACACTTTTTTGCTCAATTATTTCCGGCAAAGAAGGATAGATTTGGGTGTGGCAAATGCGTTTTGCAAAGAGGTTTATTTCACATTAAATGACAAAAATTACCGTGCCATTGGATTCAAAAATAACGCTGGTGGATATGAAATCCGCAATGCATTTTTCAAGGGAAGCAGCGCTCCGAAATATGTCACCCACTTCGATAACAAGACCGATAAAATAACGGTGTTTGAAGGTTTTTTTGACTTCCTTTCCTACCAGACTTTACTCAATAACCAAGAGCAAAGCCTGACAAATTTTCTTATCCTCAACTCCCTTTCCTTCTTTGAAAGAAGCCAGTTGCTGATGGAAAAATCCCGCTCTGTACACCTGTACCTTGACAACGACACGGCAGGGAAAGCCTGCGTTGCTGCCGCATTGAAACGTTCCAGGCAGTACCAGGATGAGAGTCATTTATACAAAGGATTTAAGGATTTAAATGATTTTCTAACAGGCAGAAAGCTGGCACTTAAACAAAGCAATGGTTTAAGGAAACACCTTTAAAATTCCGGGAAACTTTCAAAAACATGGGCTGGCCCAAAACCTTGCGGTTTTGTTCCGCTAAGGAGCCAGCTATGTTTTGGTTTCACCAAAACGCTGGCTTTCCTCATGCCGCCTTCGGACGGCATTCAGAAAGGCTTTACAGCAGACACTTTAATTTCCTAAAGACTTTTTCAAATGAGCACGATAGAGCAGGTGAAAAGAAGGAAGGGCGGCAGGCCTCAAAAAACAGTCAAACGAAATGAGTACATCGGGGTCAAATGCACTTTGTATGAAAAGAAAGCGATTGCCATACAGGCAAAAACAGCGGGTATGCGGCCTTCAGAATATTTGCGGACTGTTGGCATGAACCGCAAAATTGACAGGCAGAAAGCGATGCCTAAAGAGGCGCTGGAGATGAAGGCGAGACTTAATGGCCTTGCTGCCAATATGAACCAGATGGCACACAAAAGAAACAGTAACGATCTGCTGACTGAAATCGACAGGACGCTATTAAAAACGCTTATTGAGGGGGTGCGACAATTAGTGCAAACAATGACAAGCTATTTTGAATGATTGGCAAAATATCCATAGGTAAATCTTTTGGTGGTTGTATCCGGTATTGTCTCGAAGACAAACTGGACAAAAAGCAGCAGTTGACTTTTGTCAACCGCGCAGAGGTGCTGGAATACAATTTATGCTTTGGCAACAAGCACGAGCTTACCCGGCAGTTCAATGAGGTTCGGCAGCTCAACCCAAAGGTGAGCAAACCGGTGATGCATTTTAGTATCAGTTTTGCGCCGGAAGAAAATATACCCAGGGAGAAGTTGCTGGATATGACAAAAGAGTGCGCCTTAAAATTTGGTTTTGAAAGCAACCAGTACCTCTCCGTATATCATAAAGATACCAACCACCAGCACCTGCATATTGTGGCCAACAGGATAGGATTTGACGGCAGGACAGTAAGCGACAGCCAGAGCTACAAAAAGATAGCGGAGTACTGCCGGAAAATGGAGCTGAAACATGACCTAAAGCTGGTACTTAGCCCAAGGCTATATTTAAGCAAAGAACAGCGTCTTTTACCCCGCCTTGACCAACGCAAAGAAAAGATGAAAACAGATACCCGGGAATGCCTGCGCTATACGTATAATTATGACCAGTTTAAAAGGCAAATGGAGCAAAGAGGTTACCAACTCATTAAAGGCAGGGGCATCGCTTTTATGGATGACAAAGGGGTGCGGGTTAAAGGCAGCGAAATGGGCTATTCCTTAAAACGAATAGAACAGATTTTTGAGCAGAAGCAGGAACTAAAACTGGAGCACCAATTTAAATACCTGCAAGAGTTAAAAAAAGAGCAAGGGAAGCAACCCCAGCAAGACACTATCGGTAAAAACAACCTGTTACCGAAAAAGGAAAGCATGGAAAATTACGGTAAAGGAGAAAACCATCTGTCTGCGGAGCAAAAACTGGAACAGCAACTGGAGCGAACGCTTGACATATTGCTGAAGCCTGAATATGAAAACAGCAACACCCCTTATGAACTGTTGCGGGAAAACCGGCAGCAACAGTGCAAAAAGAAACAACAAACACATTCACAGCATTAATAAAAAAGTATGGAACAAAATACTATTATACAGGAATTGCTGAGCCAGGTGCTTGACCAGCAGAATAAAACTAACACCCTAATTGGCAACCTCGAGAAGTCAATAAACGAACTAAGGGAACAGAAAGCAGTCGTAAGCCTGCCGGAAGAGCAAACTCACCTGGAAGCCGCCTGTAACAGATTGCCGGACGAGCTTCAGAAAACACAATCACGCTTGTCTGAAATCCGCATTCATATAGGAATGTTAAAAGAGCAGTTAAAACAGCCTGTTACACAACAGATAAAGCACCAGCACCGCCTTGACAAAGGATTTATTATTGGCGGGATATTATTTGCAATAGTGGTAGGGCAGCTTTATTTTTTGTTGCAGGTCTACGATAGGTTAGATAATTATAAAGCAAATGACATTAAGTACCGGATGCTTAAACTCTCCAACTCCCCGGCCTTATTGCGGGTGCTAAATGACAATGACAGTATCTACCTGCTTAATAAAGATAAAATAGAGCAGGTAGTGGAAATAAAAGAGCATGATAAGGAAGCCCAGCTTGAAGCGCTGCATGTGGCAGATGAAAAGGAAAAAGAAGCAAAGCAATGGCGGCAGAGGGCTGGGAAAGGCAATACGCAGCCTTTTAAAACCACCAAAACTCAACCGACTGCAAAATAAGCCAGCCGCGAACGGAAGCTTTATCTCTTTTTTCACCAGCGGGACATCTTGGCTTAAGCTGCGACTTATTCTGATTGCACCGGGTCGTAAAATCATTATCCGGGTGCATAACATGCAACCAGTACAACTCGCAGCTTATTGTTTTATGGGTGTTTCTCACAAATTTTGCCAAAGGCTTGTAAAAATTGATAATTATCGTTAATTTGACTATTTTATTATTAATCAGTAACCGAGCCCACAGCCATCCAACATACTGCTAATCAAGCTCATAATTAATTATCCTTGGAATAATGCCATATAAAGTAGAAGATATATCATTGGACGATTTAGGAAAAATTGACTGGATTTCGGTTGGAGCTCTTTATATCTGTAAAAACAACGAGTTGGCAGGATTAAGCGACATAATATCATTTTACCGAAAACATGGCTCTTTCAAATATTTGGAAAATTGTGGTGACGAAACTGAGAAAGAACTTTCGGAAATATGCAAGAAGTTCAGTGATCATTCATTAGATGAGATAATAGAAAAAATAAAGGAACTGGATGAAGTAAAAAAAATCGTTAGACAATTTACAAATGATGAAATCCAGGCGACAAACAAACAAATTGAGTATTTACTTTTCAAGCTTTCGGTTAGAGCAAGAAATGGATTGCAAAACATATTTAATGGAACTCCGCAAGCACTTGAATTAATTGACAAAATTTGTTCACCCACTTTTGACTTCCAAACATTTAGAAATATTGGAGATAAAACAGTTACCGAATTGGTCAATTTCACAGCAGACCTTTTGAATTTCTTAAAGAAATTTCAACTTCAAAATAATAACACAGCTATTCCTGAAACAATATACCCTGCAATAATTACCAATTCAAAAGAAGACTTTTCAAAGATCATTGATGATTTCAACCCATTCAAAAAGGCTGCATTAAATCGCCATATTCAATATCTGATTTCAAACCTTAAAATAAGAGCAAGGAACGGTTTGACTCAATTTTTTGGCGAGTCCGTGACTGCAAAGGCAATTATTGAAACGATATTTTCTTACTCGTTTAACTTTCAAGATATTAAAAATATTGGAAGCAAAACTGTATCGGAATTAAATGACTTTAAAGAAGATATTTCTTCTTTCATAGAAACATTAAGATTTATCGAAGATGACAATTTAGGCAGAGAGTATGCAAAACTAATTGTGAAAACAACATTCAGTAATCTACCTGTAAATTTCAATGAGCAATTTGAAACAGTTTTTGAAGCGGGGGGGAAAATAAAACTTTTTAAACTGATCCACTTCTTGATAGAAAATGATCACATACTAAACCAAAAAGAAAAGCAGTTATTCTACTATCTGTACACAAAAGACTGTAATAAATCGCTTGACCAAATTGCAATAGAATTGGATTTAGGAAAGGAACGTCTTCGGCAGATTAGAGCCATTTTAGAGGATGATGTACAAGATTATTTTCGTTTCATTTTAAGCTTCAATTCGCAAGATCTAGTTACAACTTATAGTATTTCTAAAGATGTCTGTTTCAAAATAATAGATAATGATTTTATCCAAAAGATTAACACCGCTGAAGATGTAAAATTCAATGTTTTATTTTACAGTATAATTTTTGGTCTGTTTCTGGAAAATTCACATTCAGTCCTTGGCGATGATGAAAATATATCTGGAAAAGGCAATTATTCAAATACAATTCGTTACAAAAATTGCTATTTAATTCAAACCATCATTTTTACATCTTTCAATTTTGCGGCATTTACTAATGACATTAACGTAAATCTATCAAACCGCATTTCCGAAACATATGCTTTACATTTTGAGGGTTACCTACTTCAGTTCATGACTCTCGAAGGAAGGCGGTATTTGTCAAGTATAAAGGAAGTCTGCGAAGCTATTTTATTCAATGAATTTGATTTAGTTGTAAATATTGAAGGGTATATTGTTTTTGAAAGGAATACAAAGAAACCTCTTATTCAATACACCGTGGAAATACTGGAAGCATTTGGGGAAATGACTAAAGTAGAAAATATAACAAGAGAAATAATCAAAAAATATCCAGAGCTTGATATAAATGAACAATCAGTAAGAAGTACACTTAATAGGGAGAGGGAATTGTTTATTTACATCGGCAGAACAAGTACCTATGGATTGAAGAAATGGGAACTTGAAAACAAAAACTTAAAAGGTGGAACTATAAGAGATATTGCCGAAGAATATTTGAATCAACACGATAAGCCACAACATACTTATGATATTGTAAAATATGTAAAGCAGTACCGCAACACATCGAGCTCAAGCATTTTTAGAAATATTCAAGCAGAAGATAACAATAGATTTGTTTTTTTCGAGGGAGGATATATAGGTCTTAAAAACAAAAATTATACTCCATCTGATACAATTTTCAAAAGAGTGGCAGGAACTAATTTCCGAACTGAGGTTTTAAAAAAATTCAATGGCTGGAATTATGACAAGCTTATTTCCTATTATGTTAAAACCCATAACTATACACCCGTGCAGGTGATTAATTTGTTTGAATCTAAAATAGAGGCTGGGGAACTTATTCTTAATAATGATAATACAATAACAATATGAGCAGAATTAACGACATAAAACTAATTCATGCAAAAGAACTTGAAAAGCAATGCCGAAAAAATCAGGTTAGCTTTATTTCTGTTGAAAAGCTATTAGAATCAGAGAAAACAAAAAAGCTTTTAAAACGGAATGCTCTAATACAACAAACTATAGATAAGGAAATCGAAAACTCAATAGAAAATGAAAATTGACAAAATAATATTAACGAATTTCAGGCAGTACTATGGTGAAAACGTCATTGACCTAATGACTACTAAAGAGAAAAATATTGTTTTGCTCGGAGGAAAAACTGGTTATGGGAAAACTAACTTTTTGTTATCCCTTGTCTGGTGCTTGTATGGGGAAGACATTGCCAAGATTGATGAAGGATTTAAAAAAGAAATCCAAAAAGATGGCAACTATTTGAAATTTTTAAAAAGTTCACTTAACTGGGATGTTGCAAGAGAAGGAAAAAGTAGATTTTCTGTAGAAATTTATATCAGTGGTATTGAATTGCCAGAAACAAGAGAAATTGAATCAGGAAATAACTATAAATGTAGAATTAGGCGAGAGTTCAATATTAATTCAGCCTTGGATGATTTAGAAATAGTTGTAGAAGGTATAAAAAATTCAATTTTTCACACGCCAGATGATAAAATAAATTTCATTAATGATTACCTTATCCCTTTAGAAGCCGCAAAGTTTGTATTTTTTGATGCTGAAAAAATAGCAAGTTGGGCTGAACTATCTACCAAAGAAGAAGGGAGTGTGCTAAACGATGCATTAGGAAAATTACTGGGGCTTGATGTATATGAAGGATTGATAAACGACTTGAACATTTATACCGATGGATTAAGAAAAGAAAGTGCCACCGCTCATGTTAAGCAACAAATAATAACAACAGAAAGTGGAATTGAACTTAACATAGAAAAAATAGAAGATTTAGAAACAGAAATTGTCAATAAGGAATCTGAAATAGCTAAAATAAAATCAGAGATAGTAGCATATGAAACCTTCTTAATTCAGCATAGTAATAAATCTTTCAACACTGCAAGTTTGGATGAATTGTATAAACAAAGAAACGAATTAAAACTAAAAGAGAAGGACCTGGAAAACAAATTCAACGAACTGAGTGAAATCATTCCTTTTGTTTTGGCTGCAGGAAAATTGGAGGAAGTAAACGAACATCTTAAGTTACAAGAAGAGGAATCATATTTAAGCGAAAAAAGAAACGAGTTAATTGAAAAAAATAATGAACTTATCGAAAAATTGTTTAATAACCCACCATTCCCAACAGATGGCGATATTTCATTTTCAAAAAAAATGTTTTACGCCAGTAAGGCTAAAAAAATAGTTGAAGATGTATTTGGAAAAATAGAGACGGCAAATGAGTTTGAGTTTGAACATGACCTCAGTAAATCAGACAAGGAATTGATATTAGAAACATTCAACCATATTCGTAAACAATCAAAGGACATTTTTGAACAAACTATTGATAATTTCAACAGAGTTAAGAATGATATTTTTGAAGTTGAAAAAGTTATTAAAAAAATAGAATCTGACCTTGAAGATGAAGAGGTAATTGAATACACCACGAATAAAAATGAAGCTGAAAGGAAAATAGAAAAACTTATCGAAGAAAAGGGGTCATTTCAAAATAAAAAAGAAAGCCTAAAAAAGGAAAATGAAAAACTGAGTCAATCGCTACAAGTACTGCTCAAAAAAATTAGCGTTTCAGAACAAAAGAAAAAGAAGCTTGATAAAGCAAATCTTTACATTAAAGCGTTGGAAGATTTTGTAAGTGAACAGAAAAAAGGCAAATGTTCTTCTTTGGAGCAGGTCACTTTTAAAGAAATGTTTCAACTAATGCATAAACTTAAAGATGGCAGCAATGGGAAGTTCATTGCAGCTATCAAAGCAGAAGCATTACCAAATAACGATGGTTTAAAAATATCTTTATTTGATGGGAATGGAAATATTACGCCAAAGGAAAGCCTTAGTATGGGTGAAAAACAGATTTATATTTCATCATTAGTTAAGGCTATTTTAAGTTTAGCTGTACAAGATTTTCCAATATTCATTGATACCCCTTTAGGAAGGCTCGACCATGAACATATAAACAATTTCCTTGTAAGTTATTATCCTAATCTTGCAACTCAAGTTGTACTTATGGCAACAAATAATGAAATACCACCTTCAAGATTTAAGCTTGTTAAGGACTTTGTTGCCACCGCTTACTTACTTGAAAGCAATAACAACCAAACAAAATTTAAACAAGGTTATTTTCAAAGCTATGAGAATTAAGATAAGTAAAAGAAATTCGGAAATCATTGACCACCTTACGTCATTGTATAATTTCAAGTTTGATGGAATTATTGCAAGAATTGCCTTTACATATAGCTTGCAGTTAAACAAGAAGTTCAACATCCTCGAAGATGTTCAAATTGGTTCTGACGGAAAGGATTGGCGGGATGAAAGAGCATTATTTGGAAATTCTGCTGATGAAAAATCTTATTATGTTATTTACAAAGCTCTCCTTGACCAACATTATAATAAGAGCCTAACAGAGGAGGAATTTATTAAGCTTTTTAAAAGACAATTAGATTTCGGATTAGAGAAGATATATCAGGATATTGAGGATAAAAATATTACGAGCGGTTCTCACATTTCATATTTAATGAAACTAGTAAAGAACGGTTTAGAATTAATTTCCGAAAGCAATCCCTTTATACCAGGCGTGACTACTCATAATGAAATTAATTCTTACAAGGAACTCATATCTATAGTTGTAGGTAAAGATCAATTGCAAAATAGCATTAGGCTCCGCATTAATGATTTGAATGAATTTGATAGTTGCAATATTGCTATTGCAGGAATGGTGGGTTCTGGGAAAACGGAATTAGTAAAGGACTTGCTTTATCAAATTTCTGTTCAAACCAAAAACGAATTAAAGTTTATCTTCTTCGACTATAAAGGTGAAGGAAGTCCAGAAAGGCTCAAATCATTCTTTGAATTAACAGGTAGCAAGATGATAGATTTGAGGAAAATGCCATTTGAATTAAACCCTTTAAGTTTTATTAATTTACAGGATGAAAGAGCAAGAACATTTAATATTAAATCCTTCGTGGATTTTGTTTGCACAATTGCAACTCAATTAGGAGCAAATCAAAAACATATTTTGCAGACAATTATTACTGATTGCTTTGATCATCAAAATAATCTTCAATACCTAATGCCCGAAAGCTATTCAAACGTACACCCAACATTAAATACTGTTTTAGAGGCACTCGGTACCTATAATCAAGATAACCAAAGAAGCCCCGATACACTGGATGCGATTATCTCTGATTTAGCTTTAAGTATTTTTCAGTCACAACCAAAGCCACAGACTAAAAAGATTTATGAGCAAAGCTTATACATTAATTTGCCACTTGAATTATCCGACACCTTGCGTCAGCTTTGCGTTTTCTTGACATTAAAATATTTACTTGCAGAGTTCAGTTCAACGAATGACACGGAGCCTACAAAAGATAGAATTAAGCCCCTACGATATGTAATAGTCATTGACGAAGCTCATGTATATTTAAAAAATAAAAATGCCAGCAAAGCATTAGAGGACATTCTTCGTGTGTTAAGGTCTAAAGGCGTAGTTATTATAATGCTCACACAAGGCGTTGAAGACTACAAAACAAAAAATTTCGATTTTGCTTCACAAATAAAAATACCTCTTTGCCTAAATATCAATAACAAAGACTACAAGCTTATTGAATCCTTCGTTGGAACTCCAAGAAGCAAACAAAAGCTACAGGAAATTATTGGTAAACTTGAACCACAAAAAGCAATTATTAATATTGTAGAACCACAGATAATAAAAATTAATCAATTTTGGCAGACACTAAAAGAGAAAGGGAGTTGACAAAAGGTATGAAAAACAAAAATTCGGTTTCATCATCCAGCAAGTGAGTACAAGCGGCATCAATTTCATATTACGCGATTCATAAAGAATGATGAACAAATGAAGCCGAATCACATTGTTTGTAATTAGCTTTTGGTTGAACAAACATTCCCTGACGTTTTTTGGATACCCCACTTGGTATTACATTTCAGTCAGTATCTGTTGCGGACAAAAGGAATATCAAACTCTATCCCAAGGGGACCAACGCTAGTTATTTCTTTTCTTTTAAAAGCCTTTCCAGTAAATCATTTTTTGAATCCTTTTCTTTCAATAATGCATCGTATAGTTCGACAATTTTATCAATTGGGTTAAAATTGCATTGGTAGTTCATTGCAGAAGCGACTGCATTGTCCTTGAAATCATGAAAAGTATTTGAAACAATATTAATCGCAGCCTCCTCGTCAAAACTCTTAATTGCTTCCACCGGCACTTTAAGCACTTTGGCCACCTGTTCTAATAACTCTGGTTCAATCACTTCTTTTTGTTCGAGGAGCGATATTTTACGCTGATTCCAATCATCACCCAGTTCCAATGCCAATCCTTCCTGCTTAATGCCGAGCATTTCCCGGAAACGTTTTACGTTCCGGCCCTGGTGTATTGTTTTTTCCATATTGTTACTGGTTGCCATTTACACAAATATAATAAAATCCTGCAAGGTATTTTAGCCGGTAAGTTACCTGTTATTCTGTTAAGATACCTGCTTCTGATATTGCTTAGCGCATTTTCAGTGTCGAAATTTAGACGCTAAAGGCAATTGTATGCGCAAAAAATCTTCGGTCAATGTAGTTAAGCCCGTTGTCATAAAATTTGAGGATAAGAATTTACGGCTGACATCGGAATGGCTTCGAAAGCAAATGGATGCAAACACGCTGAAAAGTGATGGCTGGATAGAAGCAACCCTGAAATTTGAATCCTTTATCGGTGGTAAGCTTCTATTATTAAACACTTATGAGGACAACGCCACCAAACTTGTACTGCAGGTAAAAGATAATCATTTGTTAGTAAGATGCAGTTGCGGTAATACAAAACCTACCATTTGTGTACATGCTTACAGGGGGCTACATTCTATCATCTGGCATTTGGGCAACCAATATTTTGAAAAGCTGCAAACCGGCGGAATGATGCCCCTGGCTTTTGCACACGGGCGATATTTCGACAAAAAAGAAAGCACGGCCGGTCTTGATGTTTCCCCACGGCCGGAACTTAAATCTATTTACCGGCTGGCGCCTGAACCTAAAAAGTTGGACCTGGCCGCTATACTGCGACTACCCGGTACAATAGCTCAAACGGAGGTCCTCTCGGCCTCACATAACAGGCCTATTGTACAAAATAATATGCCACAAGGGGAAGCCCTTGTTTATATGATACTGCTGCCTATGCGGCATAGGGTATTACCCGCTGTGATACCTTGTACAGGAACGCCTGTTAAGAGTAGGAAGGAAATAAAGACCTTTGGCCAGTTTCTTTCCGGCACCCAAAAACAATATTCGAGCTTTTTAACAGCCAGTCAAAAAGAATTGAATGGGGTATGTTTCCAGTTATGGAAGAGTATAGAAAAAATGCCAAGCTATCTTTTGAATGAGCTGCTGGTGAGAAAACTGGAAGAGGCTTACCTGGCAATATATAATGCATGGCAAAAGATAATCCTGCTACTGCAAAGCCAACCGTATGTGTATGGTTATTATACTTTCGGGGCACGGGAATTAAAGAGGAGGCCGTTAAAAAAACGAACCCGCCCGATAATAGTATCGCTTAAACAACCGGAACTGCGCTTTTCGTTATCAGAAAAGGATGTTTTTTACCGCCTGGAAATGCTGGTTTATATAGATGGCAGGTTACTTTCAAGCTATGACGCAGCAAGGACGCTGTTTATTTTTCATGAGGATATGCTATATATGTTAGGGTCATTAAGGGATGCAATGATGGCAGAATGGATGGCCCGTGCTGGAGGTTGGGTTACTGTTTTTAAAGAGCATTTTGCTGATTTTGAAAAAGACTGGCTGAACCCGCTCCGGGCAAATTATCCTGTCGAAATAATTGCCGTAAAGAACACAAAAAAGCAAGTATTGTGAAACCATTTAGCATATACCATACACATAACGAATTATTTAAGGTGCAACAAGAAAAGCTGGTAGCCCTCATAAAAGAGATAGCCCAGCCTTCAATGATTTATTTATTAGGCGGCACATTATACCGCCGCCGAAGTGAAAGCATTTTTTTAGATAACGCCCCAACCGCCCAAAATACTTCCGATTATTTTCTGTTGGTGTTGCTGAATGACCTTGCAAATAAAGAGTTATATGAGTGGCAGGATAAAATTGAGCAACATTGTAATGGCTTTATGACTGTAACTGTTATCGTAATGCAAATATCCATATTTAGCGACTGGCTGCAGAATGGCCATAGGTTCGCCAAGGCCGTTGTGCAATTCGCGGTAGCCATCTATGACCAAGGTGATATTTCTTTTTCACCCGCAACCGTGCCTGATACAAATACCGAACAAAAGGCAGCGGAAAAGTATTATAAAGACGGGTTAAATAAGGGCAAAGAGTTTTTAGCAGGCGCTGATCTTTTCAGGATAAGAAATCAATATAAGCTGGCGGCATTTATGTTGCACCAGGCTACCGAGCATTGCCTGCATGGACTAATTAAAGCGGAGACAGGTTTTCATGCGCATACGCACAACCTTGACAGGCTCATTCGTTATGGCAGCCTTGTCAGTTATCAGTTGCCAGATATATTTCCCCGCAAAACAGAGCAGGATAAAAGACTTTTCACCCTATTGCAAAAAGCGTACGGGGATGCCCGTTACAGGGATGATTATTCAATCGCCCAAAACGATTTGCTTCTACTGACTGAAAAAGTCCGATACCTGCATGAAATTGTAACTGGACTCTGACAACACTTCTTTAGTGTAACCACTATTAACACGTAAGCTATGGCAAAGGAAGAAAATATACATGCTAGGAAAAGGTTTCATAAACCATACCGGCTCCTGACTGATTGTAGAAACCGGCCTTTTCGCTGTCTGCGAAAAGTATTCCAGACATTTCCGGTCCCTGATATACATGAACAGCTTAAACATTGGTTGGGATTTGCACTGGCAAATGACCATAGTGTATATGATGAAGGCTGGGCAAGGGAAGACCTAATGGATTTTTGCCATGAATTGTTACGCCTTGCTGAAGCGCTATACCTTATCCAGGAAAAACATAACCGGAAGTTTCAGCATAAGATAGGACAAAAGTTGTCTAAAAAAATTCTAAAGGAATTACAGGTGATTAACCAGCCGGTATTGTTGACTGAAGAGGAAATTGCCGACCCTGGAACAGTGGCGCAACACTTCTGCAATACTTTCTCCCAAGTGTACACCCAAGCGGAAATGCAGGATTTGCTGGAGGCGGTTATTACCTACGGGGGCCATAAGAAAATATACCTTGGAAATCTTATGCTGTTGTATGAAAGCACACAATGCTTGCTCTGCGTTACGTATGCTTTAAGCAAACGATTACCAGCTATCTGAATGACTGGTGTCGCCTGTTACTACGCTTTACATTCAGCTCTCAATACTCTTTGCGCCTCTTCTTTGTGGGAGGTGAAGCCCGGCAGCCCATGCGGTGGCAATATCTTATTGGCTGCATGCGCTGTTAGGCTTCAACGGTGTATGCAGGCAGGGGTTCCTGTCTTCACTCCTCCCTGCGTTCCATTGTATTTCACTCTAGGAAGGCCGCTTGCCAGTAACTGGTTGCCCCCATACAAATTTTTATGATTAATTTATCCCGATTACTAAAAATTGGCGGAAAAACAAAAAATTATGAATGTGTAAATCTTTCCTTTTCGCCCCTATGAGTTTTTTACGGACTTGCGATTTACAAATGCCAATAATCTGTGCATAATTACTTTTGTATAGTAAAAATTATTTTTTTAATTTTGACTATACGATTACAATTATGACTTTAGGGCAAAAAATAAAATATTTTAGGCAACAAAAAGAATACTCTCTTCAGGTGTTGGCTGACTTGGCAGGTCTTTCCAAGCCAGCCATACAGCAATATGAGGATGACACCATTACTCCTAGTAGCAAAGCTTTGCAGGCAATTGCCAGAGGTCTAGGAAAAGAGGTGTGGAGTTTCTTTGAAAGCGCAGGGAAAGAACTTGAATTGTACGAATTCCGCCATGGCGAGGCGCTTGTTGATGCCGAAAGTGAGAAAAAGGCCATCTATAATGAGGTGATTAAATATGCCAGGGACTATATTGATTTAGAAGAGATCGTTGGAGACAGGATTATCTTCGAAAACCCTATTTCTGAAGACGAAATCAATGGTTATGATGATATTGAGGTTGTTGCCAAAAAATTGAGAAAAAAATGGAAACTCAACAACAACCCTATTGATGATGTCTGTCGTTTCTTGGAAAGTAAAGGGTTCAAAATCATAACGATTGACAGGCCAACAAACTCTCCCGGTTTGTGTGGGTTTCTTAAGGAAGGGGAAGAAAAAATACCCTTTATCATCATAAATAAACACAAAGTACATGTAAAGGAAATTACCCGGATAAGGTTTACTATACTGCACGAACTTGCACATCTATTGTTAAGTTTTGGCCACAGGGTAACTAAAGAGCAACAGGAGAAATTTTGCAATGCATTTGCATCCTCTTTTTTACTGCCTGCAGAGGTATTGTTCGATTATTTGGGGAAAGACAGAACACATATTCTGCTGGATGAATTAAAAAATATAAAGCTTGACTTCGGAATATCTATCCAAGGTATTATTTATAAAGCACACAGCTCAAGGTTAATCACGGAGTCAAAATGTGATGAGTGGCTGGCAGCATATGATTCCTGGAGGGCTGCAGGCAATGATTTTGGCGAGTATACCAAAAGCAAAGAAACCTCCGACCGGTTTGAACGGTTAATATTGAGGGGATTAGCCGAAAAGAAAATATCAAGAGAAAAAGCCGCAGAGCTGATGAATATAAATATTGACCAGCTTGATATCTTTTTAGACAATAAAATCTTCAAACTAAACTAAACCCTTTTAAATGTTTGTTTTTTACCGTATTGAAGATTTTATTCTGCTCGAAAAGCTTCAGCTTATTAAACTCATAGTGGAAAGGGGCTTTGTGATACAACTGCCGCAATTGCGCCTTGGCAACTTTGGATTTAATAAATGCCGGCAACTTGAAACACTTGCTGAAAAAGGAATGATAGAAATAAAAGAAGAGAGGAGCGATGTGTTCTGTTTCGTGGAGAAATATAACGTTATTTACCGTGGCGCCGGACGGTCGCTGCTAGCACTGTTATATTTCTGCCAAACTGAAAAAAGCATATTTATTGTAGATGAAAACGAAACAATGATCAGGGGCCTGGCAAAAGAAATGAATATTCAAACCTGTTCCCTAATAGAGTTTTATAAAGACACACTTAATGATGAAAAGTATTTACCATTTATTATAGAAATTAAAAAGAATGGAATGATAAAGTAAAAAAAACACGATATTAAATCAGCTACCTATTCCTGAAATATAACTGCTAAAAGGCCGGGATATTGTTTGATATAACGAAAGTAACAATCCTGGACCAAAATCCCCCCTTTAGCGACAATAATTTCAAAATAACAAAGAAAAATAACGACAAGAACTGTCGTATGAGATTGTATTGCAATTACATCCAGAAAACGGTGCTGAGTTGCTTTACTGGTAATACTTTGCTTCAACTTTTAAATAAAAATAGTTATGTTCAAAACGCTCATTGCCGCAATCCTGAAACAAGCTTTCACAAAAGGCATCGGAAAAGTCTGGGAAAATAAGGATATGCTTTCACTTTACTGGAAGACGCTTTTTGGCCGTTATAAAAAGGAAAGAATAAGGTTTTCCATAAGTTACCTGTTTCGCATTAAAATCCCGGGCACCAACAGCTATCTGTTGGTGCTGAACAGGAGAATACAAAATCAACTACAGCCAGTTGGGGGCGCCTACAAAAGATATGGCGATGACAAGTTGTTTGAATCGCTGGAGTTTGCACCGGATACCAGGCGGAACGGCATTGGCATTGATGGCATCAGCGATGGTGATCTACGGTTTACCGTGCCCGGGAGAAATGTGATAAAGATTATTAAATGGTTTGAGGAAGGAAGAGAAAGGGAGATTAGCGGGGAACGTGAATTTAAAGAGGAATTAATAGATCAGGACATTCTTGATAAGGATGCCTTTGCCTCGATAAAATACAGGCATATCAGGAGGGTTTCAAAAAACCTTCGCTACAGCGAATTTCATCAGTGTTATGAGGTGCTGATATATGACATACTTGAATTACTGCCGGATCAAAAACAAAAAGACTTTTTGACGAACCTATCCAAAATACCGTTTGATCTCAAAAATAAATATGCCATAGCAGAATGCGAGGACATAGAACAATTAAGGCTTGTCAAAAATGGCCACCAGGCCGCCAAAATAGGCGAGCATACAAAATTAATCATTAATCAAAATTTTTAAAGCATGCAGGATTTATTCAAAAATTACGAACTACAAAGGGAAGAACTGTTGGCAAGAATCGCCGAAAGCCTCCAGTTAGATGATACGCGCAAAAAAAGAATGGAAGATGCTTACCAATCTATATCGAGGTTATTAAATGAAGATGCCGGGTTTTTCAAGGATATCGACGTTGATGTTTACCCGCAGGGTTCTACGGCGATAGGGACCACGGTAAAACCCTTATCCGGGAACGAATTCGATCTTGATATAGTGGTCCATATTAAGCGCCTCTTTATCTATTATACGCCTGCTGAAATATATAATGCACTTTTGAAAATTTTGTCCGGTGATGGGAGGTACAAAGAAAAGATAGAACAAAAAAACCGTTGTGTCAGGCTCAATTACGCAGGCGATTTTCATATGGATATATTGCCCGGCTGTATCCATCTCTCCGGTGATGCCCAAAAGATAAAGGTACCGGACAGGCAGAGAAAAGACTGGACAAGCACAAGTCCAAGGGGCTTTATTGAATGGTTCATGCGGATAGCAAATAGTGTAGTTCAACCGGTTCTAAAAGGTTACTACAACAGCTTGTTGGCCAGTGTGAAATTAAGGGCAGAAGTCGAGGATTTGCCAAAAGATGAATTTTACTCCAAAACACCTTTGCAAAGAGCGGTGCAGTTAATTAAGCGTTACAGGGATATTTATTTTCTTGACAAACCTGAATTTATCACTTCCAGTATCGTATTAACCACTTTGATGGCATCGCATTACCGTGGCGAAAACTCTATTTATTTAACCATCGAAAATGTAGTGGCAAGGGTTATTAACGAATATAATGAAGCAATAAGGTTACACCAGCGTTTTAAAGTTTATAACCCAGTCAACAACGAAGAGGTCTTTACCGATAGCTGGACAGGTAAACATTATGATGTGTTCTATGCTTTTATAACAGATTTTTATGGCAAATGGATAACTTTGAAAGGAGGCTTTGAAAAGAGTGGCCATGAATATATTAAGCTTTTTGGCGAAGGTATTTATAAAGAGTCATTGCAGGGCCAGATCAAACAGATGGCGAGGTTTACCACTGACACCACAACCAAGGCAAATTCCCTTATTATCACCAGCAGCGCATATACCGACAGCAAAGGGCAAATAAACACTAATAATGGCTATAAGAACGAGTATCATCGAAACCATGGAGGCTAAGGCGTTTGAGGATTACAGGCGTAATTATTATTCAAACCTGCTGATAGAAAAAAATATAACGGAGCATTATTTTTCCTGGTTGAAGCTAACGATTCATACAGGTATGCTGAAAGGTGGTGGAGTCCTTCATACACCTTCAAACAGGTATGACATAGAAATATCCTATTCTCCCTTTTTTGAATACAGGTTTGACAGGATTTATATTAATGGTGCCGGGATTGCGTACAATAATAAAATCCACGTTTACAGGGATTTGAGCTTGTGCCTGTACCACCCGGTACAAGACAAACCGGTTGGCAAAATAATACACCTGACCAAGATGGTTCCATGGATCAGTGAATGGTGCATCCATTTCGAAGAGTGGAAAAAATACGGTGTATGGCTCGGGAGGGAAATAACGCATTAATACTAAAAATCATTATACTTTATCTTTTGATCGAGCCAATATCGCCGAATCATTTCAGTAATTCCGTTTTTTCAGGTGGAAGATTTTAATATATCTGTTATCCTAGTTGCTACCTCCGCAATGGTAAGTTTAGTTGAGTCAATTTGAAAAGCGGCTTTTTCATATAATGCGCGTTTATGGGTTTTAAATTCTGAACTTGCATATTCTTCTAATGTTCTTTGTTCCTCTGTCCCTTTTTCTAATGCTCTTTTTTTTATTCTGTCATACAGTATTTTTGTATCACCTGATAAAGCGATAACCCGGTAGTTCAAGAAAGTTTCGACAGATCCTTCCCAATCAAAAGACCCCGCGCCCACATCAACCAGAATATTTTCCCCAGGGTTAGATTCGATTAGTTTTTCGATCGCTTCTATAGATTTGTGAAAGAAAGTTTCATTTCCAATTCTCAGAAAATACTTTGATACACTGGGCTCTCCATTATATCCCGCAACAAGGTCATCCAGTTTAAAAGTTAGGACATTTTCAAGTTTTAGCGCTTTGAGCGCAGAGGATTTACCAACTCCGCTCGGGCCAATCAATAAAATAATATTACCCATAATAACTTTTTAATTATTCGGTCGCGCCTTGGAATGCCATGCAGCCTGTGATTTCAATATTTTCTGTATTGCAGTTTAGAAGAATTTATTCTATGCTTGCAACAACTGTTTTAGAATTAAAAACAAAGTCGTCGGTGATATTTCCGCCGAAGGTGTTGCCCTCCTCAAGCCTTACCTGCCTCGTATTCAAAAAAATGGAATTGTCTAATTTTATTAAAGCATTTGGGTTATGAAAAATGGAGACACTTTCTGACCAGGTTTCACTTCTTTCACCGTTTTTAACCATATAAGTGAATTCCCTGGCCATACCATTTGGTTTTGGGTTATACCTGAAACCGGACCTGAAAATAAGCAATTGCTGATTCGTTAGCCCGTATTGAAATCCCATCCTGTTGAACTTGTGCAGGTCGCTGTTATTCGTGAACATAACCGCGCTGATATTTTCACTGGACGGTTGCAAAAAGAAACCTGAAGGGATAACTTTTTCATTAAACTTGTGCTCACTGATAATCATATCCTCAACATGCTCTAATCCGTTTTCGGTTATCCGGACAATTTTTCTAATGCCATATAAATATTCTATTATTTTGGCATCCGGTAAAAAATTAGCAATGAAATTATGAGCGGGTGTTATAGCGATAACCAACGGTTTATCTTTCACCCATTCCAACTCCCAATATCTTTTTTGTAACTTGGAAAATAATACACTACCCATCCGCATGATGTAATAATCTATCAGCCGTTGTTGAACATCCAAGTCATGCCTAGCAATTGCCTCTTCGATAAAATTTTTCGAATACAAATCTTCCTCTTTTTCGGATGAAAGACTGGCTTCAATAAATAAATCAAGCCCGTTTTTTTTAACATGGAAATCGGGCCTGTCAACATCGTCCAAAAATGTAAAATCATTTTCTTTGAGAAATATATAAACATAGATTTCCCAAAGCCTGGCGTCAAATCCATCTGACTGAAATTGCTGGATAAAATTGCCATCTTTGTCAGGCATCAGGCTGGAAATATTTTGAATAATATTTTTTGCCGGATCAAACAGACTGCTTTCAGTGAGCAATCTATACTTGCTATTGATCTTGCCCTCTTTTACTACGCGCTTGTAGATGTCTTTCATACCCCCTATTTACGATAGCTAATTCCAAAGGATTAAATTAAGGAATAATTATCGTTTTTCTATGCAGATAATTTGTTGTCTTAATTGCTTCAAGGGTTAACTCATTAAGTCATCAACCTCCCAGCTTCAACACCCTGTTAATATTGGAGATCAGTTTTGTTGTATTTTAGCAGGCAGTTCACAAGTACTTAGGTGCCCAAACATTATAAATAGATGGCAGAATTTGCTGGTATAGTGGACATTTTTTGAGAGCATATTATTTTGATTATGAACCCAGAACGAATAAAACGACTATTAAAGGAAAAAGAAAACATCCGCCTTGAGTTTAAGGAGGCCGTAGCTGCTTTGCCGGGCAATCTATTTGAAACCATTTGTGCTATGCTTAACAGGGATGGCGGCGATATTCTTTTGGGTGTTAGTGACAATGGAAATGTTCTGGGAGTTGATGTTAGTGCAGTTTCTAAGATGATAACAGACCTAGTAAACCTTTCTAATAACCCACAAAAGCTTGATCCACCTTTTATTCTTTTCCCACAGGTATATGATATTAATGGACGGAAGCTAATTCATATCCAGGCGCCAGCCAGTTCACAAATACATAAAACTGGAAAAATTATTTACGACCGCAGCAATGATGGCGACTTCAAAGTAGAGCAGCCGCATCGTATTGCAGAAATAGCTAACCGTAAGCGAAATCATTATACAGAAGGCATTATATACCCGGCCTTGCGAATGGAAGACTTTAAGGAGGACTTGTTTGCCAAAGTGCGCAACCTTATCCGCAGTAATAACCCAGCTCATCCATGGCTGGGGTTGGATGACCGGCAGATGATGGAAATTTCCGGCTTATGGAAAAAGGACTATATGAGTGGGCAAGAAGGTTTTACATTGGCCGCCGCCTTGTTGTTGGGTAAGGATGGGGTGATTCAGCAAATTATGCCGCATTATAAGATTGATGCGCTGGTAAGAATAAACAATGTAGAGCGTTATGATGATCGGGTATATATCCAGGCCAATCTTGTTGAAGCCTATGAGCAGTTGATGGACTTTGTAAACCGTCATCTGCCCGATAAGTTTTACCTGGAAGTAGACCGGAGGATAAGCCTTAGAACTACTATTTTCAGGGAAATTGTTGCAAATCTCATCATCCATCGGGAATACACAAATGCAGCCACAGCCACATTTATTATTTATTCTGACCGGGTGGAAACAGAAAATGCTAACAACCCACATGGCGAAGGCCCGATTGACCCATCTAATTTTGCCCCATTCCCTAAAAATCCGTTAATCGCTAAGTTCTTTATTCAATTAGGAAGGGTTGAGGAATTAGGTTCAGGCATATTAACTACCAGCCGTTTAACAAAGGAGTATGCAAATAAGGGAAAAGCGGTATTTATTGAAGGGGGTATTTTTAAAACAATCATACCGCTTCCCGATCAAAAGTCTAATACAGTAAATGATACAGTAAATGATACAGTAAATGATACAGTAAATGATACAGTAAATGATACAGTAAAGCAAAGAATGGTAAGGGTAATACAAGAGTTAGCTAAAAAGCCGGGGCTTAAATCAAAGGATTTGGCGAAGATCGCAGGAGTATCAGAAGTGTCAATACGAAGAGATATGCAAAAACTTAATCAACTCGTAGAGTTCAAGGGTGCTCCAAAAACTGGCGGCTATTTTCTAACTGATTATATGCTTTCAAAACTGAAGGCAGGTTAATATAACTACCAAACCCAATCAGTAAAAAAAAGTCGGTTAATTTAAAATAGTTTGTTGACGAGCGGCTATGTTTAGTTGAACTAAGAATTGTTTGAACTTCTATGTGGCTAAATTATGATCTATATAATCCACTGGTCTAACATACCCTTCCATGTTGTAAAACCTTTTTTTGCATCAACATAGTCATGCATAATGCGAAAGAAGCCTTCTTGCTCTTTAGTAATATAGACCTGCCTACCAACACTTTCTATCTCCGCTAAATTATTATCAATTTGGGTTAATATTTTTTTCAACGCTTCTCTTGTCTTATCTGTATGCCAGATATATGTGGCTTCTTCTGTGTCCAATGTTTCCCAAACGATATAATATCTTTTTTCCCCCGCTACCAGGAAAAGAAAGGAGAATGGCTGTAGGGTGAACCTTACCTTTAGAATGGTTGCTTCATGCCTTGAAGCCAGGTATTTCAACTGGTGGTAATGTTTTGATTTTTTTATGGCCAGCAGGTCATCTATCAACTGCTGGTCTGTGGAGTACAGCTTTTTCAGGCTATTTGATGCAGGCAATTCGTCCAGTGTGTAAAGCTGCTTACCGGTTTTTGGCGGGCCTTGCAAAACTTCTTTCTTTACAAACTGGAAACGCATTGTGTCAATCATCTGGCTATTGATGTCCTCAATATCCTTTGACTTCGCTGTTGCAGAGAGAATGTTCGTATCATTATAACGGATAGCAAGTTCGGCTATGATTAATTTTTTCTTTAGTGCTTTTGAAAAATATTCCCGGATGGCCTCAAATTCCGGGCGTATATCAGCATTGGGTATCTCAAATACCAATTCTCTCTCTAATTCCTCAACATAAACCGGGAAGCTTACAGCACCGGCCAGGAACTGTATTTTCCATAGCGGCACTTTCATTGCCTTTACTAATACCTGCTCTTGTAAAGAAGGCGATACTGATTTGATTGGCTCGTGCACCTGTGGCTGGTTACTTAAAACAACAGATTGCATTAGCCCGGTTGTATCAATTGCCCTAAATGTTATTTTTTCAATGCCATAAAAATAAAACGCTCTTTGCGCAGCAATATCATTTTGGGCAAGCTGGTAATTATAGTCTACTATTTCTGTAAAGAGGCTGCCTTCGGCTTCATCATAATTCAATACCCTTATTTTCCAAACAGCCCCCTCTATAAACCGTTCAACAGTAAAAGGAATATCAAGGCAATCAATATGCAGCCATTGATCGGTTTCATTTATGCAAAAATGTTTTTCCTTGAAAGAAAGGATCAGCTCATCAAATTTTGATAGTTTGTTTTCCCTGAGCAATTTTCGGTAATATTTGTTCCTTTCTTTAAACAGGTTTAAAAGGTATGGAACTGACTCGTCTCTATAATCATAATGAATGGGTGTAGTATGGCTTCTTTGCACCCTTCCAATATATTGAATCAGTTTACCTTCAAAGGAGAAGGGATAGGCAAGCACCAGGCAATTAATCGAATTGATATCCATGCCTTCCCCAACAAGCTGCCCGGTCGCCAATGCTACCTGGAATTCCCCGTTTTCCACCTGAGTAAGGTTAGCCCTTCTTTTCTCATCTGCATCATCCCCGGTCAGCCTGATTACTTCGCAGGATGCCTTTAGGTACTGGTATAATATGTCAATATGCGCTTTTCTTTCGGTAAGCACCAGTACTTTTCTGCCGGCTTTTGTTTCTTTCAAAACATCTGCTGTAATTAGGCTGTTTCTAGCCGTATCATGTACAAGCACATGCATCAACGTTTCAACATTGTCAGTCCGTGGATTAAATGGCAATGAAAATCCGGTGTCTTGAATTATAAGTGCGAGGGGCTTATTGCCCTGTAAATTAATGGGGACAATTGCTTCGTGGATAATATCGCCAATATGAATAAAGATGAGTTTTTCGTCATTGTTTTTCCGAATAGGCGTGGCTGTAAAACCATACAGGTGGAAGCAATGAAAGCGCGTTATCACTTCGCTGAATGTTTTAGCAGGGATATGGTGGCACTCATCTACGATGATAGTGCCAAAAGAATTAAATACCTCCGGCGCAATTTTTTCAGACTGAAGGCTCTGGATCATAGCGACAGTTATCTCATGGCCAATGTCACACCTGCCGCCCTCTATTTTGCCAACACGAAATGAAGGAATGCCCAAGAAAGACTGGATGCGTTCTACCCATTGGTCGAACAATTGTTTGCGGTGCACCATAATAAGTGCAGGTTGCTTTTTGTCTGCAATAACAGCCAGCCCCATTATAGTTTTGCCCGAACCGGGCGGCGACACGATTACGCCAAAGTCCTTCTTTCTCACCGCCTCCACCACATCTTCCTGGTAAGGATGTAAAGAAGCAGTAAGCAAGAAATCCACGTTCTCATGTTTAGTACGCCTGTCCTCAAAATTGTATTCAATGTTTTGCTCTCTGCAGTATCTGATTATATTACCTGTAAAACCCCTTGGTATGATAAAACTATCTTCATCGCCATTAAATGCCGTATGATATTTGGAGGTGTTGTAAGTACTGATGCCTGCATTCTTTTTTGCAAACCAGGCGTTATTCAAAAAATTAAGGCTATCCCTTAGATATCTTAATAACAGGTTGGGCAGGTGTTGCCTGCTTATCCAGAGTTGGTTATCCAGGATGATATCGAGTTTTTTATAATGATGTGTAACCGGGCGCCCTGGCTTAGATTGTTTTGTGGCGGCGCTCAACCCTTTAAATATGATGTCTAAAGCGGCCATATCTATTTTCTGCACACTTTCCAGGAACTCCCATTGGTTGCTGTATGGCGCCGCAGTGCCGGGATCAATGAAACACGCATTTTGTTTTCTAAGCGCTTCAGGCTGCAACGGGAGTGCAATCAAGTTGCCCAACTCTTTGCCCGAATGATAATCCTGGTTGGGAAATAAACGGTCAAAACTTGCTGTTTTATTTTGCACGACACCGCACGCTGTAAGTATTTGTTTAAATATGCTCCTGCTTTTTTCTGCCGGGTATGGCTGCCTGAAGAACAGCCACACGTGTCCGCCATTGCCAGACCTTGATCTTTCAAGGTACACCGGCAGGTTATATTTCCTGCATTCTCCGATAAAAAGCCTGCATTCTGTTAACCAATTTTTCGTTACAGATTCATCAAAATCGGCAGCGATAAACCAGGATGTGTTATCTGGTAATAAAGGGTAGATACCAATAATTTCCTTCCCTGACAAATGATTCAACAACCTTGCATCTGTAAGCGGGGCATACTTTTTATTGGCAAAATTTTTGAGGTTGCCGCCATTCTCTTTATGCCTTCTGTATTCATCCCAATCTAAATCGTATGCAGGTGTGTAGCCAGCCTTGCCATCTTTTTCCCAGCGGACAGCAAAAGCATCTGTGCGCCCTTTGAAAAGTGATTTGAACAATTCTATATTTATAGCCATGCTAATCTTGCTGGTATTTATCCAAAGTAAACTTTTTACAAAGCTATTTGCAAGAGTAAATAGGCTTAGTAAAAAAGTCAAAACAATTTATAAATAGGTCTTAAATAACCAAGAAATATGTACCTTTATTTCAGGTCAGGATGAGAACCAAAAGGTGACCTGAGTTGAAGTTATTTGCCTAAGTCGTTGATAATGTTGTATTTACAAAGCGTATAGGTCGGGCAGTCCTCCCGACTGAAATGGCGAAAAAACGCCGAAAAAGCCTGTAAATAGCAATATTTACGGGCTTTTTCGGCGTTTTCTGCATCAAGCCGCAGGCTCTCCGCCAGCATGCATTTTAATAAAAAACACCTTAAAACAATAAATAGATTAAGGCAATTTTATTAACAATCAACCTATGTGATGTATAACTTTGGCTTAAATAACAAAGCATTATTATTGTTGAGGTTATATAACGCGAGAGTCATGAAATTACCTTTTGCCCAGTTATACCCATCTCACTTTTCCGGTTACATTTTCCTGGCCTTTTGTTGGTTGTTTACCGGCTTTGCCATGGGTACCATAATACTTTTGTGGCCCTTGCGCATTTGGGTAAATTTTGCACGTGACAATAATTTGCCATCATACATAGAGTCAGCCGGCGTAATAGTAATGATTTTATTCCTTGTTGTCTTGTCGTTTCGCTTAAGCCTTCAGCTATTCCAATGGCAACTTTTATCCGGTACCTTATGGTGGCGTATGGCAGCACTTGCATTGCCGTGTATTGCGGCTATTATTGCATTGTGGCTTTTTTTACACCCAGATATCATTAATAGTGATAATGAAGGCCAAAATATTTCTGAAAAATTTACCATTGGTCCTTATCCTGATGAAACAAAGATTGTTGAATTAAAAAAAGAAGGGTATACGGATATTATTTCATTGCTTCACCCTGCCGTAGTGCCTTTTGAACCCAGGCTAATTAAAGAAGAAGAAGCCGCTGCAGCTAAAAACGGGATACATTTAATAGAGGCCCCTATGCTGCCATGGATTGGCGACAATGAAGCTTCTTTAAAAAAAATAGAGAATATTGTTAAAACAGGAAAGGGAAAATATTATATTCATTGTTATCTTGGTAAGGATAGAGTAAATGTGGTTAGAAATATGCTTACCCGGTTAAATGGTAAAACAGGGAACGATGCCGGAGATAGCCGCAGGACTTTTGAGGAAATAGGGTCCTTTGAACGAGGAGATGTTTACAGGATTGATTCGGAGGTATATGTTACACCATTTCCAACTGACGAAGAATTTTTATCATTCTTCCTTGCCGGAAATGTAAAAACAGTGGTAAACATTATGGATTCGACGGAAAAGGGGGCTGAACCATGGATTGTTAAGGAGAGAAAGGTAATGGAAGAGGGAAATATAAAGTTTAAGATGATGACGGTGAAAGCACTTGATGCAGAACCTTATCTCAGGAGAATTATTGACTCCGTCAATATTTGGCCTAAGCCTTTGGTTGTACATCATTGGAACACAACTTGCCGGGAAAGTGTATTTTTTCGCAGGGAATATTATAAAGCGGTTAAAGCAAAGCAGGTAAACTTAGCAATAAAAGAGCCTGTAGTGTATTAATTATAAACTTATTGGTTTAACAAGCATGTTTACATCATCCAATATTCGCTACCTTCTTGTGGGCCTGCTAACTTTGTCAGTTCTTTGGTGTACCAATGTATATGCCCAGGGTGATACTACTACAAGTGATGGTTTGTTGAAGGCTGCACAATACGCTGCTTTTAAAGAGCATGATAATAACAAAGCAAAACTTTATTGTATTAAAGCGCTTGGACGGACCCCGGACTATGCCGACGTGAGAATATTTTTAGGAAGACTTTATGCATGGGATAAGCAGTATGACAGTGCGCGTGTTTGTTTTGAAACCGTACTGGCGAAGCAACCAGGCTATGAAGATGCCTCCATTGCATTTGCCGATGCAGCTTATTGGAATAATGACTATGCCTTGGGACTTAAAATTATTGACAGTGCACTTAAATATCACCCTGCATCTGTTGATTTACTAATAAGAAAGGCTAAAATGCTTGTGGCTATGCGGATGTACCAGTCGGCTGATACTGCTGTAAATATGGTGCTGTTTAAAAATAGAAGTAATAGTGACGCCCTGGCTTTAGCTAACATGATAAAAGACAATGTGACTGTAAACAGGATTGGTATAAGTTACAACTATGTACATTTTGATAAAAGCTTCCCATCAAGTGATGCATGGCACCTGGTGGCCTTTGAATACACCCGCCAAACAAAAGCAGGCCCAATAACCGGTCGTATTAATTACGCAAATAGGTTTAAAACTAACGGGGTGCAATATGAGTTAGAAGCATACCCGTATATAACTAAAAATATCTATGCCTATGTAAACGCCGGTTATTCTAATAATGTAGGGGTATTTCCGCAGTGGCGGGGGGGCTTTTCGCTATATGCTAATCTTCCAAAAGCTTTTGAGGGCGAATTAGGGTGGCGGTACCTTTACTTTTCAAGCTCTACAAATATTGTTACGGCTTATCTCGGCAAATATTATAAAAGTTGGTTGTTTGGTGCAAGAACCTACCTGATTCCCGGGGGGGCGGGCATAAGCCAGTCTTATAACGCTTTGGCAAGGTACTATTTTGGTGGCGCTAATGATTATCTTGGGCTTACGCTTGGTACCGGCATTTCGCCCGATGCACGTGCGATTGACCAGCTTATTGCAACGGCTAATTTAAAAACTTATACTGCGGTTATTGATTTTAAACATACAATAGGCCCGCTTAATATAATTATTTTAAATGCATCAATTATTAACCAGCAAATAAACGCCGGCGCAAAAGGTAACCAGGTGCAATTGGGCATAGGGTATCAGCGTCGTTTTTAATGCAATGAAAACCAGGTATCTTATACGCATTATTATTGGTTGTGTGCTGCTTTTGCCGGTATTTATGTATATAGCCTGGTTATTTACTCCCAAAAAAAAGCTGCTTGTTACAATAGTTGACAAAACTGTTCTTAACAATAGCGGCCAGGAACACGCATCGTTAATATGGGTTTTAAATTATAATAAGTACGTCAAAAGCAACTCAGCACTTTACGATATAAAAAAAGACTATTTTGGATTTTTTCCCCAGGCCAATGAGAAATTTCAAATAAAAGGATTAGAAAACTTTTCAAAAGAGGAAATTGACCAGCTAAGCAACAACACAGACCTGGCATATTTTACTGATACTTATGGTATATACCGCAATGAATGGTATGCACATAATAATGTTGGGGAGCGTTCAGGCATACTTTACGGAGGTTTGAGCCAGCAGGATGTTGATTTGCTGGAAGATTTGAAAAACGGGCACAAACTTATCTTAACCGAATTTAATTGCATTGGCTCACCAACCGGTGCCGCTGAGCGGGCAAGGTTTGAGAAGCTATTTGGATTACACTGGACGGGGTGGGTTGGAAGATATTTTGATTCATTTGATACCTCTGTAAACCGCGAATTGCCAAAGTGGCTGGTAAGAAATTATGAAGCGGAACATAACGGGCAGTGGCCCTTTAAAAGATCGGGTATTGCATTTGTAAGCAATACTGACAGGGTGGTGGTGTTGGAGGACAAGATGCATTTAACCCAGCCGGTACCAAACTTAATAACCACCAACAAAGCCGTTGATTATTATGATTTACCGCAACAAATGCATTACCCGTTTTGGTTTGACATTACTGACGCAGATATTGCCGTAAATGAGGTTACAGCCCGGTTTGAGATTGAAGTTAACGATAGCGGCAGACAGGAACTTGCTAAAAATGGCATACCGGTTTCTTTTCCCGCCGTTCAAATGCACAAAGGCAGGGATTACCAGTTTTACTATTTTTCCGCTGATTTTTGCGACAATCCAATAGGTCTTTCTACTTCGTATTTTAAAGGCATTGGGGCCTTTAAGTTTTTCTTCTATAGCCGTGTGGACCCAGCCGACAGGGCTGGTTTTTTCTGGAGATATTACAAACCGCTATTATCAAAAATATTAGCAGACTATTACCAGGAAAAAATGAAATGAAATAGCTGCCTGGCGTCAACTATTTATTTTGTTGCTGGCTTTTTGGCAAAACCCTGCCGTGTCATTTCTCCCCAATTGGAATTTTTTCTTAATTTATCCCAGTAGCCTTTTATAGCAGCCCATACAACAAAGGGGTGGAAAATAAATGGTTCTGTTAATGCGGTTAAGGCTAACCTGGCAATTTCGCGTTTTCGCTTATACTGGTTATAGGTGATAACTTCCATATAAATACCAAAAGCGGAGTACAGGTAACCAAAGCAAATAATAAACAACAGCAGCGCAAAAAATATCTTCCATGCTATCATACCCAGTATTGCCATAATTAAAAACGCAATAAATCCAAAAAACTCAATTAGTGGGGCCATCATTTCAAAGAAAAACCAATAAGGATAGCTTATCATACCGAGTAAATTATACCGCGGGTTAAAAAACATTTTTTTATGCAGCGCCAGGGTTTCTATTGTACCTCTTGTCCAGCGGTTGCGTTGCCGGCCTAATATTTTATAGGTTTCGGGCGCTTCTGTCCAGCAAAGGGGGTCTGGTATATAAGTTACTTTGTACGGCAACTTTTTCTCTTCCATATACCGGCGCATACGCACCACTAATTCCATGTCTTCGCCCACAGTGTTATGGTTATAGCCTTTACACTTTATTACTACTTCCTTATCAAAAGCGCCAAAAGCGCCTGAAATTAAAAGTAAACCGTTAAGCCTGGCCCATGCCATACGGCCTAAAATAAAGGCGCGGATATATTCCAGGCTTTGCATGCGTGGTAAATATTGCTTTGGCAGGTACACCTTTGTAAGGCGGCCATCTTCAATAATGCATGAATTGGCAATGCGGATAACCCCGCCAGAAGCGATTACCTTCTTATTGTCGGTTTGGTCTAAAAATGGTTTTACCATTTTTAAAATTGCATCCTGTTCCAGTATGCAATCCACATCAATGCAAACGATATAGTCGTGGCTTGAAATATTAACGCCCACATTTAAAGCATCCGCTTTGCCACCATTGTCCTTATCTATTACCACCAGTTTTTTAAATACGGGGTTTTTACTTTTGTAAACGCCTCTTACATTTTTAGTAGGAATTTGGTAGATAACAAAAAAATCTATTTTCTCAAGGTCGTAGGTATCAATCATTTTTTGCAGGGTATCATCTTTACTTCCGTCATTTACTATGATAACTTCTAAATTGGTGTAGTAAATAGAAAGTAATGACCGAACATTTTCAATTATTGTCGCTCCTTCGTTATATGCAGGGGCAATTATGCTCACCGACGGCGCATTTGATGATGTTGCAAGCGTCCTGTAATCAGTAAAGCTGTTTTTGCGTAAGTAATCCCTGGTTTCGCCGATTGAATAAGCCCCAATAAAAATATAGAAAAAAAGCAGCACTATTGAGTAAACAAAAATACCGTAGATAAGTATGTCGGCTATAATTTCCCAAACTGTCATGCTTTGTGCAGAGATTTTATGTGGCGGTAAATTGGTTCGTATGGGTTTGGCTCCAATAATGCTTTTTGGCGAATAATATCCATGCCGTCAGTGCAGCATTTGCTTATTATGTTAGCAGCACCCAGTTTCAGCAGATGATTATCATCATTTAATACGTTAAGTAAAAAGTCCAGGTTATTGTCAGTTGCAACCGGCTCTAGGTGATTGACAATATTTAATTTGTTAGTGAACCTTTCTTTAAAAAATTGGGATAATAGTATGCCGGCAGTTGTATCGTCTGCAATTTTAGCCAGTGTTACTATCGCTTGCCACCTTACCTGTTCGTTTTTATGGTTGAGGCAGGCAACAACTTCATTATAAACATTAAATTGTTGATAGATATCCGCCAATTTAAGGGCAAATACTACAACTGTATCGTTGCCTGAATTTAGCCAATTTGCAAGATTGCCCATGCTTCCCGGTTCGAGTGCGCTTAACTGTTCCAGCAATTTTATTTGTTGCCAGTTAGAAATAGGGGTGGACATAGTGTCCAGGAACCGCAAGCCTTCAAACCCCAAAAAATGTATTGTGGCAGTTTGAGCTTCGTTTCTTACAAATTCGTTATTGTTATTGGTATGCTTGTAAATTTCTCTTGCGGCGTCCTGTTGCTCCATCATATACAATTCATAGATACCCCTTGCTTTAATATGCCAAAACCCACTGTTAAATTTCCTTTTAGAGTATTCTTTTAAATTAAGGGCCAGGTATAAGTTGATAATATTTTCTGCGGATTCACCCGAGAAGTTTTTTCTTATTCTTATAAGCTCATCTATGGCGATTTGCTTTTCAGCATTGGTACCCAACGTCAATTCCTGCTTATTATAAACCGGGTATAAGGTGGTGCCATCTTCCTGCATAGTAAATAAAGCTTTTTGCAGAAGAGTATTTATCTTTTCTTTTACAGCAAGTCCTGTAAAATACCTCCACTTTTGCACAAACAGGTTAATAAAAGTTATCGCTAAAAAAAACAGGAAAAGCCCAAGAAAAAAATAGGATAATGCATAAAGAACTTCGGGGGTTATTATTTTCTTTAATGCGTTATCCATTATCTCTTGAAAAAAAATTAAATACTGGTAAATTACAGATTATTGTTATGCACCTTGTTTTGTGAGTTTTTTTATTCTTATCGAAAGTTCACTAAAATTAAAAGGCTTGGTCATATAGTCATCTGCTCCAAGCTCAAAAGCTTCTTCTACTGTTTTTTCCTGGCCCATGGCAGATAAAACAAGAATGCGTATATTTTTTTCACGAATTAATTTAATATGGCTTATAATCTCAAAACCTAATGCGTAGGGCAGCATTAAATCAGTTATCACAATGTCAGGCAAATGAACCGGGATATTTGCTATTGCAGATTTTCCGTCCGGGCAGGTAATTACTTGATAGCCCTCTTTTTTAAGTCTGAATTCAATTGCGCTAAGCATCAGCCTGTCATCTTCCGCAACCAGTATTTTTACCATTCAAATTTGGTTTTCATGAATATTTTTCAAACTTAAAATTATCAAATATTAGCTGATATGTTGGCAGGCGGGATAATTTTTTCTAAGTCCAGGCAATTTTATTCCTTGTGAGTGGTTTTTATCGGGTTACGACCCACATTATTGGTTAAAACGAGCTTTGATTTAAAATTTTACCGGGTAACAGCGATGGGGTTTTGTAATCCATACAACGCCGGCTTTCCTGGTGCCGCTGTGACGAGATAGCATTCAGGCAATAATGGAAGCCAAAGGGGTACCATCAACTACACAAACTGTGCTAAAAGCATTATGGCGGCGAATAACGCAAAAAAACTACAGGAAATACAGCAAAAACAAGGGAATATAATATTAGCTGCATACGCCCCAGCCGGCCTTCATTTAATTTAAACTGGTTGTTAATTTATATTTTTTTTGGAGCAAATTATTTAGTTGCTTCATGCTAATTTTAACCAATTGAACAAGTTACTGGTATTAGTATTTTTGTTTTTGCAGGTAACTGCTTTTGCCCACCGAAAGAATGACAATATACCTGCCAGGCAGGATGCAATAAGCTACGCGATATTGCCAGACAGCGGCTATTCTTTTAACGCTATCCTGGTCAATAACCATCTTGATTTTATTCAAAACGGGTTGCTGCAATCCTCGAAGGGCAAAGTATACTGGCTTAAAATTACCATCAGCAACCCCGGCCGCGTTACCGGCACGTTCAACATGTTTGTTAACCCGTCTGTTTTAAATACCATTTATTATTTTGATGCCGGCGAGCAAATATGGATGACTGATTCTGCTGGCGTTATTATCGTTCCGCCTACTGCCAGAACGCAGAGGGGCGCCCTGCCATTTGTACTAAACCGGCAGCCCGTTAACGTGCTGTATGTAAAAATGGACCTCAGGCGGCTTAAACAACCCTATTACTCAATGAAGCCCTCATTAGAATTTGAAAAAAAATCGGTTACAGAAGGCCAGCAGGATGAGCTTTTGTACGGCTGGGTTGCCGCCGTATCTGTACTATGCTTTTTTTTATTGTATAACCTGTACCTCTATGCCAGCTTCAGGGATGTGTCGGTATTGTACTACCTTATTGCGCAGGTGGGCGCCACGATATATATTACCGGGTACCGTTATCTTTTTAGTGTGTTTACGCATAATAAAATATTAAACTTAGGCCTTAACACCGGCAATGTGGTTTCATTTTATAACATTGACAATATTATGCAGCATGCCGGCATAATGCTTATTATGTTTGGCCTGGTGCAGTTAACGCGGTCTTTTCTTAATACCCGGTTCTTTTTGCCGCGGGCAGACAGGTTATTAAAATACGGGTTATATTTTTACCTGCTGGCTTCCGCAATTTTAATCGTTACCAACTTGTTATTCGTGTATGTTGAGATCCGTACGCTTTTATGGGACAATATTTACCTGTTTTTGCTTATTTCAGTTATTATTTATGCCTGTATTGCTGCCTACCGAAGAAAACTGCGGGCTTCGGGTGCTTTTTTGCTGGCCAACGTTGTACCACTGGTATTAATGGTTTGTATTACGCTTTTCCACATTTTTATAAGCATAGACGGGATTAACGATGTGTGGTTGCCCAGCCTTGCCATCCTTTCTCAGGCATTTTGCTTTTCTGTAGCGCTGGTGGCCCGTACTAAATTAATTCAGCAGGACTTAAACGAAAAAGAACTGGAAGCGCAGCAGCTTAACTTTGAGGTTCAGAAAATAAGCATCAGCATGCAGGTTGAAAAAGCCCGCAGCGAACTTTTGCAGGAAAGACTGGAGGCCAACCAGCGCGAGCTGGCCTCCACCACTATGTATATGCTGCAAAAAAATGAACTGCTGGCCACCCTGCGTACCCAAATAGAAGAGTTACAAAGGCTTTACCCGAAACACCCGCACAGCAAACTGTCGGGCATGGAATCTATTTTAAGGAGTAGTATGCACCTGGACGATGACTGGAAAAAATTTAAACTGCATTTTGAACAGTTACATCCTGATTTTTTTGAAGATTTAAAAACAAAATACCCGTCGCTTACCAATAACGAGGTAAGGCTTTGTGCATATTTTCACATCAATCTCTCCACTAAAGAAATTGCGGCGCTGCTGAATATTGAGCCGGATAGTGTGCGCCGTGCCAAAAGCCGCCTGCTTAAAAAAATGGGGCTTTCCGATACGGAAAATGCCCTGGCTGACCCGGATGCAGATTAAATGCCGCCTTTGCAAAACAATTTTTACTCCTGTAAATCAGTCTGTTAGATGGCTTGTCCATGTTTTGTCCGACCCTTTTTTAAGTGCTTCTTCCTAAAAATCATTCTCTTTAAACGACCATACGTAGGGTAATTGCCCATGATTGGGTATGCACAGGAATGTGGGTGATTATTGAATGGCTTAACCCAAACACAGCTAAAAACAACCAAAACATGAGCAAAAAACAGTTTCCGGGTAACACAGACGATGAAAAAAAGCACGTGCTTTTATTGCGAAGTCAGTTAGAAGAAGTTGCTAAAAAGATGGAGTTGCTTAAGCAGCGGCAGGCTACTAAAACCGTTGAACTAGCCAGGGTAAGTAAAGAACTTGAAGAGCTTAACAAACTGTATAAAGGCTATAAACCGAAAAAGCGGAGCTAATTTTTATAATTGATAATCAATAAATTAAACCTTTTGTCCATGTTTTGTCCGGGGTGGTTTTTAATTTTTTTGAAAAGAAAAACTTCTTTTTACGGGCAAACATGGGCAACATTTTTAAAGGTACCCTTAATGGAAATTGTAGCCAAAAAACCAATAACTGCTTTATGAAAGCTTTTTACAAAAGTTTTACTACGGTAAAAATTAAACCCATTATTGTTTGCCTGGCTGCATTTGCCATGCAGCAGGTACATGCGCAAAGCCCAGGCCAGGCACTGGAATTAAACGTTACCAACTCCCCCCAGTACGCTACCATGACGATGGGTAACAATATTTTGCAGGCAGAATACACGGTTGAAGCATGGATAAGGCCAACCTCCAACGCCAATGTGCAAACTATTTTTGTCGTCCAGGAACCAATAGGCGCTAATATAACGGGTTTCGGTATGGGATTACAATCCAATAACATAAGTGTAAGTGTACCCGATTTTGATGGCGCCAATTATTCAACGGTGGCCCAGCTTACCATCCCTTTCAACTATGTTGTTGGGCACTGGTACCATTTGGCCTGCATAGTATCTGCCAGCAATAAGTTTATAAAATTTTATATAAACGGTGTGCAGGTATATAGCCAGGCGCAAACTTTTAACAGTACCCGCCTTTTTGATGATAAGCATACAGTGGGTAATATTGGCTACAACCCCTGGGCCGTCAATTCTTATTTTTCGGGCGATATAGATGAACTAAGGATATACAATTCAAGCAGCATTAACCCCGCAACCGATGCCGTTTCTTCCTCTGTAAATGGTGCAAACGCTTATTACCAGTTTGATAATTCAACCGCAAGTACAGGCCTGTCTGCAACCGGCGCTGTTTTATATGGCCCCAATGGTTTGCCCGGTTATGTGCAAAGCTATGCCATGTACCTTATTAATGCCAATGCCGCTACATCAGTTTTGCCAAATAGCTTTACAGCCAACTGGGTGGCAAACACCAGTTCAAATATCACCAATTACTATGTGGACGTAGCAACTGACGCCGATTTTTACAACATTGTAGTGGCTAAACAATCGGTTTCACCCAATTCAAAAGCTTCCGCCGTTATTACCGGCTTATCAGCAAATACCCAGTATTATTACCGTGTAAGGCCAAATAATACGGCGGCAGCGCTGGAAGGGCAGGGTGCATTTTCCAATACTGTCGCTGTAAAAACGCCTGTTAATTTGCCAACACTCTATGTAGACGCTGCCAACGGCAACGACAGTTATGCAGGTACCAGTTGGGGCGCCGCATTTGCTACACTGGGTTATGCGTTGCAAATAGCTAATTCAAACTACAGTGTTAAAAATATACTTATAGCAAAAGGAACCTATTACCCGGCCGGTACAGCGGCTGCAACCACAAATAATGGCGATACAGCCTTCCCCATACTGCGTAACGGCATAAGGTTGTATGGCGGTTTTAATGCTGCAACGGGTTTACGCAATACGGTAGCCAACCCAACTTATTTAGATGGCAATAACAGCAGCTACCATGTGGTGGTTGTTGCGGGCATAGGCGCGGGCGACAGTGTTATTGTTGACGGGGTTACCATACGCAACGCCAAATGCAACGGCAACACGTCGCACACCTATAATGGTAACGGCTTTAACGGTAACGAGGGCGGCGGGGTTTCCGCCGTGGGCAACAGCGGGCTGGGCAACAAGCTTATGTTCCGCAACTGCGCATTTTTAAATAACACCGGCAACAACCATGCTGCTGCATTGTACAGCAATGCATCATCACCCGCTTTTGTAAACTGCCTTTTTGCCAATAATAGTGATGCCGGCAGCGGCGGCACCGTATTTAACTATAATGGCAGCAACCCTGTGTTTACCAACTGTACCATTGCCTATAATGTTTGTGCCGGTGGCGCCACCATAGCCAGTGCGGGCAGCAGCACGCCTGTATTTAATAACAGTATTGTGTGGCTTAACGGAACCACCACCGGCGGCAACAACAGCGGTATATCAAGCGATGCATCGCCGGTTGCAACTGGCTCCAACAACATTATACAGGGCGGCCTTGGCGCCAACAGTACCGCCGACCCGCTTTTTGTTAGCCCTGCCGCAGGCAATTTTACTTTTCCTGCAGGCAGCCCTGCTGCAAACGCGGGCAGCAATGCACTTTATACAGGAAATATATCAACCGACCTTGACCTTAACGGTGGCCAAAGGCTGGCCGGCTCGGCGATAGATATGGGTTGCTATGAAATTGAGCCAAATACGCTGGACAAGGCGGGCCTTACAAACGCCACAGCGGCAGCGGTTGCCTATTCGCTCCGGTTGTTAAGCAGCAGCTATTCCGGCAGCGCCATTAAGGTGCGCCGCAGCAGCGACAATGCCACACAAAATATTGGTTTTACCGGCAACGGAGACCTGGACACTGCCGCCCTAAAAACCTTTGTGGGCGGCGGTACCGGCTATATAGCCGCCTGGTACGACCAAACAGGCAATGGATATACGATGTCGCAGGCCAACACCAGTTTGCAGCCATATATAGTGTTAAATGGCGTGGTGCAAAGGTTAAATAACCAACCCGCTATTTATTTTGCTACCAGTAACCTTGCCACCACCCAGGCTGTAATATTTACGGTAGGGGCCAGCATGGTGGGCGTGGCAAAGGGTAACAGCGCCACCCCTTCGGGCATGGTTACAAAAACGGGTACCGCTGCCTTAACTAACCTTGCATACCCGGGCCCTTTTGATTTTAGCAATACTCTGGGTTCTTTTACAGTGGGTAACGCATCCACACAGGTATTTAACGGCATCGGCCTTAATGCAACAACACCTGTGGGTGTTATAAGCAACCAGGTGCCGGCATCAGTGTACAGCTTTGTTATACCTGCAACCGGCACCTACAGCACTTATCTTAACGGTACCCAAACCGGCACGCAAACGGTAAGTGCTTTTGCTGATAATGGTAATGCGCTGATGCTGGGCAACAGGGCCAGCGGCGGCGATGCAGGCAACCTGTGGCTGCCTGAAATAATTTTATTTAACACGGCCCTGCCCGATGCCAGCCGTCAAATAGTTGAGGCATCGCAAATAAGTTATTACCTGCCACCGGCTATTACTTCGTTCAGCCCTGGTTCAGGCAGGTTTGGCCAAACCATAACCATTAAAGGCCATTTTTTTAGCGGCGCAACAACTGTAACATTTGGCGGCACGGCGGCAACAGCTTTTACGGTTGTTTCAGACAGTGTTATTATTGCAACTCTTGGCGAAGGTTCAACGGGCAACGTGTTGGTTACCACCCCTGCCGGCACGGCTGCAAAGGGCGGTTTTACGGCAACAAGTACGGCGCCCAACAGCATCAGTTATCCCTCCCCGGCCATTTTTGTAAAAGGCATAAATAGCAGCGGCGTTACGCCTGCCCAGGCTGCAGCCGGTACCAAAACGCAAGTGTCAGCAAACTTTAACAATCCTGACGGCCTGGCAACAGACGCAACAGGTAACTTATATGTTGCTGACCATAACGCTCATACTGTTTACAAGGTTTCGGCAACAAACGGGGCCGTTACAACATTGGCTTCCGGTTTTACAAGTCCATTAAACATTGCTGCAGATACCGCAGGTAATGTATATATAAATGATTATGGCGCCTTAAAAAAAATAACACCGGGCGGTGTTGTAACCACAGTTGTCCAGGTTTCGGGATTGAATGCTATTGCAACTGATGTGCAGGGCAATGTTTATGTAACAACAGACCGGGATGTTGAAAAAGTTCAGCCCTCTAATGGTGCAGTTACTGTTCTTTGGTCCAGCCCGTCGGCAGCATGTAACGGCATTGCGGTTGACGGGGTTGGGAATATTTATTTTACATATAACACCGGAAACAGAGCTTATTGCCTGATGAAAAAAATTGCACCGGACGGTACCGTTAGCAACGCTAATAGTCAAGATTATGTTTACGCCGACGCTCTTGCTATAGATCGCACCGGGAATATATATATAAGCGAAGACTACGACGAGGGCGATATAAAAGTAGTAACGCCAGCCGGTGTGCAAAGTGTATTTGTAAACAGCGGTATAAACGGAAGCTCATTTCTTCAGTACTGCTCGTCAATAGCTGCGGATGTAAACGGAAATATATACTACATAGATGGAAGTGTAAGCGGCGTAATAAAAATTGCCGGGCCGGGCGGGGTAATAACAAATTACAGCATACAACCGGCGCTGCCTGCGGGTCTGTCACTAAATACAACCACGGGGCAGGTGGGCGGAACAGCGCAGGCAGTTTCAGCCACCCAAACATATACCGTTACAGCAAGTAACAATGGTGGCAGCACAGTAGCAAGCCTGCAACTGGCAGTTACAGAAGTGGCGCCGGGCGATTTCGTATATGCCGGCCCTGCAGCGCCTTTTGCTGTAGGGCGTGCCATAACTGCGTATGCGCCAAACTTTGTTGCCGCTGGCACCCAGGCAGACCTGCATTTATTTAACAAGCCTACCGGCGAAGCTGCAGACAATAACTATGTTTATGTTATAACCGATGGCGGCGTCAATGTACAAAAATGGTCCAGGCTTGATGGCAGTGTTTCAACAATAGCAACCGGTTTTAACAATGCGGTAGCCCTTGCGGCTGATGGAAAGGGCAATGTGTATGTTGCAGACCGCAATAATAACTCGGTTAGCAGAATAACGGCAAATAATACGGTAACCGTAATTGCGTCGGGTCTGCAGTCGCCTAATGGATTGGCATCAGATTCTGCCGGTAATATATATATAGCTGAATTAGGGAGAATTGGGCCTATACAAGTAATAAATGCAACCGGTAATATAACAACTGTTGGCCCGGCTGTAGCTGGTATTTTGAGTATTGCAATAAACCCGGTTACACAGGAAATATATATGGGTAACTCGGGCAGCGAAATTATAAAGGAGCCGGCAGGCGGGGGAAATACAACTTTTGTATCTAACACCTACCCGCCTTATTGGTCGCCACACTCTGCATTAGCGCTGGCTTTTGACAGGGTTGGCAATTTGGATATTCTATTAACTGATTACACTACAACACAGCTTACCTCAAACGGGGTGATACTGACGTATCCCTTCGGTTATTTATACACCGTGTCCATAACTTCAGACCCGTCAAATAATATCTATTCAACTGATAACAAGTATACTAATAAACTTACTAAGATAACAGGTACGGGCGGCGCTGTTTTAAAATACACCATAAGCCCATCTTTACCCGCCGGGTTAACAATTAACAGTGCAACGGGTATTATAAGCGGCACGCCAGCAGTGGCGTCGGCAACCCAAAGCTATCTTATTACTGCATCCAACAACGCAGGGTATAACACCACTACTATAAGCCTTGGCGCGCAAAATACGGCCGCCACTGCCATGTATGTAGATTCTGCAAACGGCAACGATAATAACAATGGCAGCAGTTGGGCACAGGCCTATAAAACACTCAGCTATGCGCTGAGTGTTGCCGCCAGCGGCAGTGTTAAAGATTCTATATTAATAGCAAAAGGCACTTACTACCCTGCAGGCACCGCGGCCGCAACAACAACAAACGGGGATAGTGCTTTTATTATATCAAACAACGGCATAAAGCTATACGGTGGTTACAATGCCGCAACAGGCACACGTAATGCGGCTGTTAATAAAACATATTTAGACGGTAACAACAGCAGCTATCATATATTGGCTGTTGCAGGTATTGGCGCGGGTGACAGTGTTATTGTTGATGGCGTTACCGTCCGCAATGCTAATTGTAACGGCATCACATCACATATCTATAACGGCAATGGCTTTAATGGTAACGAGGGTGGCGCAGTATCGGCCATAAATAACAATGGTTTGGGCAGCAAGCTGTTGTTCCGCAATTGCGTATTTACAAACAATACAGGCAATAACCATGCGGCGGCTATTTATAATAACGCGTCTTCGCCAGCTTTTGTAAACTGTTTATTTGCCAATAACAGCGGGCCTAACAGCGGCGGTATAATATTTAATTATAACAGCAGCAACCCTGTTTTTACCAATTGTACCCTTGCCTATAATGTGTGCAGCGGCGGCAGTGTAATAGCCAGTGCGGGCAGCAGCACGCCTGTTTTAAACAACAGTATTGTATGGTTAAACGGTACAATTGCAGGCAATAACAACAGTGGTATAACCAGCGATGCCACACCTGTTGCCACAGGCAGCAACAGCATTATACAGGGCGGCGTTGGCGGTAACAGTACAGCAGACCCGTTGTTTACCAACGCTGCCGCCGGGGACTACAGGTTGTCAGCTTCAAGCCCCGCCATCAATAGCGGCGATATAAGCAAGTATAGCGGTAATATTAACAATGACGTAAGCCTTGATGGCACTGCAAGGCTAATAGGGACAGGCATTGATATGGGGGCATACGAGGCACTGTCAAACATTTATATAAACGATGCCGCAGGTAACGACGCAAATAATGGCAGCACCTGGTCAACTGCTTTTAAAACACTTGCTTATGCCTTAGGGGTAGCCAACAATAATACATCAGTTAAAAACATATATATTGCCGCCGGCACATATTACCCCGCCGGCACAAGTGTTGCAACTGCTGCGAACCCTGACAGTGCCTTTGCCATAACCCGCAATGGTTTACGCCTGTACGGTGGCTACAACGCCGTAACGGGTGCGCGCGACATTAATGTCAGCAAAACATATTTAGATGGTAACAACAGCAGTTACCACATATTAGCCATAGCAGGCATAGGAGCAGGAGACAGCGTTATTATAGATGGGATAACCATACAGCGGGCACTGGTAACCGGCGGCGGCGCAGGGCATACCTACAATGGCATTACTTTTAACCGCGACGAGGGGGCAGGTGTGGCCATTAGAAGTAACAGCGGCCTTGGTAGTAAGCTATTGTTCCGCAATTGTGCATTTGTAAATAATACTACAACCAACAATGGCGCTGCGGTTTACAACAGCCAGTCATCGCCGGTGTTTGTAAGCTGCCTTTTTGCCAATAATAGCGGCAAAAGCGGCACTATGTTCTGCTACGACCATTGTTATCCGCGTTTGGTAAACTGTACGTTTGCCAATAACGTTGCTACGGGTTCAAGCGCCGCAATAACCATTGTGGGCTCAAGCACGCCTGAAATTGACAACAGCATTATTTGGCTTAACACCACTGCCGGCAGCACAACCAACAGTGCGTTGTCTACAGACGGCCTTCCGTCGGATGTGATTATTAACAATAGCCTTATTCAAAATGGAGATATTGCGTTTGACCCTTTGTTCATCAGCCCTTCAACCGGCAACTACAGGCTGTCTTACGCAAGCCATGCCATTAACGCCGGCAGCAGTGCATTGTATGTTGGCAATATTAACAGCGATGCTGATATAGATGGCAAAGCAAGGTTAGCGGGGGCTAAGCTTGACCTGGGCGCTTACGAAACAAGCCTGCCTGCATCAACCTTATACGTTGATGATGCCGGCGGAAGCGATGCCAATGATGGCAGCACCTGGGCAAAGGCATTAAAAACATTAAGCACTGCCCTTAGCGCGGCGCATATCGGTACCGCAGCCTGTAACATAATGGTGGCCAAAGGCGCCTATTACCCGGCGGGTGATGCTAATACAACTGCAGCCAATAGAGACACTTCTTTTGCCATAATGCACAACGGCATAAGGTTGTACGGGAGCTACGATGCGGCCACAGGCCTGCGTAACCCTGCCGTTAATAAAACATACCTGGATGGTAACAGCAGCAGCTACCATATAATGGTTATTTCCGGTATAGGAGCAGGCGATAGTGTTATTGTTGACGGAGTAACTTTCCGCAATGCCAATGCGCGCGCTAACGGCCCCCTGCATATATATAACGGAACAGGTTTTAACAGTAATGAGGGCGGTGCTGTAGCGGCAAAAAATAACAGTGGCCTGGGTAATAAATTACTCTTCCGTAATTGCATATTCACCGGCAACACCTCTGATAATGACGGCGGTGCTTTTTATGATGCTGAAACTTCTCCGTACTTTATAAACTGCCTTTTTGCAAATAATACCGCTACTGTTAATGGCGGCGCCATGTTTAATTACGATGGCAGCAACCCGGTGTTTACCAATTGTACCATTGCATACAATGTATCAGCTAAAGGTGCAGCTATTGATAATTATGGTAACTGCACGCCGGTGTTAAATAACAGCATAGTTTGGCTAAATGGTACCTCGGCAGGCAGCAATAACAGCAGCATTACCAGCAATGGCTCAACTGCGTTTAACAGCAACAGCAGTATAATTGAGGGCGGCGCAGGTGCGGTTGACCCGCAATTTGTAAATGCAGCCGGTAGTGATTTCCGGTTGTCATGGCATAGCCCTGCTGTAGATAAAGGCAATAATATACTATATACAGGTAATGTAAATACAGATGCTGATATTAACGGCAATGCGAGGCTGGTGAATAATGTGATTGATATGGGCGCTTACGAAAATACAGGTGCCTTGCAATGGACAGGCACAACCAGCACTGCCTGGAACACCGCCGCTAACTGGAGCAACGGCACAGTACCGGTAATAACTGACAGCGTAGTCATCCCCTCTGCCGGCGTAACCAACGAGCCAGCCATCAGCAGTAATGTATCTGTAGGGGGTATTACAGTACAAGCAGGCAGAACGCTAACGGTTACCGGTACAGGCACTTTAAATATAGCAGGTGATTTAACCAACAGCGGCGCCTTCGATGCCAGTGCGGGTGGTATAACTTTTATGGGCACGGCCGCGCAAAGCATAACAGGCAATATAGCCGTAAACAATATAACAATCAACAACCCGTCAGGGGTAACCATAAGCAGTGGCACAGTAAAAGTATATGGTATTTATACGCCGCAGGCAGGTACACTAAGCAGCAATGGCCATTTA
>DASZPM010000011.1:0-148817 GCA_035550215.1 Chitinophagaceae bacterium | reverse complement strand
CTTCGCGTGCCCCGTAAAAATAATTGCCTGGTTAACGCATTGCCCCGCTTATCAATCCGTTTATCCCCAAAAAAAGCCTCGTATTTTATGCCTGACATGTCACAAATATCATCCTATTATTTGTGGGTACACGGTAGGATGTATATCGGGGCAAGCTACTTTTCCACCCTGGCGTTTGCCGGGGTAAAACAATATGGCGAATGGGATGCTTTAGAAACGCTGCCCAATGCTTACACCAACCCAGGGAATGTAGGAATGTGAATCGTCTGCGGAGGAGTAAAGCCAGGGTAAATACGTAACCCTAATTTGCATACTGCCTTTTTTGTTTTGATAACGCCAGCCAATTATGGCGGCAGTAATGCGGGCATTATCATCCACTGTGGCGGTAATTATGGAGTAGGCGGCACCAATTTCTAAAAAATTTCGGTTGCTTTTGGTAAAAGGAATGTTGTAAGACACCCGAGCGGGATGACAAGGTAGTAGTTATCAGGGCCAAATATATCAAGCGTAAGGCCGGTACCCAGGCCACCTTTAACACTAAAACCACGGGGCTGCCCCGACAGAAACCGTTCATAGTTTAACGATATTCCAAATAGGGCTGCCCCGCCAAATTCAACATAATAGCTGTTTTGGTGAATTTTTGCCGTGTCTTCCAGGTGGGAATTTTGCGCTTTTGCTGATTGTATAATAAACGCGCCGGAAATAAAAAGAATAATGGCTTTCATAAAAAAGGGTTTTAGTGTGCTGAATACGCTGTATTACCTGCCAAACCTATTTTATGCAGCTGCAATTGCCTAATTGATTTGCAGGGCGGCCGGTATGCAGCAGCGCGATATTTACTGATTTTTCTTTAAAGGGGAAAATGCGGTAGTATTTTTTGCAAGTTTTTGGTTTATATTTAGCATGGTTGCAAAAACTGCCAAAATCCGTTTACTGTTTTTGTGAAAACCAATAATAAAACTCTTCATAAATGGAAGGTAACGAACTGCAGCAGGCCTTTTTTAATTATGTAAAGTCAAAAATCCCGTCCCATTTTTCACTGGTTGACGAAGTGGCCGATATTTTAAACATCAGCACTGATAGTGCCTACCGGCGAATCAGAGGCGAAAAAATTATTTCGCTGGAGGAAATAAGCAAACTGGCCGTACACTTTAAAATATCGCTTGACCAGGTGCTGAATTTAAAGGTTACTGATTTTGTTGTTTTCTCTGGCAAATATGTGCGGCCGGAAACGTTCGACTTTGATAAATTTCTCCGGCAATTACTTACCGACCTTACTTTTTTAAACAGTTTTAAAAACAGGGAGCTGATTTATTTCTGCAAGGATATGGTAGTGTTTTACTTTTTTGCTTACCCTGAATTGGCGGCGTTTAAAAATTTTGCATGGATGAAAACGCTGTTGCAGTTTCCATCCTTTGCACATAAACAGTTTGATTATAACGTTTTTGAAAAATCGCTGATTGACCTGGGCAGTAAAGTAATAAGACAATATATTGACATACCCAGCACGGAGATAATGAATGTGAGCAATATTCATACCACGCTTTACCAGATTGAATATTACAAAACTGCAAGGCTGTTCCGGTCGGAACAGGATTTGCAAATCATTTATAAGCAGTTGCATGATGTTGTTGACCACCTGCAGGCACAGGCGGAAACAGGGCAGAAGTTTATGCCGGGAGGGCAGGCCAATAGCCAGTCGGCAGCGTTTAACCTGTATGTAAATGATTTTGTGGTAGGCGATAATTCGAACCTCGCCATTATCGAAGGCACTAAAATGTCGTATATCGTTCATAACCATGTAAACTATCTTTCAACCACCGACGAAACGCATACAGCTTACCATTACAATTTTTTAAAAAATGTGATGGAAAAATCAATATTGCTGAGTAAAAGCGGTGAGAGGCTGAGGGCAGGATTTTTTTACATGATTCACGAAGAAATAGAAAAAAGCCAGGCCAACCAGTTGAAGAGCTTTGGTAAATATTAAAGCCGCAGGTGTTTGCCTGCGACTTTATTTGTACGGCTGCGATAAATGATTAACAGGAAAGTGCAGTTTTGGCAGCGGTTAAAATCTTTTCCCGATGCTAAAGCCAGCCCAGGGTAAGGGCCCTCCGCCGCCGTTGCCCAAAAGAAACACGGCAGGCATAAGCGTTGCCCTTATCTGCAGGCCCGAAGGTGACACGTACCGGTAACCGGCGGTTACTGAACCAAGGCTTGCCCCGCCATTGCTAAAAAGGTAAGTATAACCGCCGCCAACCTCAATAAAATGTTGTTTGTTGGCAGAAACCGGAATGTTGTAGGAAAGACCTGCAGGTAAAGCCCCGAACACGGTAATGCCGTCATCAAAAATATCGGGCAGGTAGCCGCCGCCAAAGCCAATATGAACGCTTAAGCCACCGGGCTTTTTGGAGAAATAGTGCTCATAGTTAAATGTAACGCCCAAAATACTTTGTCCGGCAACTTCAACATACCAACCGTTTTGTTTTGTGGTAGTGTCTTTTTCGGCCGATGCTGAAGATTGTGCCTGTGTACTTGCAAAGCAGGCAGAAGCTGCTAAAAAAAGAAGATACTTTTTCATACTGTGAATTTTAATGGTTATGGAAATTGTGAAGGAGTGAAAAGAATTGCGTGGTTGCTAAAATGTTTTACCAATGCTGAACCCTGCCCAGCTAAAACTGTGGCTGAAAGTGCCGGGTATAAAAACCACCGGCATAAACGTAGCCCTTAACAGCAGTTTGCCTGATGGCGATATGTACCGGTAGCCTGCAATGGGGGACTCAATACAGCCGCAACCCGGGCTAATAGTGGTATCCTGCTTAATTGCGGCCGGGGTTTGCGTATATGTCTTCGCAAGGCACATACATGTAACCAAACAGGTAGAAATTTTTTTCATATTTAAAAGTTTATGATGGTGTGAATGCGGATTGAGGTAATGGTGCAGCCTTTATTTATTTTTCCCGCTGCCTACATAAAACCCGAGCGATACGATGAAATAATGGTTGCCGGTATTGCCGCTAAGCAGGTAGGCTGCATCCAGCACAAAGCGGCCATACTGTAAACCGCAATGAGGCATAAAGGCAAAGCGGGTACCTGAATAGGTTTGTTGCCGGTTGGCATGCAGCGGGAAAAAGGCAGTATCAACCTTGTTGGTATAAAAATTAGCGCCCGCATTTAAGCCAGCAAGCCACCAGCCTTTATCTGTAAACCTGGATGGTGAACGCAGTGTTAACCCCGCCATAATAAGATGGTTTCGCTTGCGCGATACCTCCTGGTCGTGCCCGTTAAAGGCTTCAAAGTAATTGTAGTGGAGGCCGGCGCTGGTGTAATCCGTAATATTAATATCTGGTTCAATACCTAACAGGTAGCCGTAAGATTGCACATTGCTGTTACTGGCATTTTTGTCAACATCGCCAAAGCCTCCTTTTATATCAAGGCGAAATTTATGCAGCGTATGCCATGTGCTGTCTTGTGTAAAGCCCGTGGTAGCCATTATTACCAGCAGAAGGGTGATAATTGGTTTCATAAAAGTAGTTTTTTGGTTTTTGGAATGCGTCGCTTTTGCCATGTTAAGCTTTGGTGGATGCGGCGCTTTAACAACACAAAGCTGAGGCAGCAAGGGCCGGTTTTCTAATTGAAGATTACTTATGGCAACACGGGTTTTGGCATTTTTTGCAGCAGATACCGGCGGTGGTTTGCCGCAGTTGCAATATTTGCAAACGCGGCCGGCTAACCCGCTAATGTTTAGTAAGCCGTTAATTTTGTTAGTAATATCCCGTAGTTTAGGTGTCGTAATTACCATTATCAACTTCTCCCTCCTGAACAAAAAGCCAAACCACCATGGACACTACTGAACTGCAACTCTCTTTTTTCAAGCATCTTAAAGAAAAGATGCCTTCACACATTTCATTTGTTGACGAAGTAGCTGAGTTGTTAAACATAAGCAACGATAGCGCCTACAGGCGCATACGGGGCGAGAAAACGTTGGGGCTGGATGAAATACAATTGCTGGCAAAACATTACGGTGTCTCGCTCGACCAGTTTTTTCATATTCGTTCCCGGTCAATTGTGTTTGACGGTAATTATATAAACCGTGACAGGTTTACTTTTGAAAATTACCTGCATGGCATTGTTCAGCAATTATCACTTTTTACAGGTGCGCAGCAGAAAGAAATGTTTTATCATAATAAAGATGTTCCTATTTTTCATCACTTTATGTTCCCAGAACTGGCTGCGTTTAAATGTTATTTCTGGAGCCGCTACAATTTAAATAACAGTAAGTATAATAAGGGCCAGTTGCTTATAAGTGATTTTATTGACGTATTTAATACATTGGGTAAACAGATATCAGACCTGTACCTGCAGATACCCTCAACAGAAATCTGGAATCTTGATTGTATTAATACCACCATAAGGCAGATTGATTACTACAGGGAGTCAAAAATATTTAAATCAGATAATGACATTATAACCGTATATCATTGTCTTGAAAAACTGGTTGACCATATTGAACAGCAGGTTGAACTGGGATATAAATTTCCGTTTGGCAAACCTTCTGAAGCAAAAAAAGTAAAGTATACCGTATTTATCAATGAGTTTGTCCTGGGGGACAATACGGTAATTGCCCATGTTGATGGTAAAAAGCTGGTGTTTATGAACCACAGCGTAATAAATTACATTATGACAACTGATGAGGGTTTTATTGACTACGCCTCAGATTCGATGCAGATATTATTAAAGAAATCCACACTTATCAGTGAAATAGGAGAAAAGGACAGGCAACTATTTTTTGACAATTTACGGCAGCGCATCTATGATAAACGTAAGCTTGTTTAACGGGAAAAATTGTTGTTTAGCTATATTGGAAATTCAGTTTATAAATTATTTTAAAATGGGGCGTATTTTATTTTATTGATAATCAATGTATTGGGGCGACTATTTTTACAGTATTCATCAATGTCTTAGGGTTATGGCTTCATTTTTAAATTACGCTTCTTTTTAAAGGCCGCAACCCGTAATTTTACCGCCCAATTATAACCATTGTCAGCGTATGCCACAATACCCGAACAGGCAATTTTTAGATTTTGAGCAGCCGATTAAGGAGTTATACGAGCAGATTGATCAAACGAAAAAACTGGCTGAAAAAAATACCAAAATAGATTACACCTCAACTATTGAGCAACTTGAAAATTCTATACTCGATAAACGCAAAGAAATAACCGCCCAGCTAACGCCCTGGCAAAGGGTACAGCTAAGCCGCCATCCTGACAGGCCTTACACCACAAAGTATATTGAAAAAATGGCGACTAATTTTGTTGAGTTATTTGGTGACAGGAATGTAAGGGATGACAAAGCGATGGTGGGTGGATTTGCGCAGTTAGACGGGCAGACGGTTATGGTTGTGGGGCAACAAAAAGGCATTAATACAAAGATGAGGCAGCAGCGCAATTTCGGGATGGCCAATCCCGAGGGCTATCGCAAAGCTTTGCGCCTGATGAAGCTGGCGGAAAAATTTGATAAGCCTGTTATTACATTAATTGATACTCCCGGCGCGTTTCCCGGCCTTGAAGCAGAAGAGCGCGGGCAGGGTGAGGCAATTGCCCGTAACATATATGAAATGATACGGCTGAAAGTACCGGTAGTGTGCGTGATAATTGGTGAGGGCGCCAGCGGCGGGGCATTGGGTATTGGGGTGGGCGACAGGGTGCTGATGATGGAAAACTCATGGTACAGTGTAATATCTCCCGAAAATTGCAGTACCATTCTTTGGCGCAGTTGGGCAAAAAAGGAAGTAGCTGCGGAACAGTTGAGGCTTACAGCTACTGATATGAAAGGTTTTGGCCTGGTGGACGAAATTGTTCCCGAACCTGTAGGCGGCGCCCATTGGGATTATAACCAAGCCGCCGCAATGCTGAAAAAAGCTATTTTGCAGGCGCTGGCAGAAATAAAGCCTGTTGCACCTGAAAAGCGCATTGACGACAGGATAGTGAAGTTTGGTAAAATGGGTTTTTGGGATGAAGAAGCATAACTGTGTAACGGATAGTACAACTATAAAAAATTTTAAATAACGATAAATGTCTCTCAGGAAAACGTTAAGGGGTACGGGCGTTGCACTTGTTACGCCTTTCAGGGCAAATTTTGACGTAGATTATGACGCCTTAGGAAGAATAATTGACTTTGTTATTAACGGGGGCGTGGAGTATGTAGTAACGCTTGGTACAACCGGCGAAACCCCGACGCTGGATAAGCAGGAGAAGACGAGCATTGCCAAATACACCTACCTTAAAGTAAATAAACGTGTGCCTGTGGTTGTGGGTATTGGTGGAAATAATACCAAAGAACAGGTGCATGACCTGGAAACATTCCCGCTGGAGGAAGCGACCGCCGTTTTAAGCGCATCACCTTATTACAGCAAGCCTTCGCAGGAGGGGTTATACCAGCATTATAAAGCGCTTGCCAAAGCATCGCCCAAGCCGCTGCTGTTGTATAACGTGCCTGGCAGAACCGGCCGTAACCTGGCCGCTCAAACAACCATAAGGCTTGCAAAAGAAGTGGAAAATATTGGAGGTATAAAAGAAGCTGCCGATGATATGGCGCAGTGTATGAAAATACTGCGCGACAGGCCCGAAGATTTTCTGGTGGTGAGCGGAGACGACTCCTTAGTGTTACCGCAAATAGCCTGCGGCATGGATGGCGTAATAAGCGTTGCCTCCAACGCGCTGCCCGGTTATTTTACTGAGATGGTTCGTATGTGCCTGCGGGGTGAGTTTAAAGAGGCCAAAGCAATTAATGATAACCTTATTGAGGCTTACGAACTGATGTTCGCTGAAAATAACCCCGCAGGTGTTAAAGCATTTATGGCGGATAAGGGGTTAATAAAAAATATTATGCGCCTGCCTGTGACACCTGTAAGCAGGGAACTGCATAAAAAAATAAAAGAGTATACAAGCAGGTAATTTGCCTGCGATATTTGCCGGAAGGATTATCCTGTAGTATGGGTAGATATTTCTCTTATCACTTCATCCATGTTGTTGGCAGCCTGTTTTACCAGTGTTATTATTTCGGCATTAAACGGGTCTGATATATCCTTGTAATTAAATAAGTTGGTAAGGCCAAGTATATTGGCCATGTGATTGCGTATTTTATGTGATTGAAGCCAGGCAATCTGCCGCAATTGCTTATTTTGCTCCTCAATCCTGTCCTGGTAGTTTTGCTGCTCCGTTATATCCCTCGAAAAACAACTTACGCCCACCACGCGGTTATACCTGTCACGAACCGGGTTAAAGCTTATTTCGTCATAACTGGTCTTATCGCCATTATTTTCAATCCATGTTATTTTGTATGCATCACCGCCAAAAGCGCGTTGATAATATTCCTGCCACTTTGCATAAAGGCCCTCGCTGTAGTCCTCTGACTTTATTTCGCTGGTGGGTTTGCCAATCATTTTTTCCACCCTTTCCCAAAATGCTTTATTGGCGGTAACAACTTTAAAATCAGTATCAATTGACCAGATAATATCTTTTGTGTTGTTGATTATCGCGCTCAGGTTCTGGCTGTCATTATACAATTGCTCCTGTATTTTTTTCTGTTCGGTGATGTCCAGGAAAAACACCGTTATGCCTTCTTTTGTAGGATATGCGTTTACAGATATCCACATCTGCAAAGGGGTGTAAAATTCTTCAAAATGCACGGGTGTTTTTTCTATCATTGCTTTTTGGTATTCAGCGAAAAATTTCAAATATTTCGCTTCAGGAAAAACATCCCAGAATGTTTTACCGATCACCTCTTCTTTGGTGCGTTGCAGCACGCGTTCAAACTCCCGGTTAATGTAAGTAAAGCGCCAGTTTTTGTTTAATGTATAAAAGCCGTCGGTAATACTTTCGAGTATATTTTCTATTTCGCTTATTTTTTCTTCCAGCGCATTTTCAATTTTAACTTCCTTATCAATGTTAATGGCAATTGCTAATGTGGCAGGTTGCTGGTTATAGCTAACCACGCTTGAAAAGACATGTACAAACACAACGTGGCCGTTTTTTTTGATATGTTTCAAAACACCTGCATCAAAATAGGTATTTATTGCATTCCTGTTCATATTATAGAACGAGGGCATGTCCTCTGCCGGCTTAATATCTTTTAATGTCAGCGATAAAAATTCTTTTTTTGAATAACCGTATTGCTCAAGTGCTGCATTGTTTACATCTAAAAAGTTAAGGCTGGAATTATCAAAAATGTACATAGGGCATGGGTTCATTTCAAAGAGTAAGGAGAAATCACCCGATGAGGATATGGAGTTGTTTTGCAGCATGTGGCAATCGTTTCATTAATTACCCGGCATAGCATTAATCACTCTTAAAGATAATTTTAATAATCTACATTTCAAACAGCAAAAAATGTATTCACCACCGTAACCTATATTAATATTAGTACACGGCTGATTTTTAATGAGTTATGCCAGAACGCGCTTTTGCGTAGTTTATTGGTATTTACGGTAAAAGGTATTAAAAGGGTTTTTATTGTTGTTATTAGGCTGTATTGAAAGTACCGCCATTGTGAGCCTGCTCGTACAGATAAGACGATTATTTTTGTCTGTTATTTCAATATTCCACACCTGCGTGGTGCCGCCGGTGTGTATTGGTTTTGCAATGCCGGCTACAAACCCATTTCGTATGGAGCGTATGTGGTTGGCGTTTATATCAAGCCCCACGCAAACAAATTTTTGTGGGTCAACAACAAGGTTTGCGCCAATGCTGCCAAGCGTTTCCGCTAATGTTACAGAAGCGCCCCCATGCAGCATGCCCATTGTTTGAACGGTGCGCTCATCAACAGGCATCGTACCTTTTAAATAATCATCGCCTAACTCTGTAAAAGTTATGCCAATATGGTGTATCATATTGTTGTGGCTAAACTCGTTAATATCGGCTATAGTGTATGGATGAAACCAGATAGAAGACATATATATATTCAGTTTTAAAGCCGCATCATTATTAACCTGACACATAACTTGGATAACCTACTTTTTGATAGAGCTTTGATAAACGGTGCGCATGTTCATCATAAGCGCTTTCAAATAATTCAACTGCGCGTTCATTACCCACAATCGCCCCGCTGCTGAGTACTTTTGGCGGTTTACCCGCTTCCGTAAGCAGCCTTGCTACTTCCGCTTTTATGCAATTAATAATCATAGCGCCGCCAACTGTTGAGCCCGGTGCAACAGGCGTATCAAGCTCTTCCAGTTTAACCATGGCATCGCCTAAAGGTGCGCCGGTGTCTAATACGTAATCAGAAAAATCGCTTAATTTTTTTCCATCAGCTCTTTTGCTTTGTGAGCCCGCTGAATGAAGACTTGTTATAATGCTTGCAACAGGTATATTTTTTTGTTGAAATATTTCAGCCATTTCCAAAGGTACTATATTGGTACCGCTGGATGATATGATGAGCGCTGCATCATTTTCATTTATATCAAAGTTTCGTAATATCCTTGCTGCAAAACCCGACACATTTTCCAGGAACATTGCCTGCCGCTGGCCGTTGGCGCCTACTACATTATTATGATAAGTTAAGGAAAGTTCAACAATTGGGTTAAACCCGGGAAATGAACCATAACGCGGCCACATTTCTTCAACCATTATCCTGCTGTGCCCTGAACCAAACAGGTGCACCATTCTGCCGGCAGCTATTGTTGTCGCGAATACTTTCGCCACTTTTTGTATAGTATCCTGCTGTGCCTGCACCGTGTTTGCAATAGTGCGACATTTGTCTAAATAAGTTTCAATTACATTCATGCTTGTTCTTTATTCATGGTGTATTTGTCCAGTGCAAAAAAAGCTGCACCTATAGCGCCTGCAAAGTCGCCAAACTGTGCTTTCTTTATCGCCACTTTATTTTCTTTTAAGCGCCATTCATACAGCGGTATAAAATCCTCCAACGGTTTAAACAGGTCACCCTCTGCTTCTGTAATGCCACCACCCAACAATATTATTTCGGGTGAAAGAATGTTTGTAATGGAAGCTATGCCTATCGCCAGGTTTCTTACAGAAGAAAGCCACAGCCACTGCGCAAAATAATCACCTTTGCGGTAATCAGTCAATAAATCATGCGTAAACCGGTATTTACCCAGGCTTCTTTTTTCAATGGTGCAGTTGCCAATGGCATCTTCAAGGCTGCCCGGTATGCCGGTAATATCTGCCTCGCCATAGCTGTTAAGGGTAAGGTGGCCGAGGTGCCCCGCCTTTTGAAAAGCGCCCGCATAAGGCTTGCCGTCAATTAAAATGGCGCCCCCAACACCCGTGCCCAGTGTTAACAATACCACATTTTTTTTGCCAACAGCCGCCCCGGCTTTTGCCTCAGCAAGCAGGGCTGCAACAGCATCATTTACCACCCATGCGCTGCAATTAAAATGCTGTTGCCATACCAGGTTTTCGAGGCCTTGTAAACGTCCCGGCATAAAAGCAACAGCCGTATTATCCTCATTACAAACGCCGGGCGCGGAAAGCCCGACAATTATTTCACCGCCCGGCAGTATTTTTTTTACAGCATCAACACCAGCGATAACATTTTCCGTCCACATGGTATCACCGCTGTCATTAGTAGAAATATACGCCTGGTGCAGGGTGTTGCCACCTGCATCAATAGCAAGTATTTTAATTCTTGTTCCTCCAAGGTCAACGCCTATAGCGGTTAATGACATGCTTTATGCTTTAATATTGTCCTTCGCTTATGCTCCAGCCCCCGTCAACTGCAATTACCTGCCCGGTAGTGAATTTTGACTGGTCGCTCATAAAATAGCAGGCAATCCCGTCAAGGTCAGCGGGGTGTCCTATCCTTCCACCGTCAAGTGGTTGCTTTGTTTTGATGAATTCGATAATCTTTTCATCGCCTGCCGCCCTTTTTGCCATCGGTGTTTCAACAAGTGCAGGTGCCACAGCATTAATGCGAATATCGTAATGCGCGTAATAAGAAGCTATTGATTTTGTAAACCCTATTATTGCCGCTTTTGCGGCTGCATAGGCATGCGTTACAAAATATTTCGGGGAAGGGGAGTAGCCCAGCACAGAGGCCATATTTAAGATTGTGCCGCTGGTTTGCTGGTGCATAAACTGTTTTACGGCTGCTTTATTTGAAAGCATAAGTGATGTGAGATTTAGCTGCATCGTTTTTTCCCAGCCTTCAAGTGTTAACTCATGCAGCGGCCCGTCACCAAATTTTCTGCCGCTTCCGCCGGCAACATGGTACAAGCCATTAAAGCCTCCAAACATGTCTGTACAAACCTCAATGGCGTATGGTACTGTTTTTTTGTCTGTAGCATCTCCTGTTATCACTTCACCGTTATTACTTATTAACTGCGCGGCCTCATTAGCGCTTTCCTCGTTTCTGCCAATGGCAACAACTTTGGCGCCCTGCTTAATAAACGCAAGCGCAGCAGATAGCCCAAGCCCTGTTGTGCCGCCCACAATCACTATGTTTTTACCTTCAAGCATACATCAGTTTAGTTGTTCGCTGCTAAAATGGCCGCCTTGCTGCAAAATAGTGTAAGGCTGCTGTAATTGTTCAGCTTCCTGTGCAAAATATGCCGGGTCTGCCGTGTTAAAAACAAACATATCATAGTGGCATGGTATTATCATCCCCGCATTAATGGTTTTGCCTAAAACTGCTGCTTCTTTGCCGTTAAGGTTACCGGCAACCCCTCTTGCGGGGTCGTCACCGTTAACAGGCAACAGCGCAACATTAATATTATAAGGTTTCAGTAAATCTTCCATTTCATCAAACCATAAAGTATCACCGCTGTGATAAATTGCCCACTTGCCAAACCGTATTACGTAACCCATAAACTTACAATTGCCGCGGCTATCTCTCTCAATCTCGTTGTGCTTTGCAGGAATGCCGTAAAAAACAAAATCACCTTCACTAACACTTTGCCCGTCTGTAAGGCCGGATGGAAAATCTATGTCACATTTAATACGTTCAGCTACAAATTTTCTGTTTGCTTCCGGTATAATAAAGGTAATACCCGGGTTATTTTTTATCAGCGGAATAAGTGTTTCAGCATCCAGGTGGTCTGTATGGTTATGGCTTGAGGTTACTATGGATATACCTTTCAGCAATTCAGGCGCAATCACTCTTTCACTTATCCGCACATGTGGTTTATTTGTGTCCGCATATTTTTTTGTAAGCGAGTCAGAGAGGTAAGGGTCAAGCAAAATTTTTTTTCCTTTCCACAATAGCAGGTAGCCACTTTGCCCCAACCACCAGAGATGAAAATTTTTTTCATCATGGGTGTATTGCTCAATTTCTTTTAACAGTGCCTCATCCTTTATAACTGCCGGCTTTAAATGCATATATCCCGCTATTTAAGTAACAAACGCTTTTAAGTGCACCGGTATTTAACAGGTTACCTTACCGGCCTTGCCAATCAACTCATTCTTTACACTTAGTGGCTTTCCCCTCTCACCATTTTTGCCCCCTTAACCATGTTTGCCAATTTTTGGCGAGAGGCCCAGCGCGCCGTTTGGCTTAGCCCGCAATCAGGCGCCACCGATAGTTTTTCTGCAGGTACGTACTGTAGGCACCGGTGTATGCGTTCGGCCACATCACCAGGTGTTTCTATATAATAATTTTTTACATCAATAATACCGACGGCCACATCCATTTTTTCTGCAAACACGCCCAGCAATTCAATTTCTGCAAACTCGCGGTTAGCCATTTCAATATGCACCTCGTCAACTGACAGGTCAAGAAAGTCGGGTAACATGGGTTTGATACTGCGATAACCCACTGGCCGTCCTTTAAAATTTCCAAAGCATAAATGTGTTGACAGGTGGCACTTGCCAACAACAGGCGCAACCGTACGGTTAAAAATATCAACAAATCTCTTTGTGTCTTCCTTATAGGCATAGCAACTCATGCTTGGCTCATCTACGGTTATCTCAGTACAGCCCGCGGCAACAAGGTCTTCCAGTTCTTTGCGTACAAAGGGCATCAATGCTTCTGTAATGGCATACCTGTCTTTATACATATCATTTGGCATCAGCCTGCCGCTTAATGTATAAGGGCCGGGCACGCTTGCCTTAAGGGTGGGGCCTGCTGGCGCTAATTTTTTCAATCGTAAAAATTCTTCTACAGCGCCCAGTCCGCGAGGTGCTTTTAGCTCCGCTACAATATTATTTTTCCCTCTTTGGTCATGCGCAGGCGGGCCAAATTTTCGCGTTTCAGTTTCATTGGCCTCAATGCCATTAATGAATCCATAAAAAGAAAGATTAAAATCAAGCCTGGTTTGTTCGCCGTCGGTAATAACGTCAAGGCCTGCTGTAACCTGGTCGTGAATGGCGGCAATCACTGCGTCTTCAATCATCTCTTTAATATCTGCCGCGCCAAACTTATTAAGGTTTTGAGAAGCAAATTCCAGCCACCCGGGAAATGGATAGCTGCCCACTACAGTTGTTCTTATTGGTTGTTGTTTCATGTTAAGTCAATCGTTTGTATAAACGCGAATAAAATTAGGTGAATACGGCAATATGCCGCCACTAATTTTTGGTAAATGTCAGTAGCAGGTCTTTAACCCGTAAGTGCCCAAACCAATTGCCGGAATTTGCGTATTATGTATAGTTAATATTTTTTGATTCATCTTGCACCATAATTTTTTGCATAAAAGTAATTTAATGCCACTGGAGTATGAGTGATGTATTAGGCTGCGCGATATGGGATTATCATTTTAACCTCGGCAACAAAGCTAAACTTTGGATACATAATAAATATGGCCCAAAAGAGGAAATGCCTGTTGAAACATATTTTCGCGGGGCAGGTGAATTGCCGGAACTGGAAATTACGGCGCTGGATAATTGCCGGGGAAGAATACTGGATGTTGGCGCCGGTGCGGGCAGCCATGCGTTGTTTTTGCAGCAAAAAGGTTTGGATGTTACTGCACTGGATGTATCGCCCAAAGCCTGTGAGGTAACAAAAATGCGTGGTGTAAAAAATGTACTTACAAAAGATATTTACACTTTTACCGGCGAACGCTTTGACACGATTTTATTATTGATGAATGGCATTGGCTTAACAGGCACCATTTTAAACCTGCGTTTATTTTTACGGCACATTAAACAATTACTGTTTCCCGGCGGGCAATTGATATTTGATTCTTCAGATGTTGCATATTTATATGATGACACCCCACCTGCAAACAATTATTATGGTGAAATTGATTACGAATACCGCTATAAAGGTGAACGCTCAGGCTGGTTTAAATGGCTGTATATTGACAAAGCATTACTAGCTGCCATAGCTAAAGAAGAAGGCTGGCAGGTAACTATATTATTTGAGGATGATTTTGATCAATACCTCGCAAGGTTACTGTAAAGTACAACCTTTTATATACGGTAATATTTAATTGATGGTTTTACTACTATGCCAATTTCTTTTTCATTTTAACTTTCTAAAATAAAAATGCTGCAATTCTTTTGCAGCCAAATCCAAAAGCAGCACGCGTTCGTATGTGGCTATTGTTGTTTATCTGTTTTTAACAAAACGCTTTATTCTTCTCCACTCAAAAAATTATTGCTGCATGCCTCAAAATTTTAAAACATTTAAACCTGCCATTTTATGAGAGAAAAAATTTTACAGTTCAATTTTTGGAAATACTGTTTTATTATTCCCCTTGGAATATTATTCAGCATCCGGGCAAATGCGTCATCGCACCGGGAGGCACCGTTAATATCAGCAGACCCTCTTGCTGATAATACAGACTTGTACGCCTTCAGGAGCCCGGACAAACCAAATACGGTTACAATCATTGCCAATTACATACCCTTTGAATTGCCGGAGGGCGGCCCTAACTATTATACATTCGGCAGCGATGTTCATTATGAAATACATATTAAGAACAAAGCCAATACTCCGGCGGATGACATTACTTACCGGTTCACCTTCAAAACAGTCGATGAGGATTCCAGCACTTTTTTTAACATACGCCTCGGCAAGCAAAATTTAAAAACCACTTATACCTGCGAAAAAAGTGTGGCTGGTGGAGCTTTTGTAGCTATTGTAACCAATGGTGTTGTTCCGCCGCCTAATATTGGCCCGCGCTCAATTGATAATGGGACGGTTGGCCTTGGCCAGGATTATAATGCCATAATGTCGAATGCGATTGCTACGGCAACCACATCGGAAAGGGTATTTTGCGGGCCAGTGGATGACCCGTTTTTTGTTGACCTTGCAGGCGCTTTTGATGCGGGCAACTTCAGGCCGGACGGCAACAGTACAAATGCCCCGAAAGACGGCCTGGCGCGATTTAACTGCCATACAATTGCATTGCAAATACCCATCAGCTTGTTGCAGAAGGACGGTAAAACGGCAGACCAGGCAGAGAATATACTGGACCCGGATTTCGTAATCGGCGTATGGGCAAGCGCCAGCCGTATGCAAATAAAAACGCTGAACGATGACGGGGCTTACAGTACCAGCGGCCCATGGGTGCAGGTTAGCAGGCTGGGCATGCCGCTTACCAATGAAGCTGTTATACCGGTAGGCAAAAAAGACGAGTGGAACACAAAAACGCCTTATAGCAGCAATGATCTTGCCTTTGCTTCTTATTTCAAAAACCCGGAGTTGGCACTTTACATGGATGATTCAAAATTTGGCGGGGCCGTGCCCTCATTAAATGCACTTCGCATCCAGTCAAGTTCCCTTGGTTCGTTTGATTTCAGGAACGGGCATGCAGGATTGTACACGCTTAAAGGCAATGCTGCACTAGATGGCACGGCGCTGTCAGATGCGGCTTATGGAACAATTCTCTTGCCTGACAATGCAAGCCCGCGTGCAGTTGACCTGTTACCGATATTTTATACCGGGGTACCTAATGTAAAACCTTACCAGTTAGCAACGGGCAAAAATGGAAACCCTTTGGCAGAAGGTAAGCCATTTATCAATAATTTCCTGCCAACCCTGGGCGATATGCTGAGACTCAACATGGCTGTACCTCCTACGCCGCGTAACAGCGCTGATTTCAGTTCGCTTGGTATTGTAAAAGCCGCGGTTTTAGGGCTTACGGACAGCAGGTTTAACGGGAGCACTGCAATACAGGACATTCCGAATATGGACGGCTTTCCCAATGGCAGAAGACTTGAAGATGATGTAACTACGATAGAACTGCAGGCGGTATCAGGGGTTGCCCTCGCAGCGATAGGATTGTGGTATGACGATTACAGTGGTTCAGGCAGCCCCGTAACACCGCAACTGGTAAACGTGCTGAGCTTTAGCGCCGGCGTTACACATAACGACACAACATTTAAAGCGGCCTTTCCTTATGAGCAAACGCCATGGAGAGGATACGACCATACTACACAGCCAAGGTTCTAACGATTAAAAAGACATGTATGAAAAAAATTTTAAACCTTTTTTTAGTGGCTTTGGTTTGTTTAGCCTTTAATCAAACAAATGTTTTTGCTTCATCGCACAGGGAGGCGCCATTAATATCAAATGACCCGCTTGCGGATAACACAGACCTGTATGCTTTCAGAAGTCCCTGCGATACAAACAAAATAGTGCTGATTGCTAACTACATACCATTTGAGCATCCTGCAGGCGGCCCAAACTGGTATACGTTCGGAAGCGATATCCGCTACGAGATTCACATAAAAAATAAAACATCTACCAGCGGGGATGACATTATTTACCGTTTCATGTTTAACAGCATCAATGAAGATGGCACAACTTTTTTTAACATAAGGCTTGGTAAACAGAATTTGAAAACTACCTATAAACTGATGCGCAGCACCGATGGCGGAGCTAATTTTTCTACCATTGTAAATAACGGCATAGTGCCCCCGCCAAATATTGGGCCGCGTTCTATTGAAAATGGTGTTGTTGGCCTGGGTGCATCGGATTATAATAGCCTTGCCGAGAGCGCCATTACCACGGCATCAACAGGAGAGAAGGTATTTTGCGGCCCCATTGATGATCCTTTCTTTGTTGATTTGGGCGGGGCTTTTGATGTTGGTGGATTTAGAAAAACAGGAAGGGACGGCCTCGCAAAATTCAATTGCCACAGCATAGTTATCGAAGTGCCGGTAAGTACCCTGCAAAAAGATGGAAAGACAACATCGCAGGCGGCTAACATCCTTGACCCGGACTTTGTGATAGGCGTGTATGCTTCTGCCAGCCGTCAAAAAATAACAACGTTTGATACAACAGGTACCGGTGCAAGTGGCGGCGCTTCAGGCGCATGGGTACAGGTTAGCCGTTTGGGGATGCCGCTTACCAATGAGGCTGTTATACCGGTTGGCTGGAAAGACAAATGGAATGCTACTTCACCCACCAATGACCTGCAGTTTGCTTCTTATTTCAAAAACCCTGAACTGGCATTGTACATGGACGACTCCCAGTTTGGCGGTGCAGTGCCCGGGTTGGCTTCTCTTCGCATTCAATCTAGCTCTCTTGGCGCTTTTGATTTCAGGAACGGTCATAAAGGTTTGTGGCCATTAAAAGGAAGCCCTGCAGTTGCCGGCACCGCTTTGGATGACGCAGTTTTTGGTAATATTCTTTTACCGGACAGCGTTAGCCCGCGTGCTGTGGACCTGTTGCCTATTTTTTATACCGGTGTGCCTAATGTAATACCTTACCAGCTGGCAACCGGCAAAGGCGGCAACCCGCTGGCTGCAGGCAAACCGTTTATTAATAATTTTCTGCCTACACTTGGCGATATGCTGCGGCTTAACATGGCTGTACCGCCTACACCACGCAACAGTGCTGATTTTAGCTCACTGGGTATTGTGCAGGCCGCCGTACTGGGACTTACGGATGCAAGGTTTAATACAAGTACGGATATACAGGATATTCCCAATATGGATGGCTTCCCCAATGGCAGAAGGCTGGAAGATGATGTAACAACTATTGAACTGCAGGCTGTATCAGGGGTTGCTTTAGCGGCGATTGGTTTGTGGTATGATGATTATAATGGCACAGGCAGCCCTGTAACTACCGACCTGGTGAATGTGTTGTCATTCAACGCCGGTGTTACGCACAACGATACTACTTTTAAAAGCTGTTTCCCTTACGTGCAGGATCCATGGCGTGGTTTTGTGGGCAACAGCTTCAGCGGCACACTGCCGGTAACCTGGGTATATTTTGTAGCCAATAAATCAGTAAAGCAGGTTAAGTTAAACTGGCAGGTAGCTAACCAGGTAAATAATGACCGTTACGAAATTGAGCGGGGATTTGACGGCAGCAGGTTCACCAAAATCGGGGCCGTTGTGTCTGACAACACATTGTCATCCAGCTATACATTTACTGATGTAGCGCCTTCTTTCACTCAGGCAAATTATTATCGTATTAAAGAAGTGGATAAGGATGGTAAATCCTCCTATTCACCCATACGCAAAATTAGCTTTAGTGAAGAAGGTTCTATTGTACTTAGCCCCAACCCGGCACACAACATCTTACAGGTAAATGCGCCGGGCCTTAATAATCTGCAGGTGTTTATCTATGATTTTGCAGGAAGAAAAGTAAGTTCATCCATGCTCACCAACGGTAACGGTGTAATTAGTGTCTCGTCTTTCGCAAAAGGATTGTACACTGTCATCGTTGAAAGCAATAGGAGGAAGATTATGTCAGGTAAAGTTGTTGTGCAGTAATTACTGAAAGCTGGCTACCCAATGATAACAGGTAAGCATTGCCCCCCAGGGGCAATGTTTTTATGTGGTTAATCAATCTGCGGCATTGATTTTTTACGTATATCAATCAACCATTAAACATCAGCCAAATGAAAAAGAAAAATATCTACCTGCTTAGTATTGCATTGTTTATTATTGCTGTTGCCGGTATTGTTATTAAGTACAATATTCAGCAAAAAGAAAAGCAAAACCAGGTTTACGGCCTTGTTGACCGTACAGGTGCATTAGCGGAGGGGACTGAGTGGCAAAATGTAAAGACCCGCGCAAACATGCTGCTGGCAGCAATACAGAAAGACCCGAGCGATACCGCCTCCAAAATAAAACTGGCTGCATTGTTTATACAGGAAGCACGCATTACTGGCAATTATATGTATTATGACATGGCTGCCATGAAATATGTAAATGATATACTTGCTGTACACCCTAATAGTTTTAATGCTCTTGTTTTTAAGGCGCTCATTTATTTGTCGCAGCATCATTTTGCAGACGGGCTTGTATTTGCTCACCAGGCACAGCAGATAAATCCGTACAATGCGTATGTGTATGGCTTGCTGGTGGACGGCAACGTGGAAATGGGGTATTACGACAGCGCTGTAAGCTATGCTGATAAAATGGTTTCAGTCAGGCCTGATTTAACTTCATATTCAAGAGTGTCTTACCTGAGAGAAATTTTTGGCGATTATAAAGGCGCGATAGCCGCCATGAAAATGGCTGTTGAGGCCGGCGGGCAGGGGGATGAGTACACAGAATGGACAAGATACCAGCTTGCAAATCTTTATGAAAAAACAGGTGATTTTAAAACAGCCGATACGCTGTATAATGTCTCTTTAAGCATGCGGCCTGATTACGGGTATGCCATGGCCGGGCTTGCAAGGGTGGCAATGGCCAATAACGATTACGGCAAGGCCATCACTTATTTTGAAAAGGCAGATTCGCTGGTGATGGATAATTCCATTAAGGAGGAACTGGTGGACGCTTACCGGGCTGCAGGCCAAACACGGAAGGCGGAAGAACTGGCGAAGGAAGTTATTGACGATCTGCAAAAAAGTGCACAGGCAGGTATTAAAGACGCCAATATTGGCCACTATGCCGACAGGGAGCTCGCGTTTGCTTACCTTAAAGTGAATGACAACGATAAAGCGCTAGAACATGCCATGCTTGAATATAACCGCAGGCCGGACAATATAGATGTTAATGAAACTGTGGCATGGGTGTATTATAACCGCGGTGAATATGATAAAGCATTACCATATATAAAAGTTGCCTTAAAAACACATTCCAAAAACCCTGTATTGCTTAGCCGCGCCGCATTGATATTTTACAAAGCGGGAGATAAAATACAGGCAAAATCACTAATGGCAGAAACTACGCCAACAAACCCTTATATAGACAGGCTGTTGATGAACGAAACTTCAGCAATGATACATAACTTATAGCTGTAAAACATACCGGCACAGATGAAAAAAAATAACGTCACTGTACGGGCAGTACTTTTATTCTCAGCGGTTATCATTATACAGGATTGTTACGCCCATACAATAAACTACGTGTTGGAAAAAGCGCCGCCCGGTAATGTATTCTGGTATTATCTTAAACTGGGGTACAGTCATATTTTGCCCAATGGTTTTGATCACATATCGTTCGTTTCAGGCCTGTGCCTGCTGAGCAGGAAAATAAAAACCATCTTATGGCAGGCTACAGCTTTTACCATAGCGCACAGTATAACATTGGCGCTGAGTATGAAAAATATCATCGTTGCACCCAGCGCTGTTGTAGAACCTATTATTGCCCTGTCAATTCTTTTTATCGCGATAGAAAATATGATGCTTTCTGAACTTAAGCCGTGGCGTATAGCCATTGTTTTTATGTTTGGCCTTATACATGGTATGGGCTTTGCCAGCGCATTAAATGAAATCGGCCTGCCCAGGAACCAGTTCGCCCTCTCTATTTTTTCATTTAATGTTGGTGTTGAACTGGGACAGATAAGCATCATCCTGCTGATGTTTATGCTAATCATCATTCCGTTGGGCAAAATAAAAGACTACCGTAAAAAGGTAGTCTTTCCTTTGTCAGCTTTAATAGGTTTAATTGCGTTGTACTGGACGATACAGCGCGTATTTTTTACGTGACATATATTTCTCCCTTATGCTTTTTTGGGTGGCAAATCAAATGCCACCGCCTCGTGTTCAAAATGGCCTTTATGGCTGCCGTCGCAAAAGGGTTTATTTTGTGAACGGCCACAACGGCAGATTGATACCACTTCGCGCCCCTGCAAACCGTAAGCATTACCGTCTTTATCTACTATTTGAAAATCTCCTTCTACTCTTAATGAGCCGTTACTGTTTACTTTAATAATTGTTGACATTCATGTTTTATTTGAGGCCGCGAAAATAGGGAAAGAAGTATTAATGACACGCTCATATTCTGTATTGTAATTGCAGGCGACCCCACCAACAACCTTTACTTTTTCTTTAACCCTTCCAAATACTCCAGCAAATCCGCCATATCCTGCGTGCTCATTGTTTGGTACAAGCCTTCAGGCATCATTGATGTTTTCATCTCCTTCATGCTGGCAACATCGCTTGTTTTTATGTGCTGTTTATTACCGCCCGGTAATTTAAGGTCAATATCTGTTTCTGTTTTACTGCCTATAATACCGTTGAGTACTGATTTGTCTTTCATGTTAAAAACCCATCCCTCAAAGCCGAAGCTTATCCCGTCTGATGGCTTTACAATGGCGTTCAGTAACCCTTCTTTCGGGTACTTGCTGCCTATCTCGGTAAGCTTGGGGCCAAAATCGTTGCCCTCGTTATTCACCATGTGGCACAGGCTGCAGGTATTCATAAATATTGTTTTGCCTTTGGTTGCGTTACCCGTAAGCGCGCTGATATCGGCCATTGTCGGTGCCTTCTTAGTAGCAGCGGTGCTGCTGTTCGGCAGGTAACTCTGCGCCTCTGTACGTACACTGCTTCGCCATGCTCCGCTTACACTTGATACAACATCGGGTATTAATTCTTTCGGCACTTTTTTGTTCTTTAAAATATCCAGTACACGCGCTTCTCCATCCCAGCTTCTTCCAATATTTTGCGCCGCATGTTTACGAACGCTCATATTATATTTATTGCTTAATGCAATATTTGTTATCATGTCAATTGACTCCTTTGAGCCTACACCACTCAAGGCTGATAGCAGCGCCTTTGCCTTAATGGTATCTTTTCCATTTAATACTGTCCATGCCATTGAACTGCCACCCTGCCCTAAAAGCGTTGATGCTGCGCTTCTGCCTAAATTGTTGTTGCAACTGTCAATAGCAAGCTGCAACAAATTGGCATTTTCGGCTTTAACCTGGTAGCGGTTTACCAGCTCAACATATTCCGGCGTTCTTTGTACAGAGGTGAGCACCTGTGTTAATGCTTTTTGCGCGACCGCTGATTGGCTGACGGTTTTATTGTCCAGGGCATACAGCACTAATTTATTCAATGCAACATCGTTGGTTTTGTTGTCCTCAATCATTTTTACCAGCAGCGTATTTTTTAAAGGGCCTGTATTAAAATCGAATGCCCTGAAATAACGCAGGCGAAGGTTTAAAGCGACATTGTTATCAGATGCAAGTTGGGCAAGGTACGGCACAGCCTCATCTGTTCTTGCACGCCAAACTATATCTTTCCCTTCGTCAGTTTGCAGGGGGTTGTTGTTTACTTTGGCAAGCCATGCTTTGAAGAAGCTATCCCATTGCCGGTCTGCGCCAATACCCAGCGCTTCCAGGTACCAGCGGTCTTTGCCATCATGCTGCCGCGCCAGTATTGCCCATAAGTCAGCCGCCTGCGGCGCATTGTTGTGCCTTAATGCAAGCGCACATTCTCTTCGCACCTGTATATCCTTGTCAAACACCAGGGCAGATACTACGGCGATAACATTGGCATTTAGTTCTCTTGCTGCGCGAATGGCAGTAATGCGTATGTCAGGGTTGTCGTCTTTTTCAGCCTGCTGAATATATTTTTGAGTATCAGCCCCAGCCATTTTTACCAACACCCAGAAAGCCCTTGCCCGCATGCGTGGATTTGCATCTTTATTATTCCATAGCTTTTCCAGCGCAGGTACGGCTTTTGGTCCCATAGCCTGCAATGTGGTATAGGCGTGGTAACGGGTTGAAAGGTTTGGGCTTTGTAACGCCGTTACAGCGCCTTCCGGCGTGCTGTAGTCTTGTTTGGGAACTGAATACACACTGTTTGGCGGAGCAACCCTGTATATCCTGCCGCGTGTTTGGTCGCCTGCCTGGTGGCCGCCTACGCCGGGGTCATACCAATCGGCTACAATTAAAGAGCCATCGGGGGCAATGCACACATCTGCAGGCCTGAACCACTGGTCGCGGTCACCCTTTAAGATATTAATTATTTTGGCAGAGTAACCCGCCCCGTCTTTTGTTATGGAGTAACTTCTTACAACATTTGGCCCCGCATCACTGTGAATTAGCTGTCCCTGGAATTCCTTTGGCAACAAATCGCCTTCGTACACCAAAATACCTGTAGGGCTTCCTGCCCCTGTTTGCAACAGGTTGGGTACTACGCCGGGGTCGTTCAAATGCCAGTGGCGATAGGGGATAGAGTCTTCTATGTTTGTCCTGTTAGCGTACCAGCTTGCATCCGTCATTTCGTCGTGGTAACCATAGTTGCCATAGTCCATTACGTAGTTAATGCGTACGCCGCGGTTGCCGTCATCATCGTTATCGCTTTGCCATAATATACCATAGCTGTCAACAGCCACTTCGTAGGGGTTCCTGAAATTATTACCAAGGCATTCCACATGGCTACCATCCGGGTCGCACCTGAATGCCATACCCTGTTTATACTTGGGCGGCCCAATTTCATCGCCATCCTGGTCAAGCACGGGTTTGCCATTTTTGTCTTTCAGCGTTTTTCCTTCATTGCCGAAATTGAAATATAATTTCCCGTCGGGCCCAAATGTAAATGTGTGCATACCATGATCATGCTGCACACCGCCAATACCCTGGAAAAGTATTTCCTTCCTGTCTGCCTTATCGTCGCCATTATCATCGTAAAAAGCCCATACATAGGGGCTTTGGGATATCAGTACCTCTTTACCCAAAACACAAACGCCTAAGGGCGCGTTTATTTCAGGCCCCTGGTAAAATACTTTGCCCGTATCCATTTTGCCATCGCCGTTGGTATCTTCCAAAATCATTATGCGGTCGCCGGCAGGGTTTACAGGGTTGCCGTTTATAGCCGGCCGGTAATTATAAGCTTCTGTTACCCATACGCGGCCGCGTTCATCCACATCAATATTAGTTGGATTCTTTAGCATAGGCTCTGTCGCCATCGTATGTACCTCAAGGCCTTCAAATACGTCAAGCCCTTTCAGCGCATTTTCCGGCAGGCGTTTTTGCGCATCTGTAAGGCTGTCGCCCCGGGGCGTTGTTGTGGTATTATTGTTACACGCAGTAAGCAGTATTGCCAATGTTACAACAGGAGCAATTTTTTGCAGGCAGGTTTTGGTAAGCATTTTTTCAATGGCGGTTTTAATCGTAAAAATGACAATTATTAGCTAAGTAATGAAAGAAAGGGCAGAATACAAAAAATAGATTTACAGGAATATAAGCAGTTGACGTGTAAGGTATTTAACAGCGACACGTATTAAATGGCCGTATATAATGGCTGCTGTTATTGTTGACTTTTACTGTATAATTGCAATTTTATTTTACATGAACCTGTTTATAACATTTTGGCTTGGCTGGCTGGTTAGTTTTTTAGGGCAACTGCCGCTAGGGACCATGAGCATTACCGCGACGCAAATTGCGGTATCAGAAAATTTTAAAAACGCCTGGAAGTACACCATTGGCGTAACCATAATTGAAATTGTATATGTACGGCTTACCGTTACCGGCGTAGCCTGGATTGTACGCCACCAGGTATTTTTTGAAATAGTTAACTGGCTAACGGTTGTTTTGTTCTTTGCATTGGGGACCGCAACATTTATATCAGCCCTTAAACAACAAGGTGAAAAAAAGCCTTTGCTGCTTAATAACAGGCTTAACAGGTTTGCATTGGGAATAACGATGAGTTTGTTGAACCCTGCGCAGGTGCCTTTTTGGTTTATATGGAGCAGCTACCTTATAAACCTGCATGCATTAAATACCGGCCTAAGCGATTTTAATGTTTTTAGCATGGGGTGCGGTTTAGGCACTGTTAGCGGGCTGGCAGTATACATGTACGGTGGCAACTGGCTTATAGTTAAAATGAAAGCCAATACCAAAATACTCAATATTATTATGGGCGTTGTGTTTGTAATAGCAGCCCTTGCGCAACTGTACAGGATATTTTTTGTGAAAGAATTGCCCACATCATAGCGTTAACCGGCTGTCCACGCATCCCTGTCGTCCGGCGATAATTTCCACGGTGCGAAATTATTTTCAATATTGCTGAACATATTATTCCATTCAGGCGTTGCGTTGCTTTCTTCCATAATTAAGTACCTGCGCAATTGTATGATAATATCAAGCGGGGATATGCTCACGGGGCATTCTTCCACGCAGGCATTGCAGGTAGTGCAGGCACGTAATTCTTCCTCAGTAATATAACTGTGCAGCAGGGTTTTGCCGTCGTCTTTAAAACTGCCGTTAGCGTCAATGTTGCGGCCTGTTTCCTCAGTCCTGTCCCTTGTTTTCATCATAATCAGCCTTGGGCTTAAAGCTTTGCCGGTAATGTTTGCCGGGCAGGCAGCGGTGCACCGGCCGCATTCCGTGCAACTGTACGCATCAAGCAGGTTGCGCCAGCTAAGATCGAATACATCCTTTGCGCCAAATGCCTTATGTTCGGGAGGGGTGGCATCTGCCGCAGGAGCAAGCTCGGGCTGCATAGCATACAGCACTTCATTTTGTATGTCGGGCATGTTTGGCATTTTGCCCTGGGGCGTAAACCTTGCAAAATAGGCATTGGGAAATGCAAACAGTATATGCAGGTGTTTTGAATAGGGCAGGTAATTTAAAAAGGCAAAAATGCCCGTAATATGCAGCCACCAGCAGGTGCGCTCTATCCCAACAAGCCCATTATTGCTTATGCCTGAAAGTAACGGCTGAATAAAAGATGAAAATGCAAAGTTGCCTGTTAGATGCTCTGCATAATGGCCGTAGCCCCTTTGCTGCAATAAAGTATCTGCTGCGTTCATCGTTAAAAACAGCGTCATCAGGATGATTTCCGTGATGAGTATATAATTAGCATCACTGCGCGGCCATCCATCCAGGTCTTTGCTTATAAAACGTTTTAGTTTGAGAACATTTCTTCTTATTAAAAAAATAACGCACGCGGTTAAAACGCCCACAGCTAAAAACTCAAAACCATTAATAAGCCACGAATAAGCGGCGCCGAGGGGAGAAGAAAAGATACGGTGCGTACCAAAAACTCCATCTAAAAATATCTCCAGCACTTCAATATTTATAATGATAAACCCGGCATAAATAACAAAATGCATCACCGCTACCAGCGGGTTTTTAAACATTTTTTTCTGCCCGAATGCCAGTAGCAGCAAGTTACGCCACCGCCTGGGCTTATCGCCGCTAAAATCCTCCTCTTTTCCCAATAATATGTACCGTCTTATCCTGAGTATATTCCTGCTAAACAACCATACTGAAGAGCCGGCTAACGCAATAAATAAAACCTGTGCAACAATATTCATTGGCAATAGTTGTTGCACAAATCTAAGGGTTTTGGCAAAAGAGCGCACCCGGTTGGCGTAATGAAATTGCAGTCATGCATAAAATCTGCTTATTTTGCAATATAATTTGAGTGGAATGCCCGGAAAAAGATATGTTTTAAACGCGGAGAGCGCCAACCAGAAGCTGCACAGGATGGCCTTGCAAATAGCCGAAAATCTTAGCGGTGATGACGCGCCTATTGTTTTTATCGGCGTACGTAATAGCGGTACCGGTATTGCTGAAATTGTTGCAGGGTTAATAAAAGACTACCTGCATAACGAGGTAAAAGTTATTTCGGTAAGCCTTGACAAGCACAACCCGGAAGATGTTACATTAAGCGAGCAGATAAACCTGGATAACAAAAACGTGATTGTTGTTGATGACGTAAGCAATAGCGGTAAGGCCCTTATGTATGCCATGAAACCCTTACTGGCTTTTCATCCTAAAAGAATACAAACCCTTGTTTTGGTGGAAAGGATGCATAAGCACTTCCCGGTGAAACCGGATTATGTGGGTAGTTCCGTAGCAACCACTTCTGAAGATTTTATACAGGTTGAACTGGAGAATGGTGTTGTTACGGGGGCTTACATAGAATGAGATTTACAATACGCTCATCTCCTGCAACCTGCTTTTCAAATTTGCCGGTGATGCAAAATGTATAGTGCCGAAGCCAAGGTTATGTGCGGCTTCAATATTGTACAGGTTGTCATCAATAAAAATGCAATCAGGAGCCTTTAGATTATAGCGCTTCAGCAGCAAATTAAATATGGCGTTGTCAGGCTTAACTATTTTTTCCTCGCCTGAAACCACTATGCCATCAAGCTCATGCAAAAAATCAAACCGCTGCAGCGCTACCGGGAAAGTTTCTGCGCTCCAGTTGGTTAATCCATAAATGGTATAGCCTTTTCGTTTAAGTTCATGCAGTATTTGCACGGTATCTTCAATGGGGCCATTCAGCATTTCTTCCCAACGGGTATGGTACGCCTGTATATGTCCGGCATATTGCGGATGCTGCTCCTGTAGCATAGCTACGGCATCTGCAAACGGCCTGCCCCCGTCCTGTTGCAGGTTCCAGTGCAGGGTGCAAACATTGCCGAGAAACCATTCCATTTCACTCTCATCTTCAAATATTTTTTTATACAGGTGCCGCGGGTCCCAGTCTATCAGTACCCCGCCAAAATCAAAAATTATTGTCTTTTTCAATGGTCATTGTTTTTACAGGCAAACTGCACTAATAAATCATACAGTTATTTCAATGTGATTTCCTTCAGGGTCAAGCACAACACTTTCATAATAACCGTCACCGGTAACACGGGGTTCCCCGGCAATAATATAGCCATCATTTTTTAGCCGGGCTGTAAGCCGGTCTACTGCTTCCCTGCTGCCGGTTGATATAGCTATATGTGCCGGGCCAATAATGTGGCCGGTTGTATTGTCACCACCGATACCGGTGCGTTGCATCAGTTCTATTCTTGTGCTGTTGTCGTCAAAAGAAAGAAAATAAGACTCAAATTGTTTTTTGGTATTGGTGTATTTATCATTACAACGCATGTTGAAATAGGTGGTGTAAAAACCTTTCAGCGTTTCAATATCGTTCGCCCAAAAAGCAATGTGTTCAATTTTCATTACATGCGTTATGCCACGCAAAATATTCTTTTACTGATAAATAAACAAACAGGAAATTTGGGCCCAGTAGTAATTGTGCACAAAGAGAAAAAAGGAGATTATATGCAAACCGGTGAATATTAAGCCGCGGCAGAATAAAGCAGCCGCCTTACAGTTTGTATAAGGTCCTTTGCCTTTACCGGCTTTCTTATATAATCATCAGCGCCGCGCGCAAGGCTTTCAGCCCAATAATATTCGTTACTCATTACAGATAACACCAGCACTTTCGCGTCGCGGGTCTTGTCATTGCCCCGCAGGTATGTCAGCAAGTCGAGGCCGTTTGCCAGCGGCATAAGAATATCGGTAATAATCAGGTCGTACGTCTTTTCATTCGTCATCTCCATGGCCTGTAACCCGTTGTTGGCGCATTCTACAATATACCCGCTGTTTTCAAGTATGTAGCTTAAAATTTTTGAGTAAAGGGCATCATCTTCTACAAGCAATATCTCTTTCATAGTTTTTTCAAATTGTGCTGGTACGTAGTGCAAATATAAAAGGTAAGCGGTGCCGCTGAAATTAAATACCCATTGAAAGCATATAAAATATGATTAAGAATGTTAATATTAAATAAACCAAACATCCTGCAGGCGCAGGGCAATAGTGATTATATCTCCGCGGGAAACATTGCATATTTGCGTATTTATTACCAGGGTATTATTGCCTGCTACCATTACATGTATCTCGTAATTGCTGCCGTAAAATATGATGTCTTCCACGCTGGCCTTAAGTATATTTTTTTCCGTGGCTACTATCATTATATCCTCGGGCCTGATGAATATTTTCCTGTTAGCTGCCATGCGTTTCAGGCCGGGAATATATTCGGCAAGCGCCGGGCTTATTATGTTGTATTTGCCCAGCAGGCCAGCCACATAATCGTTGGCAGGCTGCCGGTATATTTGTTTTGGTGAAGCCTGCTGAATAATTTCACCCCTGCGCATCACAATCATTTCATCCGCCCACGATAAGGTATCTAACGGGTCGTGAGACACGAGTATACAGGTAACAGCCAGTTTTTTTTCAACATCATGCAGCACATTTTTCAAGATGTTTTTGTGAATCATGTCAAGGTTGCTAAATGGCTCATCCAGTAACAGGAGGCGGGGAGCGGTGATAAGTAGGCGCGCAAGCGCTATGCGCTGCCTCTCTCCGCCTGAAAGCTGGTCTGTCCTGCGTTTTAGCAGGTGGGTTATTTTGCAGAGTTCATATAATTCTTTCGCGGCTTGGTCTTTTTCCGCTTCGTCATCGGGCAGCGGGTTGGCGTATATCAAAACCTGTTCAACGGTTAAAAAATGCGGCAATTCAAATTGCTGGCTCAGGTAGGCTATGCCGGGATGGCCAGGTATTAGTTTTTCCCCGGGTATCCTTTTCAGCCGTTGGCCTTCAAATAAAACAGTACCGGAATCGGGTGAAATAATGCCGGCAATAATTTTAAGCAGTGTGCTTTTGCCTGAGCCGGTTTCACCGGCAATGGCGATTTTCCGCAATTTTTCCTGGGTAAATGTTATGTCGCGGACCGCGGCTGTATCTCCTTCTTTTTTAGTAACGGAGGATACTTCTAAAAAACTCATATCAGCGAATATAGCGGGTATTTCGTAATGCGGCTTTTAGTTTATTGTTAATGTGAAGAACCGGGAAGATTCATAAGGTTGGTAATACGCAGGTCGTTAGCAGACATTGGAGGCAACCAGTCACCTATTTGCGTTCGCATCCACCATAAGCCACCAGCATTGCCGGGCGGGGCGAAGCTGTAGCGGTAAAGTTCAGCCCTTACAAAGCGTGGCGGCTTGCCGGGAAAAGGGTTCGCTTCAAAAAGACTGAGTGTACCTGCATCATTGTGAAGAAGCTTTGCTATAAGTGTTAATGTCCAGGGGTAGTCTTCCGGGGACGACATGGCGGCAAACCACATTTGCCAGTCTAACCGCAACTGGTAGGGTGCCACCTGCGGCGGCCGTTTATCCAGGGCTACGGGCAGGCCTTTATAGGGGTATGCAACCCAGCGCGCTTTGCCGCCCGTAGTATCATCCATTGTTCCTTCAAACACAACATTATAACGTTCCTTACCCACCGTCCCGAATGCACCATAGGTATTTACCAGGTACAGAGGGTCGTAGGACGTATTCATTACCTGGTTAGGCGACAGCATATTAACTACAGGCTGAATGCTGAGAAAAATTACTAGGGCGGTAACAACCCAGGCAGTTTTTGCCATCACAGGGGAAGGATCCATGTTCAATATTGCAGCCTTTGACTTATTAACCAGCCGTTTTGGAAGAATCTTTGCCCAAAAACCATCATCAAAACACGCCAAAGCGGGTACTATTGTTAACCAATTGAGGAAGGAGAGGTTGCCGCTGGCGATAAGAATAATTTGCAAAAGCACCATTATAATGCCTGCGGTGTGCCTGTTTATGCGCGGCCAGAAAATAAACCACGGTGCTACAAGCTCAGCCAGCCAGTTATACCATACGCCGGCTTTTAATACCGTGCGCGGTAAAAAATGAAACCAGCGACTCAATGGCCCCGGCAATGGCTGTGTTTCAAAATGGTAATACAATGCTGTGCCGTTGCGCCAAACTTCGTCACCGCGAAGTTTTATAAGCCCTGCACCCAGCATGACGCGAAAAATAAGCCAGCGAAACAAGATAATAATAGACAACGGGGGCTCCCGCCTGGGGAATGGCCGGGCATCTAACAGCGGGCAAAGAAATATGGCAAGGAAGCCTGTTTCGAGTAACTGTATTTCCCATCCATAGCCATACCATTCTTGCCCCACATTAATAAACGACATATACAAAAACCATAGCACCGTAAGCATTAGCGCATTGGCAAAGCCTGCTGCAACAATACATGCTAAACCAAACCCAATCCATGCCACTGCCAACAGGGTGGTGTCAGAAAGATTAAACCAAAATATTGAAGGGAGATGCAGAAAGCCTGTACTTGTTGTGCCGAGATTTGTTTTTACAAGCTGGAGAAACGATGCCGCCGGAAGCAGCCCTTTAGCGCCAATTAAAGGGATGATTTGATTAATGGCTGCAAGAAAAGCGACAGCATACACCACCCCAAGCAGCCGCAATATTACAAAGCGGGTAAGCCAGTAAGTTGGCCGGTCGCCCCTTGCGGGAAATAATTTATCAATCAGGTTGTATGCCATAACAGTACCTGGTGATTTTGCAGCTTAAAACGTGCCAAAACCTTTATACAGCAGGCTTTTTGGTAAACATGCCTGCATAATATTTACGGTAGCCCCAGCCAAGCAACAGGTTTGGCAGCATAAGTGCAACACCCATGTACCAGCCGGATGGAACAAGAATGGTATGGAACAGCAGCACATTTAAGCTGATGGGAAACACAACTACGGCCGCAAATGCCGGGTATACATTGCATATTAACGACAAGCCTGCTGCCACCTGTATAACTTTTTGCATGGGATAAATGTAACCGGTGCCCATAAGACCGGAAATGAGCGCCTCTGCTGCGCCGGTATGATGCGGCGTGTAAGGTATAAAATGAAAAAAATAGTCAAGGCCAAATATTACATAAAGCAGCCCGAGAAAAACCCTTGAAATTGCTACGGTTATTTTCATTGCGTGTTATTCTGGCCATGAATGTATTTAAAACCGGCCAATCGGCATAACAATTTAACACGGGTTATTATAAAGAGTTATGTAAGGCTGATACCTCTTTTTAAGGCTCTACTATATTGCCTGTTATTAAATGAATATAAATATGGCGCCCTGTGCGGGCCAATGTTGCGTTTTTCATTTAGCTTGTTAATCAAGCCGAGAAAAACCAGTTTTTTGGGAAAGTTGCGTATATCAAGCCTTTTGCCTAACAATGCTTCATATACCGCATGTATTTCCGTAAGCGTAAATTTTTTGGGCAATAGCTTTTCGGCAATGGGCGCATAATACAATTGCTGCCGCAATGCCTGCAAGGCGTCCTTCACCATCTGGTCGTGGTCAAATAAAAGCGGTGGTACTTTATCAATATCGTACCATTCACACGAAGCGGACATAAAGCCGGGCTGGGGTTTAACCAGGGAAAAATCAGTAATAGCATAATAACCAATTGAAATAGTCTGGTCCATCAGCCAGCTTGACTTTATTTTTTTGAATACCGGCAATTTTGCAATTATCCTGTCAGTGTCAAGCTCGTTCCATTTAATGCGGTCAGGGTCCCCAAATGTTTTATACTGTTGCAGGTACAGGCCTGTGATGGCTGTTTTTTCTTCCACAATCCTTCCTGCCGCTTCGTCAAGCGTTTCCGTGCGCTTAATATAACCGCCGGGCAGGCAATAGCCGTCAAACCCTTCAATTTGTGAAACAAGAATTTTTAACTGGTGGTCGTGGTAGCCAAATATAGCGCAGTCAATGGAAATATGGGGTATGTATGTTTTGTACCCGTTCTCTATAAAATCTTCCACTTCTTTGTTGGTGTGCATAACGGGTTAAAAATAGTCAAAAAATTCTATTTGGTAAATTTTGACAAATAGAATTTTTCCCCTTACCTTCATTTGGTAAATTTTACCAAATAGAAAAACTAACTTGCGTATGAAAACAACGAGAAGGGCTTTCCTTGCTACTGCATCCATGGGTATAGCCGGCGCCGGTATGGCGTCAATAATGCCCGGCTATCATAAAATGTTTGAGCCAAAAGCCGATCTGCCTTTTCAACTGGCGCTGTCTCAATTCTCACTCGCCGGCCAGTTTTGGACAAAACAATTAGACCCGCTTGACTTTCCGGCTAAAACCATGAAGACCTTTGGTATAAAGGGGCTTGACTATTGCTCCATGTTCTTTGCAGATAAAGCAAAGGACGCCACATTTTTGAGCGAGTTAAAAAAGCGCGCGGAAGACAATGGCTGTTTTAACCTGCGGATAATGATTGACGGGGAAGGAGTATTGGGAGATTTAAATAAAGATGTGAGAAGCAAGGCGGTGGAAAATCACTATAAATGGATAGATGCGGCTGCCGCGCTAGGGTGCCTGATGATACGCGTAAATGTTGAAGGGGATGGCGACCCGGCTGAGGTAGCAAAGGCGTCAACAGAGAGCCTAAACGCGCTTATTGAATATGGGCGTAAAAGCAATATTGATGTTATTGTTGAAAACCACGTGGGTATTTCCTGCAATGGCGCGTGGCTTGCGGGTGTTATGAAAGCTGTTAACAACCCGCATTGCGGTACGCTGGCAGATTTTGGAAACTTTTGCATAAACCGTACAAAACCAGCCACCAATGATATTGCGGGCTGGATGGGCACAAAATGCCTGGAAGAATATGACCGTTATAAAGGTATTGCTGAACTGATGCCTTATGCAAAAGGCATACATGCCAAAACGCATGTGTTTGATGCAGGCGGCAACGATACCGAAACAGATTTCTACAAAATGTTCCGCATAATTAAAGATGCTGATTTTAAAGGATGGGCAAGTATTGAATATGAAGGCGGTGTTATAAAAATGTACACCAAAGACAGCAAATACCTGGATGATGATGCAGGCGTGCTTGCCACCAAAAAGCTTGTTGAAAAAGCTGCTGCTGCGGCGTATGCGTGATAATGGCGGAAATGCAGTTTGGAATTTAGAATTTAATAAAAACTGGTAAAAATTTATGGGCGACATACAATTAAAAAAATCGGGGCAGGTACACGAAGTTGTTGTTATTGGCTCTGGAGCGGGCGGCGGCATGACTGCGTACACCCTGGCAAAAGCAGGCGTAAAAGTACTTATGCTTGAAGCCGGGCCATTTTTCGACCCCGCCAAAGACTCAAAGCAGTTGCAATGGCCTTACCAGTCGCCCCGCCGTGGCGGTAATGCTACCAGGCCTATGGGTGATTTTGACGCAGCTTATGGCGGATGGGAAATTGAAGGAGAGCCCTATACCCAAAAAGGGAATACAAAATTTGATTGGTTCAGGGCAAAGATGCTTGGAGGCAGAACAAACCACTGGGGGCGTATTTCACTGCGTATGGGGCCAAAAGATTTTAAGTGCCGCACCAGTTATGGCGTGGGCGACGATTGGCCAATTACGTATGATGAAATAAAACCGTACTATGACAAAGTTGACCAGTTAATAGGCATTTACGGAAGCAATGAAGGACTGGAGAACGACCCTGATGGTATTTTTTTACCGCCACCGGCGCCGCGCCTGGGCGAGTTATTTATTAAAAAGGCTGCTACAGGTCTCGGCATTAAAGTCATTCCCGGCAGGGGCTCTGTACTTACTGCCCCGTTGCCGGGAAATAAAGACAGGCAGCAGTGTTTTTATTGCGGGCAGTGTAACCGCACCTGCAAGGTGTACGGAGATTTTTCTTCCTCCTCGTGCCTGGTGATACCCGCAATAAAAACAGGTAACCTCACTGTGCTTACCAATGCTGTTGTAAGAGAAATTATAACAGACAATAACGGCATGGCAACAGGAGTATCTTATGTGAGTAAAGACGATATGCAGGAATACGTAGTTAATGCAAAAGCTGTTGTGCTTGCCGCAGGAACCTGTGAATCTGCGCGGATACTCTTAAACTCAAAAACAGCGCAGCATGTAAACGGGTTAACCAATAGCAGCGGTGTAGTAGGTAAGTACCTTCACGATTCCACCCAAACAGGCGGGGCTGTTATTTTACCCCAGTTGCTTAACAGGCCCCGCTTTAATGAAGATGGCGTTGGCAGCCTGCATGTATACGCACCGTGGTGGGCAGACAAACAAAAACTTGATTTTCCCCGCGGGTACCATTTAGAAATTTTTGGTGGGATGATGATGCCCGCCTATGGTGGTTACTTTGGGTTTGAAGGCTCTATCGTTCCGTTAATCAACGGCTACCTGCCGGATGCTGCAGGCAAGATGAAACCAGGTGGTGGCTTTGGCAAAAGCCTGAAGGATGATTACCGCCGGTTTTACGGAACATTTGCCGGCGTTGGCTGCCATGGTACGGATGTGGCAAAGGAAACAAACTACTGCGAGATAGATAACAGCGTTGTAGATAAATATGGCATACCCGTTTTGCGTTTTAATTATGCATGGGGAAGTGATGAAATAAAACAGGCCAAACACATGACAGAAACAGTAGGGGCTATCATCAAATCGCTTAACGCCATACCACTTATTCCGCCGGCAGGGCCGGAAAATAACTGGGGCCTATCCAACCCCGGCAAAGGCATACACGAGGTTGGAACGGTACGCATGGGCGATGACCCAAAAAAATCGGCGCTCAACAAATGGGGGCAGGCGCATGATTGTAAAAACCTGTTTGTAACAGACGGCTCTATGTTCGTGCAGCAATCAGAGAAAAACCCAACTTGGACAATTCTTGCCCTTTCTATGCGTACAGCGGAATACATTCTTGACCAAAAACAAAAACAAAATATTTAGGATATGAACAGGAGAGAAAGCCTTAAAGCAATAAGCCTTGCTACCGCGGCCGGCGTTTTGCTGGACGCATGCAAGCCATCCGGTGAAACAAAAACTGCGGAAGCTGCGTCTGCTGCTGAAGCGGGCAGGCAGCCATTTGAAGCCGCGAGAGATAAGGCACTTGCAGAACAGAAATTTTTTGATGCACATGAAATGGCGACAATCGCTGTTCTTGTTGATTTAATAATACCACGTGATGAGAGAAGCGGCAGCGCTACCGATGCCAAAGTGCCGGAGTTTATTGAGTTTATAGTAAAAGACGAACCCGAACATCAACTACCCATGAGGGGCGGTTTGCGCTGGCTGGATGTTAAGTGCTTAAACCTGTACAACAACGACTTTAAAAGCTGCAATCCACAACAGCAGGAGGAAATCCTATCTGCCATTGCCTACCCGGCCATCGCAAAACCTGGCATGCAGGCTGGCGTAGCTTTTTTCAATAAAATGCGCGACCTGACTGCCATCGGCTTTTTCACCAGTAAAATGGGCATTGAAGACCTGGGGTACAAAGGCAATACACCCAATGTTTGGAGAGGCGTACCAGCCGAAGTATTAAAACAATATGGTTTGGAGAATGTATAACGCCGGCGAATAATACCGCCGCTTTTATGTTATCCGGCTGTGCGCATCGTCAGTTTTAAATATTGTACTCTTTAATTACCCGCAGCATTTCGGCCACACTCCATGCCTGTGCTACACAGCCCCGCGGATGATGCGGCGCATCACCATCAAATATTTCAGGCACGCTTCCAATACAATCATCTTTAAAATGCTGCTTAAAGGCATCAATAATAGCAGTTACTGTGGCGCAGTGCCCATGTACTTTTATTACCGCATCAATATACGGGCCTAAAAGCCAGGTCCAAACGGTGCCTTGATGATACGCGGAATCCCGCTGTAACTGGTTTCCGCTGTACATGCCAATATAGCTGCTGTCAAGAGGCGAGAGGCTTCTTAAGCCGACAGGCGTATATAAGTGATGGGTAACAACATTCAACATAGCTTCTGCTTTATCTCCGTCAATTAAAGCAAAAGGAAGGCTTATTGCAAATAGCTGGTTAGGCCGCAGCGATGTACCTGGTTCCCCGTTTTCATCAATAACATCATACAAATAACCTCCTTTCTCATACCAGAATTGCTCAGCAAAACTGGTTTTTACTTTATCAGCGCTTATGTTTACCACTGCAGCATCCTGTTCCTGCCCGTTTAATGCCAGCAGTTCTGCAAATATTCTTAAAGCATTATACCAAAGCGCCTGTATCTCAACAGGCTTGCCCATGCGCGGCGTTACCACCCAATCGCCAACGCGGGCATCCATCCATGTTAGCTGCTGGCCATTTTCCCCGGCATATAATAAACCGTCTTCAGCAACATGTATGTTATACCGCGTGCCTTTAAAATGCCAGTCAACTATTTCTTTTAATACAGGCAATATTTCGCCAAGTACAAAGTCTTTATCATTTGTTGCCTGCAGGTATTTATATATTGCAATAAAATACCACAATGTGCCATCCACATTATTATATTCAGGCGGCTCATTGTTATCCATAAACCTGTTTGGCAGCATCCCCATACTAACACTGTGTGCAAAGGCTGCGATTATTTTTTTAGCATCTTCAAACCTGCCGGTGCAGAGGCATAAGCCAGGCAATGAAATCATGGTATCCCGGGCCCAGTCGGTAAACCAGTGATAACCGGCAATTACCGTTTTTAAATCATTCCCCCGTTTTACAATAAACTGGTCTGCGGCAAGCGTAAACAACCGTTCTAAGAATGAGCCAGGTAATTTTTCAACCAGCCCCGCCCGTCTTGCCTTTTCGCCTGCAAACAATTTGTGCGCATCTTTTTCAGCCGTATCTTCTGTTGAAACAATTATGCCTAATGAATCGCCTTCTTTCAATTCAACGGTAAAATGTCCGTGACTGAAAAGATCTTCTGTAAAATCCAGCCCGCGGGCTTTTTCAACGGTATAATTAAAGTTGTAAAACCAATAAGGCTGGTGTGTAAATGTTGCACCCGGCGTTTTGATAAATACGGCCGGGGTGCCTGAGTAAGCCTGTAGTTCCAGCGTGTCGTTTTGAAAAACAGCGTTTGTATTTATTGCCTTATTGGCATGCATTAAGTTATGATAACCCCGCACGGATATTAACGGCAACAGTTGCATTGTGAAGGGGCCGGCGGCCTTCAGCACATCGTACATCACCACAATGGTATTTTCATTATATACCATAGCAACAGTTTTCTTCAACCGTATGTTGGCCGCTTCATATATCCACGAGGAAAATAAATCTTTGGTAAAAGATGACAGGTAATTATACCCGGCAGGCGATATAACCGAGCCATAATTATTCGTGCTAAGGTCAAAACGTTCGTTATTAATTATAATTGTTTCGTCCAGTTTACTAACAAGATTCATTCTTTCGGTCGGTGGCGCAGTTGCAGCTACCAGCAGACCGTGGTATCGCCTGGAATTGCAGCCAGAAATGGTTGAGCCGCTCCAGCCGCCAAGTCCGTTTGTTTCAAGCCATTCAGTTCCACCTTCTCCCTTATCAAAGGGAAGTGATGCAATTATTTCGTCTTTGGCAAGTGTAATCATTGCTGTAAAGTTCACAAGCATTCTTCTTAGTTATGCTGCCCGGGCCGGGTTGATAAAAAGCGTTCCTGTCGCTGCATATAACTATTCCACCGTAACACTTTTGGCTAAGTTTCTCGGCTTATCAACATCATAGCCTTTTGCCACCCCGATATAGTAGGCAAGAAGTTGCAGGGGTATTACGCTGAGCATTGGCGCTACAATTTCATCGGCCTGCGGTATGGTAATAAAATCATTGCTCAGGGTGGGAGAGATTGTATCGCCTTCTGTAATAATAGAAATGACTATACCTTTGCGGGCTTTTATTTCCTGCATATTACTTACCACCTTTTCGTGGTAGCTGTCTTTAGTGGCAACGAATACTACCGGCAACTCGGAAGTTACCAAAGCTATAGGGCCATGTTTCATTTCTGCAGCAGGATAGCCTTCAGCATGTATATAACTTATTTCTTTCAGCTTTAACGCCCCCTCCAGCGCAACGGGAAAATTATAGCCCCTGCCGAGGTATAGAAAGTCTGGCGCATCTTTGTATTTTATTGCTATTTCTTTTATATGAGCATCCTGCTTTAGAACTTCTTCTGCCTTTGCAGGTATTTCTGCAAGCTCCTTGCATAAGTACATAAAGCGTGTTTTGTCAAGCGTGCCTTTTGCATATCCTACTTTTAAAGCAATCATTGTCAGCACGGCAAGCTGCGCCGTGAATGCTTTGGTACTTGCCACACCAATCTCATGGCCGGCGTGCGTGTACGCGCCGGTGTGAGAGGCCCTTGATATGGACGACCCCACTACATTTACAACCCCCGCAATTATCGCCCCCTGTTCCTTTGCCTTCTCAATCGCCACGAGTGTATCTGCCGTTTCGCCGCTTTGCGATATAGCAATAATAACATCGCCTTTATGCACTACAGGGTTACGGTAACGAAATTCAGAAGCATATTCCACTTCCACCGGTATCCGGCACGTTTCTTCAATAATATATTCTGCCACAAGCCCCGCATGCCAGCTTGTTCCGCAGGCAATAATAATAATGCGCGGCGCGTTCATTATCTGTTCCGCGTATCTTTCTATCCCGCTCATTACAATGTTGCCATGTTCTGCATCAAGCCTGCCCCGCAGACAATCGTAAATAGTGGTTGGCTGTTCAAAAATTTCTTTCAGCATAAAGTGGTCATAGCCGCCCTTTTCAATGGCCGCCATTTCCATATTAAGCTTTGTAATAAAAGGCGTTTGCCTGTCGTTGCCCAGGTTTTTCAATACCAGTTCATCCGGCTTTACAATAGCTATTTCATAATCGTTTACATACACCACCTCTTTGGTGTATTCAATAATAGGCGATGCGTCTGACGCCAAAAAGTGCTCGCCTTTACCAATGCCTATTACCAGCGGGCTGCCTTTGCGGGCAGCGATAATTGTTTCAGGGTCGTCTTTATGCACCAGCAATATGCAGTACGCACCTACAATACGCCGGAGGGCTATGCGTACAGCCTCTTCAAGGCTGCATTCGTTGTTATGCAAAATATCATCAATAAAATTCAGCAGTACTTCTGTATCGGTATCGCTTTTAAATGTGTAGCCTTTTTTAGCAAGCTCTTTTTTTATCTGCGCATAGTTCTCAATAATGCCGTTGTGTATCATGGCAATTTCACCGCTCCTGCTAATATGCGGATGCGCGTTACGGTCGCTTGGCTCGCCGTGTGTGGCCCATCGTGTATGGCCTATACCAATATGACTGTTTACCTGCAGGTTTTCCATTGCTGCTTCCAGCATAGCCACCTTGCCTTTCTTTTTATATACACTTAAGCCGTCATCGTTTACCAATGCAATACCAGCGCTGTCGTAACCGCGGTATTCTAAACGCTTTAAACCTTTGAGTATTACTGGGTATGCCTGTCTCGGGCCGGTATAACCAACTATTCCACACATAGGCTAACTTATAATTTAATTTGGAAAAAATAAACTGCAAATTTACCATTTTTTTTCTAAAGTTGCAGTTAAAAGCCTATATGCAGGAACTGTTGAATGATACGCTGGTATTGGAAGACGACCGTGTTTTATTACGGCCTTTACAGAAAAATGATTACGAAAACCTTTTGCCTTTTGCATTGAATGAACGTGACACATGGTACTATTCCCTTTTGCGGGCGGCGGGCGAAGACGGCCTTTTGAATTATATTAACATTGCGCTGGCAGCAAAAGCAAAAGGTGCTGAATTTCCTTTTATTGTATTTGACAAAAGCACCGGTGAATACGCAGGCAGCACACGCTTTTATGATATAAATTTTCCCTTTAAAACATTGCAGTTAGGTTATACGTGGTATGGTGAAAGATTCAGGGGAACGGGGCTGAACAAGCACTGCAAATATTTATTGCTGCAGTTTGCGTTTGAAGAGCTTGGAATGGAGCGCGTTGAATTGAGGGCGGATGCACGCAACCAAAGAAGTATTGCCGCAATGAAAAGTATCGGTTGCAAAGTAGATGGTATTTTACGCAACAATATGCCCACCGTTGAAGGGGACAGGCGGCGTGACAGTATTGTGCTTAGCATATTAAAAGACGAATGGTTTGGTGAGGTGAAAAATAGCTTAAAGGATAAACTTTGATGCTGGTGCGGGAATGGTATTTATACCCTTAACCGCCAGTTATTACTTTTTGCAATATTATACTGGCAACTGTACAGTAAATAATGATGCCGGTAACGTCGACAAGTGTTGCAACAAAGGGCGCAGAGGAGGTTGCCGGGTCTTGCCCAAGCCTTTTTAATGCAATGGGCAACATGGAACCTATAAGACTGCCCCAGAGAATAATACCCATAAGTGCGAAGAATATTATGGTAGCCATTTGTATCCATTCAGGCCCATAGTCATATACATGCAGGTATTGCCATGCACAAACACGCAAAAAGCCAATGGTGCCCAATACCAGGCCCAATAATAATCCTGAGAGCAGCTCGCGCCGCATAACACGCCACCAATCGGCTATCGTTACTTCCCCTAAGGCCATAGCCTGTATTATGAGTGAGGATGCCTGGCTACCGCTGTTGCCGCCGCTTGAGGTGATAAGCGGTATAAATATTACGAGGTCAATAAAACTTTTAAAAATGCCCGTTTCCTGGTAATGCTGCATAGCCGAAGCAGTAAGCATTTCGCTGAGGAAAAGCGCTATCAGCCATCCTACACGTTTCTTTACCAGCTTTGCCAGCGAAATATCTAAATATGGCTCACCCAACGCTTCGTTACCACCCATTTTTTGCATGTCTTCACTAAACTCTTCGTTTGCAACCCATAATATATCATCAATGGTAACAATTCCTAAAAGTATACCGTTATCATCCGTAACGGGTAAAGCCACGCGGTTATTCATCTTAAACACCTGGTTGGCATGTTCCTGGTCATCATGCACGTTCAGGGTTACAACGCGCCCATCCAGCAATTCGTCAATGCGTTTTTCCGGCGAAGCAAGTATTACATCGCGTATTCTTATATCATCAACCAGTTCACCTTTTTCGTTTATTATGTAAATAACATCAACAGTCTCACTGCTTTTTGCTACCCGGCGTATGGTAGCAAAAACTTCTGCCACGGTTTGATGAGCATACACATATACGTAATCAGGTGTCATCAGCCTGCCTACGCTGTCCTCCGGCCAGCCTAATAACGATAAGGTAATTTTTCTTTCTTCAGGGTTAAGCAGCTTAATAAGGTCGCGTATAACTTTTTTAGGCAGTTCTTCCAAAAAGTCGGTACGGTCATCAGCCGGCAGTTCATTCAGCAGTTCAGCCGTTTTAAAACTCGGGAGTTCAGAGATTATTTGTTTTTGGGTTGTAAAGTCAAGTATCTTAAATACGCTTACTGCACGATGTATCGTCATGCAACTGATTATTTGTGTTGCATAGTCAGGATATTCGTTAATAATATCGGCTACATCACTAATATTCTGGTCGTCCAGGAATTCTTTAAGCGACGCTTTGTCTTCCTGTTCAATCAGCCGTGTAAACTGCCCATGCCATGTTATGTCTTCCTCTACTTCTGCCATACCCGGGTAAATATTCTTGAAAATCGCAAAATAAATCTTATAAATGTAAATTTCAGCATTTACTTTTTTATATTCACAAAATGATAATGCCTTATTTAACCATCGCCCCATCAAAAGGAGGGAGGGGTGTATTTACAACCCGCAGCATACCCCGCAATACGGTGGTTGAAATATCGCCTGTTATCATTCTTACCAGCGCCGAACGGACCACGATTGAAAAGACAAAATTATTTGATTATATTTTTGAATGGGGCAAAACCCGGAAAAAGGGATGCGTAGCACTTGGCTATATTTCCCTGTACAACCATGAGTATGAAAGTAATTGTGATTACGAAATGGATTTTGACAACAGGCTTATGACGATTCGTACCGTAAGGGCTATAAAAAAAGGAGAGGAGCTCTGCATAAATTATAATGCGGACCCAAATGATAAAACTCCTGTATGGTTTCATAAGAAGATAAAAGAGCAAAGCAAGAAGGGTTAAGAAACTAACAATTGCGCAGGGCAAGCACGCCCGGCGATACTGCGCTGACTTTATACCGGCGTTTTCTTTTCAATATTTCAATCCACACATAGCCCCTTATTTATTCGCTGCTACAACTGCTGTGTTGGCGGTTTGCGTTGAAGTGTTTGTGTCAACATTCCACCCTTCTATAACAAAATACGGTGTTGCGTTTTCCGCATCTTTGTTATTGTATGTTACCGTTACCTGCCTGGTTTCGCCGGGTGCAAGGCTTATATAATTATCGCTGAAAATTACCGGCAATATATCATCGCCGCCCTTACCCTTTGTTACCCGCACGTGCACAAAAAAAGCTACTGCTTTACCGGCATTTGTAAGCGTTACCACCTGTGTTGTACTGTCGGTTTTGGGCATTGTTGTATTGCTTACAGTTATAGTTGTTTTAGGCAATTGCTGCAGCGCAGTGTAATCAGTATATGATGATTCAGGCGTATAATACCATTTTGATTTATCAAAATTAAGTTCATCATTTTTTAAAGAAAGCCAATACCAGTTAATACTCTTTGATTTACCGGCTTTATCCAGTAACTGCAGGCGTAAAAAATATGATGATGACAGGCCCTCTACCGCGGGAATTGCAAAGCAACGGGCAACCGTGTCGCTGCCAATGTTAACTTCTGCAGTGTTTGAGTATTTTTTAGCGCCATCAATATTATAGATATCAGCCTTTACCTTCAGCCCCTTATCAGTATTCAGTAAGGAGTTATTTACAATAACCTCCTTTGATTTATAGGAATACTGCACGTGCAGCGGTTCAAGCGATTTCTTCATGCCGAAATAGGTGCCGGCAGGATAGAGGTAGTAGTCATACGTGTGCCATATAATACCGGGCCACGGGTTGCTCATCATCCACTGCACTACACCGGTGGCGGTTTTGTGTTTGTATAAACCATACGCTTCCATCATTGCCCTTTCCGCCTCATAATTTTGGGCCTGCGCTTTTTCTATATAATCTTTCATGTTAACCGGCGTACCATAGCGTTCATATAACGCTGTATCAAAAATATTCGTGTTGCCAAACTGCATGGTGCCTGCATGGTATTGCCACGATTTGGAAGAATTTGATATTGAATCCTTCGGCAGGAATTTCACCAGGCTCTCGTAAGGCGGTATGGCAGGGCCGGGAGATATTTCGGTGGCAAAACTCCACGGGCCGCCAACCTTATCTGTATCTTGTTCCCAGTAGGATGGTGGCACCCATTCATAAGGGCCGGCCATTTTTACGCCGCTTGGCCCCGACACTTTTGAATCGCTGCCATTGGCGGTTGATAATATCGGGTTGGGGAAATGCAGGTTAGCCTCAATAGTAAGGTAGTCCCTTTCAACTGAGGTATCGCGGGGCGGCATATCGCTGCCATTAAGCCAGGTAAGAATGCAGGCACGGTTACGCAGCCAGTACATCATGCTGCTGTCTGATGCCATGGCAACTACCCTTTTGGCGGGTGTCCATCTTTCAGGGTACTGCCATGCACCGCAGCACATCCATCCAGTCATTACAAGAAAGCCTTTCTTATCACAAAGGTCATAAAAATTATCATCCTCAAATTTTCCCTCGCTGCGTACAAGGTTAATATTCATGTCGCGCACCAGTTTCATTTCCTGCTCCTGGCGCTTTGCGGACCTGCGCTGGAAAATGTCGGGCGACCAGGCTGCACCCCGCATCAGCATTGGTTTCCCGTTTACAATAAATTCCCTTGCATTACTTGTTATGAACTGTGAAGTCATTTCCCGGATGCCAAAGTGCTCCGCAATAGTATTGCTGGTTTTTTCACCTATCACTGCGCTCACTTCAATATGGTTAAGGTTGGGTTTTCCAAACTGCCAGGGCCACCATACTTTAGGATTGGTTATATTTAATTGCGTGTATTCTTCCGGCGTAAACCGTACCTCGGTGCGTTGCTTTGCATCAAGGTGCACTTTTTGGCTGAACGTTATGTCTTTATTAATCCTGCCTTTTACCACTGCATCAACGGGCTTATCTGCATAATTCACAACGTCAGCATACACCGTAAGGTGCGCGTTTTTTAGCGAGGGCAAATCAAACTTTGTCTCTACAAATGGGTGCAGTACAGCCACCTTATCATACATATTTACTGTAACGTTATTTATTATGCCTCCGTTGTAATCTGCGGGGTAATGTATCCAGTCGGCGTAATCAATAGCCAGGTCGCCGCCGCGCCTGTTAGGGTTAAACGGCCTTGTAACTTCCACCGCCAGCACATTAGGCCTGCCGAATTTTACATATTTGGTAACGTCAAATTCAAAAAAACGAAAAGGGCCTTTTACATAATCTGTATCTGCTATTAAGGCGCCGTTAAACCAAATATTAGCCTTGTAATTTATGCCATGCATGGTAATAACAACATTCTTTCCTGTTTGCGCTGCCGGCAAAGTAAATTCTTTCCTGAACCACCATGATGTGTCAAACTGCGGCCCCGCAATACGCGCAAGGTTAGTATCGTAAAAAGGGTCAAAGTCATATACATGGTTTGCCAATAAGCCGGCGATGATTGAGGTTGGTACAGATACCTTATACCAGCCGGTGGTTTTATAACCCGGTTGTGAGGCCTGCTCACCGCTAATAGAATTGCCGAGGGAGGATTGCATGGCCCACCCGGCTTTTAAGGCCATTGTTTTTTGAGCAGAAGCATTTGTAATAAGGATGAAGGCAATAATGGCAAAATAAAATTTTTTCATTGGAAGGAATTTACAGCTAAGCAACAAAGTGTTTAGAAAAGACCGCAGGCAGCACGGCTTCCAGGCAGCAATTTAAAACAATTATGTGTTTGATATAATAATTTTAATAAATATGGCCTGCAACAGTTTTGTTTTAGATGGGTACGCAATAAAATAATTTGCGTTTTACTTGCAAAGCTTAAAAACATTTCCTATCTTACTATGCGTATGCTTGCCGGCATTATTATTTGAAAAAGCAAACGCTTAATCAACCTCTGTAGAAAGCTAACTGATACCCGTGCTTTATAATTAAATTAACTGCAGCACCGGTTCCGTATTAAAATTGTTACGGGGCGGGTGCAAAGCCACCGCTATGCATAATACAGTACAGGAGCACTTGCAATTACCCATTCTCTTTTGTCTTTTCATTTTCCGAAATCTACATTCATAAAAACAAAAACCTACATTTTATGGCATTCTCCGCAAACATTACCGCCACATTAAACATTGGGGACGACACTTACGACATAAGCCTTGCCATTCCCAACGGGGCGCCTACCCCGGCAAACCCCTATACATTCACGGTTGAACAAACACCAAAAACAGGAAGCCCTGTAACATTGCTGGACCTGTCAGTTGGCGATTCAACAAATTACAGCCTTGAATTGACTCCGCCGCCAGCCATACTGCAGCAAACAGGGGTGGTAGAGACTTTAACTATCAAGGTTGCTGACAGCAGTCAATAGCTGAATGACGTTGTGTTTTTTTGCAGGCAGTTTTATATAAGGTTGGCGCCTGCCCAACCTTATATAAAACGCTTTGCCCTGCGGTTTACTATTTGCCTGGATAATTATATTAATAATGGTAGTCCTACTGTCAGGAACGTTAGGGTATGGAAATATTTTTGGCAACCATAAATTAAACAGCCTTCTTTCAGCTAAAATAGGTTTTGCGAGCGGCTATTTTTTGATATACGCTCACATACCTCCCGACCAACAAAACGGGGGCTCCGAACCCCTTGATATCGGTGTATTGCTGAATGATGCTTTTAATCTTGGCCTGCCGGGGTTACATATTCCCATAGTAAATGCCGGCTTCTTCCAATTGAAGGCGGATGACACCAGTTACCAGCAGGTGATAGACCAATTTCCTTCTATTCCTTTTCCCCAAAACCCTGACTGGAAGGACAAAGTATTAAACAGCCTGGTATGTTTCTGGGCAATAATTGACTGCGCTTCGTGGAGCATAGGGCAGTCCATCATTTCTTTTGGGGGAGATAATACGCAGCTTCAGCTTTATGCTTTTTATTATAATGCCAGCGAGGTAAAAACGAGTATGTATTCTGCAATACTGCCTGATTTTACTTTATTTAATACTTTCTCTTTTAAGAAAATAGCCTTACAATATACCCTGAGCGATACGGTCTTTTATTCAATGCAGGGGCAATTGTCTGTTAATGTTTTTGATAACCAGTTTTTATTTAACGGCATTGTTACCAAGCAAAATCAGCAGGTGTTCGCAGCACTCTCTCTTGATGTCAGCTCACCTGGCAAAAACGTAACCGACCCTTTTGGTGCAGGCAGCATGCCGGGTGTGGATTTTTTAAACCTCCAGTTTGCCATACTCCGCCAACTGGACACAACCACCGGCATTAGCCATCTTTTCTGGTTCCAGGGTATTATCAATTACCAGCCCCTTAGCCTTACGGGCGCGATATACATGGAAGATTCAACGCCGGTATTGGCAGTGCTGATTATTAACGGCGACCTTGATATTGGTGATATTTTTAATAACTCCATCAGCGGCTTTAGTTGGCCAACCGATTTTATTGACATAGTTTTTAAAGCAGGCAGCAGCATATATTATCTTAAAGACGGTTATGATATAGCAAAACTTAAGAACACGGGCCTGAATATTATTAATAGCCAGGGCCAGCTTGTGCCGCTTTCAATAACCCCTATAAGCTATGAGTATGGTTTTACGATAAATGCAAATGTTGAAATTACCATCTGGAACACACCGATTGATTTTACAGGCAATATCAATATCGGCAACCAGGGGGTTAAAGCGTCTATCCAGCTTAATAACCCCATTAATGTTTACGTACTTCAAATTACCGGCCCTAATGGAAATACGAGCGGCGGCCCGGTACTAACATTTGATTCCAAACCTTCTGACGGCCCCGCTTACCTTGAATTTAACAGCGGGTTGCAGTTTTTTGGGGAAGACTTTGGCGTTGATGTGGATGTAACACTCTCACGCCCGAACCCCGCTACAAAAGAGATTAAAATAGCCGCCACTATAAGTACAACGCAGCAGTATGCCATTTTTAATAACCAGCCTGTTAGCCTTGGGGTAAGCTACTGCAAGTCTGAAGGCTTCCGGGTTACTTCCTGGCCTGCTTTCCTGCTAGACCAAAATGTGGTGGATTTTATAAAGTACATAAAACAGATGGCGAGTACCAGCGCAGGCGGTTGCTCAGCCATTACAGGTGAAATATTATCACAGGCCATACAAACAAAATTTACTGTAACGCCTTCTTTTGAAACAACTGATACCGACCTGTATTTTGTATTGACCATTTCATTTACTATTTCTTCGGTAGGCCAGCAACTTGGTGTGGTTGATTTTCCGGGGAAATTAAGATTCGCAGTAACCGCGACCAAGTTGTCAGAACTGCCGGACATGGTTATTAACGCTATCGCGTCGATACCTGAACAGTTTGTGCAGGCGTTGTATGATAATGCAGCAGCAATGGCCAAAGTACTTGCCATTGTATTCACCCAAAAAGCGCTTGATATTGCCGCCAAGATGGTTTGCCAGGGCCTGGAACAAAACGGTTTCGTGGAGATGGTACAGGCTGATTTGCCGCCCCCTCCTCCGCCTCCACCGCCTCCTCCGCCGCCCCCACCACCTCCACCCCCGCCGGGAGGAGGGATTGGGCAGGCTACGGTTACTTCACTAACTTATAGTACCAACAGCCTTAATGCCACCTGGGATTCGTTGCAAAACGCTAGTGACTACGAGTATAAGGTATCGCAGCCCGGCGGCAGTGAAATTGGCCCCGTGAAAGGCACAGCACTAAATGGTTCCCTCCCCATTGACCCCGATAATAGCCCGGTAGGTACGTATACCGGCATGGTGAGGGGAACAAACTCTGATACACAGGGCGCCTGGGGCCAAAAGACAATTGATAAACCGGGAGCAATTACGGGGATTTTGCTAAGCTTTGATGCTTCTGCGGGCACACTTGTTGTTACATGGGATGCAGCGGCACAGGCACCTGCCGGCTATGGTATTATCCTGTATAAAGACGGTGCTGATTACCTGCATTTGCAAGCGTCAACCAATAACGCGGGAACCATGGCGGAACCGCTGCCCGCAGGCACCTACACTGCATGGGTGAGGGTTACCGGCAGTACGGCAAACATTCCCGGGGCTTACGGCCAAAGTGCGGCAGGTATTGTAAAACCCGCTGCCCCAACAAACCTGCAGGTTTACCCTGCAGGTGAAAACCTGCAGGCAGGGTGGGATGCAGGCGGAATGTCATCTTTTGATGTCCAGCTTTTGTTGGGGGGACAGCCGGCGCAGCCAGCAGTAACCGTGACACAGCCTTCGTGTTTATTCAATTTGACATTGGCCGGGCAATACAGTGTGGGAGTAAGAGCGTCTGGAACATCCTCTCAACTCCCCGGTGCATGGGCCAACTCTGTTCAAATTGAAAAATTCCCTGCGGTACAAAATATTAGTTTCAGCTATTCCGATGCACAGTTGTTATTTACCATCGGCTGGGATAATGTACCGGGTAATATCGGGTATGAAATTTTATTAACGAATATGGATACCCCGCCGGTTACGGCTGCTTCTGCACCGGCAGGCCAGGATGTTGCAGGCATTGCCATCCCGCTTGCGTCATTTAACGGCGGCGGTGGGCATTATGTGGCAAGGGTGCAGGCCAGTGGTGATGCTACGCATATTGCGGGCAGCCTGGGAGTATCTTCTTCCGTCATTCTGCGTTTAGATACACCGGTGATAGATACAGCGTCATTTGATAACAACCTTGTCACCGCTGCGTGGCAGGCCATTAACCAGGCAACCGGGTACACTTTGAAAGTCACGCTGGATACTTATGATGCTGCCATTAATACCACAGGCCTGCTGGGTAATGTTGTTGTGTCAGCATTCCCGGCAGGGAATGCATCCGCTTACCTGCTGGCCGCGGGCGATGACACGGTTATACAAAGTAACTGGAGTGATGCGAGGGCTGTTGCCATAAACCCGGTTGACATAGATGCTTTAGCCCTTGCCTGCTACAACAAAGGCTGTACTGCGCTTGTAACGGCTTCCATTATTCATACAGCATTTCCAACGGGTAGCGCTGCCGTATTTGCCACGGCAATGGCGAAAGCTGGTTATATTCTGCGGGATGTTGTGCTTGCTTTAAAACAGGAATATCCAACCCTGGAGGCTAAATCGCTGGCGGAAGCGCTTATTGCAGCATTTGGGTTGATGGACATAAAAGCATTTGCCAAAGCATGTTATGACAGCGGCATGAACGCTGCGGACGCAGGTGCTGCCCTGCTGAAGACTTTTCCCGGCACAGGCTTCATGGATTTTACCGGGGCGCTTGCCACTGCGGGCTATACCATTGCGGACGTTACAACAACCCTTGCGCAACAGTTTACATATCTTACAGCTTTGCAGGTTACCGATGCATTAAAAGCCGGATTTGGCTTTTTGGATGCAAACGGTTTTGCCGCTGCCTGCTACAGCAGGGGGTTAACCGTGGTACAAACAGGGCAGGGCCTCGTACAAAGTTTCCCGGGCATCGATTATACAGCTTTTACAGTGGCCCTTGCCAAAGCCGGGTACCAGGTACCGGACGTAACCACGTCCCTTAAGGTGCAATTTCCGGTGTTGAATGCCCTGCAGGTGACTGACGCGCTTAAAGCCTCTTTCAAGGGGTAATTTCTAACATTTAAATGAAGTCAACATGAAACGTTCATTAAGGAAAATTGAGAAAGAAGTAAAACAATATAAAGCTGAAGTGGATAAGGTAATTGCGTCGGAAAAAAGCCCGGCGCCAAAAGCAGGCGCTATGGCGCCCATGGAAGCAATGGCCATACCCGGCATGGTGGGCGGGCATGGTCCTGCCATTGTGCCTTTGGCTGTAAGCGACCCAACGTCACAACAGCTTACCCCACTGTTGCTGGCGCAAAGCCTGAAATTATACCTCAATGACCCCAATTTTGTTGCGCAGGGCACAGAATATGGTTTCCCCGCAACAACGGCATTTGGGTTGGGAACGTTATTGTTTGACCCAAGCCTCTATCCCGGACTTGATGCAATCCCGATGCGCGCTGCACTGTATTCTGCTGGTTTTAGCCAGGCGGATGTTGATGCGGCCATAGCGCAGCTATACGGTACTGATGTACAATTTACAGTACAGGCCAACATAACCTGGCAATCAACAGGTGTAACTGTTGGCCCCGGCGCTATTGCCATTACTTATCTTAGCGGCGAGTGGACCGCCAACCCCGATACAGGCCTGGTAAACGCGGCAGGTAACCCAAATTATATTGGAAAAGAAGGGTATGCTTTGCCGGGGGCTAATGAAGGTGCATTAATTGGCAGTGTAAACGGCACAGCATTCCTGGTTGGGTTTGGCGCCAATGTGCCGCAAGGTTTAACAGGCTTGCTGCAATTGGTGATAAACGATGACCTAAGCGGTATTTACGGCCCCGGGCTGACAGATAATTACGGTACCGTTACGGTGTCTATTAAAAGCATATAATTATCCGAAAGGCTGTGGCTTAACGCCATAACGGCTTATTTGTTTTTCAGCGTCAGCGTGTAGCCACATGATGATAGTGTTGCGCTCATTTTTTGTGTTGGTGATAAATGCATGCCACGACACCGGCGATATTTCAAAGGCCATAATAGCATTTGATACTGGTGGAATAGCGACCGCGGGTTGTGCATCGCCCAAGTTTGCATATAATCCTGTTTCACCCCCATCACCTTCCTTCCATGGCTCATTGTTGAGATAGTATATAATAGCTATTGTGCGCATTCTGCCGGTTACTCTCCCTGAAGTCATGTCATTATTTTTTTTGTCATAACTGCATTGAAAATACCAGGGGTTTACCTTGTTTGGCAATGGGTCATCAACGAAACAGCAAATATTATAGTCATTGTGTTTAAACCCTGAACTGCTGTTTATTTTGTGATGATGAAATTCAGCTACTACATCTGCCGTAAGTGTAACGCCAAATAGTGCGGAGAAATAATCAATCCACTTATAAGAATAAAAAATATTTAATGGGTATGAACAACCCGGCGGCAGCAACCAGCAGTAGGCATCATACCCCGGAAACCTGCTTAGTTTGTTCTTGTCAATATATTCAACAAGTCCTGTTTCTTTAACCTTTTCAAACTCCTGTACCAGTAATTCATAAAAATCATTCCTGAAAAAATTGCGTGCATAAAAATGCCTGAATGGTGCTTCCTCAATTTTTATATCAGTGCAGATGATTTCGGGGATAGGCATTGGACTTTTTTTAGAATGAAAGTATATTGGTTGTCCGGGATTTTAAAAGCATGCGATAATGTTTGAAAGTTAAACAGTTTAGCTGAAACCAACCATAAAAAGCGAACAATAATTGAATTGAAATAATAAAATACCGCGTGCGGGTTTTACTGCTATATTTATCCTGTAAAACAAGACATTTTTATATGAAAAAAGCTATTGCGGCATTTATTTTATTGGTGGCAATAAATAACGCCAGGGCACAAAAGGTGGAAGATTCAGTTAAGGCGGCTGTTAACAGCCTGTTTATTGCTATGGCTGCCTCTGACAGTACGGGCATTATAAATTCATTTGCACCCGCAGGTATGCTGCAAACAGTAGTTGAAAAAGATGGCAGCACCACTGTTGAAACAGAAAAGCTAACTGACTTTGCGCATGTAATTTCCGGTTTGAAAAGGAGTGATGCTGACGAGCAAATAAAATTCAACACCATTAAAATTGACGGCCCGCTGGCATTTGTTTGGGCGCCGTATAACTTTTTTTATAAAGGCACTTTCAGTCATTGCGGTATTGATTGTTTTTGCTTGGTGCGGACAGGTAATGGCTGGAAAATACAATACATTATAGATACGCGCCGGAAAGAGGGGTGCCGGTATTAACCAATCCAGCCCAACACTGTAAACGCAGTAAGCAACTATTGACAGGCAGCCAAATAAAAATGATACGCCCGGTAATCAATTGCTAACTGGCTACCATACGTTCCGCGGGCACCAGTTGCCGTATTTATTACCCAATAAAAACCCAACAACAATTTCGTGCGTGCCGCGGCTAACCGTGTTCAGTTGTGAAGTAGTGATGTCGTAAGAATAGCCGATGTTTACCAGGCTGTTTATGTTGAGGCCAAGCATGGCTGCAAAACCGTCGTTGGGGCGGAAGGAGCCGCCCACCCACAATAAATCTCGGTACTGCAGCTTGGCGTTAATATCAACACTCAAGGGTAAAGGGGTGATGTATTTTACAGTTACCGATGGCATAAAATTAATATCAGGCGTTACAAGAAAACGATAGCCCGCCTGCAGGAAGAGGTGAGGAACAAGCTTGCCGTTGATGAGTATGGTATCGCCCGAAACTTTCGTATTACCAAACCCTATTTTTTCAGGTATAATCTGCTGGGCGGCCAGGCCAATAAAATAATGTGCCGCGTACAGGAAAACGCCTGCACTTATATCAGGCTTTATACGGTTAAGGTAGCCACTGCCCGCCACCGCGGGGTCTGCGGGGTATTGCGCGCCAAAATCAAGTTTTGTCTGGTCAAGGCGCATATTCTGAATGCCTAAGGAAAAACCGCTGCTTAAACTAACGCCTTCAGCAACCGGAATATGGTATGCCAGTGATGCAGAAGCCCCAAAACGGTTTAGCGGGCCTGTGGCATCATTTATAATAGTAAAACCCAGGCCAAAATGCCTTTGGGCGGCCTCGTAGGTTTGATAATACGCATCGCCAAGCGGGTTTTCGCCCTTGGGATGTACTGTGAAAGGTGTTTCCCGGGCCAGCCCGGTTGTTTGTAACGGCCCCTGGATGGTGGCGTAGGTGGTTACCGGTGAGCCTTCAAGGCCTACCCATTGATGGCGGTGGCTTAATTTAACATCCCAGTAGTTTTCAATGCCCGCCACAGCAGGGTTAATAATAAAGTCGTTCAATACATATTGTGTATAATAGGGGCGTTGCTGGGCATATAGCTGCAGGGCAACCAGCATCACAATAATTATAAGCGTTAGTTTTTTCATGTAACAAGCTGCATTTTATTCTTGTTTAGTCTTAGGATGATTTCCTTTGCTGGTTATCATTAGCTGTAACTGTTGCTTTTTAAAGATACATTTATTTCACTGCACCTGCCATCAATCTACCTTAATATTGTTACCGAACCGCTTAACGGTTTTAGCAGGTGGCTGGTACTGATAACATAATAATAAGTGCCCACCGGTAATGGCTCACCGTTACGTGTACCATTCCACGGCGTTGCATATCCCGTTGAGGTGAACACCACCTGCCCGTAGCGGTTAAATACCCTTACCTGGCAGTCAGGGTACGAGCTTATATAGCTTATCTGCCAGGTATCGTTAATGCCATCACCATTCGGGCTGAAAGCGTTGGGAACTAATGGGAACTGCAGTACTTTGACCCATGCGCCCGACGTATCGTTGCAGCCGTCGCTGTTTGTTGCCTTCAGCGTGTAATAAGTATCGCCAGGCGGCGACGCCACGGGTTGTAAAGCGGTACTATTGTCCAAATAAGTAGCAGGTGTCCAGTTGTACGACAAATTATCCCCACCGCTTGCTGCACCGAGCAAAACTATTTGGCCGCCTTTCAATATAACTTCATTGGGGCCGGCAGAAACCGTTGGCTTAACACCCACCTTCACTGTTTGGGTTATTGTATCGCTGCATCCATTGCTTAACGTATAATGATAAGTTATAGTATGCTCGCCCGCGCCCGCTAATGAAGGGATAAAGTTTCCGTTATTAACCCCGTCACCCGTATAATAGCCAGAACCCTGGAACGCGGTTGTATCTCTTGCTTCGTTTAAAATAACGTTGCGGTTATCGTTACTGCAATAGGTTGGTACGGCGCTAAAAACCAGTTTAGGCGAGGCAAATAAAACAGTAACGCCGGATTTTTCTGTATAGCATTGCCCGCTTGAAAATACCTGCAACTTCAACGTGACCTGTAATGAGTTGGTGTAACCAAATGTTGGATAATTATGGGTGTACACAGCCCCGCTTGCCGGGCTGTTAACCTGTGTAAAAGTTGGTTGAGAGGCGTCCCAATATATTTTAATGGCATCAAGGTTACCATATTGAACGCTGGAATTATCTTTTATCTGCAAAGGGAGGTTTCCGCAGAAATTTGTAGTCAGCACCTGGAAATCAACCACGGGGTAATCGCTCACGGCAAATGTTTTTGTCAGCGAATCAATACAACCGTTGTTTGATGTAACGATAAGCTTAACAGGATAATTGCCCGCGTTTGTATAGCTGTGGGAGGGCTGGGATGTGCTGGCAGTGTTACCATCGCCAAAATCCCATTTGTAGGTAAATTGCCCCTGCGTGCCGTCTGCAATAGTTGAATTATTTGTAAAAGCCCCGTTAACACCCCTGCAAATAGTTGGTGGGAAGAAACCGGCCACCGGTTTAGGGCTAATAGTAATTGTTTTTGAATAAGGCTTGCTGTTGCAGCCCTTTGAATTTTGTACTGAAAGGGAGATTTTGTGTGAGCCGTAAGGAGTAAATGCATGATTTACTGTTTGCGTGTTGGCGGTTGTACCGTCATCAAAAAGCCAGGTGCGGCTGGTGATTGTTCCTATGGAAGGCGTGGCATTTTCGGTAAAATGCAGCGCATTGCCATCGCAGAGCGCACCCGAAATTGCCATTGATGCCACCGGCAAAGGGTTTATGGTAACCGGCACTGAGGCCGTGTCCGACACGCAACCCTCCGTTGTTACCGCGTGCATCGTTACAGTAAATGTTCCCGGTGCGCTATAGGTATGTAAAGGATTTTGCACTGAATCAACATTACCTTCGCCTAAATCCCACCACCATTTTTGTACGGGTGAGCCGCCGGTGCTGCCGTTAAATGTTAACGAACTATCCTGGCAATACTCAGCCGCCACTTTTATAGAAGCTTTGGCCTGCGGGTTAACCGTAAAGTTTTTTGTAAGCGTGCTTTTGCAGCCGTTAACTGACGTTGCCAATAATGTAATTGAATAATTGCCGGCCGCGGTGTACTTGTGCGCCGGGTTTGTTTGGGTTGAAGTGCCCCCGTCGCTGAAACTCCAGTTATAAATTAACTGGTTTTGCGTTCCGTCGTTAATAGAAGTTTTATTGCTTATTGTTGTGTTGCCCTGTGGCAGGCAGATAACAGGCGTGGTAAAATCGGTTTGTGGTGCAGGGTTTACAGTTATTGTTACGCTATCGGCAGAGGCGCAGCCGGGGTTTGCCGTAAACGCTGTTTTTACATAATACTTCTGGTATAAAACATCGCCGGTGGTATTCGCGGCCGTTGCAACCGGGTTTGAGGCTGTGGTGCTGCTTAACCCTGTTGCCGGTGTCCAGCTGTAGGAATATCCTGAAGTAGCGGAGGTACCCAGGTGAACTGTATCGCCGGGGCAAACAGGGTGGGCGGCCACCCCAGCGACAGATGGCGGCATCTCTGTATAAATAACAACGTTTTTAATAGATTGATTGTCATTAGAGCCCCCCGTGCTGCCGGTGAACCCTAAATACCCGGCAAAATTAAAACCAGGTGTTGCCACGCCGTTAAATAACTGGTAGCCCGCAACATTAACCGACAAAGCGCCGGCATTGTATTCAATAATAACATGTAAGTAATTTGAGGAACGCAGTACACTTAACTGGCCGTTAACGTTCGCTACGGTAGGCCCGGCATCAGTGCGGCATTCGCCTTCAGTAACCAATGTGCCGCCGGCATTATAGTCTCCATAGCCTTTTCCCCACCTTATTTCTACTTTAGGTACCTGGTAATTAGAACTTGTGGCGCAGTTGTTCCATGTGTCAATACATACTTTCAGGCCATTTGCATCCCGGGGTATGCCAAGGTTACTGGCGTTTTGAAAGCCGGTAGGCGGCACATCCAAAAAACAAAAAGCAATGCCATCTGCCCCGGTGCCGTCATACAGGCGGTAATCAAATTCAGCCTTCCATTTCTTACACATGTTAAGGTTTATTGGCTGGTTGAAAAAGATAGCGCCGCTGGTGGCATTTACTGCCGGCGTTAGTAGTATTTCGCTGTTGTTGGCACCCGTTACGTTGGTAACTTTCGCTGCGCCGGCAAAGTTCCACCCGGCGGTATTTACAGGGCTGCCCTGCAGTTGCGCAAACACGTATGTTTGGGCTTTACACTGCGACGCGAACAGAATGACAAGCACGGGGTACGCAATTCTTCTAAACAATGTAATATCAGTTGCTTTAATAACGGCAAAGTATTCACTTTCTTATTAGTAACCAATAATTAGCGTGCTGTGTGCATAAAAATACGGTCAAATTCAAAACGGCTTAAGTTATCAACATCAATGCATAAGCAGGGCAGAAGCGGCTGGCCCCTCGTTAAAAAGCAAATCCAGAATACTAAGGTTTGGCTGAAAACCGATACGGTCTTCAAAAACCTGGAAGTACACAGGGCATAATTCTGAAGCTTCGGCAGACTGGAAATTCTTTGGAAGCCATTTGTCCCGTACGTCAACGACCGGCGTTTCGTTACCGGGCTGCCATCCTTCATCCTGCACCACGATTTCCCCCGGGAAACGCAACACAGATTTCAGCCACTGCAAAATGCCAAGATTCAGGTCAAACAAAAATTCCTCCTTCTTTAAAAAGAACTTTTCCACTGCGTCCCGGTAATAGTCAAAAAAAGCCGATTTGCTGTAGCAGGAGGTTAGCGTACGCCGGTGGTGCTTTTGCCAGTCTTCCCTGTAGCTTATTCTCACGGCCTTAAAAGTGCATTTTTGGTTACGGCCATTTTCCACCGGGACGGTCAAATTTATCAGCCCGTTACTGCCTGCAATTACGCAACGGTTACGAAAACTCATTTTTTGGTAGGGTTCAAATGGCAAAATATTTATATGTGTTGATTTTAATAAATATTTAGTATAGATAACATTGTTAAAATAATGATTATCAATTATTAAGTTTTGTATTTTATCATTTGCTTCCTGCATAATTTTACAACCTGTGCCCAAAGTAGCTATACTCAATTTTGGGTAATATTATTATTTAATTAAAGTGTAGTTATTTTATATAACTAATTGATTAATAATTTATAAATATTAATAATTTAAAACTAAATATATTAGGCTACAGTTTTTGACACCCCGTTTTGCCCGTGCGAAAAATTATAGTATAAAAATAGGGAAAAATGCCCGTGCCCAACACGGCCATTTTTTTTATTTGACAGGAAAATGATTAACTGAAAATGAAGGCCTCTCCTTTTGGCTGTAATGAGGAAATTGAGGGTAATTTTGTACGCGTCGTTTCTTGCGACGAAAGGAATATTCAGGATAAGTGTTGAAGGCAATGGAAAAATGGCCTGTTAAAAGACCAATAATTCACAAAAAGATTTTACCGGGAAAATGGTTTGTAAATTATTTTGCATATAAATTAAGCTATGCGTTACTTTTTGGGTCTCGCCCTTTTAGCCACTTTTTTCAGTTGTAAAAAGCCTCAGGGGTTTGACTACCGGGACATGAAGAACTTTAAGATTGACAGCATGGGGTTTGACCATAGCAATGTGAGCATGGACCTGCTGTATTTTAACCCCAACAACTTTGGCGTTGAACTTAAAAAGGTGGATTGTGACGTGTTTGTTGAGCATAACTATGTAGGCCATTTTAACCTGGATACCCTGATGCATATTACTAAACGCAGCGAATTTGCCATACCATGCAGGATGCAGGTAAGTATGAAAAACATGTTTAAAAATGCCCTTACAACGATTTTTGCCAGTGATTTTTTGGTGGAAGTGAAGGGAACTGTGCGGGCGGGAAGGATGGGTATTTTTATAACGGTACCCTTTAATTACGCTGCGCGGGAAAAGTTTAACATGTTTTAGTGTATCGAAAAGGGGCGGGCCCGGGTGTAAGCCGTTTTAGAATCTCATTTCTTTAATCATTTGCGGCTCATTAAAATTGCTGTACCTGAGCCAGTGCGGGGTTATTTTAAAATGAACGAGGCCGGGCCAGCTTTCAGCCCTTTGCCTGCCAGCGGGAAAAACGGCAAAATAGGCCTCCCTGTATATTGCGTCATCCTTCCCGGAGAGTTCAACGGCAACCCCTTCCAGTTGCAGTGTAGTTTCGTTATCCCACCCAATTACCAATGCGACGCGCGGATTTTGCACCATGTTTTGGTATTTACGGCTTGACTTTACCGTATCAAAAACTATTTCAAGCTGCGGGGTAGCGGCGATACCAATTAGGGCTGCTTCCGGCGTGTTGGCGGGGTAACTGGTGGCGATTACAGCAAGGGTATGTTGCCGTATAAAATGGTATATAAACTGCTTTGTCATTCTAAAAAATACGGTTAGCCAGGCATAATTGTAGGTTGTTGCCTTGGCGGTATTGAAAGCCGGCTGCTTAAATTTGGCAGCATCTTTCTCATCTCCTCAATTGTGTGGCCTGAGGTATCAATAAAATGCCAGTCCCGCCCATTGGCTGAAACAGCGACAAGTGTTGAGTTGCTTACCAAAATGCCCTGCGTAGTCTTTATTTTAATTGTTTGGGGTACGGTGCATTGCCATTCTTTGCCTTCTAAAAGCGTCTTTGACGGTTCGCCGATGGTAACAGACTGAAAAGAAAACCCCTGGTTTTTAATATTGTCAATCCCTCTTTTTTATACAGCTTCCATTTTTTCAGGGCCACCCATCATTTTTACAATAGCAGGGTAAATATATTTCACTAAAACCTTAAAATCGCTTTTCATAAAGCCACTGCACATTTCCCTTGCCTGGCTCTTGAAGTTCATCACAGGGTTATCCTTGCAATATTGCAATATTCCTTTTCTGAAATTAGCTAAAGGAAATCGGATTTCCAGTTAAACTATTCTAATGCATAGTTAACTAACAATACCCCGCCAATGGTTAGGAGTATAACGATAAAAACGTTATCTTAGCCTGAATTGCCGGCATGGGCCACATGCACTGCTAATGCATTTTACCGGCTTACAAATTAATTCCTGTTGTGTTTTCCGGGGCGTAAGCTAAATGCCCGCAAAAAATGCCACAACAAATCAGCGGCTGAGACAGGAGATTTTCCCAACCCTCGTTAAAAGGCCATTTAATATTTACAGCAAATAAACCTGCAGGTTATAAACCCCTGTGGAATTTATTTTTTAAAAATGTATGTATGAGTGTAAAAAAAATTGCCGGTTTTATTATTGCTATCTTTTTTGCATATACCGCAGCGGGACAAAACAGGTTGGCTGCTGCAAATGCCCTCGTAAAGAGAATTATGAAGGATAAGGCAAGCCAGTTTGTTACTGAATTAATACCACGTGACAATGGCAAAGACGTTTACGAACTGGAAAGTAAAAATGGCAAAATAATATTACGTGGCAGCACCGGCGTAAGCATTTCCTCTGCGTTAAATTACTACCTGGAAAAATATTGCCATTGCCTTATTACATGGAACGGGGTTAATATGAACCTGCCGCAAAAACTGCCTGCTGTTCAAATCAAAATACACACCGTTACACCCTATAAGTACCGCTATTATTTAAATTACTGCACTTTCAATTATTCTATGGCGTGGTGGGATTGGGACCGGTGGCAAAGGGAAATTGACTGGATGGCCTTAAATGGCATAAATATGCCGCTTGCATTAACTGGGGAGGAAGCCATCTGGCAGGATGTTTATAAAAGCATGGGCTTTACAGATACAGAACTTGACAGGTTTTTCAGCGGGCCATCATACTTTGCCTGGCTTTGGATGGGGAACCTTGACGCCTGGGGTGGCCCCTTACCCCAACATTGGAAGGATGCCCACAAGGAGTTGCAAAAAAAGATACTTGGGGCTGAAAGGGCATTGGGTATGACGCCTGTACTGCCTGCGTTTACCGGCCATGTGCCGCCTTCATTTAAAAACAGGTTTCCTGCCGCAAAAGTTAAACACACTAACTGGAACTCAAATTTTGCCGATGTATATATTCTCGACCCTTCAGATTCAATGTTTGAAGTAATTGGTAAGAAATTTCTTCTCGCAGAGCAAAAAGAGTTCGGCACAGACCACTTATATTCTGCCGATACATTTAATGAAAATGTACCGCCAACCACCGATTCATCATACCTGGATAAAATGAGCAAAAAGGTTTATGCATCAATGGCGCTGGCCGACCCGAAGGCTGTGTGGGTAATGCAGGGGTGGATGTTTCATTATAATTCAGCGTACTGGAAGCCAACACAAATCCAGGCTTTATTAAATGCCGTGCCCGATGACAACATGATTATTCTTGACCTGTACAGCGAAAGCTTTCCTGTATGGAAACAAACCAATGCTTATTATGGCAAGCCCTGGATTTGGTGTATGCTTAATAATTTTGGGGGCAATATTACCCTTTGGGGCAGGATGGAAAATGCAGCGGCAGACCCTGCTGCGGCATTACACAGTGCGTCATCCGGAAAAATGGAGGGCATTGGTCTTGCCCCGGAAGCAATAGAACAAAACCCTGCGCTATACCAGCTAATGATGCAAAATGTGTGGCAGGATACTGCTATCAATACACGGCAATGGCTTAAACAATATGCAGTTTACCGTTATGGCTTTGCCAATGACAGCATAAATAAAGCATGGGATATATTGCGGCGCTCAGTGTATGAAGGGGGCCTTACGGAAGGAGGACCGGAGTCAATTATTTCTGCGAGGCCTACATTTGATAGTTCCGCTCCATGGGTTAACACCCGGTTAAGTTATAACCCTGCGCAGCTTGTGCAGGCGTGGCGATTGTTTGTTCAGTCTGCACACCAATTAAAGAACAGCGATGGGTTTCAATATGACCTGGTAGATATTACCCGGCAAGTATTGGCGAATTATGCCACGCCTTTACAACAAAAATTTGCGCTGGCCTACAAACAAAAAGACACGGCTGCATTTAACAAGTACTCCAATCAGTTTTTACAATTGATGGATGATATGGAAAAACTATTGAGCACGCGGAAGGATTTTCTACTTGGAAAATGGATTGCAGACGCAAGAGCCAACGGTATTACGGAAAGTGAAAAAAACATATATGAATTTAATGCAAGGGACTTAATAACACTTTGGGGAAATAAAGATTGCAGCCTGCATGAATACTCAACACGGCAATGGGCCGGTGTGATAAACGGCTTTTATAAACCACGGTGGGAGATGTTTTTTATGGGAGTGAAGCAGGCAATGAAAGAAGGTATAGATTTTGATTTTGCGTCTTTTAATACATCTGTCGAGAATTGGGAATGGAAGTGGGCAAATAGCCATGACGAGCAATATGCTGCCAGGGCTCAAGGTAACCCCGTTGCCATTGCTATGCAACTGTATAATAAGTACAGGCCATTAATTTCCTACTAACACGGCTGGGGTGCAACGTGGCCTGCATATTTAAGCGGTTTTTGACACATCTAATTTTTGTTGCCGGCTTTTGAGGGTATAGATAGTAATATTTAATTCAAAGCCTATTAGCAAGATGAATGAGTTTACAAAAATGAGCATCATAATCATCAATACTGTGCCTATTGAGCCATAAAAACGGTTATAGTTACTAAAATTTTGCGCCCATACTGAAAATAGCCAGGTAGTGATAATAATTAAAATGGTTGCAAATATTGCACCCGGTGACAACAGCCGCCAGCGTTTTTTTACCGATGGCGCATACTTGTATATAAACGCGATTGAATACAGGAACAACAGAACAATAACTATCCACCGCAGGCTTTGAATCCAATTTTTTGTGTGGACATTTTTTATGTTGAGCGTTTTTAGCACAAAAACAAAAAGTTCGCCCTGGCCGGCCGAAATAAGCGTGGTGCCTATAATGATAAATATGATAATGATAATTAACCCCATCGCCCTTATGCGCTTGAAGATAAAATTTGAACGATGTTTTTCAACTACTGACCTGTCAAAGGTTCTTATAATACCCATCATGGCATTGGATGAGTAAAACAATGCGAGCAAAAAACCTATTGATAGCAACCCGCGTTTTGGTGAACTAAAAAAATCGTTAAGGAAATTAATTATAAACTGCCGTGTTTGCAGGTTTGGTGATATTTCCCTGACAAGTATAAACAACTGTTTATAAATTTCTTTTGAAATTGGCAAATAGGGTAGTAGCGTAAAAAGGAAAATGGTTGTAGCAGGGATGGCCATCACCATATTGAAAGAAATAGTTGCAGCTCTTTCATTAAGCCCAATATTTTTAACCTGCCGGAAAAAAAATTTTTGCACATCATAAATGTACAGGCCATGCAGGCCAGGAAACGTTTTCCGCTTGCTTAGCTCCCGTATATACGTTATCGGCCTTGATTTTATTAATATGCTTTCGAGTCTTGTCAAAATAAATAATATTTTCCCCGGTTATTTTATATTCAGGCTGTCCAATTTTTCATGGTATTGTTTGGCATATTGGTCATGCTCTGCAAAGGTGGCACTAAAATGATGATAACCGCTGCCATCCCCTTTAGAAACAAAAAATAAATAATCTGTTGCAGGCGCATTAAGTACTGCATCAATTGTTCTAGTGGTAGGGGTGCATATCGGCCCCGGCGGCAGGCCTTTATTGCGGTATGTGTTATAGGGGGAATTTATAGCGAGATGCCCATACAGTATCCTCTTTAAAGAAAAATCCCGGAGAGCGTATTTTATTGTGGGATCAGCCGCAAGCGCCATATTATGGTGCAAGCGGTTAATATACACACTTGCTATTGTTCCTTTTTCATCATCTTTGCTGGTTTCCTCTTCCACAATAGAAGCAAGAATATCAACCTGCAGGGGAGAAAAGCCGAGGTCTGCCGCCTTTTGCTCACGGCCACCCGCTGCCCAAAAACTGTCGGCATTCGCCTTAAGACTTTGCAGCACGGAGTCGAGCGTTGAATTCCAGTTAAATTCATACGTTTTTGGAATGATAATAGACAACAAAGTATTAGTGTCAACGCCAAATTTTTGCAGGTACACCGAGTCTGTAAGCAGGCTCATTACCGCAGCGGAATCAGTGGGGAAGCTTTTGCCTATTAGCCGTGCTATACCCTGTTTTGTTCTAACCCTGCCGATATTTAGTACTACCGGGGCCTGCCTGTTTTTTTGAAATAGCCTGACAATGCTCAACAGGTTTTCTCCTCTTTTTATTTCAAAGCGACCGGGTGTAATGCTTTTCCAAATCTCCATTTTGTTGGCAAGAAAAGTAAACAAGGCTTTGCGGTTAATCACGCCCGCGGTGTCCAACTGTCGCAAAATTTGCTCCTTTGCATTGGCGCCGGGTATAACATATATGTATTTCGTGCGGCTTGAAAAGTCAGTAACAGGCGCGAACAACAAAAACATAGCCACTGCAACAACCAGCAAAACGAATAAACCCAGGTAACGAAATTTTTTTTTCATGCAGATGCCAAAGTAATAAAAAACCCTGCTTTATAATGAAAGCAGGGTGCTATAAAATTTTTCTAAAGTAATTATTATTTCTGTGCGCCGGGAGTTGCAGGTGCACTGTTTGCAGGATTAGCTGCCGGCTGCGTTGTTGCAGGTACAATAGGGTTGTTCTTTATAGTAGCTGTTGATCCTTTAAAGAACAGTGTAGAAACAATACACAAAACACCTATAATAGTGGCAAAAAGCCATGTACCTTTTTCCAGCGCATCGTTTGTCTGCTTCACACCCATAATCTGGTTATTAAAACCGCCAATAGTACCTGCAAGGCCACCGCCTTTCGGATTTTGCACCAATACCACAAAACCAAGTAAAAAAGAAGCTAAAGTAACCAGTATGAAAAACAGCATTGTCATATTATAATCCTTTTAATTTTTCGATTTTGGATGCAAAGTAAGCAGTTTTGGACGGATCTAAAAAACTTAATTTTATATACACCTGTATGGCTTTTTCTGTCATTCCCTGCATGGCAAGCACTTCCGCCATGGTTTCAGTTACAATATCCTTGGGTTCGTTTGAGCCGGCGGCTATATCCTGTACTTTGTGTTCGGCTGCTTCATCAATACCGAGGTCGGCGGGGGCGGGGTTTACCCGTTTCATCTGCTTTAGCCAATCGGTAAATTTTTTTACCTTAACCCCCAGGTTATCCTGCTTCTGCTGTTCAAGCGTTAGTTTAATGCCCTGGCTGGCAAAATAATCTACCGTATGGTAGGGTTCTGGCTCAATAGGTAACGGTGTTTCTTCCGAAACTGGCTTTTTGAATTCATCCAATTGCTCCTGCAATACTGAGGATATTTTAGCGGTAAACCCAGGCAATTCAGTTATTAAAGCCTCATTTTCAGCATCTCCATCCTCAAAAACCTCATGATACGTATCTTCCGCTAACGGGGGATCCATTGTTTCTGCTGTTGTTACCTCACTCATATCCTCAGGGTGTTCATCCTCTTCAACTTCGGGGCTTATGCCGGCTTCCCCGGTGTTCGGTTCAGCCGCCTGGCCTGGCGCTTCTGAAGTTTGCGAAGAGGTTTCATTGTCTTGCCCGACTGAATCTATTATCAATTCCTCAAGACCGGGTTTCCAACTCTGAAGTTCCGCTGCTACTTCGGCTTCAAATGTGTGTTCCGACGGTATTTCCGGCATAGCTCCGCCTAACGGTTCTTGCGTTGCATCCTGTACTAATATTTCTTCCTGTTCTTCCGGCGCTACCGCTGAAACGGGTTGTTGCAGCCCACTGGCAGTTACGAGGCTTTCCTCGTTTAATTTGAAATGGAACCAATAAGGATTTGAAAAGTGAACAATGGCTGACTGCGCGTATTCAATAAAGTGTTCATTGCTTTCAGCCTGCGCCTTTTTAGCAAGCAGGTATTTTAACACCCCAAATGAAGGGTATTGGGCAGATATAACGGCTAATTCATCAACCGTTATGTCACCGGCAGTTTGTTTGCCGGCTATAAATTGCAGGATATTATTTTCTGTTGATACACTCATTTGTTAACAGCGGTGAAAATACAACTCTGTTACCAACTGGAAAAGATACGATTGAACATTTCATCACTTAAATTCTTGATGATATCATCAAGCAATTGATTTTCAGCCTGGGAAAGTGTGAGCGTTGCCGAAAAATCAAAGGGAAGACTTACATCGTATTCTTTGGTGTCGTTCTTCAATGTGTTATTGAAAATAAGGTGTACACCAACTGTTAACCTGTTGCTTGAAGTTTGCTGGTTGCTTATGCCGGATGTGGTTACCGCGTACTGATTGATATAACCGGTGATAATGTAGTCTGCATTTTCGGAATTAACCACACTGGCTTTGCGTATGTAGCTTTGTACCTTTTGTTTAAACGCGTCAGTAAGTTTTGAGCTTAATTGCGGGTTTTGAATACCTGCACGGTTATCAAAATAGCCTATTTTAATTGTTTTCACATTATCAGGTATACTTACATCTCTGAATGTATATATACCACAGGATGTAAAACAGGTAACTGCAGCAAATACCAGAAGCAAAACGGCAGGCGTAAATGTATAACCGGCTATACTTTTCATTATCCTTTTTTATTCAGTAATATCATATTCTTTTAACTTACGGTATAATGTTCTTTCGCTTATACCAAGATCGAGTGACGCATCCTTACGTTTCCCTTTGTGTTTTTTCAGCGCCTTCTCAATCAACTCTTTTTCTTTGTCCATTATGTTCAATGATTCTTCTATCTCCTCATGCTGGTGTATCTCGTCGTCGTCATGGTTGTCTATTATTACCGGTTGAGAAGAACCGATTATTGGCGCGGGCTGGTAAACAGGCTGCGGCATAACTGCCGGCACCTCATACATTTGTTTTGCATCACCATTTATCGCATGATCATTTAGCAGAGATTCATGTGTAAAGCGGGCAGCGGCGCCTGCCATGCCGGGGTTTTGCAAAATTTCTAAAAACATCTTTTTTAACTCCGTAACGTCTTTCTTCATGTCAAAAAAGAGCTTGTACAAAATTTCCCTCTCGTTAGCAAACTCCGCCGCCGGTGCCGCATTATTTGCAAGTACAGGCAACCGGTTTGAGCCAGGCTTTTCAGGCAGAAATCTTCTTAATTCCTGGGCTGTTATAAGCTGCTGCGTACTCAATACTGAAATCTGCTCTGCAATATTCTTCAATTCCCTAACATTACCGGGCCATGAATAGTTAATTAACAGGTTTTTTGCGTCTTCATCCAGTTGTACGGCATTTGTTTTATAACGCTCAGCAAAGTCAATTACAAATTTCCTGAACAATAGAGGAATATCTTCCTTCCTGTCGCGTAATGCAGGTACACGTATAGGAACGGTACTTAAGCGATAATACAAATCCTGCCTGAACCGGCCATTTAAGGTAAACTCCAGTAACTCACGGTTGGTGGCAGCAATTACACGCACATCGGTTTTTTGAACCTTTGATGAACCTACACGGATGAATTCGCCCGTTTCCAGCACGCGCAGCAACCTTGCCTGGGTGCCCAAAGGCATTTCACCAATCTCGTCTAAGAAAATAGTGCCACCGTTAACTGTTTCAAAATAGCCTTTGCGGCTATCAACTGCGCCGGTGAATGAACCTTTTTCGTGGCCAAATAATTCTGAATCTATCGTTCCTTCCGGTATGGCCCCGCAGTTAACTGCTATAAAAGAATTGTGTTTGCGGGAGGAGAGGGCATGAATGATTTGAGAAAAGACCTCTTTGCCTACACCACTTTCGCCTACTATTAAAACACTTAAATCAGTAGCGGCAACCTGCACCGCCACATTTAGTGAATGATTTAATGCGGGCGAGTTACCTATAATGCCAAACCGGTTTTTTATTGATTGAATGTCCATTGCTAAATATTATTTCCAGGCTTCTTCAAGCGTTGTTCTGAATATATTGTTTAATGTTGAATAACCCGGTGCGTTTGTAAATTGATACTCTTTAAGGTATTGCTCAAAATGCGCAATCCTGTTTTCAATAAAAGCATCTATAATTGGTATTCTTGGGGCTACATCTAATTCTTCCCCGTTTTTCTTTTGTATTAATAAATCATTTATTTCTGCTTTTAATAAGGGGTCATTAATTTCTTCCTTTACTAAAATATCAAACTCAATGGGTGGCATGTCGTCGGTCCTTTCAATCCAGTTACAGGCTAATAAAGGCCTGAGTACATAAAAATATTTTTTAAGCCTTGCTTCATCCTGTTTAAAATATGCCTCGTAATTATTTCTTGCCATATTGAAATAATGATAAAGACATGATTTTGGATTGAAATATTCCGGCACGGCTGCCCTCAATTTTGCTGCTGTTGCCAGTGATTCTTTATAAATAACGGAGCTTCTTAACCACTCAAGCAGCGGGGGATTTGACTTTCTAAATAATAGTAAAGCTTTTCTTAATTCCCAACCCGCTAAATCAATATCGTTGGCGAGTATATACTCTATATTGTCTTTTTTTTCCTCTACTGATAAATACCAATCATATTTATGCACGTAAATAAATCTTACATCCCAATCGCTGTTTGTTGAGGCAAAACCCCATGCCCTGCTGCCGCTTTCAACTGCAAGCAAAACTTTGATATCGTTCGCTTTTTCAAGTTTTAATATTTCTTCGTGTATTTCCTGCTCCATCTTTGCATAACTTATCAAATAATCACATCCTAATCTGCATCACCCGGCGTATTTAAAATCTTTACATCCTGTATTTCAATTAACGCATATGCAACAAAAGCACCGGCGCAAACTATTGCCGCAACAGTATTTTTGGTTTCAATGCCTTCACTGCCTGCAATAAATGCAAACAGGAGAATAATGTATTTTACCGCAATCTTCATATTTCCGGGGTTTAATTATTAATTATCTCACCCAATAAAGTTGCCTGTGTACAATCATTAACCTTAACCCACACATAGTCGCCTTTTTGTAAGCCGGCGCTATTTTTTGCAAACACAATCACTTTGTTTTGTGTATTCCTGCCCATCCAGTCGTTTTCACTGCGTTTACTTTCCCCTTCAATCAGCACTTTATATGTTTTGCCAATGTCATGCTTGTTACTTTCCAGCGAAAGTTTGCCCTGCAATTCCACAATCTCCTGCAAACGCCTTTTTTTAGTATCAGTGGGTACATCGTCTGTATACCTTCTTGCGGCAAGTGTTCCCGGCCGTTCGCTGTAAAAAAACATATAGCTCATGTCGTAACCACTGTATTGCATAATTGACAGGGTGTCGGCATGGTCTTCTTCTGTTTCGCTGCAAAAGCCTGCGATAATATCGCTGCTTATACCGCAACCGGGTATAATATTTTTTATTTGGTCAACTTTAGCCATATACCACTCGCGGGTATATGTTCTGTTCATTAACTGTAATACCCGGGTACTGCCACTTTGTACCGGCAGGTGAATGTATTTGCAAATGTTTTCGTATTTAGCCATTGTATGCAGCACTTCTTCCGTAATATCCTTAGGATGAGAAGTGCTGAAACGAACCCTGAGGTCGGGGCTCACCAGCGCCACCATTTCCAGTAATTTGGCGAACGTGATTACCTGCTCTTCGCCTTTGGGCGAAGGCCCTACCCAATAATAGCTGTCAACATTCTGCCCTAACAGTGTTACCTCTTTAAAACCTCTCTGGAACAGGTCTGTCGCTTCCGCGATAATGGAATAGGCATCCCGGCTGCGCTCCCTGCCGCGGGTAAAAGGCACTACGCAGAAACTGCACATGTTGTTGCACCCGCGCATGATAGAAATAAAAGCAGAAACGCCGTTACTTTCCAGGCGAACAGGTGATATATCTGCATAAGTCTCATCCCTGCTCAGTAATACATTTACCGCTTTTTGACCTGTTTCGGCTTCTTCAATAAGGCCGGGTAAGGTGCGGTAGGCATCGGGGCCTACCACCATATCTACCAACTTTTCCTCTTCCAGCAATTTTGACTTGAGACGCTCAGCCATGCAACCCAATACGCCCACCAGCATACCAGGTTTTGCCTCTTTTACTTTTTTAAATTCTGTAAGGCGCTTGCGAATGGTTTGCTCTGCTTTTTCACGTATGGAGCAGGTATTCAGCAATACAAGGTCAGCTTCCATAAAATTGCGGGTGGCTCCAAAACCTTCATCCTGTAAAATAGAGGCGACAATCTCACTATCGCTAAAGTTCATCTGGCAACCATAGCTTTCTATGTAAAACTTCTTATGATACCTATTTTCATCAAATTCAAAGGGCGCGTACGCTTCTCCCTGCCTGCTTTCATTGTGCGCCATTTGTAATGCATCCATCATCTGTAGCTGCTGTTTAAAGTTTAATATGCAAAAATAGCTAAAAAGATGTTAGTGTCAGTTTGGCAGATTGTTAACTATTTTTTTAAGGGATGGAAAGTTATATTTGCGCCTGTAAATGTTTTATTAGCCAGGCACATGAAGAAACCAATATTGCTTTTCATATCATTCGTTTCAGTCAGTTTAGCATGTTATTCGCAAGATGATATCCCGGTAAGACAGTTGCCCACAGAGGTTTTTAGAACAATTACCAAACCCGTAGACACTGTAAAATATACGTGGAAGAGAGGGGGCGTTTTTAATTTAAATATGGCTGAGGGCTCCCAAAAAAACTGGGCTGCCGGCGGCGATAATTTCTCCATCGCCTTAACTACCTACATTAATTATTACCTGTATTACCAGCACAAAAACCAGACCTGGGATAATAATGTTGACTTTAACCTTGGATTTTTGCAAACTACCAGTATTGGCGCGCGCAAAAATGACGACAGGCTTGATTATTTGTCCAAATACGGCGTTAGGGTAGATACCTCAAACAAACTATATATTTCAGGCCTGTTTAATTTCAGAACGCAATTTTTTGATGGGTACACTTATGATGGCGCCGGTGGGCGTAAATTTTCCTCTACCTTTTTATCACCTGGTTACGTTATATTATCTGCCGGTATGGATTATAAGCCAACCCCAGAGCTTTCCATATTTTTCTCCTTGCTTACTGACCGTGCAACAATACTGGCAAACCCTACGCTTACCAAGCAGGGGTTGTACGGTGTTGACAGCGGTCATCACTTTTTTAATGAGTTTGGCGGCTTTGCCTCCATCAATTATTCACACAGTTTTGGTAAGAACGTTACCTACAAGGGCAGGATGGATTTGTTCAGTAACTATGCCAGCAATCCACAGAATATTGATGTGTACATGACCCATTATGTTACTTTTAAGATAAATAAATATCTTTCAACCACGTATGCTCTTAATCTTATTTATGACGATGATGTAAAGTTATTTGGGCCTATGAATAACAGCCCGGCTTTACAAATACAAAGCCAGATAGGTATAGGGCTTTCTGTGCCGTTTACAGTTAAACGTTACCAGGAGTAGTATCATCTTAGCCGGTAACATACTTCCCAAATTGTAATATGTAACCATTGTTACCTTAATTGAGTAGTCTAAAGCATAGGAGTGAGGTTACGTATGCATGCGTTTTTAATTAAACAACCTGCGCGGGTTTTATCTTTTTCGCGAGCCAGCTTTTGTCGAGCGGTATTATCCAGTTGTTCAACAGTTCTTCTTTTGTAGATACAAGGTTGTTAAAGTATAAAGTTTTAGGAGTAATAAACCCGTTATTGATGGCATAATTAAACTGGGACAGGGGCATCAATTGAATTTTTTCATTTACGCATACTGCCAGTAACTGCCGGTTAAACATTTCTACCTTAAATATCTCTTCTATTTGTTTAATTAGCCTTACTGAACTATCTGTGCTGCAACCACTTACACCCGTTGCCGTCTCATCTGCCATCAATATGATAAACTGGCCAAAAAATAAGTTGGCGTAGCCTTTTACGGGTACTGCGTGACTTTTCCAGCTTTGCGCAAATTTTTGCAGCAAAGGCTCAATTTGCAACGCCTCACTTATGGTAAAAAGCCTGCTGCTTTGATATATCCAAACTCTTGAGGATGGATGAAAATCGGCGGGAATATGTTCAGCAAAAATCAAGTTCATACTGCAAAGGTAGGCAGTATAGGTGATAGTTTACTGGTGTTAGCCGGTTTAATATGAAGGCATGCCTACCAGGAATCATGACAAGTTACACCATTTCAGCTTCAATCAATTCAGCAATATCCATCACTTTTACCTGTGCTTCCATTTCATGGTTTTTAACTCCATCAGTCAGCATGGTGTTGCAAAATGGGCATGCTGAGGCAATAACTGCCGGTTGCAGGCCAAGCGCCTCATCTGTGCGTTCTATATTTATCCGCTTATTACCGGGCTCATCTTCCTTAAACATTTGGCCGCCACCAGCCCCACAGCACAATCCTTTTGTACGGCATCTTTTCATTTCTACCAGTTCTGCATCAAGCATTTCCAGCACCTTTCGGGGGGCCTCATAAATTTGGTTCGCCCTGCCTAAATAACAACTGTCGTGGTAGGTAATACGTTTACCTTTAAAACTACTGCCTTCTTTTAGCTTTATCCTTCCTTCATCAATCATTTGCTGAAGAAAGGTAGTATGATGCACTACTTCGTAATTTCCACCCAATTCCGGATACTCATTTTTAAATGTATTAAAACAGTGCGGGCAGGTTGTGACAATTTTTTTGATACCATAATTCTTCAGCACCTGTATGTTGTTGTATGCCATCATCTGGAATAAAAATTCATTGCCAGAACGCCTTGCCGGGTCGCCTGTACACATTTCTTCTTTGCCAAGTATGGCATACTTAATGCCTGTTTTATTTAAAATAGCGGCAAACGCTTTGGTTATTTTCTGCGCACGTTGGTCAAAGCTGCCCGAACAACCTACCCAAAATAATATCTCCGGGTTTTCCCCGGCTGCCGCCATCTCTGCCATAACCGGAATATTCATACCGTGCAATTTTTTCAAATGTAGAATAAAATTTCACTGTGTTGAAAAGGTAGGGTAAAAGTGTTTTATAAGAAAAAAGTCAATTTTGGGCAGCCGGGTTAAAATGCAGGTATTTATTTGTTCTTAATCTCAAAAGCTTTTAGCTTATCATCATTAACAGCGCACAGTAAAATTTTCTTTCCACCGGCATTGATTATTTTTAGATCTTTTACATCGCCATCTATAACCAGGCCGCTTTCACGCGGGGGTATAGCTGCAAACCCTCCTTTTCCATTACCAGTAAGTAGTAACCCGTAGGAGGCATCCAGGCGACCGGGATTGATACTCCATTGGTATTCATTGCCTGCAAGAATAATATCTCTTATACTGTCACCATTTACGTCGGCTGTTACAATTGCATTTACGGGTGCTACCTGTGCGATGGCCGGGAAGGGATGAAAAAAAATAAATTTTCCTTTACCGTTGTTTTCAAAATAGCCGCTTCTTACTTCCGTGCAGTGAAGTACCAAAGCCCCATCCATCATTTCTTTCGTCACCAGTTCATTCATGGTTGCTTTTGCATAGGATGAGTTGTCTTCAAACCTTTTTTTGAGAGAGGGCATTTGTCTTGCCCAATCGCTTCTTGAAACACTTACCGATAAAGCATATTTTCCATCATTACCCCGGGTATAATAACAGAAGAGGGGATCAATTATTCCACTGTTATCAAAATCTTTGGCGATTAATTCCGCTGGCTGCTGCGCACTTATATGAAAAGGATTATTCAGCCCAAGGTTACCGGCAACTATGTCAGGGTTTCCATCGTGGTTTATATCGGCAATGGCAAGGCTTCTCCAAAAACCAGGCATATCTGCCAGCCCGCTTTCAATTGTAATATCAACTAATGTACTGCCTGTGTTTTTGTACACTTTTACGGGCATCCAGTCCCCGGCAATAATAAGGTCGGGCTTCTTATCATTGTCTATATCCGTCCAAACGGCTGCATTTATTATACCAGGGTTCATAAGAGCGGGGCAAACAGTTTCTGTTACATCTGTAAATTTCCCATTATCATTGCGCAGTATATAGCTGCGGGGTGGGTGAGGGTAGTAGCCCAATGAAACATCCCCCCCAATAAAAACATCTTCGTCACCGTCACCATCCATATCTGCCACTGCCACACATTTTGCGGGTGTAAGGATTGTGGGGGAGAAAGCTGTACTGTCAAGATGAAAATTGCCTTTACCATCGTTGAGGTACAAGCGTGGCCTGTAAAAAGGTGAATTGTCATCAAATTCTGTGCTGCCGCCAACTACAAGCAGGTCAAGGTCTTTATCGCCGTCTGCATCAAACAGAACGCTTTGCATATCTTCCGCGTATTTTGGCCCGGTCACAATATCCTTCCCGGTAAAATTCCCGGCGATATTTTGTAAAAACACTTTTCCTGCTTGTTTAAAAGCGCCGCCGATAAAAAAATCTTCCAGCCCGTCCTCATTCACATCCCCGGCACTTATAAATGGCCCCTGCTGTGAATATTTCTGCAGCAGCATGGGCTGAAACTGGTAGTCGAAGAAAAATGATTCTTTATGCTGAAAATCTGTTTTTAACGCCGTCGTCACATCGTCAAAAAATCTATTTATTAAAGGAGCAGATGGTTTATAGACCTTTGCCGCATCTGCATAGTTGACCTGCAATATGTTGTTTGATGCAGGATGCTGTATTAATTGCATTTTGCCATCCGGCCATATAATTTTTAGAGAATCAGCGTCGTGTGTGCCAAAACCCAAATGCAGCCGGTTATCAACAGAAGATAAATAGCCCTTCACCGGGTATTGCTCAACCATTTGGCTTAGACCATTACTGTAGCTATAAACAACTGTTCCAATACCGTCTTTATTAAGGCTGTCTCCATTTAGTTTTAGTGTAAGGTAGTTGCTCACCTGCCCCGGCTTATCCTGTTGGCCCGCATCATTGTGCATTATAAAGGCCGCCCCGTCAATGTTATTGGTTATTATATCAAGATTACCGTCATTGTCAAGGTCTGCATACGCGGCGCCGTTTGAGATAGATTTTTGGGTAATACCTGCATTTTCAGAAATGTCTTCAAAGGTTAAATCCCCCTTGTTTTTGAACAGGTAATTGCGCAAAGCAAGATTGCCGAGCGAAGTTAAGTGCTGCAATAATTTTTGCCGCTGTGTTACATCGCTTTCAGGTACGCCGCTTTGTACCACCGTGTTATGCCTGTACTCCAAAAAATCCATATTGGTAGGGTCGCGTCCAAGGCCATTTGTAATATGCACATCCTTCAACCCGTCATTGTCAAGGTCTGCAATAAGCACACTCCAACTCCAGTCAGTTTCAGCAATGCCGGCCATTTCCCCTGTTTCGCTGAAAAAAGGTTCATCGCGGTTGTTTAGCTGCCTGGTGCCATTATTTAGCTGCAGCATGTTATGAATGTATTCCGGCTGGTAACCTTTATCCATTTCCACCTGGTGACGCTGCTCGTTTAAAAATGAGTACATCATTTTTTTTCGTTCATTTGTTGCTGGCTGCATGTCAAGCGTTATTATGTCGGGCAGGCAGTCATTATTAACATCAGCGGCATCAGTTCCCATGCTTGAGTAGCTCTGGTGTTTTGTAGCAGATGCAATGCAATTGGTAAACGTTCCGTTTTTATTGTTAAGCCAAAGCACATCATTTCGAATATAATCATTGGCTACATATACATCCGGGTAGCCGTCGTTATTAAAATCATCAACAACAACGCCAAGCCCATCGCCATCTTCAATAATGCCAGCCTGTTTTGATACATCTTTAAACACCGGGTGGCCAATGCCCGCAGGCGCACCTTCATTGTGATAGAGTTTATCCCCCGCAATAGCGTTACTGTCAGTTTTGTTATCACGCAGTTCATTGGGCAGGGGGTCATCCAGGGTGTGGTTCAGCAGGTACATATCAAGCTTGCCGTCCTTGTCATAATCAAAGAAGACCGCCTGGGTGGAGTAGGAAGTGTCTGCCAGCCCGTATTCAGCAGCTTCCTCTTTAAAGGTGAGGTTATGCTGGTTTATAAAAAGCAGGTTTGCCCTTTTTGTACCGGGCGCTTTGCCGGATACAGACACATATATGTCTGCCCATCCATCATTGTTAATGTCTACCACACTTACGCCGGTGCACCATGTTGTTGTGGTAAGCCCGGCTTTTTGCGTGATGTTCTCAAAATGCATGCCTCCATGGTTAATGTATAGTTGCGAGCTAACCTGGTTGCCGGCGAAAAAAATATCGGGTAGGCCATCATTATTAAAATCACCAATGCCAACGCCGCCGCCCATGTAAGCGTATTCGTTTACAAACATGTTTATGGAATCATTCTCCGTGATGGTATTTTTAAAATCAATACCTGTTTCGGAAACTGGTAAAAAAGTGAAATGTAGCCCCTGCTCAATTTTTGACTTGCATGATACCATCATACAGCATAAAAGCAATACGAAAGGTGTAATAATTTTTTTCATATCAAAGCAAGGGTTGCCTTACACTTTTTGCAGGCACTTTGCAGCCTGTAAATTTATTGGATTTGCCAGAAAATTACACGGGGCACTATTTATTATCTGCTACAAGATATATTACGCTGTAAGAGGGCACTTTTATTTTAATAGTCCCATCAAGTTTAGCCGAATATGATTTAATGGTTGCATAATCCAGCGGGCCGCCCGTTGAAGTAGATGGCCCTTTGCCATTTACATACACCTGCCCGGAAAAATTTCCGTTGTCCGTACCGCCGGTTAAAATATACCAGTGGTATTTGCTGCCGGCAGGGAAATGCTGGAAGTCAATGGACAAGGTATGATTTTGCGCACCCGAATTAATAATAACCGTTCCCGCCTGGCCTGATGAAAAGGTGGATGAATAGGTGGTAAGGTCTGTATTGAAAGCCCTAAGCGTATCATACACCATTCTGTCGCCAAAAAACTTTTGAAAATAATACATGTAGTAAAATGATGGCCTCGGGTTCCATTTAGGTGCATTGGGTTCGTCACCGTTATTAAACATGCCCTGGTCATCACCATTACTCCAGCCATTGGCTAAATCCCACCGGCTTGCCTCGCCAAATTGGTTTTTTATTAAAGCGCCGAGTGTTTTGGCAGCGTGTACGCCGGCAATATATGATACTGCCTGTTTTGAGCCGGTGGCCTGTATATTCCATTCAGTAAGGGCAATAGGTTTGTGGTCAATGCCCGCAGCACTTAACTGGTTATTTACATAAGACATTACTGCCTGGGGAACAGTAGTTGCAGTTGTTAATATGTCTGCCGCAGGCGAATTGGTATTGTAGTCAGTAAAATAATCGTGCACAATAAAATAATCTGCTGCACTGCCGGCATTTTCTAAAACACCCTGGTTCCAGTTTTGCACAGTTGGCGCTTCCCACGACGCCGGCGCCTGCTGGCACAAAGTAGCGCCTATATAAATAGTTGCCCCAACTTCTTTAGCTGCGGCCCGCATTGAGTCAGCAAAAACAACTACATGCTTACCGTAAATGTCGCCGGTAATGGTAGCTGGCTGCCCATCCTTATTTTGGCTGGCATCTATTAAATAACCGGCTTCCCAACTGCCATAGCTTTCGTTGCCAATCTCCCAAAATTTTGTCCTGCCGTTATCATATCTTACCCAATCTGCGGCAAGATGTGCAGCCGCAGCAACCGGGTTGGCGCTTGTGCCATAACGTGCATAGCCATAATTAACAGTAATAATACCCGTGCTTTTTGTTTGAGACAGCAGTGTATAATAATTATTAAGCGAAAACGTCCATGATGCCGTATTCCCTCCATACCAATAACCCGCTGCTGAAGCGGTTCCGGCTGAATTTAATAACTGTGCAGGCGCATCGGCAGGAGCGGGATTTGCATCGGTACCATTCCAAAAATATACATCGCTTACACTGCCTGCGGGGGCGCGGATGATATTGGGGGATAAATCAGTTATGTATTGCATAAGCGATGGCTGGGTAACTATCTGGCCCATCCACAAGTTTGAGTTATTGCCGTATATATAAGGCGGCACCTTAACAAGTACTTTATTAACATTGATGGTTAGTGAATCAGTTATAGTTGGAATATCAGGTACTGTTACCGTTTCATCGCCGGGTGTACTAAATGTTCTTGATGCCCATGCGTTGCCAAAAAAGCCGATACTGGCAGGCTGTGAGGGGTCTGAAGGATTGTAAACAGAATCTGTTATAACGGGATAAGTATTGCCGCCATTACCACCATTGCCACCGTTACCGCCATTGCCATTATTTTGCTGTGCCGACGTTTTTTTGCAGGCAGTACAAATGCATGCCAGGCAAAAAAAAGATGCGCACGTAACCAGGGCAAAAAGGAGTTTTTTTCTAACACTATTCAATATCATACTTAAAATTTTTACTGCAGTAGCTATCACTTAACACTAAAGCCGTGCTCATCATAAAAATGGCCCACAATAGATGCTGCCTTTTGCAGCAGCACGCATACTGCGGGCCTGTGCTTGTTACTATTGCTTTGTAAGAAACAACCAAAACGATGGATAGAAATCCCCGCTTAGTATCTTTATTTAATTTTTACAATCCTGAAATTATCCAGTCCAATATCAAAACTGCCACCCGGTATTGTGGTTGTGCCATCATTGGCATACATCACCATAAGCATGCCGCCACCACCGCTGGTAAGCGCGCTGAAATTAGAGGGCCCGCTGCCTGATGAGGTGTACACGTTATTGGTAGCGGAAAGGAAACTACTCAAGGGAATTGTTACAGTTACCCATCCTGTTGTTTTATATTTTCCGCTGGAAGCTGTTTTCCATGGTGCATATTCGGCAAGGTAAGGCCAGTTTGGCCAGGTAGTGCCTATCCATATTGAACCGGCTGTCCAGTCCTTTTTAACATACGCTTCAAATTTTAACGCATAATTACTTACCGGGGCGCTTGCGTCAGAAACCCATGTTGCCGTATTGGTAATAATGGAGTTGTTATCCTGCCACCATGAATTATCACTGGCAACTTTATTTCCTGCCGGATTTAATTCCACGCAGTTTCCCGTTCCACCCGGGAAAGCAGAAGGATCAGTAACAAAATTGCCTACCCATTGTTGCTGTGACCATCCGAAGTATGGATTATCTGCGGGAGGGCTCCATTGGCTGTTAGTGCCGTCAAAGTTGGCAAGAAAGCCTGTCGAGGGCGAGAGCCAGTTATCAAATATAAACGGTGAAGCGCAAGAGCCGAAGTCCCCAATTACATGAAGGCTATCACCCGCAGTTATGTCGGCAGGTACAGTAACCGAAATTTCTGTTGGGCTTTTTACGGTTAGATTAGTTCCTTCGGCGCCGCCTGGAAAGGTAACTTTTGTGATGCCATAAAAATTAGTACCCCAAAGCGTAATGGTGGTGCCTGCGGGCGCATTCTCGTTAGACGCAGCCGATACAGCAGGAGGCGGCAATATAAGCCTGAAGTCAAATGTCGCTTCGCCGTGGTCAGTCACCACCTTTATTTTATTGCTTACGCTGTCCAATGGGGGGGCAGTGGGGGCGTCTGCCGGAATGGATATAATGATGTTGTTATCCGAATTAAGCGCTGAATTGAAGGATGCGTCAAAATCATTAAAATAAACATGCTGTAACCCTGTGAAGCCGGAACCCTGTATAACAATTAATGTTCCGGGCAAGGCTTCCGTAAAAAAGCTGTCTCTTTTTGTTGAGTCAACCACCCTCACATCTTTGATGACGGGTGTGCCTGAACCTGATGACGAATCCTTTTTACATGCCTGCTGCGTTACACCAACAAGCGCCACTGTAAACAGCAGTATTAATTTATTGAAAGAAATTATTTTTTTCATACGTTCTTTTTTAAATGATTAATCAGGTATTTTGGAAAAATCAAATGGTACAGGCGCATCATTAAGATGCGGGGCGGCAGTTAGTTCAGCTTCTGGCCAGGGCAGGTAAATTGTGGCGTCTGTAATAGGATAAGTTGTGCCATCGTACGTTGTTGAATATGTACGGGGATTGCTTGTACCTGTATTATACGTAACTGAATAATGTCCCCGGTCCTGTGTGCTGAAATATGCCTTGGCTTTTTCCGGCGCGAAATAATACCAGCGTACCCAATCATACCAGGCTAATCCTTCAAAGGCAAATTCCACTTTCTTTTCCTGGAATATATCGTTAAATGTTATAGACGATTTTGCTGGCACACCTGCACGTGTGCGCACCGCGTTAAAATACTTAAGCGCGGTACCGTCAGCAGTTGATGCATTGTTGCCTAATATGGCTTCGGCATATATAAGGTACACTTCAGCAAGGCGCAGCATATAAGTGTTTTCATAGGCTGTCATCTGTGTGCCGCCGCCATTATCGTCAGGTGAACCGATTACGTATTTTTTTACGTATGCATGGTCGTTACCTGTGCCGAAGCTTGAATTTGGCACATCAGTACCGCCGCCTTTTGCATTCAGGTCATCATAATGGTCTCCCGGCAGCATAAAGGTTGCACGCCTGCGCAATGAATCCTCGGGGTGGGCCATATAATACTTCAGCAGGTTGGCAGACGCGCCGAACGCAGCGCCCCATCCATCACCTGTTTGGGTAATGTTTGACGTAAATGCAACATACGCCTGGAATGTATTATTTACGCCCCATGTTGACCTGCTGGGCATCCACAGTAATGAAAATAAATCTTCAGGGTTACTGTTTTGGAAAGCCGTGCTGTTATAGGCATGTGTAAATAAATCGTAGTAGTTGGGCAATAACGAAAGGCCGCTGTTCTCGCATACATCGGCAGCATAGTATTTTGCACTATCCAGGTCGCTTTGTGACCTTGAACCTTCTGTTTTACCCACTCCTGAACGGTACAGGTAGGCTTTTGCCAGCATGCCTTCAGCAGCCCACTTGGTTAAGCGGCCTGTTTGGTAAGGTGTAGCGGGCAGGTTTTTTGAAGCATACGTAAAATCTTTTACTATTAACTCCCATACGCTTGGAATATCGTTGCGGCGTATACTGCTGTCAGTAAGCTGTGTGAGGTTGTCGTATATAATGGGTACGGCCCCCCAGTTACTCACTAAGAAATAATACGCCATGCCACGCATAAAGCGGCATTCTGCAATACCCATATTTTTAACGGCCGGAGTTGCAGTAGATTTTGCATTCTCAATGTTTGACATAATGATGTTGCTTTGGGCAACTATCTTCCAGAATGAGCCGTAACCACTTGGCAGAATGTCGTCTGTAGCGGGTACTGCAAAGCGTATATAACCCAGCCTGTCAGCGTCGTCGCAGTTAAGATTGCCGCCGTGGGCTTCGCCAAAGCTCAGGAATGCCTTATCATTATAGTCAAACCAAACAACGTTATACAGCGGGGCCGTTCCTGCCATTACTTCAGCATCGTTGGTATAAAAATTACCTGAGGTAGTGGCGTCCTCGGGTGGCCTGTTTAAAAAATCCTTTTTACAGCCCTGCGTTAACGCAACGCCGCAAATGATAAAACCCAGGTATATTAAAAGCTTTTTCATACAAAGTTTTTTATTATTTAGAAATCAGCCAGTATGTTAAATGAATACATTCTTGTTGAAGGATAGCGCCCGTTATCAATACCGTTTATAATGGTCGGGTTGCCATTATTCCAGTAATTGAATGGCCCAACTTCAGGATCCATGCCAGTGTATTTAGTAATGGTCAGCAGGTTTTGAACATTTACTGAAACCCTCAAACCTTTTACAACATTGGCAAAGGATTTTGTAGGTACATTATAGCTGAGCGATACATTCTTAATCTTTGCATAAGTGCCGCTTTCCAAATCCCATTGTGATAAACGGTTATTGCCATTGGCGGTGCTTGTGTAAACACGCGGCACATTGGTATTGGGATTTTCTAAAGTAACCGTTGCTGCATCTGCTGCATTATAACTGGTGGGTCTTGCAAAATTTATTACAGAGGCATAATAATTTTCAAACGCCCCTTTTGCACCCGGCATATCATTTTCATACTTCAGTACGTTTACAATTTTGCCGCCTACTGAACCTATAACAAATATGTTCAGGTCAAATCTTTTGTAGCTGAAGGAGTTATTGAAGCCAAAAGTGAATTTTGGCCATGGGTTGCCGAGAATAACGCGGTCTTTTTCATTAATAACGCCATCGCCGTTTATGTCTTTAAACTTAATATCACCCACCCATGTACCTGTGTTGGGGTCAACAACTATGGAACTGTTACTGGTTTGATTTGCATGGCTTGTTATGTCCTTATAATTCTGAAACAGGCCTTCTGCAATATACCCTGTAATCATGCCTACAGGCTGGCCAACTTCCGTAAGAAACTGTGTTTGGTTATTGTTGGTATTGGTTACATAGGTAATGTTAAGTGGTGCTGCAAGTGCTGTTACCTTGTTCCTGTCGAGCGAGAAATTTACGCCGGTTTTCCAGGTGAAATTTTTCTTTGAAATGTTTACGGTATTAACTGTTATGCCAAAGCCTTTGTTTTGCATCGCGCCGATATTTGTTACAGGCCACGCAAGACCACCGTTGCCGGTACCGCCGCCCAAATAGCCGGGGTAGGTGCTTGATGCCAGCAACTTTGTAAGGTTTTTTACGTAAGCGTCTGCTATTACTTCCAGCCGGTTGTTGAACATGTGCAGGTCAAAACCTACATTGGTTGTTTTATCAACTTCCCACTGTATATCGGGGTTGGGGAAATTGGAGGGAAGATAGCTTGCCCCGAATACTGAAGGCCAGGTGCTGAGTACCGCATATTGCGCGCTTGAACTGGCGCTGGAGTTACCTGAAAGGCCGTATTCAACACGTAACTTTAACTCGTTAAGATTGCGGATGCCTTTCATGAATTTTTCTTCAGAAATTTTCCATGCGGCTGATACAGACGGGAAGCTGCCCCACCTGTTTGCTTCGCCAAATACTGATGCGCCGTCGTAACGGAACACGCCCTGCAGAATGTATTTATTATCGTATATATAATTTACCCTGGCGAAATATGATTCTTTTGCGCCGCTGCCCTGTGAACTGCTGTTAGACTGTGTATTATCTGATGCGCCGGCGTTTAATGTATGCACCGTATTATTTACAAATCCCGTTTTTGAACCAAGTAATCCTTCCCATCCCCAGGCCTGGGATTCATGCGCGACCATGGCGGAGATGTTGTGTTTACCTATGGTTACATCATATTGCAACCTTGAGTTTGTGCCCCACCAGTAATTATTGCCTGTTGATTGGGAAGCATAAGTGTTGGCATTAACAGTAGCGCCGAAAGTATAAGATGGATTAAAGATATAATTGGATGTATAATTATATGTGCCGTTAAACTCATTATGCAGTGTAAGGCCTTTCATAAAGGTAATGTCTGCATATACGCCGCCCAAAGCGCCAAAACCTTTGTTGTAATTGGTATTAATTTGCGCAAAGGCAATAGGGTTAATATAATTATTTGCGTAAGGCGTGCCTGCCGCAGGGCCACCCCATGTTCCATCGGGGTTTTTTACCGGTATTGCCGGGCTTATATCAATGGCTGAATAAATAAGCGAATTGTTGGAGGTAACAATCCTTTCTTTCGTAAGGTTTACACTCAGGTTTGTGCCAATCCGCAACCATTTACGCGTATTATTATCCAGGTTAAGTCTTACTGACCCGCGGGTGAAACCCGATCCCTGCGCAATACCATCCTGGTTGAAATACTCACCGGAAAAGTAGAAGGTCGTTTTATCAGAGCCGCCGCTCAACGAAAGCGAATGCTTTTGCAACAAAGTTCTCCGGAACAGCGCATCCTGCCAATTGGTACCATTGCCCAATACGGAAGGGTCGCCGTAATCTGCTTCAGTTGAAGCGCCCCCGGCCTTTGATAACTCATTCCTGAAAATAGCATATTGCGGCAGGTTAAGTACAGGTGCAAACTTTGGTATATCCTGCAGCGTAAGTAAGCTGTTAAGGCTTACCTTGGTTTCGCCGGCCTTGCCGTGTTTGGTGGTAATTAATATTACGCCATTACCCCCTGCCGAACCATAAATACCGGTTGCTGCCGGCCCCTGCAACACGTTTATAGTTTCAATATCATCGGGGTTAATGCCTGCCAGCGCATTTGAATAGCTGCCGGGCGTATTATAAGTACCTGCAGCTCCGCCACCGGGGTCAGCCGGCTGTATTTGTACACCATCTATTATATACAATGGCTGGTTGGTTTGGCTTAAGGAGTTTACCCCGCGTATCATTACGCTGGGCGCACCGCCTGGCTGCGCGTTACTGGTAGCCACGTAAACATTTGCAGCACGCCCCTGCAGCGCCTGGTCAAACGTAGTATTTACCGTCCTGTTAAGTTCTTCTGATGTTACGGTAACCTGCGAACTGCTAAGGTCAGTTTTCTTCATCTTACCATAGCCGATAACTACTACATCCTGCAGGTGGCTGTAGTCTTCATCCAGCACTACATTTACCTGGGTGCCTTCTCCAACTTTTACTTCCCGGGGGGTATAACCCACAAATGACACCTGCAGTGTTTCACCGGTTGACGCGTAAATGCTGAATGCGCCGTTGTCGTCAGTAAGTGTTCCGTTCTTAGTGCCTTGCACTGTTACGGCAGCGCCGCCAATGGCCTTACCTGATACTTTTGATGTTATGATGCCCGTGATTTTTCGGGCGCCTGTTTGTGCAAATGCTTGCACATTAAGCAGTATGCAGGATGCGGTTGCTAATAGCAGCACTGCAATCCTGTCCCTGATTTTGGTTTGTTTCATACGCAGACAATTGTGTTGTTTATAAAAAAGTTTTATTTGTATTGAATAATTATTTTGTTGCCTTTATAATGAACCGTTGCAGCCGGTTTAGTGTCAAACGACAGCGCTACCGGTTTATCCTTCGTTATCCATACCACATTGAATGTTCGTTTTGCAAGCATGCCGCTGTAGCTTCCCTGTCTTTCGCCTATGGTTAACGTTTTTGAAGATTCGTTATAGCTGATGGGGATATTGGTAAACGCCCCTTTTTCGTAATTGTAGTTTGTGCCTTCATCTTCGTATAAGCTAAATGATGCATCCTTGCCGGTATACACGAATAAGGTAACCGGGTCAGCAGGTTTTTCACTGCTGTATTGCAGTGCCGGCCCAAAGGGAATAATGGAGCCTTCCTTCACAAACACCGGCATCTTTTCATACGGCGCTTCTGCATTTATATGTTGGCCGCCGGCAGCATAAGCGCCGCTGTATAAATCGTACCAACCCTGGCCAGCCGGTAAATACATATTGCGGGAGACTGCGTGAAATGTATACACCGGGTTGATAAGCAGCGCCGGGCCGAACATGTACTGGTCGCCGATATTATTTACTGCGGTATCCGCGCTGAAATCCATTACCAGCCCGCGCATGATGGTATAATTATCCTGGTACGCGTGGCCTGCGAGTGAATAGATGTAGGGGAGAAGCCTGTAACGCAGGTTATCGTAGTACAGCATGCTTTTATAAGCAGGATGATCATCCGGCGCGGTATTGTATATTTCACGGAAGGGGAACTGGCCGTGCACGCGGAAAATGGGGCAAAAGGCGCCAAACTGGTACCAGCGTGTCATCTGCTCGCGCCATTCTTCCAGGTCTGCTGCGCTAGGTTTTTCAAACCGGCGTTGCGCGGCAAAGCCGCCAATATCCATTGTCCAGTAAGGGATACCTGACATACAGAAATTTATGCCTGCTGTAACCTGGCTGCGCATATCGCCCCACGTTGTACCTATATCGCCGCTCCAGGTAGCTGCAGCGTAGCGTTGCTGGCCTGCGAATGCTGAACGGGTTAAAATAAATACGCGTTTATTACTGTCAGTACTCCTTTGCCCTTCGTAAATACCTCGTGCATTTTCCAGCGGGTAAGCGTTTAAATATTCAGCGGAAGTACCCAGGGCAAGTGGTGTCATTAATTCTTTTCTTTTGGCAGGACTAACATTGCTTAAAATATCAGGCTCGCTTGCATCCATCCACCAGGCATCTACGCCTTTTTTATAAAGTTTATCATTAAGCAAATTCCAAAAGCCTTTTCGTGCGTCTTCATTAAAAGCATCATAAAATGTGGAGACATAGCCCTGCGCAATCCAGTCGCGCTGGCTATCGGCTATGTTGCGGGTATAAAGCCATCCGCTGTCATTAAATTTTTTGTATGCGGGAATACCTTCATAAAATTTCGGCCACACCGAAATCATAAAATGCGTATGATATTTTTTGTGCAGCACATCAATCATGCTGTCCGGGCTTGGAAAACGCGATGCGTCAAACTCCTGGCTGCCCCAGTCGTCCTGTTTCCAATAACTCCAGTCTTCCACAATATTGTCAATCGGTATTTGGCGTTTCCTGAATTCATCAACCGTCTCCAGTATTTCGCTTTCTGTTTTATATCTTTCCCTGCTTTGCCAAAAGCCAAATGCCCATTTTGGCAGCATAGTCGCCTTACCGGTAATATCACGGTAACCGCTTATTACTTCATCAATGTTTTTGCCGTTAATAAAGTAATAATCTTCCATTTTACCGGCCTCGGAGGAAAAGCTGTAACTGTTAACATCGTTTTCCGGCACAGGAGGCGCCCAATCAGCCGCGAGATATGATTCTCCGCCATCCGGGATCCATTCAATTTTTACCGGGTATCTTTTATCTTTTTCCAAAGTAATATCTACATCCATTGTACCCGGGTTCCAGGCTTCCCGCCAGCGGTCAACACACAGGTGGCCGTTAAGCCATACTTTAAGATAACCACCGTAAAGGAACCTGAAGACATGCTGACCTGAGATGCCTGAAGAAATAGAACCTTCCCAGGTTATCATTCCTGTGCCAACCTTAAAATTAGCAGGCAGGTGCAGCTTTGAATCCCCGAGATACCTGTAATCAATGGACGATTCGGCTTTCGTGAAGGAAATATTACCGGGTTTGTTCCTGTTGTTATTATAATTAGCCGTAAGCCAACCCCGCTGGCCGGTAGCTGAATAAAGTTTGAGGGATGAAAGCGGCAGGTAAGGCCGGGTATCGCCAACGGATGTAATGGAATAATTATCCCATAGTATGCCATAGCCTTTATCAGACACAAGCAATGGAATTGCTACTTCTGTATTATTTTGAAAAAGGTTTACCTGGTGGCCGTGGTAATTAAATACATTATCCTGGTGCTGGCCAAGACCGTAATATGCATCTCCGGGGGAGGTTTCAAAAGTTTGTTTTATCCTGTATAATTGTTCGCCCTCATATATAGCCGGTATAAATTGCCGCCCGTTAAAAGCACGTTCCTTTACTATCGGGTTGCCCTGCAAGTCTGTAAAACTTACCGCGCCGTTTTCAATATCGGCGGAGGCGATAAGGAAAGATGTTTTCAGCATTATTTTTCCCACAGCCTGTTCCACCGACCATTTAACGGTATCGCTTACAACGGCTCCTGTAACAATAAGGCTGTTATGCTCTGTATTGGTTTTATCCGGCCCGGAAGTTACCCTTATTATATTACCGGAAATTACCTGCAATTTTACAAATGCTACCCCTGGTACCTTGGGATATACAATAACGCCATCTTCTGTTTTCACAAAATTACCGTCGTTTGCCGGCGGCAATGCTTTAACAGAAAGCCCAATAAAAAAAAACGTGGAAACAAGATACAGGTATGGCAATTTTCTCCCAGGCATGGCAAAAAGCGTTAGTTAAAAGCGGTGTAACAAGTTGTTTTTTACAATAATCTAAATTAGAAGCAGGCGAAAAAAGCCAGGGGAGTATATTGTTTATCAGTTAGGGCTAAAATGTTAAGGCATAGGTATAAATTGATAATTTAATGGGTACAAAATGTTAATAGGGAATTTTTTTTCACGCTGCAGGCTTCTTTCTAACAAAAAACTTAGTATTGTGGAAAATAGAGCCCCGGCTAAATATATGCAACCCGTTTAGCAATTATTTCTATTTCTGCAACTCAAAATTTTATATGAAAACTCTTTAAAGTTTTTTCAATAAGATTTGTGTATTAATTACACATTACTTACTTTTATTGCCCAAATGCTTCTGGTTATATGTTTTGTTAACCCAAAACGGCCTGCTATATGAAAAAAATGGATAGAAACAGCTTATGTGCCTGTGTTTATACCCCTTTAACCACATCAAGATTGTTCATTGAAAATTTTAGAATTTCTAATATTAAAAGCCCCGGGGGATAAAATATCAAATAATTTGGGCAAAACCCGGGATACAATCTTTTAAAAGGTTATTTCTTTCTACATTCGCACACTTTTAAAATTATATGATTTTGGCGACTGAAAAACTTAATACTGAACAGGGAACTGTTGAGGTTACCGGCAACGGCACCCTTAATGGCAATCATGTTAGCACTGAAAAAACAACAAAAACCAGGAAAACCCGCAAACCTGCGGACGCGAATATAAGTGAAGAATCCGGGACTCCTGCTGACAAGCCGAAAACGCCAAAAGCAAAAAAAGCCGCTGCTGAAGCCACCGGCAAAAAGGCTGCTGCAAAAAAAACAACTTCAAAAAAAGCGGCCCCCAAAAAGGGTGCGCCTAAAAAACAAAAAGTGGCTGATGGAGAAGCGGTTAGTACCGCCCCTGTTGCAGAAAAGCCATCGCGTAAAAAAACAGCTTCTGTCACAGCCGAGATAACTTTCCAGCTAAAGTTCCATACTAAATTCGGGCAAACGCTCCATATTACAGGCAACCACGAAATATTCGGCAATAAAGATTTGGCCAGGGCGCTTCCTATGAAATACCTGAACAACGAGCTTTGGACAGTTACCATTAATATTGACAGGTCAACAATACCTGCAGAGGGTATTACCTATAATTATTTCATCCGTTACGAAGACGGTATTGTAAGCTTTGATTGGGGTGCAGATAAAGTTTTGCTGCCCGGCATTGTAAAAACTACCGAGGTTTTTATTGCTGACGCCTGGAATTTTGCGGGCTACTTTGAAAATGCGTTCTATACAGAGCCCTTTAAGCAGGTGCTGCTTAAGAATAACTATACAGAGATAAAAACAAAAGCTGCTAAAAACACTACTCACATATTTAAGGTAAAAGCGCCATTACTGTCAAAAGGGGAAACATTATGCATTACCGGAAGTGGAAACGAACTGGGAAACTGGAATGCGGCCAAAACTATATTGCTGGCCAGGCAGCCGGAGGAAGATTTTTTTAGCGTGAAACTTGACCTGTCAGATGCCGTACTGCCCATTATGTATAAATACGCAGTGTATGATATAGAAAAGTCTGCCATTACGGAATATGAAGGCGGCAACAACCGTATGCTTTTTAACGGAAGCGCCAAAAACCGGCAAACCATTGTTAATGATGGCTTTGCTATTTTACCCAATAATACCTGGAAAGGGGCTGGAGTTGCCGTACCTGTTTTTAGCCTGCGTACAAATAATAGTTGTGGTGTAGGCGAATTTGCCGATATAAACCTGCTGGTTGACTGGGCAAAGAAAACAGGCCTGAAACTAATACAGGTGCTGCCGGTAAACGATACTACGGCAACACATACATGGACAGACAGTTACCCTTATGCTGCTATTTCGGCTTTTGCGCTGCACCCCATGTACCTGCATCTTGAAAATGTGGTACATGAAAAGAACAAACATCTTTTACAGGGACTTGAGGCTGAAAAGGAAAAATTAAATAACCTTGATTCGGTTGATTATGAAGCCGTTAATGCTTTAAAATGGAGCATTCTGCACCAGGTATATCCTTTACAAAAAATAGCCCTGTTTGCTTCTGACGACTACCAGCAGTTCTTCAAGCAAAACGAACACTGGCTGGTGCCGTATGCTGCATTCTGCTACCTGCGGGATAAACATAAAACAGCAGATTTTAATAAATGGCCTGAGTACAAAAAATACGACGCTGCAGCGATAAAGTCACTTTTAGACCTTGCTTCACCTGCTTATGATGATATTGCTATTTACTTTTTTGTGCAATACCACCTGCATGTGCAGCTTAAGGAGGCAGCGCAATACGCCCATAACAATGGGGTAATTGTAAAGGGGGACATACCCATTGGAGTTTACCGGAATGGCGCCGATGCCTGGCAAAACCCTGAATTGTACCACATGGATATGCAGGCGGGCGCACCGCCGGACGATTTTGCCGTAAAAGGCCAAAACTGGAGTTTTCCAACCTATAATTGGGACAAAATGCGCGAAAGCGAGTTTGCATGGTGGAAACAGCGGTTTGAGCAGATGAGTTATTACTTTGATGCTTTCAGGATTGACCATGTACTGGGCTTTTTTCGTATCTGGAGCATACCGGTGCATTCCGTGGAAGGCATTATGGGACATTTTGAACCGGCCATACCTGTTTACCGGGTTGAGTTTGATGAAAAAGGAATTTGGTTTGACCAAAACAGGTATTGCAAACCCTACATAACGGATAAGGTATTAGGCGATGTTTTTGGTGACCAGCAAGGTTATGTAAAAGAAACTTTCCTTAATTATAATGGCTTCGGCAATTACAGTTTGAAGGCTGCTTTTGATACCCAAAGAAAGGTAGAGGAGTATTTCGCTGACGAAGAAAACACCTCTCATAACCAATGGCTTAAGCAGGCCCTGTTCGATATTATATCCAATGTTATCCTGTTTGAGGTAGAAGGCTCGGAAGGAAAGCTGTTCCATTTCCGTTTTGGGGCGGAAGGGACATCATCTTTCAAAAACCTGGAGGGCGGTACCCAGCAACAGCTACGCGAATTATATGTAAACTATTTTTTCAGGAGGCAGGATGAATTCTGGAAACAAAAGGCGTTACAAACTTTACCGGAATTGAAACGCGTAACTAATATGCTTGTTTGCGGGGAAGACCTCGGCCTGGTACCAGCCTGCGTACCTGATGTGATGCGCCAACTTGGGCTTTTAAGCCTCGAAATTCAAAGGATGCCTAAAGACTCCACCCGCAGCTTCTTTCACCCTGCAGATGCGCCGTACCTGGCGGTTGTAACCCCCTCAACACATGATATGAGCACTATACGCGGCTGGTGGGAAGAGGACCGCAATAAAACGCAGCAGTTTTATAATTACGAACTGGGCCAGTGGGGCAACGCTCCCTATTTTTGTGAAGCGTGGATAAACAAGGCTATTGTCGCCCAGCACCTTTATTCCCCTGCAATGTGGAGCATTTTTCAGGTACAGGATATATTAGGAACAGATAAAGACATCCGCAGGCCAGATCCGCATGAAGAACGCATAAATGTACCCGCTATACCAAAATATTATTGGCGCTACCGCATGCACATAACGCTTGAAAAGCTTTTAGAAGCGGATGAATTTAATATCGGGCTATATAACAGTATAAAAGCAAGCGGAAGAGTATAAAAGCAGTTAAACTTGTTTGAAAAATAAAAACCCCGGACAAATTTGTGCCGGGGTTTTTGCCAGGATGTTATTAAAAACGGTTATTTTGAACAATTTACCAAAACAAAAAGCACCAAGCCCTGTAATCCGGCCGTTCTTGATTGCTCATTACAGCCTTCTTACCAAACCCGATGCTTTTGTCTTTTGAAATCTACATGCATCTCAGGACTCATTTGCATTCATCCGTTTGATTTATATTTCTTTCAATTGTGAACTAAAGATACTATCGCCGCTCTTCGTTTTCCAAATTTTTTACCCTTTTGTTGCGCACTTGTTTCACACCATAAAAGCAGGAAAAAACAGGGTTTTGCACAGGCAAAAGCAGGTAAAATGCTGGGTTATAAACAGGGCGCTAATGCCTTTTAAAATACTGTATTTCCCGCTCATGTTTTTTAGCGGCTTCTAATGAATTAAACGTACCGAGGTTTTTACGTTTGTGCGTTTTTGCATCAACTTTTCTTGAATAAAGCCTGTACTCGCCTGATTTCAATTTACGTATCATAATAAAATCGTTTTTATGGTTAAGTAATCTCCATAAAATTTACAAGAGTTATACCAAACCCTTGTTTAATATTGCTGTTGTAATGCAAAACAATGGCACAATCAATCATCGTAGCAGGGGGTGGGGCTGCCGGACTAATGGCAGCCAAAATATTAACCGCACACGGCCATAAGGTAACAATACTGGAAGCAAATACGCGGCTGGGCGGAAGAATGCATACCATAATTGGGGATTTCAGAACGCCGGTAGAAGCCGGTGCGGAGTTTATACATGGGGATGTGCCTGAAACATTCGCATTACTAAAAGAGGCCGGTATTGGTTACACCCGCACGGGTGGTAAAATGTATCGTTCGAATAATGGCCGCTGGGTAGAAGAAGAGGAAGAAGTTGACGGGTGGGATAAGCTTACCCAAAAAATGGATGAGCTGGAAACGGATACGACCCTGCAGAATTTTTTGGAAGAATATTTTCCAGGGGACGCTTATTTACGCCTGCGTAACCAGGTAAGGGCATTTGCAGAAGGTTTTGACGTGGCGGACCCAGCAAAAGTGAGCGTATTTATGCTGCGGGACGAATGGGAGCATGAAGGCCCGCAATACCGTATTGATGGCGGTTACGGGCAGTTGATAAACTACCTTGCGGAGGTTTGCAGAAAGAACGATTGCGTTATTAAAACAAACTGTATTGTTAAACAAATTAACTGGCGTGCAGGGCACGTAACTGTGCTTGCCGGTGGCCGGGAATATATTGCTGATAAAGTAATTATTACTGTGCCTGTTGCCATGCTGAAAGCGGCAGATAGCCCGAATGGAATAAATTTTATGCCATTGCTGCCTGCTTATACCGGGGCAGCCAATGGCATTGGTTATGGTGACGTTGTAAAAGTGATACTTGAATTTAATACCAGGTTTTGGGAGAAGCATAAGAAGAACGCGGGCTTTATATTGAGCAGTGAATGGATGCCTGTGTGGTGGACACAGTTTCCGGGCGGCGACAATACGCTTACCGGGTGGTTGGGCGGCCCAAAGGCGACTGCTTTAAGGGATACACCCGACGAGGTTATTTTGCAACATTCTTTACAATCGCTTTGTTCAATTTTTGGGGTGCAATTAAGTGAAATGGAAAAGGAGCTTGTCGCTGCCAAAGTGTTTAACTGGGGCAACAATCCTTATAGCGTGGGTGCATACAGTTATGCTACCCCGGCTACAAAAAAAGCGCTCGCCGTACTAGCCACACCTGTTGAAAACACCCTGTTTTTTGCAGGTGAGGCAATATATGATGGACCACACCCAGGCACCGTTGAGGCGGCTTTGGTAAGCGGAAGGCTGGCTGCAGAAAAAATACTTGCGCTTGCACTATAAAAATGCCGGCATTCACCGGCATGCAGATGTATAAATAGAAAGACAGAATTATTGCTATATACGTTACAAGAAACCGGGCGGTTTATAAAATACTCAACTGGATAAAAATATTATTGCGTGTAAAACATTGCTTGCTTTTAGGTGTTTATTGAAAAAAAAACGTAGTGATTACTGTTTAAACATTACAATATTTATATATACAAGGCAGGTTAGTTAACAAGCCATTAATAAATTAAAGGTTTTTTTAAAAGTCTTGAAAAGAAAAGGTTGGTAACTTTGCTATTCTTTAAGTAAATACCAGGTCCGGTATTAATTTCCAAGGTAAACCATACTGCTTTTTATTAACTAAGAAATGTGAAAGAGAATGATAAAAAAAGCGTTGAAACTTGTATCCATTGCAGCAGTAGCGGCAGTGCTTGGGCTACAGCTGTCCTTTATCCCGACAAAGGCAAACCACGAAACCGTAAAAGCAGTAGTAACCCACACCAATGTGAGCATGGTTAGTAAATATGCAGCAATTTATGACAGCCTGCATCTTAATGTGCCTAATCTTTCCCGCGAAGCCTTTATTGATGCGCTTGAAGGCTATAATTACCTTCTTTCACAGGGTAAACTAAGAAATGCGGGCATATTGTCGATTGTTGATTTCACACTGCCATCTTCTGTAAAAAGGTTGTTTGTTATTGACTTGAATAATGCAGCATTATTATTTAATACCTACGTATCGCATGGCAGAAACTCAGGCAAGCTTATGGCAGACGAGTTTTCCAATGCTCCCAACAGCTTTAAAAGCAGCCTGGGGTTTTATGTTACCTCCAATACATACAAGGGCAAGCACGGGTATTCTCTCAGGCTGGAAGGAGAGGAGCAGGGCATAAACGATAATGCCTTAAACCGCGGCATTGTTATGCATTGCGCTAACTATGTAACGGAAAACTTTATACGGCAGCAGGGCTACATCGGGAGAAGCGAAGGCTGCCCCGCAGTACCGCCCAATATGTATAAGCCCATTATTAACACAATCAAAGACGGCAGTTGCCTCTTTATGTACAGCCCGGATAAATATTATATCTCACATTCGCCTATATTAAACGGCGGGGCGGCATAACGGCGGCTTTATAAGTTGATCTGCTGTGCTCAATAACACTCCAATTCTGTTACCGCTGTGGCACGCGACGGGTGCGTAAAGTTTACTCTTATGCGCGTAGTATTTACTTTATCAAATACTTCTGTATTTACGGTATTGGCTACCGGTTTTGCGGGCTTTTGCTTTTTCATTTTTACAGGCAGCCATTGGCCGTTGCTGTAATAATCAATAGTGTAGGTAGCCGGCGGCCCGTATATTATTCCATCACCCATTAAGTAAATTTTTACGCTATCTATATCGTGCGGCGCGCCAAAATCAACGGCGTACCAGTCGGTGTCGGTAACAGGGCTGCTGAATGTTGTCCACCGGTTGGTTATTTCGGTAAAATACCAAATCCGGCCGTCTATTGCCTGGTAAAGCGATGTATCCGGTGTGGCGTTGATAGAAGCAGATGGTGTGGGATAACCCTTATGGTAAATATTCAGCGCATAATTAACCGGCTGTTTTGGCGTTTTAATAACGAGAGGGCTGCCAACAAATACGGCCGTTTTGCCATCTTTTTGTAATAGCGGCGCTTTTTTACCATCCACAAATACACTTAAGCCCTTGCCGAGATGGTACCTGTTGCCATCGTCATCATATACGACTGATAAACGGTGCCCGTGGTACAATACATCATCAAGGCAGAAATAATGAACCGAAGTATCTATAAGCGGGTTAACAACAAGCGTATCACTGGTTGAAGGGCGGATGCCGCAGAGGCCGGTAATGACAAGGTCGTTATAAGAAGAGTGGTTATAGTGGTTACTCCAGTAATAATATACAATAGGGCCCCCTTCGTCAGGGTCATAATTCTCCACCAGGTTTATTTTTCCATCCGGCAGGTAATGCTGGCTTGTATATTTCCGTAATGTGCTTAGGTAGTCGGAATTTGTAATTACATCCTGCCGGTAGTTGTTTAAAAAGTTAGCCATGCCGGTAAGCACCATGCTTGATTGGTAAGGCCAGCTCGGCCCGTTCCATTGGCTGCCCCTGTGCCCCCATGAATACACCATTTGCTTGAAATAGTACTGGTACGAAGGTTCGTTGGTGCGAAAGCCGTATGGCCCGTTTAACAGGCTTGTATCAATGGCATGTTTCCATGCAGCATTAAAAGTTGGGGTGTCGTCGGGAAGATTAAAATACCAGGGAATCATTCCCGCCAATTCGCGGCCCCTGATAAAATCCCAATAATGTACATATTGATTATTTTGCTTAAACCTGTCGGTAAAGTGCTGTAGTTTCGTGTTCCATAAATCATCTTGCACGCGCTTTTTTAAGCCCTCTGCTTTGGCCGAATATTCCCTGCTTGTTGCAGAATCGCCTTTAATCGTGGCAACGCGTGCAATAGCGCGTGCGTTTGCAAACATATAGCTGTTTATAGTAGGCCTGTAAGCATCACCACTGTCAAAACCTCCTTTGCCACCAGAAGCATCTACCGATGCAATGGTATATTCGGTTGCATCCGGCATGGCGGGAATATAATAAAGTTGTTTGGATGAATCATAATGATCGTTCCAGTCGTTATACAAGCGAATCATACTGTCCAACTGGCTTACAAGAAAAGCTGTATCTGCATTTACGAGATAACGTGCCCATACCGCATCCGCAATGCTTTCGCTGTAGTGCCGGTTATCGCCGCCGCCTTCAATCATATTGTTAATATACCCGTCCATATACCGGCTGTCTTTTAGCCAGCGGCCTTCATGTATATGGTGCATAGTGGCTGCATCAATGGTACAATATGGCTCCCTGTCCCATGGTACATGGTTTATAAACTCTGTAATAACGTACTGGTTATCGCCAACACTGCGAATATGCGCCTTATACATTTTCCAGCGGTAATAATACACATCCTGCACCTGCTGGTCAGAGCATTCAAAAAAAGGAATGTTGGCAAGGTACCAGGCGGTATCGCTCCCATAGTATTGAGCTGCTAATTGGCTATGGTTAAGTACCGGGTAGGTATTATTGCTTTCAGTGCTACAGCCTGCAAAAAACATGGCTGCAATGGCACAAACAACACCAGTAGTTACTATTTTATGCATGCAATCGTGGTTTGTATTTTAAGGACGGGTAATAAAAATATAAAAAAGAGTCATAACTATACCGGGATAAAAAAGATATTCTCCAAAGCGTCACCCGCTGCTAGTATCCCGATATTACCCTTATCTTTAGCGTGCTGCCGGATATAACAATTTTGCACCATGAGCACAACGCTTATATTTTTAATTATCCTGTTTTATTTCTCTTTGTTAATGGTTATTTCCCGCCTCACCTCCAGGCATACCAAAGACAGCACTTTTTTTGACGGCAACCGTGAGTCGCCCTGGTTCCTGGTGGCATTTGGCATGGTAGGCTCTGGTATTTCGGCTGTTTCGCTGGTGTCAATTCCCGGCAATGTGGGCAATGATAACCTGTATTATTTCCAGTTTATATTAGGCACTATTGCAGGCTACCTGTTTATTGCTTTTGTATTGGTGCCCATTTTTTACAAACTTAAATTGGTATCTATCTACACGTATCTTAATGTGCGTTTTGGCAACGTTACCTATAAAACAGGGTCATTGTTTTTTCTTGTATCGCAGTCATTTGGAGCCGCACTAAGGCTGTTACTCTCCATAAAAATCCTGCAATATGCTTTTTTTGACAATATAGGCATTCCATATTTTGTTACCATCATTGCAGTACTGGTGCTTATTTGGTTATACAGCAACAAATCAGGCATAAAAACCATCGTATGGACAGATGCCCTGCAGTCATCATTTTTAATAACTGTTATTGTTATTTCCATCTTCACTTTTAAAAACTCTCTTGGCCTCTCATTTGCCCAGATGTTTGATGCTGTTGCAAAAAGCCCTAATACTAAGCTGTTTGATTGGGATGTGAGTTCCGGCTCCAACTTTTTTAAACAATTTATTTCGGGAATGCTTATCACTATTGCATTAGTTGGGTTAGACCAAAGCATGATGCAGAAAACACTCACGATAAAACACGCAAAAGGGGCGCGGAAAAATGTGCTGACATTTAGTTTTTTCATTGCATTTGCACAAACACTTTTTTTATGCCTGGGTGTTTTAATGTACCTGTATGTTGCGCAAAAAGGTATAACGCTGCCCATGGAAGACGGAAGATTTACCGATACTGACGCAGTGTACCCGCTGCTGACCCTGCATTATTTCGGGCAAATTGGTGCCATTGCATTTTTTATTGGCGTAATTGCTTCAACCTTTGCAAGTATTGACGCCTGTATTACTGCACTTACTACCGCTTTCAGTTACGACTTTATGCGTTTTGAACAGCAGCCACATGCGGTAAAAATGAAGATTAAGAAATATACACTGCTTGGCGTTAACGCAGTAATATTTTTAATTGTAATGCTTTTCTGGAACAGTCATGGCGCAATTATAAATACTATTTTTAAAATAGCCGGTTATACCTACGGGCCCATTTTAGGCTTGTACCTTACAGGCCTTTTCTCCGGGCTGCAGGTAAAAGAAAAATGGGTGCCCGCAGCATGTGTTGGTGCTGCATTAACTACATGGCTGCTGAATAATTATTTTATAAATGCATTTAACTTTGATACCGGTTTTATGAATATATTAGTGAACGCCGTGCTGACAATAGTTTTCTTAATGATTATACAAAAGAAAAATTATGCCGGGGGATAAAGGCATTGAAATAATTACATTAACAACTGGTGATACACGTATAAGCCTGTGCGCCGCGATGATGGCTGCATCTGAACCGTGGCTAACGCTTGGAATGGACTATACCTATTGCCAGAAAGCCTTTGAAGGGCCATGTAAAGAGGTGTATGCCGCTATGCAACACCAAACCCTGGCGGGTTTTGTAATACTGCAAACCTGTGGAAGTTTTAAAGGCTATATACAAACATTATTTGTTAACGCAGAACTTCGCGGCCGGGGTATCGGACAAATGATACTGCAGTTTTGTGAGAAAAGGATATTGACTTTCTCGCCCAATATTTTTATTTGTGTATCTTCCTTTAACAAAAGGGCGATAAAATTATATGAGGAGTGTGGCTTTACCCATGTTGGCATATTACCCAATTTTATAAAGGATGGCTTTGATGAATTGTTGTTACGCAAAACCGTTGGGCCAATAGCGGGTTATGTGCCACCAAATGCTGCAATGCAGCCTTAACCAATTATACCGCGGGTTTAAAAAAATTGTATGTGTAAAAAATGTATAGCAGTATTTATTTTTTATTTGGCTAATGTATGGGTTATTAATGCACAGTCTGCTGAAAAAAAGCAGGCGTTGCGCAGGTTTACCGATAGTGTTCTGCAAAGCCAGGTGGACAGCAACCTTATACCCGGTGCTGTAATTGAAATTAAGAAAGATGACAATGTTATTTATAAGAAAGCTTTTGGTTATGCGCAAAAGTACACTTACTACAACAGGCTGATGGCGCATCCTGAAAAAATGACCACAGAATATTTATTCGATTTAGCCTCGTTAACGAAAATGGTGGGCACCACTACTTCCATCATGCTGCTGGTTGACCGTGGGTTGCTGAGCGTTGAAGACCCTGTTGGAAAGTATGTGCCGGCATTTAACAGCCCCGATAAACAACCTATTACCATACGCAACCTGTTAACGCATACAGCGGGCATATATGAATGGTACCCTATGTTTTACCGCGCCCATAACAAGCAGCAAACATACGCGCTAATCGGCAGCCTGCCGCTTAAATACCCGGTGGGACAGGGGCGGCATTACAGCGACCTTGGCTTTACCGTGCTGGGCGAGATTATAGAGAAAGTTTCAGGAATGTCATTGGATAGTTTTGTACAGCAGAATATCTTTCAGCCGCTGGGTATGGGCCACACTACATATAACCCGCTTAAAACAGGCCGCTTTACTAAAATTGCCGCCACCTCACACGGTAACCCTTATGAAACACGTATGGTTTACGATACATCGCTGGGATTTGGGTTTAAAGAAATTGACCCGTCAAGCTGGAATGGCTGGCGCAAATACACATTAAAAGGCGAGGTGAATGATGGCAATGCCTGGTATGCGGTTGGCGGTGTAAGCGGTGCCGCAGGATTGTTCTCTACTGTTGATGATTTGCAGAAACTGGTGGATATGCTGATGAATAAAGGCAAGGCAAATGGCAGACAGTTCATCACTGAAAAAACCATTGACCTTTTTTTGACGAAAGATAAATATGATAACGGCCTTGGCTGGATGATGGACCCTGCTAACCCGGTTATAAAAAACGGCCCTGCCGGCAGCTTTGGGCACACAGGTTTTACCGGTACCAGCATTGCCGTTATACCCAAATACCATGTGTCGGTAATACTGTTAATCAACCGGCAGAATATGGGCCTGCTGCCCACGCGTGAATACTATAATGTAAGCCCTATACGCAGGGAAATATTTGAGGCGGTGATGAAGTATTGTGAGTAGCGGGGCATTTATTTTAGAGAGCGATAATATATGTCGGAATTGTGGTGCTGGCAACAAGCGTTCAATAAGTCTAGCGCTTTTAGTATTTCGGTGATCGCTTGTTTACCGGCAATGGTGAAAGGAGAATGTTCACCCGGCGTAAGTTTCACGCTTGGATACTTTTGCTGTTCTTTTTATAATCTTTTCTATTGATTATCAATCATTTTGTTTTTGTTTCAGTTGCAGTAGCAGAGGTTGCATACTGGCTTTTCAACACTATCCACACCCGTGGATAAATGCTGCGGCTCTTCACAACAATTTAATCTGTTTAAAAGCGGTTAGCATGTTAAAAACGCTTACCTTTGCGCCTCGAAAATCCGGAATGGGTCATTCCGGGTTTTTACTAATCAATTAAACAACAATTTTTTATGGCGGACTTGAGATTTCAACGCAACTTTGGTATTGCTGCCCATATTGACGCCGGCAAAACCACTACTACCGAGCGCATTTTGCGTTACACGGGTATGATTCACAGAATTGGAGAGGTTCATGAAGGTGCTGCTACAACAGACTGGATGGAACAGGAAAAAGAGAGGGGTATTACCATTACCTCAGCCGCTGTAAGCTGCCAGTGGAACTTTCCCACTGACAAAGGCAAGCAAACCGCCGATACCAAAAAATATTATTTCAATATAATTGATACCCCGGGCCACGTGGACTTTACTGTTGAGGTAGAACGCAGTATGCGTGTGCTGGACGGCCTTATTGCCCTGTTTAGCGCTGTGGATGGTGTTGAACCCCAGAGTGAAACTGTATGGCGCCAGGCTAACCGCTATAAAGTACCCCGTATTGGGTTTGTTAATAAAATGGACCGTGCAGGTGCTGACTTTTTAATGGTGGTTCAGCAGGTTAAAGACATGCTGGGCGCTAAAGCCGTGCCGCTGCAGTTGCCTATTGGCGCTGAAGACGACTTTAAAGGTGTGGTTGACCTGATACGCATGAAAGGTGTGGTTTGGCACATGGAAACTGAAGGTATGACCTTTGATGAAATTGATGTGCCTGCTGACATGGTAGATGAAGCGCAGCAGTGGAGACAAAATCTTATTGAGGCAGTTGCTGAATATGACGACAAATTACTGGAGAAATTTTTCGAAGATCCCAACTCAATCACCGAGGCTGAAGTACACGAAGCAATCCGCAAGGCTTGTATCGACCTTAGCATCGTACCGATGATGTGTGGCTCATCTTTCAAAAATAAAGGCGTACAAACAGCGCTTGACGCGGTTTGCCGTTACCTGCCTTCACCGGTTGATATTGATGCCATTGTAGGCACCGACCCTGACACCGGCGAGGAAATAAGCCGTAAGCCCGATGCAAAAGAACCATTTGCAGCGCTGGCTTTCAAAATTATGACCGACCCGTTTGTTGGCCGCCTGGCGTTCTTCAGGTGTTATTCAGGCCATCTTGATGCAGGCTCTTACGTGCGTAATGTACGCAGTGGTAAAAACGAGCGTATAAGCCGTATTATGAAGATGTTTGCCAACAAGCAAAACCCGATTGACTTTATTGAAGCAGGTGATATTGCCGCCGCAGTAGGGTTTAAGGAAATAAAAACCGGTGATACGCTTTGTGACGAAAACCATTTGATTACGCTGGAAAACATGTTTATTCCCGAGCCGGTTATATCTGTTGCCGTTGAGCCTAAAACACAGGCTGACGTTGATAGGATGGGTATGGCTATTGCCAAACTGGTGGAAGAAGACCCTACGCTGCGTGTAAAAACCGATGAAGATACCGGCCAAACAATTCTTTCAGGTATGGGTGAACTGCACCTTGAAATTATTGTTGACCGTATGCGCCGCGAGTTTAAAGTAGAAGTTAACCAGGGTAACCCGCAGGTGGCTTACAAAGAAGCCTTCCATAATACTATTGAGCACCGCGAAGTACTGAAGAAACAAACAGGTGGCCGTGGTAAATTTGCCGACATACAGTTTGAAATTGGCCCTGCCGATAAAGACTGGCTGGAAGCAAACCCGGGTGAACATTTCCAGTTTGTGAACGATATCTTTGGTGGTTCAATTCCGCGCGAGTTTATACCCGCAATTCAAAAAGGTTTTGAAACCAGTATGAATACAGGCGTACTGGCAGGCTACCCCGTAGAAAGCATGAAAGTGCGCATATTTGACGGTAGTTTCCACCAGGTTGACTCTGATTCAATGTCTTTCGAACTTTGCGCCAAAGGTGGTTTCCGCGAAGCAGGCCGTAAAGCAAAACCCGTGTTATTAGAGCCTATTATGAAGGTTGAAGTGGTAACACCAGACCAATACATGGGCGACGTAACCGGTGACCTTAACCGCCGCCGCGGTATGATGGAAGGTATGGACAGCCGTAACAACCTGCAGGTTATTAAAGCTAAAGTGCCTTTGAGCGAAATGTTTGGCTATGTTACACAGTTACGTTCAATGAGTAGCGGCCGTGCAACATCAACCATGGAGTTCAGCCATTACGCACCAGCGCCAAATAATATTGCTGAAGAAGTAATAGCAAAGAGCAAAGGCAAAGTGAAGGTGGAGGATTAGTTGACTACTGGTAACTGATTTATATAACAAAGCCCCGTTCAGCAATGAGCGGGGCTTTTTATTGCCCCAACTTTCAAAAAAGTTCGCGAGATTGTAAGAAAAAAACAAGCTACGGTGTAAGCAGGTTACTGCTAATAGGTAGTAAAAAAAGCTACTTAAACGCCTGCCGCTATATAACTTTACATATGCGCAAGATTATAACAGCCATATTGGTTTCGCTGATGATGATTATTGCGCTGCTTGCCATTACCAACCCTGACCGTAAAAATTACCGCATGTTCGACTATACCGAGGGCAGGCTGAAACATGATTATGTAATATTTTCCATTTACCAGCAAACAGGCTTCACGGTTAGCCGGGACAGCCAGTACCACATTTACCAACGATACGTCGGCATCGGTACCCTTTTCTTCGAAATAAAGCCGCTTAAAATTAAAGTTAGCAATATGTAACGGCATCAGGCAAATGTTAATTCTCCCTGCAGGCATGAAATAAAAACAGGAAGAGAAAATTTTTTATTACCTTTGTAAGGTAAACTTACAAGTTTACTTAATAATATGGCACAAACCACTGACGATACACAATTGGCGGCAGACCTGCGGACGGTACTTACAAGGCTTAATAAAAAGCTGCGTGGCAAATCGGCGGTAGCGGGCACATTGTCGCTTACCGAGCGCTCCACCATCAGCCTGCTTGACCAGCATAAAGAACTCTTGCCGACTGAACTTGCTGCAATGGAAAAAATAACCACGCAGTCTATGTCGCAGATACTTAATCACCTGGAAGAGCTGGGATATATTCTTCGTACTCCTTCTGCAACTGACGGGCGAAAGACGATTATTTCATTGTCAAAAGCAGGGCAGGCAATGTTGTATAAAGCCCGTAACGAAAAGGATGAATGGCTTAACCAGGCGTTACAGCAGGCGTGTTCGGCTAAAGACCTGGCCATATTAAGACAGGCGATTGCACCATTGACGAAATTGGTTGATTTTGAATGAGCGTAAAGGATTTGGGTTATGAAGATTAATACATTTAGTGCACTTAAAAGCCGCAATTATAGGTTATATATTACAGGACAGTCAATTTCTCTAATTGGCACATGGATGCAAAAAACAGCCGTAAGCTGGGTAATTTATTCCCTCACACATTCAAAATTTATGCTGGGGGTTACACTTTTTGCCACCATGTTCCCCTCGTTTTTACTGTCGTTTTTAGGCGGTGTTGTTTCAGACCGTTATAACCGCTACAAGGTTTTATTGCTTACCCAGGTGCTTTCACTTATGCAGGCGGTTTTGTTAACACTGGTTATTTTTTTCAAACATTATTCTGTATGGCAAATTTTGTTGCTCAGCGTTATGCTCGGCATCATCAACGCATTTGACGTGCCCGCGAGGCAAAGCCTTGTGTATGAAATGGTAGACGACAAAAAAATTCTTCCAAACGCGCTGGCATTAAATTCCTCCATGGTTAACCTGTCAAGGCTAATAGGGCCGGGCATAGCGGGGCTTATTATTGAGAAATGGGGTGATGATATTTGTTTTGGCTTGAATGCAGTAAGCTTTATTGCGGTGATTATTTCATTATTATTGATGAGGCTTCCGAAATACGTACCCAAGCCACATACAAAGAATATGTTCGGTGATTTGAAAGAGGGGTTGTTATATGTTAAAAAAACACCCGGTATTCGTTTTGTGCTTACTATGCTGGCACTGGTTAGCCTGCTTGTTTTGCCATACTCCACTTTAATGCCTGTTTTTGCAAGAGATATTTTTCATGGCAGCGCTTCTACTTTTGGTGTTATTGACAGCTTTATAGGCCTTGGCGCCCTTACCGGCGCTATATTTTTGGCCTCTCTCCGCATTGGTACCGATCTTAGAAAAGTATTGGCTGTAAACACCCTTGTATTTGCCATTGGGTTAATGTTGTTTAGTTATGCGCCCTATTACCCCCTGGCGCTTGCTTTTGTTACCATAGCTGCTTTTGGTATGATGTCGCAGGTAACTATTACAAACACTATTATACAAACCACTGTTGACTTAAATATGCGCGGCAGGGTGATAAGCATTTACGCTATGGCATTTTTTGGTATGCAACCCCTGGGCGGGTTAATTATAGGTTACCTGTCGCAGCAGGCAGGCGTACGTAATACAGTGTTACTGCAGGGTATTGTTGCCTTGCTTATCGGTGCAGCACATTTCCGTTTTTTGCGGCTTCGCAAAGCAAAGCTAATAGAGTACACTGATGTTTCACGGGCTGTTAAAAAGGCAGCCCTGCATACATAAAGCTAAATTTTAAAACTATGATTACAGCATTGGATGAACGCACAGCGCTGATATTAATTGATTTACAGAAAGCCATTACGCAGCGACCGATTCCTGCAATGCCGGTTGTAGTAAAAAATGCTGCGGCCCTGGCTGCCGCTTTTAGAAAGGCTAGCTTGCCGGTGATAGTGGTAAATGTAAACCCTGCAAACGCCAAATGGACAAGTAGCCGTAAGGACACCCAAGCCACTGCGACGGTTGCAGACCCGGAAGGAATAGCCATTACCCCCGAAATAAATGTGCAGTCTTCAGATATTTTAATTACCAAACATACCTGGGGCGCCTTTTTTGAAACGGGCTTACATGAAATTTTGCAAAAGCTTCGCGTTACTGGTATTGTGCTGGCAGGTGTGGCAACAAGCATTGGTGTTGAAGGCACAGCAAGGCAGGCAAGCGAACTGGCTTATAATCTTTCCTTTGCGGAAGATGCCATGACAGACGCCTTTCCGGAGGCGCATGCGCATAGCCTTAAATATATTTTTCCCCGCATAGGAGAAGTGGGAACAACAGCAGGTATTATTGAGAAATTATCATCAGCGGCAGCAGGGTAAATAGTACCGCAATATTTAAGTTTTCAGTGCATCTTTGCCACCCACATGGAAACAGCGGCGGCAAATATGGATTTAAAAGTTAAAATAACCTACCGGCAAATTCTGCTGATTGCCCTGCCTATTGCTGCTTCCATCCTTGTACCGCAGGTAAATTTTATTACCAATAATATTTTTCTTAGTTCCCTGGGGGAAGAACAATTGGCCGTTGCGGGTATTACAGGGGTGTTTTACCTGATATTTGCGGTAATTGGTTTTGGGTTGAATAACGGCATGCAATCCCTGATTGCTCGCCGTGCAGGTGAAGGAAGGATTAACGAGATAAGCGGCCTGTTTAACCAGGGTATACGGGTTGCTTTATGTTTTTCTATCGGCGCAATTGTGGTTACTTATTTTATCGCACCTTACATCTTCAGCCATACACTGGATAAACCGGACCATGTACAGATTGCAGTACATTACCTATATATACGTATTTGGGGATTGCCATTATTGTATATGTACCAATTGCGTAATGCCATGCTGGTAGGCACCAACCACAGCAAATACCTTATAGCCGGTACCCTTGTTGAAACTGTTACCAATATTGTGCTTGATTATGCCCTTATTAAAGGCAGGCTTGGTTTGCCGCAGGTTGGTTTTAACGGCGCTGCTTTTTCATCTATTATTGCGGAAGGCATGGGCTTTCTTACAGTGTTCCTGGTAATGCGCAAAACAGGTATTAGTAAAAAACTGCGCCTGCATAACGATTTCTCCTACCAGCCCGCCAATACAAAACTTGTGCTGGTGCAATCAGCGCCGTTGATTGTGCAGTTTATGATAAGCGTTACAAGCTGGGAGTTTTTTTATATTTTGATTGAGCACCATGGCGAACGAGATTTAGCCATCAGCAACACTATGCGTAATATATTCGGCTTGTTTGGCTGCGTATCGTGGTCGTTTGCTGCTGCGAGCAATACTATGGTAAGCAATGTGATAGGCCAGGGGTTGCAGCACAGGGTAAAGGAACTCATCATAAAGATTATGACGTTAAGCGTAAGCTTTGCAGCATTTATTTTTATCGTGCTTAATTTAACCGACGGCTTTTTGTTAAAAGTGTATGGGCAGGGGCAGGACTTTATTACGGAAGCGATACCCGTGGTAAGGGTTGTTTCTATGGCTTTGGTAATTATGTCCATCAGCACCGTGTGGCTAAATGCCGTAACCGGCACGGGCAATACACGCATAAACCTGCAAATTGAAATAGGCGCCATTACGCTGTATTGTATTTACGCTTATGTAATACTGGAAAAGCTGGATATGCCCATTACCTGGGGTTGGGCGGCTGAATGGGTGTACTGGACAGCCATGCTTATCCCGTCATTTTTATATATACAAAGCGGGCGGTGGAAGGGTAAGAAGATATAAAAAGGTGCCTGCCGGAGACGCGATGAATCCCATCCCTCCAAAATTTTTCTCCTGTTTCTTCGTTCTAAAGCGTAATCTTTGCCAATATTTATAAACTTGCTAACTATAACTTACTAATGACAGGTACAAAACGTATAGCCATTTTTGGGTCAACGGGTTCCATAGGTACCCAGGCGCTTGAAGTTATACAGGCTAACCCCGCGCTGTTTTCGGTTGAAGTACTCACCGGGCACACAAATGACCAGCTATTGGTTGAACAGGCCCTTAAGTTTAACCCCAATATTGTTGTAATAGGCGATGAAAAAAAATATCATAAAGTAAAAGAAGCCCTGGCATCAACGCATATAAAAGTATTTGCCGGGGAGGATGCCCTTGTTGAAGTGGCGGCGATGGACACGTACGATGTTATGATTGCCGCTATTGTAGGTTATGCCGGCCTGCGCAGTACAATGCAGGCTATTGAATGCGGCAAAACCATCGCCCTTGCCAACAAAGAAACCCTGGTGGTAGCCGGCGATATTGTAATGCAAAAAGCGCTGGAAAATAAAGCGCCTATAATACCGGTGGACAGCGAGCATTCTGCCATCTTTCAATGCCTGGTAGGTGAGGGGCGCAATAAAATTGAAAAGGTTATACTTACCGCCAGCGGCGGCCCCTTTTTGGGCAAAAAACCTAACTTTTTGGTGAACGTTAAGCGTGACCATGCCCTGCAGCACCCTAACTGGAGCATGGGGGCAAAAATTACCATCGACAGCGCCACGCTGATGAACAAAGGGCTGGAAATGATTGAAGCACGCTGGTTATTTAATTTAAACCCTGAACAGGTGCAGGTAACAATACACCCGCAAAGTATAATACATAGCATGGTAATGTTTGAGGATGGAAGCATAAAGGCGCAGATGGGCTTGCCTGATATGAAGCTGCCCATACAATATGCGCTTGCTTTTCCCAACCGTATACCGAGCAGCTTTCCGCGGTATGATTTTAAAAGACCCGGCACCCTCACGTTTGAAGACCCTGATACGAGGACTTTTCGTAACCTGGCGCTGGCAACAGATGCCCTGTTTAAAGGCGGCAATATGCCCTGTATACTAAATGCCGCTAATGAAATTGCCGTTTTTGCTTTTTTGCGCAACCGGATTGGCTTTTTGGATATTACTGAAATGGTGGAGCGCACCCTGGAGAAAATTGATTTTATTGAAAACCCGACGCTGGACGAGTATTTTGAAACAGATGGTGAAGCACGCAATTTTGCGGCTTCATTAATCCAGTTGTAAACGTATCACTGAACGAAATCTGCTATTAGTTGTTGATAGCCAGTTTTTTCAATCATCCACAAAAGCATTTGCAGGAAAAACACTATTACAGTTAAATATTGCGAGCGGTATTATAATATGCATTTATAAGCGTATAATTGCGAAATTTTATTGATTGGCCCGGGGTATTTGGTTACCCTGAGTTGCATGATTGAAGAGAACTGCTGAATAATGATATGCAGTACAAGAGTGCGACGCAACGGCAGCCCTGTTAGCGGCAAAATAGGGGCAAACTATTAATTTTTCTATGACGTTATTAGTAATTGACTGGGGCAGCGTAGGCATAAAAACCCTGCAATTTATTTTATCTTTTTCCATACTAGTTACCCTGCATGAGCTTGGCCATTTTTTAACAGCACGCTGGTTTAAATGCCGCGTGGAGAAGTTTTACCTGTTTTTTAACCCCTGGTTTAGCCTGTTTAAGAAAAAGGTGGGTGATACGGAATACGGTATTGGCTGGGTACCGTTTGGCGGTTATGTAAAGATTAGCGGCATGATTGATGAAAGCATGGACAAAGAAGCCATGAAACTGCCGCCGCAGCCTTATGAATTTCGCAGCAAAAAAGCATGGCAGCGCCTGATAATTATGACGGCAGGGGTTATTGTAAATGTACTGTTGGCCATAGTAATATTCATTGGCATTACCTGGAAATGGGGTGATGAATATTTGCCCGGCAAAAATATGACTTGGGGGGTTGTAGCTGATACGCTTGCCCAGAAAATAGGCATACAAAGCGGGGATAAAATAGTTGCTGTTGACACTACCGAAGTGGCTGATTTTTTCACCCTGCCGCGCAGTATAATACTGGACGAAGCAACTTCGCTGACAGTTGACCGCAACGGAACAATTAAAAACATACCCCTTACCAAGGAGTTTATACAGGAACTGAACAGGAATAAGTTTGAGGGTTTTGTTGAAATACGCATACCCGTGATTGTTGATTCTATTGAAGAAGACAAGGCCCATTTCCTGGACAAGACGAACAAACTGCAAAAGGGCGATACCTTGGTGGGGTTGAATGGCATAGCCTTCAGGTACTATGACCAGCTTGACAGCCTGCGTAAACAGTACAAAGGCCAGGAAGTGACTATTACCGCACTGCGCGGCAATGACACCGTGAGGATAAGGGCAAAACTTGATACTGCGGGCAAAGTGGGCTTTGACCCTGTAAATGCCATGGACAGTTTATTTAAAGGAAAGACAGTTAAAAAAGAATACACTTTCGCGGAATCAGTACCCGTAGGGTTTACAAAATGCTTTGCAACGTTGGGCAGGTACATTGCGGGTTTACGACAAATATTTGCCGGCAATATAAGCGCGAAAGATAGCCTTGGCAGCGTGATAAGCATTGGCAACACCTTCCCCGGTGTGTGGGACTGGCAGCGTTTTTGGATGCTTACTGCCATATTCTCTATTATTCTCGCCTTTATGAACATACTGCCAATACCGGCGTTAGACGGCGGGCATGCCCTGTTCACCATTTATGAAATGATAACAGGCCGCAAACCAAGCGACAAGTTTATGGAATACGCCCAAATGGTAGGCATGGTGCTGTTACTTGGCCTGATGGCTTATGCACTGGGCCTTGACTTTTGGCGGACATTTTTCAAGCATTAGCAACCCGCAAACTTTATACTAAAACTCCCCGTGCTGCTAAAGCCGGGGAGTTTTTTAATATGTTGCATACATTATTATTCCAATGGTTTTCAGGCTACCGCCACAGCAACAACCTCCCATCTTTCAGATGAAAGTTCCTGCTGTGCCATAGCCGTAAGTGCAGCAACGGCAGGCGGTGGCGCGGTAAGCTGTACGCCTTTAAGCCATTGTATAATTTCGCTGTTACTAAGGCTGCGCAGCATCCAACGGCTTTCAGCCATCATCACCTCAGGCGGTATGGAGTTAATGATGTTTTTCTGCACCGCCAGCAGGTCTGCATCAGTATAATGCTGCCATAATGTTTGCAGCAGCGCATCTTCTTCCTTGTTCATGTGGTACAGGTTAAATGCAATAAATGCGTTAAAGGCATAAAATAATGCTTTACCCTGTGCCGCTTTTTCCTGCGCGGTGGCTGCACTCCTCCATGCTGCTGCATGCTGCCGCAAGGCGTTGGACAGCCGGTGGTCTTCTACGTGTTCCTCCTCAAAATCTGCTACCATTTTTGCGTCAACGCTGTTGAGCAGGGGCAGCAGGTGGGTATCTTCATGGCGTGCATGGTCATCAAACAGGTCTACTACCTGTAATACTTTATCAATGGTGGCTCCAGCGTTATCTTCAGCGAAATCAGTTTGCTGAATATCGCCTGCGGTTGCATATAGCCTTGCTCTGAGCGCTTTGTGAATCTGGTTGAAAATGTTGTAACGGTTTTCGTTCATAATGCTTGTTTTGGAGGAGAAAATGCCTGGTAAATGGTATTACCACCTAATTTTTTTAACCCGTGAAAGGTAGCAAGATTGACGAATGAAAAAAAGATAAATATGCGGTTAACAGCAACAATCCCCACCTTCTGCACATCGTTTTTTTCACTTTTCACCTTTCACTTTTCACGGGGTATATTTGCCGTCCATGGCAAAATCGGCAGAAGATACACCACTCATGCAGCAACACAGGGCTATCAAGCAAAGATATCCTGATGCTATATTGCTGTTTCGTGTGGGCGATTTTTACGAAACCTTCGGGCAGGATGCCATCATCGCCAGCCAGGTACTGGGCATTACCCTTACCAAACGCAATAACGGCGCAGCATCATCCTCTGAACTGGCGGGTTTTCCGCACCACGCGCTGGATACATACCTGCATAAACTGGTAAAAGCCGGCTACCGCGTAGCTATATGCGACCAGTTGGAAGACCCTAAACAGGCCAAAGGCATTGTAAAACGCGGCGTTACCGAGATGGTTACCCCCGGTGTAGCTACCAATGACAAGCTGCTGGAACATAACAGCAATAATTTTTTGGCGGGCGTGCATTTTAACGGGGAAGAATGCGGGGTGGCCTTTTTAGATATATCTACAGGGGAGTTTTTTGTGGCAGAGGGAAATACAGAATACGCCGATAAATTGCTGCAAAGCTTTAAACCTGCTGAAGTGGTTTTTCAGCGAAGTTATCAAAAGCATTTTAAGGAAATATTTGGCCTCAAGTTTTATACATATACATTGGAGGCATGGATTTTTGACGAGGCCTACTGTACTGAAAGCCTGCTGAAACATTTTCAAACACACTCGCTTAAAGGTTTTGGTATTGAAAATATGCACAACGGCATCGTGGCCGCAGGCGCAGTGCTGCATTACCTGAAAGATACCGAGCACCCCAACCTGCAGCATATTACCAGCATACAGCGTATTGAGAAAGAAGATTTTTTGTGGATGGACAGGTTTACCATACGCAACCTTGAATTGCTTGGTAACGGAGGAGAAGGCAATAACCTGCTGAAAGTACTGGACAATACCGTAAGCCCTATGGGTGCACGCCTGTTACGGCGCTGGATGCTGTTGCCCCTGCGGGATATAAAAAAAATCAGCGAACGGCTTGGCCTTACAGAATATTTTATAAAAGAAGTTGACCTGCGTAAGCACCTGCAGGCATTAATTAAGCAATGCGGGGACGTGGAGAGGCTTGTTAGTAAAATACCTGTTAAGAAAATATCCCCGCGCGAGGTGGTGCATCTTGCAAAGGGCTTGCAATACGCGGAACAAATAAAGCAAACAGCCTCCGCTTCCGATAATGAATATTTAAAAAGGCTGGGCGATGCATTGAACGGCTGTCATTATATCTCCGAAAAAATATTGCATGCCGTCAGTGATGCGCCGCCCTCCGCTGCTGCAAAAGGAGGTGTTATAAAACCGGGTATTCATGCAGGTCTTGATGAACTAAGGAAGATTGCAAGCGGCGGTAAGGAATACCTTATCGCCATACAGCAGCGGGAGGCGGAGAGTACGGGCATATCATCCCTCAAAATCAGCTTTAATAATGTTTTTGGGTATTATCTTGAAGTTACCAATATACACAAGCATAAGGTACCCGAAACGTGGATGCGCAAGCAAACACTCGCCAATGCGGAGCGCTATATAACACCTGAACTGAAGGAATACGAGGAAAAGATAACGGGTGCGGAAGAAAAGATACTGGCGATAGAACTTGAGTTGTACGATAAATTGCTGGTGGAACTGCAGGATTATATAGCTCCCATACAGGTGAACGGCAATATACTGGCTATAATGGATTGCCTGCTATGCTTTGCGGGCAATGCTTTACAGTACAACTATAAAAAACCGGAAGTGCATGAAGGCGCTGAACTTGAATTGAAGGAAAGCCGCCACCCGGTAATTGAACGCAACCTGCCTGTAGGGGAACAATACATAGCCAACGACATGTATTTAAACCCGCAGGAGCAGCAGGTGATTATTTTAACCGGCCCCAACATGAGCGGTAAAAGCGCGTTGCTGCGGCAATGCGCCCTTATTACGCTGATGGCACACATGGGTAGTTTTGTGCCGGCATCTTTAGCGAAGGTGCCGCTGACGGACAAGGTTTTCACCAGGGTTGGGGCGAGCGATAATCTTAGCGGTGGCGAGAGCACTTTTATGGTGGAGATGAATGAAACGGCCAGCATCATCAATAACCTGTCGCAACGAAGCCTTATTTTGCTGGATGAAATTGGCCGGGGTACCAGTACCTATGACGGCATATCTATTGCGTGGAGCATAGTGGAGTACCTGCATGCCTCGCCCTGCGCGCCAAAAACATTATTCGCCACCCATTACCACGAGTTAAACGAACTGGAGAATAAATTGCCTCGTGTAAAAAACTTTCATATCACCAATAAAGAAGTAGGTAATAAAATCGTGTTCCTGCGCAAGCTGGCGCCCGGCGGCAGCACGCACAGTTTTGGTATTCACGTGGCAAAAATGGCCGGTATGCCGCCTGAATTGGTGGACAGGGCAAACGAAATATTGCACCAGTTAGAGGAGCAGAGGGAAGAAAAGTCAGACAGTCATGAAGTCAGTAAGTCAATAAGCAGCCAGGATAATACCGGTAGCCCTAAAATAAAAAATGTACAGGGCAGGGTTAAAACGCTTGCTGCACCCCAAATGCAGCTTTCTATTTTTGATGCGCACAGCGAGACCTTTGACAGCATCCGCAAAATACTGGAGGCCATTGATATAAATCGCCTTACGCCGGTAGAAGCGCTGATGAAGCTGAATGAAATTAAGGGAATGGTTAAGTAAAACCAGGTAAGAAGTAAAAAGCAAATTTGTCGCCTTGTACGGCGGATACTATTGAGATGATTATGGTTGGGACCACCACCGCCAGGTCCGCTAATATACAGCGTACAATTCACTGCAAAACTTTACAGGCTTCGTGATTGGCAAGAGTAAGTTCAATAGCCCGTTAAGTTGCTCAGCTTCTTTTTAGTTTCGATATCTTCTTTTAAAGAGAGCGATTTTTTATAGTTTTCAATAGCTTTACGGTTATCGCCTTTGGCAGCATATAAGTCGCCCAAGTAACGGTACGCCACCGCCCCGGACGGATAATTTTGAATGTTCATCTTAAATAAATCTTCTGCCTTTGTAAATTGCTTTTGGCTCATCATAAAATAGCCGGCGTTGTTTACCACGTCTTCAGGCGGTAATAAGGCGCTCCCGTCTTCGTTAAACATCAGGTATTCAGAAGATAAGACAGCATAGTGCTCTTTAAGAAAAGATGCCAGCGGGAAAGTAGAATCGGTAAAAGAATTTGCAGGGTAGCTTAGCGTATAGTCCTTAAAAATAAAATGAAGGCCATCATAAGTAGCAGGTAGGGGCGAGGTTGTATGTGATTCGTCAGCATAATACTTAAAAGAGGCCTTTAAGCCATTTTTATTACCCAGCAGGTAACGGGACAGTTGAAGTATGCTGCGGGAATGGATGGTGCCGCTTGTAGTATCCGTTTGAATGCTTGTAGTATCCATGCCTATGGGTAAAGTATTCGCCATAGCAAGGAATATGGTTTCCCCGGGGTAAGCATTTGTCTTCATTGTGCGGGCGGCCTCGTGCAAAAGCCTTTGCTGGTCCCACCACATACTGGGGTCTATAGCTATATAGCCTTTGAACAGCTTTGTATGGTGCATAAGCGTATTAATAACCATAATGCCACCAAGCGAATGCCCGATAAGTATACGGTAGGGCATGGATGGGTACAATGAATCAATATGGGGAATCAACTCTTTTTCAATAAAAGCCATAAAAGCTTCGCCGCCACCCGAATTGGCTGCAGTTATGCTGTCAATCCACAGGCCACTGGTTACTTTTGTAGGGGTAAGGTCTCTTATGCGGTTAGTGTTAGGTATGCCAACAACAATCATTTCAGGGCATACATTATTACCCCAAACCGAGCTTAAAAAATCTACCATGCCAGCCACGCTGGCAAAATTCTTTTCACCATCCTGCAGGTATATTACCGGGTATTTCTTTTTTTTATCAAGTCCTGCAGAGGGCGGTAAATGAACCCAAATTTGTCTTTCCCCGTGCAGTATGCCTGAATGGATATTGTGAATAGTGCCTATGGTTAATAGGTTATTTTGCTGTGCAACAACAGAAGAGAGGAAAATGCTTAAGAAAAGGTAAATCAGTATAAGGATTTTCATAACCTCGTTTTACTTATTAAATACACGGGCATTTTCTAAGTGTTGCATAAGCTCAATTTTATTTAATGCACCTGCCGCGACAGGCCAGCACATGGAATAGCATTAGTCCTGCTTAAAAAATTCGTCCCCTTAAACTATACGAGCATTAATTTGGATATTTATATTAAAAAATCCTTCTACCTTTAGGTAACGAATTGCGGCTATTCTCTTCAGCCATATATTATACTCTGCATGGATTTGTGCTATAGCTTGTTAAGTGATGTTATTACTTAATAAAATTTGCTATATGAATTACGATTATCCACAAACCGATTTATCAAGAAGTGTTTTGGGTGGTCTTTTTGCCGGCATAATTGCCGCCATGGCCAATCTTATTTTCGTATTTATTTACCGCGCTGTCCAGGAATTTCACGAGTTTAACAGCGTTGACGTAACAGTGATTGTATTTGGCTCGTTGTTACTCTCTATTGCCTGCGGTATAATATTCTACTGGTTTATTCATTATCTTAAAAAAGGCATGATTTTTTACCGCATTGCCGTATTAATTGTTACCATAGTAATTATTTACGCTGGCATTGCGCTGCGTGGTTCTGTAGTGGGAGAGGTGCCTGCAGATTTCAGGACAATTGTCATCGGCACACAGGTAATCATAGGCGGGCTAGCGCTTTTTCTTATCCCTTACCTATTCAGGCACGACAGTATCATCAGCTAAAAGCATACGGTACAAAAAATTATTTTACGTATGGGGGCTTACTGCAATTCGCCATGCTTGTAACTTCGTTTTTTCAACCCAAATAAATTGGTATTTTTATTTCCTGAATGATTACCCCCCAATTTATTTTTGAAACGGAACGTCTTGCTGTACGCCAGTACAATGCGCAGGACGATGATTTGTTTTACCAGTTAAGCAGTAACGAAGAGGTAATGCGTTACATACGCCCCACGGTTTCAAAAGAAGACAGTGACAAACTACTTGTGCAAAACATACACCTTTACCTGTCAAGGGCGAATACCGGGCGCTGGGCTATGTTCGAAAGGCATACAGGTAATTTTGTCGGCTCATTCTCCATACTTGCCATGGATTCGGACAATGCAAAGCTACATATAGGATATGCCTTGCTGCCGCAATTTTGGGGCAGGGGCTATGCTACTGAAATACTGCGCGGGGGTATAGGCTTTTTTTTCAGGTATCATTCATCAAATACCCTTTATGCCATTGCCGAAGAACGAAATACAGCCTCCCAAAAAGTACTGCAGAAATGCGGGTTTACTTACCAAAATTCACAGATGGAAAAGGAGAAAATATTGTTATTATTCACTTTACAACGTAACTTTTTAACACCGCATGAATGATGCCGCGATAGTTTTTACACCGGTGGATATACAAGACGTTGAACAACTGCACCGCCTTGCAGTGAAGGCGTATAAAGACCACTATGTACACTTGTGGCACGATAGCTGTGAATGGTATATGCAGAAGTGCTTTTCCACAAACCAACTGGCTGAAGAAATACAGGACGCCAATGCAAAATTTTTCATTGTTCAAATAAATAACCGGGCGGTGGGGTATATTAAAATAAACCTTGATGCGCCATTGGCTGAAGAACCCAAAGCCCTTGAACTGGAGCGGGTTTATTTTGTAGCGGATGCAAGCGGTAAAGGCATTGGCAGCAAAGCAATGGAGTTTGTTTTTACGCTGGCGGAAAGTTTTGAGAAAAAGATTGTTTGGCTTAAAGTAATGGACAGCAGTATTGCTGCCATTGCATTTTATAATAAACTGGGCTTTAGCATTTGCGGAACGCACCGGCTTAACTATACTGAAATGAAGCCAGAATTACGCGGCATGTTTATAATGAAAAAATATTTACGGTAAAGGTTATTTATCTTAGCCAGCCACGTATGAAAAAACTGCTGCGCATAATACAGGTACTCTATTGCATATATGCCCTTTTCTGGTTTGTAGCGTTAATGTTTATTGTGCTTGTATTTGCGTTGTTTTTTGCATTGTTCGGTAAAATAAAAGGCGGTAACCTTGTTTACTATACCTGCAAATGGTGGGCGCGCACCTGGTATTTTTTGGTGGGCATATGGCACCGCGAAATATATGAAGCGCCGCATAATAAAAAGCGCCAGTTTATATTTGTGGCCAACCATATTTCGTATATGGACATTCCCTGCATCATCCGCAGTATTCACCAGCCTGTACGCATACTGGGCAAATACGAAATGGTTAAGTACCCCATATTTGGTACCATTTACCGCATGGTAGTAGTGCTTGTTGACAGGAGCAGCCCCGAGAAAAGGGCTAAAAGCGTGCGTGGTTTAAAGGCGGCATTGCACCGGGGCATTTCTATTTTCATATTCCCCGAAGGGACGTTTAACGAAACAGGCAAGCCGCTGAAAGATTTTTACGATGGTGCCTTCAGGGTAGCCATTGAAACACAAACGCCCATTAAACCCATTCTTTTTATTGATACACATGAAAGGATGCATTACAGGAATATCTGGCAGCTAACACCCGGCAAGTGCCGTTGCGTGTACCTTGCAGAAGTGCCGGTAAACGGTTATACAATGAAAGACCTGCCAAGGTTTAAAGAAGAAGTGTACAGCCGGATGGAAGCCGGCCTGCTGCGCTGGGGGCGGCAATAATATTTATTAAGGCCGCCGTTCATCCCTATATTATTGCCACTTATCCCTTACTATTCTGTTTACATACAGCCCTTTATATTCATAATAACCTATAAATCAGTAGCATATAGCCGTCTTAATGCTAATTTGCATTATATATTACTAAATTAAAATTAGTAATATGCTTTGCATAGTATTGAAATAATTTATAGTTTTGAAGTATTGTATTACTCAAAATCAATCTGCATGAAAAATATATCCCTGGTTTGCCTGTTTATTTTTATTACAGGCGCCTTTGCCTGCGATGACGGTTTTACCAGTTCATTTTCGAATCACAACGGCAGGACAACAATAACTGTTAACGATGAAACAGGACGGTTAAGACTGGAAACAAGAGGGGAAATTACTTTTACGGACGATGAAAAAGAAATTAAGACTATTTCGGATGACGGGTATGTTAAATTCAAAAAGAATGGCAACAGTATTTCCGCAAGACCGGGTACAGGAGATGAGATAGTATACGTTGTTAACGATGGCTCACCAAGAACAGTGCTTTCAGAGAACGAAAAGCTCATATTGGCAAGAGCCATTAAGGAAATGATAAATGTAGGCTTTGATGCAAAACGCAGAGAAGAGCGTTTATATAGTAACGGAGGCGCCAACGCGGTACTGGATGCAGTGCATAACCTCAGGTCTGATTATGTAAAGAGATTGTACCTTGAGTATCTTATTAGCGGGAGCAGTGTTACACAAAATGAGATAACTGATGTTGTAAGAAGAATAGGGAATGAGTTAAACAGCGATTATGACAAAAGTACCCTGTTGCAAAAAATACCGGTGAGTTACCTGCAGGATGAACAAACAGCTTCTGCTTACCTGGATGCTGTAAGCACCATTAATTCGGATTACGAAAAAGATAATTGCCTTAAATTAATAGTTGACCAGCCGCTTACTCCAGACCAGTATAACTACGCACTGACTGCAATTGGTAATATTAATTCAGACTACGACAAGGCAAATGTTTTGAAACAATTAATCAGCCACGGCGTTCCTTCAGAAAATAATACCAATAATTTTTTAATCGTAACAAATAATATCGGTTCAGATTATGAAAAAGCAAATGTATTAAAGGCATTGCTTGTACAGGGTTCGCCGGTCGGTACGAGTTTCACAAAATTTTTGGATGTAACCGACGGCATTAACTCCGATTACGAGAAAACAGAAGTATATAAAAAAATGGCTACCGCGAGAATTACCAGCGAGGACGACTGGGTTGTGTTGCTGAAAGCCACTGAAAAAATTAACGATGATTATGAAAAAAGCGACGCAATGATTACTATTGCTAAATATATGCCCAAAAGCGACAGGCTAAAGTCGGCGTACATGTTATCAGCCAAATCAATAACAGCAGATTATAATTACGGCCAGGCTATAAAGGCGCTTAATTAGCGGGGTGGGAAAATGACGGAAATTTTTGACAACATAAGGCAGATATATACATTCAGCGGGCCGTGCGAAGAACTGGCTGGTTATGTTGAATTTTTTTCCGAATCATCTTTCGAGGAAACAAACAGGCATATAGGCAATGAATGTTTTACGGTAAAAATGTTTCCAAGCTGGACGCCGACCATCTACCTTAATCTTGGTACGCCTTACCAATTGTCGGCGGGTAATACGCTGACTTATATAAACTCTGACGATGATGTTCTTTTATTAAGAAATAATATTGTAGAAAGGCATAACCTGCCCGGGGATCATATTTTCACTATAAAATTTTTTCCCGGCGGCCTTGAAGCAATACTTGGTATAAACCAGCAATATATTATTGATAAAGTTATTTCTGCCAGTACGGTAATACCGGCGGCTTTACTGGCTGAGATAAAGCAGTCGCCAAATTTTTCCGCCAGGGTTGAGAAGCTTCAACAGTATTTCCTGTTAAAGTTGCACCGCGCAAAAAAGAAGACCCATTATGTACAACTTGTGCATGATGTTATAACATTATACGCGTCCGGCAACATGCATCATAACAACAGCCAGTTGGCTGATAAATTGTTTACCACTTCCAAAACCATCAACCGGTGTTTTAATAATGTTATCGGCACTACACCTAAAAATTACCTCGCCATTTTACGCGCACGAACTGCGTTAACGGAATATGTAGCCGATAAAAATAATTTTGACCCCACACTGCTTGGCTACTATGACCACAGCCATTTTTACAAAGACGTGATAAAATTCACCGGCCAGAAGCTTTCTTCCTGCGCTTGTTAAATTGTCCGTTTTTTACCATTGCCCCTGCCGCCCGCCGTGGTAGCTTTGTCCGGTAAATATATAAGCATGAAGAAATATTTTTCGATAACGATTTTAATGGTGGTTATGCAGTGTGTGCATGCGCAGGCAGATAAAATTGTAATCGGCAATATAGACACTTTGTATTCCACGATTCTTGGAGAGAAAAGAACCGTTTGGGTGTATGTACCCGAAACAGCCGATAAGAAGCAACGGTTCCCGGTATTGTACCTGCTGGATGGGGAAGACCATTTTCACTCTGCCGTTGCCATTGACAGGCAGTTGAGCGGCGTGTTGCCCGATGTGATTATTGTAGGCATTGTTAATACGGTGCGTGAGCGCGACCTGACACCAACACATGTAGAAGCCAGCGCGCATGAATCGGGCGGCGGTGAAAAGTTCCTGCAGTTTATAGAGCAGGAACTGATGCCTTATATAAACAAAAAATACCCGGCGGCTCCGTATAAAGTTTTTAGCGGCCATTCCCTTGGTGGTTTAACGGTTGTAAACGCCTTTGTGCACCATAACAGTATGTTTAATGCCTACATAGCCCTTGACCCCAGCCTGTGGTGGGATAATAAAAAACTTTTGCACCAGGCGCAGGCTATGCTGCCAACGGCCAGGTTTTACAACAAAGTATTGTTTGCTGCTATTGCTAATAATATGCCGCCGGGCATGGATACAGCGGCTGTGCAATATGATACACTTAACAGCAACACACTTGTAACGCGCAGTACACTGCCATTTATTCACGCGCTTAATAATACCCGCAATAACGGGTTAAGGTTTGGCTACCAGTATTTCCCGGGAGAAAGGCATGGTACTGTTGAATTATTGGGTGAGTATTACGCACTGCATTTTGTGTTTAACTATTATCATTTTGATACACATGTGCTGGATGAAAACCCCAACCTTGATATTGATTCGCTGGTGACAGATCACTTTAACACTGTCTCCAAAAACCTTGGTTACACTGTATTGCCCGGTGAAGATTTGATAAACAATCTTGCTTACACATGCATGGGTGTAAACAAGATGCATGAAGCATACAAGTTTTTTAAAATGAACATTGATAACTACCCAACAAGCAGCAATGCGTATGACAGTATGGGGGATTATTATGTGTCAATGGGAAACAAGGAAAAGGCCGCAGAGAGTTTTCAAAAATCACTTGACCTGCATGAAACGGCTGACACAAGAAGAAAACTTAATGAAGTGAAAAAATAATATTTACACCACATGACAAAAAAAGTATTTGCAGCTATTTTGTTAGTTACATTATTGCAGGGCCTGCATGCCCAAACAAAAGGCTATACGCCTAAAATTGAGCCCTGTGCCTGTGCGTTTAAAGCCGACAGCAGTTTAAAAACAACCTGTGGTTATCTTATAGTGCCGGAAAACAGGAGCAGGCCGGCAGGCAAAACTATTAAGCTGCCTTTTATTTACGTACACAGTAATAACCCCAATAAAAAGAAAGACCCGGTTTTATATACCACCGGCGGCCCCGGTGGCAGCTCTTTACGGCCTGTACGCAATATTCACAGGCGTTCTTTAATAGCGGACAGGGATTTTATTGCTTTTGAACAACGCGGCACACAGTACGCTGTGCCCTGCCTTAACTGTGATGAAATTAACACAGCAATAAAATACGCCTACCGCAATAACCTGCCCAAGGATAGCCTTATAATGGAGGCTGCCAGGCATTGCAGGCAAAGGCTTGAAGGGGAGGGAATTGACCTTTCCGCCTATAACACTGTTGAAAGCGCGGCAGATATTGAAGACCTGCGCAGGGCGCTGAAAATTGATTCGTTAAATCTTATGGGTATATCATACAGCGGCGGCTTGCTGATGACGGTACTGCATAACTATCCTGCCGGCATAAGGTCGCTGATTTTGGATTCCCCGTTGCCTGAGTTTATCAATATTGATGAAGATGAACTGGCAAACTTTAATGAAGCGCTTAAAACCATCTTCGCCAAATCCCGGACAGACTCAGCAAACCAGGTATTGTATGGTAACCTGGAGGAGAGGTTTAAGGAGTATCTTTCCTCTATTGGTAACAAAACATTCAGTTTGGCATACCAGGAAAAAGGTACCGGTAAAACATTAAACATACATTATGGCCGTAATGAGTTATTGGATATTATTGAAAACAGCATTTTTGACTTCTCCAGCATAAAAGATGTGCCCGCCATAATAAATGATTTTATCAGCGGCAACCACCAGCCCTATATGCAGGCATATTTTGACGGCGTTTTTCAAAGCAGCGGCGCTACGTCTGGCATGCGGCTGTCAGTTTACTGTTCTGATAAAATGGCGTATGCACGTGATAAGGTCATTAACCAGCAATATATGCTGTATCCTTATATGTCAGGCTATCATATTAACGATGTATACAGGGGCTTATGCAAATGCTGGCAAGTGCCTGCAATAGCCCCTCAAACAAAGATGCCTTTTTACGCTGATGTGCCTGTATTGCTCGCAGCCGGCGACACCGACCCTGCGTGCAGGCCATTGTATAACGATATGATTCATCATTACATGCCCAACAGCCAACGGCTGCTCTTTACGGGCAAGTCCCACGGGCCGATGCTGAATACAAGGGAAGGAGATGTATTTATAGGCGCGTTCCTGGATAACCCTTATCAAAAGCTCACATCAACGGTGAAGGATGTTATTGTGTATTGACAGGCATATTCAACTGCTGCGCCATAGCAACAATATTACCGCAGGTGTCTTCAAATGAGGCCATTATTACCGTACCCATATTGGCAGGTTTCATTTTAAAAACTACTCCCATAGCCTCAAGCCTTTCGTATTCTTTTTGGGTGTCCTCCACGCCGAAAACTGTACAGGGTATGCCCGCGTCAAATAATTGCTTTTGAAAAACTTTGGCCGGGGTAAATCCCATTGGTTCCAGCAACAATTCAACATCACCGCCCTCGGGCGATACAACAGTGAGCCACCTGTGTTCCCCCATTGGTATATCTTTTTTCTTAATAAACCCCAATTTTTCCGTATAAAATGCCAGTGCTTTTGCCTGGTCGTCTACCATTATGCTGGTTACTATTATTTTCATGCTGACTTGTTTTTTCGTTAATAAATTAAGCTGCGGTTTCTATCTCCAAAAACTTTGGAAGCATTTCACCAATAAGCGATGTCCACCCGAATACAAAGCTTTTCGCTGCTAAATCCGGGTTGCTTGCAGGGAAGGTTTCAAGCCCCGCATGGGTAAGCTTAAGACGTGTGCCCGCGCCTTCTGAAAACAGTTCAAACGTTACGAATGAATTACCTTCATAGCCTTCATATCGCCAGCTATAAGTAATTTTTTTATTGAGTACCACCTCCGTCACCGTACACAGATGCACGTAGCATTTTTCCGGCGGGCCGCCCAAAAAACTAAACTCGCAGCCTACCTCCGGCTTAAACCCGGCAATATCAAAATACCATTGTTTCATGTCATCTGTATCGGTAATGGCTTTCCACACCCTTTCAACAGGCGCGTTATACACGCGTTCAATAACAAAAGGTTCGGTATTCATTTTCTTTTTGTTTTTTTTGTTGATGTTGTTTTTTGAGATGTTAGTTTTTGCTGCATGGCTTCTTTCTCCAAAAAATCGCCAAGTGCATCAAGCTTTTTTGTCCAGAATACCTGGTACTGCTCAACCCAGCCGGATACCTGCTTCAGTGATGAAAGATTTGCCTGGCAATAACGTTCCCTGCCAAGTTGTTTAATTACAATAAGGCCGCACTCTGTAAGAATTTTTATATGCTTGCTTATGGCAGGGCGGCTTATATCAAAATTATCGGCCACGCCGTTCAGCGTCAGGGTTTGCCTGGCAATAATGTTTATTATTTCCCTTCGTGTGGGGTCTGCAATGGCCTGGAAAACGTCGCGTCTCATTCAATAATAATTATGTAACTAATCGGTTACAAATATATGCGTAACCGATTGATTACGCAAAATTTTATTTAAACGCAGTTGACTTTTATCAATAAAAATTCTGAAAAATTAATTAGAGCCTATGACGTTGAATCCGGAAAATGTTAATAGCTTTATTGCAAATTCAAATCCACGTCTCTTAAAAGCGCCATTATGAAAAACATCCTTCTTTTTTCTGCAATGGTTTTTTTGATGCTTTTTTCCGCCACGATATGTTATTCGCAGGATACTGCTTTGTCAGTTATTAATGCTTCTGGGGGGAACATCAGCAACACTGATGTTAATCTTGTTTTTTCTGTGGGCGAAGTATCGGTACACCCGCTATCATCAGCGTCTAATATCGTAACTGTTGGCTTTTTACAGCCAGGTTACCAAAAGGCGCTGGCCGTTGGGCTGCTTAATTTTAAAGCGTCTTTAAACCCGCAGGGCCAGGCTGTATTGAAGTGGAGCACACCAGGAGAAATTAAAAATAACTATTTTGATGTGCAGAGATGTGCTGATGGCGAAAATTTTTTAAAGCTGCTAATGCTAACTGTTGCAGGCAGCAGTAACTCTGCCGGCCGGCAAAATTACCAGGCTATTGACCCTGCGCCATTTAGCAACGTTACTTACTACCGTTTAAAGCAGGTAAATAAAGACGGGACATTTGCTTATTCAAACGTGATTGCGTTGGTTACAAGGGGAGCGAATAACCATTTTATCTTATCGCCAAATCCATTCGCTGCAAGCATTTCAATAAAACCGTCCGGCCAAAACCCGTTTGTAGTGAAAATATTTGATATGTCAGGCAGGCAGGTAACCGAGAGCAGCTCCCCGGGCAACCAGGCATCAGTTGACCTTTCCACCCTTGCAGCAGGAATGTACCTGCTTCAGTTATACAGCAAAGACGGCAATTTTATTCAATCCGTGAAAATCACCAAAAAATAAACATCACAAAACACAGGCGATATGAAAAAAAATATACTCAGCACAAGCATGTTTTTTACCTGGTTGGCGGTTATTACAAATGTTTGCTGCGCACAGGCGCCGGGCAGTTTTAACTACCAGGCAATAGCGCGTGACCATTCAGGTAACCCGCTGGCCAATACTTCAATCGGCATACAGGCAAGTATTTTGGAAAATAGCGGCAGCGGTACGGCTGTATATACAGAAACCCAAACCGTAACTACAACGGCCCAGGGGTATTTTGACATACTGATTGGTAACGGAACGGCAACTTCCGGAACTTTTAACGGCATAAACTGGGGTGATGGTAAAAGTAAATGGCTGCAGATTTCGATTGATATTACAGGGGGCACAGAGTACACATTAACAGGCAGCAGCCAACTGGTGAGTGTGCCTTTTGCTTTGTATGCTTCAAAGAGTGCAACCTCGGGCCTTACAGCAACTGCCCCGTTAAGTATAACCAGTAATAAAATAAAAATAAACCCGGGCACGAATGTTGGCGATTTAATTAGCTGGGATGGAAACAACTGGGTGGCAACGCAGCCACGGCCGGAGCTGCCCGATACATCAATAACCATCGGAAACATACAGCCATACCTTGCCTTAAATTATTGTATAGCATTACAGGGTATATTTCCAAGCAGGAACGGCGCCGACCCTTTTTTGGGAGAAATAGAATTGTTTGGGTTTAACTTTAACCCCAAAGGATGGGCTTTTTGCGATGGGTCTTTAATGTCAATCAGTCAAAATACTGCTTTGTTTTCATTATTAGGCACTTTTTATGGTGGCGATGGCAGGAGCACTTTTGCTTTGCCTGACCTGCGCGGCAGAATACCGGTAAATTCCGGCCAGGGCCCGGGGCTGTCAAATTACGACGTAGGGCAAACAGGGGGAACAGAATCAAATACCATTACTATTCACCGCTGATATTATAATTTACCTATTTGTTTAACAGATTGCTGCGTGCAGCAGGAGTAAGTATGCGCGTTATTCAGAAATACCTATTGCTTGTTTTATTAACTTCTTTTTTTGTTTATTATACCAGTTACGGGCAATTTAAAAGGCAATTGGGTAATAAAACCTTATTTGTGAAAATTGCTGCCGGTAAAAGCCACGCGTTTTTTAATACTTTATGCAGCAACCAGGGAAATTTGTGGAACAGCGCGAAAAAGTTCTGCAGTTTTTTTGCTGTACGAAAGGCAAGCCTGCTGGGCAATGATAGTCGCATGGGCCGCTGGCTGTCTGTTTCATTTAGGCTTACCGGCGACTCCGCTAAATTTATAAATGCTTTAAAAGGCGAAGCATTTGTAAAATATGTTCAAAGTCCGCCGGGGCAGTTAATGCTTTGTTCACCTGTTAAACAATGGGCCAGTTCTGCAGAAAGCGCGGGTGCTGCCAATATTCCATGGTATATTAAGCATACACACCTACCTGCGTTGTGGGGCCTGCCAAAAAAAAGAAACATTATTATAGCCATAGTAGATGATGGGGTTAGGATGACACACAAAGATATTGCCGACCGCATTTGGACAAATTCCGCCGAGATACCCGGAAATAATAAAGATGATGACGGCGACGGCTTTATTGATGATGTGCATGGCTGGGACGTGAGTGATGACGATAACGATGTAACACCGCCTGTATATCGCCTGCAGGATTTTTATCACGGCACCCACATTGCCGGCGAAATTGCGCTTGCAACGCCAGCCCAGCCGGGCGATAAATTCAGGATAGATATAATGCCGGTAAAATGTTTGTCAGACAACGCTAAACTTACTTATTTAAAAGATGGTTACAGAGGTATTGAGTATGCAATAAAAGCAGGCGCCAACATCATTAACTGTTCATGGGGCGGCGGCAATTTTTCACAATATGAAAAAGACCTTTTGCAAACTGCTTTTGAAAAAAATATCCTTATTGTAGCATCTGCCGGTAACTACCCCACGGAGCAGGTGCAATACCCGGCCGGCGGCAATAACGTAATTGCAGTGACCGGGATTGACAGTAACAATATAAAACCTCATAATTTCAATTACGGCCCGTTTATTACCGTTTGTGCGCCGGGTGTTGATATTGAAGGGGCGAGTGTAATGGACGACAGCACAAGACTGCTAATGACCGGCACATCCGAAGCCACACCCATAGTTACATCAATAGCAGCGCTTATAATGGCCGGTTACCCCGGCCTGAAAGTAAAGGATATACAAACTATTTTAATGAACAGCGCCCTGCCGGTAGACGATATAAATGCGGAATATAACGGCAAACTTGGCGCAGGGCTTATTGATGCCGCTGCGGCCGTAAACTTCATAACGCAAAAGCAGGTTCAGGGCAGCCCGGCCGCTGTTGCCAATGCAAAAGGCTATCTTTTATATGCCCGGGCAAACCGTCAGCCATTTAAAAATCAACAATGGTATATTCACCCCTATGGGCATTACAGGGGTATACGCATGTATATGCCTCCGTCATACAGCAATACTAAGGGTAGCATAAGTGTGTATAAAACATCCATAGCGGATACTAACCTGCTTAACAAGTACAGCCTGCAGCAATTGCCCGATAGCGTGTTTGCGGCCGAGGATTCATTGTGGGTTGTACTGGAGGCCGAAAAGCTGCCAAAAAACTTTGACCTGTCCATTGCATACCGGGCAGAAACCGTTGATTCAAGCTGTTTGTATTGCAGCGGTACCAAAATATTTACAGAACCAACAGGAACTTTCAGCGATGGCAGCGGCAATAACCCCTATGCAGGCAGAGAGGATTGCAGGTGGCTGATAGAAGCGCCGGAGGGCAAAAAGATAACGCTTCAATTTACATCCTTCAATACACAGGCCAGGGTTGATTTTGTGTATGTTTTTGACGGCGATAAAACCAACGGCAAGATTATTGCTCTTTACAGCGGGCCCAATATTCCGCCACCGGTAACTTCGTTTCACAATAAAATGCTTGTTTGGTTTGTAACAAACGAGACTATGCACGGCAATGGGTGGACGGCAAAATATACCATTCATTAACCGGTGCAATAGCCAATTTTTCTCAAATAACCTGTGTTGCCCATTCCTGCAAATAGTTTGCACATTACAAACAATTTTATTATATTAGGTACCTAACACCGCTGTTTTATGGAAAAGATGCCCTTCTTCTTCAATGCCCACGCGCATTGTTTTACTATTGAACATGTGCCCAATAACTTTACCAAAGGCCTTACCTGGTTTAGCGGGCTGCTTACCATACGCTGGATAAAAAAGCACAAAATTATCAGGTGGCTTATTTATACGTTAAACAGGCCAACCATAAAAAGCATCCTTAAGTTCTTTTCACCTTCGCTTGTGCAGGCCCTGCCGCGTTTATTAACCTTTGCCGAGTTTTATGATATTACAACGCAAAAGGCCATGATAGACGAATTGCGCAGCTATTACCCCATGAGCACCAAATTTGTGCTGCTGACGATGGATATGGAGTTTATGGCCGCGGGGCAGCCATTTAAGAAATTAGAAAGCCAACTGAATGAAATTGCTGCACTTAAAGCAAGCCCCGCTTATAAGAATGTAATTTATCCATTTGTGTTTGCAGACCCCCGGCGCGCAGATGTTACACGGGTTGTTACGGAGAGGCTTGAAGATAAAGAAGCACCCTTCCAGGGCATTAAAATTTACCCTGCACTGGGCTATTATCCTTTTGATGAAAGGCTAAAGGATATTTATTTATACGCCGTTGAACATAATACACCCATAACAACGCATTGCATAAAAGGCTCCGTTTATTATCGCGGTAAAAAAACGGACGACCCCACTTATATGGTGCACCCATACACACATAAGCCGCTGCCGTTTGAAAAGCCGGTTGATTTTTCGGCAAGTTTTACGCATCCCTACAATTATGAATGCCTTTTAAACCCCGCATTGCTGCATACCATCTGGAACGACGCCGGCGATATTGATTTAAGCCGCCTAAAAATATGCCTCGGGCATTTTGGCGGTGAAGACGAATGGCTGAAGTACATGGAACAAAGCTGGCTGCCAGACCGTGACTTTATTAATGGCAGTACCGGCAGCCTTGATGTGATGAAGAATATTTGGTATGATGAAGAGGCCACTTATGATTCGCCCGGTAAAAAAGCTTATAGCTGGTTTTCCGTCATCTGCGATATGATACGCACCGGCAGGTACCCAAACCTGTATGCCGATATAAGTTATACTTTGTGCGAGGTGAAAATTTTGCCATTGTTGAAAATTTTGCTGGAGACAGATGAAGCCGTGGCTGATAAAGTACTGTTCGGGACAGATTTTTACGTGGTAAGCAAAGCCGGCGCAGACAGGGAAATGAGCTTATATGTACGCGGATATTTAGGGGAGGCCCTTTTTAAAAAGATTGCTTACGACAACCCAAAAAAATTTCTTAACCTGTAACTATACGGTATATCATGTTTTAAGAGACAAAAAACCGCCCAGCTTTAGGCCCTAATTTAGGTTTATTGTCATTCGCTTCGCAGGCTTTTTACCGGGTTAGCCATCGCAGCCTTTATTGTTTTAAAGCTAAGTGTTGCCAGGGTAATAACGGTCATTAATATTGCTGCCAGACCAAATATCCACCAGTAAACATTAATACGGTAAGGATAATTTTCAAGCCATCTATTTAAGCAATACCATGCAACAGGCGATGCTATTAATATGCCAAGCGCTAACAACGTTAAAAAATCTTTTGATATTAATCCTGAAACAGAGGCCACCGATGCGCCAAGCACTTTTCTTATGCCTATTTCTTTCATTCTCTTTTCAATTGTAAACGTTACGAGGCCAAACAGACCCAGGCAGGCAAGCAGGATAGCCAAAGAAGTGAATATATTAAAAATGTTGCTCAGCCTGCTTTCTTTCCTGTATTCCGACGCAAGTAAATCATCCACCCAGTTAAATGAAAGTGTTTTTGCCGGGTAATATTGCTTCCACAGTTTTTGTAAAGAAGTTATAACGCGATTGTTAGTACCTGGAGTAACCCGTATAAGCATTGCTGACCATTTGATGTCTTTGTATGCGGTTATAATAAATGGCTTTTCCCGTTTTAAAAAACTTTCGTTATGAAAATCTTTAACAATACCTATAGGAATATGCATATAATCTGCAACAGGCCTGTCAAGTCGTGATTCGTCTTTGAAGATGTTTACATAAGTATCTGATAAAAGCACCTTTGTATAACGGAGTGAATCCTCTGTTGCATCAGAGGGCCGGTTAGGGTCAAAAAATCTTCCGCTTTTAAGGTGAAGTTTTAATGTTCCCGGAAAATCAGCATCGCATTGAATAAGTGAAATATGCAATACTTCATTTTCATTTCTGGGGTCTTTCATTTCAATGCCCATAATTCCTGGCGCATAAGCCGGGTACCAGTTTGTCCTGGTGGCACTTTCTACGCCCGGAATGCGTAATAATTCTTTTTTGAAATCATCGCCTTTATCTCCCCAACTGGCAAAACCTAATTGCAATAAATTATTTTTATCATAACCAGGGTCGGCATTTTTTAAAAACCTGGATTGAAGGTTAATTGTGATGGAAGCGATAAGCACCACCAACGAAATGGCAAATTGGGTTACAATCAGTCCTCTTTTTAAGATACCCATTCCCGGTTTTTGGCTCACGGCCCCTTTTAGCGCATTTACAGGCTTTATTTTTGCAAGCATATAGGCCGGGTATAGCCCGGTAACAACACAAACAAACAAAAGACTAAAAAAGCTAATGCCAAACAGTGCTATGCTGTTAAATAATGTAACCGGTAAAACATTGTTCAAATATTCCTGAACGAAACGTACTGAAACGCTGTAAAAGCCGATGGCAATGATGAATGCTATGATAAAAAACAACATAGCGTCAAGCAAAAACCTTGAAATAATGTGTCCTGTTTCTGCACCCACTACCCGTGAAACTGCTGCTTCCCGCATACGTTCAATTCCTTTGGCGGTTGAAAGGTTTACATAATTTATACATGCCACAAGCAGTATTAGCGCCGCCACAAGGGAGAATACGTATACGGTATCTATGTTTCCGTGAACGCTGCCAGGGTCTGCATAATTTGAACGCAGGTAAACATCCTGCATGGGCTGCAGGTGATAGCTGTTATTGCTTAATGCTTTATTACATTGCGCCTTATACCATGTATTTAATTTTTTTTCAAACAACGCTGCATTAGTATGAGGGCTTAGCAATACGTATTGTGGTGATACGGCGGGGCTTGATCCGCCTGAAAATTTATTGGCAGGGGAATTTTTGTTCCCCAGGTAGTCTCTCAGCACAATAACCTGCGACCTTAAATGCGTGTTTTCGGGAATATTTTCAATTACGCCGGTGATAAGATACTTTGTGGTATCATTCCCGCCAATTTTATAAATTATTTTACCTATGGGATTATCGTTCTTATAATATTCGTCCTTAAGCTGCCGGGTTATAATAAGGTTATCTATTCCTTCTCTTATTTGCCTTGGGTTACCCTGTATAATGGTAAAATCCAGCATATCCCAAATGGTATTTTCAGCAAGCAGGGCATGAAGGTCGACGGCGTCTTTCGTTACGTCAAATTTTATTTTCTCCTGTTCCACTTCCATCCGGCAAAATGATTTTACCTGGGGGAAACTTCTAACTAATGCAGGCCCCAATCCCGAGTAAACATTTGGCGTTTCTTCAATGCCATGGTTAGCGCTTTGAACCCCGATAATCTTGTACAGCAAGTTTGAGTTTTTCCACTGTTTATCGTATGACAGGTCGTTCAAAACAATGGTTGCGATGATTAAGCAGGCAGCCAGCCCTACGGCCAGGCCGACAATGTTTAAAGAAGAATAGAGTTTGCTTTTTAATAATTTGCGTAAAGCAATCTTTAATTCGTAATGCAACATGGCGGGCAATTTTTAAGGTAAAGAGGTTTGCTAACAATTGCTTCTTAAAACTCATTTCATACATCTGTCCAGGCGTGAAAATGGAGCCCTGCAATAGTTCTCTCAAAATATGATAAATTTTAAAAAGGGCAAAATTCTATTTTCCGGCACCTTTAGCCCGGATAAAACATCGCAGTAATTTTTAGTACAACAACATCTTTTAGTGAGGGAGGGGGGATGAATTACTGATGGCAAATATGCTCACCCGCAAAATAATGCAGCAGGGTAAACTATCTATAAAAACCGTACAATACTTATTGCAGCGGCTATGGCCCAACAGCAAATTCCCCACTGCCGGAAGGTACCCTGTAATTTAATGCGGCTGTGGTACCGCAGGTAACATCAATAGTAACACCCGTTATTTTGGCTGCCATAGAAGAGCAGAGAAACACGGCGACATTAGCTATATCGGCCATAAACGGCATTGCCTTAAGCATGGTATCTTCTTTCATTTTGTGTAACACCGTTTCCATTACATCGGGATAATTGGCAATGGCTTCTTTAAATACTTTAGAGTCCGGCGACCCGCCGGAACGTATATTCACTACACGCACACCATAAACACCCAACTCAGATGCAAGGTTTTGCGATAAACATTCAAGCGCGCAGCAAGCAGGTGCAAAACCGCCGGTAAACGGGTAGCCTATGCCGCCGGGGGTGGCTGTTAATGACAGTATAACACCCGAGCCTTGTTTCATCATTACCCGGGCTGCTGCTGTAGCTGTTAAAAACCGTGTTTGCATGGTTTGTGTAACAGGTGCAGAAAATTCGTCAACCGTAAGGGTTACCAGCGGCACATTCTGTTTTACATCAACCCCAACAGCGTTGAAAGAAATGTCCAGGGTGCCGGCTTGTTTTATTACTTCTTCCAGGTGGTTGTTAATGGCTTTTTCATCAAACCCGTCCACCACCGCAACCTCAGCCCGGCCACCTGCAGCAAAAATTTCGTCTGCTGTTTTTTGCACTGACGCTAAACTGCGGCCTGTTAAAAATACCCTTGCGCCCGCAACTGCAAAAGCTTTGGCTACCGCACTGCCTAAGGAGCCGCCTGCCCCGTATATTACCGCGTTTTTATTGGCGAGCATGATATAGTGTTTTTATTTACGCGGGTATATTACCCGGCTAAAATATATTTCACCTGTAAACTTATTACTAAATTTTCTATTCAGAACAGGGAAGCCAGGGCAATTAAAGGGGACAAGCACAGCTTATACCGCTAGCATTGGATACTACCATGCCTGTAATTTTTTTATTACAGGGACAGGTATCAAATTTGATGCATAAGGCACCTCAGGCAGCCTTAATAATTGATTGAATCATCTCATCAAATTTTTCTCTCGTGATTGGTTTTACGTGGTAGCCGGTAACCACACTGTATTCTTTTGCCTTATTAATGTCTTCTGTTGTATTGGACGATGTGACGATAAAAATAGTAAACCTGTAATCTTTCTTAAAGTCCACTTTTACAAATTCATCCAAAAACTGCCACCCATCCATGTAAGGCATATTTATATCAAGTAACACCACTTCAGGCAAGGCTTCAACTGTTTCGCTTTGCTCTTTAAAATAAGCAATGGCTTCTTCGCCGTCATAAAATTGCAACACCGATTGTACGTAGCCAGATTGCTCTATAGTTTTTTTCATAACAAACTGGTACACCTGGTCGTCATCAATAATTCCCGCTTTTGATATTTTGTAACTCATAAACTATACTTGTTTAAAATAAATGTAAAAGGTTGTTCCTTTGCCTGGCTGGCTTTCTACTTCAATACCACCGTCGTATGTTTCCAATTGTGTTTTGGTTAAAAAAAGGCCCACGCCATTACTATCGTACCCTTTGTGAAATATCTTCCGGTATTTAAAAATTTCCTTTCCGTGCCTCTTCAAATCAATGCCTATTCCGTTGTCTTTAACGCTGAGCACAATTGAGCCGCGCTGAGTTTTTGTTTCAATGCTGATAACGGGCTGCCGCGACGCATCAATATACTTTAATGCATTGCTTAACAGGTTATAAAAAATACTTTCCAGGTAAACCTGCGGAAAAAAAACCTTTTCAACCTTAAAATCAACATTAATAACCGCGTTTGTTTTTTTTATTTCATCAGCCAGTACAGCCGTGCTTTTATTAAATGCTGTTTTAAACGACGCGGCTATGGCTGTATGAGACTGTGTGAGCTGAATTTCGATAAAATCCCTCAGGTCGTTTATAGTACTTAAAATAAGTGAAGCGGTGCCTTTTAATTTTGACAACAACAAATTTTTGTCTTCCTCGTTGTCTGTTGTTTCAAGAAAGTCTGCCGCGTTTATCAGCGATGTGGCAGGCCCCCGTAAATTATGACCTACAATGCGGTTAAACTCATTTATACGTGTAAGATGAACCTGTAAGTCATCATTGGCTTTTTCGAGCGCCAGGTTTTTTCTTTCAATTTCAAGCGCAAGTTTTTTTTGCTGGCTGATGTTTACAATTTGCGATACAAAAAAATCAGGGTTGTTATCTTTCCAAACCAGTGATACTGAAAGCAGGGCATACACTATCCTGCCACTTTTTGTGTAGTATCGCTTTTCCATTTGGTAGGTCTCAATCTCCTTGTTAAGTACCTGTTTAACATAGGCAAGATCCTGCGCCAGGTCATCGGGATGGGTAATATCCTGGAAGGTAAGCTTCAGCAACTCTGCCTCCGTATAACCAAGCATGTCGCAAAGCGCCTGGTTAACAGTAAGCCAGTTGCCCTCAGGGCTCACCAATGCGATGCCTATAGTGGAATAATCAAACGCGCTTTTAAATGTTTTACGGCTCTCTTCCAGTTGCTGGTTTTTTATTTGCAGTTCCGCTTCCGCCTTTTTGCGCATCTCAATTTCAGTTTCCAGTTCCCGCGGTGATTTTAATGAGAAGGCAAGGGGTACTATTTTAATAAGGCTGAAAACGGTAAGCCAGCTTACAATTGCTGTTATAGCACGCATTAAGGCGCTTAACCGGTAAACAGGAAACCAGAAGGTAATGGCGTCAAGAAAATGTGTAGCGCCGCAGGCGAGAATAAATGCAGCGAACAGGAAATACAGCTTAATAAACTGCTGATGCTTTTTATATGTTATGAAACGTATTATTATGATAGGAATAGCAAAGTAAGCCGCCCATATTAACAAATCGCTGATAATATACAGCCAGCCATGAAAATCGCTCCACTTACCACAATGCCAGCGGGGGGGCCAGTCTGCAGTGTCAAACAGTTTTGAAAAAAAATCAATTACCTGCTTCATTTAAAAAAAGTGAATAGTGGTTTATTTAACAGGGCCCCGAAATAGTTACCGTAAACAGTTTATGCAATGCCAAAAAAAAGCAAGCTAAAATAGTTAATTTGCCTGTATTGCAACCACAAAAAATAATTGATTATTATTTTGGCAGCGTAAGTTGCACACCCGGTTTTTAAAAGGCTGGCCGCCGCCGGTGTGACGCCTGGTTATACCGCAGCACTGTTGCCTATAAGACCATAAAGACCACGAGGCACGGTGCGGACAGCGAGCGGGTTTAGCAACCCTGTTTGCAAATATTTTTCCCTGGCTTTGACAGGAAAACTCATTGTTACCCTGGTAAACTCGTTTACATTGCTGTCAATCCTGATGGAGGCGTCCAGCATCTTTATTATTTTGTTAACCACGTAAAGCCCCAGCCCGCTGCCAGTTGACCTTGCATCGCCCCTGAAGTACATGTCAAAAACCCTGTGCATTATTTCGGGCTTAATGCCTGTACCATCATCCGTTACCGTAATTGTAAGGTTATTAAACGTATTGTTTGCCGTTACTGAGATATTTACTTTCTCCTTACCATATTGTATTGCGTTTTCAAACAGGTTTTCCAGTATGAAGAGGAAAGGAGAGGCGTTGCCCCTGAGTTCTGCTGTTAACTGGTTATTAAAGGTTACAGTAACACTACGGTCCGGCGCTTCACTTAAGCACTTTTTCTTTGCCGTGCTGACAAGGTTGTTAAAGTTAATAGTGTTTTCAACCTGCGGTGTGTGCATGCGGCTCAGAGTGTTTAATTTATTAAGCATCCTGTCAAGGTGATTAATTGCCGCCCGGCAATTTTGCAACACCCATTCTTTGTCTTCTTTACCGTCGGTTATCTCAGCAATGTTAACCAGGCCTATAATATTGGTGAGCGGAGCTCTAAAGTCGTGCGATGTTCTATAAAACAACGTTTGCAATTCATCATTCGCCTCTGTGAGTTCGCGTGTGCGTTCTTTTACAATCTCTTCCAGGTTCTGGTAAAGCAACGTTACTTCCTGGTTTTTTACCGCCAGTTCTGTGGTTTTTTGAGCGAGGTTGCGTTGTGCAAAAACCTGGGATATTTTGGATGATAATGTTTCGCTGATAAGTTTAATAAACCGGAAATCAGCGCTGTTATAATGCTCCATGCTTTTTGACGCAGCACCAACGGTAATTGATTGTGTGGCAGTTTCAAAACAGGGTATTATACAGGCAGATTTTACTTTTTCGTGCCCGTATAAAGTTTCCTTCAGGCCGCCGTAACCTGCTATCTGCTCCCGGGTTAAAGAAACCGGTACATTTTTTTCGCCGTACTCCTTTACAAAAAAATCATAATAAATATTCGCGGGCTCTTCACTCAAAAAGTATTCCCCCCTAAACACCAGTATGTGCAGGTACTCATCGCCGTTGCGGTAGTTAACAGTAAATACAAAAGATTCAACAATGAATTTTATATACGTAACAAGTATGCTGCAAATTTCTTCAAATTCGTTGCTCTTGTTAAGTTCAATAGCAAGGTTGCTAAAGGCCTCAAACCTTAGGCGCCGGCTGTTTTCAAATAAAGTGCCGTTGTAATCCATCTAATTCACTTCCATTAGTTCATTATCTATTTGAATGCCTGAAATATCAGCAATAGTGTTTACCATGTTAGTGAAATCTGCCAGGGCCATCAGTTCCTGTATTTCATTAATTGAGAAACCTTCATCACGCAGGTCTTCAAAATCGTCTTCCAGTGTTTGCTTGGGTGTCATGGCGCATTTGGTAACAATACGGATAGCAGTTTTGTAAGAAGATGGAATAAAATCAGCCGAAAGATTGTCAGTTATTTTTGTATTTGTGTCTGTGGTAATGCTTGATGCAAGCCCATTGGCCATTAAACCGTGCACATGGGTGCAGTACTGGCAACCTTTTATATTGGAAATGTTATAAATAATAAGCTGCTTTAATATAAAGGGTATGTTACCCCTAATCATAGTGTGGCGCATTTTTTCCCAGTTACCCCTTAACAGGGTTGCATTATCGCCCTGGCATTTAAACCAGTTGAGTACAAATGGCAATGCCAGTTCCCTCATGGTTTCATCATATATTTCCTGTACTTCGGGTTGGGCGTCTGCGTACTCAACCATCTGAAAGCGTGCGGCCATAGATAATTTATTTAGGTGAACGGATACGATTTATAATAAAATATAACCGGAAAATGACAGCAACCGGCTATGTGTTATAGTGCATTTAACAAATATAATTAATTTTTGTTTTTATGTTATATGACAAGTCATTTTTGAATGATTTACAGCTATTTATTTAATGGATAATTTTTGAATATCAACCTGCCGCCAATGAAATTAATTTCCCCGGCCTGGTGACGTTGACTTATACAGCATGACAAATGTTCCTGCTCATGGTAAATTTGCCATTAGCCTGCTATAAAATTATGCTGCAACAAACAATAAATAACTGCAAATGGCAAGAAAGGCAAGGATACAGGCGGGGATATTTGAACCCGCAAAAAGAAAATTATGCTTTTAACCGGGCCTAACTAAAAATGCGTTAATTTAATACCAAAATCCCTTCATGTTCAAGGTGTTAATAGCATGCCTGGATAACTGGAATACCATAGCCGAAATACCTTTTGTACTAAAAAAAGCAGGCTGCACAGTACATGCCTACTGCTCACCAAACTCATGGCTGCTGGCAAACAGCTATGTTGATAAATGGATAGAAAGTAACCCTGGTAAAAAAATTTATACGAATGAATTGCATGCCCTGGCAACAAAAGGAGAATATGACTGGGTAATACTTGCAGATGACCCCCTGTTAAAATATATGAACGACGTTATAAGCGATGATGAATTTTTTTTAAAAATTATGCCGGTTGCAAAAATTAAATACAGGGATGTTGTAGGTTCTAAAAAAGCACTGGCTGATTTTTGTATTGACAATAACATAGATACTCCCGGGTACGTTACTTATAACAATACAGCAGATCTTGAAAAAATACAAAAGCTTACTTTCCCTGTTATTAATAAAATAGACTTTAGCTGGGGCGGTGTTGATATGTTTGTAAGCCATAGCTATAATGATTTTATTGCCAACCTTTCTAAAATACCCGTTAACAATAACATTTTAATACAAGAGTTTATAACAGGGAAGGAAGTGCCCGTTGAAGCGCTTTTTTACAAGGGAGAACTTTTGGTATACACCACATCAAAAATACTTACCTACGATAAAGGCCCCTTTACTTATTCCACCAGGCGGCTATACTATAATGATGAAATGATTAAGACATTACTTATTGATTTGGGGAAAAAGCTTGGTTTAAGCGGGTTTGTGAATATTACTTATGTGCATGATGCCGGCACAGGCATTTATTACCTGCTTGAGGCAGACCCAAGGCCAAATTCGTGGATGGCTTATGGGCGGTTTACCGGGCGCGATTTTTCAAACGGCGTTAAGCGCATAGTTGACGGTAGTTATATAACAGGTTACCACGATATGCCTTTAAAACAACCGTTTATTGAGGTTGCCCTGTTTCATAAAGATGTGCGGCGAAGTTTGTGGAGAAACGATTTTAAAAGACTTTTACCCTGGTTATTTAATTATAAGGGCTACTGGCGTTACCTGCCCTTTTACGATAAAAAACTTTCTAAAAAAATATTCCGGGAATTCGGCCAAATACTCCGGTATAAATGGCGCAAGCTAATAAGGAGTAAAGAGCCCGGGCCTTTACCGTAGCCAGCCTTCACAACCCCGTGATGGGAAAAAAGCGCTGACGACTCAGGTGAGCACCTCAATCAGCCGTGACACATCGTCCATAGTGTTATATACTGATGGCGATATACGAAACCGGTTTTTATACAACTGTATGTTGATGCCGGCATCGGCTAGTTTCTTACCAAGTTTTTGTTCCGCGCCCTGAAAAGCAAAGCTTATAATAGGGGATGTTGAATCCAGGGGTGTCATAGGCTGGTAACCCATGGCAGGCAATTGCTGCTGAAGCGCTGTTATCATGGGCTGGCGGTAGTTTTGTATCGCCTCAACGCCTGTTTTAAGCAGGTAGTTCAACGAAAAAATAAGGGCGGGCACCGCTGCATTGCCTAATGTGCCAACTTCAAAATAATGCCGGGTTTTATCGCCCTGTGTAAACTCAAACGGCGTATTACCAGCAGCATCAAAAGGAAGAATGTGCGATTGCATGCCTGTTAGCTGCCGGTAACCAAACTGGCTGCGTTTTAACAGCGGCAGCCTGTCGCTTCTCACGTACAAAAATCCCGCGCCAAAATCACCCATCAGCCATTTATACGTGGCGCAGGCACAAAAATCAACCCCGGAGGCGTGTACATCAACAGGCACAACGCCCGCGGCCTGTATAATGTCTGCATACACCAGCGCGCCCCGGCTGTGCGCCAAATCGCACAGTGCCTTTAAATCATGCTGAAAGCCATTAATCATTGACACGAGCGATACCGCCACCAGCTTTGTGCCCGGCGTTATGGCTGCATCCATATCATCCAGCGCAATCCTGTTATTTTTGGGAAGCACCATTTTTACATCAGCGCCCTGTTTAGCCAGTTGGTTGTACAGGTATAACGAACCGTCAAAATGATAAGCATCGGTTACAATGCGTGCTTTTGTGCCCGGCAGGCCCAGCCCGTTTACCACCATGTTTTCACCCACCATTGTACTTGGTACCCACGAAATTTCGTCTTCGCCGGCATTTATTAAACGGGCAAACAGTTGGCGGGCTGTGTTCCTGTCCTCATCTATGGTATCAACCGCTTTGCCGTTGGCCAGGCGGTAATCAAGGTAGTTCTTTACGTTTGCCGCGCTGCCAATACTCATGGGGTGTGTATAGGCCGCGTTTAAATATATTCCCTTAATGGCAAACATGTTTTTGGCAGGCAGTGCATCACCTGTCAATTGCGCGCCCTGCCCGTTATACAGGTTATTCGCGGCAGCATTCAGTATACCCGGTGAGAACGGCAGCATACTTAACAGGGAAAGCATATTACGCCGTGTTGACCTGTAGCCCTGCTTGTTACTATCGTATTTATCTTTCATAGCACATGCCTGTTTTGGTAGTGTGATGGTTACCCTACCAGTGGTATATTTTTTTAAGATGAACGCTTTTATCAATGCTTAACACCGGAATACTGTCTTTGTATTCCATCGTAAAGCCTTTAATAAGTTTTATATTCCTGAAGTCCAGCGGCTTTCCCTGCAGCAGGTATGTGCCTGTTTCATGCTTCACCTGTTCAGCGGGTATAAACATTGATGCTGCAGCAATATAATCATTCAGCGTTAAATTAGCCAGCGGGTTGGCGGCATGTATTTGTTGGTTTCGTTTAAAGAGCGCCAGCAAAAAATCCCTGATGGTTTTATGCCCGCCCGATGCAAGCCTTACCTGGTTATCAAAATAAAAGGCATAAATAAAGCCCCGCTTATAGGGCAGGGTTTGGTAACGTTTGTCTGCCCAAAACTTAGCGGCGATGGAATCGTTGGGGGCGTCTTTAACACTGCTGCTGTAGTGGGCGAGCAAATTATCTTTGTTTATATAATCGAGAAACGCCGTTTTATCCTGTATGCCCGATGCTGCAAGGTTAATGAGCATCACATAATCATTAAACCCTTCGCCAAACCACTGGTTATTGAATTCATCATCGCCTACCTGCATGTTATTGCCAATCCATGCATGGGAGGTTTCATGCGCCAGCACCCGTTTTTTGTTGTCATCAAATGTACCTGAATACCGCATTACAAACCCATGTTTCTGGCTATAGCCTGTTGCCCACGGTTTATCAATTGATAACAGGGGCAAGATGCTTATGTAGTAGTAAGGGGCGCTGTCATCCCTCCAAAAATTGCGCAGGCCGGGAAAATAATATTTGAAAAAAGGGGCAAGTTGTTTTGAAAGGTCATTAATTGTATCCGCTTTTGACGTGATGGCATAGTAGGGGATGCCATGCACTTTATATGTTTTAATTACAAGGGCAGGTCCCATAAGCATAAGTACATCCTGCTGCCTGTTTAACGCTATATTTTGTTTTTCCGAAGGGCTTGCTCCCGCGGCCGTTGATATAAAATATGGTATGCCTTGCGGAAATGAATCCCATTGTATGATGGCGCTGCCTGCATGGCGGCCCTGCGGGTTGAGCATAAAAAATTGGGGCACCAGGTACAATATATTTGGCGTTATCAGCGGCCTGAAGAGTTCATCAACGGTTGCCCGTTTGGGGTTGCCTACCAGTTGCCCGTTAACGGTATAGCTTATTTGCTTTAGCCCCGGCCCGGTATGGTACACCGTTATTTTTCTTTCAGCCGGGCTCAGTTTTATTTTATCGCTGCTTTCAATATGCTGCAATACTTTAAAAATCTCGTTTTGGCCACCAAAATTGGGGTCGCCATATACAAACACCGTACTGTCTTTGTTTGCAGGGCTGTAATAAAGCGTTACGTTAAGCACGGTTGATTTGCCGTCCCACCTTAAATGATAAGATAGTTGTGGGGACAGCGTATCCTGCCTGTTCCGGGCGGAGGAAAAAAATGACATCCCAATAAGCAGTATAGTGGTAAGTATAACCCTCATCAATTACGGTTAAATTTCTAAAAGGTTTCGCCGGTTTTCCGGCCGCTCAATATACTCAAAAAGTGGATAGGGGGGTAAGCGCAGGTTACCGGAATATAGAATGATGCGGGAACGGGTAAAGGCAAAGCTGTTATATTTTGTTTTGGCCACCAGTTCCAGGGCTGTTTTCCTGTACGCGGGTGCCGGTATAAAAAAAAAATTATAAGGCGATGTTTAGCAGCATGTTACCATCTGTCGATATTATCAACCCGTTAACCAAATTGACATGCCATGCAATAAGATTATAAATATATTTGAAAGGCAACTAAAAAATTGTACGCATGAAATTAGCCGGTATAAAAAATTTTGTCATATTGCTGCTTGCGTTTGGCAGCATAAGCGCCTATGCAGGCAAAACAAAAAGCACGCCCCGCCTGTATGTGTCTAATTATGAAAATGTGCTGGGCACCTCAATGGAACTTAAGATAACTGCTTTCAGCAATGCACAGGCGGCAAATGCTGAAACAGCCGCCAAAAATGAAATTACACGTCTTGGTAATATACTCAGCGGCTACGACCCTAAAAGTGAGTTCAGCAAATGGCTTGCCACCACAAACAAGCCCGTACATGTTTCACCTGAATTATTTGAAGTACTGGGCCTTTTTGATGCCTGGAGAACTAAAACCAACGGAGCACTTGATGCATCCGCAGAGATAGTAACAAGGTTATGGAAAGCATCTGCTGCAAAAAACAGGGTGCCAACCCAGGCCGAACTGGATGCCGCCGTAGCCGAAGTAAAACAACAGCATTGGGTGCTTGATGCTGCTGCCCAAACAGCTACACACCTTACCAATGCGCCGCTTATGTTAAACTCCTTTGCCAAAAGCTATATTATAAAACATGCGGCAGCGGCTGCAATGGCTTCGGGCGGAGTTAAAGCCGTTGTGGTAAATATTGGGGGAGATATAGTAGTATCAGGGGACGTTGTTGAGCCGGTGCAGGTAAGCGACCCTAAGGATAACGCTGAAAACAGCGCGCCTGTTGATCGCCTGCTTATTGGCAATAAGGCAATAGCTACAAGCGGCAACTACCGCCGCGGGGAAATGATTGCGGGCCACTGGTATTCACATATTGTTGACCCGCGCACAGGCCAGCCATCAGGTAATATTATCAGCGCAACAGTTGTTGCCGCCAACGCCACTGATGCTGGTGCCCTGGCAACAGCGTTTAATGTATTGAAACCTGCGGAAAGCGTTCAGCTTGCCAACAACCTTACCGGCGTAGATTATCTTATTATTACAAGGGATGGGCAACGGATTGAAAGCAAAGGGTGGGCCGCACTGGAAGCACCGCGTAAAAAAGAGGCACCACATGAGGAGCAGGTATATAACGGCACACAGCACCCGGATAATGATTTTGAACTGGTAGTTAACCTGGAGATAAACCTGCAGCAGCAATCTTTTGCCAAAAGGCCTTATGTTGCAGTGTGGATTGAAGATGAAAACCATGCGCCAGTAAGAACAATTGCGCTGTGGCACGAAAAGGACAAATACCTTAATGAGCTAAAATCATGGTTTCTCAAATACAGGGGGCGCTACAGCACAGACCAATCTTTTTTAGGCAGCTCAGTTTCAAGTGCTACCCGCTCAGCAGGAAAATACACGGTGAAATGGGATGGCAAAGATGATAACGGCAATATAGTTAAACCCGGAACCTATACCGTAAAAATAGAAGCAGCAAGAGAGCACGGGACGTATCAACTGATGCGGCAGGTTGTGCAAATTAACGATACACCCCAACAATATAATTTAACCGGCAATGTGGAAATTGCGTCAGCATCAGTTGAATATAGAAAAAAGTCAGAGTAAGTCCTTTTGGAAACGCAGGTTTGCTATGCTGTCCCGCTGGCTGCATATCTACCTTTCAATGGCAAGTTTTGCCATCATTTTTTTCTTTGCCGTTACCGGGTTAACGCTGAACCATGCAGAAAAGTTTGGCGGCGAGGTGCATACAAAGGAAGGTAAGGGGAAGATGAATGTTAGCTGGGTAAAGGTGGCCGACACAACGAAAATTGATAAACTGGCTATAGTTGAATATTTGAGAAATACACACAGCATACATGCAGCGCTGGCGGATTTCAGGATAGATGATGAGCAATGCACCGCATCTTTTAAAGGCCCTGGCTACGCTGCCGATGTATTTATTAACAGGGATGACGGTACATACGATATACAGGAAACCAGCGCCGGGTTTGTGGGTATTATTAACGACCTGCATAAAGGCAGGGACGCCGGCCCTGTATGGAGTGTGTTTATTGACATTGCCGCATCGTTAATGACACTTGTTTCGCTCACGGGCATGATATTGATATTCTATATGAAAAGGAAACGGGCGGCAGGCTTAATGGTAGCGTTATTTGGTTTGTTATTAGCGTACATAGTGTACGTATTAGGCGTTAAATAAAAAATTAATTTATGCAACTAAAACTATACTGCAGGCTGGCAGCGGTGGCTTACATGGCAATTTACCTGTACACCGGCGCCGCTGCACAGGAAGGCAGCAATACCGGTGATATGCCAAAGGCTATATCACTTACGCAAAAACAATTGAAAGCCTTTGAGGGGGTATTTCAAAACCAGCAAAATAAAGATTTGAATGTGCAGTTTACGGCAGATACCAATTCTTTAAACGCGAAACTGTTATGGAACGGTGGCCAATTGCGGCTCTTTCCGCAGTCAGACCTTGCTTTTTTTTCCAAAGAAGGGGAGCGGGTTAATATAACCTTTATTAAGGCGGCTGATGGTAACATAAACCAGGTTAACGTAGGTGGTAATGGTGTATGGAACCGCGTAAACAATTATAAGCCCCTTGTAAAGCTTGAAGCGCCCCATACACCGGCGCAGCTAAAAATTTATGAAGGGCTGTATGAAAATGATCGTAACAGCAGTGCCTACCTGCAGTTTACCGAAAAGGACAACCAGCTTATTTTGAAACAGCAATGGGATGGGCAGGAGGTGCAGTTTGTACCTGATTCAGCCTGGAGTTTTTTTAACAAACAGCAATTAATGTTCACGCTTGATTTTACAAAAGGCGCTGATGGGCAAATAACAAAAGTTGTAGCGTTTAAAAGAGATGTATGGAATAAAGTTGCACCGGCACACTATACACCCGCAGACCTGAAAATATTTGAAGGTAAATACCAGTTTAAGGATGACAATGATGATGTTATACAAATAATTGCTTCCGGCGATAACCTGGTGATAAAACAATTGTGGGATGGCAAAGAAACAGTGGTATCACCCCTGGCCGACCTGTATTTTTATAATGCCGGCGAAACCTACCCGCTCAAATTTATTAAAAACAATGACGGTTCCATTACCCAGGCCCTTGGGATAAACGGCGATGTGTTTGAAAAGATAAAATAGCGAACGCGGGCATATAGTACTTGTACCTACGTGTCCTGTAATTTGTTACCGCAGAAACTTGTAATTTTTTCTCACCCAGCAGGCACTAACAAAGATGCCCCTGCCGGAAGCTGTATACTTACCGGGCCTATCGTCCTCAGCCCACAGCCAGCAAAATTCAGTGAGTATCCTTAACAGCATGGTAATATTGGCTTGTATAATTTTGACCATCTTTTAAATGAAGGCGCCCGCCGCCGGTTTGGGTTAATCAACCTAATATTGGTATCTAAAGCGAAACAGCGTTGGTGCGCTTCTTACCTTCAATATTATTATCAAATTCATGTAATGCGAAAAAAGTTCCTTTCAGCCGTTTATTGTCTCTTGTCTGTATCGTGCACTGCACTGGCGCAAAAAGCCTCTTTATACCACGCTGCGTATGACGACAGTACCCTTGCCCAGCAAAGCCCGCTTACACTTATGCCTTTTAACAGGATAATTCAATCAGCAGGCAAGGTTGTCACTTACGGCAACCCGCAATTAGAAAACCACGCGCTTGACTTTACAATTTTACCGGACAGCCAGCATATAGCTATTGAAGACCGGTATGGCATTGCTGTGCTTGACATTAAAACGCAGCAAATCGTTCACCGCTGGACATTTAGTAAGTCCGCAGACCGTTTGATAAGAGGGCTGATGAGTACTTACTCGGGAATAAAATCATTTAGTTATAACGGGCACACCTATATAACCTGGAGCGCTGCCAACACCCCCGCATCAGCCATTATGATGGCTGAATGGGATACATCAGGCATAAAAAATGTGAGCAGCATACCCATAAACGCAGTACCACCCGCTGAAGCAGCGCTGCCGAACGATATAGCCGTACGGTTTGAAGAGGGTGTTCCTTACCTGTACGTTGTGCTTAACGGCAATAACCAGTTGATGAAGATACGGTTTGATGCTAAAAGGCAGGTGGTGTGGACAGTACCAACGGGTGTTGCACCCTACGGGCTGCGTATTATTGGCAGCAAAATATATGTAACCAACTGGGCCGGCCCCCTTGTAACTGACACCAGCCTTGAACATGCCGGTACGCCATGGGGAAGCGCTTATACCAACCCGGCAACAGGCGGCACCGCCAGGGGCAGCTTATTTGTTATTGACGCAACAAATGGCCAGTTGCTAAAAGAGTTGCCTTTGGGCCTTCACCCCAATGCCATTGCCGGCAGCCCTGACGGCAAGTACCTATATATAAGCAACGGCAACAGCGATTATATAAGCGTGGTAAATGTACAGGCAGAAACGGTGGCTGATTCTATCCCCGTCGGGCTTTTCAGGGGAAGCATTACTTATTATGGCAGCAGCCCCAACGCCCTGCTGGTTAATGAAGCCGGCACTACGTTATATGTAGCCAATGGTTTGGACAATGCACTGTGCGTAGTTAAGCTGGGGGCAAACGCTGCCACAAAAGGAACGGGAAGGAGTGTAGTAAAAGGGTATATACCTACAGAAGCTTACCCCGGCGGCCTTGCATTGCTGCGCAGCCGGTTATATGTTGCCAATATTGAGGCAAAAGGTTCGCGGGTGTTATCGCCCGCAAAAGATGCGTATTCTGTTCACCAGGAACTTGGTTCCATCAGCATTATACCAGTTCCTTCGGATAAACTATTGAAAGCATTTACCAAAAAAGTTAGAAAGCAAAGCATTTCTTTTCGCATTGCCTTAACCAACCAGCCGGCACGTAAGCATATAGCGCCGCGCCCGGTGCCTGAAAGAATAGGGGAGCCTTCTGTTTTTAAACACGTTGTTTACATTATTAAAGAAAATAAAACGTATGACCAGGTGTATGGCGATATACAACAGGGCCGCGGTATGCCTAAATTATGTATTTACGGTGACAGCATTACCCCTAACCAGCATAAACTCGTAAACGCTTTTTCGCTGATGGATAATTACTACGCTTCGGGAAAATCTTCCGCTGAAGGCCACCAGTGGGCAGATGCAGCCATGGTATCAGACTATATTGAAAAAAGCGTACGCGCCTGGTTTAGAAGTTACCCGCACCGCCAGGATGATGCCATGGTGTATAATAAAAACGGGTTTATATGGAACAATGCGCTGGACCACGGAAAAACAGTACGTATTTATGGCGAAGCCTGCTTAACAAACTACGACCATTCCCTTAAATGGATTGACATTTATAACCGCCGTTTAAACCACGAAGACCAGGGTTTTACCAATACTACCACTATAGCGCGGATAAGGCCCGTTATATCGCCGGCGTACCCGGATTGCGATAACTTTGTATTTACAGACCAGTTGCGTGCCGATATTTTTATTGATGACTGGAAAAAGGCTGAACAAGCAGGGGGCGACATCCTCCCGGACCTGATGGTGCTTTCGCTGCCGAACGACCACACGGCGGGTACCTCTCCTGACTTTCCCGTACCGCAGGCAATGGTGGCAGATAACGACCTTGCCGTGGGAAGGATAATTGATGCAATAACACACAGCCGTTTTTGGGACAGTACGGTGGTATTTATTACGGAGGATGATTCGCAGTCGGGCTGGGACCATATTTCGTCCTACCGTACCACCGGGCTTGTTATAAGCCCCTATTCTGTAATGGGTGGCAGGGCCATACATACCAATTATAACCAAACAGGTATGGTACGCACAATAGAGCAGGTGTTGGGCATACCGCCGATGAATGTTATTGACGCCACAGCCTTGCCTTTGTTTGATTGCTTTACCACGCAAAAATCAGCGTACACCTATACGTGTGCACCTAATATTATCCCGTTAAACAGGATGAACAAACCCATCGCTTCACTAAAAGGCAAGGCCGCCTATTACGCCCGCCTTTCCGCCAGCCGCGCGTTTAAAGATGTGGACGGCGGAGACGACGACCTGATGAATAAAATATTGTGGTTTAATGCCAAAGGAGAGGAAAAATACCCCGAAGCACCGGGAAAGGAGCCAGCGGAAAAATAGGTTAATGTAGTGGGGTGATGCTTGGCGGGGCCTGGCTATTATTATAAATCCATTGGAGCGCTGAAGCCTAACTTAGGATAGGTTGGCAATGCCGGACACAGTCCCGGTGCACTATTTGTCACAGGTGACCCGCCTGCGGCGGAACACCGGTGAGAGTGCGGATTTTTGTCATAAATTGGGCTACTGTGCTAACCATGCCGCAGCGAGGAGTAGCTGGGTAAGTCGTGACTATTTCAAGCAAGCCCTTTACGCAAGAATATTATCTGTAGCTTTCTCTCTCATAGTAATGATGAGAATCCAAAGGCTGAATAAGAATAAGAAACTATTCCACAGTATAAAAGGAATGGCATCGTTCAAATAGGCAGTCAAAAATAAATCTACGATTTCATACAGATAAAAAAGCAGAACCAAAATTAAAAATAAGACAGAGCATGTTTTGAAAGTTTTGTTCTTTTTAATAATAAAAAGTATGATAAATACTGAGCTAAATAAAAAAAGCAAAGTTGTTGAAAAGATTGATTGACCTTCCTTTTCATAAATCGCCCCTTTGCCGCTCGTCGCGATTTCAAGAAGAGACCAATATATATGAGGGACGAATGAAATAACTAAATAAACAATTTTTAAAATATTGTTCATATTATTCTAAATTTTTAAGATTAACTGTAGTACCACTCAGTGCTGTGTTCAAGAATTGTTGTATTTTATTAACTAATTCAGATAGCTTTTCCTTAGTCATACCGTCCTCATAAATTGTAAATTTGTCAGAAGCTCCTTTCAGTCCTTCAAAGTCATTTGAAAATAAACGATGCACTATAATTGCACTACGTGTTATTTTCTCGGCCTTTATCCAGTCGTCTCGCCAAGACGCATGCATACCTGGATATTGATCCTTGGTGATATTATGATCCCTTCCCAAGGCGCTGCCCCGATGTGCAAAAGCATCTTGCAGGGCATGAATGCCTTGTCCAAAAGCGGGTCTTCCCCAACTATGATAAAATTGGCGAAGCTGTCCATTTATTTCTTTCATCTTTAGAATACAAATAAAATTCACCTGTTTCCTTATCCCAGCCCATCTTCCCCATAGGATCAACATCCCAAGGCTCCTTATCATAAAGCTTCACTCTCTTTATTTCTTCTTTTTGCCTATTAAAAAAAACAGCAAAAACTTCAAAAATATCTAAATTCCCCAGCTAACCGTAGCGTGTAAGTTAAAGATAAAGCTGCTGTCGCTCTCCGTAGCCTTGTGATCTGGTTTTGTATGTGGCTGGCTACGGAGGTGTAATAAAAACCCCGCTGTGCAAGGTAAGGGGCGGTAAGTAAAAAGTGTTGATTTTATTGCAAAACCAATCCTTTTTATTCTTATATGCAACAATTTTATGGCATGACCATTGTCTGCCGGGCATAAACCCGGCCACTTCTTTCCCAAAAAAATTCCCAAAAAACAGCGGACACTTTGCGGGTTTTGCTATATATCCTAAAGAGGAGCTGGTTATGGCATACAGGCTTCAGCCTGCGGGGGTGCAGGCAAAATGGGCGGAGTACCGCAAAAATTGTGATGAAAATATTGCAACCGTTCGTTACCGGGACAAACTGGTGCAGGTACCCAAAAAGATTATTTACTCGCTGGAGGGTTTTTGCCTTTTTTTGGATTTAAGCGAGGATGATTTAAAAAAGTACGAGAACAACAAAAATTACCGGGCGGTATTTAAAAAAATACGCTACCAGGTTATGTGCCGCAAAATGGAGGCGCTGGTAAACGGGGAGGGTAATACCCGCGGCCTAATCTTCGACCTGAAGGTAAACCATGGCATTGACCCTAAACAGGTAAGGGAAGAAACAGACTGGAAAGTTACCCTGAACCTTAACCATGACAGAAGTCCGGAAGCCGGAGAGTCCGGAAGACCGGAAGAAAGGAAAGAGCCCGAAAGTCCGGAAGACGGGAAGTCGGAAAGAAGGGCTGAAGAAAAGTCGGGAAGACCGGGAGACGGG
>DASZPM010000010.1:0-402500 GCA_035550215.1 Chitinophagaceae bacterium | reverse complement strand
AATGGCGCAGGTAAATGTTTTTACTTTTGTTTTACGCTTTGAGAAAGCGGAGAAATCCTCCTTCCCAATTAGTAATACAGCCAGTTCATTCAACCTGTTTATATCGGGCTTAAAGGGATAATAATAGGCCCTGTCTTCCAGGAAGGGGTCTTTCTTTTGATAAGTGTAGTATTTGTATTCCCGGGATATAGCGTCAAAACGGCAATGCGCTTCAGCATCAACAGGATAAATATTTACAATGGCAATATCGCCGGGCAGCAGCGCATTGAGGTTGTAGATGTGCTTTGGAATGAAAACAAAACCGGTATCAAAATGAAAAAAGTTTTGCAAGGCGTGTACCCCCGCATCCGTGCGGGACGATACAAAGAGTTTTATGCCTTCCCTTCCTTTTGGGTCACCCAGTTCTGCCTGGGGCAGCCGCAATAACACATTCAGCGCTTTTTCTACTTCAAACTGCACGCTTATTGCATTTTCCTGTAACTGCAAACCGCTGTACCGTGTTCCCTTATAACAAACTTCCAGAAAATACCGGGGCATGGGCAACGTTATTTTATCATGGCTTCAAACATGTTCTTATACTTGTGGTCAATCATGTACGGTTCAAGGCTGCTAAAGTTTCCAAAGTCGTACACGTAGGGGTAAACCGTAAAAAAGAAATTGTAGCGGGCATCATCACTCAAAAAAAACGATGCCAGTTCCTTCACCTGTGCTGTGCTGATGCATTTGCCATCAAGCGCTTTGCGCGTTAAAGCCAGTATTTTATCCTGGTCTGTTTCCAGGTAAATTTTATGTTTCAGTTTCTCCTCGTCGTTATCGCTCAGCATTTTTTTACAATCGGTTTTTACCGTTGGTTTGGCTGCATTTGCGGCTGGTTGCACAGCGGCAGATTTTTTTTCTATAACATCCGCTGTTGTATCTTTTTGCGATGCTGCAGAATGGTCATCAGCAGGGTTTGCAGCAACATTGGCCGCAGTTGTGGCAGCTACCGGGCTGCTGTCATCTTTCTTAAAAAAGGGGTTTGTAAACTGCCTGTTTGAAGATGTGTCAAAAGGTATTGCTGTTTCTTCTTTTTTCACGATAGCAGCAGTGCTGTCAGTTTTAGTAGTGCTGTTTACCACAGGCGGCGGTTGCGGCACCGTTGAATCTGCCTTTTCTGCAGGCTTGCCATTGGGCGCTGCCTGTTGCTGCTGCGTTTGCGCAACGGCCGCGCTGTCATCATCACCCGTTGAAGGAATGAGAATGTGTATAGTGTCACCCTGCTCTGCGTTAAAGTCTACAAAAACAAATTCGGTACCACCTTTAACCGGTTCTTCAGACGCTTTTATCACCCCTTTTGTTGCGGCAACATAAGTGCTGGTATCCTGCTGCTCCGCCTCATTCATCGCGGCTGACATATCCTGGCTTTCATCCAGGCCTACCTTGGTGCTTAATACCCAGGGTGTAGGTTTAAGCAGGTCCGGGTCGTTAATTACCTGCGCCAGCATTACAGCAAACGGGCTGGATGCCGATGGTCCACCTTTCGGCTCATTTTTCGCAACCTCAACGGGCTGTATTACAGGCGTTGAAGAAACAATAACTTCCGGTGATTTTGTATTTTTAAGCAGCCAGCCATTTTTACCATCATTTACAAGCGTATAACTCAAATCGCTTTTTTCAATAATGCATGTAAAATTTTGGGGTGGGTATTTTTTACCGCCCGGTGTTATTACCAGGCTGTAATTGCCGGAAGAAAGATTGGCAATACGCAGGCTGCCCGTTTTTGATGACGTGAAATTATTGCCATTTACCTGTATGGCAAACGGCTGCTTATCGCCTGACTGGACAGAGAGAAAATGCTGCGCCTTAACCTTTACCGCCAAACATATAACACTCAAAAGTACACCTAACCCTGCCGGAATTAATCTTTTCATGTAGTGCATGCATTTAAAACAAAACTATACTAAAAAGCAAATATACATAACGCCTGCAAGGCGCTTCATCCCGTAGTAACGGTATTACGGAGTGTATATATCCACAATTATACCATTTTAACCTTTTATAAAGTAATTATTACTGGAAATTCGTCCATCACTAAATTTACCCGCAAATACAAGCGCATGAAGAGACTATTGCCTGTTATTTTACTGCTGGCAGGGGTAAACACGTTTGCACAAATAGTTGTTACCGCCAGCAAAACCCACCCATGGACAAAAATTTACCGCGCGTCAGCCCCCAAAATAAATGACCTTGTTGACACCAAACTTGATGTAAGGTTTGATTACGATAAACAATACCTGTATGGTAAAGAATGGGTAACACTTCGCCCGCATTTTTACCCGACAGATTCTTTGTCCCTTGACGCAAAGGGCATGAATATTAACGAGGTAGCCCTGTTAAAAGACGGTAAAAAAGTGCCGCTGCATTATACGTACGACAGCCTTATACTCTCCATAACGCTGGACAAAACTTACAAAGCCGATGAAAAATATACCCTTTACATTGATTATGTTTCAAAGCCGAATGAGCGGAAGGAAGAAGGCAGCGCAGCAATAACTGATGCAAAAGGACTGTACTTTATTAACCCAAAGGGCGAAGAAAAAGACAAGCCCACGCAAATATGGACACAGGGTGAAACAGAGAGCAACAGCGCGTGGTTTCCCACGATTGACAAACCTGACCAGAAAACCACGGAACAAATCACCATGACGGTGCCCGATAAATATGTTACCCTTAGCAACGGCCTGCTCATCTCCCAAAAGAAAAATGCAGACGGCACACGTACCGATGTTTGGAAGCTGGATTTGCCCAATGCCCCTTACCTGTTTTTTATGGGCGTGGGCGATTATGCCATCATAAAAGATTCTTACAAAGGCAAAGAAGTTAATTACTATGTGGAGAAAGAATATGCGCCGGTGGCAAGAAGGATATTTGGCCTAACACCGGAGATGATAAAGTTCTTTTCGGAAAGATTGAATTATGAATATCCCTGGCCCAAGTATGACCAGGTAACCGGCCGAGACTATGTTAGCGGCGCAATGGAAAATACTACGGCAACGCTGCATACAGATGCTTTGCAGCAAAACGCCAGGGAACTGGTTGATGGCAACAAATACGAAGATTATATAAGCCATGAATTATTTCACCAGTGGTTTGGCGACCTGGTAACCTGCGAGAGCTGGAGCAATATTACCGTAAACGAAAGTTTTGCAGACTACAGCGAATATTTATGGCGGGAGTACAAATACGGCAAGGATAATGCTGATGAATTTAATTATAAAAACATGCAGGATTACCTGAATTCAGGCGAGGACGATAAAGACCTTGTGCGTTTTTATTACAAAGACAAGGAAGATGTATTTGATGATGTAAGCTACGCTAAAGGTGGAAGAATATTAAATATGCTGCGGCATTTTTTGGGGGATGATGCCTTTTTTAAAGGGCTTAACCTGTACCTTACCATCAACAAGTTTGGCAATGGCGAGGCGCACCAGCTAAGGCTGGCGCTGGAGCAGGTAAGCGGCAAAGACCTTAACTGGTTTTTTAACCAATGGTATTTTGGCGCCGGCCAGCCTAACCTTACCATAAACTACGGGTATGACGCTGCAAGCCAAACTGCAAAAGTGTATATACAGCAAAAGCAGGAACAACTTTTTCATATACCGCTGGATATAGATGTTTATGATGGCAACAACAAAACAAGGTATAGTGTTTGGATGAATGATATGGCAGATACGTTTGCGTTTCATGTAGCATCAAAACCAGACCTTGTAAATGTTGATGCGGATAAAACACTGCTTTGCCAGAAGGATGATAACAAAACACTTGCTGAATATATTTTTCAATACAAACATGCGGGCAACTATGTTGACAGAAGGGAAGCCGTTGATTATTGTTTAAGCGATTTTGATAACGACAGCGCCAAAGCCTTTTTGTTAACTGCCCTGAACGACCCGCGCCCTAACCTGCGTAAATACATTTTAGGGCAACTAACCGCAAGCAAACTAAGCAAGGCATATATTACCGCTGTTGAAACCATGGCGAAGAAAGATACAAGCTCACTGGTGCAGGCAAGCGCTATAAGCCTTTTAGGTGACCTGAAGGATAAAAGCTATGCTGATTTTTTTGAAGCTGCCACCAAAGATTCCTCGTACACCATTGCGGGTGAAGCGCTGTCAGCCCTGGCCGCTATTGACGCCAAAAGAGCCCTTGCGTTATTGCCCGAGTTGAAGAAAGACGCAAGGGGCAACCTTGCCAACGCCATAGAACAACTGGAAATAACCAGTAAAACAGACGCGGATTTTGATGAAATGATTACACGGTTTACCAGCGCCCCTATTGTAAAAAAGTTTGACGAGGTGTTTAACTTTATCACCTACCTGAACAATGTGAATGATGTAGCCCATTTTAAAACCGGGGTTGATACAGTTATTAGCTTTCGTGATAAGTCCGCAACCTACGGGCAGGGTTTTACGGATGACATCAACAATGCGCTGCGCCAATTAAGGGCGCTGAAAAATGAAACAAAAAAAGAAACAAAAGGCAGCACAAAAGATATTAAAGAAGAGATTGCGTATTTGGACGAAAAAGTGAAATGATTGGGGAGCGAATATTTTAGATTTTTAGGCCAGGGTTATTACAAATATGCTGGTAAGAATATGATGCAGCTATCTAATATACCCAGGAATAATACTTTTTTAACATGACCCAACGCGCATCAACAAATCTGTAAACAGCCATAAAGCCACTATCATCCTCATCTAAACCAACAACCACGGTATTATGGTCACTGGAAAATACGGGGTAAGTTAAAATCACCTCGTTAATTCCTACGCAGTTGGTATCAATATATGCCTTTTCCAAAGCATGTTTCCGTTTCCAATAAAAATATATTCTTCCAGTATCCAAAAAGCTTTCCCGCGCATCCTTCAACTGTTCCTTAACAAATTCGTTGTTACCATCAAGATATTCTTTTATAATACTGTCAGGAATATCGGGCGTTCTAAACTTCGAGCATATAGTCCGGGCAAAAAAAGAATCAGTTTGTATTATATTATTTAGAGTAGCATAAACCAGCGCCTTATCAACAGCTGCTCTTTTGCATCCTGTTAGTAAAAGAGCTATCACGACAAATAACCATTGTTTTTGCATATAAATCAGATGCACAAAATATTATTTTCCATACTGCAAAGACCTTGAAGGTTTTTCCTCCAAGGCATCATTTCGTTACTGTAAAAGTACTTTCTCCATATACAACGTCGCCATTTGTTCTTCCCTGTATAATAATTTTAAACCGGCCCGGTATGTCGCCGGTATAAAAGCTGAGGTGCAGCTTGTTATTACCATTGACCAAAATGCCTGCCTGCCAAAAAAGCGTTGACAAGTAAAAGGGCAGTTCTTCTGCTTTTATTACTTCATCATTGGGCCCGTATAATTCTGACGGCCTATAAATGCCATTTAGTGAAATAAAGAGGCCTGGAGGTTTTTCCGGCTGAGTCGTGCAACCGGTATATTTTACACCGGTAGGTATTCCCGATCCGTATATATAATAGTTGTTTCCAATAATGGGGCGCCTGTTTGTCAGTGCGTTTTTATGCATCGGGCAATTTAATACCCCGTTCACACACACATAATCGCCGCATTCATTTACGCCAGCAAGATTTAAAGTCCCGTTTAAATTAATATTTTGGCTGGTAACCGCCCGTACAGTAACAGGTTTTAATATTGCGTTTGACCTGCCATCTTTTATAATTAATTCAGCCTCGTGAGTTTCGGCAACATCAAATTCAGGTTGTTGCAATGCCCCGGCTATTCTTACATTCTCCTGTTCAAACGGGTCGTGAACATGAATTTTATACAGATCATTCCCTGGCCCGTTTACGAACAAAAACGCTTTTTTGCCCAGTGGTAAAACGAGGATCTCATAAGGGATAACAAAATTCCCGGAAGCTGTTGTTTTTATTAAAAACGGCACCGAGTCTGCAAGCAAGCCAACTTCGACGGGCTTTTTCAGGCGGCTATCCTCTTTTGTAACACTTCCTGATATGCTAAATGCTGATACTGTATGGTGTATGATTGAACTATCCGCAGTCATCAATGACGGCCAGGAATATCTTCTCCATCCTTTAATGAGCAATATGTCCTGCAGGTATTCATTGTTTTTTTCAAAGTTTGCTATTGCCTGGTGTGGAAACGGGAAACTTTGAAGCTCGCGGGCCAGGTAAGTATAACTTTCAATATCAGTCATTTTTTTTGCATCCAAACGGTTATTCTGCACACATGCAATGGAGACAACACCAATATCGTTACTATTTAAGGGTGTCGTCAATTGAACCGTCATTTCTACTTTCTGCCTTGTTTTGTATTGCTGCCGGTCGGTACTAACAATGATATTTGCTTGCCTTTTGTAGTGGGCAAAAAACAATCGTTCTGTTATGGGGTTCCCGAGTGAATCTGCGACAGTTAAAACAGCGGGGCCTTTTGGCACTCCCGATAAAGTGATATTTATAAAACCATTTTGTGACTCATTCCTGATAACATAGGCTTTAAATATTTCCCTGTAATTGTGCAGTATCAAAAAAAGCGGAAGGTTGTTTGCCGCAAAATGCAACTGCAGGTGAAGCGTATCACCAGCTAACGCATTTTCAACAGCAATTGAAGGAATTGACGGCATAGCTGGAGGCAGCGTATACAACGTGTCTCCGGCATCGGCGCTTTTCAACCTTACGGTATATACATGCCCGGTAACCGGCGTAAATGTAAACCTGCCCATACCATATAAACTGGTCTGTATGGTGTCAGCCTCCTTTCCATTGTCATACAAAATACCGCTTAACTGCAAAGGCTCGCCTGCCGGTGTCTTTATTTCCCACCCTATGGTGCACGGAAGCCCTGCTGCCAGGTTGCCCCCTTCCGGGTAAAACTTTACCACGGGTCTTTGCTTAATTGCAGGCAATTGCAAAGGTATATCCCTGTACAGGTTACCGTATTTCACCAGCACATGCACTATGCCCGTCCCGGTGGTGCGGAGGCCGGCAGGAACGGTTATTACACATTCTCCCTGCCTGTTGGTTTTATTGCCGCCATTTTGGTCAAGGGTAATGCCATTTAATGTAGCGGTATAGCTGGCGCCGGAAACCGCTTCGTGGCCGTTGGTGTTCACTTTCAGGGCAATACGGGTGTTATGAGTGAAATTATCAGCCGTGTCAAGCAACTGCAGCGAAGCTGAAAAGCCTGAATCGAATGTTTTAATCGTGACAGGCTGCACAAATACATCGGCATCATCCCCGGTGTTTTTCCGGTTTGTGAAGGCAATAAAATCATAATCCCCGGGAGAGAGGGAATCAGGCAACAGTATGCTGCCCGAGGACAATCCATTGCGTATAACAAATTTGTCGCCGCACATTATCTTCCGGTCGCTGTTCCGGAACAATGCGATGGACAGGGTATTAACGGTGGCCAGCGCGGTATCCGATTGTAAAACGTAACCTGCAAACCAGGCAGTTTCGCCATTGGTGTAAATGTTTTTGTCAAAGTGTACAAAGAGGGATGCGGGTGATTTGGAAGCAGCATAATACTGCATTTTTTGCGCGGCAGCATCAATGATTCCGACGTGCTGCTGACCATACATTGGACTGTGAAAAAAGAGCGTAAATAACCCCAGGGCAAAATAAGGGGGAAAAACAACATGCCTTTTACGGTAAAGCATATTCGTTACTGTTATAAGGTTTCGGGCATCACAAAAATGATTTCGTTTTTTTAAGGTTTATCTGGCTTTCATGAACACCTCTAATGTAGAGAATATTTGCCAGGTTTACAAATGGACTTTTAGGCTTTGCAAATGGAGAAGTGCTCCATTGCAAGACCCTGAAGGTTGGAAGAAAAACCTTCAAGGTCAGCTTTCAAAGCTTGGCAAAAACTTTGGCGGCTGGCGTTTTTTAGTGGCTTGTTCAAAGGCGTAGGCCAGCGACAGTAAAGGCCCCTCGCTGTAAGCTGTTCCGCAAAAGGAGAAACCAACGGGCAAATCGTGTACATACCCCATAGGCACGGTTATGTGCGGGTAACCGGCCATGGCAGCCGGTGGGCAAAAATAAAAGCCTGTATCGTAGTCGCCGTTTATTAAATCGGTAAGGCAGGCAATGCCAATACTGGTGCCGCAAATGGCATCCAGTTTATTTTGTTTTAGCATGTCGTCTATCACCTTGCGGCTGCCGGTTGATTTTGCCAGCGCGTCTAAATATTCCTTGCTGTTCAAATCTCCCTTGGCGTTGCTGCTTTCCAGCGTTTCCTGCTGAAAGTAAGGCATTGCTTTGGCAGCATTTTGTTTATTAAACGCTATTACATCCGCCAGCGATTTTACTTTTGAATCTGCCGTTGCCGCAGCAAGGTATTTATTCACACCATCTTTAAATTCATATTGCAGCACGGTAAATTCGCCGCCGGATGCTTCACGTACCGCTTTCAGTAATTCCACTTCCACCACTTCGGCACCCTGCTTTTTCAGCGTGTCAATAGCGTCCTTATACAAGGCCACCACGCCTTCATGGCCTTCTAAAAAACGCTTTTCAATCCCAATTCTTTTTCCTTTTAACCCGGCGGCATCAAGAAAAGGAGTGTAATCCTTTTGCGCTTTGCCCCCGCTTTGTTTGGTTACTTCATCGTCGCTGTCAACGCCGGTTAAGGCAGCCAGCAAAATTGCGGCATCCCGTACAGTGCGCGCCATAGGGCCGGCGGTGTCCTGTGTTTTTGAAATAGGTATAATACCGCTCCTGCTTAATAAACCAACGGTTGGTTTTATGCCCACAAGCCCGCAAAAAGAGGACGGCGCCACTACCGAGCCATCAGTTTCCGTACCAATGCCGATGGCACACAGGTTGGCAGAAACAGCCGCGCCTGTGCCGGAGCTTGACCCGGACGGGTTGCGGTTTAGTATGTTGGGGTTTTTTGTTTGCCCTCCCCTGCTGCTCCACCCGCTGGTAGAACGGTTTGAGCGAAAATTAGCCCACTCGCTTAAGTTGGTTTTGCCCAGCAGCACAGCGCCTGCCGCGCGTAGCTGCTGTATTATAAAAGCGTCTTTTGCGGCTTTGTGGCCCACCAGCGCCAGGGCGCCCGCGGTGGTCATCATTTTATCGCCGGTACTTATGTTATCTTTTATTAGTACGGGTATGCCATGCAGCGGGCCGCGCAGCTTGCCGGCTTTGCGCTCGCTGTCCATTGCGTCTGCTATTGACAGCGCATCGGGGTTAAGCTCAATAACAGAATTTATTTTGGGCCCGTTTTTGTCAATAGCATCAATACGCTTTACATACATTTCAGTAATACTGCGTGAGGTAAGCTCCCCGCTTTTCATTTTATCCTGCAGGCCCTCAATGGTAGCTTCGTTCAGTGCAAAATCGTTGTAACCGGCTTTGGCAGCGTCATCACCTGTATTGTTTTTGGCTGAATCGCCCGGCGTATTACAGCCTGCAATAACAGCAGCAGATGTTGCGGCAATGCCGGCAACAGTGCTATTCTTTAAAAAACTTCTCCTGTCCACGAAGTATTAGTTTTGATTGGGTGTAAGATAACAAAAAATGTATGAATTATTTTAGCACGCAGCATGAAAGAGCAGGTAATTTTTGACGAATACAGATAATAGAACCGGAACCCATCACACTTAGTACAGCTTAACAAAATCGCCGGGGTTTTGTCTTGCATACTTCTCAATAAGATCCATCATATTATCATGCTGGCGATAATAAGCACTGTCGTATTCTTTGAAATTGATAAGATTCTTATAGAGTGGTTTCCAGTCATCTCTGTCATGCTGAAATGCAAATTCTTCTTTGTGCAAAATATATTCTTTATCTGCTTTTAAGAGTATATCATAGGTTTCAGTATCGCCAATAAATTTTAGCCCGGCAGCAATTGGATAGATATATTGCCTGTAACCATTCCAGTAAAATTGAATAAACCCGCCGTTAGTAACCTGCGCATCCAGATACCAAATAAAATAGAGTGCCTTTTGACCGGGAGAGAACCGCTTAGCAAGCTCTATCTCATGCACTTTGTCCTTGGCTACGTTTATCACACTCAACACTTCCCATCCGAATTTCCACCTATGCAAACTGTTAAAAACATTTGCGTCAAATGCAGGTTGTAAATGATTTTCTGTTTCAAAAATATCGTACTTGTGCATATCATTTATTAATAACAGAACACAATTTAAGCATCATGTATTACCCTGCATTATAAATATTTTTTTTATGTAAACATGCGTATTTGCAACTGAAAGGCGATTTACCGGAGCTAAAGGAATAAGGTAAAGACCCCCAGGCAATCTAGAGCAAATGCCATCATAACATTATTATATGCTTAACAATAGTCATAGTAACTTCAACAGTTTTTTCAACTGTTAAACACCTGTTATGCGGAATGCGTTTGTGCTTGCGGGTTTATCCATCATTATCCTGCAGGGTTGTGATCCTGCGCTGTTGGTATCCATCCGCAATCAGTCTGCTGCTGCCGCCAGTGTTCGTATCATTTACCCGCCGTGTAAATATGCACAGCACCCGTGCCGAGATTCTATAACTCAACCATTTCTGTCTCCCTCTGCCATTGCATTTACCCCAAAGACAGCATTAACCGTACATACACGTTTTTATTGGCGCCCGGTGCAACGGCATTGGTAGGAAGTGGCGGCATTGGCTCTGATCACTATCCTTATTTCGGGCAGGTAGCTGTAATAAATAATAAAGACACGGTACATCTCGACCGGAAATCTTTAAAATTAAAGCGGCGGTTTATGTCGCTTGAATGACATCACGACATTACAGAGTAGCGTTACAACTCATCACATATTTTGCTCAGGAGATGCTGCAAAGCGTATGAAGAAAGGTTTTTGTGCTGTTTGGCTGCGGGGGTTAACTACATGAATAACAGGGCAGCCGGCACAAAAGTTCGCGAAAAAAAATATAGTTATTAAAGCTTTTCCAGGCTTTTAAGTGCACCTATTTTTGACAGCATAACCAAACACATTCCCCACTTTATGATGCCCGAAAACAAACAGGAGGCTGTTACACGCGCCCTGCAAACCGCTTTTGGTGTAACCCGGTTTGACACTATTGAGCAACTGACCGCAGGCCTCAGCACTGCACTTATTTATAAAATTACGGTTAAGGGCAGGGCTTACCTGCTGCGTGTTATTACCAGTACCGATGCCATTGCTGACCCCGAGCACCAGTACGTGTGCATGGGGCCTGCGGCTGAGGCAGGCATTGCCCCACAGGTTGTGTATTACAACCGGGAAGACAGGGTTATTATTACGGACTTTATACCTGCGGTACCTTTTCCATTAGCGGTTGCGAGGGAAAAAATGCCAGCCCTGCTGCGGCGTTTGCATGCGCTGCCGCCTTTTCCCAAACGTATGGTATATTTAGATGCGATAAACGGGTTTATGCAGCGGTTTAAAACAGCCGGCCTTGTGCCTGCCGAAACAATTGACACGGTTTTTACCGCCTATGAACGAATTACCGCTGCTTACCCACGTAACGCGGAGGAATATGTTTCGTGCCATAATGATGTTAAAGCAGAGAATATTTTGTATGATGGCGAACGCGTATGGCTGGTAGATTGGGAGGCCGGCTTTTTGAATGACCGTTACCTTGACCTTGGCATGATAGCCAACTTTATTGTGCGGGATGAAGCAGACGAAAAACATTTTCTTGAAGCTTATTTTAACGGCCCGGTAAGTGAATACGAGTACGCGCGTTTTTACCTGTTCAGCCAAATGCTGCACATGTTTTATTTTTCATTTTTACTGCTTAACGCTTCCGGCGGTAAGGCCGCAGATGCAGGTATGCCGAGACCCGGTTACAGGGAGTTTCATGAAGGCATGTGGCATGGAGAAATTAGCATTGCCGGTAACGATGCCCGGTTGCAATATGCCTGGGTGCATTACGACGAATTGCAACGCAACCTTTCAGGCCCCCGCTTTGAAGAATCGCTGCGTATTGTTGCGGGAAGTAATAAGGCTATGCCTAAATAGAACGCAGCAGCGAACACCTTTTAAAAAAGCTGCAATTTTAGCGGACAAAAACCTGTTTTTACTATATATGGATAGCTCATTGACATATTGGAACAAACAACAGCTTTTGCCTGGTATCATCACAATGCCTGCCTTTCTTAAGGAGATGAATTAATCGAAAAAAATTACAAAATTTTCTTTAATCACTTAATAATCAAATTGTTATTAAAATTTGCATTCCTCCCTTGTCCTCCTTTTTGGGGTGGTATTCCTCCCTTTGCCAGGGGCTTTGGGGACATATTTACCGGTATGAGTTTAAGAAGGATAAGTGAATTGCCCGGAAAGAAACATAGCAACGATTTTGCATGGCACCGGTATTCGCCAGCCTTTCAACCAGCGGGATGAATTAGTATAAAAAAATTACAATTTTTATGTAATTATTTAATAATCAACAAGTTATTAAAATATGCATTCCTCCCTTGTCCTCCTTTTTAGGGTAGTTTTCCTCCTTCTGGGCTATTGCGCTATATCAACCCGTCTAAGTTCAAGCAGGTTAAGGGCATTGGGCTGCATGCCTTTAACGTTGGTATTAACCAGGTGTATGGCTTCATCATACCAAACAGGTACCACCGGCGCATCGTTAATTACCATCTGGTCCATTTGGCGGTAAAGTGCGTAACGGGTAGAATCATCATTTTCTTGTAGCGCCTTTTCATATAGGGCATCAAATGCGGGATTTTTATAACGGGTGTAGTTGGGCGGGCTGGGGTTTTTGCTGTAAAACATGGCCATGTAATTCTCCGCATCCGGGTAATCGGCAATCCAGCTCCCGCGAAAGAACAGCGCCTGCTGTTTTGCTGTCTGTTCCAGCAACAGGCTTTTTTGCACTACCTCCACCTGTACATTAAAGCCAACATCTTCCAGTTGTTTGGCGGCAAAGCTGGCTATATCGGCATAGGTGGGTATGGTGAGCAATTTAACGGGCGCCATGTCGGGCGAAATACCTGCTTTTTGTAACAACAGCCTCGCCGTATCCGGGTTATACGGATAACCCTTTACAAACAGCGTGTTTTGCGACGGCAGCCCCGAAGGTACTATACCCTCTTCAGCCGGTATGCCGATAGAATTGCGCACATACATCATTAACTGCCTGCGGTTGATGGCGTAGTTAATGGCCTGGCGGACGGCCTTTAACCTGAGCGGGGATTGTTTTACCATGGCTATGGAACTGTCAACCAGTATCCCAAAGTATTCGGTGTTGAGGTAGGAGTGTTTTTGCAGCAGAATCTTACCCTTCCAGGCCTCGCGAAGCTCACCCTTTTTGGTAAGCACTTCATCCTTAAAGCTGGGGTCTATATCATTAATAAAGCTCAGCCTGCCCTGCCTGAACTCGAGAAACTCTGTAGCCTTGTTATCATAAAAGCTGATTTTAAGGCCATCCAGGTAAGGCAAATGACTCCCCTTTTCATCATGCTCCCAGTAATGGGGGTTGCGGTGCATGATAAGCGCCTGCCCCTCATCCCACAAAAAAAACTGGAAAGGGCCTGTGCCGCAGGGGTGGCGGCGGAAATCAACCCCATACTTTTCCACCGCTTCGTGCGCAATAATGCTGCAGTACTGCATACTCAAAATGCCAAGGATGGGGTGGAAAGGATGGATAAGTTTTAACCGGAAGGTGGAGTCATTCAATGCGGTAAAACCCTGCAGGCTGTCAATACGGTTGTTAAAAATCCATGCGCCGCTGCTGGCCGTGCGTTTGTCAACTATGCGCTGCAGGCTGTAAACAACATCCTGTGCTACAAACTTCCGGCCTTTTCCACCGGGGAAAGCTTCATTGTCCTGGAAGTAAACATCGGTACGCAGGTGAAAGGTGAAGGTGAGCCTGTCTGCGCTTACCTCCCAGCTTTTTGCGAGGGAAGGAACGATATTGAGGTTACTGTCAACCTCCACCAATGTGTTGTACAACTGGTGCACGGCCCACATAATGCTCTGGTTTTTGGCAAATGCGGGGTCAAGGGTGGCGATGCCCGTGGTTTCATTGTAATAAAATACCTTTTTGCCATTGTGCTGTAACCGGCTGCAACCAAAACAAAGCACCAGGAAAACAACTAAAAAACACTGCCTTACAAACATGTTAAATACACCGATATTCATAAAAAATTACCAAACGTTGAAAATTGTCGTCATCGAATATCATACTTTTACCCACATGAAGAAAGTATTTTATTGCCTGCTTTTGCTGCTGGGCATCAGCAGCGTTTCATCAGCCCAGGAAAAAAAATTCACTCACACCGATACATTAAGGGGCACCGTAACGCCCGAACGTGCGTGGTGGGACGTAATGAGATATGATATTTGGGTGAAGCCCGATTACGACAGTAAAACGATTGTTGCATCCAACATTATTACCTTTAAAACAATAAAGAGCGGCCAGAAAACCATGCAGATTGATTTGCAGCCACCGCTGGTAATTGACAGTATGGTGATGGATGGTAAAAGCGTGGGCTTTGAAAAAAAAGATACCAATGTTTGGTACGCCACGGTTAACGCGGTTGAGAAAAATAAAACCTACAGCCTGAAAATTTATTACCATGGCAGCCCGCGCATAGCGGTGCGCCCCCCATGGGACGGCGGCTGGCAGTTTACCAAAGACAGCCTTGGCCGGCCGTGGATGACGGTTACCTGCCAGGGGCTTGGCGCCAGTGTATGGTACCCCTGCAAAGACTACCAGGGCGATGAGCCTGATAACGGGGCATCACTCTCCATGACAGTACCTGACACGCTGGTGGCAGTTGCCAATGGCAGGATGGTAAGCAAAACCGGTAATAACGACGGCACCACTACCTGGAAATGGCAGGTGGTAAACCCCATCAACAATTATAACATCATTCCTTATATCGGTAAATATGTTGGCTGGAAGGATGTGTACAAAGGCGAAAAGGGCGATTTGGATTGTTTCTTCTGGAGCTTGGATTATGATGAGCCAAGGGCAAAAGTGCAATTTCAGCAGGCATTTAAAATGCTTAAGGCATTTGAATACTGGTACGGGCCGTACCCCTTTTACGAGGATGGTTATAAACTGATAGAAGCGCCGCATCTTGGCATGGAGCACCAAACTGCTGTAGCGTATGGTAACCATTTTTTGAACGGATACCTTGGCAGGGATTTATCCCGCACCGGCTGGGGGTTGAAATGGGATTTTATTATTGTGCATGAAAGCGGCCATGAATGGTTTGCCAACAACATTACCAGCAAAGACCTTGCGGATATGTGGATACACGAGGGTATTACCAACTTTAGCGAAACCTTGTTTACAGACTACTGGTTTGGCAAAGAAGCGGGCAATGAATACAATTACGGCACACGGAAAAATATAAGAAATGACAGGCCGATAATTGCGCATTACGGCGTTAATGAAGAAGGCAGCGGCGATATGTATTACAAAGGCGGCAACATGATGCAGCTTATACGGCACAGCATTGATGATGATTCTTTATTCAGGCAAATACTCCGTGGCCTGAACAGGGATTTTTATCACCAAACGGTAACTACCCAACAGGTAGAAGGCTATATAAGCAAGCATGCCGGAATAGATTTCAGCAAGATATTTGACCAGTACCTGCGTACTACACAAATACCTGTGCTTGAGTATTATTTTTCTGCCGATAAGAAAAAAATAACCTACCGCTGGACAAACTGTGTTAAAGGATTTGACCTGCAACTGGCGCTGCACGATGGCAGTAACAACTACCGGCTTAAAGCAACAGAAAACTGGAAAACAACCGATGTTGCTGACGCCTCTGTTTTGCCAACCTTAATTGATAAAAACTATTACGTAAAACTGGGCGAAGTTCAACCGTCAAAATAAATAAATGGCCTCTATGGCAATATGGGTAATATCAGGAAGCAGACAATAGCATCAAGTATTCTTGTTTATCTCGGCTTTGGCATCGGCGCAATAAACACCTGGCTGTACACCAAACAGGGTGGCCCGTTTGACGCCGACCAATACGCTTTAACGCGTTTGTTTTTTGACGTAGGGCAATTATTTTTCTGCTTTGCAACGCTGAGTTCTTTAACCGTATTAAATAAGTTTTATCCCTATTATAAGGATAACCTGCCCGACCATAAAAACGACCTGTTTACCCGCACACTGGTAATTGTTGTTATTGGCTGTGTGCTTACAACTTTGGGGGGGTATGTATTTGAACCGGTGGTGGTACGCAAATTCTCCGAAAACTCAAAGTTGTTTGTAAACTATTATCACTGGACGCTTTTTTTTGGGGTAGGGTTAACTTTTTTTTCACTGCTGGAAACATATTGCTGGAGCCTGCAAAAAACAATATTGCCCAGCTTCCTGCGCGAAACAGGCCTGCGCCTTCTTACATCGCTTTTTATCGTGCTGTACTTTTTTAATGCCGTCACCTTTCAAACTTTCATCAATCTCTTTTCAACCATGTTTTTGGTGATGGCGTTAATACTTTTTATTTACCTGTTAAAAACCAAGCAACTGCATATTGTTTTTTCTGTAAGCAGGGTAACAAAAAAGTTTCGCAGGAAAATGATGCTCATGCAATGGCTCACGTTTGGCGGCGTTACCGTTATATTTATCGGGCAAACTATTGACGGCATCATTATAGCAAGCCTTGTTGGCCTGAAGGAGACGGGTATTTACACCCTGGGCCAATATGCCGCTAACCTGGTACAGGTACCCCAGCGCAGCATACAGGCAATATCTACAGGAGTAATAGCCCGAGCCTGGAAAGACAAAGATTACAGGGAAATTAACCGTGTATATGGCCGCAGCAGCATTAACATGCTTATAATGGGCCTGTTTATTTTTGGCAACGTGTGGCTTAACCTGCTTGATGGCATGCAGGTACTGCATGTACAGGGCGACTACCGCGCTGCCCTGCAGGTAATATTAATAATCGGCGCTATACGCATTATTGATGCAGGTACCGGCGTTAACCAAACTATTATTATCACCAGCAACCGCTGGACATTTGAGTTTTACAGCGGCATTATTATACTGGCACTACGTGTGCCACTGGCGTATTTACTCGTGAAGAACTACAGGATGATTGGTTCTGCTTATGCAGAACTGATTATGCTAAGCCTGTTTAACCTGGTTCGCTATGAGTTTTTACGCAGGGAGTATAACATGCAGCCGTTTAGTATGAAAACAATTTATGCCCTGTTGCTTGGCTTTGGCAGTTATTTTGTTGCGTACCTGTTGCTGAATAATATGCACGGTTGGGCAGGCATATTAAGCAGGATGGCTGTTTTTTCAGGCATTATGGTAGCAGGCACCTTCATTATGAACCTGACGCCTGATGCTATGCAATTATTTGATACAGTTAAAAAACGTTTTGCGCGGTAACTCATTTCTCCGGCAGAGGTGTGTTGAGTGTGGATATATTGATACGCCATTCCCCGTCATACTGTCATTTTGCCCTGTAAACCCGGTTTGCACAATTTTTGCAATAAAATGTTTGGGTGAAGTTATTTTATCGTACCTTTGCCCACTTTTATAAACCTCATGCCGTAACATGACGTTAATTACCAGCCGCTTAGCGCGGACGAGGCAAAAATTGTCATGCGGCCTGGTAAAATTTGGCAGTACACATGAAATTATCTCAATTTCGCTTCGATCTTCCCCTTAACCTTATCGCACAAAACCCCACTAAACGCCGTGAAGACAGCCGCATGATGGTTGTACACCGCAAAACCGGAAACATTGAAAACAAACATTTCAGGGACATCCTGGATTATTTTGACGATAAAGATGTATTCGTTGTAAACAACACCAAGGTTTTTCCTGCGCGTATGTATGGCCGCAAGGAAAAAACAGGTGCTAAAATTGAAGTTTTCCTGCTGCGCGAGCTTAATAAGCCTAACCGTCTTTGGGACGTAATTGTTGACCCTGCCCGTAAAATACGCGTGGGTAACAAGCTGTATTTTGGGGAGAACGATGAACTGGTGGCAGAAGTGATTGACAACACTACCAGCCGCGGCAGGACCATCCGTTTTTTGTGGGAAGATGATGAAGAGAGCTTTAAAAAAATGCTGGAATTTTTGGGCGAGACGCCTTTGCCAAAATATATTAAACGCAAACCTGATGAAGAAGACAGGGAGCGTTACCAAACAGTATATGCCCGCCACGAAGGCGCTGTAGCGGCACCTACTGCAGGGCTGCATTTCAGTAAAGAGTTGATTAAGCGATGCGAAATAAAAGGGATCCGCTTTGCGGAAATTACGCTCCATACAGGTCTGGGTACTTTTCGCCCTATTGAGGTGGAAGACCTGAGCAAGCATAAAATGGATGCGGAATATTACAAAATTGACGATGAAGCCTGCAAAATTGTAAACAAAGCAAAAGAAACAGGCCACCGTATATGCTCAATCGGCACTACTACCATGCGTGCAATGGAAACCAGCTTTACAGCGCAGAAACTGCTGAAGCCAAGCGAAGGATGGACAAACCATTTTATCCATCCGCCATACCAGTTCAGCGTAGCAGACAGTCTTGTAACTAATTTTCACCTGCCTAAAACAAGCCTGCTGATAATGACCTGCGCCTTTGCCGGTTATGACCTTGCGATGGAAGCGTATAAGAAAGCAATAAAAGACAAATACCGCTTTTTTACCTACGGCGATGCAATGCTGATGCTGTAACAAAAAAGTAATTTGCGATTAGGTTAATATGTCATTCGCGAAAGTCCTGCCGTAAGGCGGGATTTTTGTTATTTACAGCCTGCCTAAGATTAATAGCCTATGACTTGACTACCTGCTTTTAGGGCCAGTAATCAAACGGCAGCATATTGCACATCTTCTCGCTCCAGGCCCAATAGCCGGATGTAAGCATATCACGCGGCTGGCTGTACGAGCCGTTATAAGAAATGTAAACCGGGCTGCCGTTTATTAACGTAGCCAGTGAAGCAATATAGCCTGAAGGTGTATCCTGCGTATGCGTACGGGTGTATTCATACGGCTCCTTCTTATTTTTATAGGTTATCTGCAGGTAATCAGTAAACGAGAAAACGGCCGTAATACTATCGGCGCCATAGGCTATGCTGTCGCCGGGCAACAATTGGTTGTGCAATATAGTCGTTTCATTAGGCTGTGCTAATATCTTCTCATAGTAATTAAGGCTGTCTTGTGACAGGTGGCTTTGGAAATCATAGTTACCATCAGCACCGGCAAGGTACTTATATAATGCCTGTATGCGCTTCTTTTCAAGGTTGGGTATCTTTTGCACCCGCTTTACTTCGTAACCATTTTCTGCCAGCTTATTCCTGTACAGGCAACGCATAAAATGCATAACTGAGCCGTAATAGGCCTCTTTGCGGTTCTCCTTCCATTTACGCAGTTTGCGGGCGTTACCCTGCATTTGCTCGAATAAAGGAAAGCCCTCATAAGAAATTGTGTTGTTTTCAAAATCGTGCGAGAAATTCTCCAGTTTATAGTGTACAATATAACCAAGGCTTTTGTTCTGTATAACCAGGGGCTCATCGGCAAAAGCTTCCAGGTAGTTTCTTTTTTTGGAGTACCGGAATTTAATCACATCATAATTCTTTATATCGCAACTCATGGCGTTAAAGGAGTAGCCGACAAAATCGTCGAGAAATGTCCTTCCCCACCTTGTCCAGCCGTCTTTTTCGTAATTCCCTACAACTACCGACGCAAGCTCGTTTGCTTTTGGCTTAAGCTGAATAACCAGCGGCTGCGACACCTGCTGTCCGGAAATATTCACCACGTAGGTTTCGTAACCAAGGCTTGAAATAACAAGGTCAAACTTACCGGCGGGTATGTCGTGTAATACAAACTCCCCCTTTGCATTTGCTGCGGTACCGACTGAAGTGTTGCTCAAAAATACACTGGCGCCCGGTACAGGCTGCCCGGTTTCCCTGTCAGTCACCTTACCCTGTACCACAAAAGTTTGGCCCTTTGCCTGTACAAAACAAAATAGTATAACAATAACGGCGGCAACACATTTTGTCATGCGCCAATATTATAACTATAAAATTAGTTATACAAATTTTTATCGGTGGTTACGTGCAATTTGTGGATATAACCGTGCGGTAATTACTTGCCCATTTCTTTTACAAATAGTTTATATTTGGTACAGGCATCCCTCTCCTGTTAATACTTAAAACCCTTTTTATGAAATTGTTTCTCCGCGCAAAACACTGGCAGCTTTTTATACTGCTTTTTGCCATACCATTTATTATACAATGTGTTTTTATGTTCGCGCTTTTTAAAGATATTTTTACAGAAATTGGCTTTGGGCACCGGTATGTAGAACCCGAACCTGATCCTGCACGAATTTTGTCACTGGTATTACCTTTTTTACCGGGCGTTATAATCCTTTCTATTATTGTGGCTATTTTGCATTTTGGCTGGCTTTACACGCTCGGCGTCAGCCTGCATAAAAAGCTGCCCTCAAATGTAGTTATGCCTGTACGTACCTTTAAAGCATTTGTAATTATACCAGCGGTTTATATAATTATTTTCTCCTTTTTAATGGTATATTTTTTACAGGCGGTTTTTACCACAATGCAATTGCAAATTCACGACGATTTCAGGAATGAGCCTCCCCCCTCCTGGTTCTTTTTTCCCTTTCTGCTGCTACCGGTTCATTTTTTTGTAATGTTTTGCATCTTTTACAGCTTCTATTTTACTTCCAAATGCTTAAGGGCTGTTGAACTGCAGCGGGAGGTAACTTTTGGCGACTATGTGGGTGAGTTCTTCTGCATGTGGTTCTCCTTCGTGGGTGTTTGGCTTATTCAGCCACGAATAAACAAGCTATTTGCAGAAGACATTACATAATCAGGGGCGTATTTATGAAGTCTTAATCTTAGCCACCAGCTCCAGCCCCAGTTCTTTTACTGATATTTCGCGCATCTCAACCTTCCGTACTTTGCCGGTTATGGTAACAGGAAAAGCATCCACAAACTTCCAGTATTTTGGCACTTTGTAATGGGCAATCTGTTCTTCACAAAATGCTTCAAGCTGTTTTGCGGTGGTGCTGGCGCCGGCTTTAAGCTTAACCCATGCCATTACTTCCTCACCAAATTTCTCGTCCGGCACCCCTATTACCTGCACATCAGCAATGGCCTCATGTGTATATAAAAACTCTTCTATCTCCCTTGGCGAAATATTTTCACCGCCGCGTATAATAATATCTTTAATCCTGCCCGCTATGTTTATGTACCCTTCTTCATCCATCACCCCGATATCACCCGTGTGCATCCACCCCGCCTCATCAAGTACCGATGCTGTAGCCTGCGGGTTGTTCCAGTATTTTAGCATGACGGAATATCCGCGTGTGCACAACTCACCCGGTACGCCGCGCGGTGTAACCTGCCCCGTTTCAGGGCTGATGATTTTTATTTCCAAATGGTCCTGCACGGTGCCTACGGTGCTTACCTGCTTTTGTAATGGCGTGCCAATTTGTGTTTGGGTAGATACCGGCGAAGTTTCCGTCATACCATAGCAAATACTTACTTCGCGCATATACATTTTGCTCTGTACCTGCTTCATTACTTCCACTGGACATGGCGAGCCCGCCATAACACCTGTGCGGAGTGAAGAGAGATTGTACGATGAAAAATCGGGCAACTGCAGTTCGGCGATGAACATGGTTGGCACCCCGTAAAGCGATGTGCACTTTTCTTTCTCTACTGCCTGTAACGTTAGCTGCGGGTCAAAGCCTTCGGATGGTATTACCATACACGCCCCTGTTGAGGTACAGCATAAATTACCTATCACCATGCCGAAACAGTGATAAAACGGAACGGGTATGCACACCCTGTCCTTCTCTGTGTACCTTAACCTCCTGCCAATAAAATAGCCATTGTTCAAAAGATTATGATGAGACAGGGTGACACCTTTGGGAAAACCAGTGGTACCCGAGGTGTACTGTATATTAACAGGGTCGTCAAACTGTATACCCTCTTCAATATGCTGCAAATGCTCATGGCTGACGATTGCGGCTTTTTGCAGAAACTCCTCCCAGTCCCTGTCAAGGTAAATAACTATCTGCAGGTCAGGACAATCATCCTGCACTGCGCCTATCATAGCTTTATAATCGCTCGTTTTATAGCTAAGCGCCGATACAAGCATGGTTATGCCAGATTGGTTTAGCACATACTGAAGTTCAGATGAACGGTAAGCCGGGTTTATATTTACAAGAATAACGCCTATGCGTGCAGTGGCATATTGCATCACAACCCACTCGTACCTGTTGGGCGACCATATACCTACCCTGTCGCCTGTTTGAATACCCATTGCCAAAAGGCTTTTCGCCACAATTTCAGTTTGCTTTTCAAATTCGCTATAAGTGGCACGATAGTTTTGTGCAACACATACAAGTGCATCCTGTGCGGGAAAACGCAGGGCGGTAGCCTTAAGGTTTTGGCCAATAGTTTCACCAAGCAACGGCACGGAAGAAGCGCCGTTTACATAGGACAATGAAGCAATCATTAGTTTAGCATTGAGTAACGGAAGTTAATGATAAAAATGCATTACAAACTGTATGTGAAAGGAAAGTTTTGCTGCAAGAATAGAGTAATAGCTTTTGTGTTGGCTCCGCTTTTGTCATCTACTCAATCACTCCATCGGGGTCGTTTATTATCATCTCCTCCTGCGAGGAAAGGTATAATGCTTTTATAACCCTTTGTTTATTGGGAAAATACAAAATCATCAGCAGTACTTCAGCCCCGGTGAGCAGGAACAGTTTCAACTCCCCCGTTTCAAAAAAGCTGATGACAGAGAACAAAGCAGGGCCTTCAAGCAGGGCATAAAAAAGAATTAAGGCTGCCCGGTAGGCATTTAATTTTTCGGAAAGAAGGGATAGCTCTTTCGCTTCAAGCATTCTCTTTTTGTACAGGGTGATGCCCGCGAATAAACATATACAGGCCAGGCTTAAAGCTACGATGGCGAAAACCTGCGCTTCGCCTGGTAAGGCATATTGTGTTTTTCCCATTGCAAAAAGAAATATGGAAATACAACTGAATAAAGTAACACCTGCTATAAGAGCGATGCATAAAATAGAAAGCGCCCTGAAATATTGCGCTGATGAGTAAGGGCCAATTTGCTGTTGCATAAAAGGCTGTATGTTGAATGATTATGTAAGATATTTATTTTATACACTTCATTGTATATACACTAAGTTTTTCGTTTCCCCGTGTTGATGGCCTCTATTTGCGCGGCACTAAAATTAAGTTCTTTCATTAACCGCTGTTTTTGGGGAAGAAGATACAGCATAATCAATATCATTATGCCTGTAACAATCAGCAGTTGCACTTCTCCCGCAAGCAAACAACACAGGCACGCAATTAACGAGGGCGCGTCCATAAGAATATAGCGGGCAATAACAGTCATTTTATACCCTGCCAGCTTTTCATCAAGCGTAGGGCGCTGCTTTACTTTTGCCAGCCTTTTTTTATATATCACCCAGCCTGTTAACAGGCATATCACGGCAAAAACAGGCGAAACGATATTTAACATGAGCACCTGTTGCGGCGAAGCGGTAGCACCATGCGGGTTGGATGAGATAGACAACGCGATAGCAAAAAAAACCACCGACGCCGTAATAAATGAAATGCATATCAATACCAGCGACTGAAAATATTGCTCAAACGATTTTACCGTCATACACCCACTGAATTACAGCCTACAAAGTTTTTATCCGCACATTCTTAAAGCTCACCACATCACCATGCCCGAGGAAACCAATGTGCCCGGTAGTGCGTTTTAACCCCGGGTGGTCGCGGTGGTCGGCAGTGCCGTTTTTACTGGCTTCATCAATGTTGCCGTCTAATATCACCTCTCCGTTAAGGGTAACTTTTATATGCGGGCCGTAGGCTACAATTTCTTCTTCGTTCCACTGGCCGGTAGGTTTTAAAAATCCGCGTTTGGCGGGTATCACCCCGTAAACCGAGCCATGGTACTGGTAAACATGCAGGTCTTTATATTTGGGGTCTTCATTATCCAGCACCTGTATTTCCATACCCACGTAAGCGGCATCACCCTGCAGCGGCGCGCGTATGCCTATGCCGTTATTGGCGCCGGGCGTTAATTTAAACTGGAAGCGCAGTATAAAATTGCTGTACTCGTTGGTGGTGTACATATTACCGGGATTGCCTTTGGTGGTATCCACCAGTATAGAACCATCGTTATCAATACGGTAGCCTGATTTATCGCCTGTCCACTGGTCAAGGTTAGCGCCGTCAAATAAAGAGGTAAAGCCGTCTTTTCTTTCCTGTACGCTTAGTACTACAGGGTCGGCAGCCGTTAATTCTTTTATATAAAGGTCGCGGTAAAATATTTCGTTACCATGGGCCTGCAGTTCAATCTGTTCTTTGGGAAAAATGGGTATGCCCCTGTCCCAGTAATTTTCTAAAGTAACATTATCAGTAACTAACACACCGTTAAGGTAAACGGTCACTTTATCATCGCGCATGATGATGTGAAAACTGTTCCACTCCCCTATGGCGTTATCTGCCAATACAAGCGGCTTGCTTTGGTATTTTTGGTTGTTGTACAAACCACCTGAGCCAACTTCAGCACCCACCGACCTGCGCGAAGTATCCCATATCTGTACCTGGGGGCTGCCACGCAGGTAAATACCTGCATCGCCTTCGGGTTTAATTTTCCAATCAACATACATATCAAAGTCGGCATATTTTTTTACGGTACACAGGTTATCACCATGGCCGCTAAATACCAGTATGCCGTCTTTCACTGCCCAGCCGTCACGCATTACTTTATCCGCTTCTATTTGCTTTGCGGCTAAAGTATCGGCAGGCATTTTTGCACGGGCTACAGGGTTTTCCACCAGCCCCTTCCAGCCAGCAAGGTCTTTGCCATTAAACATGCTCACAAAACCTTCGCCGGCAGGCATGTTATCTAAATGTCTTTTAATGGCCTGCCTTTCATAATCCGCGTCCTTATCATTCAATAATACAGAAGCTTTTGTAAGAAGGTTCTTTACAATGTCACCGTTAAATTCGTTATGAGACAAAGCTATATGCATTACCGCCTGCGCGGCTTCATGCTGAACCATGCCGTTATCGAGAAAATCACCCGCATATATTAATGCCAGGAATGTATTACAGTCGCCAACCTGCGCCATAATATCCGCCTGCTGCCCGTTATCATGTGCAAACGGCATCGCTTCTTTAAGCATCAGCAATTTTTCATCTGCGGGAAATGAAGCTTCTTTAATTACGGTAAGATACGCGTTCAATGCTTTAACCTGTGTTTCACCTGCTGACTGCTGCACTACCTGCAGCAACATCCTCGCGGCATTTGCCTCTTTACTTGTTGACAATGCCTCAATAGCGGCATTTTGCATTTGACCATCGCCATTTTGATAATTGGTTTGAATTAAGGCGAGGGCAGACCTGCCGCCTGCTGCAGCCAGTAATTTAAGATAGAGGTATTTTTTACCGGCACCTGCCTTATCCATGGCCGCAACTATCATGGCGGTGCGTGCTGCTGTATCTGTAATGCCTGATGATGCTGCTATAATGGCATCCTGCACAAACGGCGCATAACGCTCCTTCCCCTTGTCAAGCAAATCAAAAAGCCCGGGCAAATCCTTTTCTTCTGCAATGGCAGGCAACGCGTTACCAGCCGCTTTACCTGTAACCAAATCGTCTCCCTGTAACTGTGCAATAACAAGGGTCATCGCTTTATCATACCGGCGGGCTGCAATAACATCCAGCAATGCTGCCTTTGCGCCAGGCGGCATGCCGGTAAATGCGTTAACAACGGCAGGCATCACCCCATCGCCCTTCATGATCAATATTGCGTTTTTAACAGCCGCTACGTCTTCGGCACTGCCCGTCTTCATTACATTCAGTAAAGCAGGCAATGCTTTCTCATTACCCACTTTACCTGCGGCAGCAATAGCCGCTAATCTCACATCCTCATTATTATTTTTTAACAGCCCTGTAAACGATGGCAGTGTCGCCCCATCTTTTGATGCAGCTACAAAATCAATCACCTGCACCTGTGCTGCAGGCGTTAATGACGGCAGCAATGCCAGCCATTGTTTATTGGTGGGCGGTGTTTGAAACTTTTTGGCGTACCAAAGCGCGGCCTGCCTGTATTGGGCATTATCATCCTTCATTGCTTTTTGCAGTAAAGGCAGGCTGGCGCTGCCCTGTTTTTTTACCGCTGCATACAGTTGAGCAATTTTGGTTTGTATGCCCTGGTTAGCAGGGCTGAATATTACCACCTTTGTATCTTTATCATCCCCGGCCAGTGCTGCCTTTGCAGCGGCGGTGTTTATTTGCAGCAAAGCCCTTGCGGCAGCCCCTGACAGTTCTGCATCTGACAAATATTTTTTTAATGCAGGCACGGCATCATCATTACCCATTTGCTGCAGTTGTTTAATTATAAACTGCTTGTTTACATTGCCGGCCACTTTATCCAGCGCATTGCAATAGGCATGTACCGCTATGGCGCGTTGCGCCTCTTTGCCCGGCTGCATAACATAATAGGTATAACCGCCTATAGCGTATTCAAGCGCAGTATTGTCCCCTTTTTCTTTAAACCACAAAATCATCGCAGTAATACCGTCTTCGCCCAGCGCAGTAATAGCATCCATGCTTTTGGTTAACTGCGCTGCGTTTTGCGCGGGCATGGTGTTCAATATCGCGCTTATGGCTGCATCGTTATTGTTTTGTGCCAAAACGGCTGCCTGTGCACCCAGTACAAAAACAATCGCGTAAAATATTTTTCTCATTGCTGTAAATTGAAGAAATTATTTGCTTTTTAGTATTGCTTAAATGCGGATAAATATTTTTGTTTAACCGTTTACCTTTTAAGATTCCGCCCTTTCAGGGCTTAAAAATATTGGTGGTAACCACCCCGATGGGTTGCACCCATCGCTGTTAGATTTCGCGCCTTCAGCGCTTCTCCCTTATTACTTCTTGCTTCTCTCCCCTTTCTTCCTCTTCGTACTTTGTAACGCTTACCTCATATTCTCCCGGTGGGTTGCACCCGTCGCTGTTGGATTTCGCACTTTCAGCGCTTCTCGTCACCGCTTCTAACTTCTTACCTTCTTTCCTCCACTTCGTACTTCGTAACGCTTACCTCGTACTTGCACCTTACATTCCCCACGGCGACCGCATGGGCATATCAAGCAAACGGTTGGCCCCTTCGTCGTCAATAAACACCTGCTTAACGGGGTCAAATTTTAAAGACCTGCCCAATTGCAATGCAACCTTGCCCATGTTTATAATGGTGCAACTGCGAAAACCGTTCATTTCGTTCAGCGCAAACTTTTTACGTTTTTTAACCGCTTCAATAAAATCTGTTACCTGCGGCTCAGGCTCGGGAAAAGCCGCCAGTTTCTTTTCTAAATCTGGTATATCGCTCCTGAAACCAGGGTACAGTTTTCCTTTAGGCCCTTCTATATAAGGCACGCCCACATCCCTGCCTTCTCCATCCAGTATAATCTTGCAGCCATCAGCATAGGTAAATTCAATCCTGCGCCAGGTACCCACTGCATCAGGATGTTGCTGCGGCGCATCAATTTCAACAGTTACCGGGCTGGTATCATCCTTATCTAAAAAATATTGAATAGGGTCAATGTAATGCTGGCCCATATCGCCAAGGCCGCCGCCATCATAATCCCAATATCCCCTAAAGGTTTGGTGCACCCTGTGCGGGTTATACGGCTTAAAGGGTGCAGGTCCCAGCCAAAAGTTATAGTCAAGTTCCGGTGGTACGGGCAATGTTTCCAGGTTGGTTTTGCCCACCCAGTAAAACTTCCAGTCAAACCCGGTGTGTTTGCTTACGGTAACTTTTAACGGCCAGCCAAGCAGCCCGCTTTGCACTAGCTTTTTTATGGGCTTTACGGTAGTGTTCATCCCGTAAAAATTATCTTCAAACCTAAACCATGTATTCAGCCTGAATATGCGGCCGTTTTGCTGCACAGCTTCCAGCAGGCGCTTGCCCTCGCCTATGGTTTTGGTCATCGGTTTTTCGCACCAAATATCCTTGCCTGCGCGTGCTGCGTCGGCGGCAATAATACCGTGCCAATGCGGTGGCGTGGCAATATGCACTATATCCACCTCGGGCAGTTGTATCACTTCCCGGTAATCACTAAAGGTTTTTACGCCGTTGCCAATCATGGCTGCTACCTGGGTAAGGTGGTTACGGTCAACATCGCATATAGCAGCCACCCGTGTACCGCCATAACCAATATGGTTGCGCCCCATGCCGCCAACGCCAATAATGGCTTTGCTAAGCTGGTCGCTCGGCGCCACAAAGCCCCTGCCCAACACATGCCGCGGAATAATACTGAATGCTGCTGCCGCACCTGCCGCATTTTTTATAAACGACCGGCGCGAAGAAAATTTGCCCATGCAGAAAGTTTTAAAAGGTTAAACACCATTGAAGGCAATGAAAATAAGCATGATTAGCGAAACTAAAAATTGTTTATATATAATTTGGTGACCAACTGAATATTTTCATGGCATCATCGTTGCTACGCTCAGTTTGGCTTTAGGATTAATAAAAGACATTGTACCCATACACCATTCAGCTAAACATATATTGCTTCCTAACCATGGACTATAAACCATGGGCCATGGGCTACTTTACTTTCGCGCCAAGGCAAAAAGTAAGGGCAATTCAGGCTGACTTGAAAAGCGGCATATTCAACTCCGCCGGAGTTGTAATAAACACGGTGCACCCATCCCCGCACTGCGTACGGGGCTATTCACATTAAACCCGTTCCGGGTTATTAGTATACACCAATCAACACGCATCGCTTCTTACTATGGACTATGACCATGAACTATGAGCCATGAACCAATCAACCCGCATCGCTTTCTTACTATGGACTATGGACCATCGACCATGGACTATGCCCCCTACTCCCTAAACTCAAGCCAATCCAGCGAGAACATATCATGGTTGGGCTCTGTATCTTTTTTAAATACAAAGTACAGGTCGTTTTTACCGCCGGGGTCTTTTATGGGGGCGGATACCTCGCGGTAGTTTTCCCATTTGCCGGTAGCAGTATAGCTGAGGGTGCTTATAACCGGGCCGTGTGACGAACCCACATGCACCTCAAGCGTTGCGCCAATACTTTCTGATGAATAACGGTATGCAATGCTCTTAATGCCGGCTAAATCAATATCGCGCAGCACAAAGTATGATTTGTTGTGAATGCTGCCCAGCATACTACCCTGCCTGCGGATGTTTGACACCCTGTCTGCATCTCCCCCCTCAATGTGCGGGGAACGTAATATAATGGTTTTATACCCTGTAAGCGGGGCAACGCCATTACCGCCGTCAGTATAGCTGGCAGTAAGCAGGTAATTGCCATTTTTACCGGCGCCTGCAAAGGTGGCTGTGCCGGTTGCCGGCAGGCTGTCCTGCACACGCTGCTTGCTTAACGAAAGTATATAATGCACAATGGTGGTTACCGTTTCGGGGGTTAACTGCGGGTGTGCGCTCATTTCATGGTTGCCCCACCTGCCGGAGCCTCCGTCTATTACCTTTTTCACCAACCGTTCCACCGTGGCGTTGCCGCTGTCTGCGTACCTTTTTGATACATCCATAAAGGCAGGCCCAACAGATGTTGCGCTAATTTGATGGCAGGCTTTACAATCGCTGGCCTGTATCATGGCCCATGCGGGGCTTACTTCTTTCGCACCGGGCTTACTGTTACTTAATACTTTATAAGACGCTGCTTCTGCCGGTACATACCTTGCGGAAACAAGCAATTTATTAGCGTCAATACTCTTATCTTCCTTATCGGTGGCCTGTGCCGCATATTGCAACGGCCTGCCAAAATAAAAGCTGCTGTTGCCCGTAACGGTTAAGCTAACGGTTGGCACGGTATTACCCGCTTCCACCTCTTTTGACGCTGTACTTTTTTCACCTGAAGGGTCAGTAACAGTAAGGCTTACGTGGTAAATACCGTTTTTATCAAACGTATGCTGTGGGTCTGCTTCATGGGCCACCGCGCTGCCGTCGCCAAAATTCCACTCATAAGTTAATACATCGTCTTCATCAAAGTCAACACTGTTGCTTCCCTTAAAGTTCACTTTCAGCGGGCTTGCGCCTATGGTATCGTCTGCGTTAATAACGGCCTGCGGTGCACGGTTGCCGCCATTGTATTCTATACGTACAAGCCTTGCATCATCATTATCCGCGCCATAAACACTGCCGTATTCAAGCATATACATTACACCGTCGGGGGTAATATCAAAATCTATCGGGCGTTTAAAGTTGCCCGTCATGGGCATAAAAGGTTCCATACGTTTATAGTGCAGGCTGTCATCAAGCCTTACCACAAATACCCAGTTACGCATCCAGTCGGCAATAAACAAGCCTTTGTCGTAATACTCGGGCAATCCTATTTTGTTATGGTTGTCTTTGTTGTAATGGTACACAGGCCCTGCAATAGCGCAACGGCCACCCTGGCCTAAATCAGGAAAAGTGTCATACCATGCATACGGGTACCATATCATGGCGCTGGTAGCAGGCGGCAAAGTATCAAGGCCGGTGTTGTATTGAGAAGTGTTTACCGGCGCTTTAGGGTCAAACGGCGCGCCAACCTGTTTTGTTACAAAATCATATTTAGGGTATGGTTTTGAATTGCCTACAAAATAAGGCCACCCATAGTAACCGGCTTTTGTGGCCTGGTTAAATTCATCATAGCCCCTGGGGCCTTTAGCGCCGTCTTCACCCGCATCGGGGCCTACTTCGCCCCAATATAAGGCAGAAGTTTCCTGGTCAACTGAAATGCGGTAAGGGTTACGGCAGCCCATGGTATATATTTCAGGCCTTGTGCCCTTTTTTCCTTTGGGAAAAAGATTGCCATCGGGTATGGTATACGTGCCGTCAGGCTCGGGGTGAATGCGTAGTATCTTACCCCGAAGGTCGTTGGTGTTGGCGGCAGAACGTTGGGCATCGTACACTTTGCGGCCGGGCGTTTCATCTATCGGTGCATAACCGTCTGATGCAAAAGGTACGGTGTTATCGCCCGCGGAAATGTAGAGGTTTTTGTTTTTATCCCATGCCAGTGAGCCGCCGCTGTGCGCGCTCACTTCAAGGTCAATAGGTATTTGTATCAGCACTTTTTCAGAAGACACGTCAAGTGAATCATTGTTTATTAAAGTAAACCTTGAAATGTTTTGATGAAGCGGCAGTTTATTTTCTGTGTAGAAGAAATACACGTAGTTGTTTTTGTCAAAATCCGGGTCAATCGTCATACCCAGCAACCCGCTGCCGAATGATATTTTAGGGTCGTCAATATATATGGGAAAATGGTGTATTGTTTTAGTGCTTTTTGTTACAGGGTCATACACATAAAAGTTACCTGAACGCTCAATAAAAAATACCCGCCCGTCATGCGCCACGGCAAGTTCCATAGGCTCATTCAGGTCGTTTGACAGCACAACTTTTGTAAACCTGTTTTCTTCAGGGGCTTTGGTTGCATAAGCTTTACTGTAATCAAGTTCTTTGTTATCGCCTATGGCATATTTAATACCGCCGAGCAAATGTTTCAGGAACAAAGGCTCACTGTAACTTTCTTCGGTGTGGCCGCCGCCTGTATAAAAACTTCTGCCGCCGTCAACCTCGTGGTACCAGGCAATGGGGTGGTTTTCGCCATTCTCCCCGCCATCATAAGAATCCTCATCCAGCTTAGCCAATACTTTTATAGACGGGTCGATGCTTTTGTAATTGTACCATTCATCCGTTCTCTCCCACAGGTGCGGAAGCCCTTTGGTAGCGGGGTGGGTAGTGTCGGTTACTATTATGGTTGCTTTGCGTACGTTGGGGTTACCGGGGTGGCTTAAAAAATAGGCGCCTACCAGTTTATTGTACCACGGCCAGTCATATTCAGCATCTGCCGCGGCATGTATGCCCACAAAACCGCCACCGGCTTCCATATAGCGCTGCAATGCAACTTTTTGAGAGGAGTTGAGCATGTTGCCCGTAGTACTGATAAATACCAGGGCTGAATATTTTTTAAGATTGTCATCAGTAAATGCACCTGCATCAGAGGTCGTATCCACATCAATATTGTTTTCCTTACCAAGCTTCATTATAGCAGCAGCACCAACAGGTATGGATGCGTGCACATAGCCTTTGGCTTTGGTATAGACAAGAATTTTTGGGGTGGATGACCTGTTGGAACAGGCAGAAAAAACAACAGCGAGGCAAATAATAAGTACAGCAGTTTTGGTAATTCTCATGACAGGAAGTTTAAAGGATGCAGGCAAACGTTTAAAAGCTAAAATAAAAGAAAATACTGTATGGATAGATTTTTAGGTGTAAAAATTACAATTATTTAGGCCAGCCATAGTTATAAAGGCTTTTGCACCGGCATTATAACACAATTGGTCTTTATTTTGGCAGTTGTTTTCTAACCATTTTATGCAGCAGGTTAGGCATAAACCTGTTTACTATAAGGGCGAGTTTCTCATTACCGGGTTTGCCGATGTATGCTTCAAATTTGCCGTTCTCCACCGCCTTCATAATTTGCTGCGCGGCTTTTTCAGCAGGCAGGCCATTGCCAATATTTTCGCCCACTTTATTTAACGGTGTTCCATCGCCCGTTACAGCATTCATGGTAACATTAGTGCGAATATACCCTGGCGTTAACACGGTTACCTGTATGCCTTTATCAAACACTTCCGCGCGCAGGCAATCAAAAAAGCCATGCAGTGCATGCTTGGCCGCAGCATAAGCACCGCGCATGGGTGTGCCAATTTTGCCCATTACACTGCTCATCACCACAAAACAGCCGCTGCCGCGCTGAATGAAATGTGGTAATATGTGGTTGGTTAATTCTACATAGCTAAAATAATCTATCTCCATTACCTTACGCTGCACCTGCATGCCCGTATCAGCCACCAATGAGCGCTGGCTTATGCCGCCATTATGCACCATAACATCAATATGGCCAAAGGCGGCTATTGCCTCTGCTGTTTTAGCAGCCAGCGAGGCGGTATCCAGCAAATCAAGCGTAACTATTTTTACATTACCCTTGTTGGTGCATGCTTTACGCACACGCTCCAGTTCATCAAACCTTCGGCTTGATAATATTACCAACGCGCCTGCGCCTGATAACGCAATAGCCAGTGCTTCACCAATGCCAGACGAAGCACCGGTTATCCAAACAACCTTGTTTTTAAAATATGCCATATTGATTTAATTGGGGTTGAAGATAAGAAAGAGAAGGTTTAAACCTCAATGACATTGGTTTTTTTCTGGAAACTGTATAAGAGGTAGCCCAATGCCGGCAGGATAATTAAACTGCCAAGCAGCAATGCCCATCCAAGCGTTTGTATGGTACCGGCATCAGCAAAGTTTTGCAACAGCGAAATATCGTGGCCGCTTTTTAAAGCGATAAAATATGGAAAGCGGCTGTACCCCACACAAAACAAAATCATTACAACCTGGAAGCCTGCAAGCACGCGTATAATACCATCATGCCCCTTTTTAACACACCACCAAAGCAGCGACAGTGAAGCAAAAGCCGCGGTAACAGCTAATACGCCGGGCACATGCCCGAATACCCATTTTGGTAACGGCACACCGTTTGCCCATGCGGCCAGGAACACTACCGCGCCAAAAAATACAGCAGCAATATTCATCCATGTGGCTTTGTTAATAAACCTGTTACGGCCATCTTCATCATTAGCCTCGCCTATTAGGTAAATGGCAGCAAGATAGCCGCTTAATGTAACCGTAAAACAGCCCACGGCTACGCTAAACCAGTTAAGCCAGCTAAATACATAAGCATCTAAAAAATTGCCTGCATTGTCGTCTATCTTCCCGGAGATTACGCTGGCGGCAATAATACCGAGGAAGAACGGGGTAATAAAGCTTGAATACCTGAAGATGCGGTTATACCACCATTGCATTTCATCTTTTACTGCATCATAGCTCCTGAATACAAATGCGGTACCTCTTGCTATAATGCCTAACAGCATACACAAAAGCGGTATATGCAGGTAAGTTGACATAGTAGCATAAATGGAAGGAAAGCCCACAAACAATATTACAATGGCAATTACCAGCCACATGTGGTTAGCCTCCCATATAGGGCCTATAGCATGGTATGAAATTCTGCGTGTTTTACTGCGGTTTTTTTTGGAAGTAAACATTTCAATAATACCCGCGCCAAAATCGGCGCCGCCCAGTAAAAAGTACAGCACTATGGACAAACACAAAAATATTACTACAACATACTGCATATAAAAAAATTTATCGGTCTGCAGCAAGCCCCTGCTGCACATCATACAATGCCGGCACCATTTTTATCTGCCGGTACAGCAGGAATATTACTACAATACTTAAAGAAATGTATATAGCCGTAAACAGGTAAAACGTGTAAGCAATACCAGGCATGGGTGTAACAGAATCTTTGGTAAGCAGCACCCCGTTTATTATCCATGGTTGCCTGCCTACTTCTGTAACTACCCACCCTGCTTCAACAGCAATAAAACCTGCGGGTATGGCAGCCACAAATAATTTTAACAACCAGTGTGTGCTTAACCAGCTTCGTTTTTTAATAAGCGCTACCAGGTACATTACCGCCATCAAAAACATAATAACGCCCAGCCCTACCATCACCTGGAAGGCATAGTGTGTAACTGCAACGGGGGGCTGGTATTGCGGCTGAATGGCATCAAGCCCTTTTACCTCTTTATCAGCATCTTCATAAATCATAAAACTCAGCATGCCGGGCAGTTCAAGGCCATAACGCACCGTTTGTGTTTTATCATCCGGCATACCTCCTATAAGCAGCGGGGCATGTGTTTGTGTTTTATACAATGCCTCCATAGCAGCAAGTTTGGCGGGCTGTGATTTGGCCACGAACTTTGCTGATATATCGCCGCTGAATGGTTGCAAAATGGCAGCTATTATTCCAAAAAGCACAGCTATTTTAAATGCTTCGGTATGAAAGCGTATGTTTCTTTTTTTGAGTATCATCAACGCATGTACACCAGCCACGGCAAAGCCCGTAGCGGCAAACGCGGCAATTGACATATGCAATGCCTGCGAAAACCAGGCGCTGTTAAACATTGCTTTTATGGGGTCAATATTGGTGTATTGCCCGTTAACATAATCAAACCCGGCAGGGCTGTTCATCCACGCGTTTGCTGAAACAACGAGTATGCCTGATACAAGCCCGCTTACGCCGATGATTACCCCCGTAAACCAATGAAACCATTTATTGAATTTATCCCATCCATAAAGAAAAAAGCCCAATGCAATGGCTTCCACAAAAAAGGCGACGCCCTCTAATGAAAATGGCATACCGAATATAGGCCCGGCATGCTGCATAAATTTTGGCCACAACAGGCCAAGTTCAAAGGATAACACCGTTCCGGACACGGCGCCTGTAGCAAAAAAAATAGCCACCCCCTTACTCCAGGCTTTGGTAACATTGCGGTAAACCTCCCTGTTTGTTTTTAGCCACTTGTAGTGCGCCACGGCCATAAAAAAAGGCATTACCATGCCTATACACGAAAATACAATGTGAAATGCGAGAGATAATCCCATTTGAGAACGCGCGGCCAAAAAATTATCCATACAAATCGTTTTAAGATTAGCGGATATACAACAAGCACATCATCGGAGGTGCAAAGGTAGCTGCATTATCGTTATTAATAAATTACAAAACACATTTTTTGCACTGCTGCCATATCTTAGCGTGCCGCTTAATAAAAATCTTAACAAACATGCGTTGCCACTTTATTATTAGTATTGTTCTTAGCGCGTTATTTTTAACATATGCAGCAGCGCAAAAAAAGTACGTATTTGAATCTGCCAAAATGGGCTCACCTTTTACCGTTACCATTTGCAGTGATGATTCATTAAAAGCCGCGGCAGCAGCGGGGGCAGCATTTAAAAAAGCAGACACGCTCAACAGCATCCTCAGCGATTATGTTGACAGCAGTGAAATAAACCGCCTTAGCGCTACCAGCGGGCAGGGCCGTTACGTAAAAGTGTCACCTGAACTGTATAATATACTCAGCATTGGCAGGCAGGCTGCTGTATTAAGCCAAGGCAGTTTTGATGTTACCATTGGCCCTGTTGTTAAAGTGTGGCGCAGGGCGAGGAAAACAAATATCTTTCCTTCAAAAGATTCCATTGCAGCGGCTTTACGCTGCACAGGCTACCGGTACATGCATCTTGACAGCGTACACCAGTCTGTGTGGCTGGAAAAGGCGGGCATGCAGCTTGACATAGGCGGCCTTGGCAAAGGGTATGTAGCGCAAATAGCGCTTGACGTAATAAGGTCCTATGGCTTTTCATCTGCCATGGTAAATGCAGGTGGTAAAATAGTGGTGGGCGATGCGCCGCCCGGTACACAGGGCTGGATAATTGGCATAAATGTACCGGGTGAAAAGCAGGCTATTATGCAGCAGTTGCTGCTGCTTAAAAATACATCAGTTGCAACATCCGGTGACATATACCAGCATCTTGACTTTGACGGCAAACGTTACTCCCACATCATCAATCCCAAAACCGGTATTGGTTTAACCTACAGCGCCAATGTTACTGCCATAGCGCCGGGCGGCGGCATTTCCGACTGGCTGTCAACTGCATGCAGCGTACTCTCCCCCAAAAAAACGATGGCGCTTATAAAACACTTTAAAGGAGGCGCTTTGTTAATAACACAATGGGAAAATGAAACTATAACACAGCATCAATCAAAAAATTTCGACAATTTTATTTTAAAATAGTTGTCAATTTTACACTTATTGTTGTTTTATTGTAATACTTTTATTTTCATAAGCCAGTATGAAAAAAATTACCTGCATAGTATTATCCTGCTTAACAAGCTGCTGCCTGCTCGCGCAAACAACTGGCGATTCAGCCTTTGTTACCTACACACAGCACATAACGGGTGCGCCTGTTAGCTTTACAATGGTAGCCATACCGGGAGGAAGTTTTACCATGGGGAGCAATATTAAGCCTGACGAAAAACCTGCGACTGTTGTAAAAGTGGATTCATTCTGGATGGAGGAGCATGAAGTAACGTACGACGAATATATATTGTACCAGGACGAAAGTTTTGATCCTGCACCAAAACCTGATGGAATAACAAGGCCAAGTCCACCATATATTGATTTTACACTCGGCATGGGCAAAGCAGGCGGCTATCCCGCCAACAGCATGAGCCAGTATGCCGCCATCATGTATTGCAAGTGGCTGTATAAAAAAACAGGTATCTTCTATCGTTTGCCAACAGAAGCGGAATGGGAATATGCCTGCCGTGCAGGGAGTGATAAAGCATATTTTTTTGGGGATGATGAAAAAGACCTTGCACAATATGCATGGTTTGCTGCCAACAGCGACAATAAATATCACCCGGTAAAACAATTAAAGCCTAATCCATGGGGCCTGTACGATATGCTGGGTAACGTTGCGGAGTGGACACTTGACCAGTATAAAGAAGACTATTTTAACCTGATTAAAACCAATGCCAATAACCCATTGCAACAACCGGCAAAAAAGAACCCTATCACCCTGCGCGGCGGCCAATTTGGTGATGAGGCAGCAAGCCTGCGATGCGCTGCACGGCTGCCAAGCGACCCTAAATGGAACGCGCGCGACCCGCAAATACCCCGCAGCAAATGGTGGAACACCGATGCACCCTTTATCGGCTTCAGAATTGTGAGGCCAGTGAAACAACCATCCCCCGAAGAAGCAGCTAATTTTTATGACCAGTTTTTATCAATAAAATAAACACCAAAAAACGACCAGCTATATGACTAAAGACTTTCTTACAAACCAAAGCAGGAGAAATTTTGTAAAAAAATCCTCTATCCTCGCGGGCAGCGTATTGGCAGCGCCGCTTTTATCGCATGCCACCAATTATTTTTCAGGCAGCAGTGATGTAATTAAAATTGCCCTGGTTGGCTGCGGTGGCCGCGGCACAGGCGCCTGCACACAGGCATTAAGCACCAAACAAAATGTGCAGTTGGTGGCTATGGCCGATGCCTTCAGGGACAGGCTTGACACCAGCTATAACAACCTGCTGGATGCATTGGGCGACAAAAAAGACAGGATACAGGTAAAAGAAGAAAATAAGTTTGTGGGCTTTGATGCCTACAAACATGCCATTGCCCTTGCAGATGTGGTAATTCTTACTACGCCACCCGGCTTTCGCCCCATACATTTTGAAGAAGCAGTAAACCAGGGCAAGCAAATATTTATGGAAAAGCCTGTAGCTACTGACCCTGCTGGTATTCAGCGCGTGCTGGCTGCCGCGCAAATAGCCAAACAAAAAAAGCTTAACGTAGTAGTAGGCCTGCAACGCAGGTACCAAACCAGTTACCGTGAAGTAATGAAACGTGTAAAAGACGGTATAGTTGGTGATGTTATAAGCGCGCAGGCATGGTGGAATAATGATGGTGTTTGGGTGCATCCCCGCCAGGCCGGCTGGACTGAAATGGAATACCAGATGCGCAACTGGTATTATTTTGTATGGCTGTGCGGCGACCATATTAACGAACAGCACATACATAATATTGACGTGATTAACTGGGTAATGGATGATAACCCGCCGGTAATGGCACAGGGTATGGGCGGCCGCGAGGTACGCAAGGGCAAAGACTACGGCCAGATTTTTGACCACCACTATGTAGAGTTTCATTACGGCAACGGGGTGATATTTAACAGCCAGTGCAGGCACCAGAAGGGTACCATGAGCAAGGTGGACGAATACATAGCCGGTACAAAGGGCAGGGTATATTTTGACGCAGCCCGCATTACCGACCTTAAGGGCAATACAATTTACCAGTTTGATAAAAAGAAAATGGAAAACCAGCCTTACCAGGCCGAACATGATGAACTGTTTGACGCAGTTGCAAAAGGCGAGTATAAATTTTGGGATGCAGAGCGTGGCGCCAAAAGCACCATGACGGCACTGCTTGGCCGTATGGCAACTTATTCAGGCCAGGTTATTGAATGGGATAAAGCCATTAACTCCGGCATTAACATTATGCCCCAAACTTATGCGTTTGATGCACAACCACCAGTACTGCCGGATGCTGACGGCATGTACCCTGTTGCTGTGCCCGGGGTGACAAAATATTTTTAGTAACTTAAATATTTAAAGTGTTTGAAGAGTGCCAAATAAACAAGGCCTTTTCGCGCAAACAGCCACAAATAAAAAGGGTTTATTTTACAGCAGTTAAATAATCAGAAACAACCAAACACACAAATGTAAATATTCACAAAAAATGATTACAATATGAAACGAAGGGATTTTATGCAGGCATCTGTTTTAGCAGGCGCTGCAGCACTTACAACAACGGCAGCCAACGCGGCCCGCAATAAGAAAGATGACGACACACAGCCTTTTCATCTTAATTATGCTATTCATCACGGCATGTTTAAAAACAGCGCAGGGGATGATTTTATTGACCAGATAAAATTTGGTTACGACCACGGTTTCCGCTCCATTGAAGATAATGGGTTAAGCGGCAGGCCAGAAGCAGAGCAATCTAAAATTGGTGATGCGCTGGCTAAGTTAGGCATGAGCATGGGCGTGTTTGTGCTGAACAAAGGTGGAAACGGGGCTAATACACTGGCCGCCGGCAAACCTGAATACATTGACATATTTTTAAAAGGGTGCCGCAATGCCGTAGAGGTTAGCAAACGGGTAAATGGCAAATTAACCACTGTTGTACCCGGCGATTTTGAAAGACACCTGCCAATAGGCATACAAACTGCTAACGTGATTGAAGCATTGCGCCGTGGCGCAGAAATATTAGAGCCGCACGGGATAGTAATGGTACTGGAACCGTTAAGCGATACACCAGACCTGATGCTGCGCACCGCAGACCAAACATACGCTATCTGCAAAGCGGTTAAAAGCCCGTCGTGCAAAATTTTGTACGATATGTACCACATGCAGCGTAACTCGGGCAACATTATACCACACCTTGACCTTTGCTATGATGAAATTGCCTATTACCAGATAGGCGATAACCCCGGCCGCAACGAGCCGACAACAGGCGAGGTTAATTACAAAAATATTTTTAAGCACTTGTACGAAAAAGGGTATAAGGGAATGCTTGGTATGGAACATGGCAATTCAAAACCCGGCAAGGAAGGTGAAATGGCTTTAATTAAAGCCTACCGGTGGAGCGACGATTTTGTAGCATAAGAAAGCAGTACTAAATAAATAAAAAGCCAACCATGTAATCCCGGTTGGCTTTTTTATTGTAATAATATACCTGGTTATTTACAACATCACCTTCTTGCCTGTCCTTGCAGATTCCTTTGCCGCTTCAAGTATTTTTACCACGATTAAATTGTTTTCGAGCGAAGATAAATCATTCACCGGGTGTATCTCTCCTCTCAGCACCGCCGCGAGGTATGGAATGTTATCCTTGTACATATAGGGCTTAACGGCCACATTGTAATATGTGCCGGTATCCCGCTGTTGCAGTGTGTTGCCATTTAGCGCGTGCAGGTAACCTGTTTTACCAAACACTTCCATATCTTTTATGCCATAGGGCCAGTTCCACGATGCTTCAATAAGCCCTGTTGCATTAGGGTACTCCACCATTATTGTTGCATCATCATCCACTTTTGGGTAAACATTTGGCTTAATATGTTTTATTACCGCAAAAACCGATAAAGGTGTTTGGTTATTCATCAGCCATGTCATTAAATTGGCGCCATAGCATCCAAAATCCATTACAGCCCCGCCACCATTTTTAACCGGGTCTGTCAGCCACTTTAAAAAATCAGGGCTGCACCCTATTTCAACCGGCCCCTGGTGGCCATCATGCACTACCATTTTTCTTATATTGCCAATGGCATTGTCTTTATGTATCATTTCGTACACTTGCTGGTTTGTGCTGTACCAGGTAGTTTCATAGTTAACCAGTACTTTAATGTTGTATTGTTTTGCCAGCGCCGCCATACGTTCAGCATCTTTAACAGTGGTTGCCAGCGGCTTCTCCACCATTACAGAAATGCCTTTTGGCGCGCAGGCTTCCACAATGCTTAAATGGTCGGATATGGCATTGTATCCAAGTACTACATCAGGCTTAATATGCGCCAGCATTTCAGGCACTGATATATAAAATATTGAATCGGGCAAATGAAATCTTGTTTTATACTTTTGTGCCAGTTGCGCGTCAGGCTCCGCAATGCCGATAATAATTACTTCCCCATTTTTATTTTGGTTCATAATATTATTTACATGGTCGTGGTTTAGGCCTGCAACGCCTACCCTAAGCAATTGAGTATAGCCTGTTTGAAGTGAAAGCATAATTACTGCAAACCATGGCAGGCAATACGTAATAATTTTTCTCATCTGGCTGTTATTTAGTGTGTTTTGGTAAAGATAAAGTTTTGCTTTTACCTGTATGCTTTTCAACCTACCGTCAAATTCGTACATCAGGTGTTCGTTTTCGTACAGTAAGTATAACTCCTTTTTCATAACTAAAACATTATCAAAAAGTTACACGCTGGCACAAGCATTGGGGAGAATACCATGGGTAATTATGCCCTGCATCAACCACAACGTTATAACCACAAACCGGCAACATGTTTAAAAATTATTTCAAAATCTCTCTGAGAACACTTTGGAAGAATAAAATATTTTCGGCCATAAACATTATCGGCCTTTCCATAGGCATCAGCGCATCGCTGGTTATTTACCTGTTGGTGCAATATGATTTTGGCTTTGATAAATTTGAAAAAGACGGCGACCGTATTTACCGCGTAGTTACCAACATGAAATTCGCGGGCGACCCCTTCAATTTATCGGGTGTGCCCACGCCTTTGCATGCTGCGGTAAGAAGCGAGGTAACGGGGCTTGATGAAACGGTTTATTTTAGCCAGTTTAACGGCAAGGCAGATGTAACTATCCCTAAAGGAAATACAGAAAAGCCCCAAATTTTCAGGAACCAGGGTGATGTAATATTCACTGATGAACATTACTTTAATCTGTTATCCTATCAATGGATGGCAGGGTCGCCCAAAAACCTGAATACACCATTTAAAGTTGTGCTGACTGAAGACCGCGCAAAGCAATATTTTCCCTCGCGGGATATAAATGCAATTATTGGCAAAGAAGTTTATTACAATGACTCAATTAAAACAACAGTAGCAGGGGTAATAAAAAGCCTTACACAAAACACAGATTTCATTTTTAAAGAATTTATTTCGCTTTCAACTATTCCTTCCAGCGGGCTGAAAGAAAATTACGGTTGGGATAGCTGGACTGGCATCAACGGGGTATCGCAGTTATATGTAAAATTATCTAAAGGCACAACGGAGGCTGCGATTGAGGCACGTTTTAAAACTATTTTAAAAAAATATAATAAGGAGGCGAACGGCGACGCAAAAAACACTGAAGAATTTAAATTGCAGCCGCTGAACGACCTCCACTTTAATGGCACTTACGGCACCTATGGCCGTGATGTAGCCCATAAGCCTACCTTATATGGCATGCTTGTGGTGGCGGCATTTCTGTTATTGCTTGGCTGTATAAACTTTATTAATTTAACTACAGCCCAGGCAACACAACGCGCCAAAGAAATTGGCATACGCAAAACAATGGGCAGCAGCCGCAGCCAGCTAATGCTGCAATTTTTGCATGAAACTTTTTTACTCACGGTTTTTGCAACCATATTGTCCATAATACTTACGCCTTTGTTACTTAAAGTGTTTGCTGATTTTGTTCCAAGCGGCCTGCATTTCAGCCTTACCAGCCAGCCGGGCATAATTGTGTTTCTTACACTGCTGGTAATTACAGTAAGTTTCCTGGCAGGTTTTTATCCCGCGGTAATACTGTCAAAATTTAATCCTGTGCTTGTGCTTAAAAACCAGGCGTATTTGGGTACCTCCACTACGCGTAAAACACTGTTACGCAAAACGCTTACCGTGTCGCAGTTTTTTATAGCGCAGGTATTTGTTATGGCGACAGTTATTGCGGCTAAGCAAATATATTATATGGTTAATGCCGATATGGGCTTTAAAAAAGACGCGATTATATCTTTTAGTATACCCTTTAATTACAATAATTTTTTACATCCGGACAGTAAACGTTTTGTGCTGCTTAATCAATTAAAAGCCATACCGGGCATTGAAAGGGTAAGCCTCTCCAGCAGTACGCCGGCAACAAACGGCTGGTCAACATCTACCATGACATACAAGGATGGCAAGAAAGAAATTGAGACAGACGTTCACCAAAAAAGCGGCGATACCAACTATTTAAAGCTGTTTAATATAAAATTGCTGGCAGGCAGAAACGTTGAGCAAAGCGACACGCCGAGGGAATATCTTATTAATGAAACGTATATGCATATACTCGGTTTTAAAAGGCCGGCGGATGCATTAAACAAAATTCTGAATGGCCGGCCGATTGTGGGGGTAATGGCCGATTTTCATGAACAATCCCTGCATCAAACCATCAAGCCCCTGGTATTTTATGGTGAAACCAATTTCTGTTTCAATTTTGATGTGGCACTGCGGCCGCAAGCTCCCGGTGGCACCACGTGGCAATCTGCCATAAAACAAATAGAGCAGGATTATAAAAAGCTTTACCCTGATGACGATTTTCATTACGAATTCCTCGATGAAAGCATTGCCAAATTTTATACCAGTGAACAAAACATTGCAAAGCTGCTAAACTGGGCAACAGGCCTCGCTATTTTTATAAGTTGCATGGGCTTGCTGGGGCTTGTTATATATACAACAAACCTGCGCCGCAAAGAAATTGGCGTGCGCAAAGTGTTAGGCGCATCTGTTGCCAATATTGTAACAATCCTGTCGAAAGACTTTATGATGCTGGTGCTGATAGCCTTTGTAGTAGCAATACCGGTTGTTTGGTGGGCAATGAATAAATGGCTGGAGAATTTTGCCTATAAAACAACGGTAAATTGGTGGGTTTTTGCCTTAAGCGGGTCGGCCATGGCTTTGCTGGCGTTACTTACACTAAGTATACAAACTGTTAAAGCGGCAGTTGATAACCCGGTAAAAAGTTTAAGAACTGAATAACCAGGATTGAAAAATTACCCGGTGTAAAAATCAACGCCTTCAAATATTTAATTGCACATACGATGTAACCAAATTAAATATTTGACGTTTACAACAAATTGAACATAGAATATTTAAAAACTGCAACATGTTTAAAAATTATCTTAAGACAGCATGGAGAAACTTGTGGAAAAACAAGGCGTTCTCTGCAATAAATATTATTGGCCTTTCAGTGGGAATGGCAGCCTGTATCATCATAATGCTGTTTGTTACCTACGAAAAAAGTTTTGATAATTTTCAAACCAAAAACATTTACCGCCTTAACGAGGTGCAAAAGTTCCCGGGTATGGTGGCATCTCAAAAAGTAGGGCTGTCAATGTTCCCCATGGGGCCAACCATGAAGAATGAATTCCCTCAAATACTTAATTATAGCCGGATACACTGGATGTTTAATTACCCCTTGAAGAATAATGATAAAACGGTGTTCTTCCCGGCGATGTTTTATGTTGACTCTACTTTTTTGCAGATGTTTGATTTTAAGCTGCTTCGCGGCAACAGGGCTGATGTTCTGCAAAAGCCCAACAGTATTGTGTTAACTGAGGCAAGCGCCGAAAAGCTGTTTGGCAAAGAAGACCCCATTGGCAAATCCATTACACATTATAGTGATGATACAGTTACTTACAAAGTAACAGGCATTATGGCCAATGTGCCCCAAAACTCACAGATGCAGTTTGACGGGCTGATGTCGCTCAGCACATTTGCCAGGCCGGAAATGATGGACTGGTGGGGCGGCAACTGGATGGACACTTATTTTGAGCTTGCCCCAAATACCAACATCGCGGAAATGACAAAGAAGTTTCCCGGCTATTTAAAAAAACACCTGCACGGTGATGGTTATAAATATTATGAGCTCTTTTTACTGCCGCTGAAAGAGATACATGCGGGCGCTTCGGATATAGGGCTTGACTATATTAACTACCAAAAATTTGATAAAAACTATACCAACATTTTTTCTGCCATCGCATTAATAGTGCTGGTAATTGCGTGCGTAAACTTTATGAACCTATCAACCGCGCGCAGCGCGGAAAGGGCCAGGGAAGTGGGCATACGTAAATCAATTGGTGCATTAAGGCTGCAGCTATCGTTACAGTTTATTGGAGAAACAGTGCTGCTGGCCTTTATAGCGCTTGTTTTTGCCATTGCACTTGTAGAAGCAGCCTTGCCGTATGTAAATAATTTAAGTCAGCGTTCATTACATCTTCCGCTGTCATTTGCAAACGGTACATTGATGTACATAATTGGCGGCACGCTGCTTGTAGGCATTTTATCTGGTTTGTATCCTGCCGCCTACCTGTCTTCTTTCCAACCCGTTAAAGTACTCAAAGGCTCAATACAAACGGGCAAAAACAAAGGCATGCTGCGTAACTTTTTGGTGGTTAGCCAGTTTGCCAGCGCTATATTTTTAATGATAGCCACCATATTTGTTGTGCGCCAGTTAAACTACATGCAGGATAAAGACCCCGGTTTTGTGCGCGACCAGGTAGTTACAGTGCCGCTGGATAATATAACCACACAGAAATACGACCTGTTTAGAAAAGAATTATTAACCAGCAACCTTATAAATGGTGTAACCGCCGCGCAGGACCAACTGGGCAGCCACCTAGACCAGAGTGGCGTGCATTTCAGGGCTGACGGTCCAAGCCGTGACCTGGCTGTAACCCAGCTTGTAGTGGACCCCGGCTATTTAGACCTGTATAAAATGAAGCTGGTAGCAGGCAGAAATTTCTCCAAAGAAAAATCACAGGCCAACCGTGAATATATTTTGAACGAAGGGCTGGCAAAAGAACTGCTGAAAGACCACCCCGGTAAGGACATGAACTGGCTGCTTGGTAAAGAATTCGGGTACGACTCACTGGGCACTATTATTGGCGTTGTTAAAGATTTCAATTTTAACAGCCTGCATAATAAAATTGAAAACATGTTTCTTTTTAACCAGGGGTACAACGGTTATTTCCGCACAGCATCAATAAAAATAAAAGCGGGCAAAACGCCGCAAACGCTGGCTTTTATAAAATCAACCTGGGCAAAAATATTTAACGACCACCCCTTTGAATACCAATTTTTGGATGACCATTTTAATGATGTATACCGTGCCGATATACAAGTGAGCAGCATTGTGGGCATACTGGCAGGGCTGGCCATTGTTATATCCTGCCTTGGCTTGTTTGGGCTTGCCTCCTACTCTGCCGAGCGCAGGGTGAAGGAAGTAGGTATACGCAAAGTAATGGGCGCTTCAGTACAAAGTATTGTATCGCTGTTATCAAGACAATTTGTAATACTTGTTTTAATAGCAATCATTATAGCGTGGCCGGCAGCATATTTTACCATGACTGCATGGCTGCAGGATTATGCTTACCGCATAAACATAAGCTGGTGGGTATTTATTATTGCCGGCATTGCAGCTTTGCTTATTGCTCTAATTACAGTTAGCTACCAGGCTATAAGGGCCGCAATAGCAAACCCCGTTAAAAGTTTAAGAACAGAATAAAAGGAATTATTTAGAACAAAACAACAAGACAAATATATGCCCGGTACCAAAAGCAAAAAGGCGGCAACAGGGCGAAAACACATACAGTGCTGTAAAGAAAATTTATGCACATGTGTAACCATATACATAAATGAAAGTATTATAAGGGCAACATGAGATTTACAATTAAATAAACGCAAAATGCTTAAAAATTTCATCACGATAGGATGGCGTAATCTTTTAAAAAATAAAGGCTTTTCAGCACTTAATATATCCGGCCTGGCTATTGGCATGGCCAGCGCACTTATTATCTTACTATGGGTGCAAAGTGAAATAGTGTATGACAATATTTACCCTGACCAGGACAGGCTGATGGTGGCATGGAACAAAGATACCTGGGATAAAAATGTTGAATGCTGGTCAACTACCCCAAAAGTATTGGGCCCGAATATTAAAAAAGATTTCCCTGAAATAGAAAAAGAAACGCGTGTAAACTGGGGTAACAGCCCATTGTTCAGCGTGGGCGATAAAAGATTAACCGAATATGGTACTTGTGTTGACAATGATTTTTTAACCATGTTTGGTTTTCCGTTTATACAGGGGAATGCCAGCACTGCTTTTAAGGACCCTTACAACATAGTTGTTACTGATAAACTTGCCGAGAAGCTTTTCGGCACAAAGGATGCAGTTGGCAAAATAGTAAAGCTGGATAACAAGGATAATTATACAGTAAGCGCCGTTATGAAAGAGTTTCCTAAAAACAGCCGCTTTAATAAATATGAATTTCTTTTATCATGGTCTTATATGGTGCGCCAGAATAATAATGACAGTTCATGGGGCAACAATTCGACTGTCAACTATATAAAACTAAAACAAAACGTAAACCTTGCCGCGTTCAACAAAAAAATAGACGACTATACCATAAAGCATGAAACAGCAGGCACAACCCATTTATTTTTATACCCGCTTGGCAGGATGCACCTGCACGGTGAATTTAAAAATGCAGTTGAATCAGGCGGTGGCATTACCACCGTTCGGGTATTTACGGCCATCGCTATTTTAATACTGCTTATTGCCTGTATTAACTTTATGAACCTGTCAACAGCGCGTAGCGAGAAAAGGGCAAAAGAAGTAGGCATACGCAAAGTAGCCGGCGCTTTAAAACAATCGCTGGTTACCCAGTTTCTTGCTGAGTCTGTAATGATTGCCTTTATTGCTGGCTTACTCGCTGTGGGTATTGTAGAGGCAAGCCTGCCTGCGTTTAACAACCTCACACAAAAATCGCTTTCTCTTGATTTTAGTAATGCGTATGCCTGGATATTTTTAATTGGCTTTATACTGCTTACAGGCATTTTGGCCGGTAGTTATCCTGCATTTTTCTTGTCCTCCTTTAATCCCGTAACGGTATTAAAAGGCATGTTTAAAAAAGCGCATGCGCCTGTTACACCACGAAAAATATTAGTGGTAGGCCAGTTTTGGGTAGCCATTACTTTAATTATCTGCACCATTATAATTGAACAGCAAATTAAATACGCGCAGGGCCGTGAGAATGGTTATAACAGGAACAACCTTGTATATGTTTATTTACAGGGTGATATTGAAAAAAATTACCAGCCCATTAAAAATGACCTGTTAGGGCAGGGCGTGGCGACAGCCATAAGCAAAACGAGCTCACCAATAACGCAATCATGGAGCAATACCTGGGGATTTGAATGGAAGGGTAAGCCGGTTGGTGACAAAACCATCATAAATGATTTTTGCAGTGATGGCAACCTTGTTAAAACAGTGGGCATGAAATTAGTAGAGGGACGTGACATTGATGTATCAAAATATCCCGGTGACAGCACCGCAGCAGTTTTGAACGAAGCGTGTGTTAAAGCTATGGGTTTTAAACACCCTATTGGTGAAATAATAAAAAATGGCGAGGATTATCATGTGGTTGGTGTGGTAAAAGATTTTATTATGGAATCTCCTTACGACCCGATAAGGCCTATCGTAATACGCGGCCCTAAAGGTTGGTTTAGCGTGATACATATAAAACTTAATAACACACACAGCACGCAGCAAAACCTTGCCGCCATGGAAAAAATATTTAAAAAATATAACCCGGAATACCCGTTTGATTATCATTTTACAGACAAGGAATATGAAGAGAAGTTTGCAAATGAGCAACTTACAGCCACCCTTGCAGCTTTGTTTGGCGGTTTAACTATATTGATAGCCTGTTTGGGGCTGTTTGGCCTTGCTACTTATATGGCTGAAAACAGGATAAAAGAAATTGGTGTAAGAAAAGTATTAGGCGCTTCGGTAGCGCAAATAACCAGCCTGTTATCAAAAGATTTTTTAACACTTGTTATCATATCGGTAATATGTGCAGTACCTGTCGCGTGGTATGCCATGCACGAGTGGTTAAAGGACTTCAATTATCGTACTCCCATACAGTGGTGGGTATTTGTGCTTGCAGGCCTTACCTCGGTTGTAATTGCTGTATTAACTGTTAGTTACCAGGCAATAAAGGCAGCGGTTGCCAACCCCGTGAAAAGCCTGAGAACCGAATAAAAAGACGAAAGCGGAATATAAGGCTGTGCTATTGGTTACACAAGTTAATACTTACAGAAGGTGTTAGGACACGTGTTTCTGCTATAGCTGCGGCGATATCTATAATAATAGCTTTTGTAACGGTAAGTTACCAGGCCATTAAAGCTGCGCTGGCAAATCCTGTAAAAAGCCTGAGGAGCGAATAAAGAGGTTTAAACCCGAATGTAAATTTTCCTTTTGTCTAATATATACACGATAAGCCAGTAGAGGATAATAAGGGTGATTGCGTAAGTAAGGGATGCAGCCCTTTCATCGCTAAATATAGGTTTGCAAACGGTTAAATAAAACCACCCAAAGGGAGATGTGTGGCCTCCGCCAGGGGTGTTAATCCTTATTAGTCCCAATACTCTTGGCAAAAATCCGCTCAGGAAAAATATAAAAAGAGGGTTTTTACCAAAAACATCGAAGAAGCGGCTCCATGCGCCGCGGGCATTTTTAAATTCAACAAAGAAAATCGCGGTGCCAAGGGTAAGCGTTGCCAGCCCGGTTGTGTAAAGCACGTAACTGCTTGTCCATATTTTTTTGTTGATGGGAAACGCCAAGTCCCAGCAAAAACCAGCAAAAACCAATAATACCGCCGCAATAAAGAGATTACTGAGCATTTCGTATGTTTTGCCTTTTTGCTGTATGTACCTGCCAACAAAATAGCCGGCTATTACCTGCACAATAGCGCTGAGGTTACTGGTAATACCTTCGGGGTCAAAGGCTACACCTTCTCCATGGTACATGTGCGGCACATGCAGAACAACTTTATCAACACCAATACCGAAGTACCCTGAAAGGCTATATGGGTCGCCGGGTGCCCCAAGCCACCAGCACAAAAACCAGTATAATAATAGTATAACAATGCTTAAAATGTACACATTGCGAGGCTTTAAAAAATATACTATGAGGGAGGCAAAGAAGTAACATAACGCAATACGCTGCAATACCCCCAAAATACGCACCCCATGTATTACGCCATTATCATCCGTCCACTCCCAGGGCCTTGCAACAATTTTGTCGTGCTGCCACATTAAAAAAGGGCACCAGTTAAGAAAAAAGCCAATAAGAAAGATAAGCAGGGTTCTTCTCACCACTTTGCTAAGAAAGACACCGGTGCCCGCCTGCTGCAGGCGTGGCATTACAAATGACATGGCATTGCCGACTGCAAAGAGGAAGAATGGAAACACAAGGTCGGTAGGTGTACACCCATTCCAGGGGGCATGGTCAAGGGGGGTATAAGTTGGCCCTGCCTGGTTATTTACCAATATCATTAAAGCAACGGTAGCGCCGCGAAAAACGTCAAGGGAATAATATCTTTCCTTCATAAAACGTTTAAAGGTGATGAAATACTAAAGTACTAAATAAACCCAACAACGCTTATGTCAAAAACTAATACCCTTTTAAAAGACGCCGGCCATCAAGGTTTGCTAAAGGTTGTTAAACAAGTATTTAACACATATCAAAATACCTATATTTGCCCCCACAGTTTAAAAGACACTGGAACGCTGACTTCAGAGGGGACTACCTGTAACCCGCGCCGGACTAAACAATATTATGACTGGCGTTTTTCAAGAATGTGTGAGCCAGGTGGCGGAGCTTTATATAATATTCAATTAATTACCTCAATTTCGCTTTTAATTGCAATTCATGAAAAAAGTAATTCTTTTTGTTTGCCTGTTACTTGCTTCATCAACTGTGTTTACCCAGGCCAATTTACAGGGTGCAGATTTAAGGCAGGTACATGTTGACCAAATTAGCGATGATGATATTATTTATTATTATAACCGCATGCAGCAGTCGGGTGTGAGTTTTGACCAGGCAGCACAGGTATTACAGGCCAGGGGCATGCCGGAGGATGAAATAAATAAACTAAGGGCACGCATACAAACATTAAAAGAAAGCCAGCGGCTAAACGGCACGAAGCAAGACCAGTCAGCAACAAACAATGGCATAGCTGATTCAGCAGGTACATTAAACGGCAGAAGTACATTTAAAACAAAAATACCAACGCAGGAAGAAGAGATTGATAAAAGAATATTTGGCTCCGAGTTATTTAACACAGCCTCATTAACCTTCGAACCCAACCTGCGTATTGCAACGCCCATTAATTATGTAATAGGGCCAGACGACCAATTAGTAATTAATGTTTATGGGCTTAGTGAGCAAAATTATACTCTTACAGTTAACCCCGAGGGTAATATAATTATCCCCAACGTGGGGCCTGTTTTTGTTGGCGGCCTCACTATTGAGCAAGCAACGGCAAAAATTAAAGCAAAACTGGCTTCAACAATTTACAAGGCAATTAATACAGGCGCCACCAATGTGCAGGTTAACCTTGGTAATATAAAAAGCATCCGTGTAAACATTATTGGGCAGGCAAAAAGACCAGGCTCTTACACTTTGTCCTCTCTATCCACCGTTTTCAATGCGCTATTTTTATGCGGTGGGCCGGGCAGGCTGGGCAGTTACAGGAATATTGAACTTGTAAGAAACAATAAGGTGTACAAGACAATTGATTTGTATAAAGTACTGGTAAACGGAAATACAGAAGATAACGTACGACTTATGGACCAAGACATAATACATATACCCTTTTATAAAACAAGGGTTATTTTAAGCGGGCAGGTTAAACGGCCCGGCATTTTTGAAACCGTGCCACAGGATAACCTTTCGCAGGTTTTAAACTATGCGGGTGGGTTTACCGATTCCGCCTATCGCTCATCGGTTAAAATCACCCAAATAACAGATAAAGAAAAACAAATTGAAGATGTTGAGAGTAAAGATTTTGACGCGTACAAACCGCACGGCAGTGACTCAATTGATGTAGGTAAAATAATAAACCGGTTTACAAACCGGGTATCAATAGAAGGCGCCGTAATGCGGCCCGGGGTTTTTGAACTTACGCCGGGGCTTACGCTGAAACAATTAATACAAAAGGCGGATGGTTTAAAAGAAGACGCGTTTTTAAACCGGGGCCTTATAACCCGGTTGCAGGATAACCTTATGGTAGAAGTTGTTGCATTTAATGTGGCCGCAATAATAGACGGAACAGAAGCGGATATACCCCTGAAACGCGAAGACAAAATAACAATCTCATCCATTTTTGACCTGAAAACAAAAAGAACCGTCGAGATAAGGGGCGAGGTGAGATTTCCCGGAGTTTATGATTATAAAGACAGCACCTCTTTAAAAGACCTCGTTTTTGAAGCAGGCGGTTTTACAGACGCTGCTACCGGCAAACGGATTGAGGTGGCGAGACGGGTAACCAATGGCGACGTAAACAGTGCTTCCACGGAAATAGCCCAAATTACCCAGGTAGATGCGGAAAAAGATTTAGAGTATACCAACAATAATTTTTACCTAAAGCCTTTTGATGTAATTATTGTGCATAATAACCCAGGTTACTTTACACAAAAAACTATTAAGGTTGAAGGCGAGGTAATGTACCCGGGCGAGTACGTGATAAGCGCCAACGATGAAAAGTTAAGCAGTATTGTTAACCGCGCCGGTGGCTTTAAAAATACTGCAGACCCATCCGGTGCTTCGTTAAGAAGAATCAATAAAATTGACAGTCAAACGGTAATAAAGTCACAAAACGTAAGCAAGCTGGCAACCACACGCAGGGACACAGCAATATCAGATTCATTGACAAAAGAGGCTGTTAAACCGTACGATTTGATAGGCATAGACCTCCAGGAAGTAATGTCTCACCCAGGCATAACAAACGATTTAATATTAGAGGACGGCGACATTATTTTTGTTCCTAAAAAGAACCAGGCTGTTAAAGTAAGAGGGGAAGTATTGTTTCCTACACAATTTGCCTTTCAAGAGGGGCTTAATATGAAGGATTATATTGACAAAGCGGGAGGATTTACAAGCAACGCGCAGAAACGAAAGTCGTTTGTCCTGGGTGCCAACGGCAATGCGCGCAGGGTGAGGCATTTCTTCTTTTTTAAATCGTATCCTGAGGTGCTAGCGGGCGATGATATTTTTGTACCTAAAAAGCCTGAAAAACCAAGGTTAAGTACCGCGGAAGCTATTGGTATAACCTCGGCCGCAGTCGGCGTTATGTCTGTAGTACTGGCACTAATAAATAATTTAAAATAAGACAACACTTTTAACCCCGTAGCCAGTTAGGTAATACAATATGGAAAACGAACAAAAAATAAATAATGATGATATATCGCTGGATGATGCCATTGCAAAAATAGGAGGCATTTTCCGTTACCTTTTTTCAAAATGGCTTATTATACTTATGCTTGGCTTTGCAGGCGGGGTAGCAGGCATCCTTTACGCATGGGTTCAAACACCGCAATACAAGGCAGTATTAACGTTTTCAATGGAGGATGACAAAAGCAGCAGTGGCAGTATAGCAGGGTTAGCAGCTCAATTTGGGCTGGATTTGGGTTCCAGCGGAGCATTTTCCGGCGAAAATATTGTAGCGCTGCTGCAATCAAACAAAATTACTAAAGCCACGCTGTTAACCGCCGTAAATGTTAATGGCAAAAAGGAGTCTCTTCTGAATTTATACTGCGATGTTTTTGAGGTAACAAAAGGGTTTGCAAAATCGCCGGAAAAAGAGTTGCGGGAATTACGGTATCCCGAAAACCAAGATCCTTCTACATATTCGCGGATGCAGGATAGCGTGCTGCTTTTAATAATTGGAGCAGTGCAGAAAAATGTGGTAAAAATTGACAAGCCTGACCCAAAATATAATCTTTACGCAATCACTTGTTTATCTCCCGACGAAACATTTTCGTTTGAATATTGCAGGGAGTTGATAAAACAGGCAAGCGATTACTATATCGAAACAAAAACAAAACGCTCAGCCCAAATAGTTGATATCCTTCAAAAAAGGTCAGATTCGCTACGCAATGCCTACAATTCGGCACTAACCGGTAAAGCAGAATTAAGTGATGCCAATTTAAACCTTGCAATGCAGTTGCCTGCGGTTGGCATACAAAGCAAGCAGACAGATCTTACCGTTTTTGCTGCCGCCTATGGTGAACTATTAAAGAACCTCGAGCTTGCAAAATTCAACCTTTTGAAAGAGACGCCCGTTATACAGGTGCTGGATGAACCTATGGAGCCGCTACTAAAAGTTAAACTTGGCAGGTTACTTGCCGGCATAATTGGAGCATTCTTTTTCGGCTTCATTTGCGTGCTTATTCTAATTTTCAGGAAGTTATTTATTAAGCCACGGTCTTAACCCTTAATTTTTCCCGGACAGCGTTTTTAAAACGTATTAACCTGCCGGTGTTATTATGCACAAAAAAATATCTGTAAACATTTTTTTTAATGTTCTGCTTACCTTAAGCCAGGTTGCATTTCCTGTAATTACTTTCCCGTATTTGTCACGGGTGCTCAAGCCAGACGGGCAGGGAACGGTAAACTTCATTGATAATATTACGCAGTACCTTATATTTATTTCCGCCATAGGCGTTCCTGTATATGGCATGCGTGAAATATCAAAGCACAAAGATGACCATGCAGCCATTAAGCGTATATTCAGCGAATTGGTGTTAATAAACCTGGTAAATGCCATATTAATTTCAACGGCATATTTTTTGGCTATTTATTTCTTCCTGCATACAATACCCTATTATAAATTATATTTTTTCGGATGCTTTATACTTGTTATAAATGTATTTACTGTTGACTGGCTTTACCAGGGCATGGAAGAATTTCCTTTTATTACAACCCGCAATATTTTTATCAAGATAATAAGTATCTGTCTTACATTTCTGTTTGTAAAGTCGAAAGCAGATCTTAACATCTATTACATATTATTATTAACAACCTATTTTCTTAACGCTGTTTTGAATATTACATTTGCTTACAGGAAATTCGGGATCACTTTTAAGCCTTCGTTAACCCGTAAAAAAACATTAAAGTCGCACATAAAACCTATCCTGTATATTTTCAGCGCAAATCTTGCCATAAGCATTTTTCTTTATTTTGACAGTGTTATACTCGGGTTATTCAAGGGTTATACAGCGGTAGGCTTTTATGCCACAGCAACTAAAATAGTAAAGCTGCCTGCAATAGCAATACAAGCCGTTATTATGGTTTTTGTTCCCCGAATTTCGTTTGAATATAAACAGAACAACCTGCAGGAAGTAAATTCTCTTATTCAACGCTCATTTGATTTTATAACCCTTATAAGCGTACCCATAACCATAGGTTTATTTTGTTATGCCGATGTTGCCATACACATATTTGCCGGCAATTATTACGACCAGTGTATTTTATTATTGAGAGTAATGTGCCCCATAATATTTTTCCTTAGCCTAACCAATATATTTATATGGGAGATTTTAACGCCAATGGGTAAAGAAAAATATTTTTTAGTAACAGTTTCAATAGCTATGATTGTGAGCTTCGGTTTAAACCTGTTGCTAGTTCCCAAAATATCCTATACGGGAAGCTCAATAGCAACCCTTGCCACTGAGTTCACAGTAGCCCTTTGTGCGTGGATATTCGCACGAAAAGTATTTGCATTCAAATTCAATTTCAGCAACTTACTGCGCAGCCTTGCAGCTTCATTGCCTTTTATTCCCGTTTGTTACCTGGTAAAGCACTATTCACCCGGCAACATACCAATACAATTATTGTCAATTGCCGCCTGCATTATTCTCTATTTTTCTATTCACACATTTGTGTACAGGTCAACTATAATAAAGGAATTGGTGTTATTTGTAAGGTCGAAGTAAGCAAACTATTATGAAGATAAATATTTTATTGCCTTTTCCATCCCGAAAGCCTGCTGGTGGTACCAGGGTAATGTACGAATATGCTAACCGGCTTGCCCATTTAGGACATGAGGTGATTTTTTATCACCCCCTTAAAGTACCCAATACAAACTCAGTAACGCCGAGGCCTTTAAAGAAAATATTTTATACAATACGCAAGCCTCCAACGTGGTTTAAACTATCAGCTAAAATAAAAATGCGCCTTATTCCGGAAATACAGGAAGAGTATATTGAAGACGCGGACATTATTTTCTTCACTTGGTGGGCTGTAGCCATTGAAGTTGCAAAACTGCCACCTGCTAAAGGCATAAAATATAACCTTGTGCAAGACCTGGAGTTTTGGAACGGCTCGGATGATAAAGTGCTGGCATCTTATCGCCTCCCCAACACATATCAAATTGCCATTTCTACCCATATACAGTGGTATGTATCTAAATATGCAGTTAACCCTGTTGAAAAAATCCTTGTGGCTATTGATGAAAAGAAATATCATATTATTAAACCAATTGAAGAACGGGACAGGGGGTCTATATGCATGATGTATTCTGAAGAACCAAGAAAGGGTAGCATATATGGCATAGAGGCACTTAAAAAAGCGAAAGAACAGGTACCGCCTTTAAAGGTCACTCTTTTTGGCACCTACGAGAAACCCGGAGATTTACCCGATTTTATTGAGTTTGTCAAAAATCCGCCCAGACTGGAGGAAATCTATAATAACGCCGCCATATTTCTTGGCCCTTCCCTGCAGGAAGGGAGTGCATTACCCCCAATGGAAGCGATGATGTGCGGGTGCGCTGTGATTTGTACTGATATTGAAGGCCATGCAGAATACGCCATCTCTGGTAAAACAGCGATAACAGTAACGGCAAAAGACACTGATGCCATGTGCCACGAAATTGTACGTCTTGTTAGCAACCCCGCAAAAAGAGTAAAAATAGCGGCCGAAGCTAACGCGTTTATTAAAAAATTTTCGTGGAGTACATCTATACAAAGGCTTGTTACCATTTGGGAGAAAGCTTTAAACCAACAATACACCAACAAATAGGAATGGAAAAGATAGGCCTGGTAACTGTTTTGTATAAATCTGATGAGTTGCTGGAAGATTTTTTTAAGAGTATTGCCACGCAGGATTATAAGAATTGTGAAATATACCTTATTGATAATACGCCCTCTCCTGCAACACGCGAGGTAATAAAAAAGATGCAGGAAAAATTTGAACTCAACAATATTACCCACATTGAATGTTCAAAAAACGTAGGCGCGGCAGCCGGGAATAATATTGGCATAGAACTCGCCCTTAATAGTTACTGTGATTATGTTATTCTATCAAACAACGACATTTACTTTAACAATACAAGGCTTTTCTCATCCTTGCTATCGCTGGCTAAAAGTAAAGCGTTGCCTATTATTGCGCCGAAAATATACTATGCAGATTCAAATAAATTATGGTTTGCCGGGGGGGGAGTTATTAAATGGCAGGCTGCCGTAACGCATTACGGAAATACAGAAGAAGATAAAGGCCAATATAATTCCAGCTGCTTCACCGGGTACGCACCTACTACCTTTGTTTTCATGGAAGCCGGTGTTTTTAAAGCAGTTAAAGAGATGGACACCAGTTATTTTATTTACTCGGAAGACCTGGACTTTATGCACAGGGCATCAAATAAGGGATACAAGATATGGTATGAAGCATCACTGTCTTTATTTCACAAAGTAAGTTCAACAACCGGCGGTGTTTTTTCGGACGCCGGTTTCTATTATACGACGAGAAACAGGATTTACTTCGCCCGAAAATTTTACTCATTCCTGCAGAGCAGCATCGCTATAACTTACGTTTCATTAAGTCTTTTGCGCCATGCTATATTACAAAAAAGGGCAAGTGCAGTTCAAAGTTTTTTTAGGGGATTACGGCATGGAATTATTATGAAGGTTTCAAAAAAAATTTAGCGCCCGGCTTGAAAAAAGAATCATCTTTTAGTTCTGTTCTCCTGGGGATAATGCTTTTCTGCCTGCTCTTCGAGGATTTATTTACGCAAGATTACTTTGGCACCATTGCGCGAAGCCCTATGGTGTTTGTGTCTCCATTGATATTCATCTTCCTGATTATATACGAAAGAAAAATTCATTTCACTACCCTACCACGCTATTATTTTTTTTACGCGCTAATTACATTAATAACAGCATTTGTAATGTTACTGTATACCATCGTTTTCGTCACTAATGGCGAAATGCATGTGTACAATGAGTTTATGCCAGTTAAAATAATAAAGACTGCGTTTTATAATATAACCTATTTTTTTACGGTATATGTTCTAATTACACTGTGTAAAAAAGTCAGCCTGGAAACAGTTTACAACCTCGTTAAGCAGACGCTTTATTTTTTATTTATCGTTGCCCTTATACAATTATTTGCCTCAAAAATACCGCTTGTCAATTCCGGTAACGCTAATGTATCATCGATATTTTTAACCGCGTCTGAACCATCGGTAACGGCGGCGCTTTTTATTACTTTTGTATTAACAGTTGTTGGTTTACGGTTGTTTCTTAAAAAAGGCACATGGGGCACTGTTATAATACTGGTAATATCTTTTCTTATACTAATAGAAATAGGTTCTAAAGGCGCAGTGCTAACTTTACCACTTGCATTTGTTGTTGCAATACGAAAGAAGCTAAACTGGAAAATAGCTTTACTGAGTATTGTTGTAATTGTGCCTATTGCCATTCTTATAGTAAAACAAGTATTCCCCGCCCTGAGCAGAGATATTGAAAACTTTAACAGTGTAAGTACACGCGCTACAACCTGGTACGCCGCAATTGAAAGCACCATCCGGTTTCCGTTTGGTGAGGGTTATGGTACTTACCTTGTCTACTACCCTGCTATGCTGTTACCCGCATCACACTCAATTACTACCTTAACAGGTATACCACTGCTTACCGGCGAGATTGTTGAAATGGTGCAAACCGGTCAAAATATCACAGCAAAATCAGGCGTTGCCAGCGAGATGGTAAATAACGGCGTCTTCGCATTAATATTTCTCGGTGTTTTATGCTCGCGCTACCGCCGTCTCCAAAAGAAAGTTACTATATATAGTTCCTACGTCATCTTTTCAATGCTCGGGGTATTCTTATTTTTCATTTTCCTGTTTACAACAGCAATAGAAACGGCCTATTTCTACCTGATACCTTTTGTAGTGCTTACAAAAATAGCTGACCAGGTTAAAATGCCGGCACGATAATGAAAAAGAAGATATTGCTGCTGTCTCCTCAAAATGTTATACCGGCTACCGATGGCGGTAAAATAGGAATTTTTACCCCAATGAAAATGCTTGCAGAAGAGTTTGATGTTAAAGCAATTATTTTTGTCGGCCCGTCTGAATATTTTGACGCTGCAGATTACAGGAAAATGAACGTGGATGCTGTTATTGCGCCAATTAATAAAAAAGATAAAGCCGCAAGTGCGCTGGTAAATCCACTGAGTGATTTGCCATTTAAATTTGCTAAATATTTTACAAAGAAGCACAAACTGCTGGTTGAACAAATTTGCACTACGTGGAAACCCGATGTAATTATCTGCCACCATGCCCATTTAGCGAAATATTGTAAAGACATAAAGAAAAAATTAGCATCCGCAACAGTAATTTTGCGTGAGCATAATGTTGAGTACCTTTTAGTGGAGCAATATTATCAAAATCAAAACAACTTTCTGCTGCGCCAATTTTCGTACTGGCAATTCAAAAAAACAAAACGCTTTGAAGAATGTTGCTGGAACTATTTTGACAAAATAATATTCATCTCTGATTCAGATTTTAAAAGCTTTGTCAATTGCAATGCAAAGGGGTTTATAATATATGATGGCACAAATAACCGGGAACACAATATCACCCCGATATTCCAAAAAAGCAAGTCGTTCCTGTTTTCAGGAAGTCTTCATTCCTATCAAAACAAGGTAAATCTGAAAAATTTTATTGATACTATCTGGGCGCCATGGAAGGAGTCTAATCCTCTTTCAGAAGATTACGAATTATGGGTTACCGGTGATAGAGAAGAAAATTTTGTGCTTGACCAATCAGGGTTAACTGCAGGAAAGGCCGGGTTATATAAAATTAAAATTTTAGGATTTGTAGAAGACCTAAATACCGTTATGCAAAAAGCAATGTTTTTTATTTCGCCCACAATAATCGGCGCAGGCATAAGAATTAAAGTTTTGCAGGCCCTTGGGTTGGGTTGTGTTACTTTTTTAACAACTAAAGACCTCGAGATATCAAGTAAGTTGCAGGACAGGGAAAATGTTCTATGGTATGATGGACTCACGTCGTTTGACGAGCAAGTTAAAAAAATTACAGCAGACAATTCTCTCTACACCAGCATAGCGGCCAATGCAGTAAGAACAGTACAGGATAATTTTACGTGGGATATATTTTATAAAAAGCTGAAGGATATTTTATAACCAGGCTTCTTTATCGCTTTATATGTTAGTATTTATAACGAACAGATTAGATTCAGCGCTTTAAGATTATGAGCATTCGTGTATTACAGGTAGGAAAGTTTTTTCCCCCAGACAGCGGTGGCATTGAAACTACGACAAAAGATTTGCTTGATGTAAATGAAGAAGCGTACCATTCAGATGTGTTGTGCTTTTCATCTTACCGTAAAACAAGAAAAGAGCTGCTGGGCAAGTGCCAGATAATAAGGTGCAGCACTATTTTTACTGTGGCATCAATGCCTTTTTCGCTAAGCTATTGTTATTACTTTAAAAAAATGCGCAACAGGTATGATATTATACACCTGCATCATCCAAATCCATTAGGCGTGATATGTGCGCTGATTTTTAAATATAAAGGCAAGCTTATTATACATTGGCATAGTGACATATTGAACAAAGGTTTTTTTTACAGGGTGTTTAGTCCGCTTGAGAGGGCATTGCTGAAAAGGGCAGATAAAATTGTAGCTACCTCTCCCGTTTATATAACAGAATCACCTGTTTTAAAAGACTTTAGGTTTAAATGCTCTTTTATCCCGTCAGCATATAACGAATCATCACTCTTGGTTGACGCAGCGGAGGCAGCTGCAATAAAAGAGCATTATAAAAACAAAAAAATTGTTTTTTCATTAGGCAGGCATGTCGGTTATAAGGGCTTTCACTTTCTTATCAAAGCTGCACAATACTTGCCTGATGATGTAGTAATACTAATTGGTGGCACCGGTCCCCTTAATAATTTCCACAGGGATCTTATAAAAGAGTTGGGCCTCGAAAAGAAAGTTCTTTTACCTGGCAGGATACCGGGCGAAAGTCTTGGGAATTTTTACGCAGCATGTGATGTCTTTTGCCTTCCATCCTGCCACAAGGCTGAGGCATTCGGCCTGGTGTTAATTGAAGCGATGCGCTTCTCGAAAGCCATTGTCGCAACAAATATTCCAGGCTCTGGTGTAAGTTGGGTAAATGAGCACGGTGTAACCGGTTTAAATGTTGAAAATGAAAGCCCGCGTGCCCTTGCTGAAGGCTTAACATACTTATTATCAAATGACCGTGTAAGATTGGAATATGGAGAAAACGCTTATAAAAGATATATGCAGTATTTTACTGACGTGCAAATGCGCAAGTCGTTTTATAAGTTATACCGGGAAACATCAGAGGAAAAAAAACAATTGTAAGATTATTGATGAACGGGAATCCCGCCAGGCGTATGTCCTGTTAATATTAAGCCGAAAATTAAATCACCCTGAATGATAAAATTTTTTGTCAAAACCTTATTACGCCTTTCAGGCAAAACATTACAAAAAAATAATATAGCTGTTACCGGGTCTCTTGAATTTTTAAAACGCAAAAGGCCTGTTCCGGCAACCTACTTCGATTATATCAGGCTATCGTCACTCGAACTGGTCAGTCATAAAATAAACAGCAACAACATAACAGGCAACGTTGCAGAAGTGGGTGTTTTCAGGGGGGACTTCGCAAGTTTTATCAATGGCTATTTTCCCGGCAGAAAGTTATATCTTTTTGACACTTTTGAAGGCTTTGACAAAAGAGATATATCCGTTGAAAAACAAAATGACTTTTCTGAAGGCAACCAGGATTTTTCCAACACGTCAATTGACATCGTCTTAAAAAAAATGCCCTACCCGGAAATGTGTATTCCCCAAAAAGGTTATTTTCCTGAAACCGCAAAAGACCTCGAAGATATTTTCGTTTTCATTAGCCTTGATACCGATTTATATCAACCTATTTATGATGGCCTAAAATTCTTCTACCCAAGATTAGCAAAAGGAGGTTACATCTTTGTTCATGATTTTAACAACGATAGTTATAAAGGGGCAAAAAAGGCTGTTGAGCAATTTTGCGCCGAACAGGATATTAGTTTTGTGCCAATAGCCGATATTTGCGGTACCTGCATTATAACAAAATAATAAGTAAGGTTAATAGTTTCCGGCTTCTTAAAGTTCATTGCTTTTACCCGCACATGCCGCCCATTACCGCTTCAATAGTATTGTACAACCACGCGCCTGCCTTCCTGCAGCCGCTTATTTCTTCCATACTTGCATGCGGCCTTGTCAGGAAGCTTTTCCTGGTTGATAACTCGGCCACCAATGCATTAAAGATGCTGACAGGCGATAGCCGGGTTGAATATATATTTAACAATGCCAATATAGGGTATGGCGCGGCACATAATATTGCCATACGTAAAGCATTTGCTTTAGCAAAGTATCACATTGTGTTTAACCCCGATATAGCTTTTGAGCCGGGTACCATTGAAAAAATAGCAGCTTACATGGAAGAATATCCCCGCACGGGCCAGCTAATGCCTAAAATAATATACCCGAACGGAAGCCTGCAGTACACCTGCAAATTACTGCCGGCCCCTGCAGACCTTATTACCCGGCGTTTTTTACCGGCCGCATTGATAAAAAAAAGAATGCAGCGTTTTGAAATGCGCGATAGTGGCTACGATAAGATTATGGAGGTTCCTTATTTATCCGGTTGCTTTATGTTTTTGCGCCTTGACGCAGTTAAACAGGCCGGCCTTTTTGACGAGCGTTTTTTTATGTACCCCGAAGATATTGACCTAACAAGGCGTATTAACAAGTTTTATAAAACCATTTATTATCCCGGTGTGTATGCCATCCATGCGCACGAACGCGGCTCATATAAAAACGCCAGGCTTTTTTTTATTCACATTATCAACATTATCAGGTATTTCAATAAATGGGGGTGGATATTTGACGCGGAAAGAAAGCGTATTAATAAACGGGTTGAGGCGCAGTATAAACATCAGCATGACAATAAAGAGTCCGCGCTTAAAAAATTAATTTGAAAACAAAGTTGCTTGTTATCATAAACCGTCTTGTAATCGGCGGGCAGTCTCTTGATACAATACCGCTGTTGTACAGGATGAGAGAAGAGTTTGATATATTAGTTTTATTCGGTTGCAGGGAGAACGATGAAATGGAGGCAGATTTTCTGCTGGAGAAATTTAACGGCATCACTTTAAAGCCAGTACCACAATTTAAACGAAGGTTTAACCTCGCGAGAGATACCAGTACCTTCTTATCCATCCTGAAAACTATCCGGTCATTTAAGCCTGCTGTGGTGCATACCCACGGGGTAAAATCCGGGCTGTTTGGCCGTGTTGCGGCGCGTGTTTGCCGCATAAAGTGTGTTATACATACTTTTCACGGGCATCATTTTCATTCATACTTCAGCCCTGCAGTTTCAAACCTGCTGGTAAGGTATGAACGCTTAATGGCAGCAATAACTACAAAAATTGTTGCCATAAGCCAGGAACAGCAACACGAACTGGCAGATATTTATAAAATTGCACCAATATCAAAAATAGAAGTTATCCGGCTTGGGATAGATGAAGCATTATTCCAGGATGCCGGCGGTGACAAACGGATCGTATTTAGAAAAAAATACGGTGTTGCCGCAGCAACAGTGGCAATAGGGATAATAGGCAGGATAGTGCCGGTAAAAAATTACTCATTATTTGTTAAAGTAATAGCCGGCATTTTACAACACCCGGCAGTTGACGTGAGATTTTTTATAATAGGTGATGGCCTTGAAAAAGAACAAGTACAAAAGGAATTAACGCGCCTTGGTATAGGCTGGCGCGAAGGTGACAATGATATTGTCAACATCCCGGTTATATTCACCTCGTGGGTGCCGGAAATATCAAAAGCATTGTATGGCCTGGATATTGTTGTACTTACCTCGCATAACGAAGGCACACCGATGTCGCTGATTGAAGCCCAGTTTTGTAGCAAACCAGTTGTGTCAACGAACGTTGGCGGCGTGAAAGACACCTTTATAGATGGTGAAACAGGCTTCCTGGTAGCTGCCGGCGATGAAGCTGCTTTTATTGAAAAATTGGAAACCCTGGTAACCCACGAAGAAACCAGGAGTGCGATGGGGCAAAAAGCCGCCATCTTCGCCAGGGAGCATTTTTCAAAATCAACAGAAATTGAAAATTTTAAATTGCTATATAACACCTGTAAGAATAAGCTGCACTAATCTTATTCCCCCCGCCCGGTCACATCTGCCGGCTTAATCCTCCCGAAAGTTTCATCTTCAACCATTTCCAGCTTAACAAGACCGCCATTTTCAGTACCGGGTTCAGCAATTAACCACCGCCATTATCTGTTTAAGGCCCGTTTAACGAACATAGGTATGAATTTTGTAATATTTTTGAATACAATGGATTATTGCCGATAAAAACAAAGGTTTAAACCTTTACAAACCGGCCGTTTGTTAATATAATATGAATGCATTTTCAATAAAAGACCTGGAGAATTTAAGCGGAATAAAGGCGCATACTATAAGGATATGGGAACAACGGTATGGCTTTTTAAAACCCCAACGCACGGGCACCAACATTCGTTACTACACTAACAACGAATTAAAAAAGATATTAAATGTAGCGCTGCTTAATAAATATGGTTATAAAATTTCCCACATTAACCGCATGAGCAGCGGTGAGATTGATGAAAAAATTATTGCCCTGACGCAAACAGAGGCCCAGCAGGAAAAGGTAGTAAACGACCTTTTGCGCTATATGATTGACCTTGATATGACGGCTTTTGAAGATGCGCTTGACCACCAAATAAAGGAAAAGGATATTGACAAGGTTATAATGCAGGTAATTTTTCCCTTCCTCGAGAAAATTGGCATCCTGTGGGTTACCAATCACATAAATCCCGCCCAGGAACACCTGGTGAGCAATATCATAAGGCAAAAACTTATTGTAGGTATAGAAAATATGCAAAGCTATATTCACCTTAATAAAACAGCCCTTCTTTTTCTGCCTGAAGGTGAGCACCACGAATTGGGACTTTTATTTGCGCAATATATATTTAAGGGCCATGGCCTGAATGTTTTATACATGGGGGCAGACAGCCCTATGGCCGACATTGGCTTTATAATAAAACAAAAAAGACCCGATTTTATTTTTACACACCTCATCTCGCTGCCTGCCAATTTCAACTTCGATAAGTTTATTGATACGCTTGCGGGTATCAGCCATTCTATTCCTGTAATCGTCTCCGGGCAATCACAAATTCATCATAAAAAACAGGCTTACACCAATATTCATTTTAAATACTCGTTGGGGGAAATAATGGAGTATATCGCATCACTGTAACCTGTAATTAATGTGGAGGGCCGATGTAGCCTGTTGTGGTAAATATTCCTTTTTTAAAGATTTGTGACAAAAAGTTCCCTAAAATTTAAACATAAGCATCATATTTGATGAGTAGTGTGATATGACCGCATGACGGTAAAAAAAATTATACTCTTGCCGATAAATTAAAGTACTTTGGCACAAACTTATTAAACACCGATATGGCTACTTTTGAATTTAACCAGGCACTATTAAGCAATGCGGAATTTCTAAAACCATTTGCTATAACACTTACGAGAGACACCGAAGCAGCAAAAGACCTCTTCCAGGAAACACTTTACCGTGCACTTGCCAATAAGGATAAATATAAGGTTGGCACCAATGTAAAAGCGTGGTTATACACCATAATGCGCAACATATTTATTAATGGCTATCGCCGCAAAAGCAAGCAACATACTATATTTGATACCACCGCGAACGATTTTCTTATAAATTCATCGCAAGCAATAACTGCCAATGACGCCATTGGTAGTTTAAACCTGAAAGAACTGCAAAAAGCTGTTTTTAAATTACCAGGCATTTTTAAAGTGCCCTTTATGCTGTATTTTGATGGGTTTAAGTACCATGAAATAGCCGAAATACTCAGTGAGCCTTTGGGCACCATTAAAAGCCGGATTCACTTCGCGCGTAAGCTTTTAAAAGAACAAATTTCCCGGTTTTAACGTTTTTAAACTTATTTTGAGTAAAAGATTCAACATTATCACCAAATTAAACCGGCGCGTTTCTTTTTTTAACCGGGAGAACTGTTACCTGGATAGAAGTGCGGAAGGTACAAGAGCAACCAAATAATTTACAGAGGTTTACAAAAAATGTTTAATTTGAGCCAGTCTGCCAGGTATGGCGGCAAATAATAAATTAACCCCTTATACCCTTTGAGGCTAAATTAATCTATGGAAGAGGTAATACTGGTAAATGAGCAGGATGAGCAATCGGGCACCATTGAAAAGCTTGAAGCACATACAAAAGCGCTATTACACCGGGCGTTTAGCGTTTTTATTTTTAATAACAGGGGTGATATGCTGTTGCAGCAGAGGGCGGAGACAAAGTACCATAGCGCCGGCTTATGGTCAAACGCCTGCTGCAGCCACCCAAGGCCTGGTGAGGACACCCTGCCTGCGGCACAACGGCGGCTAAAAGAGGAATTGGGTTTTGAGACAGACCTGTATAAAATATTCCATTTCACGTATAAAACTACTTTTAGCAACGGGCTTACGGAATATGAGTTTGACCATGTATTTGCCGGGCGCTACGAGGGTGACATAACCCCGGACACGCTTGAAGTAAGCAGCTACACTTTTAAATCGATGCGCGAAATTGAAGAAAACCTGCAGTTCTCTCCCCAAAAATATACAGCATGGTTCCATATCGCCTTTCCTAAAATACTGGAATGGTGGCAGCAAAACATATAGCACTTCAAGTAAAAAACAGAAATTTTTTTCAGCAATAGTCAGCTCTCCAGCATCACTGTATAGGGTGTTGACGATTTTCCCCACAAAATTTTAAATTCTCCTATTTCTTCGTTAAAAATAATTCTGGTATTTGTTTTGACTTATAGCATGTAAGTAAATGCTAACACTATGAATACAGATACAGAAATAACACCCATCCATTTTCTTAAAGAGAAAATAAGTGATATAAGAAGCGCATTATTTTTTAGCCAGAATAATGACATTATTAAAATGCCGACAAGCATTATTACTGTTTTGCGCGTTGATGATGAAGGTAATGTATGGTTTTTTGTAAAAAGGCCTCAGCAATACCTTGATGCATTTGAAAAAGAGTTTCCTGCAAGGCTTGATTTTTTTCGCAAAGGCCGCAGCTTTTTCCTGCAAGTAACAGGCAAAGCATTTATTGTTGAGGGTAATGACAAAGCAATTGAAGAATTTGCTGATGTAACTGAGCAAATAAGAAATAACGCAATGCATGAACTTGTACTTATGAAAATTAAGATTTACAGTGCCGAATACTATGACAACTCGCCGGAAGAAAAAAGCCTGTGGTGGAACAATTTTACCCAAACAATCCAGCGCTGGCTTTTTTCCAGCAGGCTTGGCTACAAACCGTACGATTTAAAACATTACAGCTTTGCCGAACAGGATTATAACCTTAGGCGGGCTTAATAAAATCAACCAGCATATACCCCTAAAAGCCCCGCCTTGTGCGGGGCTTTTTCCTTTTATCCCACCAACCTCCCCAATTTCATTGAAAAATGCCTTTTCAGTACTAAATTTTTTCAACAGGGCTAAAATCATATCTTTAAAAAAATAATTAACTGTGGATGTTCTAGCCCTTAACAGCATTACAAAATACTATGGCCGCATACGTGCCCTTAATAACGTATCTTTTACTGTGCCGCAAGGCAGTGTGTTTGGCATACTCGGTCCTAATGGCAGTGGTAAAACAACCATGCTTGGTATTATAATGAATATTTTGAAAGCTACTTCAGGAAGCTTCCAGGTATTTGGGAAACCCGCAACCGCGGAAACGAGGAAACAAATAGGTACGCTGCTGGAAACACCAAATTTTTATCATTACCTGTCTGCTGAAAGAAACCTGCGCATAGCTGCCGAAATAAAAGGTAAGGGACATAATGATATTGACCAGGCCTTAAAACGTGTAAACCTGTATGAGCGCAGGAACAGCAAATTCAGTACGTACTCGCTTGGCATGAAGCAAAGGCTGGCCATAGCGTCCTGCCTTTTAGGCAACCCCGATATGCTGGTATTTGACGAACCCACTAATGGCCTTGACCCGGTTGGTATTGCTGAAATAAGGGGGCTGATTAAAAGCCTTGCATCTGATGGTAAAACTATTATAATGGCAAGCCACCTGCTTGATGAGGTGGAAAAAGTTTGTACGCATGTTGCCATACTTAAAACCGGCAATTTAATAACTGCCGGCAATGTTGATGAGGTACTGGTAAATGAAGATATTGTTGAAATAAGTGCGGCAAATATTAACAGTTTAAGACAGGCACTTACAACAATAGCTGGATACACCCAAATAAAACCGGAAGGCAACACGGTGCAATTGTTTTATCCTATGGGTACGGCTAACCTTGAAGATATAAACAGGCAGTGTTTTAATGCAGGCGTTGTACTTAACCACCTGCAGCTAAAAAAGAAGAGTCTTGAAGCAAAATTCTTTGAGCTTACTAATAATTAATTCAACCTGATAAACGCATTATATGTTACATCTTTTGAAAATAGAGTGGCTGAAAGTAAAGAATTACAGGGCATTTTGGATATTTCTTGGCTTATATGTAGCAGCGCTGATTGGTATAAACTACGTGGCGTATTATATACAGGGTCAAATAAAAACCCAACTACCTATTGAGCTATTTCCCTATAACTTTCCCCTGGTTTATCAAACCATTGCCTGGATAAGCAGTTGGCTATTATATTTCCCGGGGATGATAATGATACTGGTTATTTCAAATGAGTACAGTTTTAAAACGCACAGGCAAAATATTATAGATGGCCTGGAGCGGAAGCAGTTTATTATATCTAAAATCTTGTTTGCAATTATCCTGGCTATCATTCTAACTATTTGCTGTTTTATTATAGCGCTGGTTTTTGGGGCAATATTCAGCAGCAGTATATCATTTGAAGGAATTGAATACATGGGCTATTGTTTTATTCAATCTCTTTGCTACTTATTTTTTGCGATGATACTTGCGGTGCTGCTCCGGCGAAGCGGCCTTGCAATGGCCATATTTTTTCTCTATGGGTTAGTGTTTGAAAACTTAATTGGCGGCCTTGTTGACAGGTTCGTCATTCATGGTCATTATTTTTATTATTACATGCCCCTTGAAGCAAGCGATGTAATGGTGCCAATGACTTTTGGAAACAAGATTTTCTACCCAGATGCACCCGCAACTATTACGCTTTTAATTGTTTGCCTTGTATATATAGGATTATATTGCTTCTTTTCAATCAGGAAATTTGAAACTGACGATTTATAAAAATTAACGGCTTTTGTGTGTTAATGAGTGGACGGTCTCGTCTATTCCCGGATATAAGAACTTAAATCCGGCACCAGTTATTTTCCCCGCGCTGGCAGTTACACTTTTTAATATTTCAATACTCATTTCCCCCAACGCCAGTTTAAGCGCGAAAGCGGGTACATGTATGGGAATGTAAAAATGCGGGTTAAGTTTCTTTGCCATTTGCAGTATAAGTGCTTTGTTACTCACGGTGTTTGGCGCTACTGCGTTATAAGCGCCCTGCATGTTATTATTTTCTATGGCATAAATGTACATGCGGCAAATATCCTCTATATGCACCCACGGCACCATTTGCCTGCCACTGGCCATAACAGTAGCAAACCCAACCTTCAGTGGCTTTTTAAATTCAATCCACGCACCACCGTCATTACTTAACACTATCCCGGTTCTTAGCTTTACCAGCCTTTTACCTAATGCGCTAACGGGCTCAATGCTTTCTTCCCAAAGGCGGCAGGTTTCCCCCAAAAAATCTCCGGCAGCCGGTGCATCTTCCCTAAAACCGTTTTTTAAAGTAGTCGCGGTATCTTCCCCATACCACCCGGTGGCTGAAGCGCTTATAACAACTTTTATCTTGTTATTATTTTCCTGCAAAGCCTTTACCAGCAAAGCGCTGCTTTGGGTACGGCTGGTAACAATCTCCTGTTTTCTTTTATCTGTCCATCGCCCGTCCGCAACATTAGCACCTGCAAGGTGTACAATATAGTCAGCCTTCTCAATTGCAGATTTATCTATCACACCTTTCTTTACATCCCACCCGGCATAAGAAATACCATTAACACTCCTGTGCTCATTTATATTTCTTGTTAAAATAATTACCATGTAATTTTTTTCAACAAGCATCTGCGCCAGGCGCTTGCCAATCATCCCGGTTCCACCGGTAATAAGTACAGTACTCATGCTTGTATTTCTTCTACCTGATAAAAATTTACGTCAACTAAAGGTACTTATACCTGATAATATTTAAATGGTGCAATTCATGCCCGGCTATATGATACGCGGCTGCACGCACACTCATGGGGTTGTTGTTGGCAAAGCCCGTACGTAAAAAGTCGTCATCATTAAAGTTGTAAAACAATTGCAGGGTTGATTGCCGCACAGCCTGGTATTCTGTAAATATATTTTCAAGGCTCCGCTCATTTGCCTTTGAGTAAGGCACGTAATCATCCTGTTCAAACCCCGGCAGGGGCGTCTTGTCATTGCGTGCTATCCGTAACGCGCGATAAGCATATATGCGCTCATCATCCACTATATGTACCAATATTTCTTTAATAGTCCATTTACCGGCTGCATAACGGTGCATAAGCGTTGCTTCGGATAGTGAAGCAACCAATTCCTTCACTCTTATAAAATTATTTGCCAGGTGTTGTAATACAAGCCTGTCGTCGGGCAAAAGGTTAATGTACGCAATTGCATGCGGGCTATATTCCCCGGGCAAAGGTTTATTTACCAGTTTCATACAAGGAAAGTTATATACTAACATACAAAAAAAATCCCCCGGGACGAAACCGGGGGAACAACTAAAACATCATGTTCAAAAAAAAATTTAATCTGGCTTCTTCTCATCAAAGAATTTATTGATAGTTGAAATTTGGGCCTGGTTATTATTTTCTTCTTTCTTAACAGTGTACTTACTGTAATAATTCTCTACTGAAGTAAGCGTGTTGCCAAATAATTCCATATTCCTGCGTACATACGCCGGAACATTATCAAACTCCCCGGTAACATCGTGGTTCGTATTCATATTGAAGGAAATATTCCTGAGTTTATTTATGCGGTCTGCAGCCTTACGCCTTTGCTCTTCTTCCTCACTTAAGTCGGGTATGGCGTTTTGTGAAAAAGAAGTTGTTACAGCCTGTGGCTGGGGCGCCTCGTCTTTTATTGAATAGGTAAATTCAAAATTCTCCTCCGCTTCTTGCTGAATATTCAGGGAAGTTTTTGCCGGTTCAGGTTGTTTTACTGCAACAGGCTCCGGTTGTTTGGCAATAACAGGTTCCGGCGGGCGTGTTGCAACAGGTTCCGGTTTAAAAGATGGTTGCACAGGCACAACAAGCTCCTTTCTAATAGGTGTGCTTTCCTGTGGCTCATCGGAATAAATGTGCATAGGCTTTGATAAAAAACCACTGCGTATAGCCGGTTTGCTCTCTGCTGCATAGCTTTCAACAGCAGGTTTTTCAGAATATTTAATTTGCAGCAACGGGTCAGCAGTTTCCGGTTTTGCTTCAGGTTCTTTTTGCTGAACAGCCTCAACAACAGGTTTTAATTCAAACATTATCTGCTCCTGCTTCGCAGCCGCCACTGCGGGCTTTACCGGCTCTTCTTTAACCGGCATCGTGAAAGAGGGTTTTTCTTCTTCCAATATCCTTGGCGCGTACGGATCTTTATCTTCAAAAAGCAACGGCTGCTGGTTATACATTTTTCTTTCTTCGCCTTCAATACCCAGCGTCATCACTATTTTTTCTTCTTTTTGTTCTTTCACTTCAACAGGCTCAGGTTTTGCAAAGGGGTCTTTATGTTCAAAACCGGTAGCTATCAGCGTTATGCCCAATTTCCTGTCAAGGGTATTGTCATAACCCATACCTACTATAACATCCGTATCAGGGCCGGCCTGGGAGCGCAGGTAATGATTGATTATTTCCAGTTCGTCCATGGTGCATTCATGGTCACCTTCAGCGCTGTTTATATTTATCAGTATCCATTTGGCGCCGAATATTTCGCTGTCATTCAGCAGCGGAGAGTTCAACGCCTCTTCAATAGCTGTTTGTGCCCTGTTCTCCCCTTCAGCAGAAGCGCTGCCCAAAATAGCAACCCCTCCATTCTTCATTACCGTACACACATCCGCAAAGTCAACAATTATGTGGCCGCGGCTGTTGATGATGTCGGTTATACATTTAGCGGCAGTAGCAAGTACGTTATCAGCCTTTGAAAACGCGTCCCGCAGTTTAAGGTCTCCGTACTGCATGCGCAGCTTATCATTGCTTATCACAAGCAGGGTATCAACATAAGGCTGTAATTGCCTTATGCCATCTTCAGCCTGTTTTAAGCGGCGTGGCCCTTCAAAACCAAAGGGTGTGGTTACAATACCTACGGTTAATATACCAAGGTCGCGGCAAATTTTGGCCATTATCGGCGCGCCGCCGGTGCCTGTGCCACCACCCATACCTGCTGTAATAAAGGCCATCTTGGTGTTTACTTCCAAAATGCGTTTAATTTCTTCAAGCGACTCTTCGGTAGCCTGCTTACCAACTTCAGGATTTGCGCCTGCGCCAAGCCCCTGCGTTAGTTGCGGCCCCAGTTGAATTTTGTTGGGTACTTTACTTTGTTCAAGCGCTTTTACATCGGTATTGCAAATAATAAAGTCAACGTTTTCGGTATCCTGGGCAAACATGTAATTAACTGCATTGCTTCCGCCCCCGCCTACACCCAACACTTTGATAATGGATGATTTTTGTTTAGGCAAATCAAAATGTATCATACTCATCGAATTTAATTTAGGTTAGTAAGTTTAAAAATAGTTTCTCAGCCTGTAGTAAATTTATTTAAGCATTTTTTCCGGTTCTTCTTTAAACACATCTATTAAGCCGTCTTTAAATTTATCCCAAAAGCTTCCTTCTTTTTTACGCTTAGGTGTTTTCACTTTTTCTTCTTTCATTATCTTTTCCGCATCGCCGGCATCTTCCTTCTTAAAATTTTGCGGCACTTCCACTTTAGCAAACCGGCTTTCAAACTCCTTTCTTTTATGCTCAAAATCATTGTACCCTTTTAATATAAGGCCGATACAAGTTGAGTACATAGGTTTTGTAAGCTCGTCAATATGGTTGGCAGCAAGGTGCTCATTTGGCAAGCCGATGCGGGCGCTTAAGCCGGTTACATATTCAGTTAACTGTTTAAGGTGCATTAACTGTGAGCCGCCCCCGGTTAATATGATACCACCGCTTAAGGAGCGTGCATCAAGCTCAACCTGCTTTAAATGATACGTTACAAATTCTAAAATTTCGGTCATCCTTGCCTGTATTATATGGGCTAGGTTTTGTACGCGTATTTCCTTTGCAGGCATGCCTTTTAAACCTGGTATTGTAATAACAGCATTGCTTTTTGTTTCAGCCGTAAGCGCGCTGCCGAATTGCACTTTCATCTGTTCTGCCTGTATGCGTAAAACACCCAGCCCGGTGCGTATATCATTCGTGATGTTTTCACCACCAAATGGTATAACGGCAGTATGTTTCAGCACACCTTCACAAAACACTGCCAGGTCGCTTGTACCACCACCAATATCAAGTATTGCAACGCCGGCCTCCAGGTCAATATCGCTCATCACGGCGCTGGCCGATGCAAGCGGCTGCAACACAAGGTCCTTGGTTTTAAGGCCGCTGCGTTCCACCGCACGGTTGATATTCCGTATCGCGTTCCGGTCACCGGTTATGATATGAAAATTAGCACCAAGCTTTACACCATTTACACCAACAGGTACGGTTATGTTGTGATTATTATCCACGTGAAACTCCTGTGGTATAACATCAATTATCTGGTCGCCTGCGGGTATAAAAGTTTTTCGCTGGTTTTCTACCAACTGGTCAACTTCCCATTGCTCAATTTCAACATCGGGGTTTTGCCGTACAATGTCGCCACGCGTTTGCAGGCTTTTAATGTGATGGCCCGCGACACCTACATACACCTCGTTGATTTCAAGGTCAGGGTTACTTTGATTGCAGTTGGCAAGAGCAGCCTGTATGCCCTTAATTGTCTGGTCAATATTTAACACCTGGCCGTGCTGAACACCGCTGCTGCTTGCCCGGCCAAAACCGAGTATCTCCAGCTTGCCATATTCATTTTTACGGCCTGCGATGGCAGCAATTTTTGTAGTGCCAATATCAAGACCAACAATTATTGGTGCTTCATTTGGATTCATATATGTGTGTTTTAGTTGTTTACAGTTTTATAGTTAATTACAATTTTTTTTTACTCCCGGCTTTTGCACTTTTACCAGCTTCGTTGCGTCGCGCTCTTGTACTGTTTTCAATGCTTCAGCTTTTTGTTTGGTTTAATAATGTTTTGCCAGCATAACCGCCTTCTTTTTACCCTTCCCTGTTTTTGCCTGCTTCACATTCCCTTTATTACCTGCCGTTGTCTTCTTACCACCCTTATGCGCAGCCGCTGCAACGGCATGTGTGTTAGCCGTACTGTCCGTTTTGCTGTCAATATTTCTTCGTTCCGCGCCCGCATACAGCGTATCCTTTACAATGCTGTGCAACACTGCGCCACCTGTAAATTGCTGCATAGCCGCTGTTGAATCTGCTGCGGGTACCGCTTCGCCTTTCCGTACCGCTACTACCTGCCCCTGGTACTGCACGTCTATTACAGAATATTTCTCAAACCCTGTTTTATTCCAAACCTGTTTATAAAACGCAAGCAGCCTTTTAAATTTTCCGTCAATATCATCCGCGTTTCCTAAACGTATTACCTGGTTACCCAGCACAGGTATCATCTCATAGGTATGCTGCGGCGTAATATCAACCTGTGCCACCTGCGCCATCCAAAAGCTATCATTTTGTATATACTTCGCTATTTTTCTTACATCCTGCGCAGCGGCGCTGTCTTCCCCTGTCATCACCTTTTTTTCTGCGGGGTAGGAAGTAAATACCGGCACCCTTGCCGAAAATTTTTCACTTAATGGCAATCTCGTACCTGCCGTATCAATATAAAATGAATTGCCATCCACAGTAAATATTCTTGCTACAGGTTGCCGTTCGGTAATATTCACCGTTAATACCTGGTTGTTATCAAAGAACAATTGCGCGTCTTTTATCCACGCATTTTTTTTCAACACATCTTCAACCAGGCTGAGATCAATATCTTCAGCCGGTGTACCCTTTATCACATTGTTCGCTTTCAGCACATCTTCAATGTCTTTCTCATTTATAAATACCCGCTCACCATAACTATCAATATTAATTATAACCCCGCTGCAGGTTTTGCTGTTCTTTACCTGTATGGCAGCTACAAGCAATACCATGCAACCGCAGCCTAACAGGCACCATAATAATATTTGCAGGCGTTTCTTCCACATATATTATTCTTCACTCAATATTTTTTTTACAGGTTCAACAAGCGCATCAATATCACCTGCGCCACACATTACCAGCAAACCCGGCTTCTCTTTCCGCACCCAATCTTTCATATCGTTTTTTGTCATCAGCACATGGCCGGCGTTGTGCATATACCGCGCAATCAATTCGCTTGTTACCCCTTCAACCGGCAACTCCCTAGCGGGGTATATGGGCAACAATATCACTTCGTCTGCCAGGTCAAGGCTTTGCGCAAATTCTTCTGCCAGGTCTTTCGTTCGGCTGAACAAATGCGGCTGAAACACTACCACACACTTCTCATTTTTAAACAAGCTCCTCACCCCTGTTATTAATGCCTTCAACTCTTCCGGGTGGTGGGCATAATCATCAATTAAAACATGCCCCCCATCTTTCAAAATATATTCAAACCTTCTTTTCACTCCTTTGAAGGAGTTTACAGCGTTCTTTATCTTCCCGTCCTCTATTCCCAGGTATTTAGCTACTGTTATAGCCGCTACGCTGTTTTCAATATTATGCAGGCCCCCCATATGCAGTACCACACCATTCAGCGTCCAATCTTTACCAATCACATCATATCTATAGCTCCCGTTTTCAACTGTTATATTCGCGGCATATACATTAGCGTTTGTATTATCAAAACTGTAGGTAAAGCTGTTGGCCGCGTGCAGCTCACCTGCCCGTTTCAGTCCATATTTCGCAATAAGGCACCCACCTGGCTTTACCTTCTGCGAAAACTGTACAAAAGCATTTTCAACTTCTTCTGCTGTACCGTATATATCCAGGTGGTCGGGGTCCATGGCTGTTATTATTGCCACATCCGGCGCCAGCTTTAAAAAGCTGCGGTCATATTCATCAGCTTCTACTACGCATACATTCCTGTCACTGCTCCAAAAATTTGTTCCATAATTTGCGGAGATGCCTCCCAAAAAAGCATTGCACCCGTACCCTGAATCGCGCAACAAGTGTGCTGTCATAGTAGTTATGGTAGTTTTACCATGCGTACCCGCAACACATATATTAAATGAACTTTCAGTTATCCACTGCAAAACATCGCTGCGTTTAACAACTGTATATCCATGTTCCCGGTAATACACAAGCTCCTTATGCGCGGCCGGTACGGCGGGTGTATACACCACTACTTCAGCATCTTTAGGTACGAGGTCTGCATTTTCTTCATAGTGTATTGCAATCCCTGCCTGTTCAAGCTCTCTTGTTAACGGGGTTGGTGCCCTGTCATACCCGCTAACCGATGCACCTTTACTTTTAAAATATCTCGCCAGCGCGCTCATACCAATCCCGCCAATACCAATAAAGTATATGACAGATACGGTATTCTCCCCATCCCCAAGAGAGGAAGCCGCAAGCCGGTTTATATTTTTTATTTCGCTCATTTATTCAATCCCTAATATTTCCTGCGCAATCCTGGTATCCGCATCTCTCACAGCCAGGGCGCTTATATTTTTTGTAAACTTTTGCTGTTTCGCGTCATTAAACACCAACTCGGTTATAGCGCCGAATAATTTCGCCTGTGCATCCGCATCGCTTATCATCATGGCGGCGTCTTTATCAACAAGGTGTTTGGCGTTTACTGTTTGATGATCTTCTGCCGCAAAAGGATATGGAACAAAAATTACAGGCTTACCCGCCACACATAACTCTGTTACACTCATTGCGCCTGCGCGGGAAATAACCACATCTGCGGCTGCATAAGCCTTATCCATATCAGTAATAAACTCGCTTACCCACACACATTTTAATGCGCTGCCTCTTTCTACATACGCTTTGGCGGTTGTTTTACCTGTTTGCCAGATAAGCTGCAAGCCTAACTGGTGTATGTCAACAACATGCTGGGCCATAACTTCGTTAATACTTCTTGCCCCAAGACTGCCGCCAACTGCAAGAATTGTTTTTTTATTTTCCTGCAGGCCAAAAAAATGTAATGCTTCTTCACGCGTTACCGTTGACTGGGCTATTGCCTTGCGTACCGGGTTTCCCGTAACGACAATTTTTTCAGCGGGAAAAAACTTCTCCATGCCGTCACTCGCCACAAAAATTTTAGTAGCCCTTTTACCCAGCAGTATGTTGCTTTTGCCTGCGAATGAATTACTCTCGTGTATATATGTAGGTATATTCCTGCGCTGCGCAACCCTTAATACGGGAAAGCTTGAATAACCACCCACACCCACTACTGCATCCGGCTTAAAGCCATTGATGATACCTCTTACCTGGAAAAAACTTTTCAGCAACTTAAACGGCAGTGATATATTCTTAAACAAAGAACTCCTGTTAAAGCCGGCAATGTCAATGCCCTTAATAGTATAGCCTGCCTGCGGCACCCTGTCCATTTCCATCTTTCCATTTGCCCCAACAAACAATAGTTCAACACCGGGGTCCAGGCGCTTAACAGCATTTGCGATGGCAATTGCCGGAAAAATATGCCCACCCGTACCGCCGCCTGCAATAATGAGGCGGAACGGTGCTGTTTTTGAAATGCTGTTATTTGTTTGCTGTATGCTGCTACTATCTGCCATTGCTTAAAATGTTTCTTTGCCTTTTCCTTTTTGTATAAATAAAGCCGCCCTGTTATTTCCATCCTCACCAGTGGCTGCAGGTTTATCCGGCTCTGCTTTCGCTACCGGCGCCGGCGCTATATTCCAGCCTTCTAATTGTTCCACATTACGCGCAACACTTAATATAATGCCTATGGCAGCACAGGTAAACAGGAAGGAGCTGCCACCCATACTTATCAGTGGCAGTGTTACACCTGTTACCGGCATAAGGCCAACCGCTACCGCCATATTTGCAGTAGCCTGTATTGCCAGCGTAAAACTTAATGCCAGCGCAAGCAACGCACCAAAAGCGTAAGGGCAACGCCGGAAAATACTTATGCACCGGAACAAAAACACCAGGTACATAAAAATGATAAACGCGCCGCCGAGCAAACCATATTCCTCTATAATAATGTTGAAAATAAAATCGTTATACGCTTGCGGCAGGTAGTTACGTGCAAGGCTGTTGCCAGGGCCGCGGCCGAAAAATATCCCACCATTGGCAATAGCGATTTTTGCCTGCTGCACCTGGTAAGGTACATCCTGCGGTTTTGAATACATGTAATCCTGTACACGCCTTACCCACGTACCAACACGGCCTACAGAGGTAAGGGAAGAAGTTGTCGCTTTGTCGCCGGCATCTTTTTTATGGGTTGTTACTGCAATGCTTACAATAAGCAGTACCGGTAATAAAGCCACACAAATTGTAAGAAAAATATGTTTAAAGCTAACCCGGCCGATAAACAATAACAGTAATGATGTTGCTCCCGTAAGCAAAGCGTTAGACAGGTTTGCGGGCATTATTAAAATACATGTTAGCGCAACAGGAATAATTAAAGGCAAAAAACCTTTTTTAAAATCTTTTATCACCTCCTGCTTGCGGCTAAGCTGACGGGATAGATACATAAACAAAGCCAGCTTTGCAAAATCACTTGTTTGAAATGTCAAATTAATAACGGGTACTTTTATCCAGCGGCTTCCTTCATTTATCTCCGCGCCAAAGAAGAGTGTGTATATCAATAAAGGAATTGATATGAGAAACAATATCAACGACACGCGTGAAAACAATGTATAGTTAACCCGATGCAGAAAATAGATAAGCAATAAGCCGATGACAATAAAAGACAACTGCTTAAACAGGTAAATTTCCGTATTGCCGTGATTGCTTTTATACGCGAGAGAGCCCGTGGCGCTATATACCACCAGCAATGAGCTTATAGCAAGCAAAATTACAGTACCCCATATATAGCGGTCGCCTTTCGTCCTGTTTAACAGGTGATTGCCTGCACCGCTAACGGCGGAAAACTGTGAAAATAATTTATCTGTTGTCTCATTCATACACTTCACTTTCTTTTTCTTCTCCACGGCGTGAAGAAGGTTTTTCAGAAGAATCTCATTCAGGATGTCATACTATGCTGCTCTTTTGTTCCGTTCATTATCTAATGCTCAAATCTTCAAACTTGTAAATTGATTTATAGCTCCTTAACCGCATCTTTAAATTGCCTGCCCCTGTCTTCATAATTATTAAAAAGGTCAAAGCTTGCGCAGGCAGGACTAAGCAACACCGCGTCGCCCTGCTGTGCCAGTTTAAATGATTCCTGCACAGCATCCCGCGCGCTTGCTGTATCTTTTATTACTTCCACCCGGCCATCAAACGCAGCATGAATTTTTGCGTTATCAACACCCATGCATACTATAGCTTTTACTTTTTCCGCCACAAGCTCGTACAGTATACTGTAATCGTTGCCCTTATCTATACCACCCAAAATAAGTATAACAGGCTGCTGCATGCTATCCAGCGCGCTCCATGTACTGTTAATGTTGGTAGCCTTACTGTCGTTTATAAATTCCACGCCGCGTATTTTCGCAACATGCTCCATCCTGTGCTCAAGGCCCTTGTAAGTCATTATCGCTTCGCGTATTTTGTCTTTGCGAACGCCTATTACTGCACCGCTTAAGCCGGCTGCCATGGTATTATATTGATTGTGCTTTTCTTTAACCGCGAAGTCATAAATGCTCATACTTATCCTTTCGTTTAGTACACGTATCATCATTTGGTCGTTCTTTATATATGCGCCATTGTTAATTTCATGTTTCATAGAAAATGGTATTGGGTTAGTAAGTAAGGAAGCTGTTTTTAAGTAACCGTTGATGACATCATCGTCATCACAATAAATAAAATAATCTCCCGGCTGCTGGTTCTCAATTATCCTGAATTTGCTTTTTATATAATTTTCAAATTTGTACTCATACCTGTCCAGGTGATCTTCGGTTATATTCAGCAACACTGCCACATCAGGCCTGAATGACTTAATATCATCCAGTTGAAACGAGCTTATCTCTGCTACATACAAAGGCTTTGGGTTTTCTGCCACCTGTTTTGCAAACGAGTAACCAATGTTACCCACCAGTGCACAATCAAGGCCGCCTGTTTTACAAACATGATAAATCATGGTTGTTGTCGTGCTCTTACCGTTGCTGCCGGTTATCGCTATAATTTTACTGTCACCCTTAAAACGAAATGCCAGCTCTATCTCACTTATCACCTGTATGCCCTTTGCCCTTATTTTTTTTACCATCTCGTTCTTTTCAGGAATGCCGGGGCTTTTTACTACTTCTGCCGCACTTAAAATTTTTTCTTCTGTATGTTTCCCTTCTTCAAACTCAATAGCATTATCAATTAACTCCTGCCTGTATTTTTCTTTTATAACACCCGCGTCGCTAACAAAAACTTTATAGCCTTTTTGTTTGCCCAGTATGGCAGCGCCAATCCCGCTTTCAGCAGCCCCCAGCACTACCAGCAATACACCTGCCGCTGTGGAACTGGCAACCTGCTGCCCTTTTATATTTTCTGCTGTACCGGTCATTCAGTTGTTCTTATAAATCTTAGTTTCTCTTTTATTTTTGTTACCAGCTTTTGTGTTTCATGGCATCTGCAGTTGTGTCACTCATTTAAGCATCCTGTGCATTAATCTTCTTTATTCACAACTGTTCAATCAACGTATTACCTTATCTTAAGTGTCGCCATTGACACCACCACGCACAGTATTGTTATAATCCAAAAACGTAACGCTATTTTATTTTCATGAAACCCTTTTTTCTGGTAATGGTGATGCAGGGGGCTCATCAGGAATATCCTCCTCCCTTCGCCGTACTTTTTTTTGGTATATTTAAAATAGCTTACCTGTAACATAACGCTCACCAACTCCACCAGGAATACACCGCAAAAAATGGGTATCAATAACTCTTTACGTATAATAATAGCCAGTGATGCTATGATGCCTCCTAATGCAAGGCTGCCTGTATCGCCCATAAATACCTGTGCCGGGTAAGCATTGTACCATAAAAAACCAACACATGCCCCCACAAATGCACCGATAAAAATAGAAAGCTCACCCAGGTTTGGTATGTACATTACATTAAGGTAGCTGGCGAAATTGTAGTTACCGCTTACGTACACAAACACACCAAGCCCCGCGCCAATGATGGCGCTTACGCCCGCAGCAAGGCCATCCAGCCCATCGGTAATATTTGCGCCGTTTGACACCGCCGTTATAATAAATGTTACAATAATAATGTACACAATCCACGTATATTTTTCCGCGTCTTTGCCCATCCAGCTTATCAGCCAGCTATAGTTAAATTCATGATTTTTTACAAATGGTATTGTTGTAATAGGTGTTTGCACTTTTACATATCTTACGTCTTCCCCGTCCACCTTGTGCACAATTATGTTTGTATCTTTTGCAAGCCTTTCGCCGGGATGCAGTATTTGTTTAGTGTTTTGCTGCCCGATTATTTGCCGCTCAACAGTAACGTTATTATTAAAATACAGCGTAAGGCCTACTATTATTCCAAGTCCCACCTGGCCTATTATTTTTGACACACCCGCTAACCCATCGGAATCTTTTTTCTGGTATTTTTCCCCGCGCTGCTGCGCAATTTTACGCGCCCGCAGTTTAAGGTAGTCATCTAAAAAACCAATCATCCCAAGCCAAACGGTGCACAACAGCATTAGCCGTATATAGGCCTTATTTAAATCGGCAAACAATAATGTAGGTATAAGTATTGCCAGCAGTATTATTATGCCGCCCATAGTTGGGGTACCCTTTTTTTGCTGCTCGCCTGCAAGGCCAAGGTCGCGAACAGTCTCACCTATCTGTTTATGTTTAAGCAGGTTGATGATACGCCGGCCATACACCGTAGCAATTACAAGAGATAATAAAATAGCCATCGCGGCCCTGAACGTAATGTACTGGAATACACCCGCCCCGCTTAAATTAAACTCTTGTTTTAACCATGTAAACAAATAATACAGCATATAATTACTGTTTGATGCTTTGCCTGTACCGTTTTATTTTTCCAGCAATGCAAACATTTCACTCAACACTTCCTTATCATCAAAATGCCTGCGTTCGTCTTTAATTATTTGGTATTTTTCATGCCCTTTGCCTGCAACCAGTATAATGTCCTCTTTGTTGGCCATTATTACTGCCTGCTTTATAGCTTCGTGCCGGTCAATGATTGAAACAGATTTTCGCCTGCCTGCTGAATTCAACCCAGCTTCCATGTCGCGTAAAATAGCCTCCGGGTCTTCTGACCTTGGATTGTCGCTGGTAAAAATCGCCCGGTCACTTAACTCGCAGGCTATCTGTGCCATAACCGGCCGCTTTGTTTTATCACGGTCACCACCGCAGCCTACCACTGTTATCACCTGCTCATACCCTTTCCGCAATTTTTTTATTGTCAGCAAAACATTTTCCAGCGCATCAGGAGTGTGGGCATAGTCCACGATACCTATAATTTTGCTGCCGCTTACTATGTAGTCAAACCTCCCTTCAGCCCCGCTAAGCAAGCTCAGCACACGCAATATTTCATTGCTCTCTTCACCAAGGCATACCGCCGCGCCATATACAGCCAGCAAATTGTACGCGTTAAATTCTCCAATCAACCTGAAATGAACTTCCTTATCGTTTACCATCATCACAAGGCCTGTAAGCGCGTTTTCCAATATCTTACCTTTAAAATCGGCCATTGATTTAAGGCTGTAGTAATATTTTTTTGCGGGAGTATTCTGCAACATTATCATACCCCGCTTGTCATCAAGGTTTGAAATTGCAAATGCATCACTGCTTAGCCCGTCGAAAAAACTTTTCTTTACCCTTATATATTCATCAAATGTTTTATGATAGTCAAGATGATCGTGCGTTATATTGCTGAACAGCGCGCCGGTAAAATACAAGCCTGTAATACGATGCTGGTGTATTGCGTGGCTGCTGCATTCCATAAACACATGCGTTACACCCGCATCAACCATACGCTTTAGCAGCATATTCAAACTCACGGCATCCGGCGTGGTGTGAGTTGATGGCACTATCTCCCCCCCTACCTGGTTTTGTACCGTGCTTATTAAACCGCACTTATAATTTAGCGCGGTAAATAATTTAAACAGCACCGTAGCAATTGTTGTCTTTCCGTTAGTACCGGTAACCCCCACCAGCTTTACCTTACGGCTCGGTTCACCGTAAAAATTGTGCGCCATGTAGGCTACCGCTTCATGCGTATTGTTTACCTGCGCATAGGTTATCCCATCGGCAAAAACGGCAGGCAACTCTTCGCATACAATTACCACGGCGCCCAGTTCAATAGCTTTTTGTATATAAGTGTGCCCATCAAACTGTTCACCGCGTATCGCCACAAACACTGACCCCGCGGATACCCTGCGTGAATCAATCTGTATATCATTCACAGCTATATCAGTACTACCTGTTACAGATTGCAAACGAACCTTGTATAATATATCCCTTAGTTTAGCCACTATTTAATTTAATGTTAGTTGAACCGAGGTTCCTTTATTTATTGTTTGACCAACCGCAACTGATTGCTCTGTTACCCTGCCGCGGCCCTTAATACTTACCTTCAGCCCCATATTCTCGCACAGGTATACCGCATCTTTCAAACTCATTCCCGCCAGTTGTGGCATTTGCTTATCATGTACGCTTTCCGCTTCAACCACCGGCCGCCCTCCCTGCCTTTCCACATTTGCCCATTCTGCATTGCCGCTTGCATCAGCATACGGTATGTTCAGGGTATTCATAATTTCTTTCAATTCGCTTTGTGTACCGGTGTAAGAATATTGCGCGGTGTCTTTTTTAGCAGTTACAGAAGCATACTGCACGGGCGCCGGCTGGTTAACATACATAGCATACAGCTTATCAGAAATCTCTTTAAATACCGGCCCTGCTACCGAAGCCCCCCAATGGACTACCGCCCTTGGCTTGTTTACAATTACCACCACGCAAGTATATTGCGGGTCGTCGGCTGGAAAATACCCTGCAAATGATGATTGAAATACTTCGTCAGAATACTTTGTTTTGCCGTCAGCAACCAGCGCTGTGCCTGTTTTACCCGCTACCTTATACGGTGTACCTTTAAACAGCTTAAATGCTGTTGAGCCGCTGTCTGCGCAAACACCTCTCAGGCACTCCTTCAATTGCTGCAATGTTTCGTCGCTGCAAATTTTTTCACGCACTACCTGCGGCTGCACTTCTTTAGTGACTATTCCATCTTTTTTCACAGAGGACAGTAAAAACGGGCGAACCATTGTGCCATTATTGGCTATTGCGTTGTACAGCATGGCCGTATGTAACGGGCTTACTGTAATGTTATATCCAAATGCCATCCATGGTAAGGTGTTGGCGCTCCACCCCGGCTTGCCGGGACTGTACACAGTAGGCCTGCCCTCGCCAACAAGATCAACACCTGTTGTTGAATCGAACCCAAGTTTCTTAACATGATTAATAAACATTGACGGCGTTGCCGCATAGCTGCCATAAGCCATTTTTGCCAACCCGACATTTGAGCTAAGCTCAAACGCACGCTTTGCGGTAACGTTGCTGCTGCTGCGGTCATACTCCTCTGCGTCAATTACCGTTTGCTTATTGATAGTCCACCGCCCCCCCTCAAGGTTAACCATCGTGTTCAATGAAATCTTTTTATCCTCCAGCATGCTTAGCATGGTAACCAACTTAAATGTTGAGCCCGGCTCGGTAGGAATGATGGCATAATTCAAATCTTCCCAATACCCCCCGCCAGGCCTTAACCCCAGGTTTGCTATGGCTTTTATTTTGCCTGTTTTTACTTCCATAACAATTGCACAGCCATGTTGCGCTTCATTCTTCACCATCATATTCATCAAAGCCGATTCTGTAATGTCCTGTATACGGGTATCGATATTTGTAATAATATCTTTACCATTTTCCGGCTCTACCTGGTAATCTTCATCCACCGGCACACTTATACCACCTGCTATATACCTTACCAGCCTTTTGCCTGTTGTACCTGTAAGCAACGAGTCATACGTTTCTTCAAGCCCTACGTTTTGCGAGTTTTCGCGGTTGAGACCTATCGTGCGGTATGCCAGCAATTGATAAGGGTTTAGCCGCACATTTTTAACATCAGCAATAAAGCCGCTTTTATTTTTACCCAATCTTATTAAAGGCAACTTCTTCATTTCCTGGTAGTCTTCAAAACTTACCTTTTTAAGCAGCGGGTAGTAACGGTCGTTTTTGGTATAACCCTGTTTTAAAATTCTCCTGTATTCATCAGCGCTCCTGTCCTTAAACAATTTAGACAGGTCATAACTCAGCGAATCAAGGCTGCTGAAAAAACGTTTGCCGCCATCTTCCCTTACACCATCGGCGCCAAAATCAACATATATGTCAAATTGCGGAATGCTGGTACTCAGCATCTCACCATCCGCGCTGTATATAGTCCCTCTTTCAGCTTCAATCGGTTCAAGCCGTTCATGCAGGCTGTCGTTCATGTTTCTCCAGTATTTGCCTTCTACCTGCTGTATATAAAACGCTTTAACCATTATTGCAACGCAAAGGGCAGCTACAACTATGTAACTTAAACTTACCCGCCATAGGATGTCGCGCTTTACTTCCACGTTCGCAATTATTAATAGTGTTTTAGGTTAGCAACCCCATATCTTCATAGGGCTATCGGCTGTATTGGTTCTCCATTCCGTTATTTACCTGCTTCCGCTGCTATATGCACAGGTGGCTGCGTTGAAATTTTTAATCCCAACTGCGAAGCGGCCTGTACAACCTGGGCCTGGCGGCTGCGAAATATCTCCTCGCTTTTCAGCGTTTTATATTCGTATTTTAACTCTTTAATATCCCTGGCAGTTAAGTTAATGTCGCGTACCATTTTATCTGCCTCATGCCCGTTTGCGATATACAGCACGGCAAGAAAAGCGACAAACAAAAAGAACACAAGGTTTTTGAGTATCCAGCGGTAGCTGAATAACCCGCTCACCTGAAACCTCTTCTTTTTTTGTTTTATATCTTCACTGCTGTTCATGGCTGGTTTATATCTTTTCTGCCACCCGCAGCTTTGCACTGCGTGACCGCGGGTTTCTTCTTATTTCATCCTCCGAAGGCGTAACCGGTTTTTTGGTAATCACTTTCAAAGGATTTTGCTTTTCTTCTCTTGAAAAAGGGTTTTCCATTTCTTCCTCAAAACTTCCATTCCTGAAAAAATTCTTCACGAGCCTGTCTTCCAGCGAATGAAATGTTATTACGGCTATCCTTCCACCCTTATTTAATACTGCAGGCAACTGCTGCAACATTTCTTTCAACACACCTAACTCATCATTCACTTCAATACGCAAGGCCTGGAAAACCTGCGCCAAATATTTATTCGGGTTACCTTTTACCACAGGCTGCAGCAACACCCGGAACGCCTCAATAGTTTGTAACGGTTTTAGCTGCCTGTTATGTACTATATGTTTTGCTAAAGTTTTAGCGTTGGTTACCTCACCATACCGCTCAAAAATTTTGTGCAATCTTTCCTCGCTATAGCTAAGCAATACATCCGCTGCTGTTAACGCTGCCCTGGTATCCATCCGCATATCCAAAGGGCCGTCAAACCTTGTTGAAAAACCCCTTGCGCCCTCGTCAAACTGGTAACTGCTCACCCCCAAATCAGCAAGCACCCCATCAACCCCGGTTATTTTATGCAACCTCAAAAACCTGCTGATATGCCTGAAATTTTGCGGAACAAAAATCAACCTGTCGTCCTTTGGCAAATTTTTTTGCGCGTCCGCATCCTGGTCAAAACCCACCACCTTTCCTTCACTGCCAAGCTTTTCTAAAATTCCTTTTGTATGCCCCCCGCCGCCAAACGTGCAATCAACATACACGCCCCCTGGTTTTATGTTCAGCGCGTCAATCGCCTCGTTAAATAATACCGGTATATGATATTGCTCTGCCATAATAATATCCCGGAATCAATTAAAGCTCTACCCCCAATGAATCAGCCAATTCTGTAAACCCGGTTTCTTTACTCTTCTTAATCATCGCCTTATACCTTTCAGTATCCCATATTTTTATCCTGTCGCCATAGGATGCAAGCGTAACATCTTTTTTCAACTCCGCATGTTCTACCAAATCACTATTAAGCATCGCCCTGCCGGCGGCATCCAGTTCAACCTCGTAAGTAGAATCGTAAAAAACAGCTTTCAAATCCCTTACCTTTGGATCAGAGTCGCTTTTAGCCATCAATTCCTTTTCTATTCGCTCCCAAACAGGTAAAGTATAAATCATGAGACATTTGTCGCGCCCACAGCTCACTATAAACTTGCTTCCCCCGTCCGGGAACTGCCTTTTTAAGGCAGCCGGAACAAGGAAGCGATTCTTCGCGTCCATAGAAACCTCATATTTTCCGATAAAACCCATTAATTCATGCTAAATGTCACACAAAGTAACATTTTTAGACAAAAAAACACATTTTTACCCACGGAAAGATAATTTTCCTAACTATCTATTTATCAACATCTAGCGATATTTATGTGAATAAATGTTAATAACCCTGCATTACTAAAAATATTACCAACCCTGTAATGCAATATTGCAAGCGCTTACAGGTAGTTTAGTTAATACAAGAAGGACTGTGGATTACTAAAAAATTTACCGATGGCCGGATATTCCGAAAATCCTCTTACTAAAAAGCTGGGGATAAAAGAAACTTCTAAACTTTACCCCGTAAACGCCCCGGCGGACTATTTTGACTTGCTGGAACAGGACCTGCAAGGGCAGGTTACCACCTCGGTTAAGAGAGCTGATTTCTTTCACATTTTTGCCCAAAGCAGGGCAGAGCTCACGGGAGATTTTGCACGGATAATTAAAGAGGCAAAGGATGATGCCGTTATCTGGATTTCATGGTATAAGAAATCAGCCAAAATACCCACGGATATAACGGAAGATATTATCCGTGAAATAGTGTTACCCACCGGCTGGGTTGATGTTAAGGTATGCGCAGTAAGTGATATTTGGAGCGGGCTGAAAATAGTGAAGCGGTTAAAAAACCGGGCAGGTTAATCTTCAAAAAGCCGCAGTACCGTATATGTTTTGGGCCGTACTGTATTGACCACCGGCTGCACCATGGGGATTTCACCTGCAATATGATACAGGGGAGTTTCTGCATACCGGGATGCCACCGTGATATTAACACCGCCGGCATGCCTGCTGAAGAGCTGCTCCACTATCTCCGGCCTATTATTGTTTTGAGAAAGATGGGAGAGTATCAAATGGGTCATACCCGGCGGGCGGTGCTGTAAAAAAAGTTGCAATGCCTGCACATTTGAAAGATGCCCGTCACCGCCGGTGATACGCGCTTTAAGATGTCGCGGGTAGCCCCCGTTCATCAGCATATCCACATCATAATTGCTCTCCAAAAAAGCGGCGTGGCATTGTTTAAAATACCGTGTTACATTTTCACACGCATAACCAATGTCAGTAAATACCCCAATGTTTACATTTTTGTATGAAATAAAGAAACTGTGAGGGTCGTCCGCGTCGTGCGATTTTGGGAAGGCTGTTACAGCAATAGCCCCGATATAAACCGGCTGAAAAGGAGTGAATGATTTTACAAGGTGAAGCTCAATTGCGAGGCTGCTGTTTTGCAATGTACCCTTTGTAATATACACCGGCAACTGGTATTTTTTTGCCAGTGTTTCAAGCCCGCTTATATGGTCGGAATGTTCGTGTGAAATAAAAACGGCTTTTATTTTGCGCATGTTGAGGTTAAGCCTCAGCATACGCTTAGTCACTTCCCTGCACGATATGCCGGCATCAATCAATACAGCATCATCTTCATTGCCCACGTAATAGCAATTGCCGTTACTGCCTGAATTAAGAGAAGTGATATACAAAGCCATTGGGCGAAGGTAGGAGATTTAAGAATTTACAAGAGAGAGTGTAGAGAAGAAAGCCCAACGTAAAATCCCGTACGGTTTACTTATGAATTTTGAAAATATGCTATTTTACCCCGCCGTTATCTTCACATCAGCACCTTTTAAACCTGCGCCTGCAACATGCAGGATGATAATACCCGGCTTATCATTGCTTTTTATTATCACCAGGCATTTTCCTTTGAAAGCCTTGCGGTGCGGTTGCTGAAAGCTTTCTGTGCTCTGCGGGTTGGCATTGCCAACGCCGGCAATAGTGCCCGGCCCATCAATAGTGAATTGTAAATTATTTTCGGCTTTGGGATTTATATGACCATTCGCATCTTTCAGTTCGATGGTAACATAGCTTAAATTCTGCCCGTTGGCTTTTATTTGGGTGTGGTCTGCCGTAGCGGTAATTGTTACAGGCGTACCGGCAGTGTATAACGAAGATTCATTTACCTGCCTGCCATTGTTATAACCTTTAGCAGTTAAGGTGCCGGCCTGGTAAGGCACCTTAAACGTTGCCATAAATTTGGTGTCACGCCCGGTTAGCTTTCGGCCTAATGAACGGCCATTTAAAAACAGTTCAACTTCCCCGCAGGAAGAATACACGCTAACCTGCAATGGCTTGTTCTCGTACCCTTTCCAGTTCCAGTCAGCCACCACGTCATACCAGTTCCATTTGCTCCAGCTTTGCAATTCCGGGTTCGCAGGATATGATGGTACAGGCGGCGTTACAAAAACGGATAGCTGGTTGGGTTTCCACAACGCATCGCGGTAATAAGATTGCGGGCGTTTCCACCCGCACATATCAATGTCGCCGCAAAAGGCAAGGTTCCATGGGTAAAAGCTGCTGCTCTGCCAATAACCTAACCAGCCAATACTTGCTTCACCTATATAATCAAAAGCCGTCCATACAAAATCGCCGATTACATACGGGTGGTCCATCACACTCATCCAGCTGCCAAACGCCTCCAGCGGGTATGATTCCGTACAGAACATTATTCTTCCAGGTACGCGTTCGTGGTCCTTGCCATACATATCCTCCACGCCCGCATCACCGCCTACAGGGTAGTTGTAACCGGCTACATCAAGCGTTGCAAAATAAGGGTCTTTACCCGGCCCGAGGCCATTTACCGCCGAGGTTACGGGGCGTGTATCATCCAGGCTTTTTACATACGATACGAGCATCTTTGCTTCATCAACACCTTCCGCTGAACCACTTTCCGGTATCTCGTTACCTATGCTCCACATTATGATGGAAGGATGGTTGTAATCACGCGTTACCATGCTCTCAACATCACGCTGCCACCAATCGTTAAAATACAGGTGGTAATCGTAGGGGTTTTTACCATATTTCCAGCAATCAAACGCCTCGTCAATTACCAGCATACCCAGGCTGTCGCAGGCGTCCAAAAATGCCGGGCTTGGCGGGTTGTGGCTGCACCGTATGGCATTATACCCGGCTGCCTTTAACAGTTCAACCTTACGCACCTCCGCCCTGTCGTACGCTTTTGAGCCCAGCGGCCCGTTATCGTTATGAAAACATCCGCCTTTTAATTTAAGCGGCTCATCATTCAGCATAAACCCACTGGCAACGCTGAATGAGATAGCCCGTACGCCAAATTGCTGCGAATGTGTTTGCACAAGTGTATCATTCGCATATAATTCAGTTACCAGCGTGTACATCACCGGGACATTGCAGCTCCATAAAACAGGGCTGGTGATTTTTTTTGTTTGCTGCGCAGTATAGCTGCCATTTGCATCAATGGTTTGTCTTGTTTCTATAAGCGCAGTTTCCTGCCCATTGTTTGCCATTATTTTTGACACAAGCCTTATGCTTTCCGACTGCGCAGATTCATTCATTATTTTGGTTTGTATATGCACAATTGCCTCGTTCGCATTGGCTTTTGGTGTGGTGATGAATTGGCCCCAAGGCTGTATATGCACCGGCTGCACCATTTGAAGCCAAACATGCCGGTATATGCCCGAGCCGGAATACCAACGGCTGTTCTGCCCCTCATTTTTTACTTCTACCGCAATTACATTTTTTTGGCCGGCATGCAAATGACTGGTTATATCACACCAAAAACTTGTATAGCCGTAAGGGTGATTGCCCACGTGCTCCCCATTCACCCAAACATCCGCATTCATATAAACACCGTCAAATTGTATGATTATTCGCTTGCCTTTATCAGCCGCATTAACCATAAATGTTTTACGGTACCATGCCGTGCCACCTGTTGTAAAGCCACCGCTTACCTGGCTTATTGCTTTTGGGTTAAAGGGCGAATTTGTGCCGGGCAGGTCTTCAATGCTCCAGTCATGCGGCAAATCTATTTTTCTCCATTTTGAATCGTCAAAGCCGGGTATTTCAGCATGCTGGTTACCGCCTAAGTAAAAACGCCAGTTATTATCAAATAAAATTTTATTATTTGGCTGAGAGGATGCAGGCAGGAATGCACAGCAGATGACACAGGCAAGCAAAAACCGGGACATGCAGTTAAATTTACAGCAATGTACAAATATTAATTGTACTATATACAATTGTATTTAGCGGTTGAGAAGGCACGGTTTTACCGCGCAGTAAGCGTTATCATTAAATCAATCCTTAAGCTTTTTGTTGTTGCTTTTCTTACCGCACCATAAGCATTATTGGTAAAAGAAGTGCCGTGCATATAATCAACAATATTCGGGCTGCCGGAAGGAGTGGAAGTATAGCTGTCAGTTACAGAGGCAGGGAAGTTTATCGAGAGCATGTTTGACGCAGTGTTTTTTGAATCAGAAGATATAGTTAACCTGATTGATTTAAGCGCTGAAAGATTATTTTCCGCATCGGCATTATGGGCTACAACCATAACCTGTTTAACTTTAATATATTCAACAACCCCAATACCAAAAGTACCCCCGGTGTGCGCACGTATAGCGCTGTCAACATTAAAATGTGTTGTAAAACTGCCTGCTTCAAACTCTTGCGTGGAATCAGCAAAGGGTATTACCGGTATTGTCACACTAATTTTTGATAAGGTGAAATCTTCCCCCTTAAAAAAAGCGCTGACTATTTTTTTGCAGGATGCAATACTTAACAGCAGCAACAAGGCCATTATCAATTTCAAGCCATTCCGCATACTTACCAGTTTCAAATATAAACAGTCCAACAAGCATGCCAATAAAACAATGTACCAGTAACACCACATTAAATTTCTGCGTATGCACTATCTTCACTCCAAAATACACAGGCGATTTTTTACCGCAATTAACTTAGCCATATATGAAAAAAATACGTTCGGCAGCCTATTGCTTATGCTTCAGCATCGCTTTATTTTCTATTACACATGCTCAACAAAATAACACAACCCGGAAAGGCAAAACCGGTGTTGACGTATGGCTTACCGACCCTGATAACAATATCCTGTTTCAGCAACAGCAACCATTACCACTAACTAAAGGAGAAGCGGCAGGCAGTACATTTACGATTAACCCTGCGCAAACGTTTCAAACAATGGACGGGTTTGGCTATACCCTTACCGGCGGCAGCGCGATGCACATTTACAACATGGATGCCGATAAACGAAAAGCGCTGCTGGATGAATTGTTCATGCATAATAAAAATAATATTGGTGTAAGTTTTTTGCGTATCAGTATTGGCTCGTCTGACCTTGATGACCATGTTTTTTCTTATGATGATTTAGGCGCGGGAGAAACAGATGAAGCATTGACAAAGTTTGATTTAGGGCCGGATAAAAAATGGCTGATACCGGTACTTAAACAAATACTGGCAATAAACCCATCAGTGCAAATATTAGGTTCGCCGTGGTCGCCGCCCGCATGGATGAAAACAAACAACAGCACCAAAGGCGGTAACCTGAAAACAGAATACTACGGTGTATATGCCAATTACTTTGTTAAGTATATACAGGCCATGAAACATGAGGGCATTACAATTAATGCCATTACTATTCAAAACGAGCCGCTGAACCCAAAAAATAACCCAAGCATGGTGATGGAGGCCGAGGAAGAGCGTGATTTTATTAAAGAAGCTTTAGGGCCTGCATTTGCAAAAGCTGGTATAAAAACAACTATATGGTTATATGACCACAATTGCGACAGGCCTGATTACCCGCTGACTATTTTAAAAGATGCTGACGCCGCCAAATATATTGACGGCTCTGCCTTTCATTTATATGGTGGCACTATTGATGCGCTTACACAGGTGCATGATGCCTACCCTAACAAAAACCTGTACTTTACTGAACAGTGGGTAGGTGCACCGGGTCATTTAAAACCCGACCTTGACTGGCATGTAAAAAATGTTATTATAGGCTCGTCGCTTAACTGGAGTAAAGTGGCGCTTGAGTGGAACCTCGCCGCAAACTCCGCACTTGAGCCGCACACACCGGGTGGTTGTACGGAATGCCTTGGCGCCATTACTATTGACGGCAATACCGTTACCCGCAACCCCGCCTATTATATAATTGCGCATGCAGCTAAGTTTGTAAGGCCGGGCGCCGTACGTGTTGGCATTACAGGTGTTGACGGGCTGCCCGCCGCAGCCTTTAAAACAAAAGAGGGAGAGATTATTTTGCTGGTGGAAAATGAAGGGAATACTGCAAAGAGTTTTTCGGTAAAACTGAACGATAAAGTTTTTACGGCATCACTCAACGGCGGCGCTGTTGCTACGTATGTGATACATAGTTGACGCTGTTAACTATTTCTCATACCCACATTCTTACAACTCAATCAATTTGTATTCAACAGCAAGTGCATCTAATGCCTGCTGCAAACGGTCTTTATGTGTATCGGTAATAAATACCTGCCCCTGTTCGTGCACACAAACGCGTTGCAGTAAATTATGCATGCGTTCTGCATCAAGCTTTTCAAACACATCATCCAGCAATAATACAGGCGCAAAGCCTTTGTGCTGCTTTAGTGTAATAAATTCAGCCAGCTTTAAAGCAAACAGCAGGCTTTTACGCTGGCCCTGGCTGGCAAGTGTTTTAAATGATTCACCTTTCATGCTAATTATAACATCATCCCTGTGTATGCCACAACCCGTGCGCTGCATATACATATCCCGCTGCCGGTTTTGGCGCAGCAATTCCGTTATAGCTGCTGTGTTCAATTGGCTGTCGTATGCAAGTTCAATAGCATCATCCTTCTGTGCAATTAAACTATATTGTTTTTTTACCAGCGGAATAAATTCCGCCAGGAACTCTTTACGCTTATCAAAAATAAACTGCGCTTTTTCAGTAAGCTGTTCATCCAGCGTATCAAGCAATGCCTCATCAATATAATTCTTTTCAGCCGCCGCTTTCAGCAGGCTGTTACGCTGCTGCAGTATTTTTGTGTAGTCAATCAACTGCTTTAAATAGCCGGGGTAAAGCTGCGACAAAATGGTGTCAATAAATTTTCGCCTCTCTTCGCTCCCTTCATTTATTAAAGCCACATCGTCCGGCGCAATCATCACACAGGGAAATTTACCGATGTGTGCAGAAAAGCGCGTATAAGCTACGCCATCCATAAAAAATTCCTTCCTGTTATTTTCCCTTATAATACATACAAGCTTTACCTCATCACCGTTGTACAGCATGTTACCTTGAATACGCATGCCCTGCATGCCATGGGTAATGTTCTGCGCATCCGGCCTTGAAAAATAACTGCGGGTGAAAGAGAGATAATACAGCGCATCAAGCAGGTTAGTTTTACCACTGCCATTTTTACCACAAATACCAACAATCCTGTCAGCAAAAACAAACTGTTTTGCAGGATAATTGCGGAACTGTGTTAATAATATACCTGTAAAAAAAAACATCGGGCTGCAATATAAGCAACCGCCGGTGTTATAAACAACTGCAGTAACGAAGGGTTGTAATTATCCACCCGGGTAAAGAACGTGCCCGGTAATGGTGTTTATTAAATTAGTAGGTGTTTAAGCGTACACTAAACGGGCTGCTTTTTTTTCAAAAGCAAACTGTTCCCATTTCTGTCCGTCTTCCGAGAGTAATAACTGGTAGTTGCCTGTGTCAATCATACTAAGCCTCATTTGTACCATTGGGCCGCGGAATGAGCCCTGGCGAACAATCCGTTTGTCTTTGGTCCATATCCTGTACTCAAAGCTCTTGTTTTTAAGCAGGTTATGGTTTATCTCAATTAAGAGATGGTCATACACCACATCAGTTACTGATATGGCACCTGGTTGAAATGTTGTCATGTTGTAGGGGGAGTTACTATGCTGCAATAAAAATAACAAATAATTATATGTATAACCAAATATATTTTCAATGTAACAATAAGTTCATATTAAAAATATATAAATATTTAAAATCGTTATAAACTTAAGCGGCTTTAAGATTGCCGGGGTATTTGCCCTGCGCCGGCATATATTTTGCAGGAAAAGCGCGCCGGTTACACCTCTATTTTTGCCTGCTTAAAAAAATACCCGCTTGTTTGTTTACAGGCAGAGTAACCATCCGCCAAAATCCAAATTGGCACATTAGCAGTTTGAACTTATATTTGCCCCCTCAAAATTATTACAGTGCCAAGCAAGTTTTCAAAGGAAACGTATTTATACTGGTATGAGCTTATGCAGCTTATTCGCCAGTTTGAATTGAAAGCAGAAGAAATGTATAAAATGGCGGGTAAAATACGCGGTTTTTTTCACGCGTATGTGGGCCAGGAAGCTATTGCTGCCGGTTGTATGACCGCAACAAGGCCTGAAGACCCATTTATTACCGCTTACCGCGACCACGGTTTAGCCCTTTCAAAAGGGGTTGACCCAAAATCCTGCATGGCTGAACTGTATGGTAAAGCTACCGGCTGCGCCAAAGGCAAAGGCGGCAGTATGCACTTTTTTGGCGTTAACCACTATTTTTTTGGTGGCCACGGCATTGTAGGCGCGCAAATCGGCACCGCCGGCGGGCTGGCCTTTGCTGAACAATATAGAGGCACAGACAACGTAGTACTTTGCTTTTTTGGCGACGGCGCCTCAAGGCAGGGTATTTTGCACGAAACATTTAACCTGGCAATGCTTTGGAAATTACCTGTTGTATTTATTTGCGAAAACAATAATTACGCAATGGGTACTTCAGTAGAAAGAACATCAAACGTTACTGATATTTATACCCTTGCTGACGCGTATGACATGCCGGGCGACAAAGTAGATGGCATGACGCCCGAAGCGGTGCATGATGCAGTAGCACGCGCGGTAAAAAGAGCCCGTGAAAAAGGCGGCCCTACCCTGCTTGAAATGAAAACTTACCGTTACAAGGGCCACTCCATAAGCGACCCGCAGAAATACCGCACGAAGGAAGAAGTAGAAGAGTACAAAGAGAAAGACCCCATAACAATGGTTTCTCATACCATAAAAGAAAATGGCTTTGCAACAGACGAAGAATTAAAAGCCATTGATGACCGTATTGCAGCACTGGTGGAAGAAACCGTAAAATTCGCCGAAGAAAGCCCATGGCCTGATGACAGCGAAGTACTGAAAGATGTTTATAAAGACGAACATTATCCCTTTATTGTTGATTAATATTTTTTAACCAAATTCTCAAAAAGACAAATAACCCGAAATTTAAAATTACTTTATGTCTGATAACAAATTGCACCATGTGGAAACTGATCCCCTGCTGAAAATGAAAGGCTGGTGGCAAAAAAATCAAAAACCGGTATTGGTAGCTGTGTTGGTGGTAGTGCTTGCCGTGGGTGGCTGGTATGGCTATAATTCTTACATAGTTGCGCCAAAAGAAGAGCAGGCCAACCTGGCAATATACCATGCTGAAGAATACTTCAGGGAAGATTCACTAAAGCTCGCTTTAAACGGTGACGGCCCCAATAAAGGCTTCCTGTATGTTATAAGAACTTATGGCAGCACCAAAGCCGGCAACCTTGCCAATTATTATGCGGGGGTATGCTACCTGCGCACCGGCGATTTTAAAAATGCCGTAAAATACCTGGACGATTTTAAAACCAGCGCCAGGCAAATACAAATGATGGCTTACGGCGCATTAGGTGACGCTTACAGTGAGCTTGGCAAAAACGACGATGCTGTTACCAATTATAAAAAAGCGGCAGAAACATTTGAAACTGACCAAATAAACTCTTCTGAATACCTGTTCAGGGCCGGTTTATTATATGAAACATTAGGCAAGAACAAAGAGGCAGCAGATATTTTCAGGGAGGTTAAAGATAAATTTCCAACCACAACGAGGGGAAGGGATGCCATTAAGCATCTTTACCGCGTAAGCGACCCCGGCCAATTCAGCGCAAACAACTAATGGCAACTAAAGGCAATACATCAGTAAATAAAGGCATCCCCCAAATACAGGATGCCTTTATTGTAATTGTAAAAACAGAGTGGAACGCGCCCATTATTAACAAACTTGAAAAAGGCTGCCGCAATATTATTAAGCAGGCAGGGGCAAGGTGCGTAACACTTACAGTACCGGGCGCGGTTGAAATTCCGTTTGCGGTAAGGGCTTATGCGGAGAGCAGCAAAACGCCGGCTGACGCTTTTATAACCATAGGCGCAGTAATACGCGGCGGCACCCCCCATTTTGACTACGTGTGCAAAGCAGTGACCGATGGTGTGGTATCTTTAAATATGATGCTGGATGTACCAACGATATTTGGAGTGCTTACGGTAGATAATGAAGAACAGGCATGGGAACGCACAGGCGGTGTGCATGGCCATAAAGGCGAAGAAGCGGCTGTTACCGCGCTAAAGATGATTACACTGAACAGAAAGCTCAGGAAGGTGTGAAAAAGTTATTGCCATATTTTGCAGGCGTTTTGTTACTCATTTTTTGCTGTAGTTGCGGTGAGGCAGAAAGAGAAATCGATGTGGTAAAAGACTCAACAAGAAACACAAATAAAATATCGGCCGAAGATATAAACTTTGCACTGGATACTTTGATGAAATTACCTGAAGTAAAGCAGGTAGAAAGAAAAATACTTGCAGCTACCAATGGTAAAAACGGTGTGACTTTTTTGCAAAGCCAGCCTGCTGACAATAACCGGCTTGGGTTTGATGCAGGCTACAACGGTAAAGACCGGTTTGAAACAAGGCTTTCGTTTGAAATAAACCCCGGCACACGGCAGATATGGGTAAATGATACCGATTCAGGCCTGGTAACTCTTGATAATTATCGCAGCATACACAAAAGGCCGCGGCAATTTTAGAATCATTGTTTTGAGCTTATGAACGTACAATTATTTATACCTTGTTTTGTTGACCAGCTTTATCCAACAACTGCTTTTAACATGGTAAAAGTATTGGAGAAGGCGGGATGCACCGTTACCTATAATGCCAACCAAACCTGTTGCGGGCAGCCTGCTTTTAACGCGGGTTTTTGGGGCGAGGCAAAAGACGTTTGCAGCAAGTTTATTAAAGATTTTGAAGGCAGTGATTATATTGTTGCGCCCAGCGCAAGCTGCAGCGGCTTTGTACGCAATTATTACAGCAAGCTGTTTGACAATACATCTGAACACAATAACGTAAAACGCCTTGGGGAAAGGTTATACGAGTTTTCTGAATTTATGATAAAAGTGCTTGGCATAGACGATGTGGGCGCGGTGCTTGAAGGCAAAGCCACTTACCACGACAGTTGCGCAGGGCTGCGCGAATGCAGGATAAAACAGGAACCCCGGCAATTATTGTCAAAAGTAAAAGGCCTTGAACTGGTGGAAATGGCAGACGTTGAAACCTGCTGCGGTTTTGGCGGCACCTTCGCCGTAAAATTTGAGCCTATAAGCATAGCCATGGGCGACCAAAAAATACATAATGCCACCGAAACAGGCGCCCAATACCTTATAAGCACCGACATGAGCTGCCTTATGCACCTTGACGGCTATGCCAAAAGCCGCGGCGCCAATATTAAAAGCCTGCATATAGCTGATGTGCTGGCAAGCGGGTGGTAACCAGGCAGACTGATTAGTATAGTTGCTGGCCATAAATTGAAACAGGCACCCGGTAATCCATTCTTTCGCTGTTTCAATCAGGCAAAATTTGTATTTTGTATTTGTATTCAGTTTTACCTTCGTACATATAAAATTGTACTTGCTATGGCATACTGGCTTGTAAAATCAGAACCTTTTAAATATAGCTGGGATAAGTTTACAGAAGATAAACAAACCATGTGGGATGGTGTGCGCAATTATGCAGCACGCAACAACCTTAAAGCCATGAAAAAAGGCGACGAAGTTTTTTGGTACCACAGCAATGAAGGGCTTGAAATTGTAGGTATTGCCAAAGTGGTCAAAGAATTTTACCAGGACCCGACAACCGATGACACCAACTGGGTAGTGGTTGACTTAAAGCCTTTTAAGAAATTAAAAAAGCCCGTTACGCTTGAACAGGTAAAGACGGATAAGCGCCTTACCAATATGGCGCTGGTGCGGCTTGGCAGGCTGTCTGTACAGCCGGTTACTGATGAAGAGTATAAAATTATTATGGAGTTAGGCGGTATGAAATAAAGTTTCAGCACGCTTTTACCCTTGTAATACATAATTTTCAATTTTTAAAAACCCTGTTATGGAAACTGGAAGTATCGTTGTTTTCACCCTCGTGGGCTTTGCCCTGAATCTTCTCATAATCTATTACATTATCCAGTCGGCTACCAAAACATCCCAGAAAATGGACTATATGAAGATGCAGGTAAAGCTGTTAATTAAAATTGCCCAGGCCAACGGCGCAACCGATGAAACCATTGACGAAATAATACACCCGAAGAAGAAATAACATTATGTTTTTTTGTCACCGGCAGGCCGGTAAGGGCCGCCTCTTATCCAGCGGATTTTCTCCTTCCGCGTAAAATTTTTATTTTTGAAACAATAAACCTTTGGGTAGATGTTTGGAAACAGCTATTATTCTTTATTCATAATTATTGCCGATGTGGTATGTATAGTGCACTGCCTGCGAACGCGGCGCGACAGCGGGTGGATATATTTTATTGTGCTGGTACCGGTAATTGGCGTAATAGCTTACATAGCCACCCAAATGTTTAGCAGGAGAGATTTGCAAAGCGTACAATCAGGTCTTGGCGCGGTACTAAACCCAACCGGCAGTATAAAGAAGCTGGAACAGCAACTGCGTTTTTCTGACACTTTTAATAACCGGGTAGCCCTTGCCGATGCCTACCTGGCTGCCGGGCAGCGTGAGAAGGCAGTTGATATGTATGAAAGCAGCCTTACCGGCGCTTTTACCGAAAATGAATATGTACTGGGGCAGTTGGTGGTTGCTTATTTTGAAACAGGCCGTTATAAGGATGTTATTACAACTGCCAAAAAAATATATACCCTGCCGCAGTTTGCCCGCAGCCGGGTACATATATTGTACGCTATGTCGCTGGAAAAAACCGGCAATGCAGTACAGGCTGAAAATGAGTTCAGGCAGATGAAAGGCCGGTTTGCCAACTACGAGGCACGGTATCAATATGGCCAGTTTTTAGTACGTAACGGCAGAAGCGACGAAGCAAGGCGGCTGTTTAATGAAATGCTGGAAGAATCGGGGCAGCTTACCCTGCGCGAACGCAAAGCAGGCCGCACCTGGTTTGTACAGGCAAAAGAGGAGCTTAAAAAAATGGCTGCCTGAGGTTTTACAAAATAAAAAAGAGGGATGCTTCATCCCCCTTTTATCTCACTAATATTTTACAGGCTTATCTCAAAATAACTGTTCGTTTGGCGGACGAATACCCTGCAGCCGGATATAAATGGTTGTTTGCCCCCGGTGGTGCGCCTGGTGTTCAATCGCCTTCATTAACCAGGTTAGCCGGGAGATATCGCCATTAAAACCGGGTATCACTTCACCCAGTTTTGCAGCATCCATTTTGGTAATGGCATCAATCGCAAAATCATAACTCGCATTAACATAATACATTACGGAATCTTTTGATTGTGCGCTTTCGCGTTGCTCGGTAACCATGCCCGCTATGGGGCTTTGGTCGCCGGTAGCCTTGTTGATGAGGAAGAAATTACCTGATGCAAGATGCAGCATCTGCTGCGCAAAACTGCGGATGCTGTCAACAGCCTTAAAACCATATTTGTCTTCAGGCATAGTGTTAAGGTAGGCATCCGTATAAGCCTTGCTTCTTTGCCATTCCTTAATAAGCTGGGCTTTTACCGCGTTTGCATCCAGTGTGGCCTGGGCCATCGCCCTGTTGGAAAATAAAAAAGTGAGGGCTATAACACCGCATAGCAGTGATTTTGTGTGTACGTATTTCATAACAGTTTGGTTTAACAATATGAAGTTAGATAATTTAAAAAACGGCCAGTGTTATTTATTTGAGTGGTAAAACCGTGGCGTGCAAAAGGATGTTTTTACCAGTTCAAAGGCTGCTTAAGGCACGATAACATCTTTAAAATTTTTTTAATAAAGATTTTGGGGTTGTATTAAAAATGCTGTTACCTTTATAGCATCCAATTAATCCAAAATTCCATGGAAAAACTGTATCAAATTGTCATTATTGATGACGATGAATTATCAGGCGTAATAAACGAGCTACTCATACGAAAGTATGATTGCGCCGAAAAAATCGTGGTATTTGACGACCCCCAAAATGCCATCGATTATTTCAATTCCCTTAAGCAACATGCAACTTCCGAAACAAGGTTTCCTGAATTGGTTCTGACTGATTTTAACATGCCCGGAATGAATGGGTTTGAGGTTATTAAGCGCATAAAGGAACTTGATTTACCCCGCGAAGTGATGTTCTGCATTCTTTCAGCGTCTATTGACCGCATTGATGATGCCATTCTCGAGAAGCACCATGTATTTAAACAGCTTATTAAACCCCTTGAAAAGAAGGAGTTTATGGAAGCATTGGCCGGTATACAATCTTACGCAGTAGCAGGTTAAGTGTAAGTGCCGGGGAGAAACTTACGGGAAACTTTATTGCATTTCAGACAGTATTTGCTGTCCTTCAGCTTTTATTGCCACATCATTAGGCGTGCGCGTAGGCAACCTTACGAGTTTTGAAAATACTTCTATTGCCTGGGCGGGTCTCCTTTTAAATTTATATGCTTTGCCTAACACAAGATAATTGGGGGCGAAATATTGCTCTAAATTGCGGCATTTCTCCATGTAAATAACAGCGCTGTCAATATCTGCATCGGCAAAGCCTTTGTGAAACGCTTTTGTTTCCGTAAGCTTTATTGAAGGAAGGGTAACAATATCATAATTCCATTTCCCCTCAAGGTAGTTGGCCCTTGCATGGTTGGGGTTTACGGCCAGCGCGGCATCGGCGTAGTGCTTAATTTGCCGCCACATCTCAATACGCTTTTTGTTGTCTGTTTCCATTTCAGCCAGTTTGCCTGTAACAAGGCACATATCATAGTTGGCATCGGCGGTGGTGCTGTCTGCATTAAATGCCTGCTGCGCGTAGCCCAAGGCCTCATTATAGTAAGGCAGCTTGTCGTTATTTGTCGCCTGCCTGTCGCCTATGTTGCAATCTATTTCAGTACACTTGGTCAGCACGGCTATATTGTTGGGGGCGGTGGTTAAAATCTCTTTATACTTTGCCAGGGCCTCCACATCTTTTAATTGCCGTTCAAGGTTGGACGCGTCTTTTAGCTGCACGTTTATATCCTGCGAAAAAGCTGGTGCTGTGCAGATACATAAACAAACAATCAATAAAACATTCTTCATAATAAATAATATGGTTGTTATAATGTTATTAGCTGTTTGGCCCCGGCTGCAGGTCGCTCCTGTTCAAAACGCAGGTAACCCCTACCGTACCCTGGAACGCAATAATAGGAGGATTTATTTTTTTAATGTTGATTGAAACCTCCTCTGCCTGTGAAAAATTCGTCAATATTTCCCGCGCTATGCCTGAGGCCAGTGTTTCCAGCAGGGCCGTTGGCTTTTCCATAGTTTGCCGGATGATGTCATACACCGCGGTATAATCAATCGTATCAGTTATATGCTTTACCGGCATCTCTACGGATGAATGGCGAATTACCGCGTTTACCTCGAAGGTTCCCCCCAAAATCTTTTCTTCCTCGTAAAACCCATGCCGGGCGTTGAAAATAAGCTTCGTCAATTCAATGGTAATCATGCGTAAAACTAATTTGATTATTTTTATTTACAAACAGCAAGTGTGAACAGGGCCCTGTTTATACAACAGGCTGTGCCAACAGCTTTTGCCTCTATAACCAAACCATTATCTTTGCCCGCATGTCGCTGCCTTTTTTTTACGAAGACAATATAGTGCCCGGCAGTTCTTCATTTGTATTGTCTGAAGAAACAAGCAAACATTGCATACAGGTGCTGCGCATGAAACCCGGCGAGCAGCTTGAGGTTACGGACGGCCGCGGAAAGATTATTACATCAACCATTACTGCAGCAGACAAACGTGCGTGCATCGTAAATGCTGAATCTGTAAGAACAGCAGAAAAGCCTGCAAAGCATATTTGTATAGGAATATCCCTGCTGAAAAATGCCGCCCGTTTTGAATGGTTTTTGGAGAAGGCTGTAGAGTTGGGGGTAAGTGAAATAATACCGCTGTTATGCACCCGTACAGAGCGCCAGCATTTCAGGCATGAGCGGCTGAAGGGCATTGTAGTTTCTGCCATGCTGCAAAGCCAGCAGGCGTGGCTGCCCGTTTTGCATGAACCGGTTGCGCTTGCCAAATTAGCAGGCAGTACACAACAAACGCAAAAGTTAATTGCCCATTGCGCAAATACGCACAAGCAAACCATCAATAGCCCTGGCATAGAAAATGATATATTAATACTTATTGGGCCCGAGGGCGATTTTACACAGGAAGAAATTGATAATTGTTTAACACTTGGCTTTATACCGGTTACACTGGGCAATACGCGGCTTAGAACGGAAACCGCGGGTATTGCTGCCGCCGTTTTGCTGGCCAACAGTTAGACTAATATTGTACATTCACATAAGTAAAAGACGATAGTATAGTACATGAGTAAAAAATATGCCCTTCTGTTCTCAGCCTTTTGCATGGTTTGGTGTGCATGCCATAACAAACAACGCAAAACGGTTGTGCAGGACACTACCATTAATCATCAAACATCATTCAACAACCGCTTTATTGACAGCGCTTCCATAGATAACTTTTTGAGCAGGAACGATACCTTTAAAAATTACCGCGACCAATATTTTGACTTTTATAAACAGCGTAATTACGAGTACGCGTGGTTTGACTCTGCCGGCATTACAAACGAAGTGCACAATTTTATTAACCTGCTCAATGCTTCTATAAGCGACCTGGAAGACAGCAGCCTTTATAACCCCGGTTTATATGGCCTGGTAAGTAAATTAAGCGGCAGCAATGCAGGTGATTACACAGACAGCATACCCGAAGCAGAGCTATCCCTTACAGGCCAGTTTTTTATGTATGCGGCCAAAGTATATAAAGGTACCGACGCCGATATTTCGCAGCTTGGCTGGTTTATTCCCCGTAAAAAAATTAACCTTGCCGCACTGCTCGACTCCGTTATTGCGGCGCATGCCACCGCTACAGACCAATTTGCACCGCTGAACTCGCAATACAAGAAGCTGGTAACCTTCCTGTCCAGGTATTCAGATATGGAAAAAGATTACCCCGCAGATACCATTGCATACCCGGCAAAACCAGTGCATAAAGGCGAAAAATCACCTGTTATTGAGGGTATAAAACAACGGTTATTTGTATTGGGTGATTTGGACTATAACGACAGCACCAGCACGTTTGATACGGCTTTACTGCGTGCGACAAAAATATTTCAGCGCCGCATGGGGCTTGGCGTTGACGGCGTTATAGGCGCCAAAATGATTGCAGAATTAAATGTACCCATTGCCCAAAGGGTGCAGCAGATTTTGATTAACCTTGAAAGGCTGCGCTGGATGCCGCCGGATGTTGACACCAACTATGTTTTTGTAAACATACCTGAATACCGGCTGTATGTTTACGACAGCGGCAGGCTGCAGTTTACCATGAATGTTATTGTAGGCTCGGCGGCCAACAACACGGTAATATTTAACGGCAACCTTAAATACATTGTGTTTGCGCCTTACTGGAATGTGCCTGAAAGCATTGTGCAGAAAGAAATTGTGCCTTCCATGAAAAAAGACCCGAACTACCTCACCAAAAACAACATGGAAATAACCGGGCATAGCCATGGCCTGCCTATAGTGCGGCAAAAACCCGGCGGTAATAATTCACTCGGGCTGGTAAAGTTTCTCTTTCCCAACAACTATAATATATACTTTCATGATACGCCCAACAGGGAGTTGTTTGATGCCTCAAACCGCAACCTTAGCCACGGCTGCATACGGTTAGGCGAGCCGATGAAGTTTGCTGAATACCTGCTGCGCAACGATACCACTACCTACCCGGAACACAAGATTGATTCGCTGATGCACGGCACCAAAGAATATTGGGTTACGCTGCCAAAACCGCTGCCCGTTTTTATTGGCTATTTTACCGCTTTTGTTGACCGTAACGGCGTACTTAATTTCCGCCGCGATATTTACAAGCACGACGAAGAAATGGCGGCAAAGCTGTTTACAAAATAAGTACGATTTACGAGGTACGAAGTACAATTTGTGAGGTACAGGATAAATATCACCACCTTATTTTATCGCAATATTTTTCAGCTATCATTAACATTCGCTGCAGGCGTGTGCATCTATCTTTAACCCCTGTATTTTACAACTGGTTTTACCACGGGTAATAATGAGCAAAACACCAAAGCAGGGATTATTTGACATTAGTATGGTTTGCCTAAGGCTGGGCTGCATAGGCTTTGGCGGTATTGCCGGTATGGTAAGCCTTATAGAAAGCGAAATAGTTTCAAAAAGGCGCTGGATAAGCCGCGATGAATACCTTGATGCAGTAAGCGCAGCCAACCTGATTCCCGGCCCTAACTCGGTGGAAATTATTATGCACTGCGCACATGAAAAAGGTGGTAAGCCGGCACTTGTAGCAGGTGGGTTATGTTACATTTTACCTTCCATGGTTATTTGCCTGCTGTGGGCGGTGCTTTACACACAATATGGCCACCTGCCGGCCGTGCAGCCTTTTTTATACGGCATAGCGCCTGCCACCATAGCTGTTATAATAAAGGCTGTATTTAAACTGTCCGGCTCCATCGGGCGAAGGCCGCATATTATTTTTTTAAGTGTACTGGTATTGGCGGGGGCATTATGCGGCATAAATGAAGTTGCATTGCTGTTTATTGCCGCCATTGCGGGAGCGCTGTTTATTAACCGCAAAAAATTTTATTCAATTTTCCCGGCGCCTTTTTTATTTGTCAACGCATCATCACCGGGCAAACTGTTTTTTATTTTTTTAAAAATAGGGGCCATATTATACGGCAGCGGGTACGTGCTGTTTGCATATCTTGATGATGCCCTGGTGCAGCACAACCACTGGCTTACACGGCAACAGCTTACTGACGCTATTTCGGCCGGCCAGTTAACGCCGGGGCCAATTTTATCAAGTGCAACTTTCGCGGGCTATCTTATACAGGGCACTGCCGGGGCGTTGCTTGCAACAGCCGCTATTTTTTTGCCTTCGTTCTTCATCGCTTTTTTTCTCAGCCGCATATTGCGTTTTATTAACAGGCACAAAATGCTGCGGGATTTTTTAGATGTGGCCAACGGCGCATCTGTAGCGCTTATTGCAGCGGTGGCGTTGCGCATGCTGCCGGCTGTTGCCATGCAGTGGCAAACGGCACTCATATTTGGTTTGTCGCTCGTGGTAATTTTTTTCACCAAAATCAACACCGGCCTGCTGATAATTTCCGGCGGTGTGTTTGGTTACCTGCTGTGCCTGCTGTAACGGGCAGCAATGTTATTGTTTTTCGTAATAGCCCATCAGTTCGCCGCGGGCAATTATATGGCCATGCATAGCTGTTTCAAGGTCGGCGCGGTCGCTGCCGGGTGGCAAATCAAGCGGCATATCCAGCGCATACATCCTGAAATAATAACGGTGGCGGCCATTGGGCGGGCAGGGCGGGTGATACCCTGTTTTGCCGGCGCTGTTGGTGCCGCTTAAACCGGGGTTACTGTTTTCCTCTATCATGGCGCCGGGCGGAATATTCCATACCAGCCAGTGCGTAAACAATCCTTTTGGCGCATCGGGGTCATCCATTATAAGCACAACGCTGTCAGCGTCTTCCGGCACTCCTTCCCACGCTATCGCGGGGTTTAACCCTTCACCATCGCAGGCATAACGCCGAGGAATATTGCCCCTGTGCACAAATGCCGCGCTTTGCACGGTTAAATTTGCTATTGCAGTATCAGTATTCATACAAGAGATTTTGCTAAAAGATGAAAAAACTATGCCAAAGCAAGATGCCCAGGCTTTTCATTGGTAAAACCCTTACTGGGTAACCTTTTATCAACAACTATTATGTTATGCCTGCTTTTTGCCTTGACGCAAAAAGCACCAAAAAGTCAAGGCTGCCGAAAAAAGGCTAAAAATTAGCTTGTTCGCCTAAAATGAAATAGTTCCAGCCCATAACAAGGCCAGCCTTCCGGAGGACTTTTGGAATAAAAACTAAGCCCGGCTGCAGTAGATGGATTTCATTTTCAACGCCTCACAAACTAATTTTATTAACGCCTTTTTTCAGAGGCCACAATCCAGCATGCTTTGGTTTTTAACGCTGCGATTTTATGGTTATTGAAAAAGGCGGGTATTAATTACTCATTGGTGAACCCCTTACTGCGTAACCCTTATCAGCGATTATGTTGTGCCTGGTTTTTGCCCTGACGTAAAAAGCAGCAAAAAAGTCAAGGCTGCCCCCGAACGGGCGCAAGGAACGGCCCTGCAATATTTCATCAGCCGGTGGAAAGAATGTAGGATATTTGGGTATAAACCATCCTGTATGAACTCATGGGATTTACAAGGAAAGCGCGCCGTGGTAACGGGCGGCTCAAAAGGCATAGGCAAAGCCATTGTACACGAGTTTTTAACGCTTGGCGCGGAAGTGCTGTTTACCGCGAGGAATGCCGCCGACATAGCCTTAGTTGAACGGGAGTTTTTGCAGGCTGGCTTTACTGTGCATGGTATTGCTGCCGATGCAGCGCTGGACAGCGACCGCGGCAAATTACTGGAATGGATTAGCCAGCGCTGGGGGTACCTTGATATACTGGTTAACAATGCGGGCATCAACATCCATAAAAGGTCAACGGATTACAGCGAAGCAGAATACATGAAAATAATAGGCATTGACCTGCTGGCCCCGTTTGAACTTTGCCGCACGCTTTTGCCGGCGTTGCAAAAAGGGCATGGCGCCAACGTTATTAACCTCTCTTCCGTAGCAGGCACTTACGACCTGCAGACCGGCGCGCCCTACGGTATGGCCAAAGCGGGACTGATACAACTAAGCCGCAGCCTTGCTGTTGAATGGGCGCGGTACAAAATAAGGGTAAATACAGTATCCCCCTGGTTTACGGCTACGCCGCTGGTGGAGGATGTGCTGAACGACGCCAGACGCGCCGAAGCCATCACCTCAAAAACGCCGCTGCGCCGCGTTGCGGAAAGTGAAGAAGTGGCCGCAGCAGTAGCCTTCCTGGCCATGGATAAGGCATCTTATATTACCGGCCATAACTTCAGCGTAGACGGCGGCGTTACATGCAGGTTGCTGTGATAAAATGAGGATTGAAATTTGGCATTGGGGCATTACTCACTAATCCTGTTTTTAAAATCCATTCGCTCATGGAGTATCCTGATCACGTCGATTTCCCCAGGCACACGTACCTGATAAAAAATGATGTGCCTGCTCACATGAAACCCCAGTATTCCTTTCCCAACCTGTGAATATGCCTTGCCCATTTCAGGGTTTTCAGCAAGTTCCGTGCAGGTGGACATTAGCAGCCCGTAATACTTATCCGCCTGGCGCTCCGACCAAACATCATAGGTATATTCCCAAATTCCTGAAAGGTCTTCAACTGCTTTGTTAGTTAAAAAGTACTTAGCCATGTTTCAGTTTACCGGCTTTAAGTTTCTCCAGGTGCTTTTGCGGGTTAAAGTCCCCGGCCATCCCACTTTCAATACCTGCCTCAACAGCGCTTCGCAGGCTTTTAGCTATATTTTCTTCCTCCTCCAGCAAACGCAGTCCAGCCCTGATAACCTCGCTTGCATTTTTAAACTGTCCCTCTGAGATTTTGTTGTCCACGAAACCTTCAAAATGGTCACCTAAAGAAACAGAAGTATTTCTAGCCATAGTCCACCTATTTTTCCTAAAGTTACCAAAAATTGGTAACATTCTTAAACCTTTAGGGATATCAAACAAAAAAATGAAGATAATAGCCGGGCCATTTGCTGCAGGTTTTGTTATAGACAACAGCGTGGTGATTGCTTCATCGGCATTAGTCATTGGGCCGATGGTTGGTAAGGAGTAAGGTTGAGAATGTACAGAATTACACACCGCTATCAGCATTGCGCTCTTACAATGCTATAAAGCTCACCAATGATATCCCTCCCAAAAAATATTTTCCATTCCTACCGGACAAAACAGCCTTTTTGCTATATATAGCCGGAAGCTCTTTGAGTTTACGGGTAGTAAGGTTTAGAATGGAATTTGGGCGTCAGTGCGTGGGTTGAACAGATCCCTCCTTTGCCGGGATGACTGGATAGGTGTTTTTTATTCAGCGTAACACTTTTTGCATTCCTCCCCTTTGGCGAGAGATTGCCACAGCCATCCCGGCGCGCAATGCCCTGCTGATGGCTTCGCAATGACGATGCGAGAGGGAAATTACAAACGAATGAATGAAAAAAGTTGTGATTTTTTAACTGAATTATTGATGATGAATAACTTAACGCTTTTTGCTTTCCTCCCTTTTTGCAGAAGATTGCTACAGCCATCCCGTCGCACAAGGCACAGCTGATGGCTTCGCAATGACGATGCAAGGGGTAATTACAAACGAATGCATAAAAAAATGTTGCGCTTTTTAAATAAGTTATTGATGATAAATGACTTAACAATTTTGGCATTCCTCCTTTTTCCTCCCCATAATTCGGTATCGGCGGGCGCGGTTTTTGTTGGTTGCTTTGCAGCCTTAAAAAAGGAATAAAAAGCGGCTTTGGAGCGGTTACTATACAAAGCCTGCGTTAATTTTTGTTTAAGTTTGAGTATTACCAAAATTGACATTTTATGAAGCTGTTAAAACCTTTCATTGCGCTAACAATCCTGCTTACCCTGGCATTACCGGCTATAGCCCAAAAGAAAACAATAACCGGCAAAGTAACTGATGCCGTTAGCGGCGCAGCGCTGCCCGGCGTTACCATAAGAGCCTCCGGCGGCAGTACTACGCAATCGGGCGACGATGGGCGCTTTAGTATAAGCGCCAATACAGGCGATGTGCTAACCTTCAGCAGTGTTGGTTTTGCCGATCAGTCTGTTACCGTGGGCGCGGCCAGCGAACTGGCCATACAACTAAAAGCCGTGGTGGTTGACCTTGGACAGGTGGTTACTGTGGGTAGCCGCTCAGGTGGCCGAAGCCGCACAGAGTCGCCCGTGCCGGTAGACGTGATTAACATAAACCAGGCCGGCCAGGCAACTGCGAGGATGGATTTAACCTCGCAGTTAAATTACATGGCGCCGTCGTTTAACTATAACAAACAAAGCGGCGCAGACGGCGCAGACCATGTTGACCTGGGCACCTTGCGGGGCCTCGGGCCTGACCAAACACTTGTTTTAATAAACGGCAAACGCAGGCACCAAACCGCTTTTGTAGCGCTGTTCGGGTCGAGGGGGCGCGGTAATTCAGGCGCTGACCTGAACGCCTTTCCTGAAGCGGCGGTTGACCATATTGAAATATTGCGCGACGGCGCTTCTGCGCAATATGGGTCTGATGCTATTGCGGGTGTAATCAATATCGTTCTTAAAAAGAATGTCAACCAATGGTTAATCAATACCGGCTGGTCAGGCTATGCGGACCACAAGTTTAATTCGCTGAACAGCGTTGACCCGTCTCAATACATTACCGGGCACCAGATTGACGGTGGTGAATTTACCTTTTCGGCCAACAACGGGTTCAAATTGGGCAAAAACGGCGGGTTTATCAACATATCGCTTGACTTTTTGCGGCAGGGTAAAACCTTCAGGCAGGCGCCGGATACCAACCTGGCCACCAACCCCCAGGCTATGCCGGTAAACTACCTGCGCAGGGCTTTTGGGGACGCATCAGTAACCAGCGGCGGCGCCATGTTTAATATGGAACTGCCGTTTGCGGCGGGCAGTAAAACAACCTTCTATTCGTTTGGCGGGTATAACTACAAGGCCTCTGACGCGTATGCTTATACAAGGGATAACAGCAACCCCTCAAGGTTTCCGGTAGATGCCAACGGCAACGAGGTTACAGACCCGGCCATTATGCATACCACGAGTGATGGCACGGTTTTTTACAATCCGCACATTCAAACGCATATTATTGACTATTCATTGGCGGTAGGTATAAAAGGAGTTACACATGATAACTGGAGCTGGGACATAAGCAATGTGGTGGGGCAAAACAATTTTCATTTTTTTGGAGACCAAACGTTCAACACATCGCTGGTAGGCCAAACAACGCCCAACCATTTTGATGACGGGGGCTTTACATTTTTGCAAAACACCCTTACGCTTGATGTGGACAAGCCGTTTAAAGGCATAGGGGAAGGGTTTAATATAGCCTTTGGCGCAGAGTACCGGTACGAGCGTTATACCATTTACCCCGGCGAAGAAGCATCATGGAAGCAATATCCTAACAGTACGGGGCAGGCCGCAGGCTCACAGGGCTTCCCGGGCTTTCGTCCTGATGATGCCGTAAAGGCCAACCGCGGAAACGTTGCCGGTTATGCCGATATAGAAGCAGACATAACCAAAAAATGGATGATTGATGTTGCAGCAAGGTTTGAAAACTATTCTGATTTCGGCTTTGTAAACACATCCAAATTCGCCACAAGGTATAAGCTGACGGACAATTTTAATGTGAGAGGTTCTGTAAGCACCGGTTACAGGGCGCCATCGCTGCAGCAAATAAACTTCAGCAACACATTAACCACTTTTGTGGGCGATTTGCTGGAGGAAGAAAAAGTGGCCCGCAATAATGACCCTATTACCCAGGCGGCGGGAATACCCAAGCTGCGGCAGGAAACCTCCGTTAACGGAAGCATTGGTTTTGCATGGAAAATGGCGCCGGGCCTTACCTTAACGGTTGACGGATATATTGTAAAAGTGAAGGACAGGATAGTGCTTTCAGGTTTATTTGCCGCCGACGACCCCAACCTGCCGGTTGCCCTTACCGACCAGTTGCACAACCTTAACGTAGCCTTTGCGCAGTTTTTTGATAACGCAGTAAATACTACCAACAGGGGCGTTGATATAGTGCTTGATTATAACAAACGCTGGGGCAACCAGGGCTTTAAAGCCTTATTTGCAGGCAATATACAGGGCATGCATATAGACGAGATTAATGTGCCGACAGAATTAAATGACAGTTATGTACACCGCAAAACATTTTTCAGCGACAGGGAAGAAGCGTTCCTGAAGGCATCTGCGCCAAAAGCAAAATTCTCTCTTAACCTGGAGTATGATGTTAACAAGTTTGGGTTTGGCACACACCTTACCTATTTTGGGGATGTTAAGCAGCTTGGGTTTGGGTGGACAGGGCTTGCCAGCGCAGCAGGCACGGGCGGCCCCGGCGACCCGAATATTTCCGGCAGCTTTACCGGCATTGACCCTTATGTTGATATAGACGGCTACAGTGACCAGGTACATGTTGTACCGGAAGTGTTTGACTATAAGCCCAAGATAACTACGGATGTATATGCCTCGTACAAGCTATGCAAAAGCGCCATGTTATTTATTGGAGCAGACAACCTGTTTAATGTACACCCCAACTATGGCGCGGTACCAAATGCAAGACTGGAGGGGTTTGATAACGAAACAGGCGGTGCGTGGGATTCAGTACAAATGGGCTTTAACGGGCTAAGGCTTTTTGGAAAACTATCATTCAGCTTTTAGTGCTTTGCACCTGTATAAATAACAAGCCCCCCTGCAACGGGGGCTTGTTGCATGTATAGATATAATACTTTAAATAGCTGTGGGAGAAGCGCCCTCATTTAAGGCCGGGCCTGCTTGCGGAACAACGGTTAATGTGCCTGTTTTTTTGGGAAAGAATTTCTTTTGCCCGATTAACAGGGTAATAACGCCCACTGAAATAGAGGCATCGGCAAGGTTGAACACGGGGCTGAAAAATTCAAATTCCTGCCCGCGCCAGCTTGTTATAGGAAACCACGAGGGGTAATGCGTTTGAATGATAGGGAAGTAAAACATATCAACCACCTTACCGTGCAGGAACTGTGCATAGCCGCCACCGGCCGGGAAAAGCCTGGCCAGGTTATACGGCTCACTTTCGCTGAAAATAAGGCCATAGAACATGCTGTCAATAAGGTTACCCAGGGCGCCTACATAAATAAGAGCGGCGCATATAATAAAGCCTTTATGGTACTTTTTGTTGATAATATTCCTCAAATAAAAAGTTCCAAGAACAACGGCCAGCATCCTGAAAAGGGTTAAAACAATTTTACCAAGGCCGCCGCCAAACTGCCAGCCCCATGCCATGCCCGCGTTTTCAACAAAATGCAGGCGAAACCAGTGCCCCAGCACGTTATGCTCTTCCTGGATGGTATAGTGTGTTTTAATATAGATTTTTAAACCCTGGTCTGCCAGTAAAATAAGGAGAATTAATAGTGCAACGTGCTTACCCTTCACATTAAAAAATTTGGGAGCAAATATAACTGAAATATAGCGCCCGATATGTGAAAACAAGGTGAAAGCAGGTTTAACTAAATTCCCGTGGCATATTTATTGAAAAGGCTTCAATACCTATCCCCTGGTAAAACTCAGTTTATAACTATTAAAAAAATAATTATGAAACAACTTGGTATCATTTGTATTGCGCTAACCCTGGCATTTGCAGGAATGGGCTGCGAAGGCGAAGCCTATGTTACTGCACAGCCGGAAGAGGTGGTGTACACAAGACCGGCTTCCCCGGGAGACGGCTATGTATGGATTGAAGGCGACTGGTATTGGTACGGCGGACGATATGTTCACCGGGAAGGTCATTGGGCGCGCCCAAGACAAGGACGTACCTGGGTTAAAGGTCATTGGAACCACAGCCAGCGCGGCTACCATTGGCAAAAAGGCCACTGGGATAGACACTAGTATTAACAAATTGCAGCCTGTATGCTTAACACGTACCGGCTGCAATTTTTATTCTTCAACGTAAACCCTTTTTACCCGCTGGCTTATACCGGTCAATATTTCATAAGCAATTGTATCGCACCAGGCAGCCACTTGCTGCACAGGTATATTAGTGCCAAACACTTCCACCTCATCACCCTCTTCAATTTGCGTAATACCTGTAACATCAACCATCGTCATATCCATTGCCACCGGGCCAATAACAGGCACAAAATCACCGTTAATAAACACCTTACCAACACCATTGCTCAGCCGGCGGTCAAAGCCGTCTGCATAGCCTATGCGTATAGTGGCTATTAATGAGTTACGCGTTACCTTGCCTCTCCTGTTATAGCCAACCGTATCACCGGCCTTTACATGCCTCAATTGGGCAATAGTGGTTTTAAGCGTTGCCACCGTTTGCAGTTGCAACTGGTGCTCAAAAGCTGTATCCACGCCGTGCAGGCCTATGCCAAGGCGAACCATGTCAAACTGTAAATGTGCATTGCGGAATATGGCTGCTGAATTTGAGATATGCCTGATAAACGAATAACCAATAGCGTTTTCAACCTGGCGGCAGCATTGCATCAATACATCCGCCTGGCGCTGGGTAAAAGCATCTTGGTTACTATCCTCGCTTGCAGCCAGGTGACTGAACACTGATTTAACAACAAGCTGCGGGTTATTTACCAGCAATGCAGTTAATGCAGGCATATCCTGTTCCTCAAAACCAAGACGGTGCATGCCGGTGTCAATCTTAATATGCACCGGGTATTGCTGTATGCCCTGCTTTTTAACAAACAGGGCAAAAGAAGCGAGGATATTAAAAGAGAACAGTTCCGGTTCAAGATTGTACTGTACCAGCGCTTCAAAAGCTGCGTCGTCAATATTCATCACCATAACAGGCAGGCTTATACCGGCCTTGCGCAATTCAATTCCCTCATCTGCATACGCTACCGCCAGGTAATCAACCTTATGAAACTGCAATACGTTAGCCACTTCGGCCCCACCGCTGCCATAGCCAAAAGCCTTTACCATTGCCATCAGTTTAACGCCGGGTTTAAGCTGCTGCTGGTATTGCTTAAGGTTGTGCACCATTGCCGTAAGGTTTATCTCCAACAGGGTTTGATGCACTTTTCTTTCCAGCAAACCGGCAATTCTTTCAAAGCCAAATTTGCGCGCACCTTTTAACAGTATGGCCTCGTTCCTGAAGTGGTTGTTTGAAAATTGCGACACGAAGGTATCAGTAGTGGCATAATGCTGTGTAATGGCAACAGCATTCTTTAAAGCGGCTGCATAAAGCTCCCACTGCCTGCCAACGGCAATTACACGTGATATGCTTTTTGCCTGCAGCATTGCTGCTACCTGCGCATATATCTCCTCCCCTGCTTCATTCGGAATGTCAGATATAATAACCGTTTTTTGGGCATACTGGTGCTGCTGCAGCAAAAAATCTAGCGCCACTGAAAACGAAGTAATATCAAAACTGTAGCTGTCGTTTATCACCGCGCAATTGTTGATAGCCTGTACCAGTTGCAGGCGCATGTCCACCGGCTGCAACTGCAGCATACGCTGCGCCATAGTGTCCGTACCGGATTCTAATACAATACAAACGCACATACAGGTAATGGCGTTTTCTATAGAGGCATCATCAGTAAAAGGTATTGTAAAAATTATTTCCTGTGTATCGCAGTACATTTCTATACGCGTGCTGCTATCCTGTTTTGTTATACGCTGTATTACAAAATGATTTTTAATGGAATAGCCCCAGGTTAATATGTCCAATTCCCCACCCAGGAATTCAATCCAATCACGTTGTAAACCAAAGTCTCTTTCACGCCCTATAAGTATATCGCAATGCTTAAAAAGCCGCAGCTTTTCAGACAGCTTTTGAGCGCTGTTCATAAAATTTTCACCATGCGCCTCGCCTATATTGGTCAGCACACCAATGGTAGGTTTAATAACCGGCTCAAGTTTACTCATCTCACCCGGTTGGGAAATGCCGGCTTCAAAAATGGCCAATGTATTTTCACTGCTCATTTCCCAAACACTTAAAGGAACACCTACCTGGGAATTGTAGCTGCGCGGGCTGCGCACAATGTTATATACCGGCGACAGCAACTGGTATAGCCATTCCTTTACAATGGTTTTACCGTTGCTGCCTGTTATACCAATAACCGGGTAATTAAAATGCCCGCGGTGCCATGCAGCCAGTTGCTGTAACGCCTGTAATGTGTTATCAACAAAAATGAAATTTGCATTGGTAAATGCGGTAATGTTAAAACCCTTTTCCACCACAAAATTATGTATGCCTCTTTCATGCACCTCTTTTACAAAGCTGTGCCCGTCACGCCGGCTGGTGTGTATGGCAAAAAATAAAGATAATGACGGAAAAACAATACGCCTGCTATCTGTAACAAGGTGTTCAATCACCGTTCCCGGAGCGGAAAGCGATGCTTCCGCCTGTAAAGCATTGGCAATATGTTGAATGGTGTAATGCAAAATGCCCTGATTTTTATGCCTGCTTCTTTCGCTTATTAACGATGATGGAATAAATAATGGACCCCGATAAGCAAAAGAGTATTACTGCCAATGAAATAAATGATTGTTCCTCGTTTCCCACCCACTTATCAATCCAATGCTGTGCCAGCATCTTAAGCCCTATAAAACCAAGTATTACAGCAATGCCTTTGGGCAGGTAATCAAATTTACCAATAGCGCCGCGCAATAAAAAAAATAAGGAACGCAGCCCTAAAACGGCAAATATGTTAGATGTGTAAATCACAAGCTTACTTTGCGAAATACCCACCACTGCCGGTATCGAATCTACCGCGAACAAAATATCAATCGTGCCCAATAAAACTACCACAACAAAGAGTGATGTATAAAACCTTTTTCCTTCCCGCCGTATTACGTATTTGCCTCCGCCGTCATGCGGAACCAGCCGCAAATATTTTTTAAGAAACCTGTACACGCGGCTTTCATAAGGATTAAACTCTTCATCATCACCGGCAAAAAACATCTTATAGCTGGTGTACATTAAAAAAGCGCCAAACAGGTATAATATCCACTCTGCATATTGAATGGCCGTAACACCCACGGTAATAAAAATAATCCTGAAAATAATTGCCATTAATATACCCGATATTAACACGCGGGGATAGTGTTTTTCCTTCACTGAAAATGCATCAAAAATCAGGATGAACACAAAAATGTTATCGGTACTCAGGCTCCATTCCATCAGGTATGCGCTTATGTATTCCAGCGCTGGCTTTTTGCCTTCTTCCATCCATACAAAAGCGCAAAAAGCCAGCGCCAGTGAGACCCAGAAAATTGTTTGTACAAATGCCTGCCTAATGGAGACTACTTTATCTTTTTTGCTGAGCAGGCCAAAGTCGAACACGAGTGCCAGTAACAGTACGATACCGAAAACAAGATATACCAACGCGTTTGTTGTCATCAAGTGCAATTAAGTGAAACATGTATTATACCGCAAATTTCCGTTTTCTGTTCCATTGGTATATCGCTCCAAACAAAATAATCAATACAACAGGCAATGCTATATTGATTAATTGCCACGTGGTTTTTTGGGCTTCTACTTTCTTTTTGTCCAGCAACCGCAGGGTAAAATCCCTGTTGCGCAGTTGAAACAAACCGCTGTTGCTTACCAGGTAATCAACACAGTTAAGAAAAAACTCACGGTTGGCGAAGCGATAGTTCTCCAGCGGCAACTCGCCCATAGGCAATGAGCCTGATGAAGGACTTACCTGGTTTGTTACAATATCCGCATCCGCCACTACAATTTGTTTTGTGTCTTTAACACTTTCAGCCGCAAACGGAAGGCTGGTTGCTTTGGCGACTGAGTCCTTAATATCTTTTGTAAGCCTGTTGGCAAACAGGGAGGTAAACTTGCCTTCCAATAAAACAGCAACAGGAATATAGCTCCTGTTGAAGGAAGCAAAATCAGCATCGTCTTTAACGCTGTTAAGGCTAACCATTGCCGGTGAACTTAATACGCGGCTATTGGTATCAGTCGCCAGCAGGATTGTTTTATACACTCCCGGCGCCTTAACAGTATCAATGCTCGAAGGGAATATCGGTAACACACGGTCTAAATTTTTTGATATGGGGTTATTGTTGGTAGATGACAGGAAGGGATAATACGGCCACGGTATACGCTGCATTCGCGGACTGCCATCAGGGTTTTGGCCAATAACGATAGGTATTTTGGAACAGTTTAAATCCTGCACCAAATCATCATTAATCCTTACCCCGTACCTGAACAGGATGTCATCAAGGTTAAGGTTACGGTCAAGCGCCACAAAATCAGCCTGGCTTCTTTGCAGGCTGTCCATTTCAGCATATAGCTTGTCAACAAACCAAATTATTTTTCCGCCATGCATTACAAACTGGTCAAGCTTCAGCTTGTCTTCGTCAGTAAACGGTTTGGTAGGCTTTACAATTAGTAAAGCGTCAATCAATTTTGGGTCGGGGTAAGCCACTTTTAAATTAAATATAGCCAGTTTATAATCGTAATCAACACTCTTTCCAAGGTCGTCAACACTGTGGTCAATCGGTTCACCGTTGCCTACAAGGTAAGCCACCGTAGGCTCGTAGGTACGAGTGAGTTTATCAATGGCATTCGCAAATTTAAATTCCAGCAAAGCCTCAGCCGCGTTAAGCGTAGCTTCTTTATCTTCCTGCGGCACATCATTTATCACGTTAAAGTTCTTAAATACTTTACGGCTGCTGCGCAGGTCAATAGCAAAAGGCTTTTTGTTGCCATAATACACCAAAGCAGACGGGATGATTAACTGGTCAAGCTTAATTTTCTTTTGCTGGTAATCGGTTAAACTTTCATCGTCAAATACAATTCCCATCCGGCTCAAACTATCCAGCAAAATACCTTCCAGTACATTTGTTGTATCCTGCTTATTTTTTAGATATGATTTATCAATTAAGGCAAACTTCGCCGTGTCGGCGTAGTTAATCTTTATGTTCTCCACCGAAACCTTAACAAGGTTATGGCTTATATCCCTGAATTCATCCAGCAGGTCCTTTGCAGACATGCCCAGTTTCTTATAATCAGCAGGCAAATCCCCTGTTAAAAATAATTTTATGGTAACAGTTGAATCAATGTTATCCAGCAATTTTTTAGTGGCGTCATTTATGGTAAAACGTTTTTCTGCCGTAAGGTCAATGCGGTAACGAAGAGCATTTGACAGGTAGATAACCGCAACAAGTATAACAACCGCTGCCGCCCACCAATATTTATATTTTAACAACCTGTTCATGTGCTTGTTAACGCTTAATAATATTTCGTTGTGTAATAAGTAGAAATAAGATAATGAGGCCGGCAAAATAAATTATGTCGCGTATATCAACCACGCCTTTGCTTATGCTGTTATAATGCATGTTGAGGCCAAGCATTTCAACATAATAACCGGGGCCATTGGCAAAAACAGGCAGCTTGCTAACACCATCGAAGCCTGTAAAAAGCAGGAAACAAACAAAAGCGCCAGTTATAAACGCAATAACGGTATTATTGGTAAAACTGCTGGCACAAATACCGGCGGAGGTAAATACAGCCCCCAGCATAAACAGCCCAATATAACTGCCAATGGTACTGCCCACATCAATACCGCCAACAGCGCTAAGCATTTGTATGGAAACAGCATAGATAACGGTAGGCAATAAAGCGAGCAATATTACCAGCAATGCGCCAAAAAACTTGCCCCATACAATTTCAGCGGCGCTTACAGGCATAACTTTCAGTAATTCAAATGTGCCGCCTTTATATTCATCTGCCAGGCTGCGCATGGTAATAGTGGGGACAAGAAACAACAGCACCCAGGGCGCCAGCCTGAAGAAACTATCCAGCGTGGCGTAGCCAAAATCAAGCAGGCTTGTATCAGGAAAAACAAAAAAAAGCAGGCCGTTAAGCAATAAAAAAATTACCAGTGCAATATAGCCGGTAAGGCTGCTAAAAAACTGCCTCCATTCTTTCTTGCAAATCATCCACATGGGTCAAAACTAAGCTTTACTTGCTTTTAACGTTAACGGAAGCGATAAATTATGAAAGTATTTGTAAAAGAAGCGGTTATTTGAAAATTAGGGCCTGGGTATGTCTTTTAAAAAAGTAATAGCAATGTAAAGAGGGAAAATTAAAAGTTGGGGAAATGAGAAATTTTTATGGAAATAATGTAAAAAATCATCTTACTAAAAACAGGTTGCCATGAAACTGAGATTTTCCATTACAATTTTTATTTTATTGTGCATGTTTACAGTGGTGTTTGCACAGCAGGGCAAAAAACTGCCACCCCCGCCACCGCAGCCCCCCAAAGCAATGGCTGCACATCAGCTTCAACCGCCTCCTCCACCGCCTGTTCCGCCAAAAATTGTGGCACTTAAACCTGTTAACAAAGTTCCGCCGCCACCACCGCCCATGCCACCAAAGGTTGCGGCCAAACCGTCAGGTAATATTCCACCGCCGCCACCACCGCCAAAGCCGCCGCACAATGAGTAAATAATAGAATAGACAGATGTTTACATTATCATCGGGTTAGCGGCCCGTAAACTATGTACCGTATTGGTAATGCGGGTAATTGCATATTCTATTTCTTCCCCGGTTGTAAACCGGCCAAGGCCAAACCGGAGGGAACTATAAGCACGTTCATCATTAAGGCCAAGCGCCTTTAACACATAACTTGGTTCAATAGACGCAGAGGTGCATGCTGAACCGGAAGAGACAGCTATATCTTTTTGCAGGGCTGTCATCAACGCTTCTGCTTCAGTTCCGGAAAAGGAAATATTAAAGGTATTCGGCAACCGGTGTACATGGTCGCCGTTAATGACAGTGCCTTCAATTTGTAATAATGCAGCTTCTAATTTATCACGCAGCGTTTTAACACGTGCTGTTTCGGTATCCATCTCCCGCATGCAAAGTTCGCAGGCTTTGCCAAGGCCAACAATAGCTGGAACGTTTAATGTACCGCTGCGCATCCCCCTTTCGTGGCCACCGCCATTCATTTGCTCAGCCAGGCGTACGCGGGGGTTTTTTCTTCTTACATATAAAGCGCCAATACCTTTGGGGCCATATATTTTATGCGCGCTTAACGAAAGTAAATCAATACCATCGCCCATAACATCAACAGGCACTTTACCCACTGCCTGCGCAGCATCGCTGAAAAAAATGATGTTATGCTTTTTGGCGACAGCGCTTATCTCGTTAACGGGCTGAATGACGCCGGTTTCGTTATTAGCATACATCACCGCAATTAATGTAGTGGTGGGTTTTATCGCGGCTTCAAGTTCGGTTACATCAATCAACCCACTGTTGCTAACAGTCAAATAGGTTACTTCCCCGCCGTGCCTTTCAATATGCTTGCAAGTATCAAGCACTGCCTTATGCTCAGTAGCAACGGCAATAATATGATTGCCTTTTGAAGCATACGCTTCAAATACACCTTTTAGCGCAAGATTATCGCTCTCTGTAGCGCCCGATGTAAAAACTATCTCTTTGGGCTCTGCGCCAATTAAGGCTGCTACCTGCTCCCGGGCTATTTCCACGGCTTCTCCCGCCTGCCATCCATATACATGTGTTCTGCTTGCAGCGTTGCCAAAATATTGGGTAAAATATGGCAGCATTGCTTCCAGCACCCGCGGGTCAACCGGGGTAGTGGCGTTATTGTCAAAATATACGGGCAGCATAAGCATAGGGCAAAATTAGGCTAAATACAGTTGAAAGAAATGATGGATGACTGATAGCATCCTCTATAATCAGGTAATTTATTATTTTAATATGCCAATTAAATTATAAGTTGTTGAATTGTTTCAATAGAAAAGACTCTTTTATCTTCCAGCGGAATAAATATTTAATAATTTAGTGAATCAACCTGCAAATTGTTTTAAGGTAAGTTAACATGGAATCAGAATTTTGGAAGTGTATACAAATTATAGAAAAAAAAGACAAGCATCTTTTATTTCGCAAACCCAATGTTAGCGAGAAAATGAATGCGTTATCAAAACTTTTGGAAATTGGGCGACCCACCGCAATCTCTCAATTAGTGCCGGTTCTAAAAACCAGTAATGATGAGTTAAGAAATGCTGTTTGTAATACTATCATAAAACTCTTTGCGCGTATTAATAGCAAAACATTGCATTACAGCATTCTCCCAAGCTGCTTTATCACTGAAAACGACTTAGACTCATTTAAAAAAAAATTAACTAAGGAGCAGTATGTTCAAATAGTGGCAATTGCATCGTTTAACAATAATGGTTACGTGAGAGAAAAAGCAGTGCGTGAACTATCAGCATCAAACGACCGGTTAGCTATTCCATTTTTAATATATCGCCTGGCGGATTGGGTACAAATAATAAGAGAGAAAGCGGAACAAGGGCTTCGCAGATTTAAAAGCATTGATTTTTTAGATGCGCTAATAAAAAATATTCCCGCATTTGAATGGGCAAGGAAAGTTAAAAGAACAGATCTTGGTGCGATTTACAGCCAATTTATGGAGTTTATTTTGGCAGAAAATAGAAACTATCTTTTTCACAACTTTACATCATACCCCGATAAAGTACGTATCATACTTGCAAAGAACATGGTGTCCGCGGTAGACGTAGATTTAAAGAATATAAAGATTCTGCTCAGAGACAAGCATTTTTTAATTAGGATTATTGCTCTTAAGCACCACGAACTGCTTGAAACGGATGAAGTTGAAGAATTACTGCAGGATAAGTCAGCTAAAGTTAGGCTACAAGTATTGTATTTATTAAAAGGCAGACCAGGGTTTCATGAGTTAGTCTTAAAATTTTTAGCAGATGATTCTGGATACATAAGATATTTTGCAAGATTTTCTCTTAGATTTAATAATGATGATTATGCGACGCTTTATTATGAAAATTTGTTGAAAAATGACCAAATTGTTGGCTCTATAATGGGGCTTGCCGAAACAAATGGCAAAACATTTTATTATATAATTGAACAATTTTTAAGCAACAAAAATACGAAAATTAAAAAAGCTGCTTTTTATGCCATAAGCAGGCTGAATGAAGATGCAGCATATAACTTTGCTATCCAAAATTTAATCCAAGTCCCGCTAAATATTGATAAAGCCGTGATAGACTTTTTAGCGATGCACCCTACAGATGAGGTGCTGGAAAAGGCGAGGAAGATATTTAAGACCGGGCAGCCTTTAGAAAGGAGAGTGACCCTAACGTTATTTAATAAAATTGGAGGGTGGGCGGCGCTTGCAGATATTATAATGGGAACAATTGATAGTTGTAAAAGTAACAGAGAAATTAGCCTGCAATATTTAGCACGTTGGCGAAATAAAGCCATAAGTCTTTTCATAAGCCCGAAGACTGACGACCTTGCCAGGGCAAACCAGGCACTTTCTATTGCCTTCAGTATACATGAAAAGCAGCAATTTTTCACTGAAAATCCTTTGCACGGATTATATTTTTATTTAAAACAATAGGTCTATGCAAAACATTGAACATATAGGCATCGCCGTAAAAAGTCTTGAAACTTCCATACCGCTGTTTGAGCAGTTGTTGCAAACAAATTGCTATAAAACAGAAAGGGTGGAGACAGAGCATGTAACTACTGCCTTTTTCAGGCAGGCCGATACAAAAATTGAATTATTAGAAAGCATGAATGAAGATGGCGTGATTGCCAGATTTATTGCTAACAGGGGCGAAGGATTGCATCACCTTGCTTTTGCCGTGGAGGATATTGAGGCTGAGATGAAAAGACTGAGCGAAGCCGGCTTTACACTGTTGAATACAACGCCCAAACAAGGCGCGGATAATAAACTGGTTTGTTTTCTTCATCCTAAAAACACCAACGGTGTGTTAATAGAACTTTGCCAGGAAGCACTACGTTAACCGGCTTGTTCTACTGTTGATTTTTACAAGCTATTTTAATTTACCTTCCTGTCATTTTATCCCGCTCAATCCACCTTCACTTTTCTTTTTAAAAGTATTGTTAAGCCTTTAATTGCCGTTAAGCGAAGCATATTTGTTGCAGTCTAATTTTCGTTATATAACAAAAAGAGAGGCAGATTATGAGACGGTTTATTGTAGTATTTTTAGCGTTTTGCGCATTGGTGTTTGCCGGTTGCAGCAGCGGTATAAAAATGACGAGTAGCTGGAAAGATAACAATGGCAACACCGCGCATGTTAAAAAGATTTTGGTGATAGGCCTTTTTGGACCAAAAAGCAGGAATTTACGGGAGCAGATGGAAAACCAGATGGCAGACAATCTTAAAAAACTTGGCTATGATGCAGTAACATCATACCAGCAGTATGGCCCGAAAGAATTTGTAAATATTTCTGAAGACCATGCCATGCGGATAATTGACAGTAATTACGCCGGCAATTATGACGGGGTAATAATTGTAAGCATTGTTGATAAAAAAAGTACGAAGAGTTATGTGCCCGGGTACTACAGCCCTTACCCATATTATGGGTATGGCTGGGGATATTCGCCCTTTTATTCACCGTTTTACCGGCCATGGGGAACGTACCAGCAAGGTTACTACCGCACTAATAACAATTATTCGTTTGAAATAAATTTTTACGATATAAATAATAAAAGGCTGCTGTATTCAGGCCAATCAGACGTATTTAATCCTGCAAGCCCCAATACCCTTGCCATTGATTATTCAAGGATTGTACTGCGTGATATGCGTAAGAAAAATGTATTAAGTTAGTTTAACCTAGGTTTGTTATGTGAGGTTTGATGGAATGCCCCGTTTTTATAGCGGGGCATTATTTTATGTGTTGATGAGAAAATGTTCAATTTTCAATGCTCAATTTTCAATGATTTATGGGGACCAGGTAAAATTTAATTTGGGCCTGCTCATCTGCCCGCATTTGCCATGCGCTTATTTAATAGAACATTGCAAAAAAAACTTTACAAGCCCAATTTTTCAATGGCCAGTTGAGCAGCTACCTGGCTGGCGTCTTTTTTATTAAAACCAGTGCCTGTTGCAAGTACTTCGCCATTTAATACTGCAGCAATGGTAAATATGCGCCTGCCGTTTTCCAGCCTTTCATCCGTGGTTTCAAATTCAAGCTGTTTGCCGTTTTTACTTGCCCAGCCAATAAGCCTGTTTTTCAGGTTAATATCAATCTGCTCAAGGTCGTCAACATATAAGTGCGGGATAACAATTTTTTGAAGTACCCATTTTTGGGTTACACGGTAGCCTTTGTCAAGATAGATTGCGCCAACTACTGCTTCAAGCGTATTACCAAAAATCTGGCTGCTTTTAAGGGCATTATCAAACTTGTTATACATGGTAAGCCTCTTCAACCCCATTTTAAGGGCCACCTCGTTTAACTGCTGGCGGTTAACCATTTTACTGCGCATCTCGGTAAGAAAGCCTTCTTCCTTATAAGGATAACGCTTAAAAAGATAGTCGGCAATAATAGCACTGAGTATGGCATCGCCCAAATATTCCAGCCGTTCGTTATTTTCGTCTGCGCCCTCCTTTACTGAACGATGGCTTAACGCAGTGCGGTAAATAGTGTACTTGCGCGGCTTGATGCCGAGTACATTTTCCAGTTGCTTCTCAAAACTTTGCTTGCTGTTCCTTCTAAAAATCGAGTTAATGAGCTTCACAAAATCAAGCTACGAATTTTTTTACAATTACACAGGCATTATGTCCGCCAAAACCAAAAGTATTGCTTAAAGCAGCCCTTACGGTGCGTTGTTGCGCGGTGTTAAAAGTAAAGTTAAGCCTGGGGTCAAGTTCCGGGTCGTCAGTAAAATGATTTATGGTAGGTGGTATAATATCATGCACAACACTTTGTATGCAGGCAATGGCCTCAATAACGCCTGCGGCGCCAAGGCAATGCCCCGTCATTGATTTGGTTGAGCTTATATTAATATTGTAAGCGTGGTCGCCAAAAACATGCGTTATAGCTTTTACTTCCGCACCGTCTCCCAACGGTGTTGAGGTGCCATGCGTATTGATATAGTCTATATCTTCAGGTTTCATTGCAGCATCTTCCAATGCTGCCAGCATAACATTGCGCGCGCCTAACCCTTCAGGGTGGGGGGCGGTAACGTGGTATGCATCCGCGGTAGCGCCGCCGCCGGCTATCTCGCAATATATTTTTGCCCCTCTTGCCAAAGCATGCTCCAGTGTTTCAAGCACTAAAACGCCTGCTGCTTCGCCCATTACAAAACCATCTCGGTCTTTGTCATACGGGCGGCTGGCAGTTTTGGGATCATCGTTGCGCTCGCTCATGGCCTTCATGGCATTAAAGCCGCCAATACCAGCTTCGCTTACAACCGCTTCGCTGCCGCCGGTGAGAATGATATCAGATTTGCCAAGGCGCAACAGGTTAAAAGCCTCAATTATAGCATTGGTGCTGGTAGCGCAGGCGCTAACAACGGCAAAATTGGGCCCGCGTAAATTATGACGCATAGATATTTGCCCGGCGGCAATATCCAGTATCATCTTTGGTATAAAGAAGGGATTAAAGCGGGGGGTGCCATCGCCCTTGGCGAACTCCATGACCTCCTGCTGAAAAGTAATAAGGCCGCCAATGCCGCTGCCAAAAACAACACCAATCCTGTCGGGGTTAATGTTTTCCTGGTTAAGGCCTGCATCCGCCATCGCCTGGTCGCTTACATACAGCGCAAACTGTGTAAAGCGGTCAATTTTACGGGCTTCTTTTCTACCCAAAAATTCAACGGGGTCAAAACCCTTTACCTCGCAGGCAAAGCGTGTTTTAAACTTTTCCGCATTAAACTGGGTAATAAAGTCTGCGCCTGAAACACCATTTACCAGCCCATTCCAATATTGCTGCAAATCATTTCCCAATGGTGTAACAGCCCCAATACCCGTAACAACAACTCTGTTTAATTGCATATATGGTAAGCCTGTGGTTTAAGTGAGAAAATCCGTCCCGGTTTAACCCGGGACGGATTTGATGAGTATCATTAAAACGGGCTACGTTTACTTAGCGTGTTCTTCCAGGTACGTAATAGCCTGGCCAACAGTGGTAATTGTTTCTGCCTGTTCATCAGGGATGGAAATATTGAATTCTTTTTCAAATTCCATAATTAACTCTACGGTATCCAATGAATCGGCACCCAGGTCATTTGTAAAAGAAGCCTCGTTGGTTACTTCTGCTTCGTCTACACCTAATTTGTCAACAATGATTTTTTTAACTCTTGTTGCTATGTCTGACATTGTTTTAAGTTTTTGTTCAGGCGCAAAAATATATATTTTGGGCTAAACACAATATTTTATTGATTTTTTGTTTATAGAAAACCTGCACACCCACGCTAAACATAGGATATTTTCTGGTTTATATGCCTTTTTTAAAAAATGATTGCTAAATTGAGCCTCCCAATCATCACCATGGCAATACAGATTATAGACCACGGCACTAAAGAATATAAGCAGATGGTAGACTTACGCTACAATATGTTGCGCAAACCGCTTGGCCTTATTTTTACAGACGAAGAACTTGAACAGGAAAAGGAGGATATATTAATTGGATGCTTTGATGACGGAAAACTGGAGGCATGTTGCCTGCTTACCAAAACAGGCCCCAAAACATTGCGCCTCAGGCAAATGGCTGTACTGAGCGGGCTGCAGGGCAAGGGGATGGGACGGGTATTGCTGCAGTTTGCCGAAAATATTGCCTACGACCGGGGGTTTAAAAAAATCAGCATGCACGCCCGCAAAACAGCTATCGGTTTTTATGAAAAGCTGGGTTATTCTGTTACCGGTGAAGAATTTACCGAGGTTACCATTCCGCACTACGTTATGGAAAAAAATCTTTAAGCCATAACAGCATCTTTTTCAAGCAAAACATGGCCAGGCGACGATTATTATTATACGCGCTGTTGCTCAATATTTTTGGGCTGAAGCCCGCGTTGCCTTTTGCCGCCCCTGCAGCAAAAGACACACTGGCGGCTAACCAAATAATTGTTGTGCTCACAACCGGGTGGGACACTGCAAAGGCTACACTTTACGCTTTTGAGAAGATAAACGGTGTTTGGGTACAACAATTTACCAACCCGGTATTTGTGGGCGCGAAAGGCATGGGCATAGGCGATGGATTGGTGCCGCTAACTATTAATGGCGCCCCTGTTAAAAAAGAAGGCGACCTTAAAGCGCCTGCCGGTATATTTAAAATTGGCGCCGCCTTTGGTTATGCTGATAAACATAACGCAAGCTGGATAAAAGATGCTTACATACAGGCGGATGATACCGTTTTTTGTGTTGATGATGCACGCAGCATTTATTACAACCAAATAATAAGTGCAGACACCGCCCACAGCGACTGGCATAGCTTTGAATACATGCACCGCAAAGATGATGATTATAAATGGGGGCTTTTTGTTGAACATAATTCCCCGGTTACTGTTCCGGGCCACGGCTCATGTATATTTATACACATAGGAACGGGCAACAATTTTGCTACCGAAGGCTGCACTGCCATGACAGAAACCAACCTGCTTGGGCTATTACACTGGATAGATGCATCTAAAAAGCCGTTATTAATACAAATGCCTTTAGCAGCCTATACAATATTTGAAAAACAGTTTAACCTGCCGGTAATTCATTAGAAGGGTATCTGCCTGTAAACGTTTAGCTTATGCCTTTAGGAGACTATTACGATAGGGGGCAATCCCGGCCTTGCGTTGACCTGGGGCAATAAGACCTTTTTAAATTAAAGGTTTATTAAACCCGATATAATCATATATATAATTAAATGAAAACCAGGTATGAATACTGAAAAATAGCTTAAACATTTTGTATTGTTCGTTCAGCCGCGGCAAATTGGTTAATTTAGCATACATCATTATGAAAAATCAGCACAATTTAACCCCTGAGGAGTCTCTCGCGGGATATTGGGATTGGAGAATAGCTGATAACACAGCCTGGCTGAGCCCCTCGTTTAAACGAATGTTGGGGTATGATGATGATATGCTGCCTGATAACCCAGGCACATTTACAAAGTTGCTTATTCCGGCTGATAAAGATGTCTTTTTAAGAAAATTCAATGACCATATCAATAGCCGCGGTATTATTCCTTTCGCGGTAAAGCTCCGCTACCTGCATCAAAACGGCTCAATTGTCACCGTGTTTTCTACAGGCAAGGTAATTGAATGGGATGAAAATGGGCAGCCCGTGCTTATGGCCGGGTGCAATATTAACCTGACGCGCTACGAAGAAACGGAAAAGGAATTGCTGAAAGCCCACGATATATTGCTTAAAACCAACCAGGCCGCACAGGTGGGGGGGTGGGAGATTGACCTTATTACCGGCAAAACATCCTGGACAAAAGTTACCAAGCAAATTCACGAAGTTGACGACGATTTTCAACCTTCAGTTAAGGTTGGTCTTACTTTCTATAAAGCAGAGCATCATGACAAGATAAAAAAGGCCTTTGATGACCTGATAGAAAAACATATCTCCTACGATATTGAGGTTGAAATGGTTACCGCCAGGGGCCGGGAAGTGTGGATACGGGTTTTTGGCTACCCGGTGCTTGAAAACGGGAAATGCGTAAGAGTGTATGGCACTATGCAGGATATTACCGAGCAAAAAGATGCCAAAGAGCGGCTTAATGTGATATTTGAAGAGTCAACCGACGCACATTTGCTGTTTGATGATTCTGGTATTATTGATTGTAATAACGCTGCCGTAAAAATGATTGGGTGTACCAGCAAAAATGAACTGCTAAGCTACCACCCCGCTATTTTTTCCCCGGAGTTTCAGCCTGATGGCCAGCGGTCAGCCGAAAAGTCGCTGGAGATGGACAGGATAGCGCGAAAGAATGGCGTACACACTTTTGAATGGATGCATAAAAAACTTAACGGCGACGAGTTTCCTGTTGAAGTTACCCTCAACACTGTTAAAATATCCGGTAAGCCTGCTATGCTTGTGGTGTGGCATGATATTACCGAAAGAAAACGCGCGGAAGAACAATTAAAGAGAAGTGAGGCCTTGTTAAATGAAACACAGCAGTTAACCCACAGCGGTAGTTGGGAAAGTGATTTGGTTAGCGGTGTTAATACATGGTCGGTTGAGGCGTTCCGCATTTTTGGGCTTGAACCACAAGAGGGCGGGCCGCAAACGGATGTTTTTGGCCACATGATACACCCGGCAGACAAAAATATTTTTAAAGATGCCATTAAAAATGCCATTAACCATAAGCTGTCTGCCGACTTTGAATTGAGAATAGTACGCAAAGACGGCGCCGTGCGGTGGATTCGCGCAATAGGCAAACCGTTTGAGAATAAGCAGGGCGCAGTTGTTAAACTGCACGGAGCAATATCAGATATAACCGAGCAAAAAGAGGCACGCGAGGCTTTACGTTTAAAACAGGAGCAGCTTACACACTTTATAGAATTCGCTCCTGTAGCCATTGCCATGCTCGATAAAAATATGTGCTACATAGCAGCCAGTAACGTATGGAAAGAAGACTACAGGCTTACTGATATGGATGTTACCGGTAAAAACCACTACGAAATTTTTCCGGCAATAATAAAAGAAAGGCAAGAATTGCACAAACGTGTATTAAGTGGCGAGATATTAAAAAGAGAAGAAGATTATATAACGTTCGCTGATGGGCGCAACGAATGGATAAAATGGGAAATGCACCCCTGGTATGAAAAGGAAAATGAAGTAGGCGGTATTATAATGTTTACCGAAATTATTACGGGTCAAAAAGAGGCAAGCGAGGCGCTTAAAAAAGCTAAGGAACAGGCGGAACAGGCTGCCATCGCAAAATCGCAGTTTCTTACAACCATGAGCCACGAGATACGCACACCGATGAACGCGGTTATTGGTTTTACACACCTGCTTATGCGCAATGCCCGTGATGACCAAAAAGAGTTTTTACGCATTTTAAAATTCTCTGGCGAAAATTTATTGGTACTTATTAATGATATACTGGATTTCAGCAAGATTGAGGCAGGCAAAATTGAGATTGAAGAAGTTGATTTTGATGTAAAAGAACAAATAAATACGATAAAGGCAGCGTTACAACACAAAGCAAAATCAAAAGGGCTGCAGTTAAAACTGCTTATTGATAGTGACATACCAGATTTTGTAATGGGCGACCCTGTAAGGCTTGGTCAAATAATTACCAACCTTGCAACAAATGCTGTAAAGTTTACCGAAACCGGCAGTGTAATTATTTCTGCCATGGTTATAAAACAAACCAAAGAAGTAGTAACCATTCATTTTGAGGTAAAAGATACCGGCATAGGCATACCGGAAGATAAACAGCAGGACATATTTGAAAGTTTTACACAGGCCAGTTCAGACACCACGCGCAAATTTGGGGGTACAGGGCTTGGCCTTACCATTACCAAGCGCCTGCTTGAGCTGATGGGCAGCCAGATAAACCTGCAAAGCAAACCCGGTGAAGGCTCAGTATTTTCATTCGACCTGGCATTTAAAAACAGTGCAAAAAAGCTTGTATCCAGGGAAGAAATTGTTACCGATGACGGAAAAAAGAGTATAAAAGATATTAAAATATTAATAGTTGACGACAGCCGTGTAAATGTACTGCTTGCACAAGAACTGCTAAAACAATGGCAGGGCACTGCAGATGTTGCCTTAAACGGCCGTATTGCTTTTGAAATGATAAAGCAAAAAGATTATGACGTAGTGCTGATGGATTTGCAGATGCCTGAAATGGATGGTTACCAGGCTACCATGGAAGTGCGAAAACTGCCGGAGGAAAAATATCACACCCTTCCTATTATCGCGTTAACCGCCTCTGCCATGCTGGAGATAAAAGACAAGGCTTTTACCTGTGGCATGAACGATTATATAAGCAAGCCTTTTAACCCTGACGAGTTGTACCGCAAAATTGTTAAGTATACAGCAAACAAAATGCAGGGAGTGGCTTGATTGCAGATGTTAGATTTAATCCAGGTTTATTTTCTGTAATCATCCATCTAAAATCGCTAAGCTTCCTTATCAAAATATATTTTATAAAAATGCTTCCCGCTGTGCTCATCAAACCCACGTTCAATCAGTTCATTATTGCCATGAATATAAATATGAAAGTTGCGGTCAAGCTTTAAAACACTTTTATACACACGGGATTGTTTTTTAACCGCCGCATTATTTATTTGAAAACTATCCATCGCCGGCAAATCATATTCCTCCTCATACTCAGTCTTAAATTTTTTGAATGATTCCACGCCTACCGGGTTTACAATTACCTCGCTGGCAAACTCATCCAGGTTAAAATTTTCTTTCTCTTTAAAATATTTCATGCTGCGGTTAAGCAGGTCTATTTTATCGGTTTTAGGCACTTCCATGTCTTCCAGGCCCTGTGTTACAAACGCTTTGTACACCTGTAGGGTATTATTGGTTTGCGTATATTCGTCGTTCAATATTTTCAACTTTAAAAAATCATCAATCCAGTAAACAGCATCGGTGTTACGGTTGGTTTGGTCAATGGCTGCAACAATATAGCCGTTCTCTTTATTGGTATTGAATATAAGGCAGCCCTTATCCAGTTTTTTAATATTAACGGCATCGTTCTCATAGTGTAACGCAAAGTCACCCGCGGCGCGCTCAACCTTCAGGTATGTTTCTTTGTTTTCCGATTTAAATATGCCTATGGCATCAAACAGTTCGCCATCAAGCTGCACACCGGTATAATAAGTAATATACAGTTCACCGCCTTTTATCTTTGGGTGGTTTGATATATCATACAAGTGCTTTGCAACCTGCTTTGTGTTATCATGAAAACTATTGGTATCGTTAAATATCAGCTCGGCAAAATGGTACACCTCGTTCAACTGCAACTCGTTCGTGGTGTGGTACATTTTATAACGTTCATTAACCTTTTCAAACGGCTTTAAAAAATATTCCAGCAAAATAGTGTTAAGCACTTCGTCTTTTATTTCTGCAGGACAATCCGACAGTGTGTACAATTCGCCCTGTTGTTTATTACCTGTTTTATGTATGGAAAGCTGCTGCAGTATTGCCTGGTGACCTGATATCATCGCTAATAAGTTATTGGCGCAAATGTGCGTTATTTGAAATGGCTACCCAAGAAAAGTAGTTAACAGGTGCTGCTTTACAAATGTGCCTTTAAAAATGCGAATAAATCTTTACGTATGCTTTCAGCGTCAAACATAGGCCCGTAGTGCGGTGCGCCGGGCACGATGGTTAACTGGTGCGGTATGTTGTACACGTTTAGCCAGCCATTTAACAAAACCGCCTGCGACGGGGGTACTGACTGGTCTTTCTCTCCCTGCACAATAAAAAACGGCGGGTCACTTTTATCAAGATAAGTCAACGGGCTGGCGGTTTTAGCCAGGTCTGGCCGGTCAAATATGTTTGCGCCCAACAACAATGCCATAGGGTTAGGCCCCGGCGAAGGGCTGCCACTCATTGCTGCGGCCATGGATATAAAATCCTGCGGGCCGTAAAAATCCAGTACTGCTTTAATGGTAAAGCGCGGCTTTATACCATTGTAATAAAATGCAGGTATAGTACTGTTATTGCTCATGCCCACCAGCGAAGCCAGGTGCCCGCCGGCAGAAAAACCTATTAATGCAAAACGGTGCTTGTCTATTTTATATTTTGCCGCGTTGTTATACAGAAATTCAACTGCCTGGTTACAGTCCTGTATTTGCGCAGGAAAAGGCGCTTGTGTACTGTAACGGTAGTCAATTGAGGCAAGGGCATAACCACTGTCAAGAAAGCCTTTTACCGTGTTGGCCATGTAACTCATATCCGCATATTTATCATTCAGCATCCAGGCGCCCCCATGCACCCATATAACCAGCGGTGCATTTGCTTTTGCGTTTGCCGGCAGGTAAATATCCAGCAGGTGGTGACGGGATGTGTCACCCGCGTAATTGATGTTGCCGTAAGTGACCGTGCCCGCAGGAAAGATATGCGCTACGGGTGATGTTTGGGCTTGGGTTACATACAGGGTACCCATACCGCACAGCAGCAAAAAGTATTTCTTATAACGGGCAATGTTGCACATGGCAGATGATTTAGATGCTTAAAGTTATGCAAGTATAGCGGATGTATGTCTTTCACACAATCATGTTCCCAATTTTATTAATTATACAAGGCTGCACCCTGCGCTGTTTTATATATACCCCTGGGAGAAAAAACTGCATATAAGTTTTGGTATAAAACAAAACAGCCCCGCGGCTGCAGGGCTGTTTATTTAATAATTTATAACCCTACGTTAATTGGTGAATATAGTTGCCAGTTTAGAAGCGAGCGCATCACCGCGCAGGTCTTTACCGATAATTTTTCCTGTAGGATCAATCAAAAAGTTTTGTGGTATTGCCTGTATGCCATATTCTTTAGCCACGGCATTATCCCAAAATTTAAGATCGCTCACATGTGTCCATGTAAGGTTGTCATCGTGAATTGCCTTAAGCCATCTTTCCCTGCCGGTTGGCTGGTCTAATGACACACTTAAAATATTAAAGCCCTTGTCATGGTATTTGTTATAAGCTGCCACCACATTTGGGTTTTCAGCACGGCAGGGGCCGCACCAGCTTGCCCAAAAATCGAGCAGTACATATTTACCTTTAAAGTTAGACAGGCTTACGGGCTTATCAAGTGTGTCGTTCTGGGTAAAATCCATAGCCATTTTGCCAATACCGGTTTTGGCAGCAATGTCTATTTGGTTTTTAAATTCCTTTGCGTAAGCATATTCTTTTTGCGCCGCAGGCAGTTTATCAAACATCGGGCTTATCTTGTCAGCATCAATGGCATAACCCGCATAGTCCTTCAATATAAACACTGCGATGGGCGATTTCGGGTTGGCCGTTACATATTTACCATACACATCTTCAGTCTTGGTGCTGTCAATGGCATCCATCACTTTTTCAAGGCTGTCCATCACCGGCTTGTCTTTGGCTTTACGCGCAGTAGCGTAAGCGTCATAAACCGGGTTAAGCTCATCATCATATTTTTTCTCCGCAGCTTTAATTTTAGCATACTCCGTATTCATCGGGCCGCCCTTTATAACCGCGTGCGCAAAAGTATCTTTCACACAATTTATAGTAACAGGTACACCGGGCTGCAGAAAAAAAGAAATCACGTCCCTATCGCCGGAAATGCCTTTCAGTTCAGGCCTTGTGCTTGCGTACCTAACATATACAGTAGCCTGGAGCGGCTCAGCCAGGGTACCCTTAAATGAAAATTTTCCCCCTGTAATGGTTGAACTGTCAGTAACCCTCTCCCCGTTTGCCCGGTACAGCAAAAACACTTTGCTTATCGTATCTTTTATGCCGGTTACAGAACCGGTTACAGCAAATTGCTTTGCCGCCTGGCCAAAACCCGCAACTGCTATAGATAATGAGCCAAAAAGTAACATCTTCTTCATGTGATAATAAAATTTGGGTGAATGTATTGAAAAATGGTTTTTTTACCGATTAAGATTGATGAACGCAATAAAAGCTTCGGCAATTGCAATAATTGTACAGCAAACGTTAAACAAACATAGCGTGTGGGTGTATAAATATTATGCGTAGCATTGTGAAAAGATTGGCGTAATGTTCAGCAAAGCTTCGGCCATACTTGCCGCAAGGCTGGCAAACCAGCAAATCACCGCTTCTTCATTCGGCTCAGCAGGAGAAATAGTGCAATACCTCGGCGCCATGCAGGCGCAGGATTTTGCGATGGCCAAATGGGCAATAGGCCTGCGTGTGCCCGGCCTGCTTGATGCTGATGTTGAAGCCGCTTTTAATAAAGGAGAAATATTACGCACACATGTTTTGCGGCCCACCTGGCATTTTGTTAGCCCCGCGGATATTAAATGGATGTTGCAATTAACAGCGCCACGCATAAAAGCGCTCAGCGCTTATTATCACCGTGCATCAGGTCTTGATGGCAGGTTGTTTAAAAAGTCGGGCAATGCTATAGCAAAAGCGCTTGAGGGCAACAATTATCTTACGCGTACTGAAATACAACAGGTATTAGCTAAGGCAAAAATAAAAACAGAAGGCCTGCAATTAACATATATTATGATGCAGGCAGAACTTGACGCCATTATATGCAGCGGACCGAGACAAGGCAAACAATTTACTTACGCATTGCTGGAGGAAAGAGCGCCCGGCACAAAAAGCCTGTACAGGCAGGAAGGGCTGGCAACATTGGCCCTGCGTTATTTTACCACCCGCGGGCCAGCCACATTGAACGATTATGCAACATGGAGCGGACTTGCAGTAAAAGATGCAAAAGAAGGTGTTTCGCTTATTGAAGAAAAGCTCCATACGGAAACGATAGATGAAAAAGAGTATTATTTTGGTGAAGAATTAGCCGCAGTAGCTAACCGCACTCTTTCAAAAACACAGGCAACTTTTCTTATGCCGGATTATGATGAATATGCCATAAGTTATAAAGACCGCACCGAACTATTTGGGGAAAGAAAAAGCAATGCCAATACAAAAGCAGGCAACCCCGTATTTTATCATTCCCTTATTTTAAACGGCGTAGCTGCAGGCACCTGGCAAAAAATAATCACCCGGAAACAGGTTGATGTTAATTTGACCATTACAAGAAAGCTAAATAAAACACAACACCAGGCTGTAGAAAAAGCCGTAAAAAGATACCTGCAGTTTGTAACCGGAAGAAAGAAATAAGAATCTTATTCGTACCTGAGCGCTACGATAGGGTTTAACCTTGAAGCCTTTATGGCAGGGCCCAAACCTGCTATTAACCCCACAGCCGAACAAATGATAATGCCCATGATTACCCAACCCCAGGGCACAACAAACCCGGTACCGAGGAGAAGTGAGAAACAATTACCTACCAGCACCCCTAATAAGATGCCGAACAAAGCGCCCATAAGGCTAATGATGGTAGACTCAAAAAGAAACTGGGCCCGCACGTTTCTTTTCTTTCCGCCAATTGCTTTTATCAGGCCAATTTCGCGGGTACGTTCGTTAACCGCCACCAGCATTATATTCATTAACCCTATAGCAGCGCCTACTAACGTAATAAAACCAATAGCGCCGGCAGCAAAGGTTATACTGCCCAACAACCCAATAAAAGTTTCTGCCAGTTTATCACTCTTGTCAATGGCAAAATTATCTTCCTCGGTAGGCTGTAATTTCCGGATAGCCCTGAAAAGCGATGTAGTTTCAGATACTGCGCCGTCCAACAATTGCACATCCTGGGCCATTACGCCTATTGTGAAAGAATTAGATGCATTGTCCAGCTTGCGTACGTTATTGTAAGTAGTGATAATAATATTATCGGCACGCAACATTGCACTGGAGCCTTTACTGGCCAATACTCCGACCACCAGGTAAGGCACACCACCCACCCGCACAATTTTATCTACGGCTTTATCCCTCGACGGGCTGAACAATTTATCCGCCACATCACTGCCAAGCAGGCATACATTACGGCCACTGCGCACATCAAGCTTGTTAAGGTTACGGCCTGCTTCCAGCTTATAAGCATTTACTTCCAGGTAATTTTCATCACCGCCGGTAATTCTTACATTGGGGTTTGTCTTTTTTTGCTGGTAATGTACCTCTATGCCACCGGGGCCCTGCAGGGAAATACTCACTACAGCCGGATACCTGAAGTTTGCTTTAAACAGTTCCGCCTCATGCAATTGTATTACCTTATCAAGATTGGACTTTTTTTGCTTTTTTGTTTTATCAACTTTTTCTGTTTCGTTGCGGTTACCAAACCTGAACCTTTCTTTATATGAAACGGTAAAGGCATTAGCGCCCATAAACGAAAAACTCTCCCGCAGCTTGCCGTTCATTGCCTGTATAGCTGTTATGATGCCGATAAGCGCCATTATGCCAAAAGCTATAATGGCAACAGTAATACCGGTACGCAGCTTGTTACCACGCACAGTTCTGAAAGCAAGAGAAAATGAATCGCCTATCGTCATGCTGAAAGTTTAACCGCTTAAAGGTAAAACTGTTCTGCCGATTGGAGAAAAATACGGTGTAAATGGAAAACTGTTTAGATAAATGGCTTAAAAATACAGGTAGTTCAATACAAGCGTAGGCATAACACCCACCAGGATAATGAGGCCGGACAATAAAATGAGCCCTGTTTTGAAGGAAGGAGTTACCTCTTCAGTCAATGCATCACCATCCTTAAAATACATAGCCTGTATAACCCTGAAATAATAATACACGCTCACTGCCGCAAACAACACAGCAAGTATTACCAGCCACAGGTAGCTGCCGGTTTTTATTACCGATGCCAGCATATAATATTTAGCAAAAAAACCAGCCGTTAGCGGTATGCCGGCCAACGACAACAGGAAGATTGTGCAGGCGGCGGCCAGAACAGGTTGTTTTTTTGCCAGGCCGTTAAATCCCTCAAAAGTAAAATCTTTCATTTTTACCAGTATGGCAAATATGCCAATGGTTGCCAGGCTGTAAGCCACAGCGTATATTAATATGCCTTCCCGCGCCAAATCGTTCAGGCTGAACAATGCAAAAAGCATAAACCCGGCCTGTGCAATACTTGAATAAGCAAGCATTCTTTTAACACTTTGCTGAAATACCGCTGTTATATTGCCCACAAGCAAAGTAGCCACAATAAGCACGGCAAATAATAACTGCCAGTTAATGCCAAACACTTTGTCAACTGCCACCCCTGTTTCAATTACTTTTATTTCGCATAGTCTCAAAAACGCAATGAAGCCCGCAGCTTTCACTACCGTTGCCATAAACGAAGTAAATACCGTAGGCGCGCCGTCGTAAACATCGGGTGTCCAAAAGTGAAAGGGGGCGGCTGATACTTTAAATGCCATAGCTACAAATACAAATATTAACCCGGCTACTTCAAGGAAAGAGAGTGCGCTGCTGCCATTTGCTTTGGCTGTGCTGCGTACCACTTCCAGGTTAAAGGTGCCGGTACCACCATACACCAGGGCTATGCCCATAAGCATAATACCGGTAAAAAATGCACCCATCAAAAAGTATTTCAGCGCAGCTTCGTTACTTTTCAGGTTCTTCTTATCGCTGCCGGTAAGTATATATAACGGAATAGAAAGAATTTCAATACCCAAAAACAACATCAGCATGTTGTTATATGCCGAAAGAACAGCAACGCCGCAAAGCACAAAAAATATCAGCGTAAAATATTCGGCCGTATACTTACCGTATTTCTCCATTTCCTTACCCGTAAGCAATACGTAAACAAGCGTTGAAAATATGGCTATTGAGTTAAAGTAAAGGCCAAAGCTGTTAAACTGGAACATGTTATGGTCATCAATATCAAACAGCAGTATGCCTTTTGAGTTCATGATATTGGCTACCAGTAAAGTAAGCAGGCCAAATGCAGCAATGTGCCTGTAGCTACCCCTGTTTTTAACAAGAAAACTGCAGAACATCATTATTACACCCCAAACAGCCGAAATTATTATTGCATTCATAACGTACTTACTGAACTTTAAACAAATTTATTTTGCCAATACCGCCTGCACACTGTCATGCGTAAGGTTTATTACCGGTTGCGGGTAAACACCCAGTACAAGAATAGCTACTGCCAGCAGTGCAAGCACAAATTGTATGTTTCCATTTGCATCATTTGCGTACTCGGTTGCCGGCATTGTTCTTCCATAAAATATTTTTTGCACCATATTGAGCGAATAAACCGCTGCAAGAATAATACTGATGCCGGCAATAAAAGCCATCCATATACTATAATTGAACAAGCCATTAAACATAAGAAATTCGCCGGTGAACGCATTGGTTAAAGGCAGCGCTATATTTGCCAGTATCATCACCACAAGCAATATAGCCAACCCGGGCGCACGCTGCGCAAGGCCGCCTAACTCACTAAACTTACGGGTACCCAATTGCTGTTCAATGGCATCGGCCACTATCCACAATCCTATTACGTTAATACCGTGGTTGAACATTTGTATCATTACACCTTCCATACCCACCTGCTGGCTGCTGAAAATAGCAGCGCACATTAAACCAATGTGGGCGATGGATGAGTAGGCTATTAATCTTTTTACATCATCCTGCCTGATGGCAATAAGCGATGCATATAACATGCCTATAACAGAGAGAACGATAATCAACTGGTCGAATTTTACCACTGCCGCAGGGAATACAGGCAGTATCCAGCGGATAACGCCGTATATACCCATTTTTACCATTACACCGCTCAGCATCATTGTAACGGCGGTGGGAGCCTGTTCATAAGTATCAGGCTGCCATGTATGAAAAGGGAATATGGGCATTTTAATTGCAAAAGCGAGAAAGAATAACCAGAATACAAAAAACTGCTGGCCATCTGTAAGCTTTGTATTATAAAATGACTGTATGGAGAAAGAGGAATCCGGTGTTTTGAAATAGATATACAAAATACCTATCAGCAGCAACAGAGAGCCTACAAATGTGTAGATGAAAAACTTAAAGGTAACCTGTATGCGTTTTTCGCCACCCCACGTGGAACAAAGAAAATAAGCAGGTATAAGCGCCAGCTCCCAAAAAAAGTAAAACAGCAAAGCATCTGTCGCAAGAAACACACCCAGCAAACCTGCCTGCATTAATAACATAAGCCCGTAAAAATTGCCGGGTTTATTATACGTGTTTTTGTATGTAGCACCAAACACCAGCGGTAACGATACTGCAGTTAACAGGCAAAGCATTTTTGCCATGCCATCCATACTGAGCGAAAGCTTTGCACCCAATGCCGGCAGCCATTCAGCATTAACCGATAGCTGGCTTGACGTATTAGCCTCACACAATGCCGCAACAGCAATTGCCAGTGTTATTATTGAAGCAAGCAGTGACCATATTTTAGCGCCTTTGTCAGTATTAATGAAAAAAGCCGCAAACCCGGTTACTAAAGGAATCGCTATAAGCAGAATTGGAATCATAATAGTCTTTTTCTATCCCCGTTAAAATATATTTTCCAGGAATTGAACAATTTGTGTTTGGTTCCAGAATATTACAAATAATACAACAATTGACAGCACCATGTACAAAATATAATTACCCGCTAAACCACTTTGCAGCAGCCTTAGCTGGCGCGATGAATATTGTACAAAACGCCCGACACCATTTACAAAACCATCAATGCCTGATTTTTCCACCACATTTTTCAGGAAGCCGGCCAAAGCATTTAGCGGCCTTACAACAATTGCGTCATATATTTCATCAACATACCATTTATTGGCGAGCACTTTGCCAAGGCCAGTTTCAGGTTCAGTTGTCTTTTCGTATTTCTTATACTTACTCCATGCAAATGCTATTACCGCTACTATAATAGCTGCAACAACAAACATGTAAACAAGCTCCATCGAGCTGTTTCCTTCAGCAGGCTTGGCCTGCGTTAATGCTGTTGAACCCGCAAATACAGGCGCAAGAAACTTCTCCAGCCAGTTGCTGTCTTTTACAAATACTTCCGGTATACCCAGCAACCCGCCCACTGTTGCAAGCGCGGCCAATACTACCAGCGGAATAGTTATTGCTTTAGGGCTTTCGTGCAGGTGGTGTTCCTGGTCGTGAGTGCCACGGAAAGAACCAAGAAACGTCATACCATATAAACGGAACATATAAAATGCGGTAAGTAAAGCGCCTAACACGCCGATAACATAGTACAGCATATTACTCTGCATGGCTGCGGAAAGTATCGCATCTTTCGAGAAGAAACCCGAGAATGGCGGAACACCCGCAATGGCGAAGCAAGATAACAGGAAAGTAATTTGCGTTACGGGCATGTATTTTTTTAAGCCGCCCATGTTACGCATATCCTGTTCGCCACCCATTGCATGGATAACGGAGCCTGCCCCAAGGAACAAACACGCCTTAAAAAAAGCGTGCGTCATTACATGAAAAACAGCCCCGGTATATGCCCCAACGCCAAGGCCTAAGAACATATAACCCAACTGGCTTACGGTAGAGTATGCCAATACTTTTTTAATATCATTTTGCTTTAATGCTATCGTCGCAGCAAACACAGCAGTTGCCAAACCAATAACAGCAACAACGGCCTGTACTGAAGGGGCCAGCGTATATAAAATGTTGCTTCTCGCAATCATATAAATACCTGCAGTTACCATTGTAGCCGCATGTATTAATGCAGACACCGGTGTAGGGCCGGCCATTGCATCAGGCAACCATGTGTACAGCGGTATTTGCGCGCTTTTACCGGTAGCGCCAACAAACAATAACAGGGTAATGCCTGTAATATCTGCAGGCGACAGTGTTCCCTGCGGGTTAGCAAAAACAATTGCATAATCCGCACTGTGAAATTTCTCAATTATCCAGAATATTGCCAGTAAAAAACCCAGGTCACCAATGCGGTTCATCACAAAGGCTTTCTTCGCGGCATAGTTGTAATTATCATTCTTAAACCAAAAACCAATCAACAGGTATGAACACAGGCCAACACCTTCCCACCCAATAAACATTATTACAAAGTTGGCGCCCAGTACCAGCAGCAACATTGAAAATACAAACAGGTTAAGGTATGAGAAATAACGCGCAAAATGCGGCGCTTCCTCATCATGCATGTAAGACGTAGAATATACATGAATAAGAAACCCAACGCCTGTTATAATAAGCAGGAAGAGACAGGAGAGTTGATCTACCTGGAAAGCAAAATCAATTTTAAAAGAGCCTGCATCAATAAAGGTAAATAAAGGGTCTACCGGCAAAGCACCGTTTGATTTAACCTGCCAGAATAATATGGTGCTTATAACAAATGAAACCAGGATAGAGCCGCTGCCGATAATACCTGTCAATGATTTTGACAGTTGCTTTCTGCAAAGGCCGTTTATTAAAAAGCCAAGCAGCGGAAACAATGGTACCAGGTAAACTAATTCATTCATGTGCCCAAATCCCCTGAGGGGTTTTAATTGTTAAAACGGTTGCGGCCTTAATTTTTAAGCCTGTTTAAAAAGTTTACATCAATGCTGTGTACATTCCTGTACATCATCACTATAATGGCAAGCCCCACACTCACTTCGGCCGCCGCTACCACCATAATAAAAAATACAAATAGCTGTGCATCTGTTCCGCCGTTGGTGCCTGCCACCTCAACAGCAGGTGACATTTTGGAAAATGCTACCAGCATGAGGTTAACAGCATTAAGCATAAGCTCTATGCACATAAAAATAATTATAGCGTTACGGCGTGTTAACGCCCCGGCTACACCGATGCAAAACAAAATGGCCGAAAGTGTTAAATAATATTGAATTGGCATATACGCTGCATCCCTTAAGGGACTTTAAATTTTACTAAATATCCTTTTTAAACAGCATCCGCCGATGCCGGAAACTATTAATTAATCTTTTTTACCTATCACCACTGCGCCCACCATCGCGCTTAAAAACAATACGCTGCTTATTTCAAAAGGCACTGCATAATCATTAAACAGAACCTTGCCCAGGTTTTGTATAAGCCCGATATCACCCGTCTTCAAAGTAGCTGTCCTGCTGGACATATCTGCTGCAGAGCGAACTGCAGAAACCAATACCCACAATAGCAGGCCGCCGGTAACCACCCCAATAATCTTCATCCAGTTATTTTTTTGTGGTTCCGCTTCAGCATTTAGGTTCATCAGCATTATCACAAATAAAAACAACACCATTATAGCCCCGGCATACACAATGAGGTTAACAATAGCCAGGAATTGTGCATTGAGCAAAATATAGTGCCCGGATATTGCAAAGAAAACAACGATAAGCCACAATACACTGTGAACGGGATTTTTGCTTACGAGTACCATAATGGCAGCAAAAAGTGCAAGGGCACTTAAAATCCAGAATAGAATTTGTGTAATATCCATTATTAATTTATCAATTTGAAAATTTGAAGATTTGAAAATGTAAAGCAGCCGTTTTGTGCATTTTCAATTTTTCAAATTATTTAAATTTCAAACCATTAGCTGTTTAAACCCCTTGCTTTAGCGTACTCTGCAGGTTCAGTTTTGGGATTTGGTATCAGTAAATCTTCTTTTCCGTAAATCAACGTTTTTCTTGCAAAAGTTGAAGGCGTAAATGTTTCACTAAGGTAAATAGCATCCTTAGGACAAGCCTCCTCGCAAAGGCCGCAAAAAATACAACGCAGCATGTTTATCTCGTACCTCGCCGCATATTTTTCTTCGCGGTATAAATCCTCTTCACCGGGCAGGCGCTCTGCGGCTTCCATAGTAATGGCCTCAGCGGGACAGGCCACTGCGCAAAGCCCGCAAGCAGTGCAGCGTTCACGTCCTTCCTCATCCCTGTTTAACACATGCAAGCCCCTGAATACGGGGCTGAAAGGCCTTTTTTGTTCAGGATACCGAACGGTAGGCCTTTTCTTAAACATGTGGCCAAAAGTTATAAGCATGCCTTTAATAACTGCGGGCAAATAAATTTTGTCCCAAAACGTCATTGGCCGGCGGTCTACTTCTTTTACCCTGTTTGTTAATGCTTGCATATTAATTTCCCCCTCAAAGGGAAGATTTATAAATTGATTGCAAAAATATTTTTATTGGCCATTGACACCAATTTTATTATCTGCCAACCTGCGAAAACTCTTAATGGTTTTGCAAATACAACACTACGGCGCCTGTAGCCAGCATATTAAATAATGCCAGGGGTATTAACCCTTTCCAGCCCAGATTCATCAACTGGTCGTAGCGGAAACGCGGCAATGACCAGCGTATCCACATAAATACAAAAATAAATATACATACCTTGCCGCCCAGCGCTACAACACCTATTAAAACGTTCAGCCAGTTGGCGTGGTTGGCAGGGTCGTAAAAAGGTAAGGCATACCCGCCAAAGAAAAGCGTTGCCATTATTACACTGCTGATGAACATATTTACATATTCAGCAAACAGGTAAAACCCAAGTTTCATGGATGAATATTCCTGGTGGTAACCCATGTTCAATTCACTTTCCGCTTCCGGTAAATCAAATGGCGCACGGTTACATTCAGCCAACGCGCAAACAAAAAATATCAAAAAGCCTAATGGTTGGTAAACAATGTTCCACGTATGGCCGGGCAGCATTTGCTGCTCCACTATTGACTTTAAGCTTAACGAGCCTGTAATAAATATCAGCGATATTAATGACAACCCCATAGCAAGCTCATAACTAATCACCTGGCTTGCACCACGCAATGCCGCAAGCAGCGAGAATTTATTGTTGGATGACCAGCCGCCAATCATAATGCCATATACACCCACACTTACCACCGCGAAGATGTACAACATGGCAACATTTATATCGGCCACCTGCAGGGATATACTCCTGCCGAAAAGCTCCAGCTTGTCTCCCCAAGGTATTACCGCGCAGGTCATCATAGCTGTTAACATTGCCAGTGACGGGCCAAGGACAAATAAAAACTTATTAGAACTATTGGGAATGATTTCCTCCTTAAAAAATAATTTTCCTCCATCAGCCAAAGGTTGCAATATACCCCAGGGGCCGGCACGGTTAGGGCCTACCCTATCCTGCAGCCAGGCGGCAATTTTACGTTCAGCATACGTTTCGTACATGGCAACAAACAGCGATGCCAAAATAATTATAGCTATCAACACAATCTTTTCTACCAAAAATGCCCAGTCAATATCGAGTAATGTCATAAACACATATCCCTAAAGGGACTTTTTATTGTTTATAAAGAAAATTTCCTTTCAAGCCAATCATTTATTAAAATCCCCGGAATGTGCCGGGCCCTCAATCAGGCTTAAATCCACTGTCGGTTTATTTACCTGGCTTACATCATGTATGTTCAAAAATATCCGCGGCTTACTGCCATGCATCACTTCTTCAATTGTTTCGTGCGGCTTTTTAATACCCACATAGTGACCCTGTGCAATTACCGAATGCCTGTCAATTTTTGAAGGGCCTTCAATTACCCAGTCGTTTATATGTTTCTTTTCAAACCGGCATTCATTACATATCCAGCCTGTTTTGCCATTAGATGCTTCTTTTACTTCGCCCCATTCGTCTTTACGTGCAGTAACCCTGAACACCTCGTCGCCTCTCATCCATAACTGCACTTCGCCGCAGCATTTGGAACAATCCCTGTGCGCATCAACCGGCTTGGTAAACCACACCCTGTTTTTAAACCGGAATGTTCTGTCAGTGAGCGCGCCTACCGGGCAAACATCTATCACGTTACCTATAAAATCGTTCTGCAGTTTTTTTTCAATAAAAGTGGCTATTTCAGCATGGTCGCCGCGGTCTAAAATACCGTGCTCCCTTTTTGCAGTAAGCTGGTCGGCAGTAAACACGCAGCGGTAACAAAGTATGCAGCGTGTCATGTGCAGTTGTATATATTCGCCCAGGCTATGCTTTTTAAACGTGCGCCGCTGAAACTCATACCGTGTGCCGGATTTACCATGCTCGTAACTCAGGTTCTGTAAATCACACTCGCCAGCCTGGTCACAAATAGGGCAATCCAGCGGGTGGTTAATCAGCAGTATTTCTACCACGCCGGCCCTTGCATCCTGTACTTTAGGGCTGGTAATATTTTTAACTTCCATGCCGTCCATAACCGCCGTTCTGCAGCTTGCCTGCAATTTGGGCATAGGGCGCGGGTCCTTTTCAGAGCCTTTGGAAATTTCCACCAAACAAGTGCGGCATTTACCGCCGCTGCCCTTAAGCTTGCTGTAATAGCACATAGCCGGGGGCGCTACCTCGCCGCCAATCTTACGCGCCGCTTCCAGCACAGTAGTACCGGCGGGCACCTCTATGGTAATATTATCTATAGTTACTTTAAATAATGGAGTATCAGCCATTTGTTAATTCGTTAATATTATTACTTAATCAACTATCATTTATTCTCTGCCAGCAACCTCTCATAGCGTTCCGGCAATTTTTCCAGGCTATACCTGTCATCAAATTTTGCCTTTGCCTCTTGTGACAGTTTGTTCCACAACTCCCGTTCTGTTATAAGCCTTTTCATCGCCCTGTACAGGCTGTCAACATCTTCGTTTTCAAACAACAAGCCCGTTTTTTTGTCTTCCACCATATCCGGGATACCCCCGGCATTTGACCCTATAACAGGTGTACCCGTTGAAAATGCTTCAAGCACCACAGTGGGCAGGTTATCTATCCTGCTCGGTACTACTAAAAAAACAAGTTCCGCAATAAAGTTACATATCTCATCATTGGGCACATTGCCTTCAAATGTTACTTTACCGCTTAATGAAAGAGCTTCGGTTTGCGCTTCAAGCCTTTCTTTCTCCTCACCCGACCCCGCAATGCTAAGTTGCAAACCCGGCATTTCCAAACTTAGTTTGTAAAACGCATCTATCAATATATCCACCCCTTTAGACCTGTGCAGCCTGCCTATAAAACCAATTTTATTAAGGCTGCCCTTATTTGTTATATGCTTGTCAGGCAGGGCATTGGGAAAAATATAAATATTCTCCTCCTTTACCCTATAATATGTAAGAATATCTTTTTTAGCGCTTAGCGAAGATGCAAGAATGTGCGTTGCCTTACGAAAAAAAAAATTCTTTCTTACAATATTAAACCGCTGCCCGGGCCCCAACTTACCAAAATCAGCAAGATACTGGCTGATAAGCGTATGATAATAGCAAACCCGTTTTTCGGCACCAAATAACCACGAAACAAAGAGCATGATGTTATTAGCGGCAAAATTACTAATAACTATATCCGGCCTGTTGCGCCACATTAGTTTTATGGCAAACAACAAATCTTTAAAACCCGTTGGCCTTTTGCCCGGCCATATTACCACCGAAAGATTTTTATTTACCTGCTGCGCCGGTATGCTTTTACGCCCGGCATGCAGAAAAATAACTTTGTTTTTTTGCGAAAAATAAAGAGCCATTTCTTTTGACTGGCGATTCAATGTATTGTCCTGCCAGTTATGCGCAATGAATATGGTCTTGTTTTCCATCATTCACTATGCCGTAAGCGGCCTTGCGTCCGCATAATGCGCCAGGCCGTAATTTCTTTTCACTGCTTCTTCGGGGTACATTACATGCCACTCAAACTCGTCCCTGAAATGGCGTATGGCCGCAGCCACCGGCCATGCAGCCGCGTCGCCCAACGGGCATATAGTGTTGCCTTCAATCTTGCTCTGTATATCCCACAACAAATCAATATCACTCATTTTCCCCTTACCCATATCAATGCTCTTTAAAATCTTTTCCATCCAGCCAGTACCTTCACGGCAGGGTGAGCATTGCCCGCAGCTTTCGTGGCGGTAAAACCTTGCAAGCGTATACGTATTCCTAACAACACACTGGTCTTCATCATACACAATAAAACCACCGCTGCCCATCATACTGCCGGTAACAAAACCACCGTCGCTAAGGCTTTCATAATTCATTATGCGCGTATCGCCCTTTGCTGTTTTAAGCAAGAGGTTGGCGGGAAGGATTGGCACCGATGAACCGCCCGGTATGCACGCCTTGAGGCGTTTACCGTTAGGAATGCCACCGCAATATTCATCGCTGTAAATAAATTCCTCTACAGAGATGGTCATATCAATTTCGTACACACCAGGCTTATTGATGTTACCGCAGGCTGAAATAAGTTTTGTACCGGTTGAGCGACCCACCCCTATTTTAGCGTACTCATCGCCACCCATATTTATTATGGGTACCACTGCCGCAAGCGTTTCAACATTGTTTACCACCGTAGGCCTGTCCCAAGCGCCTTTAACAGCGGGAAAAGGTGGCTTTATACGCGGGTTGCCGCGTTTACCTTCCAGGCTTTCAATCAGCGCGGTTTCCTCGCCGCATATATATGCGCCGGCTCCGCGTTGTACGTATATTTCGCAATCAAAACCGCTGCCTAAAATATTTTTACCCAGCCAGCCATTATTTTTTGCTTCGGCAATGGCCTGCTCCAGAATGTCCACTATCCAGGCGTATTCGCCGCGTATATAAATATAAGTTGTGTTTGAACCAAGGGCGAAAGAGCTTACAATAAGCCCTTCAATAAGCAGGTGGGGAATAAACTCCATCAGGTACCTGTCTTTAAAAGTACCGGGTTCGCTTTCATCAGCGTTGCATACCAGGTGGCGCGGCACACCTACAGGCTTCGCGATGAAACTCCATTTTAGCCCGGTAGGGAACCCTGCGCCGCCACGGCCGCGCAGGCCGCTTTTCTTCACCTCTTCCACTATCGTTTCAGGCGTCATGGTTTTTAACGCTTTCTCCACGCTGCGATAGCCACCATGTTTACGGTAAGTATCGTAAAATCTTATCCCTTCAATGTGGTCGTTCTCTAATAATAATTTTTTCATGTGCCCCTATCTCCCAAGAGAATTTATAATGAAAATTATTTTGTTATTAATTGTTCATTTCAGCATGCCTTCTGCACTCTGCTATAATTTGGTCAACCTTTTCTTTGGTTAAGTGCTCACGGTAGGTTTTGCCCAACTGCATCATTGGCGCATAACCGCAGGCGCCAAGACACTCAACCGTTTTTAACGTAAACAAACCATCCTCCGTTGTTTCACCAGGTTTAATATTCAGGGTTTGACCAATATAAGCGATAATGTCATCGCAGCCATTAACCATACACGGCCCGGTTTGGCAAACCTCGAACATATACTTACCTACCGGCTTTAAATTATACATGCTGTAAAAAGTGGCCACCTCGTACACTTCAATCGGCAATATGTTCAGCAATTCTGCCACGTAATCCATTGTTTCGGTGCTGAGCCAGCCGCCGAATGTATCCTGCGCCAGGTGCAGCACCGGCAGCAAGGCGCTTTTTTGCTTTCCTTCAGGGTAACGGGCAATTATCTCGTTTACCTTATCTAATTTTTCCTGTGAAAACTGAACGCTCATTTATTTCTGGTTATTTTCTTTTTTTCAATTTACTTATATCAGCCAAATCCTGCGGCCGTCCCGCTTTTTCCTTCATCTTCAACAACTCGCTGTATCCTATAAATTTTACCGGTACCCCAAACATCTCTACAATCTTCTTATTATTCCAGGCGTCCTCAAAACTCACTCCATCCATATCGTTTATGATATCAATATGCATCGGTGGATAACCCAACTGTGTTACCATGTTCTTAGTCAAGAAATCTTCTTTTGTCAACTTCAAGGAACTAAAGCCAAACTCGTTTATTACATCCACCATTAATTCAGCATTTCTCTCATTCAACTCAATACAAACGGTCCATATCTTTCGTCGTGCGCGGATAGCCATGAATACTCACTGCATAGCCGCCAACGACTAAATATCTCAAATCATGTTTGTTGCACAGTTGTATAAACTCTAACAAGTCGCCTTGAAGATTCATTATTCTCTTCATACAACTTACGCCTTTTTACAACTTTTGCAATTTTTAGCGGGCGTTTTTCATCCATACCAAATACCATCCATCTAAGCCTGACAAGTTCATTAAAGCGTACTTTTTCGCTTGCATCCGCCCAGTACCTGTCATCTGCATCTTCTGCCGCAGCAAACGAAAGTTTCCGCACCACAGCCTCTATTTTTCTTTCTTTGCTCATTGCAAATACTGTTTTGGCAGCGGGTTGCTTTTTGTTTCATTGTCAAATGTCCAGCTTGTTATCCAAAACCTTGTGCCGTCAAAAACCAGTTCAATACTGTTTATTCCACGTTCAATAACAGGCCCGTCTGCCGTGTTTCTTGATTCATACGTACTCCACACATGGTACATACTGCCAAAATGTTCCACCTTGCGGCTTATTTCCTTCTCATCAAAACCATCCTTTTCCAGTTGCGCATCGCTAAGGCGATGATACTCTTTCAACGTTATATAATGCAACACCGGCTTTTCACCTTTACCTTTCTGCAAAATACCCACACCGGCATTTTTTATATGCAGGCAGCTATCCCGCCGGTAACTAACCTTCTCTCCTTTTTTCACCGTCACTACATCGTAGTAAGCCTTTATTATACCATCCAGCGTGCTTACCAGGTCGCCATACTTTGTGGTTACCTGCGCTTTAACAGGCGCGTACCCAAAGGCGGTGAACAATGCAGCGAACAGTATAATTTTTTTCACTTTACTTATTCGTTTTAGGCATCCATCTCGCCCGCAATCAAGTTAAGGCTGCTCATGGTTATTACCGCATCGGCAAGCATTGAGCCTTTAGTAAGCTCAGAATACGCCTGGTAATAAATAAAGCAGGGCCTCCTGAAATGCAGCCTGTACGGCGTACGGCCGCCATCGCTTATTAAATAAAAGCCCAGTTCACCGTTACCGCCTTCCACGCTGTGATATACTTCTCCTTTCGGAATTTCTGTTTCACCCATCACTATTTTAAAGTGCCATATCAGGGCTTCCATTTTGGTATATACATCCTGTTTTTTTGGCAGGTAATACTCCGGCACATCTGCGTGGTACACTTCCGCCTCGGCGCCGGTAAATTCCTGCACTTTTTGATAGGCCTGGTTTATGATGCTTAGTGACTGCCACATTTCCTGGTTGCGCACTAAAAACCTGTCGTAACAATCGCCCGTTTTGCCTACGGGTATAATAAAATCAAAGTCTTCATAACTGCTGTACGGGGAATGTACGCGCACATCGTAATCCACGCCGGCGGCACGCAGGTTGGGGCCGGTAAAACCGTAGTTCATTGCCCTTTCTGCGCTTATAGGGCCTGTACCCATGGTGCGCTCCATAAAAATGCGGTTACGCTGCAGCAGGTTTTCAAATTCCTTTAAAACGCGCGGGTACTCCTTTAAAAATTTTTCCAGCTTTGTAAAAGCTGTATTGTTAAAATTTCTTTCAAAGCCCCCGATACGGCCAATGTTGGTGGTAAGGCGGCTGCCGCAAATTTCCTCGTAAATTTCATACACCAGTTCGCGGTACTGCATTACATATAAAAAAGGAGTAAACGCGCCGGCATCCACTCCCACAACCGAGTTACAGATAAGGTGGTCGGTAATGCGCGCCAGCTCCATTATTATGATGCGCAGGTAATCAACACGTTTGGGTGTTTTAACTTTCAGCAGCTTTTCGCAGGTCATGTGCCAGCCCATATTGTTTATGGGGCTGCTGCAGTAATTCAACCTGTCAGTCAGGGTCGTTATCTGGTATAAGGGCCTGCGTTCAGCCAGCTTTTCAAATGCGCGGTGAATGTAGCCTACCGTTTGCTCTGCTGAAACCACGCGCTCGCCGTCCAGTTCAAGTATGTTTTGAAAAACGCCATGCGTTGCAGGGTGCGTAGGGCCAAGGTTAAGCGTAGTTGTTTGCTTTTCAATGGAGCCCTCCGGCAACTTAACATGTTTTTCTTTTGGCGATAATACTTCTGACATAATGCCCCCAAACCCCTGAAGGGGAGTTTTAAATAATTATTTTAGTATAGCGCAGCCCTTACAGGCCCTGAATAACAAATTCTAACATCACCAGATTGAACCGCCCCTGCCGAACATTTCATCATCTTTGTCCCTGCGGGTCTGGTCTTCCAGCGGAAACTCTTTGCGCATGGGGAAATAATCCATTTCCTCCACGTTCAATATTCGTTTCAGGTTCGGATGCCCTAAAAAGTTAATCCCGAAAAAGTCGTACGTTTCTCTTTCCATCCAGTTGGCGGCTTCAAACAAACGGGTTGCCGTAAAAATATCGGGCTCGTCAATAGCCGTAAACACCTTAAACCTTATACGCACATTGGCCGAAAGATTATGCAGATGGTAAACAACTGCCAGCTCTTTTCCTTTTAAATCGGGATAATGTACTGCGGTAAGGTCTGTTAAGAACTGGAAGCCTAATTCAGCATCGTCATATAAGAATTGCAGGACTTTCAGGTTGAATTCTTTTGGAGACTCGAATGTGAGTAAACCGTATGGCTCCTCAAAGTTGAAAACCTGGTCGCCAAATTTTTCAGTTAATTTTTGTTTTATCTGTTCGTTGGTAAGAGCCATTCAACAAATTTGAATATTTGACAATGGTGAATTTGAAAATTTTCCGCCACACATTATCTGCAGGGCACATCTTCAAACCACATTTTACCTTACTCTATATTATAAGTTCCCAAAAGCGCTTTATAATGCTCACTGTTTCTCCTCCGCAGGCTTTCATTGGCGGCCAGCTCCTGTATGCGCATAAAGCCATCAATGATGGCTTCGGGACGGGGCGGGCAACCGGGTACGTACACGTCAACCGGTATTACCTGGTCAATACCCTGCAATACGCTGTAAGTATCAAAAATGCCGCCTGAAGAGGCACATGCACCCACAGCCATAACCCAGCGGGGCTCGGCCATTTGCAGGTACACCTGTTTTAAAACAGGCCCCATTTTTTTGGCAATGGTACCCATTACCATTAACAGGTCGCACTGGCGTGGCGTAAAACCCAAACGTTCAGCGCCGAAGCGCGAAAGGTCGTACGTTGACGCCATGGTAGCCATAAATTCAATACCGCAGCAGGATGTTGCAAAAGGTAAAGGCCAGAGAGAGTTTTTTCTTGCCAACCCAATAACACTTTCAAGCTTAGTGGCAAAATACCCTTCGCCCATTGAGCCTTCGGGCATACTTGCAATAGCTATGTTATCGTGAATATCGGGCTGCTTTGGATGTATATTAAACCGTACCGGACGTGCCATAGTAGAAAATTATAATTAAAAAAGAACAGTTTAGCAAAGCTTACCCAATAACAAAACCACTTTACTAAAACACTTGCAAAAGTAACACACAACAGCCAATTTCAAATATCATGTTTTACAGTATGATGAAAATTGACATACTATTTATAAGTAAATGCAAAAATCTTTTTCAACCTTACAACTTTAACGGTACGTTACGGGCAATTAATCTTCCCACCGCAGGGCGCCTTTTTTAATTATATAAATAAAGCCGGCCAGGAAGAACCCCACAAACAGCAATACTTCCCAGAAGCCGTGCCATTGCAGGCTTTTAAAATTAACAGCGTACGGGTAAAAGAAAATAACTTCCACATCAAACAGCACAAACAATATGGCCACCAAAAAATATTTAATAGCCATGGGCGCACGCGCGTTACCGTGGCTTTCAATGCCGCTGGCAAAGTTTTGCAGTTTATCAGCAGTAGCCCTTTTGGGGCCGAGCAAATGCGTAACAATCATTATAGTGGCTACCAAACCGCCGGCAAACAATAATTGCAGGCCAATAGGCAAATAATTGCCCGCGTTATTTGTTTTATCGGCATCGAGCAGAACATTAAGCAAAGTACCCATACAGCTTAGTTATGCAGCAAAAGTAAGCGCATACAGTTAAAATAAAAAACAACTCTTTTACGGGGTAGTTGTTTATTTAAGTTATAGTTTTGCCGGCTATTGCCCCGTTAAACCCCCTGTTTACCGGCAGCCTGCTTTTCCTGCGCCGCACCTCCACCTTTTCGCTTTTGCTGGGCCTTGTATAAAATATCATAGTACTTTTTATATTGCTCGTTGGCCGGGTCGAAATGAACGGCCAACTGAAATTCGGATACCGCGCTGTCAACATTTTTCGCGGTGTTTGCATAATAGCCACCCAAAATGGCGTGATAATATGCGATGGCCTGCGCGTTGGTAGCAGTGTCCTTCATTAAAAACCCAATATAATCATTTATAGGGCCAACGGCTTTTGTGCCGGTAGTATCTAATTTTTGTGCAACCTTTAATGAGCCCGAATACCCAAAGGCTTGGTCGGGGTATTTTGTTTTATATTCTGTAAACACGCTATCAGCCAACGCCAGGTTTTCTGCATTCATTGCGTATGTTGCAAGGTCATACAAGTCGCGGGCTGTTGCCCCACCTGGTTTAAGGGCAATGGTTTTATTCTCCCAAATCACGGCATCCGGCCAGCGGTTAAGCTTGGCGTAGATTTGCGTGATGGTATCGGCATATTTTATTTTGTCGTTCCTTACGTTGCTAATATCCATAGCCCTGGTAAGGTAGGCTATCGCAGAATCCTCAAAGCCGGCTATTTTTTTATACACGTTTGCGGCAATGGTATAATCATCTGCCTGTATATTACCCGCAGGCACTATAGTAAAAAACTTTTGTACGGCGTCTTTGGCCTTTACTGCATCGCCAAGCCTGTCGTAGTTTAACGCATACAGTATATTTAACCTGGTAAATGTTTTGCAATCGCCGGCAGCCATTGAGTCTGCTTTTACCAGGGATTCATTGTATTTGCCCGCGCGGAAGAGAAAATCAGCCTGGAAAAATGTTGTAACACAATCGTGGTCTGAGTTTGCCACATAACTATCCAGGTAGTCCCTGGCGGCATTTACATCTTTATCCTTGTAATAATCAAAATACGCAAAATAAACCGGGCCATAGGCAGGGTCCGCAGCAATGGCTTTTCCAAACCAGTCGTCCATGGCCGGTTTGTTATCCTGCGAGCCATAAATAAGCCCTATATGATAATACGCCGCGGCATATTTCGGGTCGCGCACCGTGGCGTCGGTAAAAGCCTGCACGGCGTCACCACCGTAGTCGCCACCCTGTTTTAGATAATTTATGCCGAGGTTAATATCAATATCAGGGTTTTTAGGGTCTATCGCGGCGGCCCGTTTTAAAACGTCAATACCATATTGCACATCACCATATTTGCTGCCGCCAAAGGCGTTAGCCCTGCCGACAGCATTAAGTATATCGGCATTTTCAACCCCCTTTTTTCCCTTCGTCGCATTTATTGCCTGCTCAAATAACTGTTTGGCGCCATCATTATTATGCTCATACAAAGCAATTTGCCCGTTGGCAATCCAAATCCAGGGATCGTTAATTCCTGCCTTGGCCGCTTGCTGGTAAAGCGATTTTGCCTTGGCATAATCGTCAGCATTGGTGTAGCCCGACAGCCTGTAATCATCAAGATAAGCCTGGCCAAGCCAATAAACAGACAGCGCATCTTTCGGTTTGGACGCTACCACTTTATCCAGTACCTGTATAGCGCTTTTTGTTTTTCCATAGTATATAAACTTAATACCATCATCTAGAGATTGGGAGTATGAATGGGCGGCAATAATAAACACCGCCAGGCAAAGGGTGCTTTTTTTCATATATTGGAAATTTGAGCTTCTAAATTTAATACTCTTTTGCAGGAATACGAAGAATATATTTTTTACCACATGCCCGGTACTTCCATAAAAAAAACTCCTCTTTTGGAGGAGTTTTTTTTATAACTAAATACTGTTGTTATTTCTGTTTGCCGCCAGACGGCTTAGTACCGCTGCTGCTTTGCTGTTTGCCTTTTTCGTATTTGTCAATTGAGGCCTGTATCGCGGCCCTTGTTTGCGTGAAGTATTTATTTTCTTCACTGTTGGGGTCGGTAAAATACGGCAATAATTCATCAATCAACTGCACTGCGCGTTTATACTCTTCAATTCTTGGCGCATCCTTGGCATAACGCAGGAAATATAGTAACTCGTAATAACCGTTGAGGAAGAGCAATTTCTTGGAGCGGGCTGAAGTGTCGGCTTCAAAAAACTTGTCGGCGGTTGCAATAGGGCCAAGCGCAAGGCCCCATGTTGTGTCCTTATCTGCTTTTTTCGCGGCAATTACTTCGCTGTTATACCCCTGCGATTTATCAGGATATGCCGCTATATATGCTTTGGCAATGGAGTCTGCCAGCAGGTATTGCTGCATTATTGTTGTGCTGTCTTTTGATGTGTCAATAGCATCAATGGCTGCAGTGCCTATAACATAAAAGTTATATTCTGACAGCTTGGTATCACCTATAAGATCAGATTTAATTTTTACCCAGTCAATCAGCGGGCGCAGCTTTTCTGCTTTCTGCATTATGGTTACTGCTGTTGAAGCGTATTCAATCTTGTTCTTTTTAACAGTGTCCAGGTCAACTGCCTTATGCAGGTACACTGAAGCTGTATCTTCATAACCGGGAAATTTAGCATACACTTTGCCGGCCAGTACATAATCATCAGGAAGAGGGTCAGTTGCAGTAGCAAAGAATTTTTCAAGATAACTTCTTGACTTTACAGAATCGCCCAACCTGTCATAATCATAGGCATACAGCATATTTATCCTGGCGAAAGTTTTACAATCACCGTTGGCCATTGAATCAGCTTTGGCAAGTGATTCCTGGTATTTACCGGCACGGAAAAGATAATCTGCCTGGAAATAGGAAGTATTGCAATCCTGGTCGGAGTTGGCAATATAGCTGTCAAGATAATCTTTGGCAGCGTTTACGTCCTTATCCTTGTAATAACTAAAGTATTCAAAGTAAACCGGGCCATAAGCCTGGTCTGCCCCAATAGCTTTGGCATACCATTCATCCATCAATGCTTTATTGTCCTGGCTCTGGTATATAAGGCCTATACGAAAATAGCCTGCTGCATATTTGGGGTCGCGTACTGTGGCGTCGGTAAAAGCCTGCACCGCCTCGCCCCCATGTTCGTTACCCAGTTTTTCGTAACAAATACCCAGGTTTATATCAATATCAGGGTTTTTAGTATCTATCGCTGCTGCCCTTTTTAAAACGTCAATACCATATTGGGCATCGCCATATTTGCTGCCGCCATAAGCATTTGCCCTGCCAACAGCGTTAAGTATATCGGCGTTTTCACCGCCCTTTCTGCCTTTGGTGGTTGATGCTGTTATTGCCTGTTCCCATTGCTGTTTAGCACCGGCAAGATTACCCTCGTAGGCCATAACCTGGCCGCTGCCCACCCATATCCACGGGTCGTTTACACCGTTTTGCAACGCCTGCTGGTATAGTTGCTTGGCTTTATTAAAATCGTCTGCATTGGCATAATGTGACAAGCTGTAATCTAACAGGTATGCCTGCCCCAGCCAGTAAATTGATTCAGCATCCTTGGGTTTGGATGCTACCACTTTTTCAAGCGCCTGGATGGCGCTTTTTGATTTTTCATAGTACAGAAACTTTTTTCCGTCATCCAGCGTCTGCGAGAAAGCATACGTTGCAAACGTTAGTGCTAACAGAGTGAAGGCGCTTTTCTTCATTGTTTTCATTTTATCAAGTTATTAATCGTTATGCTGCTCAAAAAAACATTTCCGCCTGCCGTACAATACTGACTGCAGGCTATTATATACGTTTAGTGTTGTTTGCTTATTTTTTTCCTAAATCTCCCGACCTTACATTAAAATCCATTACAGCAGGTACCAGTAAACTCCGTCTAAAAATCAATTGACCCCTCTCCTGGCTCATAAAAGTTTTAAATGCCCTGCCCAGCGCTACCGTATTCTCCTTTAATATATAGTACAAAGGCCGTACCAGCGGGTACTGCCCATAGGTTATGCTTGATTGTGATGGCTTTGCAAAATAGCCCTTCCTGTTCTTACATTCAACAATACCCAGCTTTATTTTTCCAAAATAGGCCACCTGGTCGGGGTCTTCATCGTTGCCCACCCAGCTTGACCCTACAAAACCTACCGAATTTTCGTTGCGCGCCACATAATCTAACACTCCTTTGCTGTCGGGCGCAGCCTTTACATTACTGCCAAAGGGTTTGCCTTTAAGCACGGAATCAAGCAGGTACCGCACCGTACTTGTTGCGTTTTTTCCATCAACCACCACGTCTTTCGTGGTATCGGTACCATCTAAAATATCCTGCAGGTGCTTTAACGTAAACACACTGTCTTTTGATGCTGCGTTAACAATTACATCCACGGCATCATAAGCAAGAATATCAAAATCTGGCTTGTAGGTTAATTTCGCTTCGTAAAACTTGCTCTCTTCATCAGTTAGTCCTCTTGCCACTATTATCATCCTGGTACTGTCTTTCTGCAGGTCTCTTAAACAATCTGCTTCCGGCTCGTACTTTGCTATGATATGGGTTTTGGGATAGGTTGACTCATAAACTTTTATCTCCTGGGCTATTACAGGTTTAAAGCTTTCGTCAACACTTATATGTATAGTGCCCTCCGTGGGCGAATCCTGTATTATGTAGCCCTGTGGCTTATTTTGGCAGGATATTATTACTACTGCAACTAAAAGCGATAATAACAACATCCTGGTAATTTGTCTCCTCATCTTTCAACCGCTTATTAATAATCCTTTTTAATGGCCCTGTAAAGCCTGAACCCACCATAAAGAAGGCATATACCACCGAACATATAGCGTATTAAGGCATCTCTTGAAAGCAATAATTGCGTAAGTTCAGGAATGCCCAGCTTATCGCCTGCAACCATCACCAGGCCAATGGAAAGTATAATTATGGCCATGGTAAAATCGGCCACCGACCGCATTTGCATATATCCTTTCCGTTGGTTATCCCTGTAGCCTTCGTCCATATAATAACCTGTTGAAATGTAAGGTTGGCAATATAGTCATTTTTTTTATTGCGCATCCGCGCCACCATACTAACTAATTAAATATACCGCAGCCCATTATTAACAAACCCTTTAGGCCGCAGGCCCCGCCTGTAACAAACCTCGCCAAATTACGCTGCATTGTTTAAAAAAACCAAACCGGTTGTTAGCATTAATAACTGTTTGTACAGCCCTCTCCTTATCGCTGCGTGCTTTTCCGTTCCGCCGGCCATGTTGCAGCGCAAGCCTGTGTTTGCAGGTATAACCAACAGCATTATTATTGACAAGCAATGATTTATGCAACATTGATTCATTTACTTAAGCGGCAATTACTATAGGGCTTGCGGCAAATTTTAATGCACCCTTATTAGATGCACCGGCATCCTAAATTCCACAGCGGGGTTACTTTCCGCATAAATATTTTAACGATTCTATAAGAAAAAACAAAAAAATTTTAACACCCAAAACAAAATAAATACTGGCAAACCGGCAGGCTTATACAGCCTCCCCGTTTCACAAGGCGGCCATTCAATCATCTTTCAATGCTATCTTTGCGCGCATGAAAATTTTGATGGTGTGCTTAGGCAATATATGCAGAAGCCCTTTAGCTGCGGGAATATTACAGCATAAAGCTGATGAAGCAGGGCTGGTGTGGGAAGTTGACAGCGCAGGCACATCTACCTATCATATTGGTGAGCCGCCGCACCGGCTGTCAAGAAAAGTGGCCCTGCAGCATGGCATTGATATAAGCAACCAGCGTGGCAGCCAGTTTGTAAAAGAAGATATGATTAGGTTTGACAGGATTTACGCCATGGACGCGGATAATTACGCCGATATTAAGAGAATGAGCAGGGACTTATGGGATGCGGCTAAAACGGATTTGATACTGAATGAACTGCAACCCGGCACAAACAGGGAAGTGCCCGACCCCTGGTATGGCGATGAACGTGATTTTGAGGCTGTGTACCAAATGCTGGATGAAGCATGCGGCGTAGTAGTTGAGAAATTTGGAAGGGGCGGCAATGGATTTACCGGCAACAATGGCTGATTGGCAAAGGCTGCCGGGTAAGAAAATATTTAATAATATAATAATACAAAACTCCCCACCGGGAGGGATATACATGGCAAAAGTAAAAGCAGGCTTACCGCAGGGAACAAGGGACTTTAGCGCGGATGTTGTGCGCAAACGCAATTATATTTTCAGTACCATACGTAATGTGTTTGAGCTATATGGCTTTCAGCCATTGGAAACACCTGCTATGGAAAACCTGGACACCTTAATGGGCAAATATGGGGAAGAGGGTGATAAGCTGATTTTTAAGATTTTGAATAACGGGCTTGACAGGCCGGAGAAAAGGCAAAAGGCGACAGAAGATTTTGAAAAGATATTAGAGGGAAAAAATAACGAGGGGATTACGGAGAGGGCATTGCGTTACGACCTTACCATACCTTTTGCACGTTATGTTGCCATGAACAGCGGGCAGCTTACTTTTCCCTTTAAACGATACCAAATACAGCCGGTGTGGCGGGCAGACAGGCCGCAGAAAGGCCGTTACCGCGAATTTTACCAGTGCGATGCCGATGTGGTGGGCAGCAACAGCCTGCTGAACGAGGTTGAACTGGTAAATATTTATACCACCGTTTTTGAAAGGCTGGGTATTGATGTAACCGTAAAGATTAATAACCGCAAGGTGCTGGCAGCGCTGGCGGAACTGTGCGGCGGCGCGGACAAAATGATGGACATAACCATTGCCATTGACAAACTGGACAAAATAGGCATGGAAAAGGTAAAAGAAGAATTGATGCAGCGGGGGTTGAATGATGACCAGGTGAATACCATTGCCACCTACCTTTCCATTGAAAAAGACAGCAATGAGGAAAAGTTAACCGAACTGGAAGCCCTGTTAGGCAATATAGCAACAGGCAAAAAAGGTATTGAGGAGTTAAAGTACCTGTATAATTTTTGCGTAAAAGAATGTAACCTTACCAACCTGCAATTTGATTTTACATTAGCGCGCGGCCTTAACTATTATACCGGTACCATACTGGAAATTAAAGCCAATAACGTGCAAATGGGCAGCATTGGCGGCGGCGGCAGGTATGATGACCTTACCGGCCTGTTTGGTGTGCCCAACCTGCCGGGTGTAGGCATTAGTTTTGGCGTTGACAGGATATACGACGTAATGGAAGAACTGCGGCTTTTTCCGGCAGATGTGCAGGTGGGCACACAGGTGTTGTTTTTTAACCTGGGCGAGGCCGAAAGCAGGGCCGCCTTCACCCTTATGCAGCAACTGCGCAACAGGGGCATACGGTGTGAAATGTACCCCGATCAATCAAAATTCGAAAAGCAGTTTAAATACGCCGATAAGAAAAATATTTTCTATGCGGTTATCATCGGTACCAAAGAAGTGGAGGACGGTACCTGCACCGTAAAAGATTTAAAAACCGGCAGCCAGCAAACTGTTTCACACGCTGCTTTGTCAACGCTTGCATTTTAAAACATGAACGCCTGGCTTATTACTGTTATTGGCGCAGCAATCATTATAGCCGCTTACATCCGGAGCAGGCGGTATGACCGTTTACTGAAAACAGGGAAGGAAGCGGAGGGAGTGGTTTTTGATTTTGAAAATAGCCGGAATGCTGATGGCGACATATCCAGCTATCCTGTTGTACGTTTTGTTACTGACAAGCGGCAATGGATTACGAAAACCGCCGACGTAAGCATATCTTACTTAAAACAGGGCGATAAATTGTCAGTGATATATAACCCTTTAAACCCCGGGGACTTTACTATAAAATCTACCACTGTTGCAATATTTCCTGTAATTCTTGCAATTACCGGGGCGTTGTTATTGGTGGGAGGCGCTATCGCAATTTTATTTCCCGGCCTTTTTAATAAGTAATTTTTTAATAATTGCCCGTTGTTAATCACATAAAAAAATCCCGCGTTTACAAACAGCGGGACTTTATATTGACCAAGTTTCCGTAAGAGATTTATTTAACTGCCACAGTTTTTTTAGCATCCAATAAATCCTCTTTTCTAAGTAAGGTTGTTGCTGCGGCGGCCTCTTCTCTTGCAGCATCAAGTTCGGTGCCTGATACGCTTATGTGCAGGCTTTTAATTTTTTTATCGTCATTACGTTTAAAGGTAATAATGCCGTCCTCGTAACTCATGTGAAAGCTGTCGGGGCCCAGCATATCAAGCGTTGCATCGCCCATTGCCGTTGAAATAACCAGCGTGGTGTCTTTCCATAAAATCTCGGCTTCGTCTACAGGGCTGCCTGCGTCAAATTTGTATTTGCCGTAATATTCGGCAAACTGTGTTGAATCAGCGGCGGTATGTTTTGGTTTGGCCAGTACTACAGATGAAACAGCGAACACGGCCGCGAAAAGTAAGGACAACTTTTTCATATTGCTTATGCAGGTTTTAATTTGGCAATTAAATTACTACAGAAAAAGAGAAAGAAAAATTTTTTTTATTACAAGGGCAACAGTTCCGTTTTTATACATTTCTACATGTTCAACCCCTCAAAAACCACGGCTGCACCCTGCCCCACCCCTACACACATAGTAGCAAGACCATAACGGCTTTGTTGCCTTCGCATTTCGTGCATTAGCGTGGTGGTTATGCGCGCCCCGCTGCAACCAAGCGGGTGGCCCAATGCAATAGCCCCGCCGTTTACGTTTACTTTGGCAGGGTCAAGTTCAAGCTCCAGCATGCAGGCGAGTGACTGGCTGGCAAAAGCTTCATTCAATTCCACCAGGTCCATATCGCTAATTTTAAGCCCCGCACGCTGCAATGCCTTCATACTGGCTGGGTAAGGCCCCATGCCCATTATAGCGGGGTCAACACCGGCCACCGCCATGCTTACCACACGCGCCACCGGCTGAAGGTTAAACTGTTTTACCGCTTCCTCACTGGCGAGCAATACAGCCGCCGCTCCGTCATTAATGCCGCTGCTGTTACCGGCTGTTACCGTGCCTTCTTTTACAAAAGCGGGCCGTAACCCCGCCAGCTTTTCCAGCGTGGTTTGCCGGGGGTGCTCATCCACGCTAAACCAACTCACCAGCCGGTCGTTTATCATTTCTACCGCCACTACCTCTTCCGCCCATTTTTCTTCAGCCAGCGCGGCAAAATATTTTTGCTGCGAGCTTAAGGCAAAGGCATCCTGCTGCTCACGGGTTATATTCCATTCTTTCGCCACATTCTCAGCGGTTTCACCCATATTGAAGGGGTAATATCTTTCTGCCAAAAAAGGATTGGTAAAACGCCAGCCAATGGTAGTATCAAATATCTCGGGTTTGCGGGTAAATGCGCCCTCGCTTTTAGGCATTACAAAGGGCGCACGCGTCATGCTCTCTACGCCGGCGGCTATGTACAGCATGCCTTCGTTACACATTATGGCGCGGGCCGCATCCATCACCGCCTGCAGGCCGCTGGCGCACAGGCGGTTTACGGTATTGCCCGCCACATTTACCGGCAAGCCGGCAATAAGCGCTGCCATGCGCGCTACATTGCGATTGTCTTCACCGGCCTGGTTGGCGGCGCCGGCAATAATATCTTCTATCGCGCCAACATCAATCGTTTCATTACGGGCAATAATGGCGCGAATAACATACGCCAGCAAATCGTCGGGCCTTATGCTGCTAAGTTTACCGCCATAGCGGCCAATGGGTGTGCGCACAGCATCAATTATATAGGCAGGTTTCATGGGCGCAAGATAGAGAAAGTCATTGAGTGATTCGTAAGAAGAGCGATAAGAATGAAAACCAGGTTAATTTATTGAAAACCAGCCATGTTGCTCAACCCACCCGCCGGGAATTGCCATTGCGTAATTAAATGTTTTGATTTTACTGTAACCTTTTTACTTTTTTGCCGTTTACTACTATGACGAAAATCATACAGGAAAAGCGAAAATACAGCGGCGAAAAATTTGCTTTTTTGTGTGAAACTAAGTACCTTAGTACCAGCCTTAAAAAAGGCAAAGTCCGCTCCCCCATTGAATTTCAGGCATTGGGTTTTAAATAACCCGGCTAACCAAATATCCTCAAAAATCCAGTCCGTTAAAAAGCCACTGCACATAGAGGGATTATGTTTTATGCGCCAGTTATTTTATTAAACATTTAAAACCTTTATTATGGCAATTTTTTACGCATGCTTAGTACCGGTTGTAGCAGGCATAGTGATGACGTATGTTATCATTAAAAACCGCCCCGCAAAAAATCATTAATTAACCTGTGCCCGGGCTGAACGTTTACTTAATGCATTAAGTATTGCAGGCTGCGATATGTTGTAGCTGTGCGATGGCATACTATTACCCGGAAACAGGCATTAAAAAAAGTAACGGCTTCGCTTTATACTGCAAGCCGTTTTTTATTGCCTGTAATAATCATTACAGCAAAAAAATATTCAAAAAATTTATTTGCCCGCGCAGGAAAATTTTTGTTGTGGCATCTAATAGTATATACCTGCGAAAAACAGCCTGGTAAAAATCCACTCTCCTGCAAAAGCCGCGATATTAACCACATTCAGCCATTAACTATTACATTATACAAAACAAAACGCTATGACCGCTTTTTACGCATTATTAGGGCCGCTTGCTGCGGGTATTACCATGACTTATGTTATTATTAAAAACCGCCCTGCGAAAAAACAATAAACGGCCTTTATATTGGTTGTTTAAACTTGCCGTTTACCGCGGTATTGCACCAGCAGTAATGCCGGAGCAATGCCGCTTTTTTACAATACAGGAAAGGCTATTAAAATATCTTACTACCGGTATGTTACCGCAATTCCATTTGCGATATTACCGCTGCTTGTTTTTTTTGCTGCAGCCATTCAAGAAGCTTTACTGAACTTACGAGTGTAAAGAAAATACCCAGCGGTATACCAACAACATAATCCCACACGGACGCGGTATTATTTTTAATAATGCTGATGAAAAAGAACAGTGACACCGGCAACAGGAAAACAACTGCCGTAAACATACCGGGGTTGTACCAGCTATTGGCCTTTATATTATAGTACACTGCATGTTTAATAAAATTGCCCAGGCAAAACAACATGGTTGCAATGCCCAGCCACAAAGCTTTGTCAGCCAAAAATGCCGCGAGTAAAAAGGTTGTCCACTCAACACATACCTTGGTTATAAAAGTTGCATTAACAGTAAATAAATAAGGCTTCTGCGCCCTGTGCCTGTAAAACATTTTGTATATCCATTGCGGAAAATCGCCGGGCCAGTGGTATTCTTCAGCATGATGCAGTAACAGCGCGGCAAAGCCCATCCACAAAGCAAGCGACGCGTAGCTCATTCTTGGGGCTTCCATCCATATACCTTTGATGGTTACAAAGGCAATTACAAGGCCAACATCAAACCAACGTGCTTTTAAAAATTTAAACATATAATGCAGGTTTGGTTACATATATCGTTACGCCCGCAACTTGTCAATAACCGTACCAAAAAGGGGGATGGTAACCCTGCATGGAAATGCTGCTGCAACAAATAAATATTGCTGAAATGCAAGAGCTGCAGGGCAGCAATGTATTTAGCAAAGCCAGCGGTTGGTATGTTACTTCAAAATACTTTAGTTTACCTGCAAGATATTTGCACTGCGTCAATTAAACGACTGCCGGAATTCCAGCGGGGATAAGCTGGTTTTTCTCTTAAATAATTTATTAAACGACTGCGGATGCTCAAAGCCCAACCGGTAGGCTATTTCTGCAACAGTTGCATTGCTGATGGATAATATTTCTTTTGCCTTTTCAATAAGTTTATCATGAATAAGTTGCTGGGCATTTTGCCCCGTTAATGACCGAAGCATATCGCTTAAATACCGTGGTGAAACATTTAATTGTTCAGCGAGATACTGTACGGTTGGCAACCCTTTCATTAACGCGGTATCGCTATTGAAATAACCGTTCAGCAAGGTTTCTAATTTCGCCAGCAAGTCATGGTTTACAGCTTTGCGCGTAATAAATTGCCGCTTATAAAAGCGGTTACTGTAATGGAGCAATAATTCAATTTGCGCTATAATTACATCCTGGCTAAAATCATCAATGGTCGATTGCAGTTCATCTTCAATATTCTTAAAGATGTTCAGGATAACTGATTTCTCTTTATCTGACAGGTGAAGGGCCTCGTTGGCAGCATAAGAAAAGAAACCATAATTTTTGATGTTTTTCCCCAATGGGTAATTTCTTATAAAATCCGGGTGAATAAGCAAGGTGTATCCTAAATATTCAGTTTCATCGGTAACGGCGAGCACCTGGTTTGGCGAAGTAAACACCATTCCGCCTTCCTCAAAATCATAATAACCCTGCCCGTATTTTAATTTTCCACGCAGCCCCACTTTATAAGAAATTTTGTAAAAGTTAAGTAAGAAAGCTGATGGCAGTTGCTCCTTGTCAACAGATATGGTGGTATTGTCCACAAGGGTTATCAGCGGGTGCAGTGGCTTTGACAAGCCAAGCACCCGGTGTAACTCAATTATGGAATTAAATGTTAGCGGAACATTTTCCTGGCGTTTCATCCTGTTAAGGTAGTGTTTTTGGGTTTATAAAAGTGCCTGCTCCATTTGCAGCCTGAATGCCTCATCACCCAATTGCAGGCGCCGCGCATAATGGGCTTTTGCGTCTTCACCCGCTACATACCTTAGCTGTTCTTTGCCATCTGTAGCCGCTTCGTACACAACCTCCGCAATCTGTTCTGCTGCTGTAAAATTATCTTCGCTGATGTGGCTAAACATTTTTTCAACCCACGGCTGGTAAACAGGATGCGATGAAATTTGTGCCGAACGATTTAAAAAATCAGTTTTGATGCCGCCGGGCGAAACAGTTTTAATACCCACGCCAATTTTTTTCAATTCAAAAGCCATGCTTTCACTCCAGCCTTCCAGCGCCCATTTTGTTGCATGGTACACCGATGCAAACGGAAAAGCAATAAGGCCGCCTATTGACGTTGTAGTGATAAAAAGGCCGCTTTGTTTTTGCCTGAAATAGGGAATGAATGCCTGTGTAACGCGGATAACACCCAAAATATTTGTGTCAATCTCCCGCACCAATTGCTCATCGCTGGTGGCTTCCAGCGGCCCCATCAACCCATAGCCTGCGTTATTAAACACCACGTCTATATCGCCCAACGCAATAGCAGTTTGCACAGCTTCGTTAATTTGAGGTATGCTGGTAACATCCAGTGGTAACAAACTGATGTTATCTATCACCCCCAACTCCTTTTCGTTTTCGGGCTTACGCATGGTAGCAATAACTTTCCAGCCTTTTGATGCGAATAATTTTGCTGTTGCTTTCCCCAGGCCTGATGATGCGCCTGTAATAAAAATCGTCTTCATTTCTTTGTGTTTTTTTAAAACACAAAATTCCGCCGGCGTACTTCCCCTTATGTAGCCAAATTGCAGGTTATTGTAGCCAAAATGGTAATGCTGATAAAACCGGATATTTTGCCGCTAAGCCCCAAAGCAATGCAGTGTAGTTTAGCATTGCAGTTTATAATATCTCACCTGCTTCCCGCTTAAAAAAATCGCTCTCGCCAATGGCTGTTTTAACACAATTCATAATAGCGTCGTGCAGGTCTGTACCCAAAGCATGCAGCGGGTCAATTGCTTTTACCAATAATGTACGCAGCGTAAAAAGCTGCTCCCTGTTATATTTCTTTGACGCTTTTACCAGGTCCAGCTTCATCAATTCCTTCTGCTGGTTGTGTTTGGGGTTGTAAATTTCATTTATGTGGCTGCATTGGTGGCAAATACCGTTTTTGTTTATTAACGCGCACCTATAGTCAAAAATATCCGTCATGGTATTTCGCGCGTCATTCAGCAGGTGTTTTATCACCCCTTCCGTTTTATTGAGGATGAGACAAATTTCTTTCACCGGGAAATCATAAATATCCTTCAGGATGAGCGCCACCTGGTTTTCTATCGGCAATGTTTTTGAAATGCAGGTAAAACAAAAATCAATATGTTCCCTCATTTCGTACGCACCGGCATTTGACGTATCATGCACCACCCGGAAAAACCGCCTTACTTCCTCCGAGCCTATAGCCAAATCTGCTCCCCGGTCCTGGGCATCAGCACCCCATCTTTTTAGCTTTCTTAAATGGTCGTAGGCAAGATTAGTGGCTATTTTAAATACCCATGTTTTTAAAGAAGAATCTTTGCTGAACGTGGATATATTACTAAATGCTTTGATAAAGGTATCGTGCGCCAGGTCATCCACATCATTAAGGTTGGTAAGCAAACGGTACAGGTATGATTTTAACTGGCTTTGAAATTGGGCAAACAATGTTTGAAACGCATTGATATCGCCCGATATGGCCGATTGCAGGATGTCTTCCTTTTCCATTCAATTGATTAATAAATAAAAAATGCGGTTGCAACTTTACCAAAGGCTGCAACCGCTAATGTACTATAATATGTTTAGCTTGCCGCAGTCCACATCTACCACGTGGCTGTTGAAGGCCACGCCGGTTTCAGAGGCAAGAAAGGCAGCCGTTTCGCCCACCTGCTTTAGCGTGGGGCTTGTTTTTAAAATATCAAAAGCTTTATACTGGGCAACCAGTTGCTGTACGGGCACACCGTACTGTTTTGCCGCAGATTCTATCCATCCTGATATTCGTTTTGTTTCCATGATGGCGCCGGGGCAAATGCAGGTTACCTTAATATTATTTGCGCCCCACTCTGCGGCCATAACGCGTGTTAATCCCTCAACGGCTGCACAGGCGGCTGTAAAGCCGCCCAGGTTGGCGATTTTAGACCGGGCTGTGGCTGATGAAAGCATTAAAACTGTACCCCCGCTACCGGTTTGCATCATATATTTCGCCGCCGCCCTTGCGGTAAGAAATTGTGAGCCGCATATTTTTTGCACGGGCGCCAGGAACTGTTGTAACGTGGCTACCGTAGTGGGCGGGCGGCCCCCCATTTCGCTGTACTCAACGGCAATGCCATTAAACACTACATCCAGTTTTCCATTATCTGCGGTAACCTTTTGCAAAAAGGCATCAATTTCGGCCTCATTCAATGCGTCTACTTTAGCAGCTTCCGCTATGCCGCCATTGCTTTTTATTTCCTGCGCCAATGCTTTTACAGCATCAAGGTTACGGGCGGTAACATACACTTTTGCCCCATGTTGTGAAAACGCTTTTGCAACAGCGCCCGCAATCTCCCCGGATGCGGCAAATACTACGGCTACTTTGTTTTTTAGATTTTGCATATTGTTTAATTTATGCTTTGACGTTTGGGCCTTGCAAAACGGTCAGGATTTTGAGAAATAGTATTTTTTGATACCAGGCGACCCTGCTTGCATACATGACGTTACGGGGCGAATTAAGAGAAAGAGGAATGACACTTACTATTACTGTGGCAAAGGCGACAAGTATTGCAACGCAGCCTGTGCATCTTAGCGAAGAACTCATTTTATCAACTTTTTTGCTGGCCAAAAAAAGTTGCAAAAAGGCACGGCTGCCGAAAAATTGGCTAAAAATTTGTTCGCCGGGCTGCAATGAAATAGTTCCGGCCTTGAATAAAGCCCAGCAACCGTGCGACTTTTAAGCTAATAATACTACCCGGCAACAGCATACGGATTTCATTGCTTAACGCCCATCGCCCAAATTTTCTTAACGCCATTTTTCGGAGGCCGGTCAAAGTTTGGGCAAGTGCGAAGAATAAAGTATGGAGAGTTTGATCCTTACAGCCCCGTAGCAAGCCACTTACAAAACTAACACAGGAGGCTATGGAGGGCCAACTGTGCCCATTTGCATCTTAGCGAAGAACTCATTTTATCAACTTTTTTGCTGGCCAAAAAAAGTTGCAAAAAAGGCACGGCTGCCGAAAAATTGGCTAAAAATTTGTTCGCCGGGCTACAATGAAATAGTTCCGGCTTTGAATAAAGCCGGCCGGCCGTGCGACTTTTAAGCTAATTAATACTGCCCGGCATCGGCATACGGATTTCATTGCTTAACGCCCATCGCCCAAATTTTCTTAACGCCATTTTTCGGAGGCCGGTCAAGGTTTGCGCAAGTGCGGATAACAAAGTATGAAGAGTTTGATACGGGGTTTGTGAATACAATTAGGATGCATCGCTGCTTACACCTCCGTGGCCAGTCACTCACAAAACTAACACACAAGGCTACAGAGAGCCAAGGGGAGCATAGGCAAAGGGCGCTGCGGAAGGAAGTAAATATTTTTAATCAACCAAATGTTGTTCGCTGCTTTTTACCATTTATACAAACACCCGCCATGCAGCGTCCTGCAAGGACGGCATATAATAGCGATGGGTGCAAACCCATCGTAAAATCCTATCAACCAGTTTTATAAAGCCCTGCAGGGGCGAGATATTTTATGGCACATATTGTATTACGCCTTTACAGGGCTTTTGATAATGTGCTTAGATTTCTACCGATGGGTTTAAACCCATCGCTGATGATAACGCCCTTACAGGGCTGTATTCCCCCAAAAAAAAAATTTCAAAAAATACCGGACACTTTGGCCTTTTTGCTATTTACAGGTATAAAAACATTTATTTTATGCCTTACCGTTTACAGCCTGCGGATGTGCAGGCAAAGTTTGAGGAATACCGCCGCCAGTGCGATGAAAACATAGAGACCGTACGCTACCGCGATAAACTGGTGCAGGTGCCTAAAAAAATAATTTACAGCCTGGAGGGGTTTTGCCTGTTTTTGGATATGGGCGACGAAGAACTTAAAAAGTACGAGGATAATAAAAACTACCGGGCCATTTTTAAAAAAATTCGATACCTGGTAATGTGCCGCAAAATGCAAGCGCTGGTAAACGGCGAGGGCAATACGCGGGGGCTGGTATTTGACCTGAAAGTAAACCATGGTATTGACCCCAAACAGGCGCGGGAGGAGCAGGACTGGAAGGTTACGCTGAATTTAAACCATGATTCGGGCCGGGTTTTGGAAGAAGGAAAGCCGGCGATAGTACAGGAAGGGAAGCCTGGAAGCCAGGGCGACGGGCAGTATCAAAAACAGCAGGGCCCGGAGCCGGGAAGCCCGGAAAATGGAAAACCGGGCGCACAGGAGAACGGTATGCCTGCCAGCCTTGGGGAAAGAGAGGGAGAAAGAAAAGACAGCGGGCTAATAAACAGCGATGGAAGCATCTCCCTTAACAAAAGGCCTGTTAGTGCCACAGCGGGGCCGCCAAAACCGGAAAAAATGAACCCTTACAGCGTATGGTAACGGCGAATGCGCGTTGAATACGTGTAAAATTGGTACGATTTTTTATATAGTTCTTTGAAAATAAATGAGTTACGTGTTTTGGCTTTCCTCCTTTTCCCGCCGCCCGGCGATGCAAAAATGCCGGGAACCGGTTTGGCCTAAGGCAACGGGCCCGTAAAGACTGTATAGATAGTGGGTGCCGGGGCAATAAGCCGTGATATTTGCCCGCAACGCAATAGTTTGCAATTTAAAAGCGGCGGGGAAGGGCTATCTTTGCAGAATGACTGAGACGCAGCGTAAGAATATACGGCATTTAACTTTACACGAACTGGAAGAATATTTTGTTAGCGCGGGAGATAAAAAATTCCGGGCTAAACAGGTATATGAATGGCTATGGAAAAAGCACGCGCATAGTTTTGACGATATGACCAACCTGGGCAAGGATTTACGCGCAAAACTGGCAGGGGAATTCAGCCTGCCGGCGCTTAGCGCAAATACCACGCAGGTAAGCAGCGATGGCACCATTAAAACCCGTTTTAAGACATTTGACGGGCATTACGTGGAAGGGGTGCTGATACCTACCGACGACCGCAAAACGGCCTGCGTAAGCAGCCAGGTGGGTTGCAGCCTAAGCTGTAAGTTTTGTGCTACGGGCTACATGGAACGCAAGCGCAACCTTAGCTATGATGAAATTTACGATGAAGTGGCGCTGATAAACGCTGAGAGCGAAAAAAGCTATGGCAAAAAACTGAGCAACATTGTGTTTATGGGCATGGGCGAGCCGCTGCTTAATTACAACAATGTGCTTAAAGCCGTTGAGCGCATTAGCGCCGAAGATGGTTTAGGCATGAGCCCGCGCCGCATTACGGTAAGCACCGCAGGGGTGGCAAAAATGATTCGCAAACTGGGGGATGACCAGGTACGTTTTAAGCTGGCCCTTAGCCTGCACGCAGCCAACGATAAAAAGCGCAACGAAATAATGCCTATTAACGAAACCAACAGCATTAAAGAACTGGTTGACGCGCTGAACTATTTTTACAAGCAAACAGGCAACGAGATTACGTTTGAGTATATACTGTTTAAAAACTTTAACGACAGCCAGAAAGATGCCGACGAGCTGATTAAAATTTACCGCCAGGTACCCTGCGATTTGATAAACATAATAGAGTACAACCCTATTGACAAAGCCAGTTTTGCCAAGCCAGGCGAGGAGGCCGTAAATAAATTTATGCAGTACCTTGAAAGTCATCGTGTTAATGCACGGCTGCGGCGCAGCCGCGGTAAGGACATTGATGCTGCCTGCGGTCAGTTGGCCAATAAAGGGCGCTGATGGTTGCGATTACCCTGGTTGCTACTACGCTTCTGTTTGATGTTTTACGTGAATGGCTTTTTGCACTACCTGGTTTACCACGCTGTCAAGCTGCAGGGCTGATTTTTTAAGCATTTGCAACAGTTCAAGGTTTTCGGCGCTCATGGCCGTTTCTTCAATAAGGTTCAAAATGCCTTCCATATTGGCCAGCGGCGCCCTTACAATATGCGACTGCAAATAAGCAATTTCCTTAAGTTCTTCGTTTTGGGTACGCAGCTTTTCCGCGTAGTTTTTTATCTCGGTAAGGTCAACCAGGCTAAGCATTACAGCATAGGCGTTTCCGTTCGAATCAATGATGGGGTTAAGCGTGTTGCGCAGGTAAATTAGAGTATCCTGTACTTTTAGCTGGTACTCAAATGAAACCGGCGCCCTGCTTTGCAGGGTAGCTTTTATTTTATCAACATAGTCATCAGCCGTTTGGCGGTCAAAAAAATCATAAATGGTTTTGCCCAGCACCTCTTCCAGCGGCTTTTGCACATACTGGCATGCAAGTTTATTGGCAAAAAGGTAGGTACCGTACTCATCCATAACCAGGATGATGTTTTCGGAAGCTTCCACCAGGCTGCGGTATTTTTCCTCACTGTTGGCGAGCGCCATTTGCGCATTAACCTCGGCCGTAATGTCCCTCGAGGTGGACATGATGTTGGTGAGTTGGCCCGCGTCGTTCCTGATAAAGCCTATAAATGCGGACATATACATAACCCGGCTGCTTTTATGCACGCCCCTGAACCTGCAGTTAAAGCCCTTACCACCCTCATGCACAGCATGTAATACCTGTTGCCGCATTGATTCAATATCATCGGGGTGAATAAGATCAAAACCAGGGTTGGCCAGCAACTCTTCTGCCGTATATCCTGTTACATGCAGGGCAGAGGGAGAAACATATAAGCGGTTAAATTGCGCGTCGGTAAGTACCAGCATATCAAGCATATTATTGGCTAACATACGGTATTGTTCTTCATTCCGGGCCAGCGCGAGCGTTGCCATTTTTTCGGTGTGTATGTCGCGGGAGGTTACGATGATATTTAAAATACTACCATCCGCCCCGCGTACGACAGAAAATACAGACGAAAAATAACGGCAGCCGCCGTCTTTCATCGCCATACGGTGTTCAAGCACAAACCTGTCTTTACCGGCTTTGGCATTTTCCAATACGTTTGTGGTAAAGAACTCTTTGTCATCAGGATAAACAAGGCCGCCAGCGGGCAGCGCAATTATTTCAGCCGGGGTGTAGCCTGTTAAATGGCTGCATGAAGGCGATACGTACAGCTTTTGTAAATAAGGGCCGTATAATATCAGCATGTCAAACATATTATCGGCCAGCATACGGTATAATTCCTCGCTTTTGCGTAACGCTGCTTCGGCTACGTGCTGCTTTGTTATGTTACGGATGGTTGACAGTATATTTACCAGTTCACCAGCGTTATTGCGTATGGCTTTAACAATTGATTCAACATATATTAACCGCCCGGTTTTGTGCTTAATATGGGTTGAAAGCAACACCTGGTCGTCGCCGTTAAAAATAGTTGATTTAAGACTTTGTAAAAATGCAGGCAGGTCATCCTCGTAAATAATATCCTCCAGTGTAGTTTGCATAAACTCCTCTGTGGTATAACCGGTAAGTGCAAAACAGGATGGCGAGGCGTAAACGCGTTTAAAATCGGGCGCAAGTAATATTACCAGGTCAACAATATTATCAGCCAGCATGCGGTAGTGTTCCTCGCTTGTACGCAACGCCTCCTCTGCTTCATGCTGCCTGGTAATATTGCGGATGGTGGAAAGTATATTGGTAAGTTTACCCTTGTCATCGCGGATGCCTTTCATAACGGCCTCAACAAATACAACATGGCCGGCTTTATGTTTTATGCGTGTAGTAACAAACACCTGTTCGTCGCCCTTAAAAATGGTGTTGTTGAGGGTTGCAAAAAAGGCCGGCTGGTCTTCAGGCAAAACAACATTGCCGATTTTTGTTTGCATAAACTCATCCGGTGTGTAGCCTGTAAGCGCAAGCGACGACGGCGATACATACAGCCTTGTAAAGTCTGGCCGTAACAGTACTACAAGGTCAACAATGTTATCAGCCAGTATGCGGTAATACTCTTCGCTTTTGCGCATGGCTATTTCGGCATTGTGCTTTTCGGTTATATTCCTGGTTGTTGCCAGCAGGTTAATTAACTTGCCCTGCGCGTTATATATGCCTTTTACGGTTGATTCAACAAACAGCAGCCGGCCGTCTTTGTGCCTTATATAATAGGATAGCTCCACTTTTTCATTGTCTTTAAATAAAGTGTTTTTGATGGTGGAGTAGAAGTAGTCTTTGTCGCATGAGTGAATGATATCGGATGGTGTTGTGGCGAGCATTTCTGCAGGCGTATAGCCGGTGAGGGCCGTTGAAGAGGGGGAAACGTACACCCTTTTAAAATCTGGTGTTAACAGCACAACAAGGTCAACAATGTTATCGGCCAGCATTTTATACTGTCGGCGAATTTCAGTGCTGGCACTTTCGGCTAACACCCGGTCGGTAACGTCTCTCGAGCTTTTTAAAATATGGGTTATTTTGCCTTCACTATTGTAAACAGGTTTGCTTTTTACATCAAAATATACCCAATGGCCGTTTTTATGTTTAACCCTGTAGCCCGTAAAGCTGCCCTCTTCTCCCCTAAGGTTTTTATCAATGGTGTGCTCTTTCAGCGGCAAAACATCATCAGGGTGTATTATATCAAAAGGGCTTTGTGTTTTGGCTTCCTGCTGCGTATATCCCAATAGCCGCTCAACAGAAGGGGAAATATATTCAAACCTTCCGTTAAGTGTAACAAGGGCCACTACGTCAGATATGTTTTCGGCAAGCAGCCGGTAGTGCTCTTCGGCAATTTTACGGGCGGAAATATCCCTGCTGATGGAAAGGATGCCTATAACATTACCGCTATCGTCCTTTACGGCCTTGTTAACTATTTCAAAGGGTATCCAGTGGCCACCTGTATGCCTTATACGGCATTCATACGGCACGGCTGATTCTTTACCTTCCAGCGTGTCTTTATTATGTTGCAGTACTGATGAAATATCATCGTCATGAATGTAAAAAATGCCGCCCTTTTTCTGCGTTTCTTCCCGGGTGTGGCCCAAAATCTTTTCTGCTGAAGGCGAGATATAATTAACTGTTCCGTCAGCCTGGTGCAGTATAATAATATCTGAACTGTTGTCAGCCAGCATACGGTAATGCTCTTCGCTTTTTTGAAGGGCAATTTCCGCAAGCCTTTTTTCGGTAATGTCAAGGGCAATGCCGGTTACTTTTTCTGACCGCCTTGTTTGGCGGTTATATTTAAACGTGGCAAATGTTTGAATATATTTAAATTTGCCATCAACCACTACGCTGAATACGGCCTGAAAATCCTCACCCGCTTTAAGCGCTTTTTTAAAGATTGTCAACAGGCGCGGAAAGTCACCGGGCTGCACCAACTTTAACCAAACCTGCCGGAACTCGCTTACAGAAGATATTTTGCACTTGAAAAAGTTTTCCATCATCTCATCCCAGTAAAATTCTTCGGTAACATAATTAAACTCCCAAATGCCAAAGCTAGCAGATTTTGCAGCGAGGTTATATTTTTCCAGGATGCCGAGAAATTTATTTTCCTGCAATACGGTTTCTGTTACGTCTTTTACAGCAATTACAAAACTTTGCAATTCTGTATTACCGGTATAAACGCCTTCAATAGTTATACGATAAACAAACAAGCCCTCCGGGGTACTTGTTGTAAACTCTGCAAACTGGGCGGTCATGGTTTTTTCAACCAAATCCAGTTTCGTTTCAATTTCGCTTGTTATTGCGGCTGGCAGCCTGACTTCCGAAATATGCCTTTTCAAAAAAGTTGGAACAGGTATTAATTCACTTAGCGAGGCGGGTTGAAAAGATTCAATGACCACACGGTCTTTGTTTAATACAAACACGTAATCGTGTATTGAATGCAGTATTGCAGCAACATTTGCCGGGAAGCGCTGATTGCTGCCTTCACTCTTTTTTAATCTGTTCATCACACGCTTATAAAATGCACAATTATGCAGGACGGGTTAGGCCTGGCACATTACCAACCGTTAAAATAACACTTTAGTTGACATAAAACACATGATAAAAGTCATCCCGGTATTATTTAAGGGTTGTTTTATATACTTTTAATGGGCGGTTAACTATTTTGTACGTGATGCCTTACAACTACAGCGCGTTCAACAATTTCTTTTAATATATCGTCCAGCGTGTCGGCAGCCTGCTTTAAGAGGTTGAAATACAGTGATTGCTCGTCATTCAGTTCTCCTTCTTCCATCAGGGCAATTATTCCCTGTATGTTTGTTAAAGGTGAGCGAACTATGTGAGATTGCATAAAGGCAATTTTCTTTAGCTCATCGTTCTGTTTGCGCAGGGTCTCTTCCTTCTCTTTGGAGTCGGTAATATCAAGCGTACTCACCATGATTGAACTCACCCCGCCTTCAGAATCAAGCACGGGGTGCATAGTTACTTTAAGCCAGTATCTTTCGCCATTCAGCCTGGTAAAAGCTTCATAGGAATAGTTTTCCTTCAGCGAAAACACCCTTTGTATCCGTCTTTTAAAATCATCAGCGGTGGGCGCGTCATAAAAATCGTAAGCTGTTTTGCCAATGATATCTTCTTTGCGCGCTTTAAAAAAGTCAGCACGCTTATCGTTCGCAAAAATAAATTTGCCATGGGTGTCAACAATGGCAATCATTGCATCAGAAGACTCAACAAGGCTGCGATATTTTTCTTCGCTTTCTTTTAAGGCTATCTGCGCTAATTTCCAGTCAGTAATATCCCGGGTTGTACAAACAAAGGAGTGTACCCTGCCACCCGGGCCACGCATTGCTTTTGTGGTAGTTTCGCAATAAAGCCAATGGCCGTCTTTATGCTGTATCCTCGCCTCGGTAACAAATTTTTCAACCCCTTTAAATGCTTTAAGCTTTATGTCGTTATGAAATTTTACCAGGTCATCCGGGCGCACAAAACCAGATATCTTTTTCCCTGTAAGTTCTTCCGGGCTATATCCCAGCAATGAAAAGCTTGAGGGGGACACGTAAGTGGCTGTGCCATCAGGCTTGTACACGGCTACCATGTCAATTATGTTGTCGGCGAGCATCTTGTAATACTCTTCGTTCTCGCGCAAAGCCTGTTCAACCTGTTTCCTGGCAGAAATATTCCGGCATACAGCGAGTATATTTATCAACTCTCCATTTGCATCAAATACCGGCTGGCGGTAACTTTCAAAATATATCCACTCACCACTTTTGTGCAGCAGCCTGTATTCAAAATATACAGTGGAAGTATGGCCGTTCTTGTCTTTACAAAATGAGTGTTGCAACAGGTGATGGTCGTCCGGGTGAATAACCACCAGGGCGTTTTTTCCTATAAGGCTCCCGGGAGTATATCCAAGTACACGGTATACGGAGGGTGAAACATAATCAAGTGTGCCGTCAAGCGCATATAACGCAACCAGGTCATTAATATTATCAGCTACCAACTTATAATATTCTTCATTCTGGATATTTTGGATTGTGCTGGCCATTAACATAAGTTAAATTGTAAAACAATTTCACAGGGCCTAATTCTTAATAATCAGTAAAATACAGTTTTATTGATAATTTAATAAGCTATATTACTTATTTAATTATTTTTTTTATCATCACAAAACTAATACCACAATCATCTGCCAAAAGCTGGTAACCCCGCAATTGATTTTGCAACTAACTATCAATTAGTTATAAGTTACGTACTTTTGCAGTCCTGTTGAAAAACAGCAAATATAGTATACAATGAAAAAGCACGCATTTGAAAAGTTTATAAAAAGCGAGCCCACTGGCGCGAAGAAGAAAGAAATGATTCGCCAGGAAAAGAGGAAAGTTAAAAGAGAGGCGCGTGACGCGGCCGACATTGCAAGAAAGAGAAAACGGGAAGGCGGCTACGGCGAAACGTTTAGCGGCAATGAAACTTACGGGCGCAAAAAAGGTTCAGAGTATACGCGCAATACACCTGCAAATGCAGCTAAACAATGGCCTAAAAAAGATAATAGTACAGGCGCACCAAAAGGCAAAAATAAAACAGCCGGTACCCCGGATAAAAAATTCAGCGTTGTAAAAAAGAGGGATGCAAAACAAAAGCCTCCTTTTAAAAGTAAGCCCGCTGCGGGTGATACAGAATTTATAAAGCAAGCTCCTTCAGGCAATACTGTATCGCATAATGCTGAACCAATGCCCTTAAATAAATTTATTTCGCATGCAGGCATTTGTTCAAGGCGCGAAGCGGCTGAATTGGTAAAGCAGGGCAAGGTTAGCGTTAATGGCGCAGTTGTTAACGAGCCGGGGTTTAAAGTATCAGCCACGGATAAGGTGAAGGCCAACGGCAAGCTATTATTTTTGCAGCACAACCTGGTTTACCTGTTGCTTAACAAGCCAAAGGATTATATAACTACCGCCAAAGACCCCGAAGGAAGAAAGACTGTTTTTGACCTGCTGAAGAATGCCACAAAAGAACGGATTTATCCTGTTGGAAGGCTTGACAGGAATACAACCGGTGTTTTGCTCTTAACAAACGATGGCGAGCTGGCGCAAAAGCTGACACACCCAAGCTTTGAGGTAAAAAAAGTGTATGAAGTAAAGCTTGACAAGCCGCTGGTTAAAAAAGATTTTGAAGCGATATTAAATGGTGTTACACTTGAGGATGGCTTTGTTATTGCCGACACGCTGGCGTATGCCGATTCAAAAGACAAAAGCGTTGTTGGCATTGAGATACACAGCGGCCGTAACCGCATTGTAAGAAGGTTATTTGAACATTTGGGTTATGACGTAAAAAACCTTGACAGGGTAATGTTTGCAAACCTTACCAAGAAGAATGTAGACCGGGGCAAATGGCGTTTTTTAAACGAAAAAGAAGTGCGCCTGCTTAAATACATGAACCAAAGTTTTGTGCGCAAAAGCAAAAATGCTGCAAGCGATAATGCTGACGAAAGCTAACACGTTGTATTGCCAGGCCATATTACCGTTACAATTGCTGACATGGAAATTATTTTTGAAAACGAACAATTTATTGTGATAAACAAACCTGCCGGGATGCTCAGCATCCCCGACAGGGTGCAAAGTGAGCCTTCGTTAAAGGATTTCCTGAAACAGCAATATGGCGACATATATACCGTTCACCGCCTTGATAAAGGCACCAGCGGTGCAATAGTTTTTGCGAAGGATGAGGTAACCCACAAACTTCTTTCGCAGCTTTTTGAAGGAAGGGAAGTGTCAAAAAACTATCTCGGTCTTGTGCATGGTATTGTATCACCGCCCGCAGGTACTATTGACGCGCCGATAGCCGAGCACCCTGCGCATAATGGCAAAATGATAACACATGCAAAAGGCAAATTTGCCCTTACAGAATATGAAGTTTTAGAAAGCTTCAGTTCTTTTTCATGGGTAAAGTTTCGCATACATACCGGCCGCACACACCAAATACGCGTACACATGCAGCATATTGGTAACAGCATAGTTTGCGATGATTTGTACGGCGATGCTTCACCGGTATATCTTTCCGCGCTAAAACGCAATTATAAGCTTTCAAAAAAGGAAGAGAGCGAAAGGCCAATACTGTCAAGGCTTGCGCTGCATTCCTGGCAATTACAATTTCAGCTTGGCAATGAGCAATATTCTTTTGAAGCAGAGGTACCCAAAGACATTAAAGCATTGCTGCAGCAGCTAAGAAAAAACAAACCATTTGTGCGGACAAATGCCCGCCAATAAAGTGGTATTTGTCTGCACAAGCGCCCAATGGTCAGGGTAAGGGCAGCGCCCTTTTTTCTCCTTTTGCGTTTGTAATCTCTATGCCTGTTATCTGGGCGTCGATATTTATGAACCTTGCAGATTGCGATAAAAAGCCTGCACCATAATTAAGCTCAACCTTCCTCTTCTTTCCATTTTGCAGGGTTAACATAGCATATACATCACCGGGTTGTACTGGCAGTTTCTTTGTGCCATCTTTCAATAAATATACTTTTAACGGCCCCCTGTTTTGCGACGCTGCAAGCAGGCATTGGCCATTTTTATTGGTTAGTTCTACCAATGCTTTACCGTTACCCGGTATAAAAATGCCGCTTTGTAATATTGTCAGGGGGGTAAAGCCGCCTTTGCCATCACCTTTTAATACCAGGCCGTTTAAAGCGTCATACCGGCCAACGCCTACATCTGTACCATAATCGTTGCCGGTTATAACAACATCAAGGTTGCCGTCGCCATCCACATCCTCCGCTACCATTCCAAACAAGCTGCTGAATTGTGCCTGCAGCGGCAGGGGCATCATGGTAAAATGGCCGTTACCATCGTTACGCACATAACAGCTCTTAAAATTATTGGCAGATAATACCAGGGCACCTTTCAATTCGTCTGGCGTTAACAGGCTGTCCATTGTTGCGTCGGCGTACGATTTATAGGTGGGAAATTTTCGCCTGAACTCAATCATCTGCTTTATCTCGTCATCCCGTGTTTGGGCAGGAAATTCTTTCATTGCAGTATCGCTGCCTGAAGCTGGAAGATATATGGAAGGCAAGGCATCGTAAATACCGTTGTTATCAAAATCCTTTGCATAAACCCTTACAGGGTATTTGTCTGTCGGCCTGTAAAAGGAGTTTTGACCCGTGTTACCAACTATATAATCAATATCGCCGTCATTATCAAAATCTCCCGGTATTATGCTGTTCCACCAGCCAACCTGGCTATCTAAAGCTGTGTGCAGTAATTCAAATGTCCCATGGTTATTTTTAAAAAACTTCAGCGGCATAAATTCTCCCGCCACAATAAGGTCAATCCAGCCATCATTGTCAAAATCTGTCCACAGGGCGTCACAACTCAACCCAACGTTATTCAGTCCCTTAGCCACCTCCCCTGTTACATCGGTAAACTTCACCACCCCGTCTTTTGAATCGTTACGGTAGATAAAGCTGGAAACCGGTTTAGGATATTGTCCCGGCACACACCTGCCGGCTATAAATAAGTCGAGTTTGCCGTCTTTATTATAATCAACAGCGCGCACACATGATTTGCTGGCGTAGTTTGCCGGTAATGCCGCAGAGTCGTAGGTAAAGTCGCCTTTACCGTCATTCAGGTACAGCTTGTCTTCATAGGCAGGATCGTTAGCTGTGCTTGTATAGCCTCCCGCGCTTATATAAAGGTCAAGGTCGCCGTCACCATCTGCATCAAACAGCAGCACCCCCATATCGTTTCCTTTCTTGGTATCCTTGTTAGCAGCCGGCAGCAATGGCCTTGCTGTAAAACGGCCGTCTGCCTGTTGTACCAGCAATTGTGCGCTGTAACCGGCAGAGCCAGACATTATCATGTCATCAAGGCCGTCGCCGTTTATGTCTCCTGCTGCTAAGCCGGGTCCATAATCGCTAAGCTTATGAGGCAACAGCTTTTGTATGTTAAAATCAATAAAATCATCTTCCTTATGCACCAGGTTGGCCTTTATTGAATCTGAGATATCTTCAAACAACGTATTTGTCGCTTTAACCGGCTGTGGCCATACATAAACCTGGGCGGCATCTTTATGTTTTACGGTTAACACCTGGTTGGCAGCAACATTTTTTAACAATTGTAACTTGCCATCCGGCCATTTGATAATTACAGAGTCAACAATTGTGACACTACCAAGACCAAAATGCGCCCCTTGCTGGTCGGTTGAAAGGTAACCCCGGTAAGGAGTATTTTCAAATACCTGCTGTTTGCCGTGGTCATAATGCAATTCAGCCCACGCCCCAAGGCCATTAATGTTTGGCGCCTCTGCTGAAAAATTTATATGCAGGTAGTGTGCATTATCTTTCTTTGTTTCAACAGCCATGTTTTTAAATACCATGGCTTTATCATTAATATTATTTATTACAATGTCCAGGTCGCCGTCATTGTCTAAATCAACGTAAGCAGCACCGTTGCTAAAGGCAGGCACACCAAGCCCCCAGTTATCAGTTACGTTACTAAACGTGAGGTCTCCATTATTATGGAAAGCGTATTTACGCAACTTAACCTGGGGAATCTGCTCGAGAAGCTCTTTACGCGTTACAAAGTTGTACGCTTTATTACGGTAAACAATAAAGTCGTGGTCGGTCACATCTTTGGGAAAACCATTTGTTACCACTATATCCCGGTAGCTGTCGTTGTCAAAATCAGCCACAAGCGGTGTCCAGCTCCAGTCAGTTTCAGCTATTCCGCTTAAAAATGAAATATCGCTAAAAACTGGCGCCCCTATTGAATCGCCACCTTTTACCCTCGGCCCCTGGTTTAGCTGCAACGTATTTCTTACGTACTGGTATTGATACCCAAAAAAGTCATTATTCTGGTAGGTTTGGTAGCTGTTCGGGTTCATCATGGTTTTCTTGCGGTAATTATCCTGCGGGTTCATATCAAGCGCCACCACATCCACCAGACCGTCATTATTTATATCTGTAACATCCTGCCCCATAGCATTGGTGGACGTATGCTTGAAATAAAGAGCGCTTTCGTTGGTAAACGTTCCGTCGTGATTATTGATGAACAAAAAGTCGTTGGGCAAGTAGTCGTTGGTTATATAGATATCTTTCCAGCCGTCTTTGTTAATATCGGTTATGCTTATTCCATGGGTGTACCCCTCAAATCCAACCCCGGCCTGCTTTGAAACGTCAGTAAATACCGGGTGTTTTAATGCTGCGTTCCAGTCGTTACGGTATAACCGCCCCCGGCTTGGGGATATGCTATCCTGTCCCGGCGCGTGATAAACATTAGGCATGCTGGGGTCGTATATCTCGTTCACTGCAAGGTACATATCCAAATCGCCGTCATTGTCATAATCAAAAAATGCTGCCTGTGTTGAATAGGTTGTATCATCAAGCCCATATTCATGTGCCATTTCTTTAAAGTGTGGCACCCCGTCTTTACCAGGTCCCTGGTTTATATATAACAGGTTTTGTCGCCGCTTAGGGTCCTTGTAAATAGTGGCCGATACATAAATATCCATCAGGCCATCGTTATTAATATCAACTACGCTAACGCCGCGGCACCATTCACCTTTACCGTCAACGCCGGCTGCCTCTGTAATATCCTCAAACTTAAAATCTCCTTTGTTAAGGTATAGTTTGCAGGGCACTGTATTACCGGTAAAAAAAATATCCTGCAGGCCATCGTTATTAAAATCACCAATGCCTACACCACCGCCGTTATAAATGTTTGAAACATCCAGCACATTTAAGGAATCCGTCTCCGCAATTCTATTGTCGAAATCAATGCCAGAGTGCCCGGGTGAAATTTGCCGGAAAAGTGTATTTCTTTTACAAGATTGCGTGAAGAAACTGAAAGCAAATAATAGGGGTATGTAAATAAGCAACCTGCGGAGCATAAGAAAAAAATTATAGCCGAAAATAATAAAAAACAACCCGGTAACAGCAAAAAAAAGAGGCAGGCTGGCGCCTGCCTCTTTTTAAGAAAAATCAGGTTTTATTAATAGCCTGGGTTCTGCGTTAATGTTGGTGTACCATTCAGAGAACTCAAGTCAATTTGGTGCTGAGGAATAGCAAATATACCGCTGGTTGCTTTAAATGAAGCACCTTTCATGATAAGGTAACCGCTGGAAACCTCATGGGTAACATAAGCATTCAGCTCTGTTTGTGCAGTACCGTAACGCACCAGGTCAAAAAAGCGGTGGCCTTCCATCGCCAGTTCAAGCCTGCGTTCCCATTGTACAGCTTTGCGTGCAACTGCCTGGCCCTGTGCAGTAAACCAACCTGCAGGGTACAAACCAATTTTGTATTTGGCAGGTGAGTTCTGAACCCAGGTTGACGAAGGTGTCATCCTGTTACGAACCTGGTTAACCAGGTCCTGTGCATTTGACAGGCTTCCGGCTTCAACTTCTGCTTCTGCGCACATCAGCAGTACATCTGCAAAACGCATTAACAGTATGTTGTTGGCAGTATAACCGCTTGTCCATGATGAATTGTCAGTAAGTGTGCCTGTCTGGCTGCTGTAATATACGTTCTTGATAGGTACATACGGGCCAGCACTTGCCTGGTTACGTATCCAGTTCTGCCCAGGCATGATACCCCAATCCAGGTAAGGAATACCCCTGCGTCCCATAGTCCAGTCAATACGCGGGTCTACCGGCGTTGTTGAATCAGGTGTATATGGGTCATTTGAGTTAATGCCTTCATCATTCTTCAGGTCAGGCAGGTTGTTATCATTAGTGTAGGTCAAAGGCAAGCCTGTTGTGCCATCAACTTTAAAGGCATTGGCAAGGCTCCATGAGGGTTGGTTAAAACCACAGCATGTGCCAGGGCCACCACCGTAAGGAAAGTTCAACACGTCACCAGCGTTTGCATTATTAGCACCGCCACCATCATTTACTGATGATACGGCTGCAAAAACCAATTCAGGGTCGCCTGAGCCAATAAGGTGGTTTTTAGCCGGGTTAAAGTTATCAGCAAAATTGGCCAACAAAGCGTATTTCTGGCCCATAGCATTTTTACCACTGCTTACAACAGTATGTAACAGGCTTAAGGCATCTGCCCATTTATGCTCAAATACATAGCATTTGGCCAGGAAGGCGCCGGCTGCCCATTTATTTGCCCTGCCAGTTTCAGATTGTGTTTCGGGAAGATTTTCGTAAGCAAACTGGAAGTCTGCTTCTATCATCGGCCATGCATCAGCAGTATTGGGCACCCTCCAGTTACCATTTGCATAGCTTATGGTTTCGTCAATAAAAGGGATGTTACCAAAAACTTTCTTCAAGTCCAGGTGATAAAAACCCCTCAAAAAGCGTGCTTCGGCTGTAGCCTCTGTTTTATCAGCATCTGACATATCTGCTGCCAGTGGCAATGTACGTAAAACGTCATTGGCACGCTGAACACCATCGTAGCGGGCTGCCCAAAGGTCGGCCAAATACCCATTACTGGCATTTTCTTCCCAACGCATTAAAGGCGTAATGTCCTGCTGGTCACCGGGGTCAGATCCTTTGTGAGAATCGTCAGCGCAAACGCTGCCATAAACCCAGTTGCTGCCGGCTGATGACCAGGGGCCTTCTGAGCCACCGGCGCCACCTATACCATCCAGCATTGAATAAGCACCTATAAGTATGCCCCTTATGCCAAAGCTGTTGGCTAGTACGTCAGGGCTAACAGCTGCTAACGGCTTTATAGTCGTAAAGCTTTTAGAACAGGCGTACACTACCAGCAGTGTAAATAAGCCGGCAGGTATAAATATTCTGTAATTAAATCTTTTCATATTACTAAGTTTTCGCGTTTAAGTTATTAGAATGAAAGGTTTACACCAACAAGGAAAGTTTTGATTGGAGGATAGCTACCATAGTCAATACCAAAGAACTGGGCTGTGCCAAGGTTTGCAACTTCCGGATCCAGGCCCCTGTATTTTGTAATGGTAAACAAGTTTGCCCCCTGTACATATATCCTTGCCCTGTCGAGGCCTACCTTCTTCAGCAAGTCAGACTTAAAGTTGTAGCCAATCTGCATTTGCTTACACCTTAAATAAGAACCATCCTGTACCAGGTAAGAGTTTACAACGCCACCTGTGCTGAAGTTCACATCATTCAACGCAATTGGCAATCTTGGGCTTGTATTTGTTGGTGTCCATGAATTATACAGCATGTCGTTGCTCTTGGCATTCTGGAAGTAAGGGAAATCCATAAACAGAGCATTGTAGTTAAACAGCTTACCACCCTGGGAGCCGTACAAAATCATGCTGAAATCGAAATTCTTATAAGTTAAACCGAGATTAGCACCATAGGTAAATTTCGGGTTGGGGTCACCGAGGAATGTGCGGTCAGCATCGGTAATTTTTCCGTCACCGTCAATATCAGCGTATTTAAATTCACCAACGGCGGCATCGGCCTGTGTTGGAGATTTATCTACGTCAGCCTGGCTTTGGAAGAAGCCTATGATTTTGTAACCATAGAATTCGCCAACCGGGTGGCCAACCATGTTGCGGGCTACATTACCCAACCTTGTACCACCAGCTTCAAAGAACCCGGCAGCACCTGGTATAGCAGTAACTTTAGATTTGTAAGTTGTAATATTCACTGCAATGTTGAAGCTAAGGTCGCGTGAAATATTTTTGTGATAGCTAACTGACGCATCAATACCGGTATTTTGAAGATCACCGATATTTACGTTAGGCCTTGTAGCGCCACCAACCACGTCACCTGCCTGGTCCTGGAACAACAAGCCGTTAACAGCTTTTTTGTACCATTCAACAGTCACATCCAATGAATTTTTAAATAATACCGCGTCTAAACCAACGTTGGTAATTTTATCACCTTCCCACCCTGTTTTGGGGTTAGCCAACTGGCTGTGGTAAAAACCCTGTGCTGTATTACCTGTAGAACCATCAATAGCATAGTAAGAGCTACCAGCACCAGTGCCGTACAATTCAAATGAGTTGTATGCGCTTGTATTGGCAACAGTACCTAATACGCCGTAGCTGCCACGTAATTTTAAATCGTTAATCCAGCTAATATCCTTCATGAAACCTTCTTTGGAAATACGCCAGCCGATTGAACCAGAACCAAAGTAGCCGGTTCTTGTGCTGTCTCCAAGTACTGAAGCCTGGTCGCGCCTTACGTTACCCTGTAACAGGTATTTTTCCATAAACGCGTAGTCAACCCTTGCAAAAAGCGAGTAGATAGTGCTTTTATATACGCTACTAGAGTTGGTTTGACCGGCAGGAGAGCCAGTGCTCAATGTCCAGTAGTTCGGGTCAAGGCTAAAATAGTTTAACCTTTGGCCTGATTCGCCTCTGCCGTAGTATTGAATTGCTTCAGAACCAATAATGGCTTTCACGCTGTGGTTACGGGCAAATATGTTTGAATAGCTCAAAGTATTTGTCCATGTCCAGTCAGTTCCAAAACCGCTTCCTTCGTAATAGCTGTTTGAAGAGCCATTTTCTTTATTCTCATAAGTGCGGTAGTTAAAACCCCAGTAATAATAGTTATCAATGGTACCGCCAAATTGAGTGCGTGCAGTAAAATGTTTTAAGAAATCAGCTTCACCCCAAACATTACCGGTAATAACCCAATCGTTGCCTGTATTATTTTTGGCACGGTCTCTTGAAGCATAGGGGCTGCCTGAATTACCAAGTTCATTACCCCTTGTACCGGCATAATTACCCATTACATCAAATATGGGGATAATTGGCTGTTCCCATGAGGCCTGTGAAACTTCATTACCTTCAGCATTTGGAGAAGGCCTTGGGTTGTCTCTATAATATATGTATGCGTTTTCGCCTACACGTATATTATTTTTGATATTAAAGGTTGTATTAGCACGTACTGCATACCTTTTTAAGTGGGTATTCAGCATTGAACCCTGCTGGTCAAAATAATTCAATGAAAACAGGTATGTAGATTTTTCATTACCACCGCTTGCAGTAAGGTTATGGTTCTGTATCGGGGCATTTTTAAATATGGAGTGAAACCAGTCTGTACCCTGCTTATTAGCGGCAACAATCTGGTAAATATCACCTTTATCATAGTCAATATTGTATGCATCCAACTGGGCCTGTGTAGGTTGGCCCACAACACCTGAAGTGCTGCCTATTACAAGGTAATCAGGTAACCTTGGGCTTGTTCCTTTGCCGTACTGGGCAGAGTTTACGTTACCCTGTGCGTCAACCTGGCCTGAATTCTTTGCCTGTAAAAAGTAAAGATCTGCCATACCCTGGGGGTCAAGCTTGTTAAATACGTTGCCACCCTTAGGTACCTGGCTGCCATAATAACCATCATAAGTTATTGTTGACTTACCGGCTTTACCTTTTTTGGTAGTGATGATAACAACGCCGGCTGAACCACGCACACCGTATATGGCAGCGGCAGCGTCTTTTACAACCTGGAAGGATTCAATATCCTGGGCGTTCAAATCATGCATGCTACCGGGCACACCATCAATGATAACCAATGGGTCAACGTTGCCAAAGCTTGAAATACCACGAATTAACACCGTGCTATTTTCACCAGGCGAACCTGAGTTGATAACGGTAACGCCAGATGCCTGGCCTTGCAACATTTGCTCAGTTGTACCGGCTGGTACTGATTTAAGGTCTTTTACATTTACAACGGAAACTGAACCGGTAATTTCCTTTTTCTTCTGGGCTGTGTAACCGGTTACTACAATTTCATCCAGGTTTGATACCTGGTCTGCTAATACTACATTAACAGGGCCGGAACCGATAGTTACGTCCTGGTCAGCAAAACCTACTGAACTAACGGTTAAAACGGTTTTACCGGCAGGAACAGTAATGGTAAATGCACCGCTAACATCACTGGCGGTGGCAACATTTGTTCCTTTAACGGTAATTGTGGCAAATGCCACTGGCTGGCTTGTTCTTGCACTGGTAACGGTACCCGATACCTTTCGTTGCGCAAACAAGGCGCCGGAGATAAACATACAGATGACTACTGTACACACACGTACAGACAAGCGACCGATTTTTTGTCTCATAAGCGGGCGAGTTTGGTTGTTTGATAATTTGGGACGGGATAAAATTAACTATTTGTTATGTAAACGAACAAAAAAAAAATTATGTTTTTTTTGGGAATGTGTCAATTTTACACTATGTAAATGTGTAAGTTATACACTTTGTAATTGCTAATATGTATAACTAACGCCAGGGGCTGTTTTCAAGGATGGAACCGATAAAATCCACGCTGAAAGCGGGTTTCCAAATAACTGAACTATCTTTTTTAAACCATGTCAATTGTCTCTTGGCATAATGGCGGGTGTTCTTTTTTACCTCATTAATAGCCGTTTCCACCGAAATTTTCCCGTCAAAAAAATCGAAAAATTCTTTATAACCAACGGTTTGTAAAGCATTTAGATGCCGCAAAGGGAGCAAATTTTGTGCTTCAGCCTGCAGGCCTTCGCGTATCATACCGTCAACCCTCGCATTTATATTGTCGTACAATTGGTTACGCGGCAAATCAATTCCAATCTTTATAATATTAAACGGCCTTTTTACCGCTTCTCCCTTTTGAAAGGATGTTATTGACTTTCCCGTCCCCAATTTTACCTCCAGCGCACGCATAAGCCTATGGGGGTTTTGCTGCTCGCCAGATTGCCAGTAAACAGGGTCTGCCGCCTGCAGTTGTTGCTGCAACCAACTTATACCATATATATTATATTGGCTAACAATACTTTCCCGTATTCTTTCATCAATGGCGGGCATTTCATCCAGGCCCTCGCAAAAAGCCTTGATATAAAGCCCTGTGCCGCCAACCATTACAGCGAAAGGCCGTTTGGAAAGAATTTCGCGCGTTGCCTTAAGGGCATATTCCTCAAAAGTTTGGGCGTTAACATTATCGTGAATAGAGTGTGAGTTGATAAAATAGTGCTTTACCTGCCCTAACTCTTCTGCCGAAGGCTTGGCAACCCCTATATTCAACTCGCGGAAACATTGCCGGGAATCGGCTGAAATTATTTCAGTATCAAGGTATTGCGCCAGTTGTAATGACAAGGCCGTTTTGCCGCTGGCAGTTGGCCCGGCAATAACAATTACCGTACCCCCCGCCGGCGTGCTATCAACTATATTAATATCGCTCAAAATTTGTTATAAGTTGAAATTTAGGCTGTTGCAGCATTCATAGCTGGTGTCAATCAACTGAACCAGCTTATATGGGCAGCACGTACATAGTTACGTCTTCCAGTGTAATGGTTTTGCCTGACAATATAATAAGGCGTTCAACAACATTCCTCAATTCACGAATATTGCCCGTCCAGTTATGTTTCTGCAGGGCTTCCATGGCCTTTTTATCAATATTTTTCTTTGCCTGGCCATACTCGCCTGCTATGTCGTTTAAAAACTTTTCTACCAGCAGGGGTATATCTTCCCTTCTTTCATTAAGGGAAGGAACATGAATAAGTATTACCCCGAGCCTGTGATAAAGGTCAAGCCTGAAGTTTTTCTCTTCCACCTCCTTCAGCAGGTCTTTATTGGTGGCAGCCACTACCCTAACATCAACACTTATCTCCTTATCACCCCCTACCCTTGTTATTTTACCTTCCTGCAGGGCACGTAAAACTTTTGCCTGGGCGCTAAGGCTCATGTCACCAATTTCATCCAGGAAAAGGGTGCCGCCGTTTGCCTGCTCAAATTTGCCGATACGTTGCTTTATGGCCGAGGTAAATGAACCCTTTTCGTGCCCGAATAATTCACTTTCTATCAATTCAGCCGGTATAGCAGCACAGTTAACCTCAATAAGCGGGCTTTCGCAACGGTTGCTTTTTTCATGTATCCACCGCGCTACCAGTTCCTTACCAACGCCATTTTCCCCGGTAATGAGCACACGGGCATCTGTAGGAGCTACTTTTTCAATGGTGTCTTTAATACGCTTTATCGCATCACTCTCGCCGGTCATGTCGTCTACACGCTTAACTTTTCGTTTTAAGGTACGCGTTTCTTTGTTCAGCGTGTTTTTGTCCAGGGCGTTGCGTATGGTAATAAGCAGGCGGTTAAGGTCCGGTGGCTTGGCAATATAGTCATACGCTCCTTTTTTCACCGCGTCAACGGCGGTTTCAATGGTGCCGTGGCCGCTAATCATTATAACGGGTACGTCAGGGTTTTTTTCTGTCGCCCTCGTCAAAAACTCAAGGCCATCCAGCTTTGGCATTTTTATATCGCAGAGTATAACGTCGTACGCTTTTTCATTAAAGTACTTTAACCCTTCTTCTCCATCCGCAGCTTCATCAATTTTAAACCCTTCGTAGGAGAGTATTTCCCCCAGCGTTTTACGTATGGCTTTTTCATCATCAATAATCAGGATGTTCGGCATAGTTTATTTTTGATTGTGCGAATATAATAAGGTTAGCGTGTTGTGTGCAACAATAAACACCATATTAACCAACTACTGCTGTAAAGGTTTATTAAAAGGCTGCTCTAACACCAATAAAAAAATTACGGGCCGGGGCGGGATTAAAATACCGTTTACCCACTGCATTAATATCATTGCCCAGGCTGTATACTTCATTAAGTACATTGTCAATGCCCAGGTAAGCATTTAATTTGCATGCACCGGCATCAAAGTATTTGCCCAGTTTTATTTGCAGCAGGTGATAGGCTTTTGCGAAAGCGCTGTTTGCATCATCCACAGGCAGCGATGAGGTATTGTTGAGTATAACACCGGCATACCATTTTTTTACCAGGGACAAATCAATGCCGCTGACATTAATAGTGCGCGGAACACCCGTTAACCGGTTGCCCGTGTAATTGTTTGTGCCGGAGATATACGTGGCGAAGTGATAAGGCTGGTAGCTTAAACTGTTCCATACATCAAGGCTTGTAACAAAATGATTTGTGTTGTGAACAAGATGCGCTTTAAACCACACTTCAATGCCTTTTTCAATAGCGCCGCCGGAGTTGACAAAGTACTGGGCGCCTGTGCTATCCGTTCTTGAAACAATAGCTTGTTTCAGTTTTAAATAATAAGCTGACGCATTAAATTCCAGTGCACCTTTTATGGCCATGCCTTTTATACCGGCTTCATAGTTCCAGCCATATTCCGGCTGCAGGTAAGGATAATAATTACCATCAGACGGCCGCACTTCTGCTAGTGTTGGCGTGGAGAACCCTTCGGAGGCAGATGCATATACAGAAGTTGTTTTGCTTACCTGGAACAACGCACTGAAACGTGGTGTAACAAGCGGCCCGGCATTACGCTGCTGCGGGTATTGTTTTGAGTGGTCGGTAAGGCGGTTAAACCAGTAATGCGTGGTATTATTACTTGCTCCTAACTGGAAGACCCAGCGCCTGCCCGCATTAATATTTACCTGCGCAAAAACAAAGTATTGGGAAAGATGTGTAAGGTCTTTAAACTGTACAGTGTCTTTTACACCGGCCCTGTTGCCATAATCATTAACGGAAGCAACGTTATACCCCATCTCACCACCGGCAAAGGCATGCAGCGCAAAATTACCGGCCTTGTATGCGTAGGCAAAACTTGTGCGGGCATTATAATTCCATTCGCTGCGCTCCTCGTAGTTTGTTATAAAGGGGTTTGTAAATGACGTATGGTCAAGTACAAAGGAAGTAGTATTACTGAAATGGCTGCCAAAATTTGAAGTTAAGGTTACAGCGCCAAACGCTGTTTTATTGCGTACAGAGGAATGCTGTGTAACAGCGCCGGGTATGCTGCCTGCCTTTGGCCTCGCCAGCCTCGGGTTGGTGTCTAACTGCACCTGTGTTAAACCGCCGGGTGTTTGGTAATATAAGTCAGTGTAAAATGCAGTGAAGGCCAGGGTTTCTTTTGATGACAGCGCCGCTTTGCCGTTCCATTTTATTACATCCTTACGCATGGCTGACTGCTGCCGGTAACCATCGCTCTGCATGTGCGATTGCTGCAGGCTTGAGAAGAATTTTTTATGCTGTGTTTGCCAGCCTGCTTCCTCGCTGAACATTCCGTAGGAACCACCCGCAAGCGAAGCATCAAACTTGTTTTTTGCGTTGCCTATATCGTTTAATGAGTTAAGCAACACAACGCCGCCTGTGTTAGCGCCGTAAATACTGCTGGAAGGGCCTTTTATTATTTCGACTGACTGCAGGTGGTTGGGGTCTATTAAGTTTAAATAAGTATTGCCCGTTGCATCAGTAAACGGCACATCGTCAAGATATATTTTTATATCGCGCACGCCGAACGGTGAACGTAATAAGCTGCCTCTTACCGAAAGCCGGTAACTGCCCGGTGAACGCTCTTCCATTCGCACGCCAGTAGCAGCGTTAAACTCGGCTACCATATTGCTTACGTCAAAACGTTGCAGGTCTTTTTTATTAAGCACGGATACAGAGGCCGGTACGTCCTTCCATTTAGTTTTACTCTCAAAAGCTTTAACGGTAACGTTTTGCAGCGTTGTGCTGTCAACCGGCGTACTGCTGCTGTCAGCGGTTTGGGAAAATGCCCGCATGGAAAAAAACAACGCAAAAGTCAGCAGCCGGTATCTCATACAATTATGTTTAACAGCAAAATTCGTTAGTAAACAAATACATCGCTTGCTAATAAATAAAAAAGGCAATAAAGTAAATTATTGCCTCTTTGTCGTATTTTAATCAAATACTATTTTTTCATGTACATCACTTCTTTCACAATTTTTACTGTTCTTGGCACGTCGGGTATGGCCAATGCTGCAAGGTTTGGCGCATAGTGCATAGGCGCATCCGCGCTTGTAATACGCCTTACCGGTGCATCAAGATAGTCAAAGCCTTCCTTCTGTATCCTGTAAGCCAGTTCAGATGACACTGAACACATTGGCCATTGCTCTTCCACAATCACCAGGCGGTTTGTCTTTTTAACGCTCTCCAGTACTGTCATCCAGTCCAGCGGGCGTATAGTACGCAGGTCAATCACTTCTGCGCTTACATTTTCTTTTTCCAGTTCAGCGGCAGCGCCTAATGCAACCTTCATCATTTTATTATATGAAACGATGGTTACATCACGTCCCTGTTTTTTAACATCGGCCTTGCCAAGCGGGATATAATATTCTTCTTCCGGAACCTCGCTTTTATCGCCATAGGTTACTTCCCCTTCCATAAACATAACAGGGTCTTCCTCGTAGCGGATAGCCTGTTTCAGTAACCCTTTTGCATCGTACCCGTTAGACGGTGATACTACTTTTATACCGGGTATATTGGCTAAATAGCTTTCAAACGCCGTTGAGTGCTGTGCGCCCAACTGTCCCGCGCTGCCATTAGGCCCGCGAAACACAATAGGGCAACTTATTTGCCCGCCACTCATTGCCAGCATTTTACTGGCAGTATTTAATATCTGGTCAAGTGCCAGTACGGCAAAGTTCCATGTCATAAACTCTACTATCGGGCGAAGGCCGTTTTGGGCCGCGCCTACACCTACAGCAGCAAAACCCAACTCCGAAATCGGGGTATCAATCACTCTTTTTGGTCCAAATTCAGCCAGCATACCCTGGCTAACCTTATAGGCGCCATTGTATTCAGCTACTTCTTCTCCCATTAAAAAAACTCTGTCATCCCGCCTCATTTCCTCGCTCATGGCCTCGCGCAGCGCCTCACGAAAAGCAATTTGTCGCATAATACTATGTTTATTGGCTTTTTAAAAGCACCGCAAAAATATAGGATTATGGGCAACAAAAAGAGAAATTGTTGCGGCGGAAAAGTAACTTCGGTAAGTTAAACCCTGCATAACAATTTAACGCGCTTGCAAGTAAGCAGCGTTGATGCCGCTTAAAAAGGAGATTGCTATGCCGGCCAAACAATCAATCGTTAACAATTAACTGCCTGCCATGAAAATACTTTGTATTGGAGAAGCCTTAATTGACATGATATGTACTGACAAAGGCAAAGCCCTGTCAGTCGGGGAGAACTTTCTTAAAAAACCGGGCGGTGCGCCTACCAATGTTGCTGCGGCGATTGCGGCATTGGGTGGTGATGTTGAACTGGCAGCAAAAGTTGGCAATGACCCTTTTGGTAAACAGCTTGCTGAAGTAATGGAATCGTTTGGCGTATCTACCCACTGGATGCTGCGCGATAATGATTACTTTACCACTTTTGCTTTTGTATCGCTGATGGAAGATGGCGAACGTGATTTTGTTTTTAACCGCGGCGCCGACGGCCAATTAACAAAAGAAGAAATTGAGGTGATTGATTTGGCGGATGTTGCTATTATTCATTTCGGGTCTGCTACCGCTTTTCTTCCCGGCCCTTTGCAGGAAGCGTATAAAAGGCTTTTACAAAAAGCGATGGAAAAAAATATTTTTATCAGCTTCGACCCTAATTATCGCCATCTTTTGTTTAAAGACAAAATACAATCGTTTATTGACCAGTCCTGGCATTTTTTAAGGGAGTGCAACTTTTTCAAAGTAAGTGAAGAAGAAGCCATACTTATAACAGGCGCGCCAACTGTTGTTGAAGCTGCTGAAATATTGCTGGCGAAAACCAATGCAGTTTTTACTATTACCCTTGGGAAAGAGGGCGCTTTACTTGGTTATAGTGGTCGCACAAGCACAGTACAAAGCATACCGGTAAAGCCTGTTGATACCACCGGCGCCGGCGATGCTTTTGTAGGCGCAGTACTTTACCAGTTGAATAACAAACCTGCTGACGAAATAGCCGGCCTTTCACAACAACAGTGGCACGATATTATTTTAAACGCCAACAAAGCGGGCGCAAGAACGTGTGAATACCTCGGCGCGATGGAGGCATTTAAACACTTAAACAAAAACGTTTTCAACTAAAGGAACTATGACGTTTGACGCTGAAAACCCGGTAATACAACTTTGTGCTGCGGGCATGCAAAAAGAAGGCGAAGGAAAACCACTGGAAGCCAAACAATTGTTTTACGAGGCATGGGAAAAGGCAGCATCCCCATTTGAACAATTTACGGCCGCGCATTACGTGGCGCGCCGGCAAAGCACTGTTGAAGAAAAATTAACGTGGGATGAAAAATGCCTGGCTATTGCATTGACGATTGAAGAGGAGAGCATGAAGGCTAACTACCCGTCGCTTTACCTTAATGTAGCTAAAGGCTTTGAAGACACAGGCAACCTTGAAGATGCCCGTAAAAATTATACCCTGGCACTTTCTTACACAACATACCTGCCGGATGACGGCTATGGAAATATGATAAAAGCAGGCATTAATAAAGGGCTGCAAAGAGTAAAGTAGCTAATAAAGTGTAATTTGGCCAAATTGCCCCCTTGTATTGTCGTTTTCCCCCAACCCCGCAGCAAAAACATATTTTTAAGTTTGCGTATTGTTTAAATGTTTTTAAAACTAACACTATGTCATCAACTACGGCAGTTAACCAGCAATTTATGCTGCACACTAAGCTTTTTAATAATGTGCTTAGCGGCATTACAGATGAGCAGGCAGAAGTACAGCTAACAGAACATATCAACCACCTCAGGTGGATTGCAGGCCACCTTACCAACATTCGCTATAATGTGTCAACCATGATGGGGGTGCAAAAGCCATTTCCTTTTCATGATTTATATGTTGATATGACCCAGCCACCACCACATAACCGAAAGCTTGACACAGCATTGCAATACCCAACACTAAGTGAGTTAAAAACCTGCTGGGATGAAATATCACCAATTTTTACAGGAGCTATCAGCAATCTTTCAGCAGAACAACTGGCAATGCCGCTGCCTTTCAGGGTACCCACAGGAGATACTTTTTTTGATGCGCTGAATTTTATGGGCTCGCACGAAGCATACCATATCGGCCAGATGAGTATTATACGCAGGCACCTGGGCCTTGACGCTATGTCGTATCAATAACTATATTCCCAGCTTTCCAATAAAAAACCTCCGCTTATGAACGGAGGTTTTTTATTGCAATATTTTATACTGTTAAAATACGTTATACCCAATGCTTAAATAGTACAACCCGCCAATCATCGGGTTACCAGCAGCATTAATATAATAGTGGTTAAACAGGTTGGTTGCACCAAGCTTAAACAGCAGCTTTTCTTTTGTTAGTTTATAGCTTATTTGTGCATCTACCGTAGTGAATGCTTTTACCTGCCCTGATACAAAGTCTCCGTCAAAATAAAAAGCATCCTGCCATTTGGCTATTATATCAAAACCAAAGGCTTTTTTAGGCCCGAAGGCTGAATTGCCAAAACCAACATTAGCGCGGTATTTGGGCGTATTAAACTGCGCTTCAAAATTAGCGGGCACGTTGGTTATATCGTCAGAATAAAGATTACCGTTGATGAAAAAGTTGTTCCGCAGGATAAAGTCGAGTGAAAACCCATACCCATAAGTATTCACCTTGCTGTCGCTGTTAACCGCGATGGAAATTGGTGTTGGGTTGCTGGTTGGGTCTTGTATGGTTGTTATCCTTCCAAGGAAGTTTTTGTACTCACCATAATAACCATATACATCAAACAAAATCTTTTTTGAGTAAAGGGCCTTATAACCTACCTCGAACGAAGACGAAGATTCCGGCTTATATTCCCCAAACTGCTGCACCACAAGTTTGGATGGGTCGTGCGTTGCGGCAAACTGCTCAAAGCTGGCAAATGTATATACCGGGTCTGTATCAAAATGGTGAATCTTTCTCAGTTCCGGCAAACCGCCTATCAGCACACCTGAGCCTGTTTGAAGGTTGATATACTGGTTTTGCGTAGTAGGAAAACGATAGGCTGTTTGATAAGACACCCTGATATTCTGGTCTTCGGCCACTTTTATAACCGCTGATATACGGGGGGTAAAACGGCCTTTAAAATTATCGTTTTTATCATAGCGGCCAGACGCGGTAAGTTTCAGCACATCCTTAAATAACTTCTTTGATGCTTCTGCGTAAATACCATATTCATTAATGGGTATTTTACCGGCTGTATCAATAAACAATGTACCCTGGCTGTTAAGCAAATACTGTTTCCAGCTTGCACCGGCCAAAATATTCCATCCTTTATCTGCCAGTTTAAGGGCTTCTGTAAAATTATATTGCCCTTCTACCATATACAGGTTTGTCCTGTCAAGAAAATGCCCGCCCAGCGGAATAGCCTTCTGCGCCACCTGGTTAAAAAGCTGTTTAAAGGCATCCGTGCCGGCAACCGGCCTGCCCTGGTCGGCATACGCCCTGGCAGCAGTATAGGCAGTGGCATCGTCGGCACCCTGGGATTTTGCCTGTACAAACGCTCCTATATATTGCGGGTACCAGGTAGTGCTGGCCTTCCATGCCTCGTTAAATAGCTGTGTATTCACCGTTGCGTCATACGCATCGCCGGAGTTTTCAAGGGTAGCCCAACCACGCACAAACCAGTTCTTTGACCTAAGTTCACCTTTAAATTGCCCCATTTTAAGGTTTTTAAGGGCAAACCTGTCTGCACCTGTATAAACAGTGTTACCTGTGCCATAATACCCCTCAATGGTAGCGGTAAGCACATCGGTGATTTTGTAAGAGGCGCTTCCTGATATTCTTACATTTTTTGTTTTGGGGTCTATAATGTCAGATTCTTTGTACCCTGTTCTTGATACGTTTTGATTAGGTATTAAACCAGCCTGTTTTCCATTATAAAAAACAGCAGTATTAGAGTTTGTTGCCAGAAAATTATTGACTACAGAAGGATTGGCTGTTATGAAAGCGTTTATCTGGGCCTGTGTAGGATTAGCAATACCTTGCTGCTGAAGTACTACAGTGGCAAATTGATTTGAAGCTGTTGTAAGAATTGCATTTGTAACGCTCTGCATATTGGCGGTTGTTTCGTCGCCATATACATTCACGCCGTTATAATTGGGGTCGCTTTCCCGCGTACCCGGAATAATGCGTTTTGAATTAACATCGTAATCATCATAATTGTATGCCACCCAATCATTGCCTTCAATATACTGGGCGGATACTTTATAGGCGAATTTGCTGCCTATTTTTTGTGCCCAGCGCAGGGTATAATCATTGTAAACGGATGAATTACGGCCGGGGTTGTTTACATTCATCATACCCTCCTTTACCTGCAGGCTTAAGCCCTGGTACTTAAAAGGGTCCTTACTTGTAATCAGCAATGTGCCGTTCATGCCGCCTGAGCCATACAGTGCAGAAGATGCGCCCGGCAGCAGTTCCATATTATCTACGTCTAACTCTGTAAGCCCAACTACGCCGCCTACTGAAAAGTTAAGCCCCGGCGCCTGGTTATCCATCCCGTCAACCAACTGGTTAAAGCGGGCGTTACCGCTAAAGTTAAAACCGCGGGTGCTGGGTGTTTTAAAAGTGAGGCTTGATGTTGTTATGTCAACCCCTTTAAGATTGGCAAGAATGTCGTAATAAGAGGTTGCCGGGGATTGCCTTATGGCTGCAGAGCTTACCCGTTCAATAGACACGGGTGACTCAAGAATACGTTCCGGCACCCGCGATGCAGCCACTACAATGTCCTGGCCCAGCACATAGGCAGGGTCAATGGCAATATCAGGTTTATCACTTTCGGATGCTACCTGGAACTCTTTATTGGCGTAACCGATAGAACTCACAACAATGGTGAATGGCGGTTTTTCGGTAGTTACCAGCTTAAAATTACCGTTCTCGTCGGTAAATGTTGATGACGTACCCCCCTTAATAGTTACAGAAACAGCGGGTACGTTTTCACCGGTTTTACTGTTTTTTATATGCCCCGTAATAGTAACAGGCGTTTGCGAGAAAACTGTTACTGACAATAAAAGGGCTGATAAAACACAGGATATTTTATTTTTCATTTGGCAGTAAGTTTATAATTATAAGCAAAATACCGATTGTTGTAAACATCGTAAAATAATTATTGCGTATAAAATACGGTTTTATCTTCTTTTAAGGTTTATACACACATAAAGTGATATATTTTGTGATAAGAACTAATTTTGGGCCATGGCAAACTTTCAATTTCCCCGGCAAACTGCTTTTTACAAAGGTAAAGTTAGGGACGTATATACCATTGACAATAACTGGCTTGTTATGGTGGCAAGCAACCGCATTTCAGCTTTTGATGTTATACTGCCTGAGCCCATACCCTACAAGGGGCAGGTACTAAACCAGGTGGCAGCTTATATGCTTAATGCCACAAAAGACATTTGTCCCAACTGGCTTATTGATACCCCGGCGCCCAATACTGCGTTAGGAATGAAATGCCAGCCTTTTAAAATTGAAATGGTGGTACGCGGCAACCTTACCGGCCACGCGTGGCGTACCTATTCATCAGGAAAACGAATATTGTGCGGTGTAAGTATGCCTGATGGAATGAAAGAAAATGACTTTTTTCCTTCCCCAATCATCACCCCCTCTACAAAAGCAGAGGAAGGCCACGATGAAGACATATCAAAAGAAGAGATTATTGCCAAAGGGATTGCTTCAGAAGAAGACTGGAATGTACTGGAAAAATACGCCCTTGCCTTATTTGCACGGGGACGGGAGATTGCTGCCAAAAGAGGCTTGATACTGGTTGATACCAAGTATGAATTTGGCAAGCTTAACGGTGAAGTATTTTTAATGGATGAAGTGCATACACCCGACTCCTCCCGCTATTTTTATGCCGACGGCTACGAAGAAAGGCAGGCAAAAGGGGAACGGCAAAAACAGCTTAGCAAGGAGTTTGTACGTGAGTGGCTTATTGCCAATAATTTTATGGGTAAAACCGGCCAAACAGTGCCTGTTATGGATGCAGACTGGGTAAAAACAATCAGTAACAGGTACATTGAATTATATGAGCAGGTAATTGGCTCGCCCTTTGTGCCGGAGGAGCTAAGTGATGATGAAACTTATTCCAGGATTATGGAATCACTTAAACAAAACGGCGTGTTATAAAAGCAGCATTACGGCTGCTTCTCATTCAGTCTCGGTCTTAACCGCGCCTTGCTTTTATTAAAAATGTTCTGGCCTTTATCAATGCCTTTACGTATTTCCTTTTGCCTCTCTGCCGGCATGTGTATGGTTTCTTTACATGCTGCACTGCAGCAGCCGTCATATTTTTCAGCGCATTCACTGCACTGTATAAACAATAAATGGCAACCATTGTTTTTGCAATTGGTATGCGTATCGCAGGGCTTTCCGCATTGGTGGCAGCGTGCAATAACATCATCGGTAATACGCTCACCAAGCCTCTCATCAAAAACAAAATTCTTTCCTATAAACCTGCTTTCCAACCCCTGCTCTTTTACCTGTTTAGCGTAGTTTATGATACCGCCTTCCAGGTGAAAAACATTTTTAAAACCCTGGTGCAACATAAATGCGCTGGCCTTCTCACACCGTATACCGCCGGTGCAATACATAATAATATTTTTGTCTTCCTTTCCTTTCAGCATGTCAACTGCCATAGGCAACTGGTCGCGAAATGTATCGCTGGGTACTTCCACGGCATTTACAAAATGGCCAACCTCGTACTCGTAATGGTTACGCATATCTACCACCACCGTATCATCCTCATTAAGCAGTTTATTCATTTGCTGCGCGTCAACATACCTGCCTTTATTTTCCATACTGAAAGCCGGGTCGCTGATGCCATCGGCTACAATTTTATCACGTATTTTTACCTTAAGCACCCAGAATGATTTGCCATCATCGTCAATGGCTATATTCAGCCGCAAACCGTTCAGCGGTTCAATGGAATACAGGAATGTCTTAAATGCTTCAAAGTTTAAAGAAGGCACGCTAACCTGCGCATTAATACCTTCTTTGGCAACGTAAATTCTTCCAAAAACCCTCAGCGCAAACAGGCTCTTATACAGATAATCTCTAAACTCCTGCGGGTTTTGAATGGGAAAGTACTGGTAAAAACTAATAGTAGTGCGGGGCTCCTTTTCTTCCTTGAGGCGTTGCTTCAACTCCCCGTTGGAGATACGATTGTGTAATACAGGCATATATTTTATTTCAGACATCAGGCCGGTAATCCTAACCCAATATTCCATTAAACAATATGGATCCGCTTGCATGGCGGACAAAATATCCGTGCAAAAATACATATAATGATTTTAACTGCATTTTAAGGCACTACTTAAAAATGCTATAAAAAATTTTAATGGTTTATTTAAGTGTCTGCGGCGTACTATTTTCGCTTTGTAATCCTTTACGTTCAATGCTTAATAACCTTTCGCAATATCAAATAAACGCCCTTAAACAGCTTACTGGTTTTAGGGGAAAGTTTAATGACCCGGGGTTATCTGCATCCTTAAAAAAGGCTAAAAAAGACCCGGTACAAAAGTTCATCGATATTTTTTGCGAGAACAATTTTGCTGATACGGATTACAGCATTATACAACAGGAAATACTGGAAGCAGATTCCATAGACGTGTGGATAAAACAGGCGTCGCTGCCGGCCATATTAAAATGCCTTACCTATTTTATATGGACAGATAAAATTATGGATGGGTATTTTAAAACGAGGATTGAAAATAAAAGTGTTGACAAACTACTGCTCCGGCTGGAAGTTCTTTTGAAAGAAGAAAATATCGCCGCCTGATTAAGAGCAGTTACCGAAGCCGCCTTGCAAAACTGCCCGTTAGCGCCGCAAACCCAGATACAAGCCCCCCTACTATCCCGGTGATTATAATGAGCAAAAAACCGCTGAGGCCAAATATGCCGGCAATTTTGTTGAGCATAAGATGATTGTTGTTCATATCTATAAAAAAGGCGAGGCAGCCCCATAAAAGAAACAATCCTGCAAAGCCTGCAACAAAAGCCTTCCATGCTTTTTGATGTACTGCCAGTGCAACAAGTGCCGATGTAAAAGCAAAGCTCCACCAGGGAAGATATAGCGGCGCTGCAAAACCCAGCGCCGCGGTTAATAATATTGCTACTATAAATTTCATCAGTTAGTTTTTTTACTTTGAAAAAGTAATTACGCCCAGCAGGTTTTGCTGTTTTTCTATGTCTTGTTTTTTAAAAATATGTATCGGGTAGTATTGGCCAACCAGCCATTTATCAATAAACGTATCATAATACTTGCTGCCGGGGTTACCGCTTTGTCCGCCCGGGTATAAGCCGTATGCCTCTGTTTCATCCGTAAGTTGTACTACCATGCGCCAGCTTGGGCCGTGGAATTGCGTATAGGCGTTTATTATATCGTCCCCACCACCTGAAAACAAATGCAGCCGGCTTAACGAAGGTATTTTTAGCAAATGCCTTATGCCACTGTTCTTAAAGGTACCCCAAACAAGGCGGCCGTTTTTTTCCGCATCCTGCAACACAGGAATGGTTTTTTTAAACGAAGCAGTAACAATATCGCGCACGGTTTCTTTTTTCGGGGTATTTATATCATCTGCAAACTCATAAAGGCTGTCCTTCCTCAGCGCGCGAAGCAAAGTTTCATTGGCAACTTCGGGCAGGTAAAGGTCAGTCCGTGAAAACTCGTCGTTATACATGCAATATTTCAAACTATCCCACCACAGCTTAAATACGGTTGGCCCCTGTTCATTTCCATCGTTACGCAGGTTCCACGAAGTAAATATTGCGAGATATTTTTTCTCATCTCCGCTCAACGACGAAGTATCCAGGTATTTTAACAAAGGCGGCCTTGCCATTTCTGCCATAAGGTTATAATTGTCGGTTTGCAACCGCTCCATATCCCCCGGGGTAATGTTTTGCATAGACGCAAGGTTCCTGTTTATTATATTCGGCCTGAAGTACTCGTAATCAATACCGCCCATATAGTATGGATAGGTAGTATCGTACGGGTATTGATTGGCGCTGCTTAAAAAACCACGCGGCGGGTTTACCAGCATTATATTTTCGCTGTCGGGTATATTCTGTATAGCATAACTGCTGTCTTTGCCGGGCATTACGAAATCCCCCTGCCTGCGCCACTTGGCGGGAAAGTTGCCCTCTTCTTCTATTGCTATATTTCCATGTTTCGAAGCAAACAAAAAGTTTTGCCCCGGGTTTTTAAATGTTGAGATAGCATTTTTATAATCATCAAGGTTCCTTGCGCGGTCAAGCATTATGAAAGTCCGCAGTTCGTTGCTTTCATCATGTGCCGTCCAGTGAATGGCGTACGCCTTCCCGTTTTTAGAAGGATTGCCATAACTTTTATCATACATCACCGGACCCCATATTGTTAGCGGTATGTTTTCAACGTGGTCGGGCTTACCTTTTATTTTTATCACCTCTTTTCTTATCCCGGCCTTCTTCCATTCATAGTTATACAGGTAGTGGCTCTCCGTGCTGTCCTGGAAAGTTATTTCGTAATAATCCTTTACATCACGCCCGGCATTTGTAACCCCCCAGGCACAACTGTCATTAAAGCCTATAATGATGGCGGGTGAGCCGGGAAAGCTTACCCCGTAAACATTATACGTTGGTGTTGACAACTGTATCTCGTACCACAAAGACGGCAGATTAAGCCCCAGGTGGGGATCGTTACATAAAATTGGCCTGCCGCTTTTTGTTTTTATGCCTGATACCGCCCAGTTGTTGCTGCCGTTATCGGGGTTTGGCTTTACAGGTTTTTCTGTAAGCTTTATGGTGTCCTTATAGTTGAAGTAAAGAGAATCAACTGTTGCCGGAATTTTTAAAGTAATCCCTGGTTTTACAAAGGGTGTGCCTTTGGGAATAATGGTCTGCACAGAATCCTGCCCGTAAGGGAAAAGTTTTTCAAACTGCTCTTTGCTGAATATTGTTTTGGCATTGGTTAATTCAAAATCATTATCCCCGCCTGTAAGGTCGTAGCTCATGTATTTTAAAAATAAAGCGCTTTTAAGGTTTGTCCACGGCTCGGGGGCATAATCCAGCAACTTGTATTCCAACGGGTAACTCGCTTCATCCAGCGTGTTAATATAAGCGTTAACACCGGCAGTATAGGCATCCAATGCCTGTTTGGTGTTGGCATCAGCCTCCATTGCTTTTAGTGACTTTTCTGCACCATATACCATACCCAACCGCCTGAAATAAATATCTATGTTCAGAAAACTAGTGCCGTTCGCGCTATCGCCAAATATCTCGCTTAACCTGCCGGCCGCAGCATAGGTTTGAAACTCCATCTGCCACAAGCGGAATTTCGCATGCAGGTACCCCTCTACAAAATATGCGTCGGCATCATTATCCGCGTACACATGCGGTACAAGCCTGTCATCAAAATACACTTCCGTCTTTCCTTGTAAGCCGGTTAACCGCAGGTTACCGTTAAATTTTGCATCAGCCGCTTCGGCATTTTGCCAAAAGCCTTTTTGCGGTGAAAGAAAATAGCCCAGCCGCGGTGTTTTGGTGCCACCCATTGTCAATGGCATGTCAAGCACCACAATTAGCGCAATAGTTATGGCTGCATATAAAATGCAAAAGAATATTCTCATGCAGATATTTTATGATGAAAATACGGAAAAAGCTTAATAGCATAAGCAGGGCAAAATATATAACTGTGTTATAGCCGCATTTTATCAGCAGGCATAGGCAGTTCAAAAGTAAACCTGCTGCCTGTGCCCGGCTTACTTGTTGCCCAAATGCTGCCGCTATGCTTTTCAATAAACTCTTTGCAAAGTATAAGCCCCAGCCCAGTGCCTGTTTCTTTGCCAGTACCCTCTTTAACAACTTTGGTATCAATACGAAAAAGGCTTTCCAGCACTGCAGGCTGCATACCCGTTCCATCGTCCTGTACACAAACCTGCACGCAATTATTATGCGGCGGGGTTTTACTTATTATTTTGGCGGTTATGGTAACATTACCAAACTTATTGGTAAACTTTAATGCATTGGAAAGCAGGTTGCGCAATACGGTGTTCATCATTTCAGCATCCGCGTATATCTCAACATCCCTGTCAACATCCACACTTACGTTAATATCCTTCTCTGATGCCACTATGTTAAGCACATTTACATTTGTTTCAATAAGCTTATATAGATTCAGGAGGACCGGCGCGAAAGAAATACGGTTCGTCTGGCTTCTTGACCATACCAAAAGGTTTTCAAGCAGCTTCGCGGTACTGTCAATACTGTTGTGCAGTAATTGCATCAGCTCCTTCTGCCTCTCCGGGTCGTCGCCAAAAGCATTAGTGCTTATAAACCGCGTAAGCGCCAGCGTGGAGGTTACAGGGCCGCGCAGGTCGTGCGCTATGATGGAGAAAAATTTATCCTTCGCAGCATTTGCTTTGGTAAGTTCTTCTGTTGAAGCGAGTAATTTTTCATAGTTCTCCTGTATGTCTTTTTTTTGCTGCTGTATCAAATTATTTTGCATGTAACGTACCAGGTTATTCCGCCACAGCAGCACAGATACGCCGCAGCAAATGGCAATGCCTGCAAATGCATTGGCCCTGTTTGTCAGCAATATATCGACGTTTGTTTGGGTAAGCGCAATAGAGCAATAGAACAATATATATACGAGAATATAATATACAAGCGAAAATACAGGACGCATTAAAAGGCCCATTGCGCAAACAGCACAGGTAAGAAAAAAAGAAATAATGGATGTTGTTACCCATTGATCAATAACAACAGCAGCAGCGCCCCAAAGGGGCAAGCCGATAAAAAGGGCTGTTATTAGGAAAAGGGAAAGATTACCCTGGTATTGTTTTGTACGCTTTATATAGATAGCTGTGCCGAGCAAGACAAGGTGAAGGCCAAAAAATACCGCATGCAAAAGCAGTATTGACTTTCGCCATTTAATTTCTACTGGGGTACTGGCTTTAACATTAAAATAAAAATGCAGCAGGAAAAAAATATTAATAACAACCGCTCCTGTCGCAAGATATAAGGCCCGTTTCGCGTTGCTCTGCCTTACCTGTTTTTGAATGCTTTCCGCGTCTCCTCCCCAAATTTTACGTAATGATTTTTTCCAATTCACAGCAACCATACATTGCAATGATATGTATATTTTTAAATAGATAACTGCGTAGAAAACACAAAAATCAAACAACCCAATGCTAAAACCATTTAATTACCAGGCACAGTTCAGCCAAATGTTTCCACTACGCTAAACTTTGGCTAAGACATCCAGTTAACACCTGCTTCGGGGTTCCATTTTACAGTCGTTTTTTTAAGCTTCGTCCAGAACTCTATGGAGCTTTTGCCGGTTATGTCACCCACACCAAACCTGCTTTCGTTCCACCCGCCAAAAGAAAACGGTTCCCTTGGCACAGGCACGCCTATATTAACACCCACCATACCCGCACTTGCTTTTTCTGCAACATACCGTGCAATACCGCCGCTTTGCGTAAATACTGATGCGGCATTGCCATAAGGGTTTGCATTTTCAATAGCAAGCGCTTCGTCTACCGTGTTACTGCGCATAATGGCCAGCACCGGCCCGAATATTTCCTCCGTCGCTACTGTCATACCCGGTGTTACATGGTCAATCACTGTTGGGCCTACATAAAAACCGTCCTCTTTGCCTGCAACAGTTGGGTTACGCCCGTCTAACAATACAACGGCGCCCTGTTCTTCAGCCTCGGTAATATATCTTTCAATGCGTTCCTTTGCCTGCCTGCTTATAACAGCGCCAAGGTTTTTTCCCGGCACTATAGTGCGCGCTTCTTCCACCAGTTTAGCAATGATGTGATCCGTATCTCCCACAGCCACCATTGCAGACGCCGCCATGCAGCGCTGCCCTGCACAACCGCTCATAGATGCTGTTATGTTAACCGCCGTCATAGCAGGGTTTGCATCGGGCATTACCAGCAGGTGGTTTTTTGCACCGCCCAGGGCAAGGCATCTTTTATAGTGTGAGGTGGCCCTTGCGTACACCATTTTTGCCACTTTAGTTGAGCCGACAAACGACACGGCCTGTATGCCGGGATGGTCGCAAATAGCTTCTACAATTTCACGGTCACCATTAACAATATTAAAAACGCCGTCGGGCAACCCAGCCTCTTTTAGCAGCGCAGCTATACGCGTTAACGTAAGGGGCACCAGTTCTGACGGCTTTATTATCATGGCATTACCCAGCGCTATGGCGTTGGGTATCGTCCAGTTAGGTACCATGGCAGGAAAATTAAAAGGCACTATTGAGGCTACTACCCCAAGGGGTAGTTTCTCCGTGCGGCATTCAACGCCCTTACTAACTTCCATAACTTCCCCCTGCACAAGCTGCGGCAGCGAGCATGCAAACTCCGTTAATTCAATAGCTTTCTCCACTTCTGCCTTCGCCTCACCAAACGTTTTACCATTTTCCAACTGAATAATATTGCTTAGCTCATCCATATCCCTTTCCAGCAAATATTTATACCTGAAAAACACCTGTACACGTTCCTTAATGGGTATTTTGCCCCAATGTTCAAATGCTTTTGCCGCCGCTGCTACCGCCGCATTAAGCACCTCTTTGCCGGACATAACAACCTTGCCTATAACCGACCCATCAAGCGGGCTTTCAATATCCAGCAATCTTTCTTCAGCAGGTTCCGTCCATTCCCCGCCTATATAATTTGTTATTAATGGCATAGCAATTAGTTTTCCCCCAGCTTTAAAAGTACGTTGTTTTTAAGGGGTATTGATAAATATACCGCAAAAAAACAGCCCCATTTTTGTTTTATAGCGATGTGTAAGACTAATATAAACAATGTTAAACATTTTATTTATTTTTAGGTGTTGCTCTATAAGAATTATAAGCTGCAATACTGCCCTGTCAACAAAACTTAACACCTGCAATTACACAACACATAATGGAACCGGAAGAAAACATGCAAGGCGCCGGCAACGGCAACCCTGTAATAAATGATTTAACGCAAGAAAGAAAAAACATTGAACCAGAAACAAAAAATATGGAAGTACATCACCACCCGCATGTAGAAAAGAAAAATTTTAAAGAGTACCTGCTTGAAGGACTGATGATATTTGTTGCTGTTACCATGGGTTTCATCGCTGAAAGCATACGGGAACATGTAAATGACAAGGGTAAAGAAAAAGAATATTTATCATCACTAGTGCAGGAGCTTAAATATGATACAGCACAGTATAATATTGTAACTGGCAAAATATTGTACCTGCGCCCTTTGCTCGACTCACTATACATGAATGTAAGCGAAGCGCCAAAGTTCAGTTATACGTTGCTTGGCAGGTGGAACACACCCATAAATGAAACAAGGCTGGTGTACATGCCTACATTACCAACCATACAGCAATTAAAAAGTTCGGGCAATTTAAGGCTGATTGAAAATAAAGAAGTGCTGCGCATGATGATGGATTACGACAGTTACATTGAAGGCACCATGCAAAGTGAAGCAGTGAATATTAAAGCGGCCACTGAAAAAATTTACGCCAAAGAAGATGACCTTTGCGACGAAAGCAGGTTTAACGAAGAAACCGACCATAACATGCAGGACAGCGCCGCCCAGTATAATATGGAAAATGGCAGCGTGTACAACATGAGGCTTGTTGTACATGACCCTGTAAAACTGAACGAATTTGCCAACAGCTTTATAAACTACAAATCAAGAAACTGGGGTTACTACACCAATATAAATACTGCCAGGCAAAAAGCAACTGCACTGATAAAACTGGTACGGGCGGAGTATGGCATTGATGGCAATTAACCTGCCTGCCAGGGGCTTTGCAATACATTAACCGGAAAATGCAGATATTCGCAGGCCATGGCATAACACATGCAACCAAATGGACTGTAGCCTGCTGTTAAAAAATATTAGCAAACATATATCGCTTACAGAAGATGAAGCAAACTATATAACCGGCTTTTTTACCTTGAAGCAGGTTAAAAAGAAAGAGATGCTGCTGCGGGAGGGCCTGCCATCCAAAACATTTTACTATGTACATGCGGGCGCTTTAAAGGCTTACCACCTGGGTAAAGACGGTACGGAAAACATTATTATGTTCGCGCTTAACGACTGGTGGGTAACAGATATTTACGCCTTTACCACCGGCAACCCCGCAGTAATGAGCATAAGCGCGATTGAAGACAGTACACTGTTGGCCGTATCAAAAGAGGGGCTTGACAAAATATTGGCAGATGTACCAAAGTTTGAAAAGTTTTTCAGGATAATCATGCAAAACTCGTATGTACGCGAGCAGTTGCGCACTATTCAAAACCTTTCCATTACGGCCGAGGAACGGTATATAAACTTCGTAAACAAATACCCGCAGTTTGTACAGAAAATCTCGCAAAAGCAAATTGCCTCGTACCTTGGTATTACCCCTGAATTTTTGAGCGCGATACGTAAAAAATTGAGCAGGGGCTAATTTCTTAAGGTACCTTAATTTTTTAAACAACGGCGCCCTTTTTCTTTGCACCAAATAAAACAACAGTATGCTTATACTTATTGCAGGCCCTTACAGAAGCGGCACCAACGATGACCCTGTTTTGATGCAAAAAAACCTTGACTACCTTGAATCTGCCGCGCTGCCATTGTTCCGGGCGGGGCATATACCCATGATTGGCGAATGGGTGGCGCTGCCGTTATTAAAACTGGCAGGCTCAAAAAAGCCGGGTGATGAAGCGTATGAAGAAATACTTTACCCCACCGCTGCAAGGCTGCTGCAAAAATGCGATGCCGTGCTGCGGCTGCAGGGCGCGTCAAAAGGGGCGGACGAAGATGTAAGAATTGCTAAAGAGCGCGGCCTTGCCGTGTATTACCGTTTGGAAGATGTGCCGGGCGTACAATAACCAGGCAGCGAACATGTTTGCCGCGTTTTGCATTAGCGTACAAGTGAGCGACGCAACCGGGGCCGGGCTATATACCCCCTGCCGGGACCAGCATTATAGTAATGCCTTTGCAAGGGCGATAACCGGCTATACCCGGCATACATAACCAAATGACTAATGACTTATTGACTGGCAACCTCTCCTCCTATCCTTTCTTTTGCTCCTTTGCCCAGGTATCGCGCAGGGTAACCGTGCGGTTAAACACCAGCTTGCCAGCGGGGCTTTCTTTATCAAGGCAAAAATAGCCTTTGCGCAAAAACTGGTAGTGGTTTGAAAGGTCGCCCTCTTTAAGCGCAGGCTCGGCACAGGCGCTGGAAATAATATCCAGGGAGTCGTGGTTGATGTAATCTTTAAAATCGCCCTCGGCAGCGCCCACATTCTCTACTTTAAACAGGCGGTCATACAGGCGCAGTTCAACAGGCACGCCATGCGCAGCGCTAACCCAGTGTATGGTTGCCTTAACTGACATGTTTGCGTTAACACCGCCCGTTTTACTGTCGGGCACATGGCTGCAGCGCACTTCGGTTATATTGCCGGCGGCATCTTTCACCACTTCCTCGCACTTTATAATGTAAGCGCTTTTTAAACGCACCGTTTGCCCCGGCGACAGGCGGAAGAATTTCTTCGGCGGGTTTTCCATAAAGTCTTCCCGCTCTATATACACTTCGCGGCTAAACGGAATATCGCGGTAGGTAACGGCTGCTTCTTCGGGGTTGTTTTCACTTTTCACCAGCTCGGTAAACCCTTCCGGCAGGGTGGCGATAACCACCTTCAAAGGGTCCAGCACTACCATGCGGCGGTCTGCCGATTTATTCAGGTGTTCCCGCACGCAAAACTCCAGCAGGCCCACATCAATCAGGTTTTCGCGTTTGGCCACGCCCACCCTGTCACAAAAATCACGAATGGCCTCCGGCGTATAGCCACGGCGGCGCATGCCGCTTATGGTAGGCATGCGGGGGTCGTCCCAGCCGGACACATATTTTTCATTCACCAGTTGCAGCAGGCGGCGCTTGCTCATTACCGTATAGGTAAGGTTAAGGCGTGCAAACTCGTACTGGTGGCTGGGGAAAATTTCCAGCTTTTCAATACACCAGTCGTACAAAGGCCGGTGGGGTATAAACTCCAGCGTGCAGATGCTGTGCGTAATATTTTCAATGCTGTCGCTTTGGCCATGCGCAAAGTCGTACATAGGGTAAATGCACCATGCATCGCCCGTGCGGTGGTGGTGCGCATGCTTTATGCGGTACAGTATAGGGTCGCGCATGTGCATGTTTGGGCTGGCCATATCAATTTTGGCGCGCAGCACCTTTTGGCCGTCGGTATATTTACCGGCGCGCATTTCCGCAAACAGTTGCAGGTTTTCTTCCACGCTGCGGCTGCGGTAACTATTTTCAATACCGGGCTGCGTGGGCGTGCCTTTTTCAGCGGCAATCTGCTCGCTGCTGCTGTCATCCACGTAAGCAAAGCCTTTTTTAACCAGCGTTACGGCAAAAGCGTACAACTGTTCAAAGTAGTCGCTCGCGTAAAATTCGTTGGCCCAGGTAAAGCCCAGCCACTTAATGTCGTCCTTAATGCTTTCCACATATTCGGTGTCTTCCGTAACCGGGTTGGTATCGTCAAAACGCAGGTTGGTTTTGCCGCCATACTTAATAGCCAGCCCAAAATTGAGGCAAATACTTTTGGCATGGCCAATATGAAGATACCCGTTTGGTTCGGGTGGAAACCTGGTTAATATGCTTGTATATTTCCCGCTCTTAAGGTCTTCTTCAACAATTTCTTCTATAAAATTTAATGAACGTTCTTCCGCCATTGTCTGGGTAAATTTCTATACAGGCAAAGATAAGGGATTGTCAGAACCATGATTTGGGTGGATTTACGGGATTATAAAGAATGGTGGTTTTTTGGGGGGGGTGATGGCAGGTATGACACGGCGCGGCGGCATAATCATGAATACCCATCGCAGAAGGGTTTTATCAATTAATGCAGGTGGCGTGCGAGGCATCGGGATTAACGGGGATTGATATTTCACAAGCGGCTTTCGCGATTTCTGAGCGCAGGTTACAAAACTTTGTTCGACTTATTGGAATGGCTGGCGCCGAGTAATCAGTTGAATACTTGATTATTTATAATCAGCAATAATAAGGTTCATCATGTTTTTAAGCATGAGTCCCATAGATACAGAACGCCATTAAAGGCAAAAGTGTGAAAAAAATCGAGAATTCAATAAAAAATTGAAATGTGAATAACTTTACACAAATTAGATATATTATCCACATTTTAGGAATACCATTATGCACAGAAATCAAAAAGTTATCAACATTTATTATCATCTTATAAACATATGTTAACATTTCTTTTTCACATTCGTGATTATTTTAAACCTGTTTTCACCTATTTTTGCCGCCTGTTAATTTACTTTTGAGCACTGCATTAGCATTAAAGAACAAGAGATACACATATTTATTTATTAAAAAAGCAGGGTCGGGGAGGACACCTGCTATTAAAGGCTCTTACGAAGCCGAGTTAGTAAATAAATTAAGTTAAGTAAACTCTGTGTCTAGGCAAAAACGCCTGATTTGTTTTTTCATGTAACTGCATTTAAAGATTAATAAATAAAAATTCCCATAGCTAAGATAAAGCCCCGATCTAACCTATCGGGACAATAAAATTATTTTAAAAAGCTGAAAAAAATCAGCAATTTATTGTATATTATTTTTTTTAATGTGTATAATTTTGCACATCCTCGCCATTTTTCGAGGTTACGTTCTGACATTTAAGCCATTATACAAAGTAAGTTATTTAACAACTAGAGATTATGTGTCAAAATATTTTGACACTCTTTAACTAAATAATCTCAATTCCCAATACTTGTTATATAAGTAAAATAGATAATAAAGAGATCGTATAAAAACTAAATAGTCCTTTTTGCTTTTTTGCAAAAAGGACTATTTTAGTTGTTTCACCTTCGCCGTTAACATTACAAAAGGTATTATAAAATTTTTCGTAATTCTTTTATAGGGTTAAAAATATTCACCAACCCTTTTGTCTTGTTAACGGGTGTTAGTGAAAGTCTACCCCAATATTGTATCCAGCTTTTTTTCAGGAATAATATTGTCGGGAGATGACCTTTTTTGCTTTGCCATGGATTTTCTATTTTTAGTGAATAAATGCATTTAGGATCGATGTAAATATAACATAATTATCCGACAGAAAATTGTGCCAGATCGTTTATTTGACGACTGTTAAATTGTTACCATATTTGAAATGACCATTCACCACATCACCCGAATTAATATATTCATGCCTAAATACTTTAGATAACCCTGTAAGGCCATGTTTTAGAATTATTTGAATTTCGACTACTTTGTCGTCTGCCTCTAATACAGGAGCCAGGTCATCTAAGCAGGAGAAGATAATTGCATGTGGTGCTGTATTTACATGCTCTTTATCTCGCTGATAACGAGGGATATGTGATAAAAAGTCCAATTTCGCACGCAAAGGTAATCTTCGTTCGTTAAATTTTCCCATCTGAACAGGAATTCTCACAAGTACTGAAATTCTTATTTGTACGTCATAACCGTCATGTCTTGACTTATTAATAAATTTAAAGCTGTATTGATTCACGCCGTGATTTTCAGGGGTGGGGCCGTACGCGATAAAAGGGCTTATCTTAATTTTAGGCCGCCATCGTATCAATACATAATACAGAAAAAGAATAGAAGCAACCAGACCAGCTACTAAGGCAATAAGAAATTCAAACAAATAGTTTAACAGGGTATTAGCTTCGGCAGATTGGGTCGGAGCAACGGTTAGTAAGTGAGGCATCGGGGAAGAAATTTTGAGTTGGTTGCTTTGTTAAGATTTAGTTGCTTTTAAAGATAGCAGGCTATTTTGACAAAAGCAAGCGTTTTGATTAAAATTTTTTAACGTTTATGCAATCTACCCTTTTAATCTAATGTAAGTCACCAAATTTTGGCAAAGCCACCTACAACATTAAAGCTGCTTTTAGCTGATATTCTTTCACTCTTCTTCTTTGTTGATACTAAGCCAACGTGCAATGCATGGACCCTTGCAGGGAGGCTAAAAAAGTCAAAATTTTACGTACTCGCCACTCCACATAAAACAATCGCATGGCGACAATTGTGTCGCCTTCAGCATTGTTTTGTGCGCTAACTGCCTGTCATTCCGAAGAGCGAGGGATCTGTTGAGCTTTTGTACTTCAGTGAGCAATGCTACTGCACTTCAGCAGATCCTTAGCTTTACTCAGGATGCCGACACTTCTCATCCTGTCACGCCCCCCATAAAAAATACCTTGAAGGTTTTGCCCGGCTGCAGAAGCCCAGCTAAACCTTCAAGGTATGTATGCGCAACCCATCAACTGTTCAAGCTCCCTTTACTTCTCCCCCTCAAACACCAGCGCCAGCAATGGGGCGTTAAATGGCTTGTCGCCTAACTTTTGTGTTATAGCCGGGCAGATTCTTCGCTATCACTCAGAATGACAGCACTATTGAACAGGTGCCGCCGGGCTTGTCATCCTGACGCAGGAAGGATCTGTTGGGTAGTGATTGCCATTGTTCAGCATTAGCACTACATTTCAACAGATTCTTCGCTATCGCTCAGAATGACAGCACTACTCAGCAGAACGACATTTAAATTTTGCTTACTTTTAAAGTAAATTCAACCCCGTATGAAAACATTGGGTACCCATAACTACTACGTTTATATTACCACCAATAAAAACAAGACTGTTTTATATACAGGCGTAACGAACAACCTTGCCATAAGGATGGCACAGCACTTTGAAAATGCCAAGCCTTACAGGCATCAATCCTTTGCCGGTAATTACAACGCGCATTACCTGCTTTATTTTGAGCGCTTTGATAATATTGATGCTGCCATTATGCGCGAAAAGCAAATAAAAGGATGGACAAGATTAAAAAAGGAAACACTGATAAACACGCTTAACCCTGAATGGAAGTTTTTAAATGATGAACTGGGATAATGCCCATCAGCGGTGTCATCCAGACCCGAAAGGCTTTGAGGACGAGGGGATCTGTTGGGCAGTAGTGCTTTGATGGGCATTAGTGTTATGGCCCGGCAGATTCTTCGCTATCGCTCAGAATGACAGCACTATTGAACAGGTGCCGCCGGGCTTGTCATCCTGACGCAGGAAGGATCTGTTGGGTAGTGATGCTATTGTTCAGCATTAGCACTACATTTTAACAGATTCTTCGCTATCGCTCAGAATGACAGCAAACCTTAGCAGGTTCTAATCATCCGGCCACGCCCTAAAAAACCAATCAACTATTCAATCACCCATTACTTCTCCCCCTCAAACACCAGCGCCAGCAAGGGCGACACAAAAGGGTTATCGCCGCCTTTTTCCTGCAGGCCGGCGGTTAGCTGCGTATGCCATGGGGCAAACATACCGGGGTTTTGCATAACAGGCGGCCATGTCATCATAAAGGCTTTGGCAGCATCGGCGGCAGAGGGCAGTTGCACTGTTTTATGCACCTCAAAACACCGCGCATTGTTAAAACCGGCTTCGTGCATCCACTGCTGCACTACCGCGGCATCAGCCAGTGAAAAAGGCTCAAACCCTTTTTGAAAAGGCTGCTGGCCAAAAGCGCTTTCAAAAAAAGTAAAACTCGCTTCCATAACAGGGTTTTGCGCAAGGCTGCCCCAGGTACTCAACAGCAGTTGACCGCCCGGTGCAAGCACGCGGTACATTTCTTTCAGCGCCTTTGCCCTGTCGGGCACAAACATCAGCCCAAACTGGCAAACCACTGCATCAAAAGTACTTTCTGCAAAAGGTATGTCTGCCATGTTTACGTTTTGCCATGTTATATTAGGTGTGTTAACGGCTTCTTTTGCAATAGCCATCATATCGTCACTTATGTCCGTTACGGTAATGGCAGCCGCCGGCAATGCCTGCACCAGTTGCGTTGTAACCCTGCCTGTGCCTGCTGCCAGTTCAAGCACCTTTACTGCGCCGGGGCGTATTCTTGCCACCAGGTCAATGGCGTAAGGTGTAAATAAAATAGGGCCGAGATAAGTATCGTAATTGCGCGGTACCGAGCCGCTGAAAAAGTTTTGTTTATCCTCCTGCTGCGCGGTGGTGTTTACTGATGTTTCCATTGTTTGTGTTTTTACATTTATACTGCAAAGAAAATAAGTATTGCACTTAAAAGGGCTTGCAGTGCCCCGGGGCCCATTACTGCTGCACAAAATGCCAGCAAACCCCTGCTATATCAATAATATTTACTTCTTTGCCATAAGGCTGCTGCGATACTTCGCCGATGCGGATGCCATATTTTTCGGGTAGCTTTTTCTCAAGCACCATGTTACGAAATTCCTCCGCGTTATCCACCCCTACAGAAACCATAAAGTTTTCCGCAAACCCGGGGTGATTGAAGTCCTGAAGAATAAAACTGCAGCCGTCTTTGCCAAAGCCTGCATAGCCGCCGGCATCGAAAATAACGTTAAACCCAAGCTCTGTAAAAAACTCTTTTGAGGCTTCAAAATTGCTGCCGGAAGGCACGAAAGGCTGTAATGAGAGGAATTGCATAACGGGTGTTTTTTATGGCTAATATAGCATTTAAGGCCTTAACATTAAGCAGCAATGCTGCTTTTGATAAACCGGGCAAACAGCTATTTATCCGCCGGCCGGAATAAAACAAAAAATGTTACCCGTACGCGCACCAGCCTTACATAGCTGATATCCCCGCCAGCACCTGCTGAATTCTTTCTTTGGTTACGGGTTTGGTAATGTACCCCTTTACCGTATCGAAGTGGCGGGAGTGCGCCATATCAAGCCCTTCGGTACTGCTGGTTACCACGTACACGGGTATGGGGTGGTACAGGTGGCGTTTCATTTTGGTGAAGGCCTCCAAAAATTTCCAGGCGTTCATTACAGGCATGTTGATGTCGAGAAAAATAATATCGGGCAGCCGTTCGCCTTCAGCAGCCACATTGGTAATAAAGTCTGCTGCTTCCTGCCCGTTGCCGAATACGCTCACGGTTTCTGCCAGCGCTGTATCGTCAATAATTTTTTTGAGCGCCGTTACCTGCAGGCGGTCGTCATCAACAATTACAATATGCAGGTTGCCGGTGGACATAATGGATTAACAAGGTAGGATTTTTTGGAGAGATTTTTTGTTTACAGGACTATATATGTTTATGCTTAATAGACCTTTATTGCGGAAATAAGCAACAGTGAGGGATTGGTGGGAGAACTGCCCTCGCTGAGTATTATTTGACCTGGGAAGTTGCAAGATTTGACGACTTTTGAAAAGAGGGTAACCCCTTATAAAGGACAAGTTATAATATTCAGCAATTACATGAAACTTGAGACAACTAGATGATGGCAAAAAATAATAGTATATAATTGTAAGACAAAACCTTAAAATGAAATACCTTAATTTACTTTCGTTGTTTCTTTTTTTCCTGTTTACCACCGGTGCACAGGGGCAGGTTAATTATATAAAAACACATAAACTGCCGCAAGGTAAATTTGTTTCTGTGGCTGATAGCCTGGAAGTGATTGTTATTAAAGGTGATTCTACCCTTGACTATTATGAACACGAGTTTTTAGGCAGCGCTAAATACTTTTTTACAGACGAAAGCTGTGAAAGCTCTTATAAACCAGCTTACAAAAAACCAACTTTTCTAATTTGGCGCCCTTACGGCCTTTGTTATGAAGTTGATGGCATCACAGATGATTATATAGAATTGATTTATACGTTAACCGGCAGGACACTAACCTATCACAAAGTGAAATAAATCGGGCCTGCTCAAATTACCCCCTGGCCTTCTTTTACAGATAGCTTCTTCCCCTTCCGGCACACTAATTGAGCCCTATATCAAAACACCACATTATGCCAGGCAAAAAAACGATTGAAAAAGCTCAGGAAGACAAGCGCGAAGGTAAAAGCGCCAGCACCCAGGCGGGTGAATTTGTAAAAGACGAAATGGATAAAATACGCCGCGGCGAGCATGGCGCACGCAATACCAAACAGGCAATTGCCATAGGCCTGTCTGAAGCAAGGCGCGCAGGCGTGGATATAAAACCGCAGGGCAAAGGGGAAACCAGCGAAAAAAGCCGTAAAAGCCAGGAAAGCGCTTATACCAAAGGCCAGCACCATGAGCCTGTTAATGCCACACGCAGCAAAGCGCGTAAAGAAGCCTTGAAAAAGGAGGGCACATCGGCAGCAAGCCACCAAGCGCTGAGCAAGCAGGCCAAAAGCGCCGCCGCCAAACGCACCCATGCCGAACGGAGTGCAAGCGCTAAAAAAGCGGCAAAAACAAGGGCTGCACACGGAAAATAATCTTGAGACGGCTTTAAAATTCTCCCCGCTAATCAAAAAAAATTGCTGGATTTTCTGCGGACAAAATATTGCTTTTGCTATATATAGTTATGCGGCAGCGCAGCGCTCTTTGATACCCGTATTTGGCCAGGAAAAATACCGGTTACCCCGGCAAATATTACGGCCAACAGCCCGGGACATCCGGCAAATTAAAGGGGGTGAATTTTATAAAAATATTTGTGATTTTAAATACAATTAGTTGATAATCAATTATTTATTAAATTTAGCATTCCTCCCTCATCCAACTGTGTCCTCCTTTTTCCCACGGTTTTCCTCCCTCACCGAAAGATTACCGGGGCAACGATAAGCAACAAAAAGCCCCGGCGTAACCGGGGCCCTGGATATAGTTATGAGGCTGGTTTATTATTGCTGGTAACCGGGTTCATCGGCCTGGCCGGGTTTATCAACCACCTGGTACATTACCTTGTTATCGTCGCCTACTACTTCCTGGTAGTAAGTGCCGTCTGGCGCCAAAAAGTACTGTTCGCCGTTAATGGTAAGCTGCTTGCAGTTTTCGGGAAGCTGGTACACCATATCCCCTGTATGCAGGGTACCGCTGGAGGAAGATGGCGGAATTACTTCCTGCTCCTGTTGTTCATTTTGCGGGGCAGGCTGGTATTGGTCGTCATCGTTATACTGCTGGCCCTGGTCTAAACCCTGCTCAAGGCGGCCGTTAACACCCACAACGCGGTACCACACTTCGCCGTTGTCGCGTTGCTCTTCGCGGTAAAAGGTACCGTTGTACTCATAGTACTGCTCACCGTTAATATCGCGTTCTGTAGCGCCGGCAGGTAACTCAGGTACAAGAGCGTTAAGCGGGGGCGCTACCACCTGGTAACCGTCATCGCCGTAGGGCTCGTAAAAAGTACCACCATAGTAGTAGTAAGGGTCAGCGCCCAGGTAAAAAGGATAATACCCGTAAGGCAAATAGCCTATGTGAATGCCAATGGGCGGAAATATTAACCGCAGGCCAAAACTGTAAGGGCGGTAAAAATACCCGTTGTAATAACGGTAACCTATGCCGCCAAAACCAATGGTTGTGTAATGCCTGTAGTAACTGGGGTAGCCATAATAAGGGTGCCCGTAGTGGTAACCAAAACTACCACCCCTGTAAGCGCCACGGCCATAACCACCGCCGCGGTAAGTGTAACGGGGGGAATAGCCACGGTTTGGAACAAAACTACGGCCCTGCTGGTAGCCCCTGTTGGGGGAATACTGCTGGCGGGGCGCATAACCGCGGCCACCGTTATTGGGGCGGAAATTATAAGAAGGAGCGGAAGGCCTTGTATATGTTCTGCCGCCATTGTTGGGGCGAAAGTTGTAAGAAGGTGCAGAAGGCCTTGCATAGCTGCGGCCGCCACCACCGAAATTACCCCCGAAGTTGCCACCACCGCGAAAACTACCACCACCGCCGCCGTGAAAACTTCCACCGCCGCCCCCCCTGAATCCGCCACCACCGCCACCGCCGTGGTTGCCGCCTCCGCGTTGAGCGCCGGCACTTAGGGATACAAGTAATGCACCGCTAAAAACCGCTGCGCCAACTAACCAATTTTTTATGTTCATTTTCATATTACTACAATATATATACCTAAGACCTGAAATTGATGAAAAAGATTAACGGGTGGTATATAAAAATTGTTAATAATTTATTTATACACAAAGCCGGTTTACAGGTAGCCATTTTTCTTAAGATAATCTATCCAGATGACGTAACCTTTCATGTTAAGATGCAGGCCGTCAATGGAGAGTGAAGCATCCAGGCGCTGCTTATCGTCAAGAAAAAGCGGGAAAATGTTAACAAAAGTGCAGTTTAACGGAGCTATCATTTTGGGCAGAATGGCATTTACATGCAGTACGTGCTCTTCTTTATCATAATGCTGGGGGAAGTTTTTGAAACCAGGGTTTACAGGCAGCACGCTTTGCACATACACTTTGGTATTGGGGCTGCCCTGGTTGATGAAGGTAACAATTTTACGTATGTTATCGGCAATAACAGTGTCAGGTATATCCTTACCAATGTCGTTAATGCCAATCAGCAGGAACACTTTTGAGGGCTGGCGCACCACTACATCGTCAAGGCGTTTTAATACCCCAAAAGTTATGTCGCCGCCAATACCCCGGTTAATAACCGTGGTATCGCCGGTAAGTTGCTCCCAGCGGCCCATTTCGGTAATGCTGTTGCCGAGAAAAATGATGCGCCCTGTTACAATTGGCTCAGACTGAAACTTAGCCACACGCGGCGCATAATGTTCAGGTATAAAGCCGATGGTATCAAACAAACGCTGGTTGGTTACCTGGCTTTGCGCAGTGTAAGCAGTAAAAAATAGCAGGGATGTAACAATAGCAAGTATTCTTTTCATAACAGCATTATTTAAACACTAAATATACTGTAACGGCCCGTATTGTTATAAGCTGTTTACCTATATTTGGTAACATCTCACCAAAAAAAATAAACTACTTTTTATGTTAGTAACAACAAGTAATGAACTTGAGGGTTATAAAGTAACCAAACAGTTGGGCATTGTACGCGGTATTATTGTGCGCAGCAGGGGCCTTGGCGGTAATATAGCCGCAGGATTTCAAACACTGTTTGGCGGCAACATAACTATTTACACAGACCTTTGCGAACGTGCAAGGGAAGATGCCTACAACCTGTTAATTCAGCATGCGCAGCAGGTTGGCGCAAACGCTGTTATCGCCATGCGCTACGATGCCAACGATGTAGTAAACGGCGTAACTGAAGTATTGGCGTATGGCACAGCGGTGGTAGTGCAGGCAGTTTAATTGAACAGAAGGCCATTAAGCCAGGAAATGAATGGTGAAACTTTTCCCTTCCTTCTTTAGGACCGGGGCTTTTTTGAGCGGAAGACGGGACTCGGACCCGCGGCCTTTAGTTTGGGAAACTAATGCTCTACCAGCTGAGCTACTTCCGCTTATTGGGGCGCTAATGTACAAAACAGTTTTAAATTAGCTACACCAAATCTTCGTAAGCGTTTTGCAGTTCGTTGTAAGCATGTTTCTCGCCGGCTTCTTTGGCGGCTGCCATACCTTTTTCGTACCACTCTACAGCCAGTTCTTTTTCATTATTGCGTTCAAGCAGCTTGCCCAGGTGGTAATAGGAGCCTATGTATTCAGGGCACTCATTCAATATGGCTTCAAACAATTGGCGTGCGCCTGTATCATTGCCTGTTTTAATGTATTCAAGCGCCAGGGCATGACGTAAAAAATTATCCCTGGGCGAAAAATCCAGCATCTCTTTAATTTTATCAATACGGTTCATAGTTAAAAATAATGCGGCCATTGTAACAAGTTGTTGAAAATATATTCAAAAGGCAAAATGAGTGGCTAAACCCCTCAAACAGCGCGTTAGCCAACACTTTAGTAACGTGAAAAAGCCTGAAAGGTTACTTTGAACATCTTAAAAAAATTATCCACAAAATAGTTGCATAAACAACTTTTTTATACTAACACTTGTTATTACATTTGCCAACGCTAAAACGATTGTATGAAGATATTAGTCTGTATAAGCAAAACACCTGATACCACGGCAAAAATTGCTTTTAAAAATAACAATACCCAGTTTGAAGAAACAGGCGTACAATGGATAATTAACCCTTACGATGAATGGTATGCGCTTGTAAGAGCGATAGAACTGAAGGAAAAAGACCCATCTGTAACATTACACCTTGTAACAGTTGCTGGCGCGGATGCCGACCCTATTATCCGCAAGGCTTTGGCGCTTGGCGGGGATGAAGCGATACGTATAAACACCACAAGCGACGACAGCTTTTATATTGCTGCCCAAATAGCTGAAATAGCTAAAACCGGCAGCTATGATTTGATACTGACCGGGAAAGAAACCATTGATTATAACAGTTCATCCGTTGGCGGTACAATAGCCGGCTTGCTGGATATACCGTTTGTGTCGCTGGCTGTAAAATTTGAGCTTTCAGGCACAACAGCAACTATTACCCGCGAAATTGAGGGAGGAGAAGAAACGGCAGAAGTAACCCTGCCCGTGGTGGTTAGTTGCGCAAAAGGTGTTGCCGAACAGCGTATACCCAATATGCGTGGTATTATGGCAGCCCGTACAAAGCCGCTAAAAGTAGTTGAACCCGCAGCCGTTGAAACCTTAACCCATGTGGTGAGCTATGAATTACCGCCTGCCAAAGCGGGTGTTAAGCTGGTGGCGGCTGATAATGTAGCCGAACTGGTAAGGCTGCTGCATGAAGAAGCAAAAGCGATATAGAAAAAGAACTGAAAACAGGAATAAGCATAACAATATTCATTCATTAAAGCCCGTTCCCCGTTTAGGGCCGGGATTAATTTTATGGTACTAATTTTTATAGACCATGCGGATGGTCAAATAAAGAAAGCATCTTACGAAGCGCTTACATACGGCGCAGATGTGGCGAAACAACTCGGCACCACTGCCGAAGCGTTATTGCTGGGTACGGTAACTGCCAATTTAACTGAGTTGGGCAAGTATGGTGTTGCGAAAGTAAACCAGGTAAACAATGAAGCCTTTAATACAGTTGATGCGCTGGTGTATGCAAAAGCCATTGCCGAAGCAGTAACCACGCTGGGCGCCAGGGTGGTTATATTAAGCCACAGCCAAACAGGTAAAGCTATTGCGCCAATGGTATCTGCAAAATTAAAAGCGGGCCTGGTTACGGGGGTTGTTTCCCTCCCGGCTACCGGCAGCGGTTTTGTAGTAAAAAAAGCCGTTTTCAGCGGAAAGGCTTTTGCCAACGTGGATATAAAAAGCGATATAAAGATTATCTCTATTAACCCCAATAGTTATAAGATAGTTGCCGGTGAAGGTGCAGCAAAGGTTGTGCAACTGAACATAACCCCAGGCACATCGGCAATAAAAGTTACCGGGGTAGACAAAGTAAGCGGGGAAGTGCCCTTGACAGAAGCAGAGATAGTAGTAAGCGGTGGCCGCGGCCTGAAAGGACCGGAAAATTGGGGCATGGTTGAGGACCTGGCGCATGTACTGCATGCTGCTACTGCCTGCAGCCGTCCTGTGGCAGACAGCGGTTGGCGGCCTCACCATGAGCATGTAGGCCAAACAGGTGTACAGATAGCTCCCAATTTATACATCGCTATCGGTATATCAGGCGCTATACAGCATCTTGCCGGCGTTAACCGCAGCAAGCATATAGTAGTGATAAATAAAGACCCGGAAGCGCCATTTTTTAAAGCCGCTGATTACGGCATTGTAGGCGATGCATTTGACGTAGTGCCCAAATTAACGGAAGAGATTAAGAAATTGCATGGCGGGTAGGTGATGCACCCCCCAAAAATACCAAGAGGCTGAACAGGATAACCTGCCAGCCTCTTTTCTTATACCTATGATCAAGGGAAACAATCTTATATAAATTTATTAATAAGGTTTTCCAAATACTCCTGGCGGCCACTGGTAACTGCGGGCTCACCATTTTGTATGGCATACCTGCGCAGGTCTTCCATTGTTAACGAGCCCATCTCAAAATCAAGGCCTGTACCACCGTCGTAAGATGAATAACGCTGCGTGCGTATGTTTTGGTATTCACCGTCCTGTAAAATTTTATCGGCGGTAATCAAAGCCCTGGCAAATGTATCCATGCCGCCTATATGTGCATAAAACAGGTCTGCCGGGTCAGTGGAATTTCTGCGCCTTTTGGCGTCAAAATTTATACCGCCGCCGCCAAAGCCGCCTGCTTCTAAAATAATAAGCATTGCTTCAGTCAGCTCATTAATGTTGTTGGGAAACTGGTCTGTATCCCAGCCGTTTTGATAATCGCCGCGGTTGGCGTCCATGCTGCCTAATAAATCTGCATCTGCAGCAACCTGCAGTTCATGTGTAAAAGTATGGCCTGCAAGTGTTGCGTGGTTTACTTCAATGTTCAGCTTAAAGTCGTTTAGCAGGCTGTACTGACGTAAAAACCCTATAACGGTAGCACAATCATAATCATATTGGTGCTTGGTAGGCTCACAGGGCTTGGGCTCAATAAAAAATGTTCCTGTAAAGCCATTGGTGCGTGCATAGTCTTTTGCCATGTGCAGAAAGCGGGCTAAATGCTCCTGCTCACGTTTCATGTTGGTGTTTAGCAATGACATATACCCTTCACGGCCACCCCAAAACACATAATTTTCGCCACCAAGCGCAATAGTAGCATCTAATGCAGCTTTTACCTGTGCGCCGGCATGCGCAAGCACATTAAAATCGGGGTTGGTTGCTGCACCGTTCATGTATCGCAAATGACTGAAAAGATTAGCGGTGCCCCACAGCAACTTAACACCTGATGCATCCTGCTTTTGCTTTGCATAGTCAACTAACGCAGCCAGCCGCTTCTCGTTATCCACTACATCATTGGTATAATCCACCACATCCACATCATGAAAGCAATAGTAAGGCAAGCTAAGCTTGGTTATAAATTCAAAGGCGGCATCCATTTTATCCTTTGCCCTTTCAACGGCATCTGCCTTGTTGTTCCAATCGTATAAATGTGTTGGTCCGCCAAAAGGGTCGCTCCCGTTGCCTACAAATGAGTGCCAGTAAGCGCACGCAAAACGCAGGTGCTCCTTCATGGTTTTGCTGCCTACCATTTTATTTTCGTCGTACCACCGAAAGGCAAGCGGGTTGTCTGTTCCCGGCCCTTCGTACTTAACCTGGCCTATGCCTTTAAAAAATTCTTTGTCTCCTGTAATGACTGACATATAGGTGAGTTTTTAGTGAATTATTTTGTGTTTTGAGTTTTGTGTTCAATGTTTTTGTGTTCAATGTTCTAAGTACCTCCTTCCCCGCTATAGATGGAAGCTGAAGAGTGCGACGCAACAATGATGGGCTTTTTACTAAAGCTCACGCTCCAAATAACCCTTCCACTTTTCATAATGCTCATCATATTTTTTATTACCATCCGGTTCAACCGTACCAAGCACTTTTATGCCGTCAAATGCTTCCTTCGCGCTGCTGAATATTTTTGCGCCGATACCTGCGCCCAATGCAGCGCCTATGCTGCCATCACTCTCGTATAATTCTACCGGCACACCGGTGGCATTAACAAAAGCATGCGTAAACACATCGCTTAAAAACATATTTGCTTTACCGGCGCGTATAACGCCGGGGTTCATGCCATTGCCGCGCATAATATCAAGCCCATACTTAAGCGAAAAGGCAATGCCCTCCTGCCCGGCACGGTACAGGTGTGCAGCAGAGTGCTTGTTCAGGTCAATGTTATGTATGTGTGCACCAATAAGCTTATTATTCAGCATACGTTCAGCGCCATTGCCAAAAGGCAGTATATACAGGCCGTCGCTGCCTTCTGCAATATCAGCGGCTTCCGCATTTAATTTACTATAATTGGCATGCTTATCTCCAAGGTTTTTTATCCATTTGTTTAATATGCCCGTTCCGTTAATACACAGCAAAATGCCAAACCGTGGCTGCCCGGCTGTATAATTAACATGGGCAAAGGTGTTCACACGGCTTTGCTGGTCGTACGCCAATATGTCGCTAACCCCGTATATTACACCAGACGTACCTGCTGTTGCAGCTACTTCGCCCGGTTGTAAAACGTTTAACGAGAGTGCATTGTTCGGTTGATCGCCGGCTTTGTAGCTAACGGGTATCCCTGCCCTTAAGTTCAGCGCGTTTGCAACAGCGGTACTTACATGCCCATGCTCGCTGAATACATCTTTGATTTGAGGAATAAGGCTTTCCTCAAAACCAAAATAATCCATAACATCTGCGGATAAACTGTCATTCTTAAAATCCCAAAAAATACCTTCTGACAAGGAGGATATGCTGGTACCGGTACTGCCGGTTAACTGCATGGCGATATAATCGCCGGGCAGCATAATTTTATCTGCCTGGGCATATACCGAAGGCTCATTTTCTTTTACCCAGGCAAGCTTGGCCGCGGTAAAATTACCCGGCGAGTTAAGTAAATGGCTTAAGCATCTTTCTTCCCCAATACTTTTAAAAGCGCCGTTTCCGTAAGGCACGCCACGGCTGTCGCACCATATAATGCTGTCACGCAAAACGTGTTGGTTTTTATCAACCATTACCAGCCCGTGCATTTGGTAAGCAATACCAATAGCCGCAATATCTTCCGGCGCATATTTTCCTGACGCATGCGCGTTTAATATTGCCTGCTGCGTGTACAGCCACCAGCTTGCGGGTGATTGTTCAGCCCAACCTAATTGCTTTGATATAATAGGCGCCTCTGCTTCGGGATATTGCGCCGAGGCAATGCATTGTTTTGTTGCGGCATCTACCACAGATACCTTTATTGACGAAGTGCCTACATCTATCCCCAATAACAGCATGGCAAGTTTTTTGAACTTTTAATAAATGGTTAGAGGAGATAAATATAGAAATTTTTCGAAAAAAATGCAACCGATTGCATTAATTTTATTTTCCGAACCAAAAAATGCCGCCTTGCCGAAAGAAGCCACGATATACGACATAGCCAAAAAATTGGGCATTTCAGCAGCTACTGTAAGCCGCGGTTTAAACAACCACGCGGCCATAAGTGAAAAAACGAAGAAAAAAATACAGGATACCGCCAAAAAAATGGGCTATCGAAGCAACAATTTTGCCAGTAACCTGCGCAGGCAAAAAACAAATACCATTGGCATAATAATTCATGAGCTTAACAGCCAGTTTATAACATCCGTGTTGTCTGGCATAGAGAAAGTAACCGCAGGTACAGGCTTCGATTTAATTATCGGCCATTCGTCCGAGTCCGCCGAAAAGGAGATTGCCAATGCGCATAACCTTTTTCACAAGCGGGTTGACGGGCTGATTGCTTCTCTTGCCTACGATACCAAAAACACTGCGCATTTTAAGCCGTTTATAAAAAAAGGAATCCCGGTGGTATTTTTTGACCGCGTGGAAACCGGGCCCGGTACCAAAATTGTGATTGATAATTATAAGGCCGGGTTTACTGCCGCCGAACATTTAATTAAGCAGGGCTGCAAAAATATAGCGCATGTTACAGGCAACCTTAGCAGGAATGTTTACGCTGACAGGCTTAAAGGTTACCAACAGGCATTGTCGCAATACTCATTACCGTTCAAAAAAGAAAATGTAATTGTAAATGACCTTAGCGAAGAAGCAAGCAGGCAGGCAGCAATAAGCATTGCCAATATGAAGCCCCGGCCTGGCGGTGTTTTTATAACGAACGATTTTTGCGCCGCTGTGTGTATTAAAACCTGGAAAGAAATGGGCCTGCACATACCAAAAGATATTGCTGTTGTTGGTTTTAATAACGATGCCATAAGCAAAATTGTAGAGCCGGCTTTAAGCACTGTAAATTATCCCGGCATTGAGATGGGTGAAGCGGCAGCAAAATGTTTATTGGAACAAATGGCCAACCCCGCAAAGGCAAAAAGAAATGAGACCATATATATTCATAGTGAACTGGTTGTGAGGGAGAGTTCGGCAAAAATGAAATGATTATAAACATGCGGCTATCATAATAACTGCCAGCCAGAATATTGCACTACGCGTGTCGTCATCAATCTTGCAAAATCAGTTAATTTTGCCATTCCCTTTAAAAGATACAACTACATGAAGGAAAAGCTTCAGCAACTGGCGACACAATTAGATGGTGAATTTTATTTTGACGATACAATGCGTACCCTTTATGCTACGGATGCTTCGGCATACAGGGAAATGCCGCTTGCGGTAGCTGTTCCTAAAACGGTTGATGACATAAAAAAGCTGGTTGCTTTTGCACAGGCAGAAAAAACATCCCTCATCCCCCGTACAGCAGGTACCTCGCTGGCCGGGCAGGTGGTGGGCAATGGTATAATTGCAGATGTGTCAAAATATTTTACCGCGATAATCGAGTTGAATAAGGAAGAAGGCTGGGTACGTGTACAGCCGGGCGTGGTGCGGGATGAACTCAATATGTTTTTAAAGCCGCATGGCCTGTTTTTCGGGCCTGAAACTTCTACCGCCAACCGTGCCATGATTGGCGGCATGGTAGGCAATAATTCCTGCGGGTCTAATTCAGTTGTGTACCGCAGCACACGCGAGCACCTGCTGGAAGTAAAAGCATTATTAAGCGACGGCAGCGAAGCTGTTTTTAAAACACTTGCTATTGATGAATTTCATGCTAAATGCGAAGGCAGCAGCCTTGAAGCCAACATTTATAAAACAACGCGCAGCCTGCTGAGCAACTATGATAACCAGGTTGAAATACGAAAACAATTTCCTAAAAAAAGTATTGAAAGAAGAAATACCGGTTATGCCGTGGATGTGTTGCTGGAAACTGCGCCGTTTACTGCGGGTACTGCTGACTTTAACTTCTGCAAGCTGATAGCCGGCAGCGAGGGCACGCTGGCATTTATCACTGAAATAAAACTTAATGTTGTACCGCTGCCGCCAAAGGAAGTGGGTTTGCTGTGCGTGCATTTCAACAGCATTGATGAATCGCTAAGGGCTAACCTTATCGCCTTAAAATATAAACCAAGCGCCAGCGAACTGATTGACCATTTTATACTTGAATGCACAAAGGACAATATTGAGCAGCGTAAAAACCGCTTTTTTGTAAAAGGCGACCCCGGCGCTATACTGGTAATTGAATTTGCGCGTACCAACCGGGATGAAATTACGGCCATCGCCAAACAGGTGGAAGACGATATGCGCGAGGCCGGCCTGGGTTATCATTTTCCTTTATTGTTCGGGGATGATTCTAAAAAAATATGGAGCCTTCGTAAAGCAGGCCTTGGCCTGTTAAGCAACCTGCCGGGTGACGAAAAAGCGGTGCCTGTTATTGAAGACACCGCGGTTGATGTAAATGATTTGCCGGCGTACATCCGCGACTTTAATGAAATACTCAAAAAATACGGGTTACACTCCGTGCATTATGCCCATGCCGGCAGCGGTGAAATACACCTGCGGCCCATCATCAACCTTAAAACAAAAGAAGGCAACCAGCTATTCCGCACCATTGCGGAAGAAATAGCGGCGCTGGTAAAAAAATATAACGGCTCATTAAGCGGCGAGCACGGCGATGGCAGGCTGCGCGGCGAATTTATACGGCAAATGGTTGGCGAGAAAAATTACCAGTTGCTTAAACAAATAAAACAAACATGGGACCCAAGCAACATTTTCAACCCCAACAAAATTGTTGATACCCCCAGCATGAACAGCATGCTTCGTTATACGCCGGGGCAGCAAACACCGGCATTTAACACCATATTCAGGTTTAATAAACAGGATATTCTGCAACACGCCGAACAATGCAATGGCTCAGGCGATTGCCGTAAATCGCAATTATCGGGCGGCACTATGTGCCCCTCATTTATGGCAACACGAAACGAAAAAGACACTACCCGCGCACGGGCTAATATATTACGCGAGTTTCTTACCCATTCAAACAAACTAAACCGGTTTGACCATAAAGAAATTTATGAAGTGATGGATTTATGCCTTAGCTGCAAAGGGTGTAAATCAGAATGCCCCAGTAATGTTGATATGGCTAAACTTAAGGCGGAGTTTTTACAGCATTATTACGACGCTAACGGCGTGCCCATGCGGGCAAAGCTTATAGCAGGGTTTAATAAAAGTGCAAAATTAGGCGCCATTGCGCCGGGGCTGTATAACCTTGCCATGACCAATGGCGCCATTAGCCCGCTGGTAAAGAAATTTGCCGGTTTTGCGCAAAAACGCAGCATGCCAACCCTGCAAAAAACAACCCTGCGCAAATGGTATGAAAAGCACAGGAAAACACAGGTATTGAAAGATAAAAACACCACCAAAAAAGTGTACCTGTTTTGCGATGAGTTTACCAACTATAACGATACACATATTGGTATAAAAGCCATACAACTGCTGGAGAAATTAGGTTATGAAGTAGAGATACCCAACCATGAAGAAAGTGGCAGGGCCTGGTTGAGTAAAGGCTTATTGCGCGATGCAAAAAAAATTGCGCAAAAAAACGTTGCCCTTTTAAACAATATTGTAACTGCCGAGACCCCTTTAATAGGCATTGAGCCATCGGCCATACTTACTTTCAGGGATGAGTACATTGACCTTGCGGATGATAAAGATTTGGAAACAGCCAAAGCGCTTGCCGCCAATACATTTTTGATTGATGATTTTATAGCGCGGGAAATTGACAAAGGCAATATTACCCAACAGCAGTTTACCAAAGAAAAACGCACCATAAAGCTGCATGGGCATTGCCAGCAAAAAGCGCTCACCACAACAGCAGGCTCCGTAAAAATGATGCAATTGCCGCAAAACTACAGGGTGGAAGTTATCCCTTCCGGCTGCTGCGGTATGGCAGGCAGTTTTGGGTATGAGAAGGAGCATTACGATTTATCTATGAAGATTGGCGAATTGGTGCTGTTTCCCGCCGTTCGCAATGCTACGGAAGATGCCATTATTGCCGCCCCCGGCACCAGTTGCCGCCACCAGGTAAAAGACGGCACCGGCAAAAAAGCCCTGCACCCTATTGAAGTAATGTGGCAGGCGCTTGAGCCAATACCATAGAGAAGAAAATGGGGAAAGGCTTATCACCGACAAGATTATTCCCGCCAATGTTGGTGTTGTCACCAGCATTGATAGTATCGCCTTTTCGTTTTAGGCAACAAAACCAACAACGGCTGAACAAAACACTTCGTCATGCCGAATTTATTTCGGCAACTCCTGGATAAATGCAAGCACAAATGCCAGAAGATGCTGAAACAACCCTGAAACAAGTTCAGGGCAGCAGGACGATGCCGCTGCAACCACCAGGCTGCAGAAAAATGGCGTTAATAAAATTTGAGAGACGGGCGTTAAGCAATGAAATCCGTGCACAGGTGTCGGGGAATATTGTTAGTACACAAGTCGCACCGGTGGTGGGCTTAATTCATGGCTGAGACTATTTTATTGTAGCCCGGTGAACAAATTTTTAGCCATTTTTCTGCAGCCTTGACCTTTTTGTTACTTTTTGCGTCAAGGCAAAAAGTAAGGGCAATACAGGCTGACCTGAAAAGCATATTCAACTCCGACGGAGTTATAATAAACACGCTGCACCTGTCCCCGCATTGCATACAGGGCTATTCACATTAAACCCGTTCCGGGTTTTTACCCATACACCATTCAGCTAAACAATATATTACTTCCTGACGATGAACTATGAACCATGGGTCTAATTCAACTTTACCGGGGCTACCATTTCAAACGGGGGAATTTTAACCGTAAAGGTTGTTTTAGTGTCAAGGTTTTCCATCAGGTAGGTGCCGTGCATGCGGCCCATTTCGGTGCGCAGGTTGCAGCCGCTTACATATTGGTACTGCTTACCGGGTTGCAAAACGGGTTGGGCGCCAACTACGCCTTCTCCTTCCACCTCGCGGTTTTGGCCGTTGCTGTCAAAAATAAACCAGTGGCGGCGCAGCAGTTTAACAGTAAAATCGTTATGGTTTTCAAGGGTTATGCGGTAAGCAAACATAAATTCGCTGTTGGCGGGATTACTGTAATCGGGCTGATAAAACGTCTCTACACTAATTTGAACACCTTCAGAAATTTTCGATACCATCTTCATAGTTGTTTGCCGGATGAAGATACGAATAAACAAAATATAAAATACGACAGAGTGAGCAGCGGTAATGGCAGTTAATATTTTTAACATGTCTCATTTTTCATGCTTTATTCATCCTCCAAGTTTTTTATGCTGCACAACCGCCAGCCCTTAATTTTGCAGCGCTTTCGCATTATTAATACAAAATACAGTATATGACAAAAATTGCAGTAGCCAAAGGTGATGGCATTGGCCCCGAGATTATGAATGCCGTTCTTTCCGTATTCAACGCGGCCGGTGTTGCACTGGAATACCAGTTTGTTGACATGGGCAAGTGGGTGTTTGACAAAGGTTACAGTAACGGCATGACGCCCGAGGCACAGCAAACCATTGAAACATTGGGTATTTTGTTTAAGGGCCCTATGGAAACACCCAAGGGCAAAGGCGTAAAGAGCGTAAACGTTACCGCACGCAAAACATGGAACACCTACGCCAACAATAGGGTTTTTCAAACATTGTCAGGCGTAGATACTGTTTTCAGCAAAGCAGGCATTCCCGTTGATATTACCATTGTGCGCGAAAACATTGAAGATACTTACGGCGGTATTGAGCACATGCTTACGCATGATGTGGCACTTAGCCGCCGGTTTATTACCCGCCCGGGCAGCCTGCAGGTGATAAAATATGCCTTTGAAATGGCTAAGAAAAAAAATGCAAGGCGTATTACCTGCGGCCACAAGGCCAACATAATGAAACTTACCGATGGTTTGTTTTTGCAGGTGTTTTACGAGGTTGCTAAAGAATATCCCGAATTAAAGGCGGATGATGTTATTGTGGATGACCTTTGTATGAAGCTGGTTACAAGGCCGGATTTGTTTGATGTGGTGGTGCTTACCAACCTGCAGGGCGATATTGTAAGCGACTTGTGCGCAGGGCTGGTAGGCGGCCTGGGGTTTGCGCCGAGCGCCAATATAGGCGACTACATTTGCATTTTTGAAGCCGTACATGGTACTGCGCCGGATATTGCCGGTAAAAATATTGCCAACCCCACAGCGCTTTTATTAAGCGGCATAGCCATGCTGCGCCATTTAGGTATGATGGAAAAAGCAATGATTATTGAAAACGCGCTGCTGTACACTTTAGAGCAGGGCGTACATACCGGAGATTTTGGCGATAAGAGCAAGCCTGCGGCCAATACCACAGATTTTGCAAATGCTGTTATAGGTAATTTTGGCCAAACACCGCAACTTGGCGCAAAACCCCCGCAGCCTGACATGTACACCACCCAAACACATTTTAAGCTGGAAAAGAACGCCATGATGGAAAGCGCGGATGAAGCCAGTGAAAAAATTTGCGGGGTAGATTTTTTTATTGAAAGCAATGAACAGCCGAATATTATAGCCAACAAATGCCTGCGGCATGCAGGGGTTAAATTTAAGCTGGTTAATATAAGCAACCGTGGTACACAGGTTTGGCCTACAGGCAGTGTTTATACTAACCTGGTTAACCAGTACAATGTGCGCTTTGAAAGCATTGATGATTTTCCGCTTACCCAGCAGGACGTACTGGGGTTGTATATAAGCCTTAGCGGCAATTTTAAAATTTGCTCATCCGAACTGCTGCTGATGCTGGGAGACAAAAAAGCATACAGCCTGGCACAGGGGCAATAAACCTTATTAAAGGCAATAAAAAAACCGGCACCTGAACAATGCCGGTTTTTTTATAAAAGTTAGTTTCGTCAATTCAATAATTTGGCGGTAAACGTTCCGGGGTTTATCGTGACGGGGTTTCCCGATGCATCCTTTGCCGTGCCGCTAAACGAGCCCGTTATTATTTTCGTTGAGGCATCATAGCTTGTAATGGTGACTGTGGTATTTACCGTCTGTACAGTTGGGTCAGCCTCGTAAATAAGTTTGCCCGTGGTGCCGTTAACAAAGCCAAACGCCGCGCTTGCTTTTGACTGGTAGCTTCCCGTTGCAACCTGTCCGCCGGAAAAATAAACGCCTATTTCCCAGGCTGAGTCGGCGGTAGCGCTGGTATAGCCTATCATGCTAAGTAAAAATTGCCCGAGGCTGTCAGTATAAGTATATGCCGTATCAATTGGTCCGTGGTAGGTATTTGTACCATCACTGAATTTCCAGGCTGTATCACTCTTGTTGGGGTTGGTAATACCACCGCCGCCCAACCCTGTACCGGTGCTGTCCTGCACATTTACAGTAAAATAACAAACGGTTGAATCAAAAGAAACGGTAAAATCCTGTGCACCGGGTATAATAGGCACACCTATGGGTTTTATTTTAACCACATTTATACCTGTGGTGCTGAAATAGCCGGAGTCAGAAAAGTAAAAGCCGTCCTGGGTATTGGTGTAAATAGAATAGGAACCCGGGTTGGTAACGTTTACATTAAGCAGCACATAGGCTGTATCTCTGCCGGGTTCAACACCTCCATAAAAAGTGCCTGCTACTGTAATAGGCATGCAGTTGCCGCTAGTATCCTGTAAAGAACCTTCAGCAGCAAGGCTTTTGTTCGTTTCAAGGCTATACTCTTTTTGACAGGCAATAAACACAAGGCAAATCATAGCCGCAAGGCCCAGCAGGGTTATCACAGGTTTTCGCATTACCATAATACGTTTTTTTTGCATGTAAAGGCCGTTTAATACTTCTATGTTATCTTCAAAATAACGGTTTTACGGCAGATAAATTGTTTAAAGCTGTAAGTTACTGATAATTTGCACGTTGCCCGTTACCAAATTCGCCCGGGCAAACTCAAAAACTCTGCATTAACGCGCCTGCTTATATTTTACCCACCATTTTTTTGGGGTCAACCCAGGCATCAAATTCTTCCGGGGTAACATACCCAAGTTTTACAGCCATTTCCTTTAGCGTTGTGCCCTCTTTATGCGCTTTTTGCGCAATTTCAGCGGCTTTGTAATACCCTATTTTGGTGTTGAGTGATGTTACCAGCATCAGGCTATTATCAACATGCTTCTTAATGTTCGCTTCTATCGGTTCAATGCCAATAGCGCATTTATCATTAAAGCTTACACATCCTTCCCCTATCAGCCTCGCGCTGTGCAGAAAGTTGTATATCATCACCGGCTTAAACACATTCAGTTCAAAATGCCCCGTAGCCCCGCCGATATTTATAGCCACATCATTACCCATCACCTGTGCGGCAATCATGGTTAAAGCCTCACATTGCGTAGGGTTTACCTTACCGGGCATAATAGACGAGCCGGGTTCGTTATCCGGTATATGAATTTCACCAATACCACTCCTCGGGCCGGAAGAAAGCATCCGTATGTCGTTGGCTATTTTCATCAGGCTTACCGCAACAGTTTTAAGGGCACCGTGGGCTTCCACAATGGCGTCATGCGCTGCAAGGGCCTCAAATTTATTGTCAGCGGTTACAAAAGGTAGGCCGGTAAGGCTGGCAATTTTTTGTGCAACAAGTTCGGCATACCCATTGGGTGTATTAATGCCTGTGCCTACGGCGGTGCCGCCCAAAGCAAGCTGTGCCAAATGCGGCAAGGCATTTTTAATAGCTTTTATCCCCCACGTAAGTTGCGCCACGTAGCCGCTGAATTCCTGCCCCAGGGTAAGCGGGGTTGCATCCATAAAATGGGTGCGGCCAATTTTTACCACGTGCATAAACGCCTGGCTTTTTTCTGCGAGTGTATCCCGCAATTTTTCAATGCCGGGTATGGTTGTCTCAACCAGTATTTTATACGCCGCTATATGCATAGCGGTGGGGAAAGTGTCGTTGGACGACTGTGATTTATTTACATCATCATTAGGGTGTAAAAACTTGTCTTTATCAGTCAGCGCTCCTCCTTTTAATACGTGGGAGCGGTAAGCCACTACTTCATTTACATTCATGTTGCTTTGCGTGCCACTGCCGGTTTGCCAAACCACCAATGGAAACTGGTCGTCAAGCTTACCTTCCAGTATCTCATCACATACCTGTCCAATAGCATCTTTCTTTTCTGCAGGCAATACACCCAATTCAAAATTCGCCAGTGCAGCCGCCTTTTTTAAATAGGCGAATGCCTGTATAACAGGCTTCGGCATCTTATTAATATCCTGCGCTATTTTAAAATTTTCAATGCTGCGTTGTGTTTGTGCGCCCCAGTAAACATGCGTGGGCACTTTAACTTCACCCATAGTGTCTTTTTCAATCCTGTAATCCATAACGGCTGTTTTTAGAAGCGCAAAGGTAGGAGAAACGCTATATCAGTAAAATACGATTCGGAAGAAGTAAGCAGGCAATCGGTCAGTCCCCCGGTGGTGCATGCACCTGCAACAGCCTTAAAATGAGATAAAACCTTCAGTCAGCGCTTAAATATGCTGTATATTTGACCTTTTACGCAATCTATTTAATGCATGATTTGGTACGAAGAAGAAGTAAAAAGAATTGAAAAGGAAAGAAACACGCTTAAATACGAACCCAAAACTATTTTTTACGGCAGTTCATCCATAAGGCTATGGAAAACACTGTACGAAGATTTTAAAGAATATTACCCCGTTAATCTCGGCTTTGGCGGCTCTACACTGGCTGCCTGCGTTTGGTTTTTTGAACGTGTGCTGAAACCGTACCAGCCCGAACATTTGATTGTATATGCGGGGGATAATGACCTAGGTGACGGCAGAAACCCCGAAGAAGTATATATATTTTTCCAGCAATTCCTGGCATATATGCACCGGTTTTTCCCGGGTGTTTTATTTACCTATATTTCTATTAAACCCAGCATAAGCCGCAGGAACCTGAAAGGAAAAATATGCTACACAAATCAACTTATTCAACAATTAATAGAAGAAAGCGGTGAAGGCCATTATTTTTTAAATGTGTATGATAAAATGATAGACGCGGCCGGTAACCCTGTACCCGGTTTATACGATGCTGATGGGTTACATTTAAGCAGCAAAGGGTATGAAATTTGGAAACAGGCCGTCTTAACACACATTTCATTAAATGTTGAAAGTAGCTTAACACGATTGTAATAACATCTTGCCATTTTACAGTGTTTTTTGATATGAAATGACGAGAGAGTATTATAAATGGCATAGTACATTTTTGAACCGCGAAATGGAGTTGCTGGTTTTTGGCCATGCAGGCAGGCCTGTGCTGTTTTTTCCAACCCGCACCGCCCGGTTTTACGACTACGAAAACTGGAAGGTTGTACAGGCGGTACAGGAAAAAATAGACAATGGTGAACTGCAGTTATTTTGCGTGGACAGTATTGACATTGAAAGTTTTTACGCCTCCATACACCCGGCAGAAAAAATTAAAAGGCACCGCCAGTACGAACGGTATATTTTATACGAGGTTCTCCCCCTTATAAGGTATAAAAATACCGCGCCTATTACCGCTGCCGGCTGCAGCCTTGGCGGTTACCACGCCGTTAACATCGCCTTCAGGCACCCCGATTTTTTTCACAAAGTGGTAGGCATGAGTTCCCGGTACGACCTTACCTGGTCTTCGCCTTCCTTTGCAGACCTGCTGGATGGTTATTTTAACGATGATATTTATTTTAATATGCCATCCATGTTTGTGCCTAACATTAACGACGAAGGCATGCTTACAAAACTCAGGAACCTTGGCATAACCCTGGTAATTGGTGAAGAAGACCCTTTTTTGGAGAATAACCGAAAGCTAAGCGATGCCCTCACCCAAAAAAACATTAACCATAACCTTGTTGTGTGGATGGAGGAAGCACACAGGGCGCGCTACTGGCGAAAAATGGTGCAGTTGTATTTATAGTTAACAAGCCTTGCGCTACAATTTACTTTACCAGCAGGGCATCAAACGGAACTACGTAAATATCGTCAAACCTGTTGCCGGGTGAGTTTAAAATAGCCCGTATGGTTTTTGCATCCGCGGATTTTTTAAAGGGTGTTTCCAGGGCCGGCCTGTCGCTGGTAAAATACAGGTATTTTTTATCGGCAGTTACAAAAGGGCAATAATCCATGTAAGGGGAATTTAGGTTTACTAAGTTTACACCCCTGCCCCATCCTCCTTCCGCCGTTTTACGGCTAATATACAAATCACCGCTGCCCAGTCCACCGGGTCTGTTGTATGCCGTATATAAAATAAATTGTTCATCAGGGTCAACATAGGCATTAAACTCATATCCCGCTGAATTAACCGAATCACTAAGGCTTACAGCATCATCATAACTACCGTTAACAAACCGGCACATTTTAATATCGTCATTGCGCCCTTCTGTCGCCCTGGTAAAATATATGTTACCGCTTTTGGCAACACTGGCATAAAACTCGTCGGTTGTGGTATTTACAGGCGCGCCCATATTCTGTGGATTTTGCCACACGCCATTTACTTTTGTTACAAACCAAATATCAAAATCTTTTTCAGCACCGGTATCCGTTAAAGGCCTGTCAGAGGAAAAATATAATTTGGTACCATCCGGTGAAAATGAAGGTTCCAAATCGCTGTAACGGCCTGAAAAGGCAGCCATCTCGGGCTCGCTCCATTCTCCATTCTTCTTAATACAGTGCATTATCACACTAAAATAGCCTTTGGTAAACTGTATGGTATAAAACAGTTCCCTGCCATCGGGCGAAATTGCCATATCCCGGTTGGGAAACGCATCAGAAATTTTACCAGGCTCAAATACCACGGGAGCGGCTAATTTTCCGGGCATTTGCTGGGCATGGGTTTGATTACCCAGGAACAGAAAGCATATACCCAATGCCATTAAGAAGCTTTTTTTTCTCATCTGCGGACTTTTGTGTGTATTCTGCAAACAGGTTATGACAATTACAAAACTATGCCCGCAGGCGTTTGCACTTTTACAAAACATTTAAAGCGGCAATATTTAGTTCCGAAACACCGTTTTTATTTACCGGGATAACGGGCAATAACCTGAATTTTACAAATTGGAGCAATACCAGCCGCGAAATATACAACCATGCACACACAAACCTCCCCGCATAAACCAGCCATTTTTTTACTATTTATCCTATTGACGGGCATATATACACATGCCCAAAAAACGGTGGAAGGTATTATTGCGGTTGAAAAAAATTTTGCCGCGTATGCCCTGCAATACAATACACGCGATGCCTTTATGCATTTTCTTGATACAGCAAACAGTATAGAGTTCAGGAACGGTGACGCAGTTAAATCTTATGGGCTATGGAGCAAACGCCTGCCCGACAGCAGCAAGTTGCTATGGCAACCGGCATTTGCAGGCATAGCAAAATCCGGCGAGCTTGGTTTTACCACCGGCCCATGGCAATATAAAAAATCAGCTACCAGAGCGCCTGTTGCCGCAGGCGAGTTTGCCACCATTTGGCACATGAACGACAGGGGGGAATGGAAATTTTTGGTTGATATTGGTACGGATTTCAGTGTACCTGCATACCGCGTTGACACTGTAAGCAAATTTACCGGTAATTACAGCGATATACAGGACGATGACCCCCTGACAATTGACAGAAGGTTTATACAACAATATGAAACAGCCCACAACGATGCCTACAAAACCGCCATTAGCGATAATGCCTGGTTTATTACCGGGGGTGCTCTGCCGTTAAAAGGCGCTAACAATATTATAGCAGCGCTTAATACGCTGCCTGCAGATTTACAATTTATGGAAATGGGCGGCGGCATTTCCGACGCGCGTGACCTTGCTTATGTGTATGGCACTGTAAGGCATGAAGATAAAATAAACAACTACCTGCGGGTATGGCAAAAAACAAATAATGGCTTTAAGCTGCTGCTGCAGGTAATGCAGTAAGGCCCGCAACTTTTTGCCAACCGGCCGCTTATTCTTTCTTGGTCAATCAACTATCTTTGCCGCATGGATGATAAAAAAGTAAGGGTACGTTTCGCGCCCTCGCCAACGGGAGGGCTTCATTTGGGTGGCGTTAGAACAGTGTTGTTTAATTATTTGTTTGCCAAGCACCATAAAGGTGATTTTATATTGCGCATTGAGGACACAGACCAAACCAGGTTTGTACCCGGCGCAGAGGAATATATTTTTAATTGTTTACAATGGTGCGGCCTGCAGCCTGATGAAAGTGCCATACATGGCGGCCCTTATGCGCCATACCGCCAGAGTGAACGCAAGGCATTGTACAGGCAATATGCAGAGCAATTAGTTAGCCAGGGCAATGCATATTATGCATTTGACACGCCGGAAGAGCTGGATGAAATGCGGGTAACTTTTAAAACGGAGGAAAACCCATCCCCGCAATATAACCACCTGTTAAGAATGAGGATGCGCAACAGCCTTACCCTGAGTGAGCATGAGACACATAAACTGTTAAGCGAGAATATGCCGCATGTTATCCGTATAAAGATGCCGGAAGGAGAAGAGATACGTTTTACTGATATGATTCGTGGTGAAGTGGTGTTTAATTCTTCTCAATCCGATGATAAGGTTTTACTAAAAGCGGATGGTATGCCCACCTATCACCTGGCAGTGGTGGTAGATGATTGCTTAATGAAAATAACCCATGCTTTTCGCGGCGAGGAATGGCTGCCGAGCGCGCCTGCACATGTACTGTTATGGAAATATTTATTTGGCATTGAAAACATGCCGCAATGGGCGCACCTGCCGCTGATATTAAAACCCGATGGTAACGGTAAGCTCAGCAAGCGTGATGGCGACAGGCTCGGCTTTCCCGTATTTGCTATGGACTGGACTGACCCTAAAACAGGCGATAAAACAACCGGGTTTAAAGAACGGGGTTTTCTGCCGGAGGCGTTTATTAATATGCTGGCAATGCTTGGCTGGAATGATGGCTCCGGGCAGGAAATTTTTACCCTTGATGAACTGGTGGAAAAATTTACCATGGACCGTGTACATAAAGGGGGGGCAAAGTTTGATTATGAAAAGGCGAAATGGTTCAACCACGAATGGATAAAAAAGTTACCGGTTACCAGTTACGTTTTACAGGTAAAGAAACTATTTGAGGAAAAAGGTATTGAGGTGAAAGATGATGAACAGTTTAAAAAAGTGCTGGAACTGGTAAAAGACCGCTGCACGCTGTTGCCTGATTTTGTACAGCAGGCGGGTTTCTTTTTCTCTGCTCCGTCTGAAATAGATATTGCCTCCATAAAACCAAAATGGACAGAACATAAAACGGTTTTCTTCAGCGAATTAATACGGGCGTATGAACTGATGCCTGTATGGCAGCACGATGACCTTGAGAAAGAATTAAAAGAAATGGCCGCAGCCCATCAAATAAAGCCGGGTGAGTTAATGCTGCCCCTGCGCATTATGCTGGTAGGCGGCAAATTTGGGCCTGGTGTTTTTGACATAGCTGCATTGATAGGGCGTAATGAAACATTACAAAGAATTAAGCATGTGCTCGGGCTGTTGCAATCGTAACAGCAGGTATAAATCATTAATAGCAGCCTGTAACTTTAAGGTTGTCAATTTCGTTTGGTGTTGTAACTTACGCCAAACATACATGAATGAAAAAGTATAATTACATTTTATATATTCTCGCATTCATTAAACTTATTCTTCCCTACCTTTTACAAAACAGTTATTATGAGCCGCACCGTGATGAATTTTTATACCTGGCTGAAGGCAACCACATGGCCTGGGGCTTTATGGAAGTACCCCCATTGCTAAGTGTTTTTGCCTGGCTTACACACCTGCTTGGTGACGGCATGTTTTGGATTAAGTTTTGGCCTTCACTGGTTGGCGCGCTTACCTTTATTGTCGCAGGCAAAATTATACTATCACTCGGCGGCAAAACATTCGCATTGGTGCTTTGTTTCTTAGGTTTTATTTATAGTGCTTACCTGCGGGTACATTTTCTTTTCCAACCAAACTTTCCTGAAGTATTCTTCTGGACGATGATGGCCTATGGTGTTATACGCTATATACAAACCAATAAAAATAGCTGGCTGTATGTAACAGGCATTTGTGCAGGCCTCGGCATGATGAGTAAATATTCTGCGCTATTTTTTATTGTGTCTCTTGTTGCCGGCCTACTCCTCACCAAACAACGAAAATTATTAGCCAACAAGCATTTTTATTTCGCCGCCCTGGCAGGGTTGGTTATTTTTCTGCCCAATATTATCTGGCAATACAACAGGCATTTTCCTGTAATGCACCACATGGCGCAATTGACTGAAACACAACTGCAGTATATAAGCCATGCAAGCTTTATTATTGACCAGTTTATGATGTTTTTACCCACCTGTTTTTTGTGGGTTACCGGCCTATGTTTTGTTGCTTTCGCCAGGGAAGGAAAGAATTACCGCTTTTATGCGTTCACTTATATTTTTGTTATCGCAATATTGCTGGCGCTGCATGGCAAAAACTATTATTCATTGGGCACTTACCCCGTACTTATTGCATTTGGCAGCTACCAGCTTGCCAAAATAACCGAGGTACGTTTAAAATTTTTGCGTTATGTGTTTGTAATGATACCACTGTTATTAACGCTTAACTTTGTTCCCATTGCATTGCCTGTTTTAAAGCCGGAACCACTGGCCAAACTATATGAAGCAACCAATGCCAAAGCAACAGGTGCACTGCACTGGGAAGATTTAAAAGATCACCCGCTGCCGCAGGACTTTGCCGATATGCTTGGCTGGGAGGAGATGGCGCAAAAAACGGCATCTGCATGGAATGCGCTTGACAGCAACCAAAAGAAACATGCCATTATATATTGCGACAATTATGGTCAGGCAGGCGCAGTAACATTCTACGCTAAAAAATACCACATGCCTTTTGCCTACAGCGATAATGCCAGCTTTTTGTACTGGATGCCGGACAGTATACACCTGGATAATGTAGTACTTGTAACGGACGATGAACACGAGATGGAACACCCCTTTGTAAAAGATTTTGCATTTGCACAATTACGGGATAGTGTTACGAGTACTTATTCAAGGGAGCATGGAAGCCTCATAATTTTATTTAAAGGCGCTAACGAAGCCTTTAACCAGATGTTTAAAGAGAAGCTTGCAAAGGCAAGGGCGGATTTACTCAACAAACCGCAATAAAACAATGTTTTAGAAGTAATACATTTGTTGCGGACGATTGCTGCACAGAAAAAATGAATACATGCAAGAGCATACAATAAACAGGCCCATAAGAGTACTTGTTGCCAAAGTTGGGCTTGACGGGCACGACCGCGGTGCAAAAGTAATTGCTGCCGCCTTGCGGGACGCAGGTATGGAAGTAATTTATACCGGCCTGAGGCAAACACCTGAAATGGTGGTAAATGCTGCCTTGCAGGAAGATGCTGACGCCATTGGAGTAAGTATATTAAGTGGGGCGCACATGACTGTATTTCCAAAAATATTGCAGTTAATGAAGGAAAAGGAAATGGATGATGTGTTGCTTACCGGCGGCGGTATAATTCCGGAAGATGATATGAAACAACTAAATGAAATGGGCGTAGGTAAACTTTTTGCACCCGGCGCCACTACTGCAAACATTGCAGAATATATTAAAGGATGGGTTGCAGAACACAGAAATTTTTAGAGAGGCCGTAAGCTATCAGCGCTAAAATAAGTTCTACCTCAAAAAATATTTTATGTACAATACTTTACTCACTGATTTGACAGATAACATTTACACGGTTACTATCAATCGCCCCGATAAACTTAACGCCCTAAACAAACAGGTGATGCAGGATTTGAGCGAAGTACTGGATGAGATTTACGTGAATAAAGAAATACATTCTGCCATTATTACTGGCGCCGGCGCAAAAAGCTTTGTAGCCGGTGCAGACATTAGCGAGTTTGTTGGACTGACCCCTGAAGAGGGCAAGGAACTGGCTAAAAAGGGGCAGGACATTTTTTTTAAGATAGAAAACGCGCCAAAACCTATTATAGCCTGTGTAAACGGTTTTGCATTGGGCGGTGGCTGCGAGCTTGCCATGAGCTGCCATTTCAGGATTGCAAGTGATAATGCCAAATTTGGACAACCCGAAGTAAACCTTGGTATTCCGCCCGGCTATGGTGGCACACAACGCTTAACGCAATTAATTGGCAAAGGCAGGGCGCTTGAACTATTAATGAGCGCTGCTATGATTGATGCCGGCACCGCCCTGCAATATGGCCTGGTTAACTATGTAGTGCCACAGGCAGAATTGCTTGACAAAGCAAAGGCCATTCTTACCATTATAAACAGCAAAGCGCCCTTTGCTGTTGCAGGCTGCATAACGGCTGCCAACGCAATATTTGACCAAAGCAAAAATGGTTATGCTGTTGAAGTAGAAGAATTTGGTAAATGCTTTGCAACAGAAGACAAGCAAGAAGGCGCTGCCGCATTCCTGGAAAAAAGAAAGGCTGTGTTTACAGGGAAGTAAACACAGCCCATTACTTTATACTGGTTGGCGGCAACCCGCTTGCCTTATTTCTCTACCAGGCTCTCGTCAATATCGTAAGCGCCTACTTCACTTATTAATGGCATTGCTTTCGCACTCAAAATATTTATAACAAACTCATCCGCATCCGTTTCAGGAAAAGTTAGAATACGCTTTTTACCAATAGTAGTACCATCAATTATACTGGTGGTTTTACCATCTTTTTTAAAGGTTATGCTAAATGAAATCACTCTTTGCCCCATTTGTATTGGCTCCTGCAAAACAATGCAATTAATTTTTTGCGGTGTTTTGAAAGTTGCCTTAATCCCCGAAAGGTCATTGAATGGCACTGCGACAAATGTTTTATTATCCTTATCATTCAGCAGCGAAGTCGCATGAGCAACATCGTTAGCCGTGTAAGTTAGGGCCGCACTGTTCAATAAATTTCTTTCAAAACTCTCCTCCCTCAATTTTCTAAAACCCATCAATGCGGCGCTGTCGTGTTCGTTAATTAACCCCCTCCTGTCCGGCGGTACATTCAGTAATAAATTTGCACCGCGGCCCACTGATTTCAGGTATAAATCAAATAATTCCTGCGGTGTTTTCACCTTGTCATCCTCGCTGGCATGGTAAAACCACCCCGGGCGTATGCTTACATCACATTCAGCCGGTATCCAGTTATGCCCGTTAATATTTCCCTGGTTAAGTGTATCCTGGCTTGGCGCGCCTGCACCACGTGTAAAGCCGGCGGTATCTAATAAATTCCAGTTGGTTTTTCCCGCAAAACCCCGTTCATTGCCCACCCAGCGTATGTCCGGGCCAATATCGCTGAAAACAGGTGTATTAGGTGCAATACTGCGCATGGTAGCTTCAAACTTATGCCATTCATATACCTGCTTTTTACCATTAGGGCCTTCACCGTTAGCGCCATCCCACCAAAACTCAAACAGGGGGCCATAGCGGCTAACCACTTCCTTCATCATATTTATAAACACCTGGTTGTATTCTGCCGTGCCGTATTTGGGGTGGTTCCTGTCCCACGGCGATAAATAAATACCCAGCTTCAAACCATATTCTTTACAGGCATCACTAAGTTCTTTCAACACATCGCCTTTACCATCTTTCCATTTGCTTTGTGCAACGGTATGGGTAGAATATTTGCTCGGCCATAAACAAAAACCGTCATGGTGTTTGGCTGTTATTATTATGCCCTTCGCACCCGCTGCCTTTGCTATGCGGCACCATTGGCGGCAATCAAGCTGGGTTGGGTTAAACACCTCCTCATGTTCTGTTCCCTTTCCCCATTCAAGGTCAGTAAAAGTATTCGGGCCAAAATGCGTGAACAGGTAAAAGTCAAGGTTCTCCCATTGCAGTTGCCTTTGTGTGGGTACCGGGCCGTAAGGCTTTACTGCTTGTGCACCTGCAACAGAAACTGCAAGCATAAAAATGAAAAAATAAAGTGTCTTTTTCATACAGCAATGTTATAAAATATTTGTACTTCGCACGGTTACGGCTGTAATTGTTGCTAAGATAATTGCAGAAAATGGTAAAATTTAACAACTAAAAAACGGGTTATGCTGCAATAGTAGCTACTGCAACATAACCCGTTTTAAATAACAAGTTCTTATTTATTCAGCTTTGCAATTTCGTCGTCGTACATTTTCTTGGTTGCAATTACATCTGTAAGATTATGCCACCAGTTGCTTTCCTGTTCAATAGAAAGCATACCATTAAAGTTTTGCCTTTTTAACTCTGCAAAAATAGCGGGGAAGTCATTTACCCCATGCCCAACGGCAGTATCAGCGGCATACGGGTCACCAAACTTCACTATATCTTTCAGGTGCACGCCAAATACATGGCCTTCTAATTTTTTCAAGCCTTCAACCGGGTTAACACCATTACGTGCCCAGTGGCCAACATCAGCGCAGGCGCCAATATTGGGATGGCCTTTAACAGCCTCAAGCACTGAATCAGGCGTACCGTAAGGGTGCATGTGGTTGTGGTTAGGGTCGTTGGGATGATCATGTATAGCCAGCTTTATGCCGTAAGCGCCGGCCAGGCTGTCGCAAAGGTCCCATTGCGTTTTAATAGGCTCGCAGGTAATATAGCTAAGTCCAAAAAACTTTGCAAGGTCAAATGCTTTTATCCAGTCGGCTTTGCCATTAGGTGCAATCACACCCATGGCTAACATTTGAATACCTTTGTCGTCAAGCATCTTTTTCAGTTTGGTGCGGGTGTCAGTGTTCATTTCAGGCCCAAAGCTGCCGGGCAAACCGCCGCCGAGCTTTTGTCCCCAAAAAGCTTCTATGTATTTGATACCTGCACTGTCAACCTTTGCGAGGGCATCTGTAAAAGTAAAATGGTTAAACGTCCACATTTGCACGCCCAGCTTAAAACCTGCGGTGCTGCCTGTAGTTGCATTGCTGTCTGCAGCCATTGCAGACGAGTCTGTGTTTCCGGATGTGCCGGAACCACCGCCGCAACTGGTTATGGCGGCTATTGCAACTGCGCATAAAAAAGAGCTCACAATCGTTTTCATGAAAGTTGTTTTGATAATGATGAGAAAATAAAAAACTAAGGTATGTATTTAGTTGATATGAGCAAGGCGCTTATGAAAAACTTAGAGTTATAAATATGCAATCAATAATGATAAAATATTTCGCGGTTTTCGCATGGCAACCGCAACACTTTGCAAAATCAAAGAGTCAGGTTATAAAGAAAAAATAAAACAACCAGGCATGAAGAAGTTTTTTATTGTTGCATTGATATTAACCGGCGTACTGCTATACAGTTGTTCAAAAAATAGTTCAACCCCTTACCCGGAGGGAATAGGTGGCACATGGCGGTATGCCGGTTTTAGTGGCGGGCTGGCCGGCTTTCGCTTTACACCTGTCGATACTATTGATAATTATCTCCAGCTTGATACAGCCAATAGCCGTATTATGATAACTGACGGCAGCGGTTACCAGGCCTGCAGTGGTTACACTTTTGAAAAAGGCGCTGATGGTAATTGGGGCGTACTCACATTAACAGACAGCATAACTTATACCAATAAATTTACAGTAGCCTTATTTCACGATACGCTTACACTCTATCCATACAATTTTGTAGACGCGTTCACTTCTTATTTCACCCCGTCTTCCAAACATTTTAACTGGTGTAATCCTGCCGGCCACTAAATGAAATTTACGGGCAGTTGCATAATAAGCTTTGGTTGTGTTCATAATGCCGTAATGCAAAGGGCCGGGCAAACAAAAGGTTGCTGTTTACTGCTTAGTTAAATCTTAAAGCCGTATATTGGCGCATCAATTACTTGCCGATGAGCCGATATATTCTTGCCTTTGACCAGGGCACTACCAGCAGCAGGGCTATTGTGTTTGACCATAACGGAAGCATAAAAGCAGTAGCCCAAAAAGAGTTTACACAAATATTTCCACAACCAGGATGGGTGGAACATGATGCCAATGAAATTTGGAGTACACAGCTTGGCGTTGCAGCCGAAGCGGTTACACAATATGGTCTTACCGTGCGTGATATTGCTGCTATAGGCATAACCAACCAAAGAGAAACAACCGTGGTATGGGACAGGCGTACCGGCATGCCGGTGTATAACGCCATTGTTTGGCAGGACAGGCGTACAGCCCACTATTGCGACCAATTGAAAATGCAGGGTTACCTGCAACCCGTGCAGCGCAAAACAGGTTTGGTGATAGACGCTTATTTTTCAGCTACCAAGCTGAAGTGGATATTGGATAATGTTAAAGGGGCAAGAGACAAAGCAGCCAGGGGCGAGCTTTGTTTTGGCACGATAGACACCTGGCTTTTGTGGAAGCTAACCAATGGCCATGTGCATGCCACAGACGTAAGCAATGCAAGCCGTACCATGCTGTATAATATTCACTCACTGGAGTGGGATGATGATTTGCTGCAGCTAATGAACATACCAAAAAATGTGTTGCCTGAGGTACGCAGCAGCAGTGAAGTGTATGGTGAAACACATAATATTCTGACAGCACATAATATACCCATTGCCGGTATTGCCGGCGACCAGCAGGCGGCGTTATTCGGGCAAATGTGTACTGAACCGGGCATGGTTAAAAATACCTATGGCACAGGTTGTTTTATGCTGATGAACACCGGGGAACAGCCGGTAATATCTTCCAATAACTTACTTACCACCATAGCCTGGCAGGTTAACGGCAAAACTAAATACGCGCTGGAAGGGAGTGTATTTATTGCCGGCGCAGTTGTGCAGTGGCTAAGGGACGGCCTTCACCTTATACGCTCTTCGCCAGAGGTGGAAAACCTGGCAAAACAGGTAGAAGATAATGGTGGCGTTTACTTTGTACCGGCTTTCGCCGGGCTTGGCGCGCCTTACTGGAACCAGCATGCCCGTGGCACCATGGTTGGCCTTACACGCGGCACAACTTCTGCGCACCTGGCAAGGGCAGCGCTTGAAAGTATTGCCTATCAAACCATGGATGTTGTTAGCGCAATGCAGGCTGACGCAGGGGTAGCTGTAAAAGAACTGCGTGTTGACGGCGGCGCTACAGCCAATAACCTGCTGATGCAATTTCAGAGTGATATTTTAAATACCTCCGTCATCCGTCCAAAAGTAACTGAAACTACTGCATTGGGCGCCGCTTACCTCGCGGGCCTTGCCGTAGGTTTTTGGAGTAATATGGAAGAGATACAGCAGCAATGGCAGGTTGATACTATTTTCAACCCGGCGGTAGATGATGCCCAAAGAGCCTCCCTGGCAGCAAACTGGGCAAAGGCAATAAAGGCAACACAGGTGTGGGGGGAAATTTAGGTTACCTGCACGTTTTGCACCGCTGTGCCATCATGCTTTAGTTTCATTTTAATTTGTGAAATTTGCAGCATGAAAATAGTTTTAGCGCAGCAGAATTATCATATAGGCAATTTTGAAAGTAATACACAAAAGATAATAGAGGGGATAAACGAGACCAAAGCACAAGGGGCGGATTTGGTAGTTTTCAGCGAAATGTGTGTAAGCGGTTACCCCGGCAGGGACTTTGTTGAGTTTAACGATTTCATTAATAAATGCTACGCAAGTGTAGAGATTATAAAACAGCACGCTGACACAATTGGCGTGCTGGTGGGCTCCCCGGCACGTAACCCCCAGGTGCAGGGAAAAGACCTTTTTAATGCCGCCTTCTTTTTATATGAAAAAGAAATAAAAGCCGAAATACACAAAACATTATTGCCCACCTACGATGTGTTTGATGAATACCGCTATTTTGAACCCGCATTTGACTGGAATGTAGTTGAATTTAAAGGGAAAAAAATTGCGGTAACCATTTGCGAAGATTTATGGAATATTAATGACAACCCGTTATACAGGTTATGCCCGATGGATGAACTGGTAAAACAGCAGCCTGATATAATGGTGAACCTAAGCGCCTCTCCTTTCGATTATATGCATGATGAAGACCGTAAAGCCGTTGTAAAAGCTAACGTGCTTAAATATAAACTGCCCATGTTTTATTGTAATGCCATAGGCAGCCAAACGGAGGTGGTATTCGATGGTGCGTCACTTATATTTGATAAGTTTGGCAATTTGTGTAAACAACTGCCGATGTTTAAGGAAGCCATTGAAGGTGCAGTAGTAAATGATGACGGCACCATTGACGCGCCTGTTATTGAGCCGGCTGCACAGGCTACTGCGCAATTGTATAATCCCGCTTACCTGGATGAACATCTTAACATACACCAGGTGTACGATGCGCTTATTTTGGGCATAAGAGATTATTTTACCAAAATGGGCTTCAGCAAAGCCATTCTTGGCTCTTCGGGCGGCATTGATTCCGCTGTTACCTTAGCTATAGCCTGTGATGCTTTGGGTAAAGAAAATGTTAGGGCTATCTTGATGCCTTCCCCGTACTCTACCAACCATTCGGTAGATGACGCAGTGCAGCTAAGCAAAAATCTTGGCAACCCGTATGACATAATCCGGATTGATGAAGTTTACGAGGCGCTGCTGCATACAGTGGAACCGGTTTTTAACAGCCTGCCTTTTTCCCTCGCGGAAGAAAATATGCAAAGCCGCACAAGGGGGAATATTCTAATGGCCATTGCAAATAAGTTTGGATATATATTGCTTAATACCTCTAACAAAAGTGAACTGGCTACCGGGTACGGCACCCTGTATGGCGATATGGCCGGCGGCCTCGGCGTACTTGGCGATTGCTATAAATTACAGGTCTATGCACTGGCCAAATACATTAACCGCAACGGCGAAATAATTCCGCTGAATATTATTGACAAAGCCCCCAGCGCCGAATTGCGCCCCGGGCAAAAGGACATTGACAGCCTGCCTGATTATAATATTCTTGACAGGATTCTATACCACTACATTGAAAGGAGGCTGGGGCCTGCGGAGATAAAAGCACTGGGGTATGACAGCGCGCTTGTTGACCGTATATTAAAACTGGTGAATACCAACGAATACAAGCGCAACCAGTTTTGTCCCATCATAAGGGTATCGCCAAAAGCGTTTGGGGTTGGCAGGCGCGTACCGATAGTTGGGAAGTATTTAAGCTAAACAACGCGGTTATCTTTCCTGGATAAAAAGAACTAAAAGCCGGCGTTTAGCCGGCTGGCTTATTAAAAAGGTGCGCCACCTTCAAAACCTTCATCAAAATCCCCGCTGTTCATGCGGCTGCCTTTTTGAATAAACAACTTGCCGCCTTCGCTCCCGCTGTCACTGGGTGATGGCGCCGGGCCAACCGACTTCCAGCTACCGGGCCCAAGACCCCCGAAGCCGTTATCTCCATCCCATTCTTCAAACTTTTGAATATGCAGCAATGCCCTGAGTTTTATATTTTCCAGGGAGCCGTTACGGTGCTTTGCTATACGAATATGGGTTTCACCACGGGTGCTTTCTCCCATTTCGTTGGTCATATTTTCATAGTATTCCGGGCGGTAAATAAACATAACCATATCAGCATCCTGTTCAATAGCGCCTGATTCCCTCAAATCGCTCAACTGCGGCATTTTACTTTCCTTTCGCGTTTCAACGGCGCGGCTTAACTGGCTCAGTGCCAGTATGGGGATGTTCAACTCTTTGGCAAGCGCTTTCAGGTTTCTTGAAATTGTACTTATCTCCTGCTCACGGTTGCTGCCTTTATCATTGGTGCCACTCATCAACTGCAGGTAGTCAATAATTATCAGGCCAACCTGGTGCTTGTTTACCAATCTTCTCGCCTTAGCCCTGAACTCAAATATGTTCAGCGCAGCAGTATCATCAATAAATATGGGCGCCTGTTCAAGCCTCTTTATACCTTTTGTATGCAGTTGCTGGTATTCATAATCTTCCAGCTTACCGCGGTTAATTTTTTCAAGGGCTATTTCACTTTCTGCGGAAAGAATACGCTGCACCAACTGTGCCGAACTCATTTCCAAAGAAAACACTGCCACCGGTGTAGGTTTTATAGGGTTTAACGCGGCGTTACGTGCAAGGTTTAACGCGAACGCTGTTTTACCAACGGAAGGGCGTGCGGCAAGTATAATGAGGTCCGTAGGCTGCCACCCGAAAGTTACCCTGTCTAAGCTGGCAAAACCGCTTGGCACACCGGATATATCCTCCGTTTTTGTACGCATTTCATCAATGCGGTTAATGGCTTTTGCCAGCACATTACCAATATCGTCGTAATTCTTTTTAAGGTAATTATTGGTAATGTTGAACATTTTTGTCTCGCTGTCGTCAAGCAGGTCAAACACATCGGTGCTGTCCTCATAAGCGTCTCCAATTATTTCTCCGCTTATGCGTATCAATTCACGTTGTATAAATTTTTGCAGCACTATCCTGGCATGCGCTTCAATGTTAGCAGTAGATACTACTGTGTTAGTAAGTTTTGTAATAGCATAAGGACCTCCTACCGCATCAAGTTCTTCTTTCAGCTTCAACTCCTCAACCACCGTAAGGATATCTATGGGGGTACTTTTTTGAGCAAGGCTTTGAAAGGAGCGGAAAATACGCTGGTGCGCATCTACATAAAAACACTCGGGCTTTAATATCTCTATTACCGTATCAAACGCGCTTTTTTCAAGCATAATGGCGCCAAGTACTGCTTCTTCCAGTTCTTTCGCCTGTGGCGGCACTTTGCCGTACACCATTGTAGTAAGGTCAAGGGACGGTTTTCTCCTGTTTTTTCTGTCCTTGTTTAGGTTAGTAATCTCCATCATTAATTTCTTAATCGTTAAAATAGTTTTTTGTCAACAGGGCGTGGCAGCAATGTCAGTTTCAGCATTATTTGTTGAGTCCTTTTGCAAGGGGGGAACGAATATAAAGGCGGATAGGGGGGTAATAAATGCTTTTTTATATTTATATTTATTAAACCACAATTAACAAGTTTATCCACAACGCTTTTACTCACTATTAACATCACCCTCTTTCTTTTCCACAATTTAAAAAAGTTTTCACCCCCAGCCAATATTTAATTCACATATCTTGTGCAGAAAGATTTTTTTGCAAAACGGCGGTTGCAATAAGCTTTTTATGTATTCCACGCCAGCCGCAGTTGTATTTCGTTCTTTAAACTCTTTACCAGCCTTAACAACATGGTGTACCCACTTTTTTACACGCAAATAAGCCTCAAAAGCCCTCACACCGGCTATTACAACGGGTTAACCTATTTAAAATTGCAACCAGTATAATAAATTAAAGGGCAATACAAAAAACTATTAGATTTAGGCTTTAATTATTTTTTAATATAATTATCACTTATGAGAAAAATGGCCATGCTGCTGCTATGCTGCTGCACCTTGTTGTTGTATGCAAAAGCGCAGGAAACTTTTCCCGTGAATGGAGTGGTGGACATTCGCGATGGATATTATGCTTTTACCAACGCCACTATTGTAAAAGACCCGCAAACCACGGTACAAAATGCAACGCTTATTATTAAGCAGGGCAAAATTGTAAGCGCAGGCACCGGCATTGAAGTGCCGAAAGATGCAGTGGTGGTTGACTGCAAAGGCAAATACATTTATCCATCGTTTATTGACCTTTACAGCGACTATGGAATGAACGCTGATCAACAGGGTCAGCGCGGCGGAAGGGGCTTTGGCGGGCGCCAGTTTCAAAACATCAGCGATACCAAAGGCGCATACGGCTGGAACCAGGCAATAAAGCCTGAAACAGATGCGTCGAAAATCTTCAGTACAGACGAAAAGGATGCAAAGGAACTAAGGGATGCCGGTTTTGGTATTGTATTAACGCATAAACAAGATGGCATTGCGCGTGGCACCGGCACATTGGTAATGCTGGGAGACGACAGGGAAAATTTTGATATGATTAAGGAGCAGGCTGCAGCCTTTTATTCCTTTAATAAAGGTACTTCAACGCAAGATTATCCAAATTCACTGATGGGCAGTATCGCCCTGTTGCGCCAAACATACCTTGATGGACAATGGTACGCCAAAAATGCAGCTAAAATAAAGCAGACCGAAGGCATAAACCTTAGCCTGCAGGCATGGAATGACGAACAGGGCCTGCCACAAATATTTGACGCAGGTGATAAATGGAATGATTTACGCGCACATAAAATTGCCGCCGAATTCGGGACACATTATATAATAAAAGGCGGCGGCAACGAATACCAGCGCATTGACGATATAAAAGCTACCAACGATGCCTATATAATACCCATCGCTTTTCCCCAGGCCATGGACGTGGAAGACCCTAATGATGCAAGGCTTGTAGCCTTAAGTACCATGAAACACTGGGAAATGGCGCCAACAGAGCCGGGTGCGCTGGAAAAAGCAGGTATTACCTTTGCGCTTACAACTGCAGACCTGAAGAGTGCGGGCGAGTTTATGGGTAACCTGCGCAAAGCCATTCAAAATGGTTTAACTGAAACAAAAGCGCTGGAAGCGCTTACCAAAACACCGGCTACGCTTATAGGCATGTACGATAAGATAGGCAGTATTGATGCCGGGAAACTGGCAAACTTTGTAATTACCAGCGGCCCCATTTTTAATGAGAAAACGGTTATTTATCAAAACTGGGTTAACGGCGAAAAATACACCCTGCATGAAAACGGGTGGGATGATTATCGTGGCAACTATAAATTGACCGTTAAGGAAAATGGTGAAAATAAAGAGTACACCGTTGCAGTAAAAGGTACACCTGAAAAACTCTCTGCAACCCTGCAGCCAACGGGCGACACAGTTAAAACCAAAATTAATCTCGCCGTGTCCGGCAACCTGGCAAAATTAACCTGGACAGCCAAAAGCGACAGTATGCGGGTTAACAGCCTGAGCGGTATTATTGGCAACAATAGTATTTGGACCGGGACCGGCTATGGCAGTAACGGCAGCCTGGTAAGCTGGAATATGATTTATACTTCGGCTTACGTTGAGGAGCCTGATACCGCCATGCACCACAGGGGTGGCCGAATGGGCGGTGGCCGCGTGCATGACAAGGTTATGTACCCGTTTGACGGCTATGGCTGGACGGAACAACCAAAACAGCAGGATATATTGATAAAAAATACAACAGTATGGACAAATGAAAAAGAAGGTAAACTGGAGAATACCGATGTACTGTTAAAAAATGGAAAGATAGCAGCTATAGGCAAAAATCTCTCCGATGCCGGCGCAACCGTAATTGATGGTACAGGCAAACAGCTAACTGCGGGCATTATTGACGAGCACTCACATATTGCAGTGTCAGGCAGCGTTAATGAATGTTCTCAATCAGTAACGGCGGAGGTAAGAATTGCCGATGTTATAAATCCTGAAGACATTAACATTTACCGCCAGCTTGCAGGCGGTGTAACAAGTTCTCATATCCTGCACGGCAGTTGTAATACTATAGGCGGCCAAACACAGCTTATCAAAATGCGCTGGGGCAGTAATGCTGAGCAAATGAAGTTTGCCAACTGGGACCCTTTTATAAAATTCGCTTTGGGCGAAAACGTAAAACGGTCATACAACCAATCCAACAACCGCTTCCCGGATACACGTATGGGTGTTGAACAGGTACTGGTAGATGCCTTTACCCGCGCGCAGGATTATCAAAAAATGGGAACAGATAAACGCCGTGACCTTGAATTGGATGCGCTTTCTCAAATCCTAAATCATAAGTTATTTATTACCTGCCATTCGTATGTGCAAAGCGAGATAAATATGCTGATGCATGTTGGCGACAGGTTTGGTTTCCAGGTAAATACGTTCACACATATTTTGGAAGGATATAAGGTGGCCGATAAAATGAAAGCCCGTGGCATATATGCTTCTACTTTCAGCGACTGGTGGGCATACAAGAGCGAAGTGCAGGATGCCATACCTTATAATGCAGCTATTATGCAAAAAGTAGGATTAACAGTAGCAGTGAACAGCGATGATGCAGAACAGGCACGTCACCTTAACCAGGAAGCCGCCAAGAGTGTAAAGTATGGTAATGTGCCGCCCGAAGAAGCGCTTAAAATGTGTACGCTTAACCCCGCCATAATGCTGCATGTGGCAGACAGGGTAGGGAGTATTAAAGTAGGAAAAGATGCAGATGTAGTGTTATGGACTGACAGCCCGTTGAGTGTGTACGCGAAGGCAGACAAAACAATTGTTGACGGGATTGTATATTATGACATTGACAGGGATGCTGCTATGCGCCAGCAAATTGAAAAAGAAAGAAACAGGCTTATACAGAAAATGATTGCAGAAAAGAAAGGCGGAGGCAGAACAGTAGCCGCTGAAGCAACAATTGACGAAATAAACGAATGTGAAGTTGATACACATATTCAAAGAAACCTGTTACTTAAAGATGCAGGCATAGGGCTATAGTAAATCTTCAGAAAACACAAATTAAATTGTTTTCAGAAGTTAGTTCAAAAGCGATAAAATACTCAAATCATGAAAAAAATATTATTTGGTCTTTTTTTCCTTTGCCTGGCAAGCCTAGTAAACGCGCAGGACGATGTTTACCCTGCACCGCCGCAATCGCAGGATATTGCGCTGGTGCATGGTACCATACACACCGCAACAGGGGAGGTAATTGAAGATGGCATTATTACCTTTTCTAAAGGCAAAATCACTGGGGTTGGCAAGTATTCCCTACCCGCATCGGGAGTTAAAGTAATTGACTGTACAGGTAAACAAATTTATCCCGGTCTTATCAGTCCCGTAACAGACCTGGGGTTAAATGAAATCGGCGCTGTCCGCTCAACATTAGATGAAGAGGAACTCGGCGAGAATAATGCCGATGTACGCTCGGTAATTGCTTATAATTCTGACTCCAAAATCATCAATACACTACGCAGCAATGGCATATTGCTTGCCAACGTAGTACCGCAGGGTGGTATCATCAGCGGCTCGTCATCTGTAATGCAGCTTGATGGATGGAACTGGGAAGATGCTGTCTATAAAATGGACGGCGGTATTCATTTCCGCATGCCGGGGCTTGCAACGTTACCACGCAGGTTTGGCCGCGGCGGCGGGGAAGACCCCGTTAAAGCAGCGCTGGACCGTATTGAGAAAGTGCGCCAATTTTTCCAGCAGGCAAAAGCGTATTTTGAAGAGCCAAAGCATGAGCATACCAATATTAAATTTGAAGCAGTGAAAGGCCTCTTCAACCAAACACAGACCTTTTTTGTGCATTGCGAGTTGGTAAAGGAAATGGAAGTGGCTACGTCGTTTGCTAAAGAATTTAATTTCCGCACCGTTATTGTTGGCGGTGCTGATAGCTGGATGATAGCAGACTACCTGAAAGAAAATAATATTGCTGTTATACTGGATGAAATGCACAGCTTGCCCGTAACGCAGGATGATGATGTTAACCAGCCTTATAAAACCCCTTACCTGCTGCAGCAGGCCGGCGTGCAGTATGCCATATCAGACCAGCATGCCGAAACCCGCGGCAGAAACCTGATGTTTAATGCAGGCAATGCCTGTGCATTTGGCTTAACTAAAGAACAGGCGCTGGAAGCTATTACTGCAAGCACCGCAAAAATATTGGGTATTGCTAATAAAACCGGGACGCTTGAAACAGGTAAGGATGCCAATATTATTGTGAGCGATGGCGACGTACTGGATATTACTACAAGCAATGTGATATACGCCTTTATACAGGGCAGGCAGATAAACCTTAACAATAAACATAAGGAATTATACGAAAAGTATATGTACAAATACGGGCTAAAATAAAAACAGCCCGGCAATAAAAATGGGTGGCGTCCTTGAAAAACGCCACCCATTTTGTTAAGTACTGGCAAGACTTATATTTTTTTTCTTTCTTTTATTAATTCCTCTACTTTCTGCATTTTTGGGTCAATACCAAGCCGTATTGCTTCGGATGAAGGCGGCACATAAATATCTGGTGTTATCCCCTTACCGTCTTTTTGGCGTTTGGCATCGTTCACAATACGGTAAACAGGCAATACAACCTGCACATGGCTATTGGGCAAAATAACGGAAGGCAGGTGCACAGAGGAATTACCATAATTACCACCACCCGTTTCTTCCCCTATCACAGTAACATTACGCTGCCCTTTAAGATGCGAAACAAACATGCTTGCCGCGGAAAAAGTAAAACCGCCCTGTATTATGTAAATATTGCCGTTGAAATGAAGTGATTTTTTGGGATAGAATGTATGGTGCTCCAGGTAACCAAAGTGATACCTGCCATCCTTTTTCTTTTTGGCAGAAACAAACATGAGTATTTTATAAATTAAAGCAGGGTGAATATACCGCCCATACTTTAACCGATGTGTTACCGAGGAAACAGAGTCTGCTATGGTAAACGGTTGTTGGATAAGATACTTTGTAAGGTTGGCACAGGCGCCTATATTGCCCCCGCTGTTTGCCCGCAAATCAATAATAAGATTAGTTACATGTTTGTCCTGTATTTGTTCAAAGCTTTTCTTAAAAAGGCGACGCAGGCCACCACCTGAAAATGTTACCAGTTGCAGCCTCGCGGTGTTAGCGCTGTCAAAGCTCAGGTTATTGCCATTTCTCTTTTTTGCAGCCCGTATTTGCCTGCGTGTAAGTTTTGGTATGGCAATGTTTAACTGCTGGTTTTTTGAGGTATCCCGCACGGGGCGGTAATTATATAACACGCCGGTTTTTTCGAGGCCCTGTTTATCAATATAGGTAATAACATTACTGTCTCTCAGCCCAAAAGAAAGATTATAAAAAAGCGGAAAGTAAATACTCAGCAACTGGTCTTTAAAATTATCTGCGTAGCCATCTGTGCTGATAAATTGAAACATCGAGTCTATCATCATCCCCGCAGGCATACCGTTAACGGAAGTTATAACTGTACCCCTTTTAAATACCGTGTCTCTTTTTATATAATTATAAATAACAACCATGCTGTCTCCCCATACTTTTATATCCAGGGGAAACTGCACCATCCTGTGTGTATTAAAATATTGCACATATTCTTTGGATGAACGCACTGATGTATGCCCGCACCTGATTTTTGCCACCGCCCAGGAAAGCTTACTGCGAAACTGCATTTCAGTTAATGAATCATGAATACCGTTGATGGTTTCATTAAAATATTCGTCAATACTGTCTTTTGGCGTATACCAATACAGGCTTGGGTGGTCTGCATCCAGTATCTTCTTTAATAATACAGCATCTTCTTTCAGGCCTGCCGGCGCAATTTTATGATAAGGCGAAAAATCCTCCATGTTCAGCGAAGCACTGCATGAAAAGAAGAATACAGCAATTAGTAAAAAGAGGGGGAATTTAAAAAGATTGTCACCGGGTATTATTTTACACTGCACTGTCATCACCTGCAATATAATATTATCCTCCTGCCTAAAACACTTATTAAATGTTATTTTCTATTGGCTGAAAGCATTCCAGCCCTGCGCTGTTATGTCGAAAGTATTACCTCCCTTGGTAAGCAGTTTACAACCATCTTCAATACCAGCCATATAACCAATAACGCTAATTTCTTCGCTCAATACAATTTTATCGTGGTCTTCCTGCTTAATGGTAAATATAAGTTCATAATCTTCGCCACCGTTTAATGCACAAACCGTTGGGTCAAGCCCGAATTTGAATGCAGCTTTTCTTGTTGGGTCGGCTATAGGTAATTTTTCTTCATATACGCGGCAACCAAGATTGCTTTGCTTGCATATATGCCGTATCTCACTGCTTATGCCATCACTCACATCCATCATCGCAGTAGGTACAATTTCCTGCTGCTCTAAAAATTCGATAATGTCTTTTCTTGCTTCAGGCTTTAATAAACGGCCAACTATATAATCTTCATTTTCAAGGTCAGGCTGTACCTGCGGGTTTTCTAAAAATATCCGCTTCTCTCTTTCCAGCAATGTAAGGCCCAAAAAAGCAGCTCCAAGGTCTCCGCTAACGCACAGTAAATCGCCTTTATTTGCCGTGCTCCGTTTTACAAATTTGCCGGGCGCCACTTCACCAATGGCAGTACACGAAATGATAAACCCTTTTTGCGAGGCAGACGTATCGCCGCCCACCAGGTCTATATTGTATCTTTCACAAGCGGCGTAAACACCCTCGTAAAATTCATCCAGCGCTTCTACACTAACACGGTTGCTTATGCCTATGCTTATGGTAATGTGTGTGGGCACTGCATTCATTGCATAAACATCACTCAGGTTAACCACTACTGTTTTATAGCCAAGATGTTTCAATGGTGTATAGGCAAGGTCAAAATGAATACCCTCTATTAGCAAATCGGTGGTTATTACCGTTTGTTTGCCGAAATTGTCAATTACGGCTGCATCATCTCCTACACTCACTATTGTTGATGCATTGTTTATTTCAAAATTGCGGGTAAGATGGTCAATAAGGCCAAATTCACCTAAGGATGATATTTCAGTTCGTGTATCAGACATTTTAAATTTTAGATTGCAGATTTATAAATTAATCTCCTTCATTTATCCATTTCAGCAACTCATCATGTATTTTTCCGTTTGTTGCTACTATGCCATGTTTGTAAGGGTTATAATAATCGCCTTTTAAATCTGTAACCTTGCCCCCGGCTTCTTCTACAATTAAAAATCCCGCCGCGCTGTCCCAGGCCTGCAGCTTATGTTCATAAAATCCGTCAAACCTCCCGGCCGCTACATAGCATAAGTCAATAGCCGCACTTCCCAGCCTGCGTACAGGTACCCCGTTTCTTATCAGGCGCCCAAACACTTCCAGCGGCCCATTGGCCATATCAAGGTAAGTGTACGGGAAACCTGTGGCAAGGCAGCTTGTCGCTACCTCGGTCTTGCTGCTAACATGTATTATATGGTCGTTAAGCGTTGAACCAAAACCGCGTTGTGCAAAAAACAGTTCGTTTATAAAAGGGTTATAAACAGCGCCCATTTCCATTTTGCCGTCCACTTCTATTCCAATACTTACACAACACACCGGTATGCTGTTGGCATAATTAATGGTTCCGTCAATAGGGTCAATTATCCACTTATATGTGGAGTCCTGTACTATTTCGCCGGTTTCTTCGCTTAAAATATAATGGCCGGGGTAGTCCTGCCTTATTATATCAATAATCGCCTTTTCGCTTTTATGGTCAACTTCCGTAACAAGGTTGTTAATACCTTCTTTATTGCTGATGGAGAAAGGTTGATTGAAATTTTCTTTTAAAATAGCCGCCGCCACTTCGGTAGCTTTTAGTAAGGTCTGTTTAAGCATGCGCAAAAGTAGTATTTGATTGCTGAATTCAGGATTTTGAGATTTCGGTAATTTAATGACTTATCTACTGCTGTCATTGCCGTCATCTTTAACCCCATTCATTTCCATCTACTTATTTACAAATTGCATCATGGCTTCAGCGTAACGGGTGCCGGCTACAGCACCTTTCGGGGATATTTCATCAATTTCTGTCATTTCCCCGGCTGATAAGTTCACATCCAGGGCGCCCACATTTTCTTCCAGGTATTTTATACGCTTGGTGCCCGGTATGGGAAAAATATGGTCACCCTGTGCCATTACCCAGGCAAGTGCCAGTTGAGAAGGTGTACACCCCTTACGGGCCGCCAGTGATTCAAGTTTTGACACAATCGCAAGGTTTTTCTCAAAGTTCTCTCCCTGGAAACGTGGTGAAAACCTGCGGTAATCGTCCGGCGCAAAATCTTCAAATCTTTTTATTTGACCGGTTAAAAATCCCCTGCCCAGCGGGCTGTAGGCTACAAATGCTATTCCCAGTTCTTTGCAGGTAGCTAGTATTTCATCTTCAGGGTCGCGGCTCCAGAGGCTGTATTCAGTTTGCAGTGCGGTAATCGGATGCTCAGCATGCGCCTTTCGCAATGTTTCAGGGGAAACTTCTGATAAACCTATTGCCCTTATTTTTCCTTCTTTAATTAAACCGGCCATTGTACCCACCATTTCTTCAATAGGCACCGTGGTATCCCTCCGGTGCATGTAATACAGGTCAATTATGCCTGTATCCAGCCGTTTAAGGCTTGCCTCGCAGCAGGCTTTAATGTAATCTGGCTTGTTATTGATACCCCTTTTGGTAGGGTCGGATGGGTCGCGGACAATACCAAACTTGGTGGCGAGGGTAATGCTATCGCGGAAGCCTTTAATCGCCTTACCAACCAGTATTTCGTTTTTAAAAGGCCCGTAAACATCGGCAGTGTCTAAAAAATTAATGCCCAGTTCAATAGCACGGTGAATGGTTTTAATGGACTCTTCGTCGTTTGTTTCACCATAAAATTCACTCATACCCATGCAGCCAAGGCCAAGCTGCGATGCCGTTAATCCTTGTAATCCTAAATGTTTGATTTTCATAAGTTTATTTATTAAAATATTGAGTAAAACAATTTAAAGCTGGTGAGTAAATTTATAACGATTTTACAATACCGAACATTTGTTAATATTATGTTGATGTTATTACACACCTTAAAATGTTTTAATTAGTAGCTTTATAACAAGGAAATTAAGCTTTACAACCTAATAAGAGTTAGTTTTGCAAACAAAATAATACATGCTATAAATGGCATTATTTGAACTAAAGTTACCCAATAGTGTTGCAAAGGCTTTACGGTTGCCACAAAACAGTCCGAGACGCCAGCAGCTAAATGTGTTGAAAAAGCTTCTGCGCAAAGCGCGTTTTACAGAATTTGGCCAGAAGTACAGGTTTGATGAGATTTTAATGACTAAAAATCCCGGCCAGGCTTTCCGGGAAATAGTTCCCTCCTACAACTATAACAGCATCTATAAAGAATGGTGGCACAGAACACTTGAGGGAATACCCGATGTGTGCTGGCCGGGCAAAATTAAATATTATGCCCTCAGTAGCGGAACAAGCGAAGCTGCCAGCAAGTATATACCCATTACCAACGACCTTTTAAAGGGCAACCGCGTTGTGATGGTAAAACAAATGCTTAGCCTGCGTACCTACCAGGATGTTCCTTTCAAATCAATTGGCAAAGGCTGGCTAATGATTGGTGGAAGCACTGCCCTGCAAAAGGGTGGCGGATATTACGCCGGCGACCTTAGCGGTATCACGGCTAAAAAAGTACCTTTTTGGTTTCAGCCATTTTACAAGCCCGGTAAAAAAATAGCCAAAGAAAAGGATTGGGATAAGAAACTGGAGGAGATAGTAGAAAAAGCGCCTGAATGGGATATTGGCTTTATAGTGGGCGTACCGGCATGGATACAGCTTGTAATGGAAAAAATTATTGACCGCTACATGCTGGAAAACATACATGAGCTTTGGCCAAACCTTGCATTTTATGTACATGGCGGGGTGAGTTTTGAGCCTTACAAAAAGGGGTTTGAAAAATGCCTGGGCAAACCACTCACCTATATTGAAACCTACCTGGCCAGTGAAGGCTTTATAGCTTACCAGGACAGGCAACAGGCAAAGGGTATGCGCCTGGTGGTTAACGAACACATATTTTTTGAATTTGTTCCGTTCAACCATAAAAACTTCGACGCCAACGGCGACCTTGTGCAAGGACATGAAACATTAATGATTGACGAGGTGGAGGAAGGGGTTGATTACGCTATTTTGCTCAGTACTACCGCGGGTGCATGGCGCTACCTGATTGGTGATACAATACGCTTTACTGACAAAGCCCGCTGCGAAATTGTTATAACCGGGCGCACCAAACATTTTTTGAGCCTGGTAGGTGAGCATTTGAGCGTGGACAATATGAATAAGGCAATAAACATGGTAAGCGCCGAATTAAACATCTGCATTCCTGAGTTTACAGTAGCCGGTGTGCCTTACGGCAACTTTTTTGCCCACCACTGGTATATAGCCTGTGACGACCATGTTAATGCGGAAACATTGAGGCTTAAGATAGACCAGAATTTAAAGGAACTGAACGATGATTACGCGGTTGAACGCGGCTCAGCGCTTAAAGAGGTATTTTTAGATGTACTTACTGAAGACCAGTTTATGGAGTTTATGAAAGTGAAGGGTAAAATTGGCGGCCAGCACAAATTTCCACGTGTGCTTAAAGGCAAGATGCTGGAAGACTGGAAATTGTTCCTGCAGGGTGAACTGGTGGCTTTATAACAACAATTTAATGAAGAAAGATATTACCAACCGGCATGATGTTGAGGTGCTGGTAAACCGGTTTTACGATTATGCCAGGAATGATGAGGTGATTGGCTATATTTTTACAAATGTGGCTAAAGTAAATTGGGAGAAACATCTGCCCGTTATGTATGATTTTTGGGAAGGTGTTTTATTTTACACAGGCACTTATAACGGCAATCCCATGCTGCTGCACAAACAGCTTAATGATAAAACACCGCTTACCGCAACCCATTTCCAGCGGTGGTTACAGTTATTTACAGGAACAGTGGAAGAGTTATTTGAGGGAGAGAAGGCCGAACTTGCCCGGCAGCGTGCTATGAGTATATCAACCATGATGCAGGTAAAAATATTACAGCCGGATAATAAGTAGACCATAGCTCCCCGCTTATGCAGAACAACACCTCCATTTTTAGCCGTATTTGTATGGCCGTTGTAGCTATTGTCGCGTGGTGTGCCGCCGGCCTTCAATTTCATATTACGGTGCACAACTTCGCCAACCTGGTTTTCTTCCTCAGTTTTTTTACGGTGCTTACCAATGTAATTGTGGCAATAAGCTTCACTGCAATGTTGTTATTTCCTGCCTCAAGCGCCGGTAAATTCTTTGCACACCCACCTGTAAGCGCGGCAGTCACTTTATACATAGTGATAGTTGGCCTCGTATACAACACCATCTTGCGGCAATTATGGCAACCGGAGGGTTTACAATTTGTAGCAGATACATTATTGCATGTACTGGTACCCGCACTTGCACTTTTATACTGGGCTTTCTTAAGCAACAAAAAGGGGTTACAGTGGGCAGGCACAATTAAGTGGCTGGCATACCCTGCCGCATACCTGGTGTATGTGCTTATCAGGGGCGCTATAACCGGCCAGTACCCCTACCCTTTTATTGATGTTTCTGTACTGGGCTACCCAAAAATGCTGTTAAATGCCGTTTTTATGATGGTACTCTTTGTCGGGCTTGGTTTCCTGTTCGTAGGAATAGGTAAACTGACTGAAAAAAGCCGTTTATAACAACATGACAAGCACTTCACACAAAATTCTTTTTGCAGGTTAAACAATAAGTCTACTTTTGCTTCGCACGTCTGTTAAAGGCTCCCGCCCGATACAGCATTTAATACCAAACAGAAGGGTTATGAGCATCGTACGAGGCTAACATTATTTTAGCCCAACTTTCACCACTAATTTTTATGCAGCATTTGCATGCTGCGTTTATTTATTTTTATTAACTCATTATTACAAATGACAACTTACACTCAACGAACGGGTGCAAAAAAAATATTTGCACTCATAAAACAAGCCCTTACCGGCGGGGAGCAAGACTATACCCAGGGCAGCATACGCCGCGCGGTTATTTTATTGGCAATACCTATGATGCTTGAAATGCTGGGAGAATCGGTTTTTGCCGTGGTTGACATATTCTTTGTCGGCCGCATTAATAAAGAGGCGCCTACGGCTGTGGGCCTCACAGAATCTGTCTTAACCATTGTTTATTCTGTTGCCATTGGGCTTAGCATGGCCGCCACAGCACTTGTAGCCCGCAGGGTGGGTGAGAAAAACACAGGCGCAGCATCCAAAGCGGCAGCACAGTGTATTTCCTTCGGAATATTCATTAATATTTTTATCAGCATTGCCGGGGTAATATTTGCGCCGAATATACTGCACGCTATGGGCGCGCTACCCGGTGTGGTTAGCAAAGGGGCGATATTTACCCGTGTAATATTTGGCGGAAGCATTTTTATTATGCTGCTTTTTTTAATAAACGGCATTTTCAGGGGCGCAGGTGACGCTTCATTGGCTATGCAAAGCCTATTAATAGCTAACGTGTTCAATATAGCGCTTTGCCCTATGCTCATTAACGGCTGGGGCCCTTTTCCAAAACTGGGGATTGAAGGGGCTGCCATCGCCACAACTACAGGCAGGTGCATAGGTGTGCTATACCAGCTATCAAGGTTACTGCTTAACAAAGGCAAGCTGCGCATGCATATAACAGACTTTTTGCCGGATTTGAAACTGTTAAAGTCTATTGTAAAAATATCATGGACAGGTACCTTCCAGTTCCTGGTAGGTTCACTTAGCTGGATGTTTTTGGCTATGATACTGGCAGGCTTTAAAAACACTGAGCTATTTGATGGTTACCAGGTGGCTATGCGCTTAATAATGTTTTTTATATTGCCGGCCTGGGGCCTGAGCAATGCTGTTGCCACACTGGTAGGTCAAAATCTTGGCGCAAAGCAACCAGACCGTGCTGAAAAAAGTGTTTGGATTGTTACACGGTACGTAATAGTATTTATGGTGCTGGTATCGCTGTATTTCCAGTTTGCAGCCCGGCCGCTTATTGCATTTATGAATCCCTACCCGGAAATACAGGAGTACACCCGCCAGGCTTTGCAAATAATTAGCCTCGGCTATATTTTTTACGGGGTAGCTATGGTAATGATGAATGTATTTAACGGGGCTGGCGATACCAAAACACCCACACTGGTTAATATAGGTTGCTTCTGGCTATTTCAAATACCTTTTGCATACCTGCTTACCCATTACCTGCACGAAGGTCCAAAAAGCGTGTTTATTTGCATACTAATTACAGAAGCGCTGGTATGCGTTGTAAACATCATTATTTTCAAACGCGGAAAATGGAAAAAAGTGGTGGTATAACATCACTTTAGCAATTAATTTTACCCGGGGAGGATGATATTTGTTAAAGTATCATCCTCCCTCATTTTAAATGCTGCCTTAATGAGCAAAATACCCATCGCCCTTATTTATAGCAGGATTGCTATTGCTGTATTTCTTTTAGCAAGCTTTCAATCTTTTAATGGTTATGGTTTGCTTGCGGTAATATTACTGGCTATCGGCGTGCTGTCAGACATTTTTGATGGCATTATAGCGAGAAAACTTAACATCTCCACCCAGCAACTCAGGCGGCTTGATTCAACAGCAGACCAGATATTTTGGGTACTTACTGCAGCCGCACTTTTTATACACTACCCTCAATTTTTATTTGGTAATTATATTCAGCTTACCATATTATTTGCCGCTGAAGGGTTGGCCTATATTGTTAGTTATGCAAGGTTTAAAAAAGAAGTGGCAACCCATGCAATATCATCTAAAATTTGGACGTTAATATTGTTTTTCACCATTGCTGAAGTTTTTTTAACCGGCAAGTCAAATGTACTTTTTCAAATTTGCTTTTATACCGGGCTATTAACACACCTTGAAATTATTGCTATACTTCTTACTATTAAAAGCTGGACGAACGACGTACCAAGTCTTTATCATGCTTTCCTTTTAAGAAAAGGCAAGTCAATAAAAAGAAATAAACTCTTTAATGGTTAACCTTTTACATTCCCTATAACACTCCCTCGGGATGTTATTTAAAATAAAAATGCCCTGCGAAAACAGGGCATTTTTATTTATCATTACAACAAGCTATTTCTCTCCTTTCACAAACTTTGAGTGATACAGGTTTGTAGTAGTTGCCATTGTTAAAATATAGGTACCCTGTGCCAGCGGTTGTACCTGGTTTAGTTTAATACGGTTATATCCTTTAGCAAGGGTTTGCTCTTTTGTAAATACAGTACTGCCTGATGCAGTTTGTATGGTAATAAATGCCTTCTCCTCTTTATCATTATTAAACTCAAGTATTACAAAATCGCTTGCCGGGTTAGGGTACATGTGCACCAGCCATTGCTGTGTAAACTGCACGGTGCGTACAGCAGAGAAAACAAAATGCCCGTCAACATCAACCTGCTTCAGCCTGTAGTAATTTAACCCGTTCAGTGGCGTATTGTCGGTGTAGCTGTATTTATGCACATCGGTGCTGTTGCCAAACCCTTTAACAGTAGCAATTACTTGCCAGTTAAGCCCGTCACTGCTCCGTTGTACTTCAAAATGGTCATTATTAATTTCAGTGGTAGTAACCCAGCTAAGCAATACATTGCTGTTTTGCTTTTTCACGGTAAGGTTAAGGTTGCCCACAGCCAAAACGCTGTTACAAGTGCTCAGGGGAGTGCTATCAACAAATTGGCCGGAACCTATACAGCCCTGCGGGTCCGTAATTTGCACCTGGTACACACCTTTCAACTTTATATAGGGTGCCTGTAGCGTGGATGACTCTGCATCGTCAGCCGTACTAAGTGCGGACGAGGTATAAAAGCGTCCGCCGCCCAAAACGTTTGTCCACAACCAGTTTACGCCATTGCTCTCGTATAACTGGTGATAATTCAATCCATCAGAATTAACGCCGCATGAAATAATCGTTATGCTTGGCGTTGCCTGGTCTACCGTAACACTTGACGAGTAACCCGTACCTGTACAGCCATTAGCATCGGTAACCGTAAACCCAAAGGAGCCGGTTGTCGCAGGTTTTGCTGTTGTGGTAGTCGCATCAACATTGTTTATTCCGGAACCGCTCCATGCATAGCTATACGGCGCTGTAGTGGAAGAGGTTATACTGCCTGTCAGGTTAATGGTTGAACCCGGGTTTGCACACAAGGGGGACGGGATAGTACCCAGGGCGACCGCAACCTGCGGGGTATCATTAATATTTATCACTGAGGTCGTAAACGAGGTCGCCTGGCAGTTGTTGGCATCCAAAACTGACAACCCGTACTGGTAGTTGCCTGCAGTAGTAGTGGTGGCAGTTGCAGTAATGGTTGTAGCGCTTGTAGTAGTACTGGATGGGGTAACTGTTGAGTTGCTCGATGGTGTCCATGCGTAAGTATAAGGCGCAGTTGTGCCGCCGGTTACCTTACCTGTTAAATTTATGGATTGGCCCGCACAAGCCGTATTTGCCAGGGCAGATGTGGCCGAAATTACCGGTATATTAGATATTGATACCGTTGAAGTGCTGCCGCTGGCGGTACAGCCATTCGCGTCAGTCACGGTTACATTAAATGTAAAAGTGGAGTTAACTGTTCCGGTAGTAAGGCCCACAGTTGGGTTTTGGCTGCTGCTGGAAGGTGAGTAGCCAAATGTGCCGGAACCCGAAACCGTAGTCGTCGTCCACGCGTAGGATGAATAAGTGCCGGCCCCGCCCGATGGATTTGAAAAAAGTTTAATGCTATCACTGTTTGTTCCGCAAAATGAGGGGTTGCTTACCACCGGCGTAACAGTTGGGAGCGAATTGACCGTTTGGTTGCCGGTGAAATTACTGGCAGCGCATCCTACTGCATCCACCACTTTTAAAGTGTACACATAAGTGCCTGCAGCAGATGGTGTAGCATTGGTATTTTGAGAAGTTGGTGAAGCAATGCCCCCTGTAGCCGCTGATGTCCATGAATAGCTGGAAATGGCAGTTGCTGTACCAGCAAAAAATTGAATTTCTGCAGCTTGTCCCCGATTGCCGCTGAATAATATGCGCACGTATCTGTAAGCACTCGCGGTAGGAGAAGTAGCCGTAAAAGTATTATAGACACCACTCGTCAACGTTGCGCCGCTTGAGAAAGTGTAAATAGTTTGATTACCACTCGAAAAGGAACTACTATTCGATACCTGCACAATTGCATTACTAAATACACCTGTTGCGCCGCTTGCAGGATAAATGCTAAACGACGTTATAATAGCAGTATTACCGGAACCAAGATTTAACCCAATCCAGCCACTACTACTACTGCTTGAACGCCAGAAAGTTGAAGTGCTGCCATCAAAGGCATCCACAGGGCTGCCTGTCGACCCACCTGATGTTCCACCGGAAATTGGTGTCCCGCTAAGCTGCGTGTTAGAACTCCCCTGTGTAACGGTTGGGCTAAAGCTTAACGTGCTGCCAAGACAGATTGAAGTTGCGGACGCCATGCCGCTGATTGACGGGCCTGTTTGGTTTAATGCCGTAATGGTTTTATTTCCGGTGGCGGTGCAACTATTGGCATCCGTAACTGTAATAGTAAAGGTATATGCCTGGCCGTAAGTCGTTACAGACACCGGGCTTGTTGCGGAGGTTGGCGCTGTAGCCGTCGCGCCTGAAGGGCTCACAGTCCATGCATAGCTGTAAGGGGTTGTACCGCCGCTGGCCGTAGCATACACAGTGTCTTTTGTATTGGTACAAATATCATCCGCATAATTTACTGCTGTTACAGCGGGAACGCTGTTAGCCGATACTACAGGTGTATTGGCCGTTGTAGTGCAGGTGCCGCTAATACCAATAGTACTTGTAACAGTTAGAGTATATACGCCGGTAGATGTTGGCGCGGCAGTTGCCGTAGTAAGCGATGTTGGATTAGTGATGGAACCCGGCCCCGACCACAAATAACTCAATAATGCCACTCCCCCCCCGGTAACCGTTGCCTGAAGATTAACAGTGCTTTGCCCCAGGCAACCATTTACTGCGGAAGCTGGCGAAGTAATATTTATAGTCGGCGCTACAAGGCTATTATTAACCGATACAGTTTGCGTAGTACTGCCCGTGGCCGTACAGCCGTTGGCATCTGTAAGATTTACGGTATAAGTGTAGGTACCGGCCCCCGTGGGTGTAGCAGTAGTGCTTTGCGTAGTAGGCGTACCAGACAGCCCGTTGCCGGTGCCTGACGCGCTCCATGAATATGTATATGGCGAAGTTGTGGATGTTGTAACTACTGCCGACAATGGGATACTTCCACCACTGCATATTGTTGTGCTTCCTGAAGAAGGCGTAACCGAAACGGCAGGTGACGCATACGCGGTTACCGTTTTACTTACCGGCACAGTACAATAACCATCGCTTACTTTTACTGTGTAAGAATACGTTCCCGCCACAGTTGGAGATGCCGATGTAGTAGCAGCATTTACATTTACAATGCCACTCGTTGCCGGCGAACCACTCCACACCCAGCTATAGGTACCGGTACCCCCACTTTGCGAAGAAGTAAGCGTAAAGCTACCAGTACCCCCTACACAATCAGAACCGCTTGTATTAAGAGTGACGGAAGGAGCTGTGTTGACAGCAACCGTCAATGTATCACTGGCGGAAATTGCACAACCTACCACGTCCGTAGCTGTGACCGTATAAATATAAGTTCCCGATGCTGTCGGCATAGCGGATGTATTCTGCGCCGAACTGTTGGTTAACCCATGACCGGTGGGTGTGCCCGTCCAGGCGTAAGTAAACGGCGTTGCGGTGCCGGTTGCCGTTGCATACAAACTGTCTGGTTGGTTGAAACATGCGGTTTTACCCAGCAAATCGCTGGTTGTTATGGTTGGCGCCGCCGTTACAAAAAGTTCCCTGGTAGTGTCGCTTTCGCAACCTACCTGGTTGGTATATGAATAAGTGATAATAACAGTACCGGCCGTATTGGCATTGGCTACCCCGCTTGTCGGGTTGATTGAAGCAATAGAAGAGTTGCTGCTCGTCCAGGTGCCCCCTGTGACTGAATTAGAGAAGGTATAAACGGAACCTATACAAAGGTTTGGCGCGACGGTAGGGGTAATCTCGTTTGCACCCAGTTTTGTTAATACCGGGTTTAGTGACAAATCGTCCAACGCAATATCATTGCCCAAACCGCCAATGGTATTATTCCTGAAAAATAAGTCTGCCTGTGAGGTAGTGGCAGTAAACGTAAAACTATAGGACTCCCACTTGGAGGGGCCTGTAGTATCAATACTTCCCGTGGAGTTGGATACAATTATATTTCCCGATGCATCCTGCAAACCATAAGATACATTTGGCGGAATCCTTACAACCGTTGTGCCCGTTGTATAGTTAACGTTAGCTGCGTAAAATGAAATAGTGTATTGCAAACCCGGCACCAAATTAGTAACGCGTTTACGATAAAATTCATCCAGCGCATAAGAGGCGTTTACCAGCAGGTAATACCCCCCGTCGCCGCCGTGGCTGGTCAAGCTATTATTCACGTACCAATGTGAGAGGTCTTTAACCAGGTAATAATCACCATCCTGGGGCGGCGTGGGTGGCCCGTTTCCTGCTGAAGACGGCCCTTGAGGATAATAGTGATAAGCAGTACCCTGTACAGTATCGCCATAATTATTGGTACCCGTGCCAAAATTTTCCAGCACCTGCGTGGTACAGTTTAACGCAATTGCCTTTGGTATAAGTTCCTCATCAAATACAACAACATGCACAACATCATTTGCCGCAACCGTAACAGTAAAGGAGTTGGTAGCTACATTAGTAGTCACACTACTGGTAGCGGGCACGTAGGTGGTAAACCTGCCTAAATCCCAGCTTGAAGTAGGCATGGATTGGCTAAAGCTGTAAGTACCCGCCGGTACGGGAAGTATAATAACATCCCCATTAGAAACACCTGAAATATTGGAATTTGTATTGCTGCCTGCTCCTGACCCACCACCGGTTTTAAAGGAAATATTGGCCCCGTTTATTCTAACTCTCTCATCGTCCACCCATATATGACTGCCATCTGTGGTTCTTGCCCAAATGGCATCATGGGTGCCCGTTCCCAAAACACCCCAGGCCTGGCCGCCTGCGCCTGCAGTTATTCTCTCCAAATAACGTGATTGAGGTTCGTACACAAAACTTCCGCTCGTGTTACTGTATACGCAATCTCCCGCATTATATATTTGCGAGGTTGCAATTACATACAGGTATCCTTTGTCATCCCAGGTAACATCGGGGTTTGTGCTCCTGCCACCCACGGTATTTCCATAGGAATCTGTGGATGTGCTAAAGGTTGCCTTCGTGGTGGTGCTTCCCTGTGCAATTGTACCGGCGGTATTGCCGGTGCCGCCGGTTACAGTTATGCCTGCAGCATAAAGCGTCTCTGTGGTGCCTGTATAATAGGTAAAAGCTATGCTGTTCCCGCTTGCATTTATGTCCAGCCTCGTCGCATTAGCTACAAGATTTAAGCCTGTAAGAGTAGTCCACGCGCCATTAGTAGCATTAATAGCCGCGCCGGAAACATATTGCTTGTTATATACTTTTATTGCCGGCGCGCTGGTAACTATGGCTATAACACCGTTACCCGCGCTTACATCTGTAGCATCACCGCCGCTATAAATTTGCGTAGTTCCATTATTGTAATTAAAATAAACATTACCGCCTGAAATAAATACACACTCGTTAAAAAAGGCGCCGTCAATGGCAGTGGCAGAAGTTGTGCCCGTGGCACTAAGGGCCGACCACTGGCTGCTCTCGGATTTGCGCCTGTATATTGTACCTGTCAATCCTATAGGGCTTACATTATATGCCGCTGAAGCGTTAGCTATCGCCCACAACTCGCCGTCTCCATAGCTACCGCCGCTGCCACTGTGGCCTGCGCCTATATCGCCAACCTGGAGGAACGCAGGGTTGCTATTTAGCTGGAAAGATTTGCTATAAGACGACGGCCCAGTAACATTATAAGTAAAATCAACTGCAGCCTGTTCATTAAGATTTTTCTGGTGAATATAAATATATCCCAATTGGGCTGAAGAGTTAAGGCTAAACAGCAGCAATGCACTAATTGCTACAATTATCTTGTGTTTCATTGTATAAGATTGGACGGATTACGGATATTAAACGTTGTTTTGATGCCTTTTTTTTGACAGACAAAGCATGTTTAACTACGTAAAGTTAGATGTTTAGCGAAGCCTTGCAATATTGTGAGAATTAAATTTAACTTATAAATTTTCATTATAAGTTACTTATAATCAATATGTTAAAAAATTTAATAATATGATTTTAGCGTTTGGTACTATTTTTGAAAACATTAAAAAAAGAAATAATCAGCAGCGATTTGATCATCAATATGTATTATGATTTTATATAATTAAGTCGGGCGGGCTGTTTTCAAAATACTTGAAAACAACCCGCCCGATTTTTATCCCTGTGGAAAAGACTATTGCTCGCCTTTTATAAACTTCGCCCGGTAAATATTACTGCCTGTGGCCAGGGTTAATATGTAGGTACCCTGCGCTAAAGGTTTTACCTGGTTAATTTTTATTCGATTAAAGCCTTTTGCAAGCATTTGTTCATTTCCAAATACTTTGCTGCCTGATATGGTTTGTATGGTAATAAACGCTTTCTCCTGCTTGTCGTAATTAAACTCCAATATTAAATAGTCGCTTACCGGGTTAGGATATTGCTTTACAGCCCAAAAAGTACTTATATCAATTTTACGTACTGCTGAATAACTAAGGTGCCCGTTAATGTCAACCTGCCGCAGCCTGTAATAATTAGTACCATTTACCGGTTTTTTATCGGTAAAGTTGTAATTATAATTGCCTGTTCCCGTTGTTTTGGCCTTTACTGTACCCAACGTTTGCCAGGTGAAGCCATCATCACTTCGCTGAATGTCAAACCGGCTATTATCAATATCAACTGGTGCCGTCCAACGCAACAATACCCCGTCGCTTTGCTTTTCAGCAGTAAAATTTAAAATACCGGTATTCAGCACCACGCAACCGCTCAACGCCACGGTAGCATCAACGCTCCCGCTGCCATTACAACCGTTGGCATCAACAATATTTACGGTATATAAGTCCTTAATCTTAATAAACGGAGACTGGTTTGTAGTTGTAGTGACATCTGAAGAAGGGTCAAGCGCAGAAGATGAATAAAACCGGCTCACGGGATTTGTAGCTGACCAAAGCCAGCTTACCCCTGTGCTTTCATATAATTGCACATACGCCACACCGTCGCTATTAATACCACAGGCGGCGGTTGATATATCTGGCGAAGCCTGGTCTACATCAACGCTGGGGGTATATGCTGTACCGGTACAGCCGTAGGCATCGGTAACCGCCAGGCTGAAAGCGCCTGTGGCCACCGGCTGCGCGGTTGTGCTGGTTGAACTGACGCTTGTTACACCCGATCCACTCCAGGTATAAGTATAAGGAGCCGTTGTTCCTGAACCTATGCTTCCGGTTAAATTAATTACCGAGCCGGGGTCCGCACATAAAGGTGACGGTACCACTCCTAATGCAAGGGTAGTTTTAGGCGTGTCGTTTATCACGATAACAGGACTGGTATTGGCTGTTGCCGTGCAGTTATTGGAATCTACCAACAATAATCCGTATGCAAAGTTGCCCGATGCAATGGCCGTAGCAGTACCGTTAAGATAAGTACCTAACGTATCAACTACTGTTGACGGGTTAACAGACGATGAATTACTTGGTGCTGTCCAGGCATAAGAATATGGCGGTGTAGTTTCATAATTTATATGACCTTTAAGATTAATGGTAGTACCCACGCAGGCGCTGCCAGAAAGGCTTATCTGCACAGCCAAGGCGGGATTATGTGCAACTACTATTAAATTAGTACTGTCACTGGCGGTGCAACCTAAATCATCAGTCACGTCCACATTATAGGTAAATTCATCCCCAAAGCTGACTAGCGAAAGGGACACGTTTGGGTTTTGTGCAGATGCTGAACTAAAATAGCTGTATCCGGAACCTATGTTGCGTGTATATGTCCAGTAATAAGAACTATAAGTACCACTGCCGCCGCTTGGGCTGGCAAATAGCTGAATAGTGCCGCTGGTGCCACAAAACCCGGGATTGCTTGATAAGGCAATAACCGACAATTCAGGATTTACGGTTTGCACGCCGGTTGAGTCTGTAGCAGCACAACCATTATTATCTGTAGCCGTAAACCTATACACATAGCTTCCTGCCGCTGAGGGTGTAGCCGTTGTATTTTGGGTGTTCGCACTGTTTAACCCGCTGCCGTTGGAGGGGTTAGCGCTCCATGCAAAGGTATTTACCGGAACTGTTGAGCCCGAGGTTGCACTTAATTCCGCCAGGTAACCCCTGGCTGTACCAAAGTAAACCCGCAGATACCTTGCTGATGTTGCTGCGTTAGTAAATGAGGACGACGGTATTGTTGTGTATCCGGAAGATGGCGTTGAGTTAAATGTGTAAATAGTTTTATAAGAGCTAAAATTGCTGCTATTGGATATATCAATTCTTGCACCGTTGAGAGCATTCCTGTTAGAACTTTGAGGGTAAATTGTTACAGAATTAACAATAACAGATGAACCAAAATCAAGATAAACATAATAACCATTATTATTTGGTGCGCGCCAATAAGTTGAAGGGTCGCCATCATCCACGGCACTAGGTTGGTGAGTGCTTCCCGAACTACCATTAGCCCCTTCGCCTGTCGGTGATAGCGTAGTAGTATTACTACCCGCTGTTACAGTAGGATTAAAGTTTATCGTACTACCGTAGCACAAGGACGCATCAGCAGCCATGCCGCTTATTGAGGGGCCGTCCTCGTCAAAGGCATCAATAGTAGTATTACCTGTTGCCGTGCAACCATTGTCGTCAGTGATCGTTATCGAGAACCCGTACGTTTGGCCAGGTGTTGTAACTGATACAGGACTGATAGCTGATGTGGGCGCTGTTGCACTGGCACCACCCGGGCTAACAGACCAAGCATAGCTATAAGGTGCAGTACCCCCTGCAGGTGTTGCATAAACTGTGTCCGTCGTATTGTTGCATATTGCTGCTGCATAATGGTCTGCAGTAACCGTTGGCGATGGGTTAACTGTAAACAAGCCCGTAGCAGCCGAAGCCATACAGCCTGTACCTCCCAATCCGTCATCAGAAGCTGTTACCACGTAATTGCCCGTTGAAGTAGCAGTTGTTGTTGGGTTTTGATCTGTAGAGGTAAACCCGTCCGGGCCTGTCCACGAATATGACTTGCTAAGCCCGGTACCCCCGGAACTGCTTGACGACAGGCTGATAGAAGACCCGCTGCATAACGTTACAGGGGTTGATGGAGATGATGAGGCGGTTACAGAAAATGAGCCAAGGGCAACACCCGCATATACAGTAACATCTGCGCTGCCGCTTGCAGTACAGCCGTTAATATCTGTAACCGTTACAGTATAACGGTAAGTATCGGGGTTGCCGCTTGTAGCAGACGTTACTACGGGCTTAGCTGAAGCACTTGCCTGGTCAGTAGGTGATTGCAGGCCTGGATTGGGACTGGTGGTAGGCCCTGATACAAAACTGCCCGCCCATGCATAGATATCGGGAGATGTACCGGCGCTTACAAGGTTTGAAGTAAGCGCAATGTTACCGTTTGTGCCGCATAGTTTTTGCGTACCCGAGGGGCCGCTTGCCGTTATAGATGGCAATGGATATGCTGTTGCCGTAGCGCTTTTTACCACATTACAATACCCGCTGAAAGCCTTCATTTTATAAGTATATGTACCTGCTGCCGTTGGCGATGCCGTTGTGTTTTGGAGGTTTGATGCACCAAGCCCTGCTGTTGCACCAGCCGTGGTACTCCAGGTATATGTGGGGGTAGATATATCTCCTCCCGAAAGTGCGGAAGTTAAGCTTAATGGCGAGCCGAGACAGGCATTAGTACTACTCACTGTTAATGCGGGTGCTGTTTTGCCCGATACATGTACGCTTATAGTGTCTGATATGGTACACCCTACAAAATCTGTTGCCAGCGATATATAGGAATACATAGTATCCACAGTAGTTGTAGGGTTGATTTGTGCGTTTTGCTTTACTGAATCAGCGGCGCTTAACCCATGCAGCGATGAGCTGGGATAACCCGACCATGAATAACTTATAGGCAACGTTCCACCGGTTGCTATTGAAAACAAGCTGTCTGTTTGCCCGTTGCACGAATAACCATCATTTAATGATGATATACTGATAGAGGAAGGGGGTGCACTTACTATAATTGCGCTATTCTTAACACTTACACAACCCACCTGGTTGGAATAAGTGTAGGTTATTATTGCAGTACCGGCAGTTAACCCCTGGGCTACCCCTGTTTTGGGATTAATAGTGGCAACATCCCCGCTACTGCTTGTCCATATACCACCAGCCTGGGTATTACTGAAAATATAGCTGGTACCTATGCACACATTGGGTGCTATTTTGGGTGACACCTGTACGTCTGGCAACGGAGTAATTACGGGGTTAATAGCTATATCATCTATCGCAAGGTCGTTACCGTTGCCACCAATACCGTTATTCGTCATATATAAATCCGCTGTGCTGGTAGTTGCCGTAAATGAAAAAGTGTATAATGTCCAGTCGCTGCTGGTAATATCACCGCTGGTAGAAGTGTTTACATTGTTGCCTAAAGTATCCTGCAAACCAAAAGTAATATTGGGCTCAAGCGTAGTAGCAGTAGGGGTAACATTGGCTGCATAAAACTGTATGGTATACTGCAAGCCCGGTACGAGGTTGGTTACGCGCTGCCGGTAAAACTCATCTGCCTGGAAAGAGGCGTTGATAAGCATAAAATACCCCCCATTGCCTGTGTGGTCTGTAAGGCCGGTATTATTAAACCAATCGTTGGTATTTTTTACCAGGTAATAATAACCATCGTGCGCATATTGCTGGGCCCAGTAGTGGTAAGCGGTACCTTCCACATGCGTGCCGTATGTATTACTTCCAAACGTGTATGTTAAAATGGGTGAGCTATTATCTGCATCAAATGTTTGCAGGTACTGGAACGTACAGTTTAGCTCTATCGCCTTTGCATTAAGTTTTTCATTTATAAACTCGCCAAATACCATTTCGCCGGCTGACACCACTGCCGTAAAAGTATTTACGTTTACATCAACCGAGCTCTGCCCCAGCGGGTCATACACATTAAATCTTCCTAAATCATACCCGTCTGGCACGTTCTCAACAATTGTGTATGTGCCGGGGCTTACTGCAATCATCACCCCATTGCCATACAGTGAAGAACTGCTTTTTACACGGTCATCATCAACCCAGTAAGTAGTGTTGGTTGGCCCATCATATATTCTTGTAAATATGGTTTCGTCAGCAGGCGAGGTTAACTGCGTTTGCACCCCAAATACAGAGCGCCCGGCTCCTCCTGTTAGCCCGGTAACATCGCCCGAGCGGGATTCATACGTCCAACTTGAACCATCGTAAGAGTATACTCCTGTTAGGCCGGAAGCAGAATTACCGGCGGAAACATATATATAGCCGTCGTCGTCATAAGCAATATCCCACGGGTTGCTGGCAGTAGCCGTTGACGAACCAAGCGTGGTAAGGTTAGTGGGAGTTGCAGTACCGGATGTATTAGCTGCAACAGTAGCTGGCACAATGGTGTTATAAGTAAAAAATGCTATCCTGCTGCCGTCAAGCTTCATGTCCAACTGCGAACGGCTGGAGGCGGTGTATACCGTATTCCAGGTAGTGCCGCTGGGCGCTGCCGTGGTTGAGTATGTAGTGGTTAATACTCTTATGGCGCCGCCAGTGCCTGACATGGCAATTTTACCGCCATTGGCGGTAACATCCCATGCATCTGTTCCGGTATATAATGTTTTGGTGGTGCCTGCATTATAAAACATTACCCTGCCCGACGTTGTAGTGTACACGCATTGGTCTTTATACGCCCCGTCTACGCTTCTTACACCAGTAATACCAGTGCTAACCCAGTTTGAAGAACCTGCATTCCTGTAATAAAGGGTACCTGATAAGTTGGTAAGTGTGGTGGACGCCTGCAGGCTGCCCCAGCTTGTGCCGCACACTGCCCATAATTGCCCGTCCCCACCGGTGCCATGGCTCTCGCCGATGTCATATATATATAAATAATTGCCTGAAAGCGCTACGTTGTCAGAGGTGGCCTGGTCGTTAAGGGAGAAGGTGCCTACAGAGCTGCCACTGCTGTTGTATACCGTAAATGAATAATCGGTACTAGCTTCTTCGTTAATGTGCTTAAGGTGAACATAAATATACCCGTTTTGGGCAAACGAGGTAAAGCCTAGCAATAGCAACACGCAGGATGCAAGAAACGATTTTGATTTCATCGCTTATGATTGGACGGATTAAAACACTATTATAAATAAGATATATATATGCTTGTAAGCATATATATAATATTACATTGCATAGTAAGTACATGTAAAGGTAATATTTAAAGCAATAAAATGCCATATCTTATAATAATTTATTTTAATTTGTTGATTATCAGTTATATACAAAAAAAATCCTTACGGCGCTTGCACCGTAAGGATTTTTAATTAGAATTTAAACCCGGGGTTATTTACCCCCTTCTTCCTGTTTCAATTTTTCTTTTATTTCGGCCAGGGCACCTAAATCACCAAGGGTAGCTTTCTCTACTTTGTTCTGAATAGTTTTCACTGCCTTCTTGGTTTTATCAGCTTCAGCCCTTGCTTCTTTTCTTGCTGCTTCGGTTTCAGCGGCTTTTGCCTGTTCCCAAACCCTTGCATGGCTCAACACAATGCGCTTTTCATTCCTGTCAAACTCAATAACCATAAATGGCTCGGTTTCATCGGCCACCACCGTTTTACCGTCTTCTTTTACAAGGTGGCGGTTGGGGGCAAACCCTTCAAGGCCATAAGGTAATTGTACAATAGCACCTTTGTCGTCTTTGCGGGTAACTGTGCCTTCGTGTATTGTGCCAACCGCAAATGTATCCTCAAGCGCATTCCAGGGGTCCTCTTCCAGTTGCTTGTGGCCTAACTGAAGCTTGCGGTTTTCTTTATCAATACCCAAAATTACCACATCAATGTGTGCGCCAACTTTGGTGTATTCTGAAGGATGGTTAAAGCGTTTAAGCCAGCTTAAGTCGCTTATATGTATCATGCCGCCAATGCCAGGTTCAAGCTCAATAAACACACCATAAGGGGTAATGTTTTTAACAAGGCCCTGGTGTTTGCTGCCAGTGGGGAATTTTGTTTCGATAGTGCTCCACGGGTCTTCGCTAAGTTGTTTGATAGACAGGCTCATTTTACGGCTTGTTTTATCCAGCGTAACCACTTTAGCTTCGTATTCATCGCCCAGCTTAAAGAATTCTTTTGCATTGATAGGCGTATTTGCCCATGTAATTTCACTTACATGCACAAGACCTTCAACACCCGGCTGAATTTCGAGGAATGCACCATAGTCTTCAATATTTACCACTTTACCTTTAACAACCGCGCCCTCATGAATCCATTCAGGCAGCACATCCCAAGGGTGCGGGGTTAGTTGTTTAAGACCAAGGCTAATGCGTTTTTTGTCATCATCAAAGTCAAGCACCACCACCTGCAATTTTTGGTCAAGTTTAAGTACTTCACTTGGGTGAGATATACGGCCCCAAGAAATATCGGTAATGTATAACAAACCGTCTAAACCGCCAAGGTCCATAAAGGCGCCAAAGTCGGTAATGTTTTTAACGGTTCCTTCCAGTACTTGGCCTTTTTCAAGTTTGCTGATAATTTCAGCGCGCTGTGCTTCAATATCGCTTTCAATAAGCGCTTTATGGCTAACCACGGCGTTTTTAATGGTTTCATTAATTTTAACCACTTTAAACTCCATTGTTTTACCCACAAACTGGTCGTAATCAGTAACAGGTTTAACGTCAATTTGTGAACCCGGCAGGAAGGTTTCCATACCAAACACATCCACAATAAGACCGCCTTTTGTTTTGCTGGTAACCACACCGGTAACCACTTCGCCTGTTTTGTGTACTTCCACAATTCTTTCCCACGCACGGTGTATACGGGCTTGTTTACGGCTAAGGTGCAGGTGGCCTTCGCGGTCTTCTTTTTCCACTACCAGCACTTCTACCTCATCGCCGATTTTTACATTGGGCAAATCACGAAACTCGTTCAGTGATATAAGACCGTCACTTTTAAAGCCAATGTTTATAACGGCATCTGTTTTGGTTAAAGCAACCACTATACCGGGTATAATCTCACCATCTTCAATAGCAACAAAAGTGTCTTCATACACTTTGTCATATTTGGCTTTTTCTTCGGCGCTGTAATGGGCTACATTACGCTTGTCAATGCTCCAGTCAAAATCGTCATGGGCTGCAACAGTTTCCTGCACAGGCGCTTCAATTTTAACGGGTTCTTGTGCTGCAGCTGGTTCTTCAGCCGCAACTGTTTCATTTACAGGTACATTTGTTGTCGCTGCAGGCGCTTCGGCAGCTTGTTCAGCCACGGGAGCATCCTCCTGTAATTCAGCGTTTGGGTTAACAATATTGTTATCACTCATAATAAAATCCCGATGGTTTTTTATTCGGGGCTGCAAAGTTAATAAAAATTGCAGAATCGCGGGATCATTACTGTATATTTTTTGTACTGTCCGTATATTGGTGCTAAGCGGGCTATTGTTATACTAAGGCCACTCGTTTTTCTCCTAAAAGTTTCTGGCATTGGCAAAAACTTGCTACCTTTCAAACATCCGTTTTACCATACTCTAATACCAAAACTATTATGCGTACCGTAAAATTCCTGCTTTTAGCGTTTTTCGCCATATCATTTGCCACCTCTTACAGCCAAATGGTTGATATATTTAATAAAAACAACATCAAGGTAAACCTGAGTTCTTTTGCGTTTAAAAACATCAGCCTTCAATATGAAAGAAGTGTGGCCAAACATGTATCGGTAGCGCTGGGCTTTCGTACAGAGCCAAAAGGCACAATACCATTACAGTCCATTGCTTCAAATGTGTTCGACGAAAGTGATTTTGATTTGAACAATCTTAAACTCGGTAATACTGCCATTACACCCGAGGTAAGATTTTACGTTGGGCGCGGCAGAAACCGTGGTTTTTATATAGCCCCCTACGGAAGATACGCCAATTTTTCACTGTCTCTGCCGGTTACTTACCAATACAACAGCCAAACAAAGGAGGCCATTTTTGACGGTCATATAAACTCCTTCAGCGGCGGCGTAATGTTTGGCATGCAATATACCGTTGCCAGGATTGTTGTACTGGATATATGGATTTTAGGAGGCCATTACGGCAGCAGCAAAGGAAATGCAACATTTACAGCCGGGCAGCAGTTATCGCAACAGGAACAACAGGCCCTTGCTGACCAGCTAAACAGTATAAGCCTGAAACCATTTACGTTTACCAGCACAGTTAACGCCAGCGGGGGCACCCTGCAAAGCAACGGCCCGTGGGTTGGCGTACGCGCGCTGGGCGTTAACCTGGGAATACGGTTTTAGATTGCAGGTTAAGATTGTATGTAACTCTGGAGGTGAGATATTGTTTCTTCGTGGGTGAGTATGGTTTCTTTAACCACGTCATTTATCGAAATAATACCGGCAAGCCTGCCGCCATCCATAACGGGTAAATACCTCAGGTTTTTATCGCTCATCAGCTCCATACAATACTCAATGGTATCATTTTCCGTTACTGACGGAAATTGGGAGGACATTATCTCTCCTACGGCGGTGTCAGTTGATGACCGGCCTTTTAAAATAACTTTGCGGGAATAGTCCCTTTCGGTCATTATTCCCAGGAACCTGCCATTTTCCATAACGGCCACTGATCCAATGTTTTGGTCCGCCATAATATGCAGGGCGTTGATTACGGTTTCAGAAGGGGTTACAGTAGTTACATTACTGCCCTTACGGTCTAATATGTGAAATACTTTTCTCATTGGGCAAACAATTTATAATTAAAAGATAGCAGCGCTTTACGCAATATAAAAAATTATCCAAAAACTTTATAAAAAATAATAAAAAATGAGCACGGTTTACACAACAATAATTTGCGGTAATTGTTGTTTTTTGAGCTTAATTAATCAATACCCATACTTTTGCAGGAATTTTTTAGACCAATATTCATCTTACCGGCCTTATTTATCGTATATAACTTCGTAAACATTCGTTCGCACATGGCAATTTTAATCTTTTTCCTGGCCCATTGGTTCCTTTCGCTTTTCTGTCAAACCTTTTTCCTGCACAGGTATGCATCCCATAAAATGTTTACCATGAACAGGTTTTGGGAGCGTTTTTTTTATGGGTTCACCGTCCTGGCACAGGGCGCCTCGTTTTTAAACCCCCGGGCGTATGCAATAATGCACCGTATGCACCACGCTTACAGCGATACAGAGAAAGACCCCCACAGCCCGCATTTTTTTAAGGATGTGTGGCACATGACCATGCACACCAAACAGATTTACGTTAACTACGCTAAATATAAAACCGAGCCTGAAAAGGCTTTTCGCGGCAGTTACCCTGAGTGGAAATTTATGGATAAGGTTACCAACTGGTGGGCAGTGCGCATATTATTCGGCATAGGGTATTTTATGTATTACTGGTATTTTGCCACCGCCTGGTGGATGTTTTTACTGCTGCCCATACATTTTTTTATGGGCCCTATACACGGCGCCATTGTAAACTGGTGCGGGCATAAATATGGTTACAGTAACTACAATAACCACGACCACAGCAAAAACACCGTGCCGATTGACATATTCCTGATGGGGGAACTGATGCAGAATAACCACCACAAAAGCCCCAACAATATAAACTTTGCCAAGAAATGGTTTGAGTTTGACCCAACCTACCCTGTAATTCTGTTGTTAGACAGGGTAAGAATAATAAAATTGAAGCGGTAAACTATGCCGAATGATAACCACGTTAAAAATACTTTTCAGCGCAGTGTTCGTATATATGTCGTACACCGTTATAACGACCAGCATGCAAAGCAACCTTTTTAAGGAATGGGACTATCTTGCCGGGATACCATGGATGCGGGCTACCCTGTACGACTTTTATTGCAATGCCCTGTTAATTATAATTTGGGTAGCATATAAAGAAACTGCTGTATGGAGCAAGATTTTGTGGCTTATACTTTTGACCGCTTTGGGCAGCATTGCAACAAGCGCGTATGTGCTTATACAGTTGTTTCGCCTTAAAAAAGGTGAAGGCTTACGGCAACTGCTGCTAAACAAAAACTAACAATATGAGCCCTTATTTACTGTTGCCGCTTATAGCCCTTGCCATAATGTGCGGTATAATGGTTATTGCATGGATGTGGGCTACACACATACACAACTACAGCGTTGTTGACGGTTTTTGGAGCTTTAATTTTGCAGTAATAGCTATCGTCATTTGGTTTTTGGCTGATGGCAATACCACACGCAAGCTGCTTGTTTGCATACCTGCAGTATTGTGGAGCCTGCGGCTTGGTATACACCTGGCCATACGCATAGGCAGCCATATACATGAAGAAGAAGGCCGGTACAAACAACTGCGTAAAGAATGGGCAAATAACCTTAACCTGAAATTCTTTACCTTCTTCCAGGCGCAGGCGTTAAGTAATGTATTACTGTGCGCTCCATTTTTTATCATCGCCCTTAACACAAACCCCGTAATAACCATACCCGAATATATTGGTGTTGCACTGTGGGTGATAAGCATTGTTGGCGAGGGCGTTGCCGATGCGCAGTTAAAGCGCTTTAAGGCCAACCCTGCCCATAAAGGCAAGGTGTGCGATGTTGGGCTGTGGCATTACAGCCGCCACCCAAACTACTTTTTCCAGCTAATGATATGGGTGAGCGTATTCATCTTCGCCATAAACAGCCCTTATGGCTGGATAAGTATTGTATGCCCGCTGAGTATAGGTTACCTGATATTCAAAGTGACCGGCATACCTATGACAGAAGAGCAAAGCATACGCAGCAAGGGGGATGCCTACCGCGAATACCAGCGGACGACGAGCGTATTTGTGCCGTGGTTTAAGAAGGGGTAAATAGCGTTGTCACCCCTGAAGCAGAAGAAACTGCTGAAACGGCTGCTATTAATCTCCTGCGTAAATGGACAGCGGTTTTTTTACCGAAAGCTTACATAGGTTTTCGCAATGTGATTCAAAAGATGTATGCAGCCAGTTATATATTTTTTTCTTGCACATTTCAACAGAAATCGTTATCTTATCTATCATATCCCTAATTGGTCGGTAGTTGGAAAGCTGCATAATATATATTTGCATAATTGCCAATCAAGCCGCTAATAAGATAAATTATTAATACGTAATTTGCGCGCATTTGTAATTGCGGCAGATTTGCGTAAATCAGCCGAATAAACTCAATAAAATCCTGTCATCATGGACACATGCTTTATAATACAACCATTCGATAAGGATAAATTTGACCAAAGGTATGCCGAAACTTTTGAGCCAGCTATCAAAGCTGCTGGATTAGAACCTTATAGGGTTGATAGGGACCCTTCAGTTCGAATACCTATTGAACAAATAGAGGAAGGAATTAAAATCTCCAGAATATGCTTCGCAGAAATTACACTTGACAATCCGAATGTTTGGTACGAGTTGGGATATGCATTTGCTGCAGGAAAAGATGTGGTCATGGTTACTGAAGAACGGCAGAAATTTCCTTTTGATATTCAGCATAAGCAGGTAATTAATTATAAAACAACTTCAAAAGGAGATTATGAAAAGTTGGAAAACAGCATAAAGGAAAAACTATTAGCCCTATTGGCAACAAAGGCAAATGTCCAAAAAATAATCGAAAACCCTGTCAGAGAAAGTGAAGGATTGAAACAACATGAAATCACAATGTTACTTTTAATTTTAGAAAACCAAATGACGGATGAGCATAAGGTTTCTGGAATCAAATTGCAACGTGATATGGATGCTGCTGGCTTTACAAAGGTTGCTTCAAATATTGCGTTCAGGGAACTCAAAAACAAAAAATTTATCGAGCAACTAACAGCATATTCAGAAGAAGGTGATGCATATACGGTATTTAAATTAACACAGCCTGGCGAAGATTGGATTATGAAAAATCAAGATCAAATACAATTTACAAAGGCTGAACCAAAACATGATCTGCCATTCTAGAAAATACAAAGCTTAATATTTTTTTTGCCATTTACAGGTAAAGATACAATTCTTGGCAACGATGAACTTGTTCCGGCTTGTCGTGATTACATCATTTTTCAGTTTAGAAATCTACATGGTCACCCATTCGTATATTCGTACAAATTCGCCATTTGCAGATGAGTATTACAAAACTGCTTGAACAAAATAAACTTCCTGATTTCCTAATCCGCACCGGCATACGCCGTTTATTAAAACAACGCCTTAAAGACGAAAACAAGGGCAATACCGAAGCCCAACAGGCGCATTTAATGCGGCTGATTGAAGAACTGAAGGCCTCCCCCATTGCAGTGAATACGGCCGATGCCAACCAGCAACACTATGAAGTACCTACGGAATTTTATACTTATTGCCTCGGCAAACATTTAAAGTACAGCAGCGGGTATTGGAAAAACGGTGTTACGGATATTGATACATCAGAAGAGGATATGCTGCAGCTAACCTGCCAACGGGCTGAACTTACCAATGGCCAGGATGTGCTGGAATTGGGCTGCGGCTGGGGCTCGCTTTCGTTGTTTATGGCCGCCAAGTACCCGCAAAGCCGGTTTACTGTTGTATCTAACTCACGTACCCAAAAAACATACATTGACGGGCAGGCTGCACAACGCGGTATTACCAACCTTACAGTTATTACCGCTGATATGAATGTGTTTACCATTGACAAAACTTTTGACCGTGTAGTGAGCGTGGAGATGTTTGAACACATGCGTAATTACCAGTTATTGATGAAAAAAGTTGCCTTGCTGCTAAAACCGGCAGGTAAGCTTTTTGTACACATATTCACGCACAGGGAGTATGCGTACAAGTTTGAGGTGAAAGACGATACCGACTGGATGAGTAAATACTTTTTTACAGGCGGCATAATGCCCAGTGACGATTTGCTGCTGTATTTTAATGAACACCTTACCATTGAAAAGCATTGGCATGTAAGCGGCATGCATTACAGCAAAACCAGCGAAGCATGGTTGCGGAATATGGACAGCCACAAGGATGAAATAATACCCCTGTTTGAACAAACGTATGGCCAGGCAAACGCACTGAAATGGTGGGTGTACTGGCGCGTGTTTTACATGGCCTGTGCAGAATTATGGAAGTACAACAATGGCGACGAATGGATGGTAAGCCATTACCTGTTTAACAAAAAATAAGCGTGGCGCTACATGGAAAAATTAGGCATTATAGGTACAGGTATTGCAGGCATGGGCTGCGCCCACCTGCTGCAGCATAAATACGACCTCACAATTTTTGAGCAAAACGATTATATTGGCGGGCATACCAATACCGTTACTGTTGATGAAGACGGAACACAGGTATATATAGATACAGGCTTTATGGTATTTAATTATGTTACTTATCCCAACCTTTGCAGGCTGTTTGAACAAATAAAAGCGCCGGTAAAGAAAACAGATATGTCGTTTAGCGTACAGTATGTGCCCACGGGGCTTGAATACTGCGGCTCAGGGTTGGGCGGCTTATTTGCACAATGCAAAAATATTTTCAGCCCGCGCTTTATTAAAATGCTGTTGCAAATAAGCCGGTTTAATAAAGAAAGTGTGAAAATATTGGATGACGCCGCTTATGAAAACTACAGTATCAAAGATTTTGTGGGCGAATTTGGCTTTGGAGAAGATATGTTGTGGAAATATCTTGTACCGATGAGCGCTGCAGTGTGGAGCACACCTATGGAGAAAATGCTTGATTTTCCTGCCACAACATTAATACGCTTTTTTAAGAATCATGGATTTTTGGGCTTGCACACACAACATCAATGGTACACGCTGGAAGGTGGTAGTGAGAGTTACAAGAAATTATTGATTGCCCCTTTTAAAGAAAGCATACAAGTTGGCAATGGCGCGGCAAAAGTGTTCGTTGGGGAAGATGGAAAGGCCTTTATATATACTGCTGACGGGCATACACACATATTTGACAAGGTGATATTTGCCTGCCATGGCGACCAGGCGTTAAAATTATTAGAAAAGCCTACAGCGGATGAGCAACAGTTACTGTCACCTTTTAAATACCAGCAAAATATTGCCACTGTTCATACAGACGAAGATGTGATGCCCAGAAATAAAAAAGTGTGGAGCAGCTGGAATTACAGGATAGAAGAAGTGAACGGCAAATTATTGCCTGCTACCATTTACTGGATGAACAGCCTGCAGGGTGTATCAAAAAAGAAAAACTATTTTGTGTCAATCAATGCAATACCCGGTAGCGTGAATGAAAAGAAGATAATTAAGGAGATAGTATATGAACACCCTTTGTTTGACATTCCTGCTATACAGGCGCAAAAGAAGTTAAACATTTTAAATGAAACAGGCCCTTTATATTATTGCGGCAGTTATTTTAAGTACGGTTTTCATGAAGACGCATACGCGAGCGCGGTGGCCTTATGTGAAAGTTTGTGATTGCCAGCCTTATTCAACATTCGTACATTCGTAACCTGAAGATGCCATTAAATTCTTGTCTATATCGCTGCACGGTAATGCACCACAGGCTTTCACCAAAGCCGCACCGGTTTCATTATAATGTTTTCATGTTTTTCATTGACCTGGAGGAGATAGAGGCGCTTGCCAAAAGGTTACTGCTGTTCAGTCACAATAAATTCAACTTCTTCAGTTTTAAAGACAGGGAACATTTGCAACTGCCGGCAAGCAATCCTGACACATCCAAAAATACGAAAAAGCACATTGCTGACTACCTCCGGCAAAACGGCATTCACTATACCGGTGGCAAAATAATGCTTCTTACCAATCTCAATGTGCTGGGCTACAACTTCAACCCGGTATCGTTCTATTTTGTGTATAATGAACAGGACGAGATTTTGTGCTGTATCGCAGAAGTAAGCAACACCTTCCGGGAAATGAAACCTTATTTACTGGGTATAGAGCAACTTGAAAACGAACGGTTTCATCTTAACACTACCAAGTACTTTTATGTATCACCGTTTATTGACCATGATACCAGTTTTGATTTTAACATAGGCATACCCGGAGAAAAAATCAACATACGCATTGATGATTACAAAAACGGGAAGCGGTTTTTTATAAGCACACTTACCGGCAAAAAAAAGCTGTTAACCAACGGGCGGCTTTTATGGTACAGCCTACGCTTTCCTTTTCTTACCTTAAGAATCATGGCACTTATTCATTGGAATGCCTTCCTGTTATGGGCCAAAAAAATACCTTACCATGCAAAGGCAGCAAACCCGCAGCTACAAAAAGACGTATATAGGAAATATGAAAAATAAATGCGCTTCCGTATATTCGTATTTTCTGCGTTTGCCGAAAGCCATATTTATCACCAATTTAACCAATAGTACCATAGTTTACTATGTCATCAGCCAGCACAGCACTAACACTAACAGGTAAGCGAAGCTTTTATGAAAAGTTGATTATTGACTTGCTGTCAGGCATGACGATGGGCAGACTGTTGCTTACTTTACCTGGTGGCGAAAGCCTGGAAATTGGCAATGGCGAAGGAGATATTACTGCTAAAATTTATATTAAAAACAACAGCTTTTTCCAGCGCTGCGTGCTGTTTGGGGATGTTGGTTTCGGTGAGGCTTATGTAGATGGCGACTGGGAAACAGATAGCATTACCAATGTAATAAAGTGGTTTTTGCTAAATGTTGATAATGCACCTTCAATATCAGGCAGCAATACAAAATCGCTTGTACTAAATACGCTTAAATTCTTCAACAGGCTATCTCATATAAAACGCGCCAACAATCTTAATGGTTCAAAAAAGAATATAGCAGAGCATTACGATTTGAATAATGATTTTTTTGCCTTGTTCCTCGACCCGACAATGACCTATTCATCTGCTTACTTCAGGGAAGAAGGGATGAGCCTGGTTGAGGCGCAAATAGCCAAGTACGACCGGCTTTGCCAACAGTTGCGCCTGCGGTCTTCCGACCACGTGCTTGAAATTGGCAGCGGGTGGGGTGGAAATGCCATTTATATGGTCAAAAATTATGGCTGCAGGGTTACAACTGTAACCATATCGGAAGAGCAATATAAAATGGCAAAACAGCGCATTGCACAGGAAGGCCTGGAGGATAAAATAACCGTGCAATTGCAGGACTACCGGCATATTAAAGGCAGTTTTGACAAGATTGTGTCTATCGAGATGCTTGAAGCAGTGGGAGCGAATTTTTTAGATACATATTTTAGAAAATGTAATGAGTTATTGAAGAAGAATGGCATACTAGCCTTCCAGGTAATTACCTGCCCTGATTCAAGGTTTGAGAGCCTGAAAAGAGGCGTTGACTGGATTCAAAAACATATCTTCCCGGGCTCGCTGCTACCCTCGGTAGCCGCGCTGAATAAAGCCATAAACAATACCAGCAACTTAACACTTGTTGATTTAAAAGATATGGGGCTTGATTACGCAGAAACACTTGTAAAATGGGCTGAGCAATTTAATAAAAACATTGCCGTGGTAAAAAAGCTTGGCTTTGATGACCGGTTTATCCGCAAATGGAATTATTATCTCAGTTATTGCGAAGCCGCATTTGCCATGCGGAATATAAATGTTATGCAAATGGTATATACCAGGCCTAACAATATTTTGCGGTAACGGCAAAGGCTCTTGCTATTGCTCTTTTATTTCAATATCCCTGAAAAGGGTAAACGTTAATGCTGCAACAATACACAAAACAAAACCAACAACACCGTTAAGTCGAATACCCGTATCATGGTTGATGTCTTTGCCATAGTTTAGCAACATAGCAAAAAGCGCAATACCCAGTGTTTGCGCAATCTTTACAAAAAAATAGCGTACGGCAAAATACAGGGCCTCCTTGTTGGTACCAGTTTCTCGCCTGTCTTTTTCAATTATCTCCCCCAGTATGGCAATAGGCAAAATATTAAGTGAGGCAAGCGGCATGGCAGCAACGCATACAAGGGCAAATATCTGGGCTTTAGCCCCCATGGGTATATTACCTAAAAAAAACACACCGCCAAATACGCCTGCGAGAATAAAAAATGAAACAATCACAATCCATTTTTTGCCTGTCCGCCTCGCGAGATAGTTAACAACGGGATAAAAAATAAGCGAAACCCCCACCATAGTGCCCATCAACACAACGCCCATAGTTTCCGGTAACTGCAGCAATACCGTCAAAAAATATATTAATCCTGCGCTTATAAGGGTTATGGCGATAAAATAGGTAAAGTCCGCTACGATAAAAAAGCGGAAATTTTTATTTCCCAGGGTCTGTTTTAGTGCATCACGCAGTCCCGTTTCGCCCGGTTTACTGTGTGAAAACCTTCTTTCGTTGATGCCAAAGGCGGGTACACACATAGCAGCAGCACCAATTACTGCAAAAATCATCACCGTATATTGCAGCGAAGCGATGACTGACACCCCGCTGAATGATTGACGCATAGCTTCGGCTATATTTAGTGTGCTGGAAGATATACCGATACCGAGAACATACCCAACGGATTGCCACGAAGAAAGACTAACCTTTTGGCTGGCTGTTTGTGCCAGTTCAGGCAGTAAAGCGTTATAAGGAATTACAAACGTAGTAGTAGATACATAAAAGCAAATAAGCATAACCATTAACCAAAATATATTCACTACACTTTCTGTATGCGTGAGCGGGAAAAATACGAGGGAACAGAATACGAGCGAGGGAAGAATAGCTGCCCGCATAAAAGGTATTCTTCTGCCGCGGGGGTTCTTACTCCTGTCACTGAACTGTGCTATCAGCGGGTCGAATATTGCATCAAACAGGCGGCCGGTAGTGGTAATTAAGGCAATGGCATTAAATACACCTAATATAACAGCTTGTGTAACAAAATAAGGAATATTGCTTCCCGAAGGCGGCGCATAAAAATATACCAGCAGCACAGCAATAAGGTTAATCATAATGCTCCAGCCCATCATGCCGCAGCCATAAACCATTTGAATACTTACCGGTAACTTGCCTGCCTTCATTTGCGGTGCAATATCGAGAAAAAGCAGTGTATAAACCTGCTTAGCAAAATATTAGTTGTGTTTTATCAAATCTTTCGCCTAAAAAATATACATTCGTCAGTACGATTGTCTCGTTAACTCCACTTAAAAAAAGCCTGTATGTACACATCAAGAAGATCATTTATAAAAAAAGGAGCCCTTGCCGCAGCAGGTGCTACCATTTTTTCCAGCGAGTTGTTTGCCGCCTCCCGTAAAAAGGCAGTAATTTTTGGTTTGCAGTTGTATTCAGTACGTGATGACATGAAGAAAGACCCTTCAGGCACCCTTAAGCAACTTGCTGATATGGGTTATAAATATGTTGAGCATGCCAATTACATTAATCGCAAATTTTATGGCTATTCAGCCGCAGATTTTAAAAAATTGCTTGACAGCCTCGGCCTGGTAATGCGCAGCGGCCATACGGCTATGAGCCCACAGCACTGGGACAATGCAAAAAATGACTTTACCGATGCATGGAAATACACGGTGGATGACGCAGCCATTTGCGGTCAGAAATATGTAATAAGCCCGTGGCTTGACAAAAGCTGGTATAAAGACATGGATACTTTAAAACATTCTATGGACATTTTTAACAAGAGCGGGGAATTATGCAAAAAATCAGGAATGAAGTTTGGTTACCACAATCACAATTTTGAGTTTAGTACCGAGATAGAAGGTAAAAAATTATACGACCTTATTTTATCGCTTACCGACCCCAAACTGGTAGCGCAACAAATGGACATTGGCAATATGTATGGCGCAGGCGGCCGTGCATTGGATATTTTAAAAGCACACCCTGGCAGGTTTGAGCTGATGCATGTAAAAGACGAAATAAAAGCCGCTAAGGGTGAGATGGCTGAACCGTATGAAAGCACTGTGTTAGGTAAGGGGATAATAGGCACAAAAGATATTGTTGACCTGGCACTAAAATCCGGCGGCACTACTGACTTTATTATTGAACAGGAATCTTACCAAACCATAACCCCGCTTGAAAGCGCGAAAGAAGATTACGCAGTAATGAAAAGTTGGGGCTTTTAGAAATATTTCTGAATTGAACTTAGATATTAATTTCTTACCACTAAATAAAACGGTTGGCACCTGTTAAATTGCCAACCGTTTTATTTTGCGCGGGCCGCACTTATGCATGCTTAAGCTTTGCGATAGTTGCTTTGGGATTGGCCGATTTAAAAATGGTGTTACCCGCAACAAGCACTTCGGCCCCGCAATGAACGAGGGCGGATGCATTTTCCACAGTTATACCGCCATCCACTTCTATCAGCACATCCGCACCTTTTTCTTTAAGCATATGTTTTAAAGCACGTATTTTATTAATGGTGTGCGGAATAAATTTTTGGCCGCCAAAACCGGGATTTACACTCATTATAAGTACAATGTCAATATCATGTATTACATCTTTTAAAAACTCAACCGGCGTATGAGGATTAATAGCTACTCCAGCCTTCATACCTAAGCTCTTAATTTGTTCTATATTCCTGTGCAGGTGGGGGCAAACCTCGTAGTGCACCGTTAAATGGTCAGCGCCTGCATTTTTAAAATCCTGCGCGTATTTACCCGGCTCTTCAATCATCAGGTGCACGTCGCAAGGTTTGGTTGTAGCCTTGCGTATATGTTCAACAATCGGTAAGCCAAAACTTATGTTAGGCACAAAACGTCCGTCCATTATATCAAGGTGCAGCCAATCCGCTTCGCTGCTATTTATCATATCACATTCTTCCTGCAGCCGTAAAAAATCAGAAGCAAGAAATGACGGTGCTACTAAAGCCATGTTACATTAAATTAAAGGTTATATACCCTGCGAAGATATGACTATCGGTTTTAATGCCCATTAGCTTGCCACCAGCACGTTGCGGGAGAAACTTTCTTCCAGCGAAATAAATGTTTCAGTGCGTTCAATGCCTTTTATTTTTTGAAGTTCGTCGTGTAATACAAAACGCAACTGCTGAATATCCTTACACACTATCTCAGCAAACATACTATAGTTACCTGTGGTGTAGTTTAACCGTACAATCTGCGGGATTTTTTTTAGCTCTTTTGCTACCGAATCGTACAGTGAACTCTTTTCAAGGTAAATACCAATAAAGGCAATCACATCATACCCCAATTGCTTAAGGTCAACATTTAATCTTGTACCTTTAACAATGCCGATTTCCTCCAGCTTTTTTATGCGCACATGAATAGTACCCCCGGAAACAAACAGTTTTTTACCCAGGTCGGCATACGAAATACCAGCGTTTTCCATCATTTCCTGGATGATTTGGAAATCAAGCTTGTCCAAATTAAATTTTCCGCTCATTTTTCATATTTTATTAGAAATATCACAAATAAAAATGTAATATACTAAACAATTTCTATATTTTTAAAAAAAATATTGAAATATTTGCATTGAATGATTATTTTTTTTGTAATATTGCATTCTCAAATTGAGAAGAGTTCTTTTATACTGTGGGGTGATGAAATCTTGGCAGACATGCCCTCTCGTCTCGGGGGTGAAGATAACAGGATAAAATAAAGCATAGAGCCGACCATACCACGAGTTAGGCCGACCGGGGTTGACCACCAGACTTTGTGCTCTATCTAACTGCTTCGTGTAGGTTCGATCCCTACCCCTACAGCTTTAAAGCCTTAAAACATACAGCGTTTTAAGGCTTTTTTATGCCAATTATATTAATGTTGCACCATTAAACCGTTTTTTAGTTAAACTGTTTGCCTGGCATGAAAAAAATTATTCCGCTTTTTATTTTTTTATTATCCTTTATACCCTGTTTCTGCCAGGAGTTACAACAGGTGCCGCATTGCCCAAGCAACGAGATTTACGACATGATGATTGATAAAAAAGGCTTTTTATGGATTGCGCATAGCCTTGGCGTTAGCCGGTATGATGGTATTAGCTTTAAAAGTTTTTCAAACCCGGCTCAATCAGCAGTCGGCGCAACGGGTTTGCTGGAAGATGATTATGGCAGGATATGGTTTTCCAATTTTAACGGACAGGTATTTTATATAAAAGATGAAAAGATGGTTCAGCTTAAAGAATATGATTTTAAGTCTTCTTATACTTTTCCACACATGGTATTACTGGGGAAAGACCTTGTAATAAGCTGCAAAACCGGCCTTTTCATCTGTAATACTGCCAATATGCACTGTGAATATAAAACCGGGGACAATAAACATCCTATTCTTTGGAAATCGTACAGCCTGGGCGTCTTAAAGAATAAGCTGCTGGTCAATGCGGATGATTTTTGGTATACCTACAACAACAAAGAAGGTTTCCACAAATTGCGCTTTGCAGAAGTACCTATTAAAAGTCAATCCCGTTTAGCCAATATTCAAACTAAACACCTGGATAATACATGCTTTGTATTAGATAGCTCAGGGCACATTCTTTACGGTTTATCAAATGCCAACGATAAAATTACGCTTTCAACCAAGATTAATGCCCGGGGTTTTATAAACACTATAAGCATTATAGGCAATAAAGTTTGGATTAATACATTTTTAAAAAGTTATGCTATATCTTCTAAAGACTCCATAAGCAATTACAACCTAAGCTCAATAGTTGCTGATAAAAATGGAAATACCTGGTATGGCAGTCTTTCGGACGGGTTATGGGTGTCATACAAATCAAACGACTGGAAAAAAAATATGCCAATAATAACCAACATGATTACATAAAGAATATAATCAATAACAAGGGTCATTTTATTTACATCACTGAAGATGGCAATATCCTTAAGTGCAATCAACGTAATAACGGCTTTCAAAAAATTGCCTATATACAAGGAGAAGAGGGAAAGATTGAAAATGTACAAGAAGCAAATGACAGCGATTATTTTATTGCAACATCTAAGTCATTGTATGTTTTAAACGAAGCTACGGGGAAAGTGCGCCTGGCAGTGTCACATCAAAGTATTAAAAGCATAGCGCTGGCCGGTGATAAGGTATTTATCGGCCTGTCTGCCGGGGTTATGATTAAAAGTTATAACTACCTCGGTTTGCAATATAACAAAACAGATACCTTTAAGATAAATAGAAAGTTTTTACATGTCCAAAGCAAGGATAGTGTATTCCTGTCAATACTTCTGCGCTGCAGGGCAATCTTGTATGATTCATCTCAAAATGCAGTATTTGCTGCATTTACAGACGGTCTGCATAAAATTAAGGATGGTGTGGCATCAGATGTTTTATACCAAAATACCCCTGTGTATATTTCCTCTCTTATTGAATGGAATAATAAAATCTATGCAGGAACCTTTAATAATGGGCTTTTTGTTATTACTCATAATTCCATTGTAAAAATAGATGATGAGTCGGAATTGCCACTGGATGCCATTGTAAAAATGAAACGCTGCAGCAATCACCTTTGGATATTTCGCACACACGATATAGAGGTACTGGATGGAAGTACAGATAAATTCATAAATGTGCCACCTCTTCCCACAGACGTCGCCGATATAACGGATGTTGACGAAGACAGTGCCAATATTTACCTGGCTACATATCATGGGCTTTTTACTATACCTGTCAATGCAACCAGTAACATCAAGAAAAACGATATTAATTTGTTGTACCTGCTGGTAAATAATAAAGACACATTTTATACGGATGATTTAACCCTGGCCAGCAATAAAAACAACCTCATTTTCAGGCTTGCCATTCCTGTTTACAAAAATGCTGACAGGCTGCATTTTAAATACAGTTTGATTAGTGGCAGCGGTGATACAACCTGGTATTATACCCAGGACGCCCAACGCGAAATACAGTTTAATGCGCTAAAACCCGGCAGTTATACTTTTGAAGCGGTTGCCATTAAAGATGATGAGATTGTAAGCAATGCTCCTCTCATTTATAAATTTACCATAGAGCGCCCCTGGTTTAGTACGTGGTGGTTTTACACGTGTGTATTACTTACGGTAATATCGGCTGCGCTGGCACTGCAGCAATACAGGCTGAGGCAAATACTTAAAATTGAACGCATACGCAGAAAAATATCCAATGACCTGCATGACGATATTGGCTCTACACTAAGTAGTATTAACGTGTACAGCGAGCTGGCTAAAAGAGATGATGACAACAAGGAGTATGTTAATACCATTCAGCAGAACACCGTTGCAATTATCAACAATCTTGATGACCTTGTTTGGAACATTAACCCCAAAAACGATATATTGGAAAACCTGGTTAACCGCATGCGTTTATTTGCCGAACCCCTGCTTACTGAAAATAATATTGAATGCATTTTTACTGTTAACGCGGAGAATATACATATAACCATTACTCCCGACCTGAGGACAAATATTTACCTGCTTTTTAAGGAAATGATAAATAATGTTATAAAACACTCAGGCTGTACCATTTGCGATATTGATGTAACACAAAAAGGAAAGCTTTTCGGGCTTACGGTAAAAGATAATGGCAGAGGTTTTAACCAGGCTGTGATAAACCGGCACCGCAACGGGTTGCACAACATGCAGCAACGCACAACCGACATAAAAGGTAAAATAATTATTAACAGCCTGCCCGGCAGTGGTACCGAAATAACGGTTACCTGCGCCCTTAAATAAAAAAAGGCAAACGCAAATGTCTGCCTCTATTTATTAATCCGGCTTTTACCTGTTAACTGTTAAGCATCAATGGCATTACGAGCATTAATAAATCTTCACCTTCCGTTTCGTCTATCGGCCTGATAATACCTGCTTTAGTGGGGGTTGACAACTCCATTTTCACTTCATCGCCATCGGCAGCGTTAAGCATTTCTATTAAAAATTTGGCATTAAAGGCAATTTGCAGGTCTTCCCCGCTATATTGGCAACTCATCCGTTCATTACCTTCAAAACTAAAATCAACATCCTGGGCTGCAAGTTGCAGTTCACTTCCTGTTATATTCAAAGCCACCTGGTTAGTGCTTTTGTTACTGAATATGCTTACCCGCCTAAGCGCGCTTTGAAAATCACTTTTATTTACAACAAGCTTATATGGGTTATCAGCAGGTATAACCACCTTATAATCCGGGAAACGGGCGTCTATAAGACGGCAAATAAGCCTGGTTGAACCATGGGTTACAAAAAGGTGGTTGCTGTTATAGCTTACTGTCAGCTCATCGTCATTATCGGGTATAGCGTTTTTCAGCAGTGTAAGCGGTTTTTTGGGCACAATAAAACTGTCGTTTTTAGGGCAGCTAACATCAGTGCGTTTATACCGTACCAGCCTGTGTGCATCTGTGGCTACTAACTGCAGGCTTTGCGGGGTAAGCTCAAAAAACACACCCGTCATGGCTGGCCTCAGGTCATCATTGCTTACGGCAAAAAGTGTTTTATTTATACCGGTAACAAGGGCGCTGCTGGACATGGTAAAGCTATTGGTGTCATCGGCAACCGGCTCTTTTGGAAAATTATCCGGGTTCTCCCCCATCACTTTGTATTTACCGTTATTGCTGGTAATCTCTACCCCAAAACTCTTATCAATATTAAAAGCAAGCGGCTGGTCTGACGTATTTTTTAGCGCATCCATCAATATCCTGGCAGGTATACAAACCTTGCCATTGTCCTTGCTTTCCACATCCATTTCAACCTGCATAACTGTCTCAAGGTCAGTTGCTACAACGCTAAGCTTCTTGTCCCTTATATCAAATAAAAAATCTTCCAGTATTGGTAATACCGTATTTGCATTTATTACACCGTTAATTTGCTGAAGGTGTTTTAATAAGGCCGAGGACGAAACAATAAATTTCATACCGTATGCTTAATTTGTTGTTGGGCAACAAACCTACTGTAAATTGTTAATATTCCGCAATTATGGTTTTAGCAATTATTAACAGCCAATGTTAATATTAAAAGTTTGAATTCAGGCTGCCTGTATGGAAGAAAGGATTTGGCGGAATTTCTCACGCAGTACCGGCTTTACAATATATCCCTTTACTGTATCATACTGGCGTGACTTACTTACGTCAAATTCATCTACAGAGGAGCTGACTACATAAATGATAACTGGTTTGGACAGGTTTTTTACAAGGCTGCTGTATTGGTCTAAAAACTCCCAACCGTTCATAATGGGCATATTAACATCAAGAAAAATAACATCCGGCAGCAAGGCACTGTCTTTCACACTATTTCTCAGGTAATTAAGGGCTTCTTCCCCGTTGGAGTAGATGAGAATTTTATCGGCGAAGCCCGTCGCCTCAATAGTTTTACGCGCCGCAAACTGGTATATACGGTCGTCGTCAACCAACAGAATATGTAATTTTGCTTGTTGCATAGTAGGTACGAAGCAACAAATGTAGTCGGTTTTAGTACATAAACCACATTAATTATGGCTGAAAAAGATAATTTTTCACCGCCACTTTTTAGAAAAAATGATTAAAAACAAGGCTATTACCCCCGAAGCCATTTACCTGAAAGCGAAATATTACTGCAATTACCAGGAGCGCAGCCATTATGAAACAAGGGAAAAGCTATATTCGCTGGGCCTGCATAAAGCAGATGTGGAGGCTATGCTGGCCCGGTTAATAACGGAAGGGTACCTGGATGAAGAACGATTTGCCTGCAGTTTTGCACGAGGCCGGTTTGGGTTGAAGGGCTGGGGGAGAATAAAAATTAAGTATGCGCTGAAACAAAAAAAAGTGAGCGAATACAGTATTAAAACCGCCCTGAAACAAATTAATGATAATGAATACTTTACGGCACTTAAAAGGCTTGGAGACGATAAGTGGGCTGCGCTTAAAAATGAGCAGTTTTTAACCCGCCAGGCAAAAACCAGCGGTTACCTACTGCAAAAGGGCTATGAACTCCACCTGGTGCGAGATGTTATTAAAAGTTTGGCCCAAAAGTAAGGTTGGGGGGTTTTTACAAAACATACCTTTTCTTTGCCGTTACAATATTGCCATTATGGAAAAAAGCCTGATGTACTACGGCGATTACCTGTATTTAGATACCCTGCTTACCAGCCAGCACCCGGTTAGTTTTTCTAAAAACTATACCCCGGCCCATGATGAGATGCTTTTTATTATTACCCACCAGACGTATGAACTATGGTTTAAACAAATATTATTTGAGCTTGATTATGTAATACAGGTTTTTGGTAAAGAGAAAATAAATGATAATTCAGAAGATTTGAACCTGGTACGCCACCGGCTTAACCGGGTTATACGAATACTTGAACTGGTTAACCAGCAGGTAAATATTATGGAAACGATGACGCCGCTGGACTTTTTGGAATTCCGGAACCTGCTAACCCCGTCATCCGGCTTTCAAAGCAAACAATTCAGGCTTATTGAGGCCAAACTTGGCCTGGAGATGGGCAAACGCCACCAATATGATTATTACAAAAAAGTAAAGGAAGGCGGCTTTACAAGGAAAGATTACGATGATATAACCGAAACAGAAAATAATGAAAATATATTGCAACGCATAAACCGCTGGCTTGAACGTATGCCTTTTTTTGAGGAACGCTTTTGGCTGGGTTATACGCCTGTTACAGGGGCAGGCACTGACGCTGACAATTTTTGGAGGGATTACCGTGAAATTTACCACGCAAGCCTTACAGAAAGGGAAAAAGGAAAAATACACGATTTTGATTATGTTTTTTTTGAAAGAACAAACCATACATATACACTCGAGCAACTGGATACGCTCCGTGGCAGTTTTTCATCAAAAGCTTTGCGGGCCGCTTTATTTATTATGTTATACCGCGACTTCCCGGTATTTCAAACCTCTTACCAAATACTGGACAGCCTTATTGAAATTGACAATATGTTAAGTAACTGGCGGTACAGGCATTATATTATGGTGCGCCGAATGATTGGGCTGCGGGTTGGCACGGGCAACACCTCCGGCGCGGGCTATTTGGAAGGCGCTTTAAGCAAACACCATGTTTATAAAGACCTGGCGGGGCTTTCCACATATCTTATAGAACGCAGGAACCTGCCTGCCCTGCCACGTGAGCTGGTAAACCACCTTAGTTTTGCCGGCTACTAAATATGCACGAATTACATTTTGCTGTGGCTGTCATCCGGTATATCAATATTGGCCGTATTACTGCTATTAAACTTATTAAGCCTGAAATTAAGGCTTAACAGTAAAAACCTTGACAAAACATTGGCCCTTGTATCCTGTATGTAATTGTCGGCAGTGCTGCGCCAAATGCTTACATTTTCATTTAGCAGGTCGTAGGCTTTTAATTTTACCCAAAATGCCTTCTTTTCCCCAAAATACTGCACAACATCGGCGTTAAGAATATTTACGGCTGTGTTAAAACCGGCTGATTGCCCGGTAGTTTGCCTGTAATCATAATCAATATTTATTTCAGTATTTGTAGCCGGAACAAGGGTAATGTTTGGGCTAACATCTACAAAATAGGAAGTTGTATTCAAATCAGGCTGTAACGAATATTGTGTGGCCTGCCTGCTCAGGCTAAAATCAGTATGAAAATCCATCCATTTTGGTGTATCGTACGTTAAGCCCAGGTAAACTTTAGCATAATTACTTTGGTTTACGTTTTGGTCACCATTTAGCAGGTTTACATTCCGCCATGCATTGGTGTAAAGGTTAATATCCCATTTTATCTTATCCTTTCCAAAATAAATGGGGCTGTAATAACTAAACCAGGCATTCCAGTTATAGGCGCCATCCGTATTTATAGGTTGTGTCACCTGGCTGCCATTAGTATTATTAAAGGTAGTGCTGTTGGTAATGTTATTTATGATAGAGCTAAAGCCGGCATTTGAATTGAAACCCCTCTGCGAATGAGAATTATAATAATTAAAATTATAACGCACGGTATGCACCTCTGCATATTTTAAGCCGGGGTTACCAAGCTTTATATATAACGGGTTAGTATTATCAACCAACGGTTGCAGTTGATAGGCCTGCGGGGCCTGCAAGCCAAACGAATAGTAAATATTAAAACGCCGCCCCTTGCCATTTGAATAAAAGCTAAGATTTGGCGACCAGCCATTGTATGATTGCTGGTATAAACTGTCTTTACCCACCGGCTGGCTTTTAATAATGGCGTTTTGCCAGCGCATGCCGGCGCCAAAGCCAGTATTCTTACTACCGTAATTATAGTTTAGCGAAACAACGTTGTTATATGAATAGTTATTGTAATGATTGCTTAATGTATCATTTAAAATATCATACAATTCACTTATTGAGTTGTAGTCAAATACCTGCTTGGGAGCATCGTTTACCGAATAATTATAATTGTAACTTACATTAACGGTACTTTTTTCGCCCACTGGCTCACTATAACTCACTGTTGCGCCTATTCTTGTTGTACGGTTGTCATTAAACTGCAACTGGTTAAGCAAAAGGGAGTATGCAGTACTGTCAACCGGGAAAAAGAAATTATTACTTATATTATATAGCTGCGCCTTACTGGTATTTATGTTATTATTTACGTTGATGAATATGTTTCGCCTTGAGTTGGCAAACCTGTGGTCGTAACTTACCTGCCCGTTAACTGTAGGCGATTTTGACGTATTTGAATAATACCTGTTACCGTTATTAAACTTACTGCTGTCCTGCAGGCTGGTGTTAAAAAGCGAATTTGAGGTATAATCATACCTGTTATACCCGGCAGACTCGTTAAACCTTACAAATGTCAGGGTATCGGGCCTGTACTCAAAATATAATCCTGAGTAAAAATTATTACTTATAGATGTACTGTGATTACTTTCTGTGTAATAAGTAGATGAGTCAGTAAAAATGTTTTGCCGGCTTATATCCTGCATCCTCACATTTTTATTACGCTCATAGCCTGCCCAGGCACTAAAATCAAAATCTTTGCCATATTTATCAGCGTAATTTATTTTAAGCTGCTTACTATCCAGTACACCGTTCCAGTTATTGTACGATGCATCATCAGCACCACTGTTATTATTATCATTGCGGCCTGTATTATTAGCCCCGGCTATAATGGATATTTTCCTGTCATTGTTAAAAAAGTTGGTGTTTGCCTTTGCCTCGTAGCGATTGTTGGTTCCATAACCCGCATAATCTTTGCCAAATGCTCCCTTTTTCCGGTTCTTTTTTAAAGTAACATTTATAATTTTTTCGTGCACGCCATCTTCCACCTTGGTTGCAAGCGCCTGGTCGCTGCGCTTATCAATTATCTGAATTTTATCTATTACATCCGCCGGAAAATTCTGGGTAACCGATTTAATATCTGTACCAAAAAAAGGTTTTCCATCCACGTAAATCTGCGTAACCGTTTCGCCCTGTGCTTTTACCCCACCGTTTTTATCCACTTCAACCCCCGGCATTTTCTTCAGCACGTCTTCTACCGTGCCATTCTTCCGTACCCTGAAACTTGCCGCTGTAAACTCCGTTGTGTCATTTTTAATTAGAACAGTTGTTCTCTTTGCCGAGATGACTACAGAACCCAGAGCATCGTAAGAAGGCTGCAAAAAGACTGAATCCAGCTTCAACGAACCTTTTACAGGCATGGCCACATTTTTGTATAATACCTGGTATGATAATGACTGTACCTGCAATATATACTGGCCGCCGGCAAGGCCGTCAAAATTAAATTTGCCAAGACTATCTGACAGCATGGAACGCCTGACACTTGAGTCTTTACCGAGAATGCTGACTGTTGCCTGCGGAATTATGTCCTTATTAGAAGACGAAAATAATATCCCTGAAATTTTACCGGTTTGGGAAGAAGCAATAAGGGAAGATAAAATAGCGAAGGCCAGTATTACACTGCGCCTGGTTATTACCCCATTTTTCATGCATGCAAATTATTAAAGCATAACGTAAAAACAGCAAACCACTACCGAGAAAAAACTACACTTCGCCCCAAGTTAACAATATTTTATGCCAGGCTAATAATTGTTAGCCTTACACTAATTATTTTACCTTAAAAAAAGGTTGCTTTTAACAACAACTATTGCACCCGCATTCCTGGCGCCAAGCCTTAAAAATCCGAATAATCTGCCGGCCGTAAAAACATAATAACAGCTTTTGAAACGTTATGCTGGTATTCAGGTTTTGCAACCAGTGTTTTCCATTCCGGGTCGTTATTAAAAGTATCCCAATGCTTATCCCTGTCTGCCTTGCTGTTAAACGTTGTCATATACATCAGGTTGGGCATGTGGCTGCCTGAAATTACCTCGGAATAAAATACCGCATTAAACCCAAGCCGTTTAAACAGGCCAACTTCATTACCCTTGTTAAACATTTGCACCTTGTTACGGTAATATTTCTCTGTCGGCCCTTCGTAACTGCGCAATTCATATACTCTTTCCGACTTTGGCCCGCTGAGCTGCGGGACGGATGGCACCGGGGCTTCTTCAAACGCCTTTAAAATAATTGATTCAATCCTGCGGTAAGGTAAATCATTATACGCCGCGTCTATATATGCTTTGCCGTCTGCCTGGTATTGGTTATCGGCATCAAGCTTAGCCTGCAGGCCTTCAAATTGCTTCCAGGATGTATAAGGAATGAAAACGTACACCAATTGTTCTGAATCTTTTTCAATAGCTTTAAAAACGCCCACGTTGGGTATGCCGGCCCTGTGCAATGCAGGCAGGTAAGCACTTTGCAGGTAAGTGTCCAGTTTATCCTCCTGGGCTTTGGTAGCCAGGTGATAAACTTTTAGCTGGTAATAATCCCTGCTTCCCTTTTTACTGAAAGCCGCCGCAGCAGGCAATAAAAAAACCACCATTAATAAAAAGCGGGAAAGTTTTTTTTGCAAAAGATTTGTCATAAAAATATATGGTTATGTTAAAAATATACAGCCGAAAAACTATAAATATACTGTTTACCAGTGTTAATTTTTCCCAAAGCGTAAATTTTACGTATTGAGAACAGATTTCTGCCGAAAATATATACAAAAGAAATATTTATTTTAAAGTAATGAAATAACTTAGTGCTTTATTAGTTCTCATAAATTAATTAGTGATGGCGGAAAGAAAGCTTACATCAACAAATTTTCGCAACCAGTCTTTCCTGGAAGAGAAGTGTTCATTAAACGAACTATTAGACCTTGTAAGTAAAAGATGGGTATGCGAAGTATTATTCTCAATTGAAGAAGGAAACAAGCGTTTCAAAACAATTAAAGAAGAACTCACATTTATCAGTGACACCATTCTTTCTGACAGGCTTAAGTTGCTGGAAAGATATGGCTTTATTGACAGGGCATATTTTGATGAAGTGCCACCCCGAGTTGAATATTCTATTACAGAAAGAGGCGTTGAGCTCTCAAACCTGCTTGACAAGCTATGCAAATTCAGCGACACTATTTGCGAGGTGGCAGAAGAAACAGTTAAATGATCTTACTACAATATAAGGTTGCCCTTATTTTTTATCTGCTCATTGGTAAGTTCTGTTACTAGCTGAACACCAGGGATAGATTTGAGTGATTTAATCAACTGGCGGCATTGTTCGTCTTCTACAGGCTCTCCCTTCATAAGCCACAAAAAATCAATATGCCTGAATTCAGGCAGCAAAAACTCGCCATCATAGTGATTGTGGTATATATAGTGGTGTAAAAAATCAGGCGGCTCGTTGTAGTGATACACGTGAAAAAAATAGGTACGCTCTTTCTTTTTCAGTTCAATTTCCATGTCCGCATCCAACCTGAAGTTGTACCCCAGTACATTATTAACCTGCCAGCAAAAACGGTAGTTTTTTGCAGATACCACTATGCCCAGCAGCCTTGTGCCGGCAAAAAAGTCTTCGGTTATTTCATCAATATCAAGCGTTAGTCTTTTCAAACCCTTTAAAATTGTACTTCAAATGTTTTCTCCTCATCGCCGCGTTTTATGCGTAAGGTTGTTTTGTCGCCCTTTTTAAAATGTTGTAAGGCGGTCATGTAAGTCATTACATCTACAAATTTATACTCCCCAAGCTGCAACAATATGTCGCCCGCCTGCAGGCCTATCTGTTCAGCGGCCTTACCTTTGCTAACAGCATCAATTCGCATACCGGTACCTGTAAATCCATAGTCGGGCACCACACCAAGGGTAACAGGCAATGACATATTGCGTGCCTCCTGGTCTCTTGTTTTGGTGAAAGCAAGTTTCCCCTTTTCGTCTGTTGCCTCTACCAGGCGATCGATATACTTTACAATTTCAAGCTCCCCGGTATAGTTTATTTTGTCCCAGTCGTCAGTGGCTTTGTGGTAATCGCTGTGGCTGTTGGTGAAAAAGAAAAGAACAGGTATATCTTTCCGGTAAAATGAGGCATGGTCGCTTGGCCCGCTGCCGCTGCTGTCAAATTTTATCACCAGGTTAGGGTCTGCAGTAGCGCTGAAAACATTACCCCATACAGGTGAAGTGCCGTAACCGCCAATAGTAAGTTTGCGGGATGAATCGTACCTGCCTACCATATCCATATTTATCATGTAATTAGGAACAATATTTCTAGATGGATGTTCAAGCCAATATTTTGACCCGAATAAACCAAGCTCTTCACCCGAAAAAGCGATAAACAGGTAATTATTATTATGTGCTTCGGTGCTGTGCAGTATCCGTCCTAATTCAATCAGTGCAGCAGTACCACTCGCGTTATCATCCGCGCCATTGTGAATTTGCCCTTCCCCATCCAGGCTGTTACCGTCCTCCCCGTAACCAAGGTGGTCAAAATGCGCACCGAGAATAACTGTATTAGGGGCGTTAAAATTAAGGAAGCCTACTACGTTATGAGCCTTCCTGCTTTTTGGTGAAATATCAACATACAGGTTGAACCTGTATGTTGCCAGGGCGTCGTTTAGATATTTTTTCATACCATCTGCTGTTATATACACAACGGGTATGCTGCTAACGGCTGAAGAATCGTTTTTATTAAACTGGATGTTATCTACAGTGGCGGAATGGTTTATAACGATTAAGGCAGTTGCCCCTTTATCCTTATCGCGTTTAGCCTCTTTTATTATCGCCTCATTAATATCAAAATGCGGGTTGTTCTTATTCTCCTCCAGTACATCCTTAACATCAAAAAACCAGGGTTCACCCTTCTCTCTCAGATCAAACGATGCAGCCCCTTCAACAGCCGCATTTTTAGAATAGGCGAGTGGAAAATAATCTGTTTTCAGTTCAAGCACATGCCCGTTAACAGCCAAGCTATTTTTACCCTCTGTAAATTGTTTGCCTTCATTTATTTCAAATTCCTGTACGTAGCCGTCAGTACCTGCCGGTTCAAGCCCATCCGCTGTAAACTCTTTTACTATATACTGCATGGCTTTCAGTTCACCGCGGGTACCTGTTCTGCGGCCTTCAAGGCTGTCGCTTGCCAGGTACATTACGTGCGCTTTAAGGTTGGCAAGGGTTTCTTTGTCTGCTTTCTCGTGGGCTTTGCGCTCCCTTCTTGTTTGTGAAAAAGCAGCCAGGGGTATAAACGTAAGGATGAATAACCATTTCTTCATACTATCCCGATGTATTGATTTACTTATGCAAATGTAGTACCATAAGCCAATTACGGTTATTGTAATATACGGTGGCAACAATATTTTCAGGAAAAGTTAAACGCCGCATCGTTTCCCAATCTCGTAATATAACGTTAACCTGTAAGCTTACTTTTGCGGGCTTAATAACTCACTTGCCCACCATACATACACATATAGCTTTAGTAGGTAACCCCAACAGCGGCAAAACAAGCCTGTTTAATGCGCTTACCGGCTTAAACCAAAAGGTTGGCAATTTTCCCGGTGTTACTGTTGACAAAAAAACAGGCAGTTGCCAATTGGATGAAAAAACCTCCTCCACCATCATTGATTTGCCAGGCACATACAGTCTTTACCCGCGACGTGCCGATGAATGGGTGGCATACAAAGTATTGATGGGCGCGGATAAAGAAATAAGCCCGGAAATAATTTTGCTGGTGGCCGATGCTAGCAACCTTAAGCGCAACCTGCTTTTTTGCAGCCAGGTGATTGATTTAAAATACCCCGTAGTAGTGGCCCTGACGATGATGGATATTGCACGACAAAAGGGTATTGAGGTGGACATAGCCGGATTGGAAAGAGAACTTGGTGTGCCCGTAGTAGCGGTTAACCCGCGAAAGAACAAAGGCCTGCAACAGCTAAAAAAGGCATTGGTGCAAACCGCAAGGCAGCAGTATGTTAGTGCTGTACGTGATTTTATTCCTAACAAGGAGTTGGCGCCCGGGGCCATTGACCAGGTTAAGACATTGTACCCGCAATTAAGCGATTATGCCGCTGTGCATTACCTGATTAACCACGAAAATTTTCCCTTAACTGCCGATAAGCAACAGGCTATTGAGCACATTGAAGTAAAAAACACTTTTAACCCCACAAAAACGCAGGCGGAAGAGATTATGCAGCGCTACACGCGCATAAGACAGGTGATGAAGCAAAATGTGGTGGAGCCCGACCCATTGCAACGTAAATTATTTACTGAGAGCCTGGATAATATTTTACTGCACCGTGTATGGGGTTATTTAATATTACTGGTTGTATTGTTCCTGCTGTTTCAAAGTATCTTTTGGCTGGCGCAATACCCAATGGATGCCATTGACTGGAGTTTTAGCCTGCTGCGCGGCTGGCTGGGAGGCTTTTTGCCTGACGCCTGGTACAGCAACTTGCTGGTGAACGGGCTGCTGGCGGGCCTTAACGGCATACTGGTTTTTGTGCCACAGATAATGATATTATTTGGATTGATAACCCTGCTGGAAGACAGCGGCTATATGGCGCGTATAAGTTTTTTGAGCGACAAGCTGATGCGCAAAGTTGGCCTTAACGGCAAAAGTGTTATGCCTATGATAAGCGGGTTTGCCTGTGCAGTGCCGGCTATAATGAGCACCCGTAACATTGAAAATAAAAAAGAACGCCTGCTTACCATATTGGTAACCCCGCTAATGAGTTGCAGCGCCCGGTTGCCCGTATTTACCATACTTATTGCGCTTGTAGTGCCTGGTAAGTATTACCTGGGATTTTTAAGCCTGCAGGGGCTGGTAATGATGGGTTTGTACCTTTTAGGTGTGGTCATGGCACTAATCGTCGCATCTGTATTAAGGTTCGTAGTGAAGTTTAAAGAAAAAAGCTTTTTTATACTGGAGTTGCCTGATTACCGCAGCCCGCGCTGGAAAAATGTAGGCATAACCATGGTACAGAAAGCAAAAATATTTGTGTATGATGCGGGCCGGGTAATTATGCTGATAAGCCTGCTGCTATGGTTTTTAAGCAGCTATGGCCCACCCGGAAGACTGGACAGTATAGAAAAGAAATACACTGTTGCCAAACAGGCCGCAAAGCCTGCCCAACTGGCTGAATTAGACAAACAATATAACAGCGAAAAACTGCAAAACAGTTACGCAGGTATCTTGGGCAGGGGTATTGAGCCCGTAATCAGGCCACTGGGATATGACTGGAAAATTGGCATTGCACTGATAACAAGCTTTGCCGCCCGCGAAGTATTTGTGGGCACTATGGCTACCTTATACAGCGTGGAGGAAAACGACAACAGCACGCTGCAGCAAAAAATGAACAGCGCTACCCGTGAAGACGGAACCAAGGTGTACACCCTTGCTACCGCGGTAAGCCTGATGGTATTTTACCTGCTTGCCATGCAATGCATGAGCACCCTCGCCGTGGTACGCCGCGAAACCCGTACCTGGAAATGGCCCGCCATACAATTAATTTATATGACGGGGCTGGCTTACATTATGAGTTTTATTGCCTATCATATATTAAAATAACGCGGAAACATAATCACCAACAACTTAGCCGTTAAAAAATTTATTCGCTATTTTTTTATTGGTTCATCGCTTCTTTCAGCCCTGGGGTTATAATAGTGCCATAACAATGCCGACAACCGGCGTGTAAGCACCCATGCCTCATTATTATATTGCCAGCTTGTATCCTTGTTATTTTTAGTGAATATGCTGAATATATAACTGCAGTTTTTGCCGTTAACATATATTACCTCATTGCGGTTTTCGTCAAGCGCGCCGTTTTTATCGGCAATAAAAACGCCGGGCGGTATTTGGCTTATGGCCTCTTCATCCCAATACTGCCGGCTCAGTAACCGCAGCATTTTTTCACTGGTTTGCCTGCTTATCACTTCGCCCTTTACAATCTTCTCCATAAATTCCGCTATCTCTTTTGGCGTTGTCTGGCCCCAGCCATACATGGCGCGGTCAGCCTGCCTGCCGGGCGTACGGCTGTTTACGCGCGTATATTTAAAACCAAGGCTGTCTAATACCTGGTTTATGCGGGTGCCGCCGCCAGCCAGCCCCTGGCACCAAAGGCTGGCGCAGTTATCGCTTATCGTAAGCATCAGCATCATTACTTTACTTAACTCTATTGTAGAGCCGGGCTTAAACCTGGACAGAATATCATCCCCTTCGTCATAAAATAGCGAGTCAGTATAAGTAAGCCTTTGGTGATAATCAAGCTCTCCTTTATAAATTTTGTCCATTACACCCGTGAGGAGGGAAATTTTAACAATACTGGCTGTAGGAAATATTGTGTCGGCATTAATGGCAACTATTTTATCTTTTTTAAGATCATGCACATATACGCCAACATCCCCGTTAAAACCCTTCAGCAAATCCTGTATTTGCTGTTCAAGCTTATTGTCCGTTTTTTGAGCAGAGGAAATAACAGATAACATTATACAAAAAGCTGCAAGAATAAAACGCATGGTAAAATATTTTGGTTTGAAGATAGTAATTTGCTGTTATCAGGCAACACTATTACCTTTCCTGTTAAATTCGGGGTTTCACCGAATGGAATGTTGTTAAAGTGTTAAGATAAGTGGTAAAAAATAATATAGCCATTATTTTTACCAGCAAAACAAACTGTTATAGCTAACATTGGTTTTAATGATGCAGAAATTACTCCCACTACTCTTTTTGTTGGCAATGCAAACTATGCTGTTTGCACAGGTACCCACACTACAGGATGTTAAGGCCAGCATTGACAAGTACAGCGCCAATTACCCGAAGGAAAAAGTATATATTCAATACGATAAGCCGGCCTATAGCGCCGGAGAAACTGTTTGGTTTAAAGCCTATATTTTGAAGGGTTTTGAAAACAGCGATTTAAGCAAGAATTTTTATGTTGATTTTACCGACAGCGACGGCAACGTTTTAATGCACGGTGTATACCCGGTGGAGCTATCGTCAGCAGCGGGCAATTTTGACATACCAACATGGTATAAAGGCAAAGACATTCATGTGCGGGCATACTCGCAATGGATGCTGAATTTTGACACAGCTTTTTTATATAATAAAGACCTGCGCATAATAAAAAAACAGCAGCTTAATAACTACAAACCGGCAGCAAAACCTGTGCAAACCCCTTACATACAATTCTTTCCTGAAGGGGGTGATTTGGTGGCGGCCGTAAGAACAAAAGTTGCATTTAAAGCGGTTTATCAAACCGGCATCCCGGCTACGGTAAAGGGCGTTATAGTAAACAGCAAAGGTGTTACCGTTGACAGCATTAAAACCATACACGACGGCATGGGCTATTTTTACCTGGAACCCCAGGGCGGCGAAACCTATACTGCCAAATGGTATGATGACACCAAAAAACCTAATCAAACCGTATTACCGGCTGCAAAAGGATATGGCGCGACTTTAGAGATAAGGCCCGGCAGGGATAAAACAGGTTTTATCATCCGGCGGTCTGAAAATGCACCGGGTAATTACCAGGAATTGCATATTGTAGCCACCATGCAGCAGCAGGTAGTTTATTTAGCCACAGTAAAGCTTGATGTTACAAGCGTTATCGGCGGCAGCATACCCACCGCGCAATTGCCATCGGGTATTTTACAGGCAACCCTTTTTGACTCAACCTGGAAACCCGTTGCAGAACGTATTTCATTTGTTAATAATGATGATTACCATTTTGACCCGGAAGTAGGCTTCTCCGCCCTGGGTACTTCAAAAAGAGGTAGAAACATGCTGGTTATAAATGTACCCGACTCCATTGAATCAAATCTTTCTGTTTCTGTAACCGATGCAGGGCTGGGTGTTGACAGTTCAGACGACATTATATCAAGGTTATTATTAACCGGCGACCTGAGGGGCAGGGTATATCACCCATCATACTACTTTTCAAACACCAGCGACACAATAGCACAGCATTTGGACCTGGTGATGCTGACCAACGGCTGGCGCAGGTTTAAATGGGATGAAGTGATTGCCGGAACAACGCCGCCGGTTAAATACCCGCGCGACTCTGCATTTCTCTCTTTTCGCGGAAAAGTTTATGGCGCCACACCCCAGCAATTACGCGAGGCAGGAAACCTTTTTGTAATGGTAACGGGTTCTGGAAAAGACACTGCCAAACACTTTTTTTCCGTACCGCTTAACAGCGACGGCACTTTTGAACAACCCAAAATGAGTTTTTTCGATACCCTTAAAGTGTATTACCAGTTTGCGTCAAAAGCAGGCTATGGGTTGAATAACTCTACGGAGGTAACATTTACCAGCGGCGCAATACCAACCCCTAGAAAAATTTTTCTTGACAAAAATAATTTAAGCTACACTTACCTGGACACTGCCGGGGATTACCGCAACAGCGTACTTGCCGCAGAGGAGGCCCGCCTTGCCGAGCTGCTGAAAGAAACAACCCTGCAGGGTGTTACAGTAACCGCCAAAACAAAGAGCGCTATTGAGAAGCTGGATGAAAAATATGCCACCGGCCTGTTTGCCGGCGGAGACCCTGCCGCACAATTTGATTTTATAAATGACCCCTCTGCTGCAAACCTGCCGGATGTATTCAGTTATATAGTTGGCAGGGTGGCTGGATTGCAGGTTTCAAATTCCGGCACCCCGAATGTATCGCTTAGCTGGCGCGGCTCAACCCCCGATTTATATATTGACGAAGTAAAAGCTGATGTAAACCTGGTGAGTTCTTTAAACATGCACGATATAGCCTATGTAAAAGTAATGAGGCCGCCATTTTTTGGAAGCGCCGGCGGTGGCAGCGGCGGGGCTATTGCTATTTATACCCGCAGGGGCGGTGATGTGCAAAACCAGTCGAAAGGAAAAGGGCTGCCTTATAAAACGGTGGCCGGTTACACTTACCGCAGGGAGTTCTACTCCCCCAACTACGGTACATTTGACCAGGTAAATGACAGGGAAGATGTACGCTCAACCCTTTACTGGAACCCTATGATTGTGACTTCTACAGAAAACCACATCCTTAAATTCCAGTTCTACAATAATGATGTGACAGACAGTTTCAGGATAATTGTTGAAGGCGTGAGTAAGGACGGAAGAATTACAAGAATAGTAAAAGTGATTGAATAAATTATATAGCTCTATCCATTTATTAACGAACTAAGAAATAAACATTTATTCCCGCCGCGGCAGCTATATTTCGCCTTGTTTTTCGTGTGGTTCACCTAAGTAAATTATTAGGAAATATTCGGTTTATAAATCTGATTATCTTTAATTTTCTTATCACCGTTTAGCCCCGTAAACAGGGCTATTCACCCGGAAGAACTGCCTGTAAATTTCTTTTTTCGAACTGATTTATTGCGGCTGTTCAACTAACGAAACAAATAAAATAAAACAAGGAATGTTTATTTGCTCACGTTTTGTACAAACGGCGGTATTTACAGCTACAATTGTACTGCTTAACGCCTGCGGAGAAAAAAAAGAAACGCCTAAAGGGCCGCCAAAGGATGCGCCGGCAATTGTTGATATTATTATAGCAAATCCCCAGAGCATTTCAGACACTGTTGAAGCTAACGGCACTGTAATAGCCAATGACTACGTGGCCCTTCACCCTGAAGTAAGCGGCCGTATTACTTACCTGAATGTGCCCGAAGGTAAAATTATAACCAAAGGAACCGTAATTGCACGCATTAACGATGAAGACCTTGAGGCGCAGGTGGCAAAAACAAAAGTGCTGCTTGATATTGCCCAAAAAACGGTTGACCGTTATGCACAATTGCTTGCCATTAACGGTATAAACCAAAGTGATTATGACGTTGCATTAAGCACAGTTAACGGGTACAAAGCAGATATAAATTATACGCAGGCCTTAATTGACAAAACAATAATAAAAGCTCCTTTTGACGGCAAAGTAGGTTTGCGCATGGTGAGCCCGGGCGCTTTTGTTTCCACCACGGATGTTATTGCATCAATGCAGACAGACGACAAGCTTAAAATTGATTTTACAATCCCCGAACAGTATGGCAACCTTGTAAAAATAGGCAATAGCGTAGCTTTTGAGTCCGATGCCCCTGGGGCCAACAAAGGCATGGCAACTATAACAGCCGTTGAACCTCAAATTGACCAGGCAACCCGCAACCTGAAAGTAAGGGCTTTATTAAACAAAAGCAATATTAACCCTGGCGCGTTTGTAAAAGTTTATATAAATGAAAGCAGGAACGACCATGCCATAATGGTACCTACCAATGCCATTATTCCGGAAGATATAAATAACCAGCTTATTGTTGTAAAAAATGGTAAGGCGAGCGTTGTAAAAGTTAAAACAGGTCTCAGGCTTGCCAATAACGTTGAAATTACCAGCGGTATAAACCCCGGTGACAGTGTAGTGGTTACAGGAGTACTTTTTGCAAGGCCCAAGTCGCCTTTAAAAGTAAGGAAGGTATTGACGCTTGACAAAACTTCGCCCGAATAAACGCACACAAAGTACGGTTAAAGTCAAACAATAATTTTAGAACAGAGATTACGAAGCATGAATATTTCAGAATTATCATTAAAGCGCCCGGTATTAGCCACGGTAATGAATTTGATGATTATTTTGTTTGGCGTAGTGGGGTACACGTTTTTAGCTGTAAGAGATTATCCTGCCATTGACCCTCCTATTATCTCTGTTAGCACATCATATACAGGCGCTAACCCTGACATTATAGAAAGCCAGGTAACTGAACCATTAGAAAAACAAATTAACGGTATACCGGGCATACGTACAATCTCTTCTTCAAGCACATTGGGCAACAGCCAGATTACGGTTGAGTTTAACCTTGGCGTTGACCTTGAAGCTGCCGCCAGCGATGTGCGGGATAAGGTGGCACAGGCTGCACGCGGCCTGCCGCTCGACATTGACGCCCCGCCGGTGGTATCAAAATCCGACGCGAACAGTGATTTCATTTTAATACTTGCGGTACAAAGCCATACCAAAAGCCTGCTGGAGTTAAGTGACTATGCTGAAAATGTGCTGCAACAGCAACTGCAAACCATTAACCAGGTTAGCGCTATAAATATATTCGGCCAAAAAAGATATGCCATGCGGCTGTGGCTTAACCCTGACCGCATGAGCGCTTATAACATTTCCTTTTCCGATATATCAACGGCCGTAAGCCGCGAAAACATTGAGTTACCGCCGGGCAAAATATATGGCAACAATACCGAATTAACGATACGTACCCTTGGCAGGCTGACATCAGAAAAGCAATTTCGTGACCTGATAATTAGGGAAGACAGTACAGGCATAGTGCGGCTTGGGGATATAGCCCGTGTTGAACTTGGCCCTGAACAGCCTGAACAAAGCTGGAAATACAATGGCGTAAATGCAGTAGGCCTGGCCATTATACCACAGCCTGGCGCAAACAATATTGAGATAGCTGACGAATTTTACAAAAGGCTTCATGATATTGAAAACGGCAATAAATCAGATGTGCAGTTTAATGTGCTTATTGACAACACCCTCAACATACGCAATTCGCTATCCGAAGTAAAAGAAACACTTATTATCTCGTTTACCCTCGTTGTACTGGTAATATTCTTTTTCTTCCGTAACTGGCTTATTGCAATCCGCCCCCTGATAGATATTCCCATATCATTGGTGTCTACATTTTTCATCATGTACATAGCGGGTTTTACCATCAACATTCTTACCCTGCTGGGTATTGTGCTGGCGACCGGGCTGGTGGTGGATGACGGTATTGTGGTTACGGAAAATATTTTCCGCAAACTGGAAGGCGGCATGCCCATACGCAAAGCGGCTGTTGAGGGCAGCAAAGAAATATTCTTTGCAGTAATATCAACTTCCTTAACCCTGGCGGTGGTATTTATGCCGGTAATATTCCTGGAAGGGTTTGTGGGCAGGTTATTCCGTGAATTTGGGGTGGTACTGGCAGCAGCGGTGTTAATCTCTGCTTTTGTATCGTTAACCATAACACCGGTATTGAATGTTTACCTGAATAAGAAAAATGCACAACATGGGTGGCTTTACCGCAAAACAGAGCCATTTTTTGAGGGAATAGAAACCGGTTATAAGCACCTGCTGAAAGGCTTTATGCGGGTGCGCTGGATGGCCTGGGTAATTATCGCTGCTTGTGCCGGTATAATATGGATTATACTGGGCACTTTAAAAAGTGAAATAGCGCCCTTGGAAGATAAAAGCAGCATACGTTTAACTGCCACGGCAGCGGAGGGTACCAGCTTTGCCGACATGCAGAAAATTACAGACCAAATTGCAGATTACCTGTACGACTCAGTACCGGAAAGGGCATTTGTATTTGCACGTACACCCGCCGGCCCCACAGTAAACACTGCACAGCCCCGTATAGGTTTGACCGACCCCAAAACAAGAACACGTACCCAAAATGAAATTTATAACGACCTGCAGCGTAAACTAAGCCGGTTTAACCAGGCAAGGGTTTTTGCTATACAGGAACAAACCATTGCTGTGGGGCTTGGCTCGCGTGCAAGCCTGCCTGTGCAATTTGTGCTGCAAAACCAGGACCTGAACAAACTGAAAGACATTATACCGAAATTTTTGGAGGAAGTACACAAGGATAAAACGTTTGCCAATGCCGATGTAAACCTGAAATTTACTAAACCCGAGGTACAGGTGACGGTAGACCGCATGAAAATCAGGGACCTTGGCCTGTCAACACAAGACGTAATTTCAGCCATGCAATCTGCATTCAGCGGCGGCAGGCTTGCCTATTTCATCATGAATGGTTACCAATACCAGGTAATTGCGCAGGTGGAAAGAGGAGAGAGGGACGAGCCCGCCGATATAACCCGCCTGTATGTAACAAACAGCAAAGGACAGCATATACCGTTGAGTGCAGTTGTGCACCTGCAAACCAGTACAAGCCCTGCTACACTCTACCATTTTAACAGGTATAAAGCAGCCATCATTTCAGCCTCACTTTCTGAAGGCTACACCATTGGCGACGGCATAAAGGCTATGCAGGAAATAGGTAACCGACTGTTAGACCAAAGTTTTCATACGGCGTTAAACGGCCCCTCAAGAGACTACGCGGAAAGTTCATCCAATATCGTATTTGCTTTCGCGCTGGCGCTGGTATTAATCTACCTGGTGCTTGCTGCACAGTTTGAAAGTTTTCTTGACCCCTTTACCATCATGTTTACCGTACCGTTAGCCATGGCTGGCGCTTTATTAAGCCTTTGGGTATTTAATCAAACGCTGAATATATTTTCTGAGATAGGCATGATAATGCTGATAGGGCTGGTAACCAAAAACGGTATTTTGATAGTTGAATTCGCTAACCAGAAACGGGAGCATGGGCTGGACAAAATGCCCGCCGTAATTGAAGCCGCAGGACAGCGTTTGAGACCCATATTAATGACGAGCCTTGCAACGTCACTCGGAGCGCTGCCTATCGCCTTAAGCCTTGGCGCAGCATCAACCAGCCGCATACCTTTGGGAATTGTGGTAGTTGGAGGAATTATATTTTCGCTTATACTAACTTTATTTGTTATACCTGCCGTGTACTCCTATATATCTGGCAAGCACAAGGCAGAAAAGATACACGTTACAGAATAAAACCTATACGCGTACAGTTTTGAGAATGAAAAAACACATACAATACCTGATTTATATATGCGCCTTTTTTGCGGCGCCGCTTGCTGCCTTAAAAGCACAGCAGCCCCTTACACTGCACGATGCTGTTACTATTGCCATTAAGAACAGCATGAGCATTGACATAGGCAAGAATATTGTTGATATAGCCACCATTTATAACAACTACGCCACAGCAGGTGGCATGCCCGTAATAAATGGCACCGCTAATGAAACACAGCAATATGTAAGCGCCAGCCAAAAATATACCAACTCGGCAAACGATAAATCAACACATAACGTTGGCTCAAATGGCTTTTCAGCTAACATAACAGGCAGTGTTCTTATATCTAACGGGCAAAGGGTTGTCACTGCAAAAAAAAGGCTGGGCGTTATTGAAAACCAAAGCAAAGACCAGCTTACCTCCCGCATACAAATTGTGACGATAAATGTAATGCTGCGGTATTATGACATTATACGGCAGGAAAGCTATGCTAAAGTGCTGCAGCAATCTATCGAGGCCTCACGGCAAAAATTAGCTATTGTAAAAACGCAGCAAAATGCGGGTTTGGCTAATAATGCTGACCTCTTCCAGGCGCAGGTTGACCTTAATACACAAATCCAGCTATTACAGGCACAGCAGGCCGTTATTGCGCAGGATAAAACAGATTTATTATACCAGTTAACATTAAATACAAACCCGGCAGGAGACTCAACCGTAATGATTGCCGACACATCCATAGCTATTGACAACACCCTTAACTTAGATAATATTTTAAACAGCGTTCCCTCCCATCCTGACATACTTGCAGCGCAGGAACAGGTGGAGATAAACCAGTACCTTGAAAAAGAAGCAGGCGCCCAGCGCTACCCAAGTTTAACCGCTAATACAGGTTTCAATTATACACGCAACCAGGCAACCTCTGGCCTGTCGCCTTTTAGTCCTATACTTAACCTGCAGCACGGGCCTTTTGTGGGTTTAAGCCTTACCGTTCCCATATTCAACGGGGGCACTTACCGCAGGCAGCAGGAAGTTGCAGGCATTAATGTGCAAAATGCAATGCTGCAAAAAGATACCCTGCTAAACGGGTATAAATCGAACGTAATGAAGAACTGGGCAGTGTACACCAGCAGTATGCAGCAGCTTGCCACGGCAAAAGAAAATTATGAAACCGCCCAAAAGCTGCTTGACCTGGTACTACAAAAATTCAGGCTGCGCCAGGCTACTATTATTGATGTAATAACAGCCCAGCAAAGCTTTGAGAACGCAGCCAACCTGCTTATTAATGTGAGCTTTACCGGCAAGGTGGCCGAGATTCAGTTGAAACGGTATGGTAATACATTGTTATATTAGCAAACCCAGGCAGTTTTCCCCGCTAAAACCATCATTAAAACATCATCCTCACCTTCTTTTCCGGCGTGAAAACGGCATAAAAGGGTAACGCTTTTTACAGGGGTTTCCCGCCACAGGTTTTTTGCCCTGAAATCCACAATTTTTACCCGGTTTTTGAGTAAAAATAGATTGTATAAAAGGCCATAAAACCCTTGATTTTGCTTAGTTTTGCACACTTGCCAAAAAAAGGGAATAATCAGTTTTATGAATGATGATTTTAAGGAAGATGTAACCCCCGATAACAGCACTTATGGAGCGGATAGCATCCAGGTACTGGAAGGGCTTGAAGCCGTACGTAAAAGACCCGCAATGTATATTGGCGATGTTGGTGTAAAAGGCCTGCATCACCTGGTTTACGAGGTAGTTGATAACTCCATTGACGAAGCGCTTGCAGGATATTGCAAAAACATAGTAGTAACCATTCACGAAGACAATTCCATCTCCGTTGACGACGATGGCCGCGGCATACCGACAGGCATAAACCAAAAGCAGGGGGTAAGCGCCCTGCAGGTAGCCATGACGGTGTTGCATGCCGGCGGCAAATTTGATAAAAACACGTATAAAGTATCGGGCGGCTTACATGGCGTGGGCGTTAGCTGTGTTAACGCATTGAGCACCAAAATGCGCACGGTTGTGTATAGGGAAGGAAAAATATTTGAGCAGGAGTACCATATAGGCATTCCCGACTACCCGGTACGCGAGATAGGGGTATCTGACAAACACGGCACATCGCAGCATTTCTGGCCTGATGCATCCATCTTCCAGGTAACTGTTTATAACAGGGATATATTAGAAGGCAGGCTGCGCGAGCTAAGCTTCCTGAACAAAAAGATAAGCATTACCATAAATGACCTGCGCGAAAAAGACGATGCCGGCAATACCTACAGCAAAACCTTTTACAGCGAAGGCGGTATTGTTGAATTTGTGGAAATGCTTGACAAGGCAGGCAAACGTAACCCGCTGATAGCAAAGCCTTTGTACGTTGAGGCGCACGATGATGCGGCCAACGTGGTGGTTGACGTAGCGCTTAATTATAACGATGATTTTAAAGAACACATTTTCTCTTACGTTAACAATATAAACACTATTGAAGGCGGAACACATGTAAGCGGCTTTAGAACGGCACTTACCCGCGTATTTAAAACCTATGGTGACAAGCAGGGCCTTTTTGAAAAGGCGAAGGTAGAGGTGGAAGGAGACGATTTCAGGGAGGGGTTAACGGCCATAGTTTCAGTAAAAGTTCCCGAGCCGCAGTTTGAAGGACAAACTAAAACCAAGCTGGGTAATAGTGAAGTAAGCGGCATTGTACAGGTAGCGGTAGGCCGCGCGCTGGAAATTTACCTGGAAGAAAACCCCAAAGAAGCCAAAAATATAATAAGTAAGGTAGTACTGGCGGCACAGGCGCGTGTGGCAGCAAAAAAAGCCCGCGAAATGGTGCAGCGCAAAACAGTGCTTAGCGGTAGCGGCCTGCCGGGCAAACTGGCCGATTGCAGTGAAAGAGACCCTGAAAAATGCGAACTCTTCCTGGTGGAAGGTGATTCAGCGGGCGGTACTGCCAAACAGGGGCGCGACAGGGCTTACCAGGCAATTTTACCCCTTCGCGGTAAAATACTGAACGTGGAAAAGGCGATGGAGCATAAGATTTATGAGAACGAGGAGATACGCAATATGTTTACCGCGATGGGTGTAAGCATAGGCACCCCGGATGACCCCAAGGCGCTTAACCTTACCAAACTGCGCTACCACAAACTGATTATTATGACCGATGCCGATGTTGACGGCAGCCATATTGCCACCCTTATTCTTACGTTTATTTTCAGGTACATGAAAGAATTGGTGTCCGAAGGTTACGTGTATATTGCCCAGCCGCCTTTGTACCTGGTTAAAAAAGGTAAGGAGCAGGAATATGCTTACAACGAGGAACAACGTAAAATGCTGATACAACGCCTGGCCAATGGCAAGGAAGACAGCGTTACGCTGCAACGTTATAAAGGTTTGGGTGAAATGAACTCAGAACAGCTTTGGGAAACCACAATGGACCCTACACGCAGAACTTTGAAGAGGGTTAATATTGACAACCTTATTTCGGCAGACGAGGTGTTTACCATGCTAATGGGTGATGAAGTAGCGCCCCGCCGCGACTTTATTGAAACGCATGCCAAATACGCTAAAATTGACGCCTAACCAGGATGCTATTGGTTAATGCAATGCCGGCAAACCCATACTTAACCCCGCATTTTTTAACCGGCTATGGGTTTAATGCTATATAAAGCAACAAACTACGAAACCGCCTTTTTTATTGAATTGTAAGGCTATTTGCGTTATTATTTGTATTCTTGTGCATATTTACATTTACTAATCAAAAAAACAGGATAACCATGGACACCTCAAAAATGATTAAAGCCTATTGTTTAAAAACCAAAGAAAAGGATGTACCCATGCAAAATGCCGTTATCTCAAAAACAGCAAGGGGCGGCTATATTGCAAAGGGTGATGATGGTAAAGGAAACAAAATGAGCGCTATTTTAAGCGAAGACAAAGCAATGAAAGCCATTGCTGATGGCGTTGCCAAAAAAGATTTTTAATTTCCTTTCCGGCAAGATATTGCAACCCTCCCGCTGCTGGCGGGAGGGTTTTTATTTTTAATATACGCTCAAATAACGGCCTAAATGGTGGTTGTTTGCGCCGTTTTTATAACCCCCTTATGCATACGCTGTAAAAAGCGCCGCATGTCTTCCATAGATTTTACATTGTCAACTACCAGCAAAAAGTTTTTGGCCACCTGTTTTAACCTGGCATTATTAACGCCGGTTTGCAGGTATTGAATAATATTATGGAAAACGGAAGATTCAAAATACGGCGAATCATTCTTGTTGATAAAATAACACCGCATCGTATCATCTTTCAGCGACATCTTTTCAAAGCCCAAATCAATCGCCAGCCAGCGGCAGCGAACGGTAGTAAACAAATCTTCTACCTGGCTGGGCATTGGGCCAAAACGGTCAATCATTTCAGCATGAAAAGCCTGCAGGTCTTCTTCCTTCTCACAATTATCAAGGCGTGTATATAACGACAGCCTTTCGGTTATACTTTCCACGTATTCGTCCGGTATCAGTATCTCTAAATCGGTGTCAATGGTGCAATCTGTAACAAAATCGTCCTGCCTGCTTATTTCTTCTTTAAACAGGTCTTTGAAAGACGTGCGTTTTAGTTCCCGTATAGCTTCTTCCAAAATTTTCTGGTACATCTCAAACCCAATCTCTGCCATAAAGCCGCTTTGCTCTCCTCCCAATAAATTACCCGCGCCGCGAATATCCAAATCACGCATCGCAATCTGGAAGCCGCTGCCCAGCTCGCTGAACTGCTCCAGTGTTTGCAGGCGTTTGCGGCTGTCAGCAGGCAACGTACTCATAGGCGGCGCCAATAAGTAACAGAATGCTTTTTTGTTACTGCGCCCTACCCTACCACGCAACTGGTGCAAATCACTCAATCCGAAATGATGCGCATTATTTACAATTATGGTATTAACGTTGGATATATCCACGCCGCTTTCTACAATATTGGTGCAAACAAGTACGTCGTATTTCCTGTCTATAAAATCTAATATCTTTTCTTCCAGTTCGTGCCCTTCCATCTGGCCGTGTGCATAAGCAATACTTAAATCAGGGCAAAGGCCCTGTATCAGCGCTTTCATCTCCCCAAGCCCCTGCACGCGGTTATGAATAAAAAACACCTGCCCGCCGCGCTCTGTTTCATAATAAATCGCGTCCCGTATTAAATCGGGGTTAAACACCTGCACCTCCGTTTGTATGGGCTGACGGTTAGGCGGCGGCGTATTAATGATGCTTAAATCTCTTGCACCCATCAGGCTGAATTGCAGCGTGCGTGGTATAGGTGTTGCAGTAAGCGTAAGGCAATCTACGTTTGTCTTCAGGGTTTTGAGCTTCTCTTTGTGGCCCACGCCAAACTTTTGTTCTTCATCCACCACCAAAATACCCAGGTCTTTAAATTTCACTTCCTTACCCAGCAAACCATGTGTGCCAATAATAATATCAACCTTGCCTTCCTCCACCTTTTTCAGCGTTTCCTTTTTTTCTTTAGAGGATTTAAAGCGGTTTATATAATCCACTGTAACCGGGAAATCTTTCAACCGTTCGCTGAATGTTTTATAATGCTGAAAAGCAAGAATGGTAGTAGGCACAAGCACGGCCGCCTGTTTGCCGTCAACACAGGCCTTAAATGCCGCGCGGATGGCTACTTCTGTTTTGCCAAAACCCACATCACCGCACACCAGCCTGTCCATTGGCGAAGGCGCTTCCATATCTTTCTTTACATCAGCCGTAGCCTTACCCTGGTCTGGCGTATCCTCGTAAATAAAGCTCGCTTCCAGTTCTGTCTGCATGTAATTATCGGGCGTAAATGCAAAACCCTGCTGTGCTTTGCGCTGGGCGTACAGCTTTATTAAGTCAAACGCAATTTCTTTTACTTTAGTTTTTGTCTTCTCTTTCAGCTTAGTCCATGCATCGCTGCCCAGCTTATTTATTTTGGGCACTGTGCCCTCCTTACCCGTGTACTTTGAAATTTTGTGCAGCGAGTTAATATTTACATACAATATGTCGCTGTCTTTATAAATAATACGAACAGCCTCCTGCATTTTGCCGTTTATTTCCAGCTTTTGCAGGCCACTGTAAGTACCCACGCCATGGTCAATATGCGTAACAAAATCGCCTGGCTGCAAATCGCGCAGCGTTTTAAGCGTAAGCGCCTTGTTTTTATTGTAAGCCTGCTTTATTTTATACTTGTGGTAGCGCTGAAAAATCTGGTGGTCGGTATAACAAACCACTTTTAGGTCATCATCAATAAACCCCTCGTGAATGCCTGTTGCAATGGGCGTAAACTGTATTTCAGTGTTCAGGTCAGAAAAGATGGAGTTTAACCTTTCAAGCTGTTTTGCCTGTTCAGCGAAAATAAAAATGCCATAGCCTTTTGTTTCGTGGCTTTTAAGGTCGCGGATAAGCAAGTCAAACTGGCGGTTAAATGCCGGTTGCGGCCTGGTGGCAAATTCAATCTCGAATGCTGAAAGCTGTGGCTTATAGCCAAACTCTACAATATGCCGTTGCTGTACGTGCCGTTCAATAGTGGCGGCAGGCGCAAAATCTTCCAGCTTAACATGTTTTAAAATTTTTGTTTCATCACTGTCATCCTGCACAACAGGAGTATTGGGATGGCTTTCTGCCGTTTGTAAAAACGCGCCGAGGTCTTCCTCTTCCTGTTCCATCCGTCCCTTAATCACGTCCCAGTCTTTCAGCCACACAATAGTGTTTTCCGGCAAAAACTCCAGCAGCGTTACTTTCTCCTCGCTGTCAAATTGCGTCTCCACGTTTGGTATAATAGATACCTGCAGCAGTTTACGCTCACTCAACTGGCTTTCCGGGTCAAAAAGTCTAATGCTATCCACCTCGTTGCCAAACAGTTCAACACGGTAAGGTTTCTCGTTACCAAAAGAATAAATATCCAGTATGCCGCCGCGCAGGGCAAACTGCCCCGGCTCGTACACAAAATCTGTACGCACAAAACCATACATCACAAATAATTCCAGCAGGCCGTCAAGGTTTATGGTATCGTTTGTTTTTATGCTGATGATATTGCCGCTGAGTGTTTTTGGCAACACCACTTTTTCAAATAACGCCTCAGGGTAAGTAATGATGATTTTCTTGTTGCCCCCGGCAGAAAGCCTTGTAAGCGTTTCAGTACGCAGCATTACATGGCTGCTGTTAAGCAGCTTGAAGTTCTTCCTGTTTTTGAAAGAAGAAGGAAAATAAAACAGGTCTAATGCCTGTGTAAGATTTTCCAGCGTATTGTGAAAATAAGCAGCTTCTTCCGCATCATTCAGCACCACCAGGTGATTCAGCGCAGCGGTATTGGGATGTGTGAAAACAGATGCCACCACAAACTCTGCGCTGCTGCCCTGTAAATTTTTTAGAAAGATTTTTTGGGGATCGGCAAATGATAGCCTGTCCGCCAGTTGAAAAAGGCGGGAATTTTGTTGATACTTATCCAGCAGAACCTGTAGATTCATAAAACCGGCGCAAAGGTACAAAATATAGCACAGTTTTGCATTAATGAAAGCAATTGCTACGGACCTGCGCAGACTTGTAATTGCGCCTTACAGCCAATCCCGCTAATTTTGGTTAAAAATTTTACCTATGGATTTACAGCTTAGCAGCAAAACAGCATTTATCAGCGGGTCAACCAATGGCATTGGGTTTGCCATTGCAAAAAAGCTTATTGAAGAAGGCGCCACCGTGGTTATTAACGGGCGGTCACAGAAAACAGTGGATAATGCATTGGCCGAATTAAAACAGCTATACCCGGGGGCGAATGTTAGCGGCATACCTGCCGATTTCAGTAAAGCGGATGAAGTGGATGCCCTGGTAACACAATTACTGCATATTGATATACTGGTAAACAACGTGGGTATTTTTGAGCCGGTTGCTTTTGAAAATATTCCCGACAAAGACTGGTTTACCATATTTGAAGTAAACGTTATGAGCGGTGTACGTTTAAGCCGTCATCTTTTTCCAAAGATGCTGGCACAAAACTGGGGACGCGTAATTTTTATCTCCAGCGAATCAGCGGTTTTTATTCCTACAGAAATGATTCATTACGGCATGACTAAAACAGCGCAGTTGGCCGTTAGCCGCGGGCTTGCCGAACTTACCAAAGGCACGGGCGTAACTGTAAACACCATACTGCCCGGCCCCACAAAATCAGCCGGTGCAGGAGAGTTTTTAAATAATCTTGCCAAAACACAAAACATTACGCCGGAAGAAGCAGAGAAAGGATTTTTTAATACCGCCAGGCCAACATCGCTGCTGCAGCGTTTTGCGCATGTGGACGAAGTAGCCACCACGGTGGTGTATTATTGCAGCCCGCTGGCATCGGCCACCAACGGTGCAGCAATTCGTGTAGAGGGTGGTTTGGTGAAGAGCATATTGTAAGCCTCCTGGACGACGATTGACTCAACTTATTTCTTTGCTTTAAACGCTGCTTTTTCCGCATCCTCGGCAGCCCTGAATTTGGCAATTTTTGTTACCAGGCCAACAGGCAGGGCTTTATCAAGCGGAAGCTGTATAGCGCCTTTGGATGTTTTGTAGGGTACAAGCTCCTGCTGAAAGTTAACTATGGCGGATGGTGTAGGATAAAAACCGATATGCTCCCTGTTACCCGAAAAATATACCAGCACACCGTTTTGCTTATAGGCCGGCATATTGTAACTGATAACCTCCGATGCTTTGGGCAACGCCTTTTTTAATGTGCTGCGCATTTGTTCAAGTTTGGCCTGTGTAGCTTCCGGGAAGGTGGCGATGTATTCATCCACTGTTTTGAATTTGATGGCTTGCATAACGTTTTTTTGATTGTTGATTTTGGGTGATACAAACATACTTAAGGCCAACCAAATAAATTACGTGCAAATACGACATAAAAGGGGGTGGGATACGACCTGCACAATAACGGTAAGACGGGCTGCCTGCTAAAATTTATACCGCATAAGGCGTATCATATATTTAAACCGGGAAAATAAGCCCATAACGCCGTACAACAGCCAGAAAAAGAACGGCAGCCGCTGCATGTATTTTGAAGACAGCAGCGGCAATGCATCCATGCGCTGCAATACAGGGTTTAGCGCGTCAACCGTTGCGGGGTCGTCAACAGCCCATTTGTGTTCCGCGCCGGTTGTTTCCTTTAATTTCTCGCGGCCGCCTTTAATGGCGAACGAGCTCATCACATCAAACATTATTTCCCCGTGCGCAAAATGGTTGGTAAGGTTTGTGAGCAATGTCTTTACGTCCGCTTCAGTAAGGTATTCAAAAACACCTTCGGCTACAATTATAACATTGCGGCTACGGGGAATATTGGCAAACCATCCCGGCGCTGTAACCGAAGATTCTATCATGGTATAGTTACTGCTGTCCTCATAAAAATTCTTTCGCAAAGCAATCACTTCAGGGTAGTCCACATCATACCAACTCACCAGCGGCCCGGGGTTTATGCGGGTAACCCGGGTATCAAGCCCACAACCCATGTTTATAACCACAGCGGCTGTGTGCGTTTGCAAAAATGTTTTAACCCATTCATCATACTGCCTGGCACGCACCACAATAATGTTGTTCTTACCAAAGCTGTTAAACTTAGTGAAATCATATTCAATACTCTCGAGTATTTCATCTGCTTTTTCGTCGTGCAATACCGGCTTGCGGGAGCGGTTGTCCAGCGCCTTGGCATACAAAGTTATTAGCAGGGTTTCCCTTTCCTGCATTAAAAGCACTTTAGGTGTGTTTTGCATGGTTAACTGTTGCGTTATAAAACGTTGCAGCAAAAATAAGCATTTAAGCGTCAAAGCAGCCCCTGTATTATATGTCGCAGCCATTTAAAACTAAGGCCTTTTTAGCCGGGAATCAACATTATAAAGCTGGGCGGCCACGGCATTTTGGCCGAAATGCCCTAATATTGGGCATGAAATTTTTGGCCGCCCTTACCGTTTTGCTAACAATATTTGCAACCGCCGCAACAGCGCAATACAATGCTGTTTCCGACAGCGCACTGCAACGGCTTATACAAACTACGTACAATGGTTTATCACCCGAAAAACTGGATATTGAAGAAGAACTGCTTACGAGACATTTACCGGGTGAGCCTTATTTTGACAGCCTGGTAAAAAATGTAGTAGCAGAAGCAGAGGCCAGCCGCGACAGGCAACTGATGTGCCGCGCTTATAACATGCTGTCCAAAACATATTTCAGTTTTGGGTTTAAGACTGTTAACGACGAGCAGGGTAAACAATATGCCGACCGGTGCATGCAGGTAGCCGAAGAAGCGGGGCTTGATGAATATAAGGTGTCAGGTTATTTGCGTTATGCCAATTACTACCGGCGGTTTTCGCAAAACACCAAAGCCCTTGATTATAACAACAAAGCGCTGGCCCTGGCCACATCCATCGGCAACGACAGCCTGCTGTCCATCGCCTATACCAGTATGGCCTATACATGGGATAATTTATCCAACAAATTAGCGCGTTTCCAGGCGCTGCTCAATGCGCGGGACTTTGCGGAAAAATCAGGCGCACACGTACAAATATTGGGCAGCCTGGAGGACCTGGGTGATTTTTATCTTGACATCAGTGAATTTGAGAAGGCCAAAGATATGTACACCTCTGCTATGCAAAAAGGAAGGCCGTGGGGGGAATGGATTGATGTGCTTGCCGGTATGCGCGGTATGGGTAAAACATTTATTTATCAAAAAAACAATACGCTGGTATTGGCTTATTTTAATAAAGCCCTGGCCCTGGCAGACAGCCTGCACATGCAGTTTTACAAAGTAAATATAAACCTTGACATACTGAATTTTTACCTTAACAGCGCCGATGCCGCAACCACACTGGCATACCTAAACAGCACACCTGCCATAATGCAGTTTATTAATGCCTACGGCATAGAAGACCAGGTGGATAAATTAAACGGTTACGTGTACTTAAGCAAAAAACAATACGATAGCGCGCTGTATGCCATACAAAAAGGGGCAGCGCGTTTTTACAGCAAGGAACGCCTGCAGGAAAAATATGCTTACACTGTATTGTATGCCGCCATTTATGATGGCCTGAAAAAACCGGCGGAAGAAAAAGAAAAACTGCTGCTGGCGAAAAGCTACGCCGACAGCTCTGCACAGGTTAGTTTGCAAAAGGATGCCTGCGAACGGCTGTACCAGTTTTTTGACAGCACGGGCGATGCAAGGCAGGCAATGAAATATTACCAGCAAATGAATACCTACAACGACAGCCTGCAAAGCCTTGGGAAGGAACAGGAGTTGCTGACTGTTGAAATTGAGAACACCAATAAACGCCTTGCCCGCCAAAAGGAAGAGGAAGAAGCGGCCAGGCGCACCCGCAACAACCTTGAGTATATGGGCATTACCGCTGTTATTGCCACGGTTTTTATACTGCTGGTTATTTTTGGCGTGTTTAAAATGCACCCGTCGCTTATAAAGGCGCTGGGCTTTTTTGCTTTTATATTTTTGTTTGAATTTATTGTACTGCTGCTGGATAACCAGATACATGAGCTTACAGGTGGCGAGCCATGGAAGGTGCTGGGCATAAAAATAGTTATCATCGCCCTGTTGTTACCGTTGCACCATAAACTGGAAGAACGCGTAACCCACTACCTTACCCACAAGGCGCATCACCTGCGCCACGGCCTGCATATTAAAAGGGATAAAGAAAAAACCGATTGACGTATTGATTAGCTATTCGCCTATCTGCGATACCGTTGCCTCAATGCCCTCTTCGCGCACTTTCTTTTTCATGCGGTCGATAAAAATAATTAAGTAAAGGGCAACAATGTTTATGTTTATTACAAAAACATCGCTGCCGCGGGCTATGCCTATTTTCCAGGCGGAAAAGCCTGCGCTGAAAGCCCAGTTAAATGCGTAAGTAAGGTTGATGCCCGCATCAATGCAGATGCCCGACACATACCCGTAAGTGTACCCGGCTATGGAAAAACTGGCCAACTGAAGAAACTGGTTTATGATGGAAAACCGTATAGCCTGTTTATGCTGGTTAAACATTAGCATACCACAATAAATGGAGAACCCATACAATAGCAGTGAAATAAACGATACCGTTACAATGTACCAGGAAAATGCCTGCAGGCGGGATAATAATATTGCCGCCAGCAGCAAGCCCATTATGCCACCAATAGCCTGGTACATAGCCAAAAACAAAAATCTTGTTCGTAATGGCCCTGAAAGTTCGTATTCCATAACTGGCTATGCATTATTTACGGGAACATATAGTTTGCCGAAGATAGGCAAAAGGACGTGTGAGATTGTTGCAGGAAACTGTCAGCAACTTCCCCGGCAGGTAAAAAATGCAGCGGATCCCGGGGGGCCTCCCGAAATTTCGGGAGGCATTTTATCATTAATACGAGCGACCTTCGGTATAATACGGGTTGGTTTGCTTTGTCTAACACAAGCCGGTTTTAACCATCACGGCTTAGGGTGTAGATTTAACACGGTTATTTAAAAATAAGTAGTAGCTTACCCAGGCTGTTTATTGTTATTGCTGCTGTTACCCCATAAAAACAACACAGGCAAGGCCGGTTACGGTATGTAACAAACGGTGTGCATTACTAACCCCGCGCATGTTAGCATATTCGTCCTAATGGAGCATTTATAATTAAAATTTCAACAGTAAATTTTAAAAAACATGACCCAGCAGCACATGGCAGCTAAAGGCGCACCTGCAAAAAATGCAGCACAGCCCGCGCCTTTTTTTCAACCAAAACTTTCTGTAAATACGCCCGGTGACATTTACGAACAGGAGGCGGACGCCATGGCGGATAAGGTAATGCGCATGGCCGACAGCCCGTTTAACCACGATGTATTTTTTAAGCCTGCAAACAATATAGTGCACCGAAAATGCCGGGCCTGCGAAGAAGAAGAGCAGCAGGTGCAGAGAAAAGAAAGCGGCGCAGAAGAAACGCAGGGCGCTGACCACCTTGACAGCTATGTAAGCTCGTTAGGTGCATCGGGGCAACCTATGCCCGAAAACAGCAGGAAGTTTTTTGAACCTAAGTTTGGCCGTGATTTTTCAAACGTGCGGCTGCATACTGATTCGGCGGCGGCAAAATCAGCGCAGTCCATCAATGCGCTGGCATATACCGCTGGTAATAATATTGTTTTTAACACCGGCCAGTATTCGCCGGGCTCATCCACAGGGCAACGGCTTATAGCGCATGAGTTAACGCATGTAGTGCAGCAAACAGGCATGCTTCAGCGAAAACAGGATATTTCGTTTGAACTGGAAAAGACCGCCACCAGGGGCAGCTCGCCTAGGGAAAAAGTAAAAAACTGGATGCAGGATAACCTGCAGCTAATACAGGTAGCAGAAAGCAAGTGGAACGTTGATAAGCGCGCCATTGCGGGCGCCATTGCATGGGAAGCGCTGGAGAATGTGCTGCCGTTCAGCATACGGGCGGTGGGGCCGGGCAAAGTGCATGTTAAAGAAAAATGGTACGAAGAGGGCAACCCCGTGTCGAAACAGGTGGAAGACCGTGGTTACTTATACAAACAAACCGTGGACGACAGGGCGAATATTCTATCAACCACGGTGGGCTCCATCAACTATATAGGCGCTATTTTAAAAGCCTTTACTGACATAGCGGCCACCGCAGGCTATAACATTAAATGCGACCCCGCCATTTTATGTACTTTTTATAACGGGTTTGACCTGCCGAAAGCAGAAGCGCTATTTAAAACCAAAAAATACCCCGCGCCTTTAAAAGCATCGCCCGATAAAATGGGGCACTGGGTGGAAAACAATATACCCTACCTGGAAGAATGTGTTGGCACAGGTGGTATATGCCACCCCGGTGATTACCCAACACCCCAGCAGGGCGATGCAAAGCCTGCTAACGTGGCAGCCAAGTCAGCCAGCGCCGGTAATGCCGCGGCCTACACTACCGCTGGCAGTAAAAGCAGTATGGTAATGAGGCAAACCCGTGCCCTGCCTGTATTGCACCATGCTCCCGCCGGTTTAATAAGCCGCGACGACCCAAAGCCGGCCGCCAAGGTGGACAAATGGGATAAAATAGCGCAGGACCTTTTTGGCAAAACAGATTACGCGGCCTATGTAACAGACCTGGGCAAAAACTCCGGCACTTTTTTCGGCATGGCGCTGCCCAATTGTCACCAGAAAATGATTGATAAGTTTGCCGTGGTGGAAGCCGATTTAAAAAAGACGCAGCCCGCAGGCTATAAGCCACCCAAAATAAGCGATACGTTCAGGTACCATAAATCAATGCACGGCTGGGGTATGGCGGTTGATTTTGATGTGCTGAAAAACCCTTATGTGCTTAACGAGGCCAGCGACGTAACACTAAACAAGCAACTGCCCGAAGTGTATGACCGTATTGCTGATTTTATGCTGGGTAAACCTAAGTCTGCCGTAAATAAAATAAAATCAGGGCGCTCAGCTTTTGGGGGTAAGGTGGATAACGTGTATGACCAGTTAAAAGAAGAAAGCGATGCCATGCAGCAATACTTCGCCTTTCTTGACAAGACCGATGATGAACTTACAAAATTCATTACCGATGTGTGGGTGCCCAAACATATTGGTCCGCCACAGGATGCCCCCACAATACGCAAGATTATTATTGATGATTATAAGAAATTAGGCGGCAAAATTGGCAGCGACCCTAAAATGCCTGCGCCTAAGGGCGAAGACCGTCCATTTGCCCCTACCAGCGGCGGTGGCGCCGGCGACCCCAAAACCGGCTTTTTAAACTTAGACAAACCGTTTGTGATGGCCATGACCAACGCGGGCTTTGCCTGGGGAGCCATTGACATACCCGGCCAATCGGGCGACATACAACATTTTGACATGCGCAAAGATGGCGGTATAGGGCAACAGGTAATGAACAGGCTGTACCAAAAGTAGTTTGTTACCAGGGGGTGTTATGCGCCGGCCATTAACCGTTAATTTTTTCCCGCTAAAAAGAAGTAATTTATTGTCCAATCCTGTAGGGCCCGTTTGTTTATTATATGCAGGAACGATTATTCAATAACAATTCCCCCTAAAGGGAACAAACGCTGTATTATGCAAAAGGAATTTCTTACAAACATTTTAGCGCAAAATATTATGACCACTTCATTTTCGCTCAACAGGGTGTCGGGCGAAAACGCCGGGTTGCGGCTGAACAGCCAATGTGCCTCCGCCGGGTTTATTTTTCGCCATATTGCGGAAACGATGCACTTATTCACCACGTTTTTGGGAATGACTACGGATGTTAAAAACACTACCATGGGAAGCACCGACACAGGGCAGGGCAGCGATGTGGAAGAAAGCAGGCGGTTAATCAGCAAAGGGTTCCAGCTTTTGGAGCAAATTATAGCCACCATGCCCGACGAAGACTGGCTGCAGATGATTGATACCCCTTTTTTTGGCAGTGTTACCCGTTTACGGCTTTTTTCGCATATTCTTTTTCATAACTCACACCATGCGGGGCAGATTGCCTTGACGCTGCAAAGAGGTGTTTTGACTGAGTAACTGTGATATGAAGTTTTGATAGGTCGGGTGATGATATACAAGCGCGATTAAAAAAAACCAAGTAACACATTGTTGAATTTTTGAGCCTTGAATACCCTTCGCCGAAAGGGAAATATCGAGAAATCGAGGTGTCGTGCGAAACATGTGGAAACAGGGGTATGCCTTAAAGATTCATTACAAATGGCTTTAACGCTTGACCAACAATTAAATATTCCACTTACCTTAAGTTGATAACTTGAGAACAGTTTACTGGACATCCGAAACGTTAAAAACTTAACTTTGATAATTAACAGAATAATATAGTCAATGGCATCATTTAAAACAGATGAGAGTTTTCTAGAAAAAATATCTTTAGGAGCTATTGGAACTCAGCAAGTATTTAAAAAGCTAATCGAATTGGGGCATCATCCAATTGAATTAGAAAGAGGCTCGATGAGCTATAAAATATGGAAAAAGATTAAAATAAAACGAATTAGAGTTCCAGATATTATTTGTATTGATAATGGAATAAGAATTGAATCGAGAGCTAAATCAAAACTTGAAATTACAATGTCCCATTCTCTCAATGATCCTTCCAGAGGTTGGGATGCGGATTTAAAAAATGAGGATTATGTTGCTCTTGTCGCTTGCAAAAAAGGTGATTTATCACCTGTCGATTGGGTCCCTAATAGCCCTATTCAATTTATTTCGGTGAGAGAATTAAGGGAATCATTTAAAAGAAAAGAAGTAATTACTGAAAAAGCTAAAGGTGTCCAAGAAGGTTCTGAGGTAAGAATAACTTGGCTATCCTGTATCGCAGGAAAAAATTTGACAATTATAGACGTTACCGAAGATAAAATTGTAGCAAGGTCGGTTATTGGCAGGACGAGTTCTTGTAAATTAAAAAGAAATAAAGGAGGCATATCAATTGATCTTAGACCACAAGTTAAAATCGGTGATAAAGTTCTAGAGAACCAAATCATTGCTTCTGTTGTTCCAATAGAATATGACATACCCAAAGGCAGAGTTGATGTAAATTATTTTATTGCAAACCTTTCCAATCTTAATCATAGCGAGAGATATGCTGCTGCTAAGGCGTTACGATTTTTTAATGAGGAGAAAGTAATAGCTGCTTTAAAATCGAAAGCTTCAACAAATGAAGAGCATATTTATGTTCGACTTGAAGCGGCAGCAAGTTTAGCAATATTGGGCGAAAAAGAAGGCTATTTATTTATTGAAGAAAGTCTAAAAGACCAATATCTTCAGAATGTTTTAGAATCTGTCATAGTCTTGAACGAAATTAAGTCTGAAAAAGCCTGCGAATTACTTTGTGATGTACTTCTCAATGAAGCCTTTGATCCGGAAATAAGAGCAGGTGCTGCTTGGGGCTTAGGCGAGCAACAAAACAAAAATGCGTTAGCTGCTATCGTTTCAAGCTTCAATGCGGTAGATGAGAGCATACGCATTGAAGCTGCAAGAGCATTAGCAAAATTAACCAAGAATTATAGCGTTGATATTTTACAAAGGTTTACAAGTGCCAATTCAATAGAAAAACCCGGTGTAGCATGGGCTCTTGGAAAATCAAATTCAATAACCCTTGATCAATTACTGAATAGTATTCACGATTTTGATTCAAAAGAATGGGTCTCCTACATAATCGGAACGCAGGGAGAAGAAAAATATATAGCTGAAATTGAAAAAATTAAGGCAAAAGATACTGAAGTATATTTCGCTGTAACATTGTTATGGAAAATAATGACGAGTTGGGTTTATGACCTTAAAGAATATTAATATGTTTGAAAAGAATTTTTTATATAAGACAAAAAAAGGCAAAGCTATCGTTGGTGATTCATTAGAATTAATGAAATCTCTACCTGACAATTCGATTAATCTTGTAATGACATCACCCCCCTTCGCCCTTTCGAGGCCCAAAGAATACGGCAACAAAGAGCAAGCAAAATATATAGATTGGATTTTAAAATTTACCAAAGAGGTAAAACGAATCATCACTGAAAACGGAAGTTTCGTAATTGATTTAGGCGGCGCCTACGAAAAAGGCAGCCCGATTCGTTCGTTATATAATTTTCGGCTATTAATTAGAATGTGTGATGAGCAAGGATGGAAATTAGCGGAAGAATTCTTTTGGTATAATCCCTCAAAATTACCTTCCCCCATTGAGTGGGTGAATAAACGGAAAATAAGAGCAAAAGATTCCGTTAATACTGTTTGGTGGCTTTCAAAAACAGATTTCCCAAAGGCCGACGTAAAAAAAGTTTTAATAGAATATTCCGACAGAATGAAAAAGTTAATTGAAGACAGCGCAAAATATTATACGCCAAAGAAAAGACCATCTGGTCACAACATCAGTGACAGTTTCGGAAATGACAATGGCGGTGCAATTCCTTCAAATCTTTTACAAATTCCAAATACAGAAAGTAACTCAATATATTTGAAATACTGCAAGGGTTTAGGTATTAAAGGGCATCCAGCAAGGTTTCCATATAAATTGCCTGAATTCTTTATTAAGTTTTTGACAGATGAAGAAGATCTAGTTCTTGATATTTTTGCAGGCTCAAATACAACAGGCTGGGTGGCTCAACAACTTAATAGAAAATGGCTTTCATTTGAGTTAGACCACCAATATTTATCGGCTTCTATTCTTCGCTTTTTGGACAAAGAACCATTTGAAGATATCAGGCCAAAATATGAAATGTTGCAGTTTGATAAAAACGCCGAAATAGACGCAGAAGGACTATTAAAGCAATCAGTATTGTTTGGACCAGAAGTAAGATATGCAGATACAATTGCATAACCGCAAAGAAGGGTTAATGCATAATTTTCTTGCACGTTTTTTGTCTTACCTTACCATCACGTGATAAAACCCAACGAGTATTATGAGTAAAAAAATGTGGATGTACAGTACCGTGGCTGCAGTGGTTGTTACCAGCACGGTTTGGTTAATTATTTGCAAACAAAAAAACAAGCACCAAAAAAAGCTGGCGGTAGTTTCGGAGGCGGGGTACGAAACGGCGTACGATATTCATTACCCGCTTAAACCGCGTAAGAGCAGGAGAAGCCCCTACCCCTAGAGGGCGATTGCAACCCTCTGCCCCGGAACAAAGCCCGGTAAATTATTTTATTATACAGTTGGGGCATAAAAGTGAGGACTTTTGTGCCCTTTGTTTTTTTAGCCCGGCCCCCTCCCCAAAAAATATTTTTAGGCTTTTTGCGGACAAAACGGGCGTTTTGCTATTTATAGGTGAACGCCCATCCTGTCCTTCCCTCTTTCAGGGGAAGGTATCGCGATAGCCCTTTGTGGTCTTGGTGGTAAACAAAACCACCGGTGGCTGTAAAGACAGGAAAACACAAAGTGCACCAAAATTGGGGGGCAATTTTTTAAAAAAGTGTTTATTTTTTATGCAATTATTTGAAAATGAATCAAATAACAAAATTATCTTTCCTCCCTTGTCCTGCTTTATCCTCCCTGGGGTGGCTTTCGGGTTAAGGGACTTTAGGGACGTTAGCGACCTTAGTGAGGCAACGATGAATGGCGTTGAGGGGGCTTTGGGTGAATTTATAAAAAATTGCATATATTTTAATGCAATAAATTGAAAATGAATAAGTTGCTTAAATTTTAATTCCTCCCTTGTCCCGCTTTATCCTCCCTGGGGAAGCTTTTTGGGGCAAGGGACTTTAGGGACACGGCGACTTTAGTGCGGTAACGGTAAATGGCGTTGAGGGGGGCTTTGGGTGAATTTATAAAAAATTGCATAGATTTTAATACAATAAATTGAAAATGAATAAGTTGTTTAAATTTTGAATTCCTCCCTTTTCCCGCTTTATCCTCCCTAGGGTGGCTTTTTGGAGGGAGGGACTTTGGGGACGTTAGCGACCTTAGTGAGATAACTATAATGGCGTTAGGTGAGGCCTTGGCGAATTTATAAAAAATTGCATAGGCTTTTAATACAATAAATTGAAAATGAATAAGTTGTTTAAATTTGAATTCCTCCCTTTTCCCCCTTTATCCCCCCTGGGGTGGCTTTTTGGGGCAAGGGACTTTGGGGACGTTAGCGACCTTAATGAGGCAACGATGAATGGCGTTGAGGGGGCTTCGGGTGAATTGATAAAAAATTGCATAGATTTTTAATACAATAAATTGAAAATGAATAAGTTGTTTAAATTTGAATTCCTCCCTTGCCCCGCTTTACCCTCCCACACGGGGCACCCGGGGTTGGTAAATGCAGGGGGAGTAAAAGTTTTATAAACGGCATAATAATGATAATGAACGCAGTATGAATAACAAAAACATGCGCTATTTTTGAAATGACAAACAACCACATACACATGAGCGAGAAACCCGGCACCGATATTTTGCAGGTGCACAACCTTAACGTTTATTACGGAAGCTTTCACGCAGTTGATAATGTTTCATTTACGGTACAGGCAGGCGAAATATTCGGCCTGCTTGGGCCTAACGGGGCAGGCAAAACAAGTACCCTTAGCGCAGTGGAAGGCCTGCTTAAACCCCATAGCGGCAGCATAACCGTAAGCGGTTACGACGGTATTAAAAAACCGCTGCTTGCCCGCGCCCTTATGGGGGTGCAACTGCAGGCCACCAGTTTTCAGAGTGAGCTTACCATTGGTGAAATATTAAAACTGTATGCAGGCATTTATGGCCTTGCAATGACGAAAGAAAAGCTTGCGGAAATATTAGCGGATATTAAACTGAGCGATGCGCAAAACAAAAAGTTCGGCGAACTGTCAGGCGGCCAGCAGCAAAGGGTTAGCCTGGTAATTGCCACCATACACAACCCGCACCTGGTGCTGCTGGATGAACCTACCACCGGCCTTGACCCGCAGGCGCGCCGCCAGTTATGGGAACGTATTGAGAAAATACGCGAAAACGGCCACGGTGTGCTGCTTACCACCCACAGCATGGAAGAAGCGGAAAGTGTTTGCGACCGCATTGCCATTATTGACCACGGGAAAGTAATAGAAATTGACACACCGCAGGCGATGATTGACAAACACCGCAACGACCCGGAGGTTATTGCTGCATCCCGCCGCGGCAAAATAACACTGGAAGATGTATTTATTGGCTTAACAGGGCGTACCATACGCGAATAAAATATTCTGAATTATGCAAACAACACAACCTTCTATTCCAAAATTATCCGCCGTATTTCAATCGCTGCTGCGGGCTGACCTTACCACGCAATGGCGCAACCGGCGCGGGCTTATTTTAACCCTGATTGTGCCGGTAATAATACTCACAAGCTGGAAAAATATTATTGAACATTTTGGCAGCGATTTCGCCTTAAGCAACTGTATTACCGTGGGCCTGATGGCCATCGGGCTGATGGGGTACTCAAATTCCATAGCCCGCGACAGGGAAAAAGGCATTTTTCAGCGGCTGCGCGTAGCGCCAATGCCAAGCTGGGCTATAATGGCAAGCAGGCTGGCCGTACAACTGCTTATGATAACCCTGATGGCTTTGGCCGTATTTTTTACGGGTATGAATGTTGACCATATTACCGATATTACCCCCACGGGCTATATTGTAGCGTTACTGACCGCTTTTGTGGGCGGCGCCGTGTACCTTGCCCTGGGGCAGGCCATTGTGGGGCTTATTAAAAACCCCGAAACGGTTAACAGCACCACGCGGCTGGTGTACTTTATATTCATTATGGTGGGGATGTTTGCCGAGTTTGGCGCGTTGGGCGACCAGGTGCGCCAAATTGCGCACTGGACACCCTACGGCACCGTAAAAACCATAGTTATGGCCGGGCTGAAACCGGAAAAATGGGGTAACGACGCCACCATGAGCCTGCTGGCCACCATAGGTTACGCCGTTGTGCTTGCAGGCATTGGTATAAAGAATTTTAAGTGGAGATGAATTTGCGGGTATATGCGGATGATACGAGTTCCTGGCGGTTCGTGGGACACGAACCGGGGCCAAAGGGAGATGAATTTGCAGTACCAAGGGTGGCATGCAATTTTGGTTCGTGAAGACACGAGCCACGCCATACGATAGCTCGTGGGACACGAATCATGGCGAAGACAGACCACAGTTACGGCACGACTTATTGGCTTAAAATACCGGCAATGGCGTTATATGGCATCATCTGTTGCGTCGCAATCCTTTCACCTGCAGCCTGTTATAGCAGCGAAACCTAATGGCTTTAGGATGGAACGGGGATGCTGTGGTTCGTGAGACACGAACCATGGCGCAAAACTTTTATGGCAGCGAAACCGGGGTAGTTGCCTTGTGGATGCAACTCATGGTTGTTTGAGAGGGCACGAACCACTGCCAAAGGTGAAGCGAGTCCCTGACGGTTCGTGGGACACGAACCGGGGCCAACAAAGGGAGATGAATTTGCAGTACCAAGGGTGGCATGCAATTTTGGTTCGTGAAGACACGAACCACGCCAACGATAGCTTGTGGAACACGAATCATGGCGAAGACAGACCACAGTTACGGCACAACTTATTGGCTTAAAATACCGGCAATGGCGTTATATGGCATCATCTGTTGCGTCGCAATCCTTTCACCTGCAGCCTGTTATAGCAGCGAAACCTGGTGGCTTTAGGATGGAACGGGCTGCTGTGGTTCGTGAGACACGAACCATGGTGCAAAGTATACGTTATAAAGCCATAGATTATTCGCTGGCTACAAACCGGTAACCGATGCCGCTTTCGGTAATAATGTATTCGGGGCGGTCGGGGTTCTTTTCAATCTTCTTGCGCAACTGGGCAACAAACACGCGCAGGTATTGTAACTGGTTGGTGTACTCGGGGCCCCACACTTCGCGCAGCACGTACTGGTAGGTAAGCACCTTGCCTTCGTTCTTGGCGAAGAGCGCTAAAAGGGCGTACTGCGTAACGGTGAGTTTAAGTATCTCGTTGTTAATCTTAACGGTACGCGCTACAAGATCAATTTCAAAGGTCTTGTACTGTATTACCGGGCTGTTTTTTTCAATGGCCGCCCCGCGTAATGCAGACCGTATACGGGCAAGCAGTTCGCCGGTGCGGAAGGGCTTTACCAGGTAATCGTTGGCGCCATTGTCAAGCGCCTTTATAATATCTTCCTCGCCGCTTTGCACGGAAAGTATTATAACGGGTTTGGCAAACCATTCGCGCAGCTTTTTCAGCACGATGTGGCCGTTTTCGTCGGGCAGGCCAAGGTCGAGGATTACGAGGTCAGGCTGTTGTGTAGCGGCTGCGGCAAGGCCCTCGCCACCCGTAGCGGAGTGGGACACCTTATAGCCATTGGACTGCAATGTAATGTTGAGAAGTTTGCGTATTTGCGCCTCGTCATCAATTACGAGGATGTTATCGTTACTCATTTTTCAACGGTTTTTAAAAGCATTTTTTCGGCGGGTATTTTTATTACAAAAGTGGCGCCTCCAAAAATATTATTCTTTAAGTCAATAGTTCCTTTATGTGCCTCTACAAACCCTTTCACAATAGACAGCCCCAGGCCAGTACCACCCGCCTTGGTGTTTTTAAGGCGGTAAAACTTGTCAAACACCTTATCTATCTCCTCTTCGGGAAACCCGTTACCATTGTCTTCCACTACCATTATAAGGTCATCGTTAACGCTTTCCGCGCTTATGCGTATGCGGCTGCCCTGTGGTGTATATTGGGTGGCATTATATACAAGATTATATAACACCTGTTCAATCAACCCGTAATCAAGTTTAAACAAAGGCATGCTTTCATCAATATCAATCTGCAGTACAAAATTTCTCAGGTGCTCGTCAAGGCTGTTCACCACATCGTTTGCCAGTTCCTGTACATCGCACCAGTCTTTTTTAGGCTCAATAAAGCCAGACTCCAGGCGTGACATATTCAGCAGGTTTTCCACCTGCCGGTTAAGCCGTAGCGAAGCAATAGATATCTCCAGCAACAGGTTCTGCTGGTCGTCGGCAGTCAATTTGTTCGCGTTTGTAAGCAGGGTATCTGTTGAACCAATAATAGTTGCTATAGGGGTGCGTAATTCGTGTGACAGTGAATTAAGCATTGTATTGTACAGTTTAAGCACCTGGGCTTTTTCTTCCTTTTGGCGGGCAATTTTCTCAATCTGCCGTATTTTAAAAGTAAGCACCGCGTTAAGCAGGGCGATAACAAAATACATGCAGAGCATGATTTGGTCTTCTGTGTCTACAATCTTCCAGTCAAACATCGGCCTCAAAAAGAAGAATTGCCATATCACCACGCTTAATACCGCCGTGAGAAGCACGGGAAAAATGTCGAAAAACATGGCAATTACCGTAAGCGTAAGCAATTGTATAAAGGCAACAACCTCAACACCAATATAATTATGGAGGGAAAAACAGATGGCAGACACAACAAAAACCGTAACAATACTTATAAGGTACTGCAACCTTTTGGGCAACCTGTTTAAACTCAGGTTAAATGGTAGTTGTACGTTCACGTTGAATTATTTCAGGGCAACCAAAGCCATTATAAATGTAGAAGAAAAAAAACATAACTAAACCAGGTAAAGCCTGCAATAATTAAATTTTTAACGCAGTATTACCATTAAGCGCCTGTAGAGGGCAAAAAACAACAGGAGGCGGTTACGGGTAAAATTTTTACTATTGCTTATAGCAAAACTTTTGATAAAGAGCCAGCAAGTTATAGCAGCGCTGCCCGCTCATAACCCGGCAAAAACGTTAAGGCAAACCTGTGGAGATATTGACGCTATTCTTGATTTAAGCCAATCATAGTTATGGGCAAGGCAAAAACAGCACTATGCACAAAATGGACGCCGTAAACAGAATGTTTTTTTTATAAAGTTGTTTTAACGGTTTTCGGTTTTTTGCCGGACCTCAATATTATAGAGCTTTTGAGTAATTACACAGTTGTTATAGCAGGGCTACTAAATTTTTAGTGCGTAAGGGCAATTTATTTTATTGCTGCTGTTAATTTTTATTGAAAAAAATTCATCCGGGTTTTCGTCGGTAAATTTTACTCTTTCACCGTCAAACGGGCCCGTATAACAATCGTTCGAAAAATAAATACGTTTTACAATACAGCGCGCTAACACAATTACTGTATTTAACCGGATTTATTTTATTCTCTTAACTAAACAATTTATCTATGAAACGTATATTAAATGCAGGCATCCTTTCTGCTTTTGCATTGGCGATGCTTGCAATAACTTCATGTAACAAAAACATATCATCCAATCCCGCATCGGGTTCTTCTACAACATCTGCAACTGCTTCGGCATCTTCATCAGCAGTAATTGCTGTCGCAGCGGGCGTTGCCAGTTCAGACTCCGTTTATGTAATGCAGCAGTGCAGCAAAGGACAGCACCGCGATTCAATAAGCGCATCCGCCCTGCCGGACAGCATAACCGCCTACCTCAATGCAAATTATTCAGGATATACCTTTAATAAAGCATTTGCCGTTAAAGACACTACGGGCACCGTTGTTAACTACGTTGTGATTATCTTCTTTAACAATAAACCTGTTGGTTTACTGTTTGATGCCAATGGCAGCTTTGTAAATGTACTGGAGCAAAGAGAACCGGGTGATATGCACGGGCCGGGCTGGCACCCGGGCGGCAGGTTCTGCAACCGCGACAGCCTGCACCAGGATACAGTTGCGCTTACTGACTTACCCACTGCAATTACTTCATATATGAGCGCCAATTATGCAGGCGATACATTATTGAAGGCCTCCAGGGATATTGACAGTGGTTATATCATAATATCTGCTAACAACGGTCTTTACGCTACCGTGTTTACAAGCAGCGGCAGCTTTGTAAAAAGGGTTGAACTGCCGCAACCGCCGGGCAAACCGCAGCCGGTTGCACAATCAAGCCTGCCCGCCATAGCATTAACGTATCTTACCGCTACATACCCCGATTATGTATTTGAAAAAGCGTTTTCCGTTACGGTTAAAGGCGTTTTAAAAGGCTACCTGGTGCTTATTGATGCAAACAGTACCCGGTATGCAGTGGCGTTTGATGCTAACGGAAACTTTATTTCAGCTATGCCCGTTTGGTAATAATCCCCACAGATGATTCTATGAAAGAGTAGTTTTGATTGTTTACAAGCCCCGCTTGTGGCGGGGCTTCTTTTTTCACACTTACAGGTATAAATCCCGGCTTTTAATCTATTTACAACCCTTAGTAACCGATACATATAGCACGCCTAAGCCTAAATTTGTATTCCTTTGCTATATGTCCCGTTTAAAGTCCTCGGTTGTAATTCATATTGGCGCGTGGCTCATATTTATGATGCTGCCTCTAATAACTACGCCCGGGCCTGAGGGAACCAACAAAATCATCACAGTCTTTCAAACAAGCAATTACTGGGTATCTATTGCTATTTACCTGTTTGTGTTTTATTTTAACAGTTACCTTTTAATTCCCAAACTTTACCTGCAGAAAAAATACTTGCTGTATACAGTTGCCGTTATAGGCATGTTAGCTGCAGCTTACTTTATTAAACGCTCTGTAGATGTACCCTATTTCCGCAATGCAGTGATGAACGGGGAAAGAACACCACCTCCCGGTGACAGACCTCCGGGAGACAGGCCATTTCGTGATAGTATGCGGCCGTTTAATGACAGTTCCAGGCTTTTTGCTGACACCACACGTCATTTCCCCGGGGAGATGCGCGGTGAAGGAGGCCCACCACCAAACGATGGCAATTTTGGCCCGCGCAGACAACCATTTATGCGCCACCCTGTAGACCTTTTTGCAATATTCCTGTTATGCACAATATGGGCACTCAGCACGGCAACGCGAATTACACAGCAGTGGCGGGAAACAGAAAAACGCGCAGTGAAAGCCGAGGCAGATAAAGCCAACGCAGAATTGTCATTTTTAAAAGCACAGATAAACCCTCATTTTCTTTTCAACACACTTAATAATATCTATTCACTTGCCGTAAGACAGAATGAAAACACCGCGGCCAGCATTATGAAGCTCAGCAACATTATGCGGTATGTAACTGACGAGGTAAACAGGGATTTTGTTTCGCTGCAGAGTGAAGTGGAGTGTATAACCGACTATATAGATTTGCAGCGGCTGCGCCTTAATAAAAAAGTGTTGGTTGATTTTTCAGTAACAGGAAATACCGAAGGTAAACGGATTCCGCCATTGGTGCTCATGACATTTATTGAAAACGTTTTTAAATATGGTATAAGCAGCCACGAATCTTCAGTAATCATCATAAAGCTATTCGCTGAAGAAAAGAGCATCACCTTTTTCTGCCAGAATAAATTATTTGCTACCGAAAGAAAAGCCGAACGCACAGGTATTGGCATTATTAACACAAAGCAAAGGCTTGAACACATGTACCCTAACAGGTACCTGCTGAATATAACCACCGGTGACGGTTTTTACACGGTACAATTAACCTTACAGATATAGAATTTATTAACTATTTTAAATATTGCTGCATGTCTTTAAAATGTATTGCTATTGACGATGAGCCGCCAGCGCTTGAACTGCTGGCTGAATATATTTCGCGTTCACCCCAGTTACAACTGCTTCACATGTTTGATGATGCAATTAATGGCGCAGAATTTTTGAGACACAATACAGTTGACCTGCTGTTTGTAGACATAAACATGCCTGATATTACGGGTATTGAACTGGTAAAAGCATTGCCCGAAAAACCTATGGTAATTTTTACCACGGCATATAAAAAATTTGCCTACGAAGGTTTTGAGCTGGATGCAGTTGACTACCTGCTTAAGCCAATTGATTACTCACGTTTTTCAAAAGCAGTTAATAAAGCAGTAGAATATCATGCCTATAAAAAAACAAATAATCAAACAGAAAGCGACCACCTTTTTGTGCGTTCGGAATACCGCGTAATAAAAATAAACCTGGGTGATATTGATTTTATAGAAAGCCTGGAGGATTACATCAAAATTCATATTACCAACGGCAGGCCGATACTATCCCTGATGCCGCTGAAAAAGGTGCTTGAAAAATTACCGGCAGATAAGTTTAAAAGAATACACCGCAGTTATATTGTGTCTATAACAAAAGTCAGGTCTGTGCTGCACCGGAAAGTTCAGTTAATAAATGGCAAGGAATTGCCGATAAGTGAGACGTATCTTGATTTTGTTGACAAATGGATGAGCCGGTAATTTTTTTATGTGTTATAAAGCCTGCATTACTTTATCCAAAATACGTCACCTGCCGTAAGGATGGACATATTTACATCTTTCCACTTTATCTGTCCCTTTGCGTTTACCGACAACCCTTGTGGCTGAGAGAAAACCAATACCTGGCTTTCACCCGCAACGGTAACCTTTCTGCCTTCCACAATAATAGCTGTTGATTCATCAATACCGATGCAGGTAAATGACGGGTATTTTGCCAGTACCGAAATTATCCTGTTGTAGCGGCTGCGTGTAATAAAATGCTGGTCGATAAATACAGAATCAAGCATTCCCAATCCTTCTTTTATTTCTGTATTATTGGTAACAATTTTTCTGAATGTTTCGTGGTAAGTTGTATCCCCCAGCAATTCGTTTCCTGTAATCATATATTTATTCATCACCGCTGCACCGGCGCTGCTTCCGCTTATGGTCGCTCCCATATTATACGCCTTATGTATAGCCGCATAAACAGGCGTGTGCAATACCGCATTCATAAATCTTGTTTGGTCGCCGCCGCAAATAAAAATTAGTTTTGCGTGTGCAAGTGAATCAAGCCATACTTTGTTGTTTATCTTGTCCGGTGTAAAGTTTAGATTGGCGATAGTATTTGCACACAGTTTATCTATATCGTCTTTAAAATAAAAGTACGAGGTGTCTGGCTCGCTGCTTGCCATAGGTAGTACGGCAACATAATCATTCATGCCCAGGCCGGCGGTGGTAAGCAGGCTCTTCATCAGCCCAACAGTTCTGTTACCCCCACCAATGATAAATAATTTGCCGTTACCCTGCGCACCCACGGTGAGTATTGAGCTTAATAACACAAATAATGTGAATAAATACTTCATGCAACTATAATTTGCCCTGCTGAAAGCTATGTTAATTGCATGTTTCCGTCAATAAATTTTTTCAGGAAAGTAAAGGCATTAATACGCCAGCCGGTACTGCCTTTTTCAAGCCGCAAAATATAGCTGCCAACAAATACCCTGGTATTTTTGCCTGAAGGATGTGTTTTATAATGCCAGGCAGTACCATAGCATTTTACCGTTGCAGTATTGCCGGATATTTCTACATCAAAATTGCCGGTTTGATGATGTATTGCTTCCAGCGGTTTCAGCCCTTCATCCCAGGCGTTTGTAATTGCAGCGGCTGTAAGCACCGCTGGTTCACCGCCCGCAAGTGAAGTCATATCAAATAAAACTTCACCTGTAAAAACTTCATTTATTATCCCCTGCCAGTTACGGTTGTCAGTAAATACAAACAGCTTATTTACTACTGAAAGAATCTCATGTTTCTGTAAAAGCATTTCTATACTCATAGGTTGTTTTTTCCAAAGTTATTTAATGGCTGCAATAGCAGCGGCAAATAAATTATTACCGGCTATAATAGCAAAAGCCCTTCACAAATTATTATGTGAAAGGCTTTCTGTTCCTAACTGCAACACTTCTGTTGTTTCAAACAACCGGTCCCCGGCTGTGTTAATAAACAAGCTTACTGCAGCAGGCTTATAGCTTTATCCAACTGCGGGTCATCAATGTAATTATTTCTCAAAAATACCGTGGTAATGCTTTGCTTCAACTCAACATCCGGCGGAAACCCTTTGCCCTCATAAATCTTATCGTCCATATATTTAAACATAGTAGAAGAAGTATAGGCATTACCATAGTAGGTGGTTGCGCCCGTTTCAATATTGTTGTAAACATTGCCGAAGTTGAACGAGCCGGCGTTAAATACTGAATTATCGGTAAGCGGCCCGTTAGCGCCCCACGTTGTATCGCCCACCACGGTGGTATTGGAAAGACGTTTTAACGACATAGTGGTTAATTCAGCCATACTAACCGACTCCCCATCGGCCAGCACAACAATTGGCTTGGTAAATGCTGTTGCACCTGCCCTTGGCGTCACTATTGCCGGGGCCCACGGCGTATAATCCAGCCGGCCGGTGCCGCTTTTTGAGCGTGTATAACCTACCTGTAACGGGCTGGATATAAGGCTGCCTACCAGGAAGTTTAAGTCACTTACATCACCGCCTATATTCCCCCGAACATCAATAATAAGCCCGGTAACAGAAGCGCTGCTGAGCTTATTAAAAAAATAATCCAGCACTGCTTTTATCTTAGCTGAGCCGCCCTGGTATTCTGACACCAGCGCAAACTTGCTGAATGCGAGGTATAAAATATTACTGCCGCTAACCATGCCCGATACCGCGTACATATCTTTGTTACTGCCTGTAGTGTCCACACCAACCACTTTTTCGCTTAGGTACAGCGAGTCAAGCGTGTTGGTATAATAAAAGTGACCGTCAACACTGGGGCTGTACGGGGCAGTGCCAAACATGTTTTCGATAAACTGTGGGTTCTGTAGTTTCCTGTCGTGCGCCGGCTGAATATAACCGCCCCCGGGAAATAGTGTATAGTGCGAATCGCTCAGCCCGTCAACCATTGCTTTGAAATAGCCCTGGGCTTTGATGTTATCTGCAGAATCGTATAAGTTGAGGCTCGCAAACTTTGGGGCATATAAGGTATGCATATTGTCCCAATTAGTAGTATCAATGCTCCAAAAAACATAATTATTGTTCATGTTTGTCCAAAAATCCTCAAACACCTGGCTGAAATTTCCTGTGGCCGTACTGCCTGTTTGGTTGGTGGTGCTTATTTCCTTATGGCAAGATGAAACGATTATTAATACTGTAACTGCGCAAATGAGTAACAGGTAAGATTTTGATGTATAGCTGGCTAACTTTTTCATAACAGTAATATTTGATTTCACTGACTCTCTTGTTTGGATTGAATTAATAACCGCTGCTGCCTAAGGTGAACATTACCCCGAGGTTGAATACATAAGTTTGGTTATACCTCGGCACTTGCCCTGTTTCATATTTCTTTTGCTGGTCGGTCAGCGATTCATAGTAGCTTGCCTGGGCAAATAGCTGGTATGAATCGTTCACCTGGTAGCTGATGCCTGCTCCTGCAAGTATGCCCAGCTCAATCCTGTTGTCTTTGGTGGTATTAAACTGGTATTTTTCGTTATAGCTGTATGGCGTATATTCATCAAACACATTATTAGGCTGCTCGTTGCTGACAGCACTTGAATAAGCGGGCTGGTCAAGAATATTGGGCATAACACCTTTTACGTGCGCCGTAAGCCAATAACCGGCATAGCCACCGGCATCTATATATCCCCGCAGGTTTTCTCCGCCAAATGAAAAATGGCCCATAACCGGCAATTGTATATAGCCGTTTGTATTATCCTGGTAAATGCCCTGGTAAAAACCTGTGCGCTGCATGCGGTAATTTTTTTGCATAAAGCCCGGCTCGGCCTTAATGGCAAACCAGTCTTCAATGCTGTACATCATTGGTACTGCGGCGCTAAAGCCGGGCAATGATTTATACTCAGTAGAAACAAGATTTGAAACATTGGTGACAAGATAATTATTAGCATACCCGGCGCTTACGCCGATAGAGAACTGGGCATGGGTTTGTTGATTGCATACCACGGCAAGTATAAACATAACAATGCCATGCGCCACGTTTCGCTGTAGCTTTTGCTTCATGTAACTTTTAGTTTTTCTGTCAAATAATCTCGCAGCAGGAAAAAGAGTCAGCTATTTATATAAAACGAGAACCCCATTTCAAAGGTGTATAGCATAATACGCTTTAAATAAGTATTAACAATTCACACTTACATTTCTTTAAACTACCCGGCACTTTAAAAAATTGAATATCTACCCTGTATATAAAACGTAAAATGCAGCAGCAATGGTACGGGTGATTATTCAAACATCGGTCAATACAGTGCCTGTATCGACAAACAAAAAATACCCCGGCGCAAACCGGGGTATTAATTTTAAACTTTTGTATTTATACTAGTTACTTTTGCTCTCAAAATCCAGCGGAACATCAATCTTGAATGAAATATTTCTGCCCATATTGTAAATACCATGATATGGCCGTGGGTCATCCGGGTATGGTTCAAAATATTTTAACCTGCTAAGGTGGTCCTGGTACGCCACGTCAAATAAATTGTTGCCCATTACGTACAGGTTAAATATTGTTTTGCCTTTGCTGTTGGTAAAACCAACACCTGCGCCCGCATTAAATAAGGTGTATCCCGGCGTGGGTGTTTCAGTATTATCAGTTAAATAAACCCTGTTTTGTGCGCCATAATAAGCCAGTTGTACTTTTACAAAGCCGTTGACCAGGTGGTGTGACTTTGACTCAAAATCGTACCTGAGTTCTGATATGCCATGTACCGGCGGAATAAAAGGCAGGTATTTGTTGCTGTCAGATTGCTCCTTCGGGTCAATGCCTTTGTTTACGCCATACACAGCAGATAAGCTGTTTTCAAAATGCAGGGCTTTATACGGGTGAATATCCACGCTAAGCTCGCCGCCATATAAATTGGCTTTGCCCTGCTGAAACTTGTATGTTTGATTGCCGGCTACGAGCACGGAATCACCGCCGTTAACGCTTAACAACTTTTGGTTAAAAATATAATTTGAAATAGTGTTGTTAAATATGCTGAAGGTGATGGCCGCGTATTTTGAGGTGTAGGCAAAGCCAACATCTTCCTGCAGGCTGAATTCAGGCTTAAAGCTTGGGTTACCTATCTGGTAAATATTGGTGCCCGGGTGTACGCCGTTTGAAGATATTTCAGAAATATTAGGCGCCCTGTACCCGCGCGACAGGTTTGCCTTAACGGAAAACTTATCAGTGAAGTTATATGTTGCCCCTATGCTGCCCGAAGCGCCAGTGAAGGTATGGCTGTAGTCATAAAAAGGATGGTCTGCACCTGTAGTATCGGCGCCATACACGGCTTTATCAAAGCCTGAAGTTGCATCCGGTTTAGTGTACAGCCCTTCGTTTTTAAATGAGCGCACATCGTACCTTATGCCGCCGGCAATATCAAGTTTATTAATGGTTTTCTTTGCCATCGCAAAAGCGCCGATATCAAACTGTTTATAATTGGGAATAATAAATTCCGTTCCGCTGGTGGTAGTGTTTTGCTGGTACATGCCGTTAATACCCGTTGTAATATCCCATTTATCTATCTGCGGTAAAAAATATTTTACATCGTAGGAATAAGTGTTAAGCTGCAAAAACAAACCCGGCACATTTTGGTAAGGCATCTCGGGGTGGCTGTACTCTCTTCTTACACTACGCTGAAAGGCGAGATTTACCGTAAGCCGGCCTGTACCCAGTGTAAAATTGTTGGTGGAATATATCCTGTAATGCTGCACGTGCTGGTGCAGCGGGGTAATGGCATAGGAAGATAATTCGGAAGGTGTAACAATAGGCCTGAAATCATCCGCTTCGGTAATTTGTTTGGTAAACTGGCGGGTTGCTGAATCCCGGCTGCCATCCGGTATTTCCTGCAGGTCGTCAACTAATGAAAAATTAATGTGTGAGTACCCAAATGAACGGTGCAGCCCCAATGAAACATTTGCATCAGTTTCATTAAATGCAGTGCCATACACGCGGCCGTCAATTTTGTTTTGATAGTTGGTGGCTTGCTTGTGGGATATCCTGCCCTGCCATTCAAAACCGTTTTTGGCAGCACCCAGCATAGCAGACCCACCAAACATCCCATTATTGCTTTGATATTCCGCGGTTACATCTCCCACCATCTTTCCTTCCGGCGCAGGGGGTGTCGGTATCAGGTTTACCACGCCAGCCAGCGCATCCGAACCATATGTTAAACTGGCAGGCCCTTTCACCACTTCCACGCGGTCAACACCATATTCATCCACTTCAATGCCATGCTCGTCACCCCACTGCTGCCCTTCCTGGCGCACACCGTCGTACAAGGTTAATATGCGGTTATATCCAAGCCCTCTTATAAAGGGTTTTGACACATTAGGCCCTGTAGTAAGCGCTGTTACGCCCGGTACTTTGGCAATAGCGTCAATAATATTAGTACTAAGGTTGGTTGCCAGGTAACTATGGCTGATAGAAACTATCGGTACCGGGTTTCTTTTTATTTGTGTTGCTTTAGAGGTACCGGTTACGACAACAGAGCCTTCTTCCACCGCTTCGTCTGACATGCCTAAATCAAGGTGCGCCGCCCCTTTTATGTTTATATTTTGGGTAAGCGTTTTAAAGCCTACATACTGCACCTGTATAAGATAATTGCCTGCGGGCAGAGATTTAAAAGAATAATTGCCTGATGTATCTGCTATGGTGCCTAATTTAAGGTCAGGTATATACACGCTTGCCCGGGGCAACGCGTTATTTGTCTTTACATCGTACACTTTTCCCGACAGGCTGTTGCCCTGCGCAAAACATGGCGTGGCCGTTATTGTGGCTATTAAAACTATGGTATATGATAATAATTTCATTAATTGATAATTATAGTTTTATTCAACTTGGGTGGGTTGAATAAGATTATTTTGATAATAACAGTTTGCAGGGAGACAAGACGCTTATGAAGGGAGGTCTATGCAGCAGGAGGCGCTCTAAGCGAATGAAATACTTTAACAACAGCCGGCAAAAAATAAGGGTGTTCTTTCGTTAAAATAACAAAATCTTGTTCAGGCACCACCATTTCAATAGCCTGTGCCGGCGTGGATGGCATTAATGCTTCGTCAACGCAATCGCAGGAAATTTGTACATAAGCCGAAGTTGATTTTGAAAAGCTGTTATGCGATGTTTTATGAAATTTGTTATGCAGCATCAAGCGTACACCCATGCTTTGAGTAAGCACCAACAGCAGGAATACAGCGGTTACCCGGAGATTGAACTTGTGCATAACAATGCAAACCTATTTCATTTTGCAACAATATTGCAAAATGAACATATTGTTTATTTCTCTGTAACAAAAAATTAACAACTTATTTCATTGTTAACAGTGTGTGCAAAATACCTGACCGGCGCATTTTATCGTATCAGTACAACCGTTCCCTTTTTAAAAACAACATGCTGCAGGTAATCAATACCACGGGCTACAAAAACATAGGTGCCGGATGGCTGTTTCGCACCATTATACATACCATTCCAGCCAACACCTGTTTGTGATGTCTCAAAAATTAACTGCCCCCAACGATTATAAATGCGGAAGAAATTAAAAGTAGTAATACCCGCTACTACAGGCATTAAAACATCATTGGTGCCATCTCCGTTTGGCGTAAAGGCTGTTGGTATAAAAATATCCGGCGCCGTCATAAAAATTTTTACGGTAATACTGTCATATCCATAGCATCCTTCGGGGGTAGTAGCGGTAACGACATAGGTAACCGAATCTACCGACGAAGATATAACCGTTACAACAGGATTATATACATGCGTATTATTTATGTATTGGGCGGGTGTCCACGTATAATTTACAGAGCTGTTATTGCTTGTTGCAGATAATTGTACAGGCTGGTTAATTACTGCAAACGTATCGTTGCCGGCATTAACTTTTACAGGCGGTATTACCGTTACAATAATGCTGTCCGTAACCGTTTTATGGCAATAAAAAGTATCCTGTATAGTAAAATAATAGGTTGTTGTTTCCTGCGGGCCTGCCAGGGGCGTTAAGGTATTGGCCTGGTACAATGAACTGAGCGGGCTCCATGCCCAGTAAGCCGACGCTGTACTGGCCCGCAGGCGCACCGCCCTGCCGTAGCAAATACCTGTATCGCCACTTACAGTTGCTGTAGGGTAAGGAGACACATATACTGTTGTTTGCGCGGAATCCTGGCAATGCCCCAGGTTTGCCTTTACATAATAAGTTGTAGTAACCTGCGGGGATGCGCTGGGATATTTTACATTATAATTATTAAGGGTGTGGCTTGTGCCTGATTCAGTCCACAAATAACTAAGGGCATAGCTTACCGGCTGTAACATTACACTGTCTGTTGAACAAATAGCCGTATCAGCATTTAAGCTAACTGTAATAAAAGGCAGCACGTTTACCGTAACAGTGGCGCTGTCAATACAGCCTTTATCCTGCACGGTTATTGTATAAACAGTAGTATCATAAGGATATACTTTTGGAGATGCCGTATTGCTGTTAATGATGTTGTATGCAGGCCCCCAGCTAAAAACATTGCCACTGCTCGTTACTGACAAGGGAAGTGTGTCGTTACTGCATATAAGTGTGTCAGTAAAAGGCAGGTATATGGTTGGCTTGTCGTTTACAACAACAGTTTTACTAACAGTGCCGCTACAGCCTTTAGTGCTGTTAACAGCCAGTGTAACAGTAACATTGCCCGGCGAGGAATACAGCCATGATGGGTTTTGTGAAGAAGATGTATCGGCAGATGTTGTGTTATCGCCAAAATTCCAGCTCCACGTATTAATGCTTCCATACTTAGCATAAGATTCATCCGTAAACTGGAATTTTGATTGGTAACAACTGCCCGATACATTGAAGCCGGGGGTGAAACCAGGATATACTTTTACCGAGGCCGTAGCGGAGTCAGTGCAGCCGCCCGTATTACTTACCACCAATTTAAGTGTGTACGTGCCGGTGTCTTTATAAGTATATACCGGTGTTGCCTGTGTGCTGGTATCTGACGTTGTATTGGCCACGCCAAAATTCCACAGGTAATAAGCGATATTGGACGATGTTGATTCATTTTGAAAAGTAAAAGTAAAGTTGTCACAGTTTATATACACGGGGTTTAACGACGCACCTGTCAGGCTGCAGTTAGCCACTTCAATCTGCAATTCTTTTTTCGTGGTATTAATCAATACACCATTTCTCCATTCCTCCACGTAAACCGCGATAACATAGGGGCCCGTTGTTGCAGGCGCGGTGCCTGAAATAATGCCGGTAATTGCGTTAATGGTAACAGCAGTACCCATGGGTGATGCGCCGCTGTAACCTGTGCTGTACGTTAGTGCAGGATAAGGCGGACTTGCCGGTGACTGGCTGCTGGTATTCTGGCTGGGGTTGGTAACGTTAAGCCCGTTGCCAAATGAGTATGCCAGCGAATCGCCGTCTGCATCAGTGGCGCTGAACTGGTAAGTAAACGGCGCATTGTAACAGATAACGGCAGTATCTTTAAAAACAAAGTAAGGGCTGGTATTAACATGATAATCTGCGCCATTAATAGTGCCGGGAATAGAAGCTGTAATCGTTATTCCGTCGTTAACTGAACCGTTTATGTTTACTATCCCGTCAACCCTTAAGGCATCCTGCACCGTTAAAACATAGCCGTTTGCATTATCAGCCAACTGCAGTGTTGTTACATAAGTATATATCATGTAACAAATGGAAGGCGGGTCGCTTAAACACGCGTCAAATGTTTTTTTGGTAACTGTATTTTCAGCAGTGTTCCTTATAGTTTGTGTGGATACAGACGCATGTGTAACTGCATCAAACACGCCAAGTATAACCTGTTGTGTAGGCCCGGTAGTTGTGCAGCTTACAAACAGGTACACAGTAACTTTGTACTGGGATGTGCCCGTTATTGCCCCCGTGCCAATATATTCGTATTGTATCCAGCCGCCCTTAAGGTGTCTTGCAAAAGAGGTTGCATAAAAGCATAGCAACAGTGCAAGTGTGATGCTTTTTTTCATGCAGGCTCAATAATCAAACATTAGGTAATTATCCCGTCATAAGCAGGCCGGAGTTAGCTGTGCAGTTTAATTTTGTACCAGATAACGTTTATTTGAAATAACCGTTTAAAATCATCTGAATCACCTCCCCCGGGAGGACCCATCATGCCACCGCCGCCCGGTGGTGGACCGCCCCCAAATTCATCACCGCCGGGGGGGCCATCGCCACCAAAACCTGGTAGCTCAATACCGTTTTCAACTATACCAATACTTACCGTAGTTTTTGCAGGCTGTTGCGGCAGGCTTGCAAAGGGTATTATGGCATCATACACCAGTGTTTCGTGCTGCAGTTGCAGGTTTATTGTTACGCCCTGCAATTGCGAAATATCCAAAGGCTGCCCCGAAGCGTTATTAAACCCTTTTAATGTAGCCTGCCTTTTTGTTGCAACAAGCTGCTTTATTACGCTGTCTTCATTCTTAACACCTTTGGTACCGCTGTTATTAAAAAAAGGTGGTGGGCCGCCTGCTGCATTCCGGTTACCACCACCGGGGTAAATGTTTGCCTTTTCACCCAAAGGAAACAAAATACCAGTCTCTTTATTTTTTCTGCCTTTTACGTCAATCCACAGTTCCATTCCATTCTGTAATACTTTTCGCTTTTGAAGGCTGTCTTTTATTGCAACATGTATATATAAGGCTTTGTCGTCATGGTTAACCGCGTACCAGGTAGAAGCATCATCATCAAATACAGGTTTAAAACTCATCTCCCTGTTACTGCTGCCAACCTGTTCAGGAGTGCTTATCGCTACCTGCGCCGTACTTCTTATTGTGGATATTAAAACAAGGGTAAACGCGATAAGCCCCGAACAGAATTTTTTTTGCAGCATACGCTAAAAACTTTACGATGTAAAACTATTACTGCTGAAACGGCCGTTAAAAATTTATCGTTGAAACGGCATTATGTACCGAAGAAAAGAACTGTAAATTGTTAAGAGCTGATATTTACAGGTAACACAGCCGTGAAAAAACATACACCCAATCACGCTTATTTTGTTTTAGCCGGTTTTATTTTAATAACTTATTTTTACTAAGTGGGGCTACCGGTATTGCCGGCCGGCAGCATCACCAAAACAATCACCACCAAAACGCTTGCTGTATGTTCATCGTCCAAAATTATGGTTCAGCCGTTTTTTTCTGTATCATTACCATGCTTTGCTGGGGCTCATGGGCAAATACACAAAAACTTGCCGGCAAAACCTGGCGCTTTGAATTATTTTATTGGGATTATGTAATAGGCATATTGCTGTTCTCTATCATAAGCGCGTTTACATTAGGCAGCATTGGTGACAGTGGCAGGAGTTTTATGAACGACCTGCAGCAGTCTGATAAATCAAACATTGGCAGTGCGCTGGCAGGCGGTGTAATTTTTAATGCAGCCAATATATTGTTCTCAGCAGCTATTGCTATAGCAGGTATGGCAGTTGCTTTCCCGCTGGCTATTGGCCTTGCATTGGTGTTAGGTGTGCTTATAAATTACTATGCTTCTCAAAAAGGCAGTCCTGTGTATCTTTTCACCGGCGTAGCGCTGGTTGCCATTGCCATTATAATTAATGCCATTGCTTACAGGCGTTCATCAGCATCGGGGCAAAAAGTATCTGCAAAAGGCATTGTCATATCGCTTATAGCAGGCGTGTTAATGTCATTCTTTTACCGGTTTATTGCTGCATCTATGGACCTTGATAATTTTGAAAGCCCCGCTGTTGGTAAAATGACCCCTTATACCGCTGTTTTTATTTTTTCTATAGGCATTTTTTTGAGCAATTTTATTTTCAATACCATTCTAATGCGCAAGCCTTTGCAGGGGCAACCTGTTAGTTACAGCGCATATTTTAAAGGCAGGTTTTCTACACACATGGTGGGTGTGCTTGGCGGCATAATATGGGGCATTGGCAACTCGTTAAACCTTATTGCCGCAGGCAAAGCAGGCACGGCAATTTCCTACGGGCTTGGGCAAGGCGCCACGCTGGTTGCTGCATTGTGGGGCGTTTTTATATGGAAAGAATTTAAGTATGCCCCTAAAGGAACAGATGGGTTAATAACTGCCATGTTCCTGTTTTTTGTTGCCGGTCTTGGATTGGTAATATACGCAGGTTTAGTATGATAAAGACCTGCAGTTTAAAGCTTACAATTAGCTTAATATAAAGTACATATATAGCCATGATACAAAAACTTTTTATTTTTTTCTGCCTTGTTTGTTGCCTTACAGTATTACACGCACAGAAAGCAACTACAGCCGCTCCAATTATTTTTGACAGCGATATGGGCCCTGACTATGATGATGTGGGTGCTATAACAATACTGCATGCCTTTGCCGACAGCGGCAGAGTGAAAATATTGGCCACCGTAGCCAGCACAAAATATCCCGGTGTAGCGGGGGTGCTGAATGTTTTTAATACCTATTTTAAAAGGCCGGGCATACCCGTAGGTGTGCCAAAAGGTAATGCACTGGAACTGCGCGACTTTCAGCACTGGACAGATACCCTGCTGGCAAAATATCCCCACGCAATTAAAAACAATGATGACGTTCCAGATGCAGTAGATGTATATCGCAAGGCATTGGCAGCACAGCCTGACAAAAGTGTTACCATAGTTACCGTAGGCTTTCTAACTAATCTTTCAAACCTGCTGCAATCCAAAGCAGACAAATATTCACACCTTGACGGCAAAACTTTGGTAGCAAAAAAGGTAAGAAAACTGGTGAGCATGGGTGGTGGATTCCCTTCAGGAAAAGAATTTAATATAGCAGAGGATTCAGCCGCCTCACAATATGTGTACACCAATTGGCCAACACCGGTAGTGTTCAGCGGTTTTGAAATCGGTATGAAAATAAAAGCGGGCCTCCCGTTAATTCATAACAAGGCTATAGTAAACAGCCCGGTAAAAGATGTTTTCCGTATCAGCATTCCAATGGCCAAAGAAGACAGCCTTGGCAGAATGAGTTGGGATGAAACCGCTGTTTTAACGGCTGTTGCGGGCAATGCCCCATGGTACACGCTGCACTACGGTCATATTGTGGTGTCCCCCGACGGGAGCAATACCTGGAGTGATGAAGGCACACAACAGGCGTACCTAATTGAAAAAGTAAGCCCCATGGCAGTGCAAAACTTAATAAACATGCTGATTATGCACCAGCCCAGATAAATGTTTACCGTATTAATGGGGTTATGCCCGCTAAATAAACAACGCGCTTTTACATCTTCTCAATTCATGCAAAAAAATTACGCCACCAATAGGGGTAAACAACAATTGGGTTGTTTTATGCATAAAAGAATTGGCTGAAGCGGTTACATTTGGCGCAGGTTTTAGACTATACAAAGTGGAAAATACCGGCACGCCAGCAATAGAGATACTGCAAAACGTTGATGAACATACGTTTGAACAGGTTTTTAAAACATATTATAAAAACCTGTTTGTTTATGCTGTCACCATACTTCAAAACCAGGATACTGCTGAAGAAATTGTACAAAATGTGTTTTTTAAATTGTGGGAAAAAAAGACGCCCCTGCCCGCCGGCACACAACTTAAGCCTTACCTGTACCGCGCTGTACACAACGAAAGCCTTAACCATATTAAGCATGAAAAGGTGAAAAGCCGTTATAAATTATATGCCGTAAAACGGGAGCAGGATGTAGCACAACCGGCGTCGGGTAAAGTGGCTGCCGCTGAACTTGAAAAGGAAATAAGAGACGCCTTAAATGAACTGCCTGAGCAATGCAGGACTGTGTTTCAGCTAAGCAGGTTTCAGCAACTTAAGTACAGGCAAATAGCAGAAGAACTGGGCATTTCAGTTAAAACGGTAGAAAACCAAATGGGCAAAGCATTAAAGTTTTTGCGGTTGAGGCTTGCAGAATTTTTGCCATTATTAATATTGTTAAACTTTTTATTGTAAAAGCTGCATGGCAGAAAATATACACGATATTAATGATGATTTGCTGGTGAAGCATTTAACCGGTGAAACCTCTGGCGAAGAAACCGTACAGGTAGAAGAATGGCTGCAGGCAGCCGAAGGCAACAGGAATTATTATGACGGGTTGATTCGTATATGGGAAGAAAGTTTGAAACTTGCTGCCGGGGTAGATGCAGATGAAAATGAAGCATGGCAAAAATTACGTACCCGTTTTACTGCCGGTGAACCCCAGCGCCTGCATACCCCTGCACGAAGTACACCTCTGTTAAAAAACCTGCGGCGGGTAATAGCCGCGGTATTTTTTTTAGCAGTTGCAGGAGTGGTAATTTATTTTATTGCCATGCGCTACAACAGCAACCCGCCCAGGCAACTGGCCGTAAACGCAACGCAGGCCGTTGTAGTTGATACATTAAGCGATGGCTCTGTTGTTACGCTTAATAAGCATTCAGGTATTTCTTTTCCTGCGATGTTTAAAGGAAAAACAAGAGAGATTAAACTTACCGGTGAAGCTTTTTTCAAGATATCGCCGGACAAAACCAAACCATTTATTATTCACGTGAACGATGTAACAATACAGGTGGTTGGAACGTCTTTTAACGTACGCAGTGTGAATAACAAAACGGAAGTGATTGTGGAAACCGGCATTGTAAAAGTGAGTAACAGGAAACAAACAGTAGAACTTCTGCCCAAAGAAAAAGTGATTGCCGATAGCCTGGAAATATCAAGAAAAGATACTGCTGCTGATAAGCTCTATAACTACTACCGCAGCAGGGAATTTGTTTGTAACAACACACCGCTGAAAAGACTTGTGGAAATACTCAATGAAGCATACGAAAATCATATATCCATTGAAAACAAAGCAATTGAGAACCTGCCTATTACCACGGTATTTAAAGAAGAATCCTTAAGCCAAATTATCGCTGTTATTACTGAAACATTTGGCATAACAGCTACTGAACACAATGGAAATTATGTACTGAGGTAACAATTTATTATTTACTAAATTTTTTTTGATGAACGCCTTTGCACGTTTAAAATTTTTTTTGTGCCTGTTGACTATCATAATGCTGTATGCCGGCAAGCTTGATGCCGAAACATTGCTGGACAGAACAATTTCCCTTGAGGTAAAAAGTGAAACCCTGCAAAAGACCCTCGAATTGATTAGCCGCCAGGGCGAATTTTATTTTAGCTATAACAGTAATATAGTTAACAGCGACAGTATTGTATCAGTTACGGCGGTTGATACAAAAGTAAAGCAGGTATTATTGAAGCTTTTTAATAATAGTTATGAATTTAGCGAGACCGGTAATTACATAATTATTAAAAAAGTTGCGGCGCATAGTGTAACCTTCAGTCATACAACAGTTGCTAAAAATGATAATTATACTATTACCGGTTTTGTTATTGATGACCGCACCGGGCGCCGATTAGTTAATACGAGCGTATATGATAAACAAAGGCTTGTTTCAACAATAACAAACGATAGTGGCTATTTTTCTTTAAGGCTTAACAATAAGTACCCGTCAGCCGCAATAACAGTAAGTAAACAATTTTACGAAGACACTACAATTATTGTACAACCCGGCTATAACCAGCAAATAAACATTGCCTTAATACCCGTTGATACACTGCCCGAGATTACTACAGTTAGTCCCGTTCCTGTTAATGCAGGCTTTACTGGTTCCCTTGGCCCCGCAGCAAACATTGATTCGTCCCGTTTTATTTATACTACCAGGCGCATTGACTCCAGCCTGCAGCAAAAGACAAGGCTTGGAGAGTTTTTTGTTTCTGCAGCGCAAAGAATTCAAAGCCTTAATATCGGGAAGTTTATTGCCGAAAAACCTTACCAGGTATCAATTATCCCGGGCATCAGCACCCATGGCAAATTAAGCGGCCAGGTTGTTAATGATGTATCGTTTAACCTGTTGGGGGGCTACAACGCAGGTGTTCGCATAGCAGAACTTGGGATATTATTCAACATAAACAGGTATAATGTACAACACGCACAGCTCGCAGGGGTATTTAATATTACGGGAGGTTCAGTAACGGGCGTCCAGGCCGCAGGCATTCACAATTTAGTTGGCAAAAACGTAACCGGCGTTCAGTTTGCCGGCATCAATAATCTTGTAAAAGGCTCCGTACAGGGTGTACAGGCAAGTGGAATTTACAATCACTCAGGCGGCTTTGTGAATGGTGTGCAGGCAGCAGGCATTTGCAATTATACACGTTCGGGAACAAAAGGTGTGCAAGCAGCAGGCATTGCTAATATTAGTGATAAAGAGCTAAATGGCATACAGGCCGCCGGTGTTTTTAACTATACCAAAAAGCTGCATGGCCTGCAGGTTGGCTTAATAAACATTGCCGGCAATTCTGACGGGTACAGCATAGGGTTAATAAATATTGTTGTGCGTGGCTATCATAAAATAAACATTTCTACTAATGAGGTGATGCCATTTAACGTTGCTGTAAAAACAGGCAATAACAATCTTTACAGCATACTTATCGGCGGCATGGATGCCAGGCCGGATAAAAAGCTCTATTCTTTTGGTTATGGTTTAGGCACTGAAGTTGGCCTCGGGCATTTCTTAACAGTAAACCCGGAAATAAGCTGCCAATACATTTACCGGGGAAGCTGGAAGTACACCAATTTATTAAATAAGTTTTCACCGCAATTTAATATTACCCTGGTACGCAAAGTGCTAACATTAACTGGTGGCCCTGTGTTTAATGTTTACTATTCAAATCAAACAAATGATGTTGCCGGTTATAAATCCGCTATTGCGCCCGCAGGCTATCATTTATATGATTTTCATAACAGCAGGCTAACCGGTTGGATTGGCTGGAATGTTGGTGTAACAGTGTTTTAAAAGGTTTAAGTTTTACTCACTAAACCATTGTGTATACTCAAATCCGGATTTGACTACGCTTTGTTGTTGCCGCGTTTTTATTTTAAAGGAAGTTTACAGTGTGATTAAACATGCTTGCTAAACCCGTGTAGCATATTAACCGTTCATCAATCACCAAAAAAAAGTATGAGGGTAAACACGTGCAGGATTGTTATACAATAAAGCTTACACACATTATAAAACAAACATGCATGCTGCCTTTGTTGTTTATATGGATTGGAAAGAAATTTTTTGGGACGAAGAAAACATACTGCTACCCCAAATTATTATTACGCAGAATTTTTCTAATAATACCCTGCATTCTTTTTTCCTGCAAGCTATGCGCACAGTATGTAACGCATACCTATAAAGTTATTTATAGAAACGACAGTGTTGGCTGTATGCAGTTATCCTTAAAAAGTTCGGGAGACACGCTGGATATGAAAATGATATCACGAGTAACTATAAAATTTATTCTAAGTGTGCAGGTAACGGGCCGCGAAGAAGCAAAGTTTGAAAACGGCAGGCTTATTTATTCAAAAACATACCGCGAAGTAAACGGCAGCGAAAAAGTGAACAACGAAACACGGGCAGAAGGAAATATTTACAAAACATCAGCCGGTGGCACGCATGGTTACATCCAACAACAGCGGATTAATTACAATTTTCTTATGCTGTATTTGCATGAGCCATTAGGAATAACGTCTGTCTATTCTGATAATTTTCAAAAATTTCTTACTATAAAAAAGATAGCTGAACACACGTATAAAATTGATTTGCCTGATGGAAACTACAACTATTATTTTTTCAGGAATGGTATATGCAGTAAAGTAGAAGTGCATCATTCTTTATATACCATCACAATGCTGCTGCAATAATTATCAATCCAATAAAATCGATAATAAATGAATGTTTTAGTTACCGGCGCAACAGGCTTTATAGGAAGTGAATTATGCATTGCCCTCGCAAATAAAAATTACCGGGTACATGCGCTTTGCCGGAATACCGCAGGTAACTGCCTGCCATCACACAAAAACATACAGCTATTTAAAGGCGATATACTTGACACACCTTCTCTTGCAAAAGCAATGGAAAACTGCTCACTGGTGTATCACACCGCTGCATTGGCCAAAATGTGGGTGCCGGATAAAAACCAGTTTTATCATGTTAATGTAACCGGCACAAAAAATGTGATGGAAACAGCTTTTGCGCTAAATGTCAAAAAGGTTGTTCATACTTCCACCTGCGGTGTTTGGGGGCCTACTTTAAAACATCCCATGAGCGAGGACGACCCGCGCATAACCGGCTTCCCAATAGATTATGAAAGAACTAAATATCTTGCCGAACTGGAAGTGCTTTCTTTTTCCAAAAAAGGACTTAATACAGTCATTGTAAACCCTTCGCGCGTATATGGTGAAGGCCCCGTAACCGGCAGTAATACAGTAAGCAGGATAATTGTTTCTTACCTAAAAGGAAAATGGCACGTAAACCCCGCAAAAGGCAGGCAGGTATCGAATTATGCTTACCTCGGCGATGTTGTGCAGGGCCATATACTGGCCATGGAGAAAGGCCTGCCGGGTAACAGGTATATTCTTGGGGGTGAGGATGTCAGCTTTAACCGTTTCTTTTATCTTCTTGAAAAACTCTCGGGCATACGCCAAAAGCTATACAGCATATCACAAAAACATATACAACTGTACAGTTATCTTGAAGCATTTAAAACCGCAATTACGGGCGCACCGCCGGTTTTTTTGCCTGCCTTTGCTGAACGGCTTAAATATGACCAGCGATATTCAAGCAATAAAGCTATAAACCAGCTTGGTTACAACATTACCCCGTTTACAAACGGTTTTGCAAAAACTATCTATCATTTAAAACATGTTTTACATGAATAATAAAACAGCCATTATTACCGGCGCTAGCGAAGGGCTTGGTAAAAGTTTTGCTATTGAGCTGGCAGATCAAAATTGCAACCTCGTGCTTGTAGCACTACCACAGTCAGGCTTGCCTCAATTAGCAGCGTTTATCCGCAGGAATTTTGATGTAAGCGTTATTTATTTCGAGATGGACTTAACACAAACGGAGAGCTGTATAAACCTGTTCAGTCATTTAAAACAACAAAATATAACGGCGGACATTTTAATAAATAACGCGGGCCTGGGCAATTGGTCTTGGTTTGAGGAAAAAAGCCTTTCTTTTTACCGGGCACAAATTGAATTAAATATCATCACCCCGGTATTGCTCACCCGCATTTTTTTAGCCCAGGTGCCTAAAGAAAAAAGAAGCTATCTTATGAATGTCGGTAGCCTGGGTGGTTTGTTTATTGTACCCAAAAAACAGGTTTATGGCGCTACCAAGTCGTTTATACGGTATTTTACCAACTGCCTCCGCATGGAGTTAAGCAACAGTAATACATCGGTTACATTATTAAGCCCCGGCGGTATTAATACCAAGCCAGAATTGCTTGTATTAAATCACCGCATAAAAGGCATATCCCGCTTTACTATTTTAGAGCCTGAACAAGTTGCGCGCAAAGCGCTTAAAGGCATGTTTAAAGGAAAAAAAGAAATTATACCCGGCCGGTTAAACCGGCTGCTAGTAGCGTTGAATAAAATACTGCCGCAAGGTTTTAAAGAATATATTATACAAAAGCAGGTAAAGGGCATGTTTGCAAACCCGGCTTAATTTTGCACAAGGTTTATATATCCTATTACCTGTATTCCTTTTTGTTTAATAGCCTCTTTTACTTTTTCGCTGGTGAAGAGGTCGGTAACACCCTGCCTGTCCTGGGCAACATTTTCATAACCTATATGATGAATAGCCCGCAGTTCATCATCGTCAATACCCGGGTGGTCAAGAAAAATATAGGTTTTGCCCGGCTCCAGTTTATCAAGCATTTTAATAAAACTCTCAATCTTCTCTTCAGATGTTGCATGCGGCCCGGCATAGCCTACCAACCCCTGCACATCAGTGTCGGGGTCAACAGGTATATGGTATTCTTTTGCCAGCCTTTCAGTCAGTGCTTTTACTTCCGGCGTCAAAGTTGCGCAGCCCATGTGTGACGATAAATGGCTTATGTGCGGTATAAGCTTTAATGCCATTTCAATCTGTGCCCTGAATTCTTTTTCAATATCCTCCAGTTTCCATTTGTTTTCTTTAATTGACATACCGGGGTAGGCTTTGTCAGGATAGACTTTTGGATAGAAATAACCGTTGCTGTCCCTTATACTCGGGCAATCAGTTAAAGGTCGCCATTTTACATTGTCCCACTCGCTGGTTAACGCCAGGTGAATGCCTACATCAACACCGGGGTTTTCTTTCAGCAGTTTCACCGCTTCAGGAAACCAGGGTGAGGGTACAATAACTTCAATAGATTTTTCGATGCCGTCTTTATAGCATTTTATCAGCGCCATGTTCCCTGAATGGCTAAACCCCATATCATCACCCCGTACAATAAGACGGGACGGGGCCTGTTGGGCAGAGGCAGTAATAATAACCATCATTAAAACAACGGCAAAAAATATGTTTTTCATTATTGCAATTTTGATATGTGCACTTATTTATCAAAAATCTAAAAATCGTCAATCTTTCTTCTTGTCCCAGTTTATCCGTTCTGCTCTGCCCAATTTTAATATGCCCAGCATTTGTATGGTGGCGGCATCATTCATGTGGTACATTTTTTCACGGGCATCTTTTACTTCATCAACAGTTACCACGGAAGATTTGTTACCCAGGTCAGGGCTGTTGCGTATGTAACTTAACACAGATGCAATCCATTTGTCATCCTGCTTTACCATACTTGGCATCTGGTCGGGATAAGTCTTTCCATCTATAGGCCCTTTTAAACCGTAAAGCAATATTTGTATGGGTATAATTTTTTCATCCCTTACCCGGGGTGAGCCTGCCAGTGGTGGCGCGGGCATTTGCTTGCCGCCTATTTGTATGCCCCTGCCGCCCGGGCCGTGGCAGGTAGCACACAACTGCGCGAAAATGGTTTTCCCGTTATTGACGAGTTCGCGTTGTTCGGGCGTGAGGTTAAGGGTCAACCTCCGCTCTTCTTCCACTCTTTTTTGCGTTTCAACGAACGCGTTGTGCGAGAATTGCATCAGTTCATTATCCTTGTTAGCGGCCAGCAGGCTTTTAACAATAGCCTGCGCTTTGGGCAGTTTACTGCCGCGCAGCGAGAGTGATAGCTGTACAAGTACATCCGGGCTCGTGTCATGCTGCAGCATACCAAGACTGTCAATAAATTTTTCATCGCCTGCTTTAATAAATTGCTCCCCTATCCAAACAGCAGCTTTGCGCACCTGCGGGGCTGTATCATGCATGGCCGCGTATAGCGTTGCCTTATCAATAGCGCCAAGTCCTTCCAGGGTCCACAAAGCATGTACCCGTGATAGCTGCGGCTGGCTGTAATTCAGTTTTAATTCCCCTTTTGCCATTGCCTGCAATGCAGGCATAACGGATAAATCATGCCTTACAATTATTTCTTTCTGTGCGTTATCACGCCACCAGCCGTTAGGATGGGCAAGATAAGTAACCAGCTTAGCAGTAGGTGCGCTCAGCATATCCGGCCTTGTATTATCGGGCTCAAACCCATCGTGTACAACACGGTAAATGCGGCCCATACCACGGTTTTTAAACAGTTCTTTTTTGGCTATCATTTTACCAAGATAGGAGTCCGGTTTTGTCCACTCGCTTTCCTGTATAATGCCATGGTACATATCTACAATATAAAAACAGCCATCGGGGCCTGTATAAGTGTTAATAGGACGGAAATTCATGTCAGCAGAGGCCAGCCAGTCTTGCTGGTTATAGGCATCAGCAATATAAATTTTACCATTTTTATCGGTAACCTTACCCCGCTTAATGATGCGGGCAACAGGTTCGGGAATAAAATAGTCGCCCTGCATATCCGCGGGCATCCTGTCACCACGGTAGATTGACTGCCCGCAACCAGAGGTAAATTTTTTCAGCGTGTTATCTGCCCGCAGGGCATCTCTCCCTCCCTGCGCATCTACATTGCCAATAATCGGCCATGTAGTCGTAAAGTCTTCCGTGTACTGGTCTTTAAAATTAAGCGACCCATAAGCAGGCATTTGCTCAAATTGTACAGCGGGCAGGCCCGGCCCGGCTTCTGAATAAAAAAGCCTGCCGTAATTGTCGCTGGTCATTCCCCATTGGCCAATCATATTATCCACCATAGTATCCGCAATCAACGCGCCGTTTACGTATTTATAACGCAGGTTATCGCGGCTGGGGTATATCCAGTTATCCATGTTCCAGTACAGGCCGCCATTCTGGTGCTCCACGTTGCGGCTGTCAAGCACATCATTCTTAAACACAATCTTTTTTTCATCTGCTTTACCGTCACCATCAGTATCGGTAAAGCTCCATATATCCTGCCGGTTGGTTTCTTCCACCAACACCTGCTTTCCTACGCATAATATGGCGCGCGGCAGCAAAAGGCTGTCGGCAAATATGGTGCTCTTGTCCATTTTACCATCACCGTCTTCATCCTGCAGCAGCATAATACGGCTCGTGCGCTCCAATTCTCCATCGGCGTTAGCGGTTTTCATGTAGGTATTCATCTCTGCCACGTACATTTTACCATCACCATCCCATGCAACAGCCACAGGTTCCTGCACCATCGGTTCGCAAGCCACAAGCTGTATGTGAAAACCCGGCGGCAACTGTATTCTTTTCATGCTTTCTTCGGGCGACAGCGGTGTAACAGGCGGGTTTGTATCCAGCACCTGCCGCTCAAAGTCTTTTGGTATAAGATGGGTATCACCGGTGTTGTGGCAGGAAAAATTACCAATGACTAAAACAACGACAGCAGTGCACCAAAGCACCGGCATTGAAAACAATTTTTTCAGGTGATTATACATGGCAACAATTTGAACTTAACAATTAGTTGAGGCTACCGTAAGCGAATACCCTGCAATATACCAAAGCTTGCTTTAAAATATTGTTGCGCCGCTGATAACTTATGTGGCAGGGGCCAAAGCATATAAAACCCGTACGTTAACAAAATCATTTCATTTGTTTGGCGTTATTTAGCGGTATGAAAAGAATGGCTTTTGGCACTGCCGTTATAATTACCACGTTTTTTTATTCCTGCGGGAACAAGAAAAACATCCCGGATGTTTCTGGTATTCATGTTCAGTTAGATACCCTGCGTTTTGAAAAAGACTTCTTTTCAATTGATACCCTGCACACTGAGCAGGCGCTTGACATGCTTCAGCAAAAATATCCCGCTTTCCTGAACGATTTTTTGTACAACCTGCTGGCATTGCCGCCCAATAAAGACAGCGCCCTTGTTAAAGTAAACCAGTTTATACACGATTACAAACCGGTGTATGACTCTGTTTCTTTTAAATATCCTTCTATAAAGCCAGTGGCAGAACAGGTTATGCATGCCCTGCAATTTGTTAAGTATTATTTTCCCAAATACAAAACACCGCCTGCCTTAATAACCTTTACCGGCCCTTTGGAAGGTTACAGCAATGTGCTTACCAGCAGCGGCTTTGCCGTTGGGCTGCAATTGTACCTCGGTAAAAATTACCCCGCTTATAACACAGATTATATAGCGGATGTGTACCCCCAATACCAAAGCAGGCGGTTTGAACAGCCATATATTGCAATTGACTGTATTAAAAACATTATCAGCGATATTTACCCGCCGGGCAATAATAACCAGCCCTTAATATACCAGATGATTGAGGCAGGCAAGCGCCTTTATGTGCTGGATGCCTTTATGCCCGAAACCCCCGATACCCTTAAAACCGGCTATACAAAAGAACAATTGGACGGCTGCATTGACAATGAAGCAAGCATCTGGAACTTTTTTGTACAGCAAAACCTTTTATATGTAAAGGATGTAAGCCAAACGCGGGATTATATGAATGATGGCCCGCGTACAGAAACCATGGGGCCAAAATCGCCCGGCTTTATAGGCCAGTTTGTTGGATGGCAGATTGTAAAAAAGTGGATGGCGCAGGACAGCAAAAGGACTATCCCCGTGCTTTTACAAACACCGCCACAACAAATTTTTGAAGAAGCGAAATATAAACCGAGATAAAAACAGCCCCTACCCCATATTATGAAACACCTTACTTACATCTTCATCCTGTTCAAGGCGTTCGATTAATTTACTCACTTCTTCCGCCTGTTCGTCAGATACCGGAACGGTGGTATTGGGTATCCATTCCAGTTCGGCGCTTATAGGGGTTATATGTTTGTCTTCCAGCGCTTTTTGCAGTTTACCAAAATCGGTAAAAGCGCTGCGCAAAATAATAATGGTATTCCCTTCATCGTCTGTACTCTCTCCCATTTCTTCCAGGCCAAAATCAATCAGTTCAAACTCCAGTTCTTCAATATTCAGTCCTTCAGGCTTCAGTTTAAACACACCCATCTTCCTGAACTGGAAGCTAACACTGCCGCTGTTACCTAACGCGCCGTTACCCTTGTTAAAAATGCTTTTTACGTTGGCTACGGTACGTACATGGTTGTCAGTGGCAGTTTCAACCAGTATGGCAACGCCGTTGGGGCCGTATCCTTCATACAAAATTTCATCGTAGTTCACCATTTCTTTGCCCTGCGCACGTTTAATGGCCGCTTCAACACGATCTTTTGGCATGCCCACGCTGCGCGCATTTTGAAAACAGCGGCGTAAGGCAGGGTTGGTTGCAGGGTCCGGGCCGCCGGCTTTAACAGCAATAACAATTTCCTTTCCAATACGGGTAAACTGCTTGGCCATCCTGTCCCACCGGGCAAACATGGTGGCTTTTCTAACTTCAAATATCCTTCCCATATATAACGTTCTGTGTTTTAGGTTTTATGTTTTGGGTAACCGGCAGTTGAACGTTTATTAAACACCCGTTGCGTCGCACCCTTCAGCTTTATGCCATAAGAGGCGGCAAATTTAGGTTATGCAGGGCATAAAAAAAATCCCCCGTGCTAAACGGGGGACTTTTCTCACACAAATCAATATTATTCAAAATCGCTGGCTTTGGGCAATGAATCCATTGCTCCGCCAAGTTTGCTTTGTTTCCTGCTGTAAGTAAAATATATAACAAGCCCTACAACCATCCATCCAAGCGCGCTTAACTGCGTATCGGTGGGTAAACTTACTATCATAGCGCCGCATACAATCATCCCCAAGATAGGTACTACCGGCACCAGCGGGGTTTTAAAAGGCCTTACCAATTTGGGGTCTGTCTTACGTAAAATCATCACGCCCACACAAACCAATATAAAAGCAAACAGAGTTCCTATTGAGGTAAGGTCGCCCGCAACGCTGGCAGGCAAAAATGCTGCGAATAGACCTACAAAAATAAACAGGATGATATTGCTCTTATAGGGCGTCCTGTACCTGGGGTGCAGGTCAGAAAACACTTTTGGCAGCAAACCGTCCGTACTCATGGTGTAAAATACCCTCGACTGGCCAAGCAACATCACCAGGATTACTGATGAAAAGCCCATTAATATCGCGATTGTTACCAATGTTGACAACCATGGATAGGCCGTCATGTAGTGTTCAATAGCGTAAGCTACAGAGGCTTCTTTGCCCGCATGCATAAAATCAGTGTAAGGCGCTACACCAGTGAGTACATAAGAAAATAAAATGTACAGGATGGTACAAATAACCAGCGACCCTAAAATACCAATCGGCATATCCTTTTTGGGGTTTTTGGCCTCCTGCGCAGCAGTTGACACAGCATCAAACCCGATAAATGCGAAAAATACAATACCCGCACCCGTCAGTACACCTCCCCAGCCATGCCTGAAAAAGTCAGTGTAAGTATACTGGGTTCCGTCCGGCAGCGTTGCAGGCGGCGCATTTTCAGGAATAAGATAAGGCGTGTGATTTTCAGGTTTAATATATTGCCAGCCGATAACAATAAAAACCAGCACAATTGCTACTTTAATAATAACTATTATAGCGTTAACGGTGGCTGATTCCTGCGTACCTTTTATAAGCAATAATGATAAAAGCAGTAAAATAACCAGGGCGGGTATATTAATTATACCACTGTGCATTACACCTGCTGCATCCTTCAACGACTCAAACGGCGAGTGGCACCACTCATACGGTATTCGGTGCCCCACCAGGTTATTGATGTATTCACTCCAGCTAATAGATACTGTGGCAGCACCCAGTGCATATTCCAATATCAGCGCCCAGCCAATAATCCACGCAATTAATTCACCCATTGTTGCATACGCGTAAGTATAAGCGCTGCCGGCTATAGGTATAATAGAAGCAAATTCGGCATAACACAAGCCTGCTAAAGCACAACCTATTGCAGCAACAATAAAAGAGATGGTAACAGCAGGCCCGGCATGTGCCCCTGCCGCTGCTGCAGTTCTTACAAAAAGGCCTGCGCCAATAATAGCGCCTATGCCAAGTGCAATCAGGTTGCCGGGCCCAAGCGTTCTTTTCAATCCCTGCGAGTCGCCGGATTGCGCGAGTAGCTGGCTTAGTGGTTTTTTTACGAATAAGCTCATATAGTTGGTTTGTGTGTTTTAACTGGGTGGCAAAATAAGCATTTATTTATATCGGCGGCCAATTCTTTTACGGATATAAGGTAAGATAAAGGTTTTTCGCTATAAATGCTATATTGCAACATCTTATACTATAAAATGGGCAAAACTAACAGGCTTAACATCTATATAATTGCAGCTATGCTGCTGGCTTTTGCTATAGGCTATTTAGTACATGAGGTTGCCTCGCCTGCATTTGTAGTAACCTTTGCCGCTAATATTAAATTACTGGGCACCATATTTATACGGCTCGTGCAAATGATAATCGCGCCGCTTGTTTTTACAACGCTTGTAGTTGGTATAGCCAAACTGGGCGACATTAAAACTGTAGGCCGTATTGGCGGCAAAGCGTTACTATGGTTTGTGTCAGCATCAATGGCGTCGTTATTGCTTGGCATGGTGCTGGTAAATACCCTTAAGCCCGGCAGGTTTATTAAACTGGGCAATGCGGATTTGAACGGTCTTAAAGAATTGTCAACTAATACACAGGAATTTTCCCTGCCGGGTTTCATACAACACGTTATCCCCGACAGTATTTTTCACGCCATGGCAGACAATGCGATATTGCAAATCGTGGTATTTTCTGTGTTCTTTGGTGTTGCTGCGGCGGCTTTGGGCGATTATGCCAAACCCGTCGTAAAAGCGCTCGACATAAGTTCGCATATCATATTAAAGATGGTGGGGTACGTCATGAATTTTGCACCGCTTGGGGTATTTGGTTCTTTGTGTGGCGTGATTGCTCAAAATGGCCTGCAGGTCCTGGAATTTTATATTATTTATTATGGAAGTTTTGCCCTTGGCATAGCTTTACTCTGGTTATTGTTGAGTTTTGTTGGCTGGCTTATTTTAAAAGGCAGGATGGGCGGCTTGTTACGCCATATTACCAGCCCTCTGCTTGTAGCGTTTACTACCACCAGCAGTGAAGCAGTATTTCCCAAACTTACCGAAGAACTTGAACGTTTTGGCTGCCCCGGCAAGATTGTTTCATTTACATTGCCGCTTGGTTATTCTTTTAATCTTGACGGCAGCATGATGTACATGACTTTTGCCAGTGTTGCCATAGCCCAGGCATACAATATACAATTTGACACCGGTACTGAACTTACCATGCTGCTGGTGCTTATGCTTACCAGCAAGGGTATTGCCGGCGTGCCCCGCGCGTCGCTGGTGGTGGTGCTTGCCACCTGCAGTATGTTTAAAATACCGCCTGAAGGTGTTGCCTTAATATTACCTATAGACCATTTTTGCGATATGCTGCGCACCAGCACCAATGTTTTAGGCAATGCTTTGGCTACGGCAGCGGTAAGCAAATGGGAAAAAGCGCTTGGCCCCGGCACGAAAGAAATATCAACTACTTAAATTTGCATAATGGACAAAGGTTTTATACAGAGTTTTATTGAATGGATAATAACGCATGGCGGACTGTATGTTTTATTGCTGGTGATTTTTGCAGAAACGGGGTTATTGCTTGGTTTTTTCTTTCCCGGCGACAGCCTGTTGTTTGCCGCGGGTTTTTATGTAAACGACCTTGCCAAAGAGTTTTTTAATGTACACTACAGCGTAATTATTATAATGGTAATTATTGCTTCTATACTCGGCAGCATTGCAGGCTTTTGGTTTGGTAATAAAACCGGGCCCCTGCTGTATCACAAAAAAGATACCTGGTACTTTAAAAAGAAACACCTGCAAAAAGCACATGATTTTTATGAGCAATACGGCAAGGGCACTATTTTTCTCGCGAAATTTTTGCCTATTATACGCACTTTCGCCCCGATAGTGGCAGGCATTGTAAAGATGGATAAAAAGTCGTTCCACCTTTATAATATAATCGGCAGCATTTGCTGGGTTAGCCTTATGATGCTTGGCGGCTACTATTTACAGGATTGGGTGCAAAAAAAATATGGCTTTGACCTGAAAGACCATATTGAACTGATAGCCATAATAATAATTGTTGTTACTACCGCGCCTGTTTTGTACAAACTTTTTTTTGGCAAAAAGAAACAATCCCCCGGCGAACAGCTTAAATAATAAAAGCCAGTGGTATAAATTGATGTGTAATTGAGGCAGGTGAGTTTATGTTTTACGTTTGACAATTCACTTTTCACTATTATATTTACATACCACAACTAACTGCCATGACTGAAAAAAAATACGGCATACTTTCCCTGCCCGTAATTGTAGCCGCGCTGGGCTATTTTGTTGACATTTACGATTTGCTGTTATTCAGCATTATCCGTATCCCCTCTTTAAAATCAATGGGGTTAAATGATGCGCAAATTGCAACAGATGGCATTCACATTCTTAACATACAAATGCTTGGTTTGCTGCTGGGTGGTATTATATGGGGTGTTTTGGCAGATAAAAAAGGCAGGCTTAATGTTTTATATGCATCAATAATCATTTATTCAATAGGTAATATAGCAAACGGATTTGTACATACCGTTGACCAATATGCGTGGGTGCGTTTTATAACAGGAATTGGCCTTGCGGGTGAATTGGGGGCAGGTATTACCCTGGTGACTGAACTGCTGCCCAAGGAAAAAAGGGGACTGGGCACCTCGCTGGTAGCAGGTCTCGGACTAACCGGCGCGGTAGTAGCATACTTTTTGAAAGAGCACTTTGTGCAGCCGGACAATAGTGGCTGGCGCATGTCTTATTTTGTTGGTGGCGGGCTGGGATTTGTTCTGTTATTCCTGCGTGTAGGGGTGTTAGAATCAAGCATGTTTAAAAACATTAAAAACGAAAAAATATCCCGCGGCAACTTCTTTTCGCTTTTTACCAATTGGGCACGCTTTAGAAAATATATGCTTGCCATATTAATCGGCCTGCCTACGTGGTATGTAATAGGCATATTAATTACTTTTTCAAAGGAGTTCGCCACGAAAATGGGTGTCAATGGTACTATTGACCCCGGCAAGGCGGTAATGTTTGCCTATGCAGCCATATCGATTGGTGATATACTGGCCGGCTTTATAAGCCAGGCATTCAAAAGCAGGAAGAAGGCCTTGTATGTATACTATATAATTGTTGCTGCAGGTATGGTTTGGTTTTTTAACCTGCATGGCGCCAGCACCGCCACCGTATATGCTGCCTCGGCATTACTTGGTTTCGGCACAGGCTTTTGGGCAATATTTATCACTATGGCCGCTGAACAATTTGGCACTAATATACGTGCAACAGTTGCAACCACCGTACCCAATATGGTGCGGGGCTCACTAAACCTCGTGTCAATGTTATTTGCCTGGCTGATAACAGTTTCAGGTGACTATGTTAAATCCGGATGGATAACGGGCATTGTTGTAATGGCCATAGGTTTATTGTCAGTAATCTTCACACATGAAACTTACCACAAAGAGCTTGACTACGTAGAAATGTAATAACCGTTTTTTAATCAATTGGCTCGCCCAGCGTTTCGGTTAAGGCTTTGTAAGCATCCGCAATACGTACACGTACATCGCTGCCGCCTTTATTTTCTATTACCCGGCCATCTATTTCGTTAACAGGAGTAAGTTCTCCCATTGTGCCTGTAGTAAACACTTCATGTGCCGTATAAAATTCAGCAATGGAGATGTTTCTTTCCACCACTTCAATGCCCAGTTCTTTAGCCAGTTTTATTACCCTGGCGCGGGTAATGCCCGGCAGGCAGGCATCAGCATGCGGGGTAAGTAAAATACCATTTTTCACCATAAAAATATTGCAGGCATTTGTTTCGGCTACAAAACCAAGATTGTCCAGCATAATGCCGTCATCCGCGCCGCAGTAATTAGCCTCAATTTTTGCCAGTATGTTGTTGATAAGATTGTTATGGTGAATTTTTGAATCAATATGCATGGGTGAATTACGCCTTGTGTGGGCAGTTATCAATTTAATGCCGCCCGCATTATTATACACCGGTGGTTTATACTCAGCAAGCACAATTAAAGTGCAGCCTTTTTGATTGAGGCGCGGGTCCATACCCGATGTAATTTTTTCACCCCTGGTAAGGGTAAGACGTATATGGGCGTTGTCGTAAAAATTGTTTGCCCTTAATGTTTGCTTTATTGCATCAACAATAAACTCCTTTGAAGGTATATTGGCAAAAGCCATTATTTTGGCAGAGGCCAACAGGCGTTCAATATGTTCATCCATGCTGAAAATCTTTCCTTTGTATATCCTCACTCCTTCCCATACCGCGTCGCCACCCTGCACAGCACTGTCGAACACCGATACTTTTGCTTCATTGCGCGGGTATAACCCGTCCTTTACAAATACCTTAATATTTTCGTTCTCAGGATAAAATTTCTGCTGCATAGCTATGCTTTTATTGAATGAGTATATAATTGATTAAAATACTGCTTACTTTCTTCATACAACGGCCACAGGTAATCCGGCAGGGGTTTATCGCTGCTAACCTGCTTTTTAAAACCAGTGGTTTTGTGCACGTTGGCGTACCAATGGGGCGCCCAAACGCCATCTTCGGGCCGTGGCCCGGCAGGCCAATGCAGCATCTCTTCATAAAACGGGATGCCTAATGCACCACACAGTTCCGCCATCACTTTAGGTGGGTTTTTCAAAATTTCATTGCTGTCAAGCACAACAGGCGGGTGGCCGCCCTGTGTAAGTTTATTAAAAAGATATAATTGCTTTTCAATCCCCACGTCCTGCATGGTAACTTCCGCCCTTACTTCAGAATAGGACCTTAAAATCTGTTTCGGGTCGCGGATGAAAATAATATTGCTTACATCAAACAAAAAATCTTCGTTAACATCCACAAGGTGGTGTGTCATCTGCTTAAAAAAAGCCACCGGTTTGCCGTGGCCGGCCATTATAAGGTCGCGTATTACGTTATCTGCATAATTATCCTGGCTTGCTAAAATCTCAGCATTAGCAGGGTGCTCTATGCCCGTAACACGCAGGTAATGGGCATACAATGGTTCATCAAATACCACAGTATCAGGCCTTTGGGCAAAAGAGTACATCATTGCGGTTGATATATTGCGCGGGCTGCTCCAAAGGCATATTCTGGTACTGGTCATGGCATTATATAAAGCGCAAAGATGCAATATTGATACTATACTAAAAAGTAATTAATTGTTTATTTGACATTTATTCCGCTTTATTCCGTCCTCCTTGAGGAAAATTAAAGAGAGAATAATTTACATTTTTTACCCTTAAAATACCGGTACTGCTATAAATACTACTTTAGTGTAACATGTTTTTGGATGAAGCATTCTAATTTAGCCTGTACAAAAAACCGCTTATATGGGCACCCCTCTTTTAGGCAGTATTACGGCTATAACCATTACATCGCCGGCTCTTGAGAAGTCTTTAACCTGGTGGCAAAAACTTGGCTTTACAGAGGTAATGCGCAGTGACTTTCCTTTTCCATGGATACAGGTTAGCGATGGCGCATTGCTGATTATGCTTCGTGGCGACAGCAACCCTTATTTAGCCCTTACCTATTACATAAAGACTGAACAGGTAATATCCTTGCTGGAAGCAGAAGGAGTAACTTTTGCGCAAAAGCCAAAAGAAACCGATATGGTGCGCCGGTACCGGTTACAATCCCCCGATGGGATGAACATAAGCCTTGTGCTAATACCCGACGGCTTTATACAACCACCCGGGCCTACTATGTTAACAATGCACCAGGAAGATTATTTTAACCCCGAAAAATACGTTAACAAAACCTGCGGCATGTTTGGGGAATTAGCTCACCCGGTTAAGCAGTTAGACGCATCCATTAGTTTTTGGGAAAAGCTGGGCTTTAAAGTTTTTTCAAAATTTGCGCAACCATACCCGTGGGCAATTATGTCAGACGGGCTTGCAGTGGTTGGGCTGCATCAAACCAATAATTTTTCATACCCGGTAATAACCTTTTTCGCGGCTGATATGAAAGAAAAAATTGCGAGACTAAAAGAACAGGGTATTGATGATTATGTAGAAAAAGGCACTGGGAGCATTGTTTTAATTACGCCCGAAAAACAGCATATCAACCTTTTCAAAATGGGTTTTTAAAACTCACTCCTTTTTCCCATACGTCATTCCCATAAAATTAAATGATGACACCTTACCATTTACGTCAATATTAAAAGTCAGCCAGTCTTTTCCGTACCACTGGTAATCAAACTTACCCAGGAAAGTGTTATAGTGCCAATGGCTGAGTTTAACATTAATATTGTTGGGAAAGCTTAATGTTAAAGAGTCGCCTTCCAGCTTTACCCATGCGTCGCCATACAGTTCGTTGCTGTATGTGCCCGCATATTCTTTTAAGCCGAGGGAGGGCTGCGTATTTAATACCCGTTTTGCTTCAAAATCCTTCTCGTGCTTCCGGGCTGTGTCGTTAAGCGCTTTGTACATCGCGAACATTTTGGCGCTCCAGTCGTTGCTGTTATCGTTAAACACCCATAAATCCATGGCTTTGTACATTAAGGCATGCCTCAGTTCTGTGTGGTCGCGGTTGCTAAAAATGTATATGCCAAAATGTTCATCATTTATTAATCCGCAAATAGCCACTGCGCCATCAAGGCTGCCGGTATGGAAATTAACCATTTTGCCGCGGTAATCTTCCTGGAACCAACCCAGGCCATAAGTAGTCCAATGAGGTTTTGTTAACCTAGCAGTGGGATAAAACTCTTCGGGTGTTACCATACTGTGCGGCGTAAACAGCATAGTGTATGTTTCGGGCTTTAACAGGCGTGTGCCGTTTATTTTGGTGCTGTCCAATAAACACAGCAACCATTTATTTATGTCATCAGCACAACTCCACACACCGCCTGCCGCATCAATTCCTTTGGTTTCAATATACTGGATGGGCTTAACTACCGAATCATCGTACATAAAGTGCGGGGTAATATGGCTGGGCTCATTAACCGAAGCTGCATAATTGGGGTAAGTATGTACCATGCCCAATGGTGTAAACAACCGCTCTTTTATAAACTCGTCCCATGGCTTGCCTGACACTTTGCGTATTACTTCGCCCGCAATCATATACATCAGGTTTTGGTAAATAAAAGATGACCTGAACGAATAGGCGGGTTTTATCAACCGCATTTTATTAATGATGGTGTCAAGCGGGTACCCTTCCACCCAAAGCCAGTCTGCATTGCCCAGGCCGGTATTATGGGTAAAAAGGTCTAATACCGTCATTTCGCTATTAGCATAATTATCATACAGTTTTAAGGCCGGGTAAACATCGCTTACTTTGTCACTCCAGCTTATTTTACCTTCATCCACCAGCATACCCATGCAAACGGCCGTCATAGCTTTTGTGGTGGAAGCGCACATAGATAATGTAGATGTTGTAAACGGCGCCGGTTTACCAAGTTCTGTAACACCATAGCCTTTTTTAAAAACAACACTACCATCTTTTACAACTGCCACTGACAAACCCGGTGTTTTCCATAATTGCAGGGCGCTGTCAACATACCGGTCAAATACATCACTGTTATTCAGCGGCAATTTTTTTTGGGCGATGCCTTTAAGACATATCAATGTAAGGGCTGCAATTATATACTTTCTCATGCGCATGTTTGTAAGTACAAGATACTTTTTTTGGCTGAAATTTTCGCCCAATCCAGGACAGAGTGTCAGCATTTATTTTCTGGTAAACATTTAGCTGCAATGTAAACATGGAAAATACTACACACCTTATTGAGTATACTGACAGAGACGCCGCTATGTTCGACGCGTACTCCAAAACCGTAACCGGCGTTTCAGCAAGAGTGTCGCAATCTGTCGTGCACATACAGGTAAATAAGAAAATACACGACCCGAGAACAAACAAGCATGCAGAAGCACAAACCTCTGGATCGGGGTTCGTCATTTCATCGGACGGCTATATAGTTACCAATCACCATGTAATTGAAGATGCTTTAAAAATAAGCGTTTTTTTTAGCGATGGGAGGGAATTACTCGCAGACTTGAAGGGGGCGGATGCTTCTACCGATATTGCTGTACTGAAAATATATGACAGTAATTTAAAGGCGCTGTCGTTCGCCAATTCAGATAATTTACGGGCAGGCCAAATAGCTGTAGCTATAGGTAACCCACTTGGGCTGCAATACAGCGTTACTGCAGGAGTAGTAAGCGCGCTTGGCAGGACCTTACGCGCCAAAAATGGGCGGCTTATAGATGACGTAATACAAACGGACGCAGCCCTGAACCCGGGCAATTCAGGCGGCCCGCTTGTAGATTCAGCCGGAAATGTTATAGGCGTAAATACTGCCACTATACCATCTGCACAAGGACTGTGCTTTGCGGTATCATCAAACCTATCATCCTTTATAGCCGGTAAGATTATTATGGAAGGTAAGGTAACAAGGGCTTACCTTGGCATAGCCGGGCAACTGGTTAACCTAACAGAAAGAATGATTGCAGTTAACAAACTGCAGCGAAAAACAGGCGTATATATTTTTGAGAAAATTGCAGACGCGAATGTTTATAATAATGAATTAAGGGCCGGGGATATTATTGTTGAATTTGATGACAAGCCGGTTGGCTCGGTTGATGACCTGCATAAATTACTCAGGGAGGAAATGATTGGAGCCCGGAAAACTGCAGGGGTTTTGAGAGGAGGCCATAAAGTAACGGTTAATGTTATTGCGGGGTTTGCCAGGTAGTTATTATTTTTTATGCCTTTTTCCCTGGTCTTTCGAAATTCTGTCCCAAGCCTCACGCGTTAGCGTAAAGAGAGCGTTGTTATTGCAATCCCATATAGATACATAGCGTTGTGAAATAACCATATATTGTTGCCATTTGGCAAACTTCTCATACAGCATAAGCGTGCAAATATCTGTTGCAGTTATAAGGTCGCCCGTTTCCGGCAAATGCGTATGCACACCACCAACCGAAGTTTCCTTTCCTTTACCATATTCAGCAGGCATCATATTTCTGTGCAAGGCTCTTTTACTTATGAGCTTATTATCGCTATCGAATTTAAGCAGGTAATCATTCCCAAAAATAATCACCCCATCCTGTTCGGGCCCTGTTAAAACATACACCCGCTCTCCCAGGCTGTCAATTATGGGTACAAGATTGAGGTTTGTATTGTTGTATGTTTTGAAAATTGTATCACGGCTTATTTCAGCCAGGGCCATGGCCCTGATAGCATAAAGGCTGCTTTCATAGTTGTCTAATTTACGGGGTATGGCATCAATAGTAGCATGTTCAGCCGTGTAAGAGGTATCAAAGCAAATAACCGCTATTGTTAACGGTATTGTTCCTTTATCAAAAAAAACACAGCGGGTTGAATCTTTATATGGGTAGGAAAAATACCCGGCTATATCACCACGCCTGTCTTTCATTATAGGCAAAAGAATATCTGTGCCATTCCATGAAGCCATTTCTGAACGGTACATTCTATGAGCTTCATTTACTATCGAATCTTTCTCTGCTTCAATATCCGCCTGCGTTATTGCAGTAACGGAGGTTAAAGAGCAAATAACCAGGATTATGAGGTATTTCATTGTAAAAGTTTAGGACGAAGCCTCATTAATAAATAATGCAGTTTGCACGTTTAGGTAATATAAAGCAATTTACTGCTAAAATTGTACATCTCAGCACAATAAAAAAGCCTGTTGCAGAATTGCAACAGGCCTTAAAATTTATACATAACTACTTACACGTTCGCCTCTTCTTCTTTCTTGCCAAACTCAAACTTTATTTTACCGTTTTCTTTGTCAAGGTCTGCTACCAGTACATCTCCATTCTTTACATTCAGGTTTAGTATTTCCTCTGCCAGGGGGTCTTCCAGGTATTTCTGAATGGCCCTGTGCAGCGGCCTTGCGCCAAACTGAACATCGTAGCCCTTATCGGCAATAAACTCTTTAGCTTCCTGTGTTAGCCTTAATGTAAACCCAAGGTTTGCCAGGCGTTTGTGCACACCTTTCATTAGTATGTCAATAATTTCAAATATGTGTTCTTTGTTCAGTGAATTAAACACAACCACATCATCCACACGGTTTAAAAACTCAGGAGAGAAGGTACGTTTCAGCGCCTTTTCAATAACTGCTTTGTTATTCTCTTCCTGATTCTGCATGCGGCTTGCAGTTGCGAAGCCTACGCCATCACCAAACTCCTTCAATTGGCGTACACCAATATTTGAAGTCATGATGATGAGAGAGTTTTTAAAATCAATTTTCCTTCCCAGCCCGTCGGTCAACTGCCCGTCATCAAGCACCTGTAACAAAATGTTGTATATGTCCGGGTGGGCTTTTTCAATTTCATCCAGCAAAATAACGCTGTATGGTTTGCGGCGTACTTTTTCTGTCAACTGGCCACCCTCTTCATATCCCACATAACCGGGAGGCGCACCAATCAAACGGCTTACTGTAAACTTTTCCATGTATTCGCTCATATCAATGCGTATCAGCGCATTTTCTGAATCGAACATATATCTTGCCAGCGCCCTTGCCAATTCTGTTTTACCAACACCAGTAGGGCCCAGGAATATAAACGTGCCGATAGGTTTCTTAGGGTCTTTCAGGCCAACGCGGTTACGCTGTATGGCTTTAACCACTTTGCTGATGGCTTCGCTTTGGCCAACCACCATTTGCTTCATGTCGTCACCCATTTTGCGCAACTTGTCAGTTTCAGCCTGCACCATGCGCTTAACAGGTATGCCAGTCATCATGCTCACTACTTCGGCAATAGCTTCTTCATCAATGGGATAGCGCTTGTGTTTGCTTTCTTCTTCCCAATTATGTTTTGCCTTTTCCAATTCCTCGCCGAGCCTTTTTTCCGTGTCGCGCAACGCGGCGGCTTCTTCAAAACGCTGGCTTTTTACCACTTTATTTTTTTCCTGCTTAATTTCCTCAATCTGTTTTTCCAGTTCGAGTATATTTTGTGGAACATTAATATTTTTCAGGTGCACCCTTGCGCCCACTTCATCCAGCACATCAATGGCTTTATCGGGCAGCAGGCGGTCCGTCATATACCTGTCGCTAAGTTTAACACATGCTTCAATAGCATCATCACTGTAAACCACGTTATGGTAATCTTCGTAACGGGTTTTTATATTGGTCAGTATCTGTATGGTTTCATCCACGGTGGGCGGGTCAACCATTACTTTTTGAAAGCGGCGGTCAAGCGCGCCGTCTTTTTCAATATACATCCTGTATTCATCCAGTGTTGATGCGCCAATGCACTGCAGTTCTCCCCTTGCCAATGCAGGCTTAAATATGTTGCTTGCATCCAGTGAGCCGCTTGCCCCGCCGGCGCCAACTATGGTGTGTATTTCATCAATAAACAGGATGACATCGCGGTTTTTTTCCAGCTCGTTCATTATAGCCTTCATCCTTTCTTCAAACTGGCCACGGTATTTTGTACCTGCAACCAATGCAGCAAGGTCCAGCGATATAACCCTTTTATCAAATAATACACGGCTTACTTTACGCTGTACTATGCGCAATGCCAGCCCTTCAACAATAGCTGTTTTACCTACGCCGGGTTCGCCTATTAAAATAGGGTTATTTTTCTTGCGGCGCGATAGAATTTGAGACACTCTTTCTATCTCTGATTCACGGCCAACAATAGGGTCAAGCGCGCCGGTTTCTGCCAGCTTGGTTATGTCCCTGCCGAAATTATCCAGCACGGGCGTTTTGCTTTTTGCATTACCCTGCTGCTTGCCTTTTTGCTGTGAAGAATAACTGCCTTTCCTTTCTTCATCAAAATCGTCGTCGTTTTCTTCGGTGTATTCGTTCCGAACATCATTACTTTTTACCATACCTAACTCATTTCTAAAAATGTCATAATCCACATCAAACTGGTTTAGAATTTGTGTGGCAATATTCTCTTTGTTTTTCAGGATTGAGAGCATCAGGTGTTCCGTTTCAACCAGCGGGCTTTTAAGCGCTTTCGCTTCAAGAACAGTTACTCTTATAACTTTCTCGGCCTGTCTTGTTAAAGGCAGGCTATTAATGTTCGCAATATTCTTGCCCGTTTTATCTTTTACAGCCAATTCAACTTCTTTTCGCAATTCGTAAAGGTCAACATTAAGCTGTTTCAAAATCTTTATGGCGGTGTTCTCTCCTTCGCGTATCAATCCTAACAATAGGTGCTCCGTCCCAATGAAATCATTTCCCAGCCGCAGTGCTTCTTCCCTGCTAAATGAAATGATCTCTTTTACCTGGGCTGAAAAGTTATTATCCATTTAATAGTGTTTATACAATTATAACAAATATTTTTGACGTTTATTACCATTTAAATATGCACAGGTGTTAATCATTTAATAATATAGAACAATTATGCAGGTCAAAATTGATACCAGAGAAAAATTTACAGTTATAACGCCGGATACATCCCATCTATCTGACAATTTAACAGCAGAGCTATGTTCTCTTATATCCACGTACCAGCAAAACGACATTAAAAATGTTGTTCTGAATTTAAAACATGTTAGCGCTGTTGATGATATGGCAGCAGAACGGTTAGCTAAATTGCAACAACAGTGGTATGAAAGTAATGCATCTTTCGTGATTTGCGAAATACAAAATGAGGTAGAAAAAAAATTTGAAGACCTTGAACTTGCAGACCTGATGAACATTACCCCCACCGAAAGCGAAGCCTGGGATATAGTGCAGATGGAGGAGATTGAGCGGGAATTAATGGACAGCGACGATATTCTGTTTAACGATATGAATGAGGAAGATGACAAGGATTAAACACCAGTAAACCCATAAACGATATTTATCATACGCACTCTCATTGTTTTTACAAGTTTTGCTGCAATACTAATTTTTCCAGTAGTAGACTTAAAAAGCCCCCTGTCACATGGTCATAGGCCTTACTTCGGCATGTTGCAAACAGATTTTGGTATAACTTATTGAAAAAGTGAATATTGCATAAATTTAAGCACTGTGTATTGGCTGCCCCGCTATATGGAGAGAATTATATCTTTCTTACCCCGATGGCAAGGCAAAGCCAGCCCGCGATAAAGCTTACGCCGCCTAATGGTGTTATGGCGCCTACCCATTTCAGGCTGTCGTCACCCGCGTTAATGATAAAAGTAAGCGCGTATAATGAGCCGCAAAACAGGATGATGCCGGTAATAAACAGCATTGCAGCAATTGCCAGTGTTTTATTTGAATACATTTTATACAAAACGCCCGTTGCCAGCAACGCTAATACATGGTAAAACTGGTATTTTACGGCAGTGTCAAAAACCGACATCGCTTCAGCACTCAGGTTTTCTTTCAACCCATGCGCGCCAAAAGCGCCGGTGGCCACTGTAAGCGCGCCAAGATATGCTGCAATGGTGATGTATTTACTATTCATATTTGCGTATAATTTCTGCAAAACTTTTATCTGTAATGGTTCCTTTCAAAATATATTGTGCGTGGCTGTAAAACGGCCTGCGTTCTTCCCTCTTAGCTGCAAGAAAATCAAGCAGCGCATCATCAGATAGATTCTTTATTAAAGGCCTGTGCGCTTTTTCAGGTTTAAGACGTTCTGCCAGTACCTCAACCGGTTCATCCAGCCAAATGGTTACCCCATGTTTGTTCATCCAGGCCATGTTATCGTTAAAACAGGGCGTACCGCCACCGGTGGCAAGTACAAAAGCTTTTTTTTGCGCAAACCAACGCAACACTTTTGCTTCGGCTTTCCGAAAATAATCTTCCCCGTCTTCTGCAAACATTTCGGCAATTGTTTTCTCCTCGTTTATCTCTACCACGTTATCCAAATCATACCCCCCGCACTTCAACTTTTTGGATAATTTTTTTGTCCAAAAGCTTTTGCCTGAGCCCATCATACCAACAAGAAACAGGCATGGTTTACCCACCAGCCCCGGGTTTGATTGCGCTTTGTTTTCACTTTCTGCCATACAATAATTTGCCCGCAATTGGGGCGTGTACAAAGAAAAGCGTTTTTATGATGAGAAGAGAGATTTGCCATTAATTTACCGCGGGCTCAACCCATTGCAACCGGGCCTGTTTGCTAAAGAGTGCTTCTTTGCTGTAGAAATTAAGGGGATAATCTTTTGCAATAAACGGCTGGGCCAGTAATGCTGCTACGGATTGCTGCGTAAATGATGTTACACCACCGGTAACGATATAGCGGGCAATGGTATATGTGTACAACAGGGTAATAGTTTCGTGGTAACCGGCAGAGCCCGTATTTTGCCCGCCAACGCTTATGTTATATTTTTTAATTCCCTCTCTTATTTTGTTTACTGCTAACGGCAGCGGCCATTGCAGGCAAACCCAAAAGGCCATTACAAAATGTGCTTCGTGTGTCCATTCCTCTTTCGGCAGGGTACAGTTTTCAAAACCCTTTACCAGCCTTTCTGCTGTTTCAATGGTCATATTAAAAAGTTTTGGGGTTTAGTTCTTCTTTATAGGTGCTTAAAATAATGGTGGTGCTGGTACGTATAACTGCTTTTATTGCCTTTATTTTATGTACCAGCAGTTCTTCCAGCGCGGCGGTATCTTTAACCAAGACTTTCAGCAGCAGGTCGCTGTCACCCGCTACGTGGTGGCATTCCAGCACTTCGCTTAACGCAATAACCTGCTCTTTTACATTTACGTTTTTGGTATGGTCAATCCAAACATTAATAAAAGCAGTAATGCCCAGGCCAAGTTTTTCCCGGTTTAGTTTTATGGTGTAGCGGTCAATCATCCCGCTTTTGGCCAGCTTGCGCAGGCGCTCCGTTACAGCGGGTAATGAGAGGTTTACTTTACGCGCAATATCTGCGCCGGTAATGCGGCTGTTTTGGGAGAGGAGTTTCAGGATTTTGCTGTCGTGGGCATCCATATACTTACAGATTATTCTGCAAATGTATATTTCACTTTATTAATGTATGGTATTACAGATAAAGCAACAGCGTAAATAATGATATTTACCGGCACTTCTTAATTATCGCTTTATACCCACACCTTAATCATCGTTACCGGCTAAGCTTATACAGGGCCTCACCATTTATGAAACCACATTACAATACAATAGCTAACAAAAATTATAGCCACCAGGTGGAAGATGGCCAGTACCACTGTGCCCCAGAGATACCTGTCAGTAAACCAGTCCTTTGCGCTTCTGCGCTGCACCAAAGCAGGGCCGAGAATGGAAAACAGGGTTAGCCAAACCATCCACCCGAATATTACTACCAGGGGACCCTGGTTAGGTGTTATTTTGTTTACGAACAATGCAAATGCCGGTATTGCCGCGGCAATGCTAACCAATATGGTTATTACAAGGTTTTTGTGAAAGTGCATTGTTTTATTTTGGGCGATAGGTACGGGTGATATTATGATTGACAGGATGACGCAGCGCTGAAACAAGCGTGTAACACAGCCCGCACAAATACATTTGAATGCCTGCTGGCTTTAGCTACCTTGTAAATTCTCGCGAGAACCTATAGCCATTACTTTGGCAGCCGTCAGCATTTACCGCTATTTAAAAGCTATTAATAATTTCAAGCTTCTCTATCCACGGCGCTGTTAATGACTTAGTCCCCGAACCATCGGGGTAATACCCCTGATGACCGTTTTATTTAAACGCATTCAACCCCGTTACATCCATCCCGGTAATCAGCAAATGCACATCATGCGTGCCTTCGTAGGTAATAACGCTTTCCAGGTTCATCATGTGGCGCATAATGCTGTATTCGCCGGTAATACCCATGCCACCGAGCATCTGGCGGGCATCGCGGGCAATATTAGCGGCAATCTCGCAGCTATTACGTTTTGCCATACTTACCTGTTGCGGGGTCGCTTTGCCTTCATTCATCAATACGCCAAGCCGCCATACGAGCAACTGCCCTTTGGTTATTTCCGTAATCATTTCGGCAAGCTTTTTTTGCTGCAACTGAAAGCCGCCTATCGGCCGGTCAAATTGCACCCTTTCTTTGCTGTAACGCAGCGCTGTATCATAACAATCCATCGCGGCGCCAAGTGTACCCCATGCTATACCGTAACGGGCCTTGGTAAGGCAGCCAAGCGGCCCTTTTAAGCCCTTAACGTTAGGGAAAATATTCTCCTTTGGTACTTTAACATCATGAAACACCAATTCGCCTGTTGCACTCGCCCGCAGGCTCCATTTACCATGCGTAGCAGGGGTAGAAAACCCTTCCATACCACGCTCCACTATCATTCCCCGTATATCTCCTTCCTCATCTTTCGCCCATACCACTGCTATTTGTGCAAACGGGGCATTGCTAATCCACATTTTTGCGCCGTTTAATATCACATGGTCGCCTGCATCCTTAATATTACTCAGCATGCCTGCCGGGTTGCTGCCGTGGTCTGGCTCTGTCAATCCAAAACATCCCAGCCACTCCCCACTTGCCAGTTTGGGCAGGTATTTCATGCGTTGCTCCTCACTGCCGTAGGCATATATCGGGAACATCACCAGGCTACCCTGTACACTGGCAGTGCTGCGCACACCACTGTCGCCCCGCTCCAACTCCTGCATCATAAGCCCGTAGCTAATGTAGTCAAGGCCACCGCCGCCATATTCATGCGGAATGGTGGGGCCAAAACAGCCCAGTTCCCCCATTTGCCGCACTATCTGTACAGGAAATTCGGCCCGCTGCGCATAGTCTTCAATAATGGGTGATATTTCTTTCTTTACATAATTACGTACCGATTCCCTTACTAATTTATGCTCATCGGTAAGCAATTCATCCAGCAAATAATAGTCGGGCGATTGAAAAAAGTCTGTTTTAACGGCCATAGAACGATTTTATAGTTTGCAGTTTTTGGCTTACCGGTTATACATTAAACATAATGCTTTATTTAACAGAAACCGTAACTTACAATTGTTAGTATGCAAATTTACCGGGATAGTGTCACCGGCCAATCTTTTCTCTAATTTTATTTTGATTAAACGCTGCATAATGAAAAAAATACCCCTGCTTGCTTTACTGTTGCTGGCAATTATGCTTGCCAGTGCTCAAACGCCCGACCCGTCCGACCAAAAGCCGGAGAACACCATCAGAAAATACTATTTTGTTATGCTGCTTAAAGGGCCCAACAGGAACCAGGATTCAGTTACCGCGGCTAAAATACAGGAAGGCCACCTGGCAAACATAAACCGTTTGTACCATGAGGGTAAACTAAAAGTGGCAGGCCCTTCTGGCGATGATTCCGGCTGGCTGGGCATTTTTATTTTTGACTGCAACAGCCAGGAGGAACTTGAAACATTGCTTAAAACCGACCCTGCCATTGCTGCCGGGCGCATAAGATACGATATTCACCCATGGTACACCGCGGCAATTGGCAGCTTTGCACCCGGCAAGCCGAAAGAATGATGACCTTGCGGTGAATATGAAATTAAACAAACCACGGTACACCATTTTTGGGGCCAAAAAATATTTTTAAAATATTTCTGTAAAAATGCAACACCTGTAAAAAACCGGTGTACTTATTATTAAACGAGCATAAATTTTTGTTGAGTGGATTTAGCAGTGGGTTATGTAAAAGATGAAATTGTAGAGCGTTGCCTGCAGGGTGATGCTGCCAGCTATACAATACTGTATAAGCGGTACGCTACAAGCATGTTCAATACCAGTTTGCGCATAGTAAACAACAGGAAGGATGCGGAAGATGTTTTACAGGAAGCATTTACTGATGCGTTCGGCAATATCAAAACATTCAACTTCGGTTCAACATTCGGGGCCTGGCTTAAAAAAATAGTGATTAACAAGTCGCTCAACCATCTCAGGAAGTCTAAGATGCTGTTGATAGATACAAACGAAGAATTACTCGAGCAAATACCCGAAGAAGAAATGCTTGATGAAAGCAATATACACCTGCAGGTGGCTAAAATAAAAAAGGCAATGCAGGAGTTAAATACCGGCCAGCGTACCGTGTTAACCCTTTACCTTTTTGAGGGTTACGACCACGAGGAGATTGGTGAGATAATGAGTGTTGCGGCAGTAACAGTACGCAGCCAGTATATGCGGGCAAAACAAAAACTATTAACTATTTTAAGAGATAACTGATAATGGAAAACGGGTTAGAAAAATTTATCAGCGCCAACAGGGAGGCATTTGACAGCGAACAGCCGTCAGCCGCCGTGTGGGAAAATCTTGAGAAACAGTTTGTAAAAAAGGCTAATGCGCTTAATGAATTTGTACAGGCAAACCGGGAAGCATTTGATGATGAAGAGCCATCCGGCCAGGTTTGGCAAAACCTTGAGAAGCAATTTGTAAAAAGACAAGAAACGCTTGAACAATTTATAGCGGCCAACAGGAATGCATTTGACACGGAAGTACCCGGTGAGGTAGTATGGCAGGGTATTGAAAAAACAATTGCGCCGGTTGCGGAAAAAAAGACGCCTGTTATATACAGGAGCCTGGTGATAAAGTTTACTTCAGTAGCGGCGGCGGTATTGCTGGTGGCAGTAAGCGTTTGGTATTTTGTTAACAATAACAATGCAACCAAAATTGATATACAGCCGGTTGCGCAAACAAAAAAAGCGGGCAGCAACCCCTCAGCAGGCATTGACAGCGACAATAGTACTGCACAGGCAATAAAACCATCTGAACAGGATAAGATTACTGATAGTAAACAATTACCGGGCAATGGCAGTGTTGCCAAAGAGGATGCTGCGGATGAAGATGACCAGTCACAGGAAATATTTTACTACAGCCGCCTTACCGAAATAAAATTCAGGGAGTTAAAGAAGATTGAAAAAACAGACCCTGTTTTATACCGTGGCTTTGCCGGTGAAATAGAAAAGCTTGACAGCAATTATCACAACCTGCAAAATATGCTTAAAGGCAACACGGATAAAGAAGCCATTCTTGATGCAATGATTACCAATCTTAAAATGCAGACAGAAATACTCAGCAAACAATTATACATTATACATTCTCTAAAAAAATCTAAACAAAAGGAATATGAAAACGCGACTAAAAACATATAAGCTGCTGTTTGTAAGCGCAGCTATGCTTATAACAACCCACCTGCTGGCAAACGGGGGCGATGCAGAAAAAACAAAATCGTACTCTAAATCATACGCTGTCAGCAGCACGGACAATATTACCATTGACAACCGCTTTGGGGAAACCCGCCTTGAAACATGGAACAGCAACGAAGTAAAGGTTGATGTGCAAATTAGGGTGGTGGCCAGCAGCGATGACAGGGCGCAATCGCTGATAGATGATATTAATATTGAAGACGGCAAAAGCAGCAACGGCGTATATTTCAGGACTAATATTGACAACCATAGAGATAATGGAAAAGGCCATACGGAGATGCATATTGATTATGTAGTACATCTTCCGGCTAATAACCCGCTTACGCTCGACACACAATTTGGCGATACTTACCTGCCTGACTATAACGGCCATATTGATATTGAAAACAAATTTGGCAGTCTTAAAGCAGGCAACATAAAAAATGCCGGTGATATAGACATTGAATTTGGTAAGGCAGACATAGAAGGCCTTAACAATGGAAAATTAACAATTAAATACTCCGGCTTCACATTAGGTAAAATGAGCGGCGATATAGATGCCAGGTTTGAGTTTTGCGATGCCAGCAAGATTTCCATTGACAATAACATTAAAAGCCTTGACCTGTACAACAGCTATTCAACCGTTAAAATAAGCACCAGCAAAGACCTTTCGGCAACTTTTGACATAGAAACACATTTCGGGGATTTCTCTAATCATACTGACTTTTCTATAAAAGAAGATGCAGACAAAAACCAGGAATGGCGCAGCCCCCGGTTTGATTACCATTACCAGGGCAAGGCAGGCAGCGGCAGTACCATGATTAAAATAAAATCAAATTTCGGGTCAACAACAATAATGTAATCCAGGCTATTTATCAAAGCAAAAAAGGCGGAGCAAGTAAATTGTTCCGCCTTTTTTGCTTCATTTAAAAGATATTTACAAATATTTTTTAAAGGGTTTCTTTTATGCCTTTTGACAATTCGATAAGCTTTGCCCGGTTAATGGACGCAGACGATGGCCTCGCTCCTTTCAAAAAGCAATTCTATTTTCCACAGCATGATGGTAAGGACGCCATTTATTTCTGCGGAAATTCTCTTGGCCTGCAGCCAAAAAATGTGGAGGCCGCCATACATACCGAACTGCAAACGTGGCGTGATATTGCCATTGAGGGATATTTTGCGGGCGCCAACCCATGGATGTATTACCACGAATTTGTTACCCCTGCGCTTGCCGGCATTGTTGGGGCAAAAACCAATGAAATTACGGTAATGAACGCCCTAACGGTAAACCTGCATTTGATGATGCTGAGTTTTTACAGGCCAAATGCAGAACGCTATAAAATAATGATGGAGGCCGGCGCATTTCCTTCAGACCAATATGCTGTTGAAACACAGGTTAAGCATTACGGTTTTGACCCCGCCGATGCCATTATTGAGATTGCGCCGAGAGCAGGCGAAAAGATAATACGGAATGAGGATGTTTTATCTGCCATACAGCATCATAAAACCGAACTTGCGCTGGTATTATTTGGCGGCATAAATTACTATACGGGGCAATTATTTGATATTGAAGGCATAACAAAAGCAGCCCATAAAGCCGGGGCTGTGGCCGGGTGGGACCTTGCCCATGTAGCCGGCAACGTGCCAACCAGGCTGCACGATTGGGAGGTTGATTTTGCGGTTTGGTGCAGCTATAAATACCTTAACGCCGGCCCAGGCTCAACAGGGGGCGTTTTTGTGCATGAGAAGCATGCAGCCAAAGCAGCCACGGGCAGGCTTGCGGGCTGGTGGGGAAATGATGAAAAGACACGGTTTAAAATGGAGAAGGGCTTTGTTGCCAAACCAAACGCAACCGGGTGGAATGTAAGCACCACGCAGGTATTTAACACGGTAGCGCTGAAAGCCTCGCTGGAAATATTTGAACAGGCAGGCATGGACAACCTTTATGCTAAAAGCATAAAGCTGACCGGCTACCTTGAGTTCCTGCTGCAGCAACTAACCAATCTCTCTTTCGAAATAATAACGCCTTCAAACCCCGCGGAAAGGGGCGCGCAGCTATGCCTTTATTTTACAGAAAAAGGCAGGGAAGTATTTCAACAAATGCTGGACAGCGGTATTATAGTGGACTACCGCGAACCGGGGGTTATACGCGTAGCACCCGCACCCCTATACTGTTCATTTGAAGACGTGTACAGATTTTACGAGATACTGAAAAACATTTAGTTAAAGCAATTAGCCTTCATTTATCGCAGCAATACCCGGCAGTACTTTTCCTTCAAAATATTCAAGCATTGCGCCGCCGCCGGTGCTTACGTAACTAACCTTATCAGTAAACCCAAACTGGTTAACAGCAGCTACGCTGTCGCCACCGCCAACAAGGCTGAAAGCGCCGTTTTGGGTAGCTTCTGCCACCGCTGTGGCAATGGCTTTTGTGCCGTGCTGAAATTTCTCCATTTCAAAAACACCCATAGGGCCGTTCCATAAAATGGTTTTTGAATTTTTTATTACGTGGCTAAAAGTTTCGCAGGCCATTTCGCCAATATCAAGCCCCATCCAGCCACCGGGTATATTATTGCTTAACGCTGAAGAAGTTTCTGCATCGGCGGCAAACTTATCTGCAATAATGCTATCATTGGGCAGGTGAATGCACACGCCTTTTTCACCGGCTTTTTTTAATATTTCCAGGGCTGTATCAAGGCGGTCATCTTCACACAGCGAATTCCCTATCTGGCCACCCTCTGCTTTAAAAAAGGTATAGGCCATACCCCCGCCAATAATAATATCGGTTGCCCTTTCCAGCAGGTTTTCTATAATTAGTATCTTGTCGCTAACCTTTGCCCCGCCTATAATGGCAACAAAAGGCTTTTCAGCCTTATGCAACACCTTTTCAGCACTGGCTACCTCGCCTTCCATCAAAAGGCCAAACATCTTTTTATCCCCCGGGAAGAATTTTGCAATCACCGCCGTAGAAGCATGTGCCCTGTGGGCCGTGCCAAACGCATCATTCACGTATACATCCCCCAGCTTGCTTAATTTTTCAGCAAATGCTTCATCGCCCTTCTCTTCCTGTTTGTAAAAGCGCAGGTTTTCCAGTAACAGCACTTCGCCCGGCTTTAGCGCAGCGGCTTTATTAACTGCCTCCTCACCAATACAGTCATTGGCAAACTGTACGTCCGCACCACCCAGCAGCCCGCTTAAATGGCTAACAAGATGTTTTAACGATGATTTTTCTTCCGGCCCTTCTTTCGGGCGGCCAAGGTGGCTCATCAGTATTACACTACCGCCATCTGCCAGTATTTTTTTAATGGTTGGCACGGCAGCACGCATACGCGTATCATCGGTAATGGCAAAGGTTTGCTTATCCAGCGGAACGTTAAAGTCAACACGTATTAATGCTTTTTGGCCGGCAAAATTGTGTTCGGAGAATTTGCTCATAAATATGGTATGTATCTTTTAAAAATTACAGTTGCCCGTTCTTATTTGTCTTTAAAGCAGGGCGGTACAGGTATATACCGAAAACCTTTTATAAAAAAACCACAAAGCACAGCGGGGCTTACAAAGTAACCAGGAAAATAATCCTTGTGTTGCTTACATAAGGCTTTGCGCTTTGTGGTTATAAATAGTTCAGCTTTATTCAACAGCACCAGTGTGCGACGCAACAACAGCTTAATTATTGTTCTGCTGCAGGTAACACAATGCTTATTTGCTGATTAAACCGGCCAAATGGTGTACAGTGCGCACCAACTGGCTAACGTAGCTCATTTCATTATCGTACCAGCTAACAACTTTTACCAGTTGCTTGTCGCCAACGGTAAGCACTTTTGTTTGCGTAGCATCAAACAACGAGCCGTAATGCGTGCCGATAACGTCGCTGCTAACAATTTCATCTTCGGTATAACCAAAGCTTTCGTTGCTGGCGGCCTTCATAGCCTCGTTTACCTCGGCAACAGTTACTTTTTTAGCAACGGTGGCTGTTAACTCGGTAACGCTGCCGGTAATAACGGGTACACGCTGCGCGCTGCCGTCTAATTTGCCTTTTAACTCAGGCAATACCAGGCCGATTGCTTTTGCTGCGCCTGTGCTATTTGGTACAATATTGGCGGCTGCAGCCCTTGCACGGCGAAGGTCGCCCTTGGCATGCGGCGCATCCAGCGTATTCTGGTCGTTAGTATAAGCGTGAATGGTTGTCATTACGCCAATTTCAATGTCAAAATTATCATTCAGCGTTTTAGCCATTGGCGCCAAACAGTTTGTTGTGCATGATGCGCATGAAATAACTGTTTCGCTGCCATCAAGTATGCCGTGGTTTACGTTAAATACAATTGTTTTAAGGTCGCCGGTAGCAGGGGCGGAAATTACTACCCTTTTAGCGCCTGCCTTAAGGTGCGCTTCGGCCTTTGCTTTGTCGGTAAAAAAGCCGGTGCTTTCAATTACCACATCAACGTCATGGTCGCCCCAGGGAATGAGTGATGGGTCTCTCTGCGCATATATTTTTGTTTCTTTTCCGTCAACAATAATTGAATTTTCGGTGCTTTTTACATCGCCGTGAAAGCCACCCTGCGCGCTGTCGTACTTTAACAGGTGTGCTAATACTTTAGGGCTTGTTAAATCATTTATCGCTACAACTTCTATACCTTCCATGTTATGTATCTGCCTGAAAACCAAGCGGCCAATACGGCCAAAGCCATTGATCGCTACTTTAACTGTGCTCATAATTTTATGTTTAATTTTTTAAAAAGCACCGCGAATTTACGGTACTTAAAGCGAAAACAGCATTTTTTTTAAGCGTAAACCTGCAGTTTACCGTATGATAATACCGGCTGTTTGCCGCCTGCAATGCTGTTTACGGCTTATGTTTACAGACGGCGCTGCCCCGGTTTACTGACAAGTTGAATTATATTTAAAAAACATTTTGCAGCTACCCGTGCCGGCGTTATCTTTGCGCTCCCAAAAATTTGGAGCGTTGGTCAAGGGGTTAAGACACCTCCCTTTCACGGAGGAATCACGGGTTCGATTCCCGTACGCTCTACAGGAAAAGGTTCTTTAAGTTGTAATCCCAAATGCTGCAAGGCGTTTGGGATTTTTTTTGCCGTAAGGCGTTTGGGGGCTATTTTTGCCGTCCCAAAAAATTTGGAGCGTTGGTCAAGGGGTTAAGACACCTCCCTTTCACGGAGGAATCACGGGTTCGATTCCCGTACGCTCTACAGGAAAAGGTAAGTTGTAATTATCCCAAATGCTGAAAGGCGTTTGGGATTTTTTGTTGGGGGGCGTACAGAATGAGGAGATCTATTGTCGTAGAAAATTATAACCTTTAGCAGAAATTGCTTATATTACTCAATTAATGGCCATATATTACAATACCCAATATGGATTTTAGCATAATTGATAACCGTCTCCATCCAAAAGTAAGGCTAAATTCAATTTGCCCTTACTTTACAATGTTTCCACTGAGTTTTCCTTACAGATTGTTAACGCGCGCAAGCAAAAATGACGTAGTCTATGACCCCTTTTGTGGGAGAGGTACTACAAATTATGCAGCTCGGCTACTAGGAATTAATTCATATGGTGTGGACAGTAATCCCGTAGCAAGCGCTGTTGCACAAGCCAAGATTGTGAGTGTTTCCCCTCATGAAATAACAAATCTCTGTTTAGACATCTTGCTTTCCATGAGTCCTAAGCAACTACCCAGCGGTGAGTTTTGGGAATGGGCTTATGATCCTGATACATTGTTTGATATCTGCAAAATCAGAGAATATCTTTTGCAAAAAAAACAACTTACTGATATAGAAATTGCTTTAAGAGCCATTGTATTGGGCATTCTACATGGGCCTATTATGAAAAACGAGCCTTCTTATTTGTCAAATCAAATGCCCCGAACATTTGCCACCAAACCCAATTACTCAGTTCGATATTGGCAAAATAAAAATTTGCGCCCCCCCTATGTTAGCCTTCCTACCCTAGTAAAAAAAAGAAGTGAATATATATTTAATCAAGAAGTCCCTCGAGCTGCAAAAGGAAAAATCGTACTTGCCGATAGCAGAGACATTCAACAGGTAAGCTCGAAAAAAATTACGTGCACCATAACATCGCCTCCGTACTTCGGAATGTCAACCTATGAGCAGGATCAATGGCTTAGAAATTGGTTTGTAGGTGGTACCGAAAAAATAGACTATTCCACTAAAAAACAGGTAAAACATCATTCTGAGATAAGCTTTATCACCGACCTTTCAAAAGTTTGGAAAAATGTTGCCGCCCAGAGTAAGCCCGATGCTCAACTTTTTATACGCTTTGGGGCATTACCAAGCAGAGCAGACAAAACACCGTCAGACATGATAAAAGAGTCCCTGTACAATTCAGATTGCGGCTGGAAAATAACGACTATAAAAAAAGCAGGTGAACCTGAAGATAGTAAAAGACAAGCAAATCAATTTAAAACGTCTACAGGCAAATATGTCGAGGAGATTGATGTTTTTGCAAGACTAAAGAATTAATCATGTTTGACCCTGAAGAAATCCCCGATTTAAAAAATTCTATTCGAGATTGTGCTCACTCTGATAGAAAGTTATTAGATGATTTATTACAAGAAGTAAAACTTATAAAGACGACAGTAAAAACAATTAAGCCACGAACTACCACATCAATCTCCCTCGTTGCAAGTGATGGCGGCAATAATAAATTAGTTTACGATCCCTTTTATTTTCAATTAGTGAGGGTCGTTGATTCAAATGGAAGCAAGCTATGTTTAGACATTGTTTCTCCTACTACCGACACTGATGTGTTAAGCAAACGACAATTCAATTCTGATGGAAGTCCAAAAACAAAATTAGGTCGGTTAATGAATGATTTAAATTGTGAAACATTAAATGATATAAGTACGATGATACCAAAAGGTGAGGTTGTACGTCAGCACCCTGATTTGGTTTCTCCATCTTGGGTCCTTACCTATCGAGATTTATGCGAATGGGCTGTCCTATACGATAAAATTTGCTATACAAGGTTCTCAACAAATACTCTAATAGTTCGAGATGGCTTATTAAGAAGCAAGTTATTCAGCCAAGATTTGTTTGTTCAGATGATGGAGAAAATTATCATGTCAATCAATAGAGCTTACGATCAGGATAAGGTAAGGGTTTTCCTTGTTGGTCTTGCGAAGCATAGTCAAGTTTTGTCTCGTTATGCTTTAGTTATGCATCTTGAAGATGTGTTTCCTAAAGGTGAGCCACGATTTGCTAAAATTGACAAAGAAATAGAAAGAAAGTCGTACACATGGAAAGAGTTTATTCGAAAAGATAAAGAAGATATTGAGGAGGGTGGAGAAAAAAACAAATTTTCAATGGGGGATATGTATCTAGTAAGGTTTGGAAAAATGACTGGGGATCCAGTTTGGGCCGTTGACTTGCTTTTCAACCAGTCAAATAATGATATAGAAATATTTGGCTATTTGCTTGCAGATGCAATCAACGGTTTTCCAGTCCCATTTTACCCACTTTGCTTACAAAAGGCCCATGAACATGCACAGGTGGTTGATTTCGATATGGATATTTTGCAAAATGAAGTCATCGACGCAATAAAGGGTTTACTTCCGTCTAATAAAAAATCAATTATTGATGAGCAAGTTTTTAATTCAGATAAATCCCAAAACAGATACTCATGAAATTATTTCCTAAAGACAGCGAAATCGGCGTATTTAAAGGATTTAGTGAAGGGGGGTTGGAATTTCACGCTGATATAATTTTAAAATATCATAATGACTTTCAAAATATACCAATGCACGGGCAATTTCTTATAGTGGGGCTCGAAGGAGATGATGAGGCCGTTTTGGGAAGAATAACAGAGATCTCAGCTCAAGGAAAATTATCCGGCTCAACTGGAGAAGATTATGGAATACGAGCAATAACAGAAGGACGATCCGTTCCTGAAGATTTGCGTGAGCAATATCTAAAATATAAAATTGACATAAGGGTTCTGGGGGTTCTCAGAGTAAATAATGATAAGTTGATTTTTGCTCCTTCGCATAGAAGATTACCACATGTAGGGAGTAAAGTTGCTTTTTTGTCAGAAGAGTTGTTAAAAGAAATTGCGGGCCATAATATTAAAAATGATGATGGAACAGACGCTGCGCAATTTGGGTTCTTTGCGCTTGGGGAATTTATTTATAGTGGCGGGGACAATAGGTTGACGGAGGAACCTTGGATGCATGTCAAAAGACCTGTTATAATCCCTCGTTTCAAAATTAACCAATTAGTATCTCGGCGCTCATTTGTTTTCGCAAGGGCTGGCTTTGGCAAATCTAATTTGGTCAAACTATTATTTAGTAGTCTTTATGCCAACACTCCAACAGTAAAAAAAAGAGGCGAAAAAATGGTGCCTGTAGGCACGCTAATTTTTGACCCTGATGGTGAATATTTTTGGCCGGACGATAACGATCGACCAGGATTATGCGATGTTCCCCATTTGGAGGATAAGCTTGTTGTTTTTACAAATAAACAGGGCCCAAGCGATTTTTACCAATCTTTCGTAGCTGGAAATATTAAGCTCGATATTAGAAGACTAAGACCATCCGAGATAATTTCAATTGCACTCCCGGCTGAACGTCAATCTCAGCAAAACGTTCAAAAACTCAAAGCGCTTAATTCCACATTGTGGGCTAGGTTGGTAAATCTAATATACACCTCCAAAAACTCAACTGATTTAGAGGAGATAAGAGCAATAATTTTAGGAGAAGCTCAAAGAGCAGATGAAAGGCAAGATGCAGAAATAATGGCTATAAGGTCAAATATGACAACAATTGTCAGCCTTCTCCACGATCCAAGTAGCCAAATGAAGGATAAGCTTTTTGCAGCTTTAAAAGCGGGGAAAATATGTATAGTGGATATTTCTCAAATGCGTGGGCCTGCAGGGCTAATTTTGTCTGGCATTATACTTCAACAGATATTTGAACATAACCAAAATGAATTTACAAAAAAAGACGCAAATAGCATTCCAACTATTGCAGTCTTAGAAGAGGCTCAATCAGTATTGGGTGGCACGGGCGGGGCGGATAGCCCATATGTCGCTTGGGTAAAAGAAGGACGAAAATATAATCTAGGTGCTGTACTTATCACACAGCAACCAGGAAGTATTTCCGATGAAATATTAAGTCAAGGTGACAACTGGTTTCTTTTTCATTTACTCTCTTCTGGGGATTTGCAAGCAGTAAAAAAGGCGAATGCTCACTTTAGCAATGATATACTAAGTTCGTTATTAAATGAACCTATTCCTGGTAATGCAATATTTTGGAGTAGTTCAGGAGGGACGCCTTATCCCATTTCAGCCAGAATATTAAGTTTTGAGAAACTTTATCAACGAAAAGATCAAGGCTATGATAGCACAAAAGTAAGAACCTACGCCACTGATCTAAATGATTTATTTGAAAAAGAAATGGAGGTAACTAAAAAAGATGTAGGCGAAGTTAAAATCGAAACTGAAAACATTGGTGCGACAGGAGACGTTGAAGCCCAAGAAACCGGTGATTATCTTAAATTAGCTTTATTATCAGTAATAGAAGCCTCAAAGAAAGATACTAGCTTTTTGGATGATATTAAGACTAAAGGCAAACCTTGGAAAGGTATTATCGTATATTTTCGCGATAAATTGCCAAAAACAATTGATGAGTCCGAACGAGAATCTATTGCTGCTGATAACATGAAATATCTATTAAATTCAGTATTTGGTGAGAATAAATGGACAACAGAAAGAAGAGACTCAAAATCCAATCCTACTCAAAAAACGACCTGGATAATTCTATCAAAATAACTTTTACTTCCGTCAAAGTTACTTGCAAGCTCTGTAGACAGGTACTGCTCTACCTGTCATGCTAACAGCTACTAAAATCGCTTGAAAAAATCTCCCCTACTGGTGCAGGTGTTCCGTGTAGCGGGCCAGTATGCCTGGGAATGTTTGGAGACTGCGTCTCCCAGTACAGGCGCTGGTCGCCGGCGCGCACGTGACATTTGAAATGAAAGGATTGCAAATCCCCGAAGAGCTGCGACTACCATAATCTTTCATAATTATGCAAAAATTCATCAAAAAGCCCCTCTTTAAAAATTGTAACTATAGCAGGACATTTTTTTTCTTTGTCATCACCAAATGAGAACGCTATGCCAACATCAATAAATAAAATATTATTATCATCAATATAAGCATTTTTCTCTTTAACACTAAAAAGACTTAATATTTCGCTGTATAACATTAAATGCAAATTGTGATTTTCATAGATAGCATTTGATGGGGCTTCTACGTGTATTGTTGTACAGTTTTTAAACTCATCGTAGTCCAATTGCAATCCCAAATGTTTATAATTATCAGCAACATCTAAACTATAATCATATGTAATAGATGTAAAATCACTTCCAAGCATTTTATTTATTTTAACTTTTGAAAACCCAAGCTGAATATTGTCTGCACTTCTATATGATTTTATTTGAAAATTCATTGGCTTTTCCCTTAGCTTAAAAATTTCTTTAACAAGCCGCCCCCAGTACTTGTGAATGTTTGGAGACTGTGTTTCCTTATACAGATGCTACTTACCCCCGGCGCGCCCGGCATAACAGGCAAAGGGCTTCCACTTCCCCAAAAAATCTTCTCAAAAACCCGGGACACTTTACCTGTTTTTATATATAGTAAGGGAACCTGCAACCAGGCTTTACTGGTTAGCAACAGGTTTTAAACAGTACGAAGATGATTGTATTTGTAAAAAAATGTGTCAAATTTTTCATAATTATTTCAATATCAGCAAGTTAGTTAAAATAGCATTCCTCCCCCGATATTCATCCTACCGTGTACCCACAAATAATAGGATGATATTTGTGACATGTCAGGCATAAAATACGAGGCTTTTTTTGGGGATAAACGGATTGATAAGCGGGGCAATGCGTTAACCAGGCAATTATTTTTACGGGGCACGCGAAG